>NZ_FNRL01000011.1 GCF_900107795.1 Chitinophaga terrae (ex Kim and Jung 2007)
GTTAAAAGCAAACCCAGATTGTCTAAAAAGGGTAATAGACACCTACGAAAGGCCTTTTACCTACCCGCTTTATCCGTTATCAGAAGTGATGATCACTTTAAAGATATATTTAATAAACTAGTTGCAAGACATGGTATAAAAAAGAAAGCTATTGCTGCTATACAAAGGAAATTGTTGGAGATGACCTTTATTATCTTTAAAAAGCAAGTTCCCTACGATAAACTATACTATAAAAAATTAGAGAGCTGTACAAGTACAACTCTCTAAACAGGCTAACTTAGGTTGCCTTATAGACTACTAAGTTAAATATTATTTGGTTTTAAACACAGAATCTTTGCGTGAAACTAGGTTAATAATCGCCCAGGGTTTCAGGCAATTGTGCGAGGGCTTTAGCGAGTTGTTCGTCGCTAGGGGCAATACCATGCCATTCGTGGTGGCCTTCCATGAAGTCGACACCTTGTCCCATTACGGTTTTCATCATGATGGCGATCGGTTTGCCGTTACCGGTGAGGCTTTTAGCTTTTTCCAGTACTGCAACCACATCATCCATATCATTTCCATTCATTTCCAATACTTCCCAACCAAATACTTTAAATTTTGCTCCAACATCGCCCAAGCCAGCTACATCAGCAGTTGTACCGTCGATCTGTTGTCCATTCAGGTCTACAGTTACAATCAGGTTGTCGACTTTATTATGCGGGGCAAACATCAGTGCTTCCCAGATCTGTCCTTCTTCCAGTTCACCATCTCCGGTGAGGCAGAATACCAGGTTCTTATCTTTATTCAGTTTTTTCGTTAGGGCGGCGCCGATAGCCACGCTGATACCCTGACCCAGCGAGCCTGAAGCCATACGGATACCAGGCAGGTGTTCGTGGGTAGTAGGGTGACCTTGCAGGCGGCTGTTCAGCTTACGGAAAGTGCTGAGCTCCTGTACTGGAAAATAACCTGAACGGGCCAGCGCACTGTAAAACACCGGAGAGATGTGACCGTTAGACAGGAAGAACAGATCCTGGTTTTTACCGTCCATATCAAATGGTTCAGGCTTGTGGTCCATCACCTTAAAATACAAAGCGGTAAAGAAGTCGGCACATCCCAAAGAACCACCAGGGTGGCCACTTTGAACGCCATGAACCATTCTGACAATGTCTCGTCTGATCTGAGTAGCAATATCTGTAAGCTGTGGCATGATAGTTGTTATTTTTAGAGCCGCAAAACTAATAAGTTTTAGAAGATTTTGTGGCGGTTGTTATTTTTTTGCGGGTCCAAAGTATTCAAAATTTTCAAATTTTTCAGCCTTTCTTTTTCACATTTGGTTGAAATTAATATCTTTGCACAATTAAGCCCCACCAATGGAGAATGTATTAATTGCTACCGTCCTGAGTTTTGTGGTAACCTATTTTTCAATTCCAATTCTGATCAAGGTTGCGGAATTAAAGCATTTATACGACGAACCGGACGCAAGAAAGACCCACAAAAAGCGTATTCCAACGCTGGGCGGAATCGGATTCTTTTCTGGTTTCATCATCGCTACCGCTATCTGTGTACCAGCCGTAGCCAACTCCCCGTTCCAGTATATGATGGCTGCATTCTTCATCATCTTCATGGTGGGAATGAAAGATGACCTCGTAGGATTATCGCCTCTGAAAAAGCTAATCGGACAATTAGCCGCCTCTTTCGCAATTATTTACCTTGGCAACCTGCAGCTCACGAGCATGTACGGTATCTTCGGTATATATACACTTCCTCCTAATATCAGCCTCATCTTTACTTACTTCACCTTTATAGTGATCATCAATGCATTTAACCTTATTGACGGTGTTGATGGCCATGCCGGTAGTATAGGCTTATTGGTGAGTGCGGTATTAGGCGCTTACTTCCTGCATGTGGGAGAGCTTACTTATGCAGTGATCGGTTTTGCAATGGCAGGCGGTTTAGCCAGCTTTCTTATATACAATATCTCTCCGGCTAAAATATTTATGGGCGATACAGGATCATTGCTGATCGGGCTTGTAAATGCTGTGCTGGTCCTGAAATTTATCGAGGTTGCAGGCAATCCTGCCGCCAAGATGCCGATTTCATCCACCCCGGCAGTCGCATTCGCTATCCTTATTGTTCCATTGTTCGATACATTAAGAGTATTCTCAGTTCGCATGTTGCAAGGCAGATCGCCTTTCTCTGCAGACAGGAACCATATTCACCACTACCTGCTTGATCTTAAACTGAACCACAGGCAAACCACCCTGGTATCAGTGGCTATCAATGCCGCTTACATCCTGGGAGCGTTTATCCTGCAAGGTCTTGGTGTTACACTTCTCCTGATGATTGTCATCGGTTCAGCCACCTTCTTTACAGGCTTCTTATATATGGCCAGGAAGAAACGGATGGCGGCCCAGGTTATCCCCGAACCGGTTTTACAACCTATTACAACTACCCCGGTCAAAGACGGTACTAAAATACTAAGAGTGACCACAGACGGGGTCTTACAAGATAAATAAAAGAGTTTAACGGCTAGGCAGGGACCAAATCCCTGCCTATTCTTTATCGTGACTTTGACGATTAAAAGAAAACCTGTAGGTTTGCACGCACTTAACTTTATCTGTTATGCAAGACGATCTAACGCTTATCATTGAAGATGCTGCAAGCACAATGAAGAAGGCTCTTGGTCACCTGGAACAAGAGCTTACTAAAATCAGGGCCGGAAAAGCAAATCCACAAATCCTGGATGGTATTAATGTTGACTATTACGGAGCTCCTACCCCGCTTAACCAGGTAGCTAACGTAAGTGTAGCCGATGCTCGTACCCTCACTATACAGCCATGGGAAAAAAATATGCTGCAACCTATCGAAAGGGCTATCATCGCAGCTAACATCGGAATTAACCCTCAAAATGATGGTGTGATCATTCGTTTATTCCTTCCTCCGTTAACAGAAGAACGCAGGAAAGAATTCGTAAAACGGGTGAATAACGAAGGCGAACAGGCTAAAATCGCTATCCGCAATATCCGTCGCGATGCTATTGAAGCAGTGAAGAAATTACAGAAAGAAGGATTGAGCGAAGATACAGCTAAAGACACCGAAGCAGATATCCAGCAAATGACGGATAAGCACATCGTGCTGGTAGATAAACACTGTGAAGCAAAAGAAAAAGAAATTATGTCAATATAGTTAACGACGTTTTTCCTACTTATAAAGTATAACAAAAGAGGTTGCATCCGAACGGTGCAACCTCTTTTGTTATCAGTTAAGTTAATGCATTTTTCTGCTGGCTACGTTCACCAGGTACACACCCAGCAGGATGATCGCCATGCTGAATACCTGGATCCATGTGATGCTTTCTTTTGCCACAATACCCCAGCCTACTGCTACCAGCGGCAAGGCATAGGCCACCATGGATGCCATCACAGATCCCGCACGTTTGATCAGTAAGAAAAATAATACAGCCGCCACGCCGGTTCCCATTACCCCTAATACCAGCCCGGCAGAAAGAGAACGCCATGGCGCATCCGGCCCCGCAAACTGCGGGAAGAAATTGCTAAACCAGAGGACAGGAAAAGTAAGAAGGCCGCAAAAGAACATCGCAATACTTCCCAGCTGTATAGAACTGAATCCTTTTAAATTATGATGAACAAGGCTGATATTTACACCGTAACTAATGGTTGCCAGGATTACCAGCAAGGCATAATACCAATGCCCGTTAGAACTGATACCTTTAGAAGTAAATAGTAAAATCACCCCTGCCAGGCCTAATACGATACCTGTAAGTTGTTCTTTACAAAACGGGCTTTTAAATATTACAATCCCGGAAAGTAATGCCATCAGCGGGGTTAGAGCGTTCAGTATACCTGCGAGGGAACTGTCTATTTCTGTTTCTGCCAAACAGAATAAAAAAGCGGGTATCCCGTTACCCAATAAGCCGGAAAGGAATATAACCGGTAACTTGGCAGCAGGCGTTTGTTTCAATGCTTTTGGTAAAAAGGGCAACAGGGCCAGTCCTGCGGCTACCAGCCGTAAACTGGCTACCTGGTAAGGGGTAAAAGATTCCAGGCCGATCTTCATTAAAATAAACGAACTTCCCCACGTAAGGGATAATAATACGAAGACTCCCCAGTTAGCAAATCGTTGGTTCATGGGTGTTATTTCAGGCTATAAAGGTAGGGGGATTAAAATATAATTCATCGTACAAAACAGTTATGGGCTGATTTTGTTAAATTTAATGATAAGAATGCATCTATATGGCCAAAATTAAGCTCTCATCAATTAGTACCAATGCCCCGAAAAAACTGGACAAAGACAAAGTAAAAGCCGCTACCCGTGAGATATTGGAAGAACTGGACGAGCTCCAGAACCTCTTATACGCCCAGCATAAATACAGCGTCCTGCTTATTGTTCAGGGAATGGACGCCAGCGGGAAAGATGGCGTTATTAAAAATGTTACGGGAACATTAAACCCACAGGGTGTAACAGTATATTCGTTTAAAGCACCAACCAAAGATGAATCGGACCATGATTTCCTGTGGCGGGTGCACAAACAGGCGCCGGCCAAAGGAATGATACAGGTATTCAACCGTTCGCACTATGAAGATATCCTGATACAACGGGTTCATAAATGGATAGATGATAAAACCGCTGCAAAAAGAATGAACGCGATCAATGATTTCGAGAAATTGTTAGCAGTGCATAACAATACCCAGATCATCAAATGTTACCTGCATGTATCGCACGAAGCCCAGCAGCAGCGATTGGTGGAAAGAACGGAAGATCCGCGCAAGATGTGGAAGTACAACGAACAGGACATCGAGGAGTCTAAACTCTGGGATAAGTATATGGATGCATACGAGGATGCTATTAATAACTGCAACTATATACCCTGGTTAATTGTACCGGCAGATCAGAACTGGTATAAAGAATACCTGGTGGCACTAACGTTAAGGGATACACTTAAGGCTTTGAATATGAAGTATCCACGTTTGAAGAAATAAAAATGCCTTTGTAGCTTTGTCATTTATTTTTTGTTCAATAAAAACCTTGCATTATGTCGTTCTTCAAAGAATTTAAAGAATTTGCCATGAGGGGCAATGTAATGGATCTGGCTGTGGGTGTGATTATTGGTGGTGCGTTTGGAAAGATCGTTACATCGTTGGTAGACAACATCCTGATGCCTATTATTGGCCTCTTCACACAAGGCAGAAGCTTTAATGACCTCTTCGTACAACTGGACACCAGTAAAGAACCGGTACACTCACTGGCCGATGCAAAAGCCAAAGGCGTTGCGGTTTTTGCTTACGGAGCATTCATACAGAGCGTGATCGACTTCCTGATCATCGCTTTCTGTATTTTCCTGTTGGTTAAGTTCGTGAATAAACTTACCCAAAAGAAGAAGGAAGAACCTGCAGCACCTGAAATTTCATCTACAGACAAACTGCTGATCGAGATCAGAGACGAATTAAAAAAGAAATCCTGACAAAATATTTTAAACTTATTTTCTAAACCGCCAGGAACATCCACCTGGCGGTAAAAGTCGTATATACTTACCTTAAACATAAATCAATGAAGAAATTTACTTTATCCATTGCCTGTTTGCTGCTGGGAGTCATGTCGCTGCAGGCGCAAAACGACTGGACGAAGAAATCAAGAGAAGAAGTAGCCGGGAAAATTAAAAAGGATGATTCAGACACGTCCAGCAGAGTATGGAGAAAAGGAATGAACCTTAACGTTAACATCAACCAGGGATCACTTACCAACTGGGCTGCGGGTGGCGATAAATTTTCCTTCTCAATAGGTTCCAACGTATATGCGTGGGCGTTTTACAAGAATGGAAGAAGGTCGTGGGATAACGTTGCCGACCTGGCTTTTGGGTATATCAATACTACCAGCCTGGGTGGCAGGAAAAGCGACGACCGTATAGATCTTACCTCCAAATATGGTTATGAAATAGGCAAAAAATGGTATGTAAGCGGCCTTGTGAACCTGCGTACGCAATTTGCCAATGGTTATCTCTACCCGAACGATACTACCAAAACATTATCTTCCAAATTCTTTTCACCAGCTTATATACTGGTATCACCAGGTTTCGACTATAAACCGGATAATTCATTCTCCTTATTCCTTTCTCCTGTCACTTCCCGCTTTGTGCTGGTAATGGATAAATTCCTGGCAAGCCAGGGAGCGTACGGGGTAGATACAGGAAAGCATTTCAGGTACGAGATTGGCGCCTATCTTTCTGCCAACTACGTAAAGACCTTTGCAAAAAATATGAGCTATAAAGGAAGATTAGACCTCTTCTCCGATTATCGCCATAATCCACAAAACGTAGACATATTTTTTACCAATGCCCTGGAACTCAAGGTAAATAAATGGATATCAGCTTTACTGACGCTTGATATGATATATGATGATGATGTGAAAGTGTTTGAAAATAAGGAAACTGGCGTTATGGGCCCCCGACTGCAGGTCAAACAGGTGATAGGGGTCGGGTTTGCGGCTAAGTTCTGATTCGGACTATTTTCGTTATTTTTGATAAAAGGGTTCACGCAAAGACGCAAAAGAAGCAAAGACGCAAAGGAATTTTGTAAAGAAAGGGAGGTGGATGATATTATTTTTTACAATACTTATCACACAATCTCCGCTCTCTGTCTCTTTGCTTCCTTATTTCCTTAAAGTAATTCCTTTGCGTCTTTGCTTCTTTTGCGTCTTTGCGTGGACCCTCCGCGACATAAAAAAATATTAACGTGAGCGAACAAGCACCTGTCTATAAGATTAAGTTACCGCAGTTTGAAGGGCCGTTTGACCTGTTGCTGTTCTTTATCGAGCGTGATGAGCTGGATATTTATAATATCCCCATCAATAAACTCACGCAGGACTTCCTGGATTATATCCATCATATCGAATCGCTGAACATCGAGCTGGCCAGCGAGTTTATCCTGTTTGTATCTACGCTGATGCGCATCAAGGCTAAAATGTTGCTTCCGCGTAAAGAACTGGATGAACAAGGCAACGAGATTGATCCGCGAATGGAGTTGATAGATAAGATCCTGGAATACAAGCGATACAAGATTGCGGCTGCCGAATTAGCGGAAATGGAAGCAGAGCGCATGTTGCAGGTAAAACGCGGGAATATTGCCAAGGAACTGGCAGAGATAGGTGAAATCACCAGCGAAGGAACAGAAGTACAGACGCTTACCCTCTTCAAGTTGGCCAAGACCTTCGAAAAGGTGATCCAGCGGATGAAAGAGCGGGATAATAAGCCCCAGCACGTGGTATATAAATACGATTATACCATGGAAGGCTCGAGGATGTACATGGAAGAACTGGCCCGCGCTGAAAGGACCTTATCTTTCGAAAAGATATTCGATCACTGTAAAGACAGGGTACATGCCATTTTCCTCTTCCTCAGCATGTTGGAACTGGTACAGATGAAACACCTGGGAATTATGGTGGGAGAAGGAAGAAATAATTTTATTATTGAATATATAGATCCTTCCGACAGGGAGGAAGAACCAGCAGGAGTTGTAATAGATGGCTGAGAAACGTGATAATATCGGAATTGTAACACTGCCTGAATATGCACAGGCGGATCCCGGGTTTGTAGTTTCGGGGCTATGCGAGTTGGGAAACAGCTTCTTCGACCAGATAGGCGTACCCCATCGTCATGATTTCTATACCATCTATTGGATAAAGAGGGGTAAACTCCTCCATACCATCGATGCAACCACTTACGAGGTTAAGAAAAACACCCTCTTTTTTATCGCCCCCGGCCAGGTGCATAACCTGCAGGCAAGCGATAAGATCGAAGGATATATGATCGCGTTCCGCGACGCATTTATGTGCCTGAAAGACCAGACACAGGTTTCGGGCATCAATTCCGGTCTTTTCTTCAACAACCAGTTCAGCAGCATTATTCACCTGAACGACGAACAGGAAAAGGATATAGAAGCAGTAGTCAGGTTAATGATGAAAGAACTGACCACACGGGAACCTGAATATGAAATGGCTTTACATGGACTGCTCCGGTATTTCCTGGTACTGGCCTCCCGTATCAAGGGCGAAAATGTGGCGATCAGCCCCGATCAGCATGCTGCCCATAACAGCTCTATCTTCCTTAAATTCAAAAACCTCATAGAGGAAAAATATACTATTCTTAAAACGGTATCCGACTATGCCGCTTTGCTGCATATAAAGCCCGTTCTGTTGAACGAGATCAGCAAGCAGCTCTCAGGTATTACGGCAGGCGAACATATCAGGAACCGGGTTATTTTAGAGGCCCAACGCTATTTATACAACACCGACCTGACAGCCAAAGAAATTGCCTATAAACTAGGCTTCGACGATCCCCATTATTTCAGCCGTTTCTTTAAAAAGTACACCAACCAAAGTCCATCCGAATTTAAGGACGCTTCCCGCACTTCAGTAAGCCCGTTTGCCTCCTAAAAAAGTATGGATTAAAAAAGTCCATCACTCGCGGCGTTTTATCCATTCCAAAATGGTGTTGTAACATGTAATTTTGTGTTATCAAGTTTGAGGAGACATTATGAAAACACAAAAGAACATCAGTCAAATCGTTATAGCTGCCGCACCGCATATGGTGGGCGACGGTTTCAGGGTACAGAGCACCCTTCCTGGGGGCACCCGGTCTGAAAACAACAGGATCAGTCCGTTTATTATGATGGACTACTCCGCTCCCAACTACATTCCACCTGCTCCGCAACCTAAAGGAGTAGGCGAACACCCGCATAAAGGTTTTGAAACAGTAACTATCGTATACCAGGGAGAACTGGAACACAGGGACTCTACAGGCAGTCAAGGTAAACTTTACCCTGGCGACGTACAGTGGATGACCGCTGGTGCAGGCATCCTGCATGAAGAGAAATTCAGTAAAGAATTCAGCAAACAGGGCGGAAAAGGTGAATTCGCACAGCTGTGGGTAAATCTTCCCAAAGCTCACAAAAACACCCCTCCCGCTTACCAGAACCTTACCAAAGCAGACATCCCGGTAATAACAAACGATAAAGGAAGCTTTGTAAGAGTGATTGCCGGAACATATAACGAGGTTAAAGGCGCTGCCACTACCTTTTCGCCGGTGAATGTATACGACGTGCATATCAAGGCCGGCGATACCCAGACCTTCTCTATTCCTGCACATTTCAATACAGTTGCTGTTGTAATGCAGGGAGCGGCGAAGATCAACGAACAGGAAGTAAAAGCGGTGCAAACAGCGTTGTTCGGGCAGGATGGTACGGAAATTACCATCACCGCCACACAGGATACCAACCTGTTGCTGCTGAGCGGCGAACCTATCAACGAACCGATTTTCGCTTACGGCCCGTTTGTAATGAACACCGAAGAGGAAATTGTTACTGCGATCAACGACTACAATGCCGGTAAATGGGGCAGCTTATAAAAACTAAAATTCTTAATAAAACTAAAACAATACACAATATGGCTACCTGGAAAATAGATCCTTCTCACAGTGATGTACAGTTTAAAGTAAAACACCTGATGATCACTACCGTAACCGGTCAGTTTGCAAAATTTGATGCAACTATGGAAACAACCGGCAACGATTTCAGTACCGCAAATATCACTTTTGAAGCGGATGTAGACAGTATCTCTACCCAGAATGCACAGCGGGATCAGCACCTGCAGGCTGCAGATTTCTTTGAAGCGGCTACTTATCCTAAGCTGACCTTCGTTTCTAAAGAAGTGAAAAAAGTGGATGACGATAGCTACAAAGTAACAGGCGATCTGACTATCAAAGGAAACACCCGCCCTGTGGAGCTGAATGTTGAATTTGG
Organism: Chitinophaga terrae (ex Kim and Jung 2007); assembly: GCF_900107795.1. Lineage (GTDB taxonomy): Bacteria > Bacteroidota > Bacteroidia > Chitinophagales > Chitinophagaceae > Chitinophaga > Chitinophaga terrae. The sequence continues at coordinate 9,792 of NZ_FNRL01000011.1, forward strand.
CGGTGAAGTGGTAGACCCTTATGGTCAGACCAAAGCAGGATTTGAACTGAGCGGTAAGATCAATCGTAAGGACTTCGGTCTTACATTCCATGCAACTACCGAAACCGGAGGTTTACTGTTAAGTGATGAAGTTCGCCTGCTGGCAAGTGTACAAATGGTTAAACAGCAATAAAAGAACGGGGGAATAATGGCCCTCCCATTATTCCTCCTGCTTTGGATATATGAATATTATAGAGAAACTGGAGTGGCGTTATGCCGTGAAGAAATTTGATCCAACCAGGAAACTGACCGCTGAACAGTTGAACAGATTGCTGGCGGCAACCAGGTTATCAGCTTCTTCTTATGGGCTGCAACCCTATAAAATACTGGTGATCGAAGATCCTGAAGTTAGAGAGAAGCTGAAAGCCGCTTCAAATAACCAGTCACAGATCACAGATGCGTCTCAGCTGCTCGTATTTGCGAGGCATACAGACCTGGGCAATAAACACGTAGACGCCTATATGCAGAATATTGCCAATACCCGCAATATTCCATTGGAGAGCCTGGCGGGGTTTTCGGGCATGATGAAGCAGGTGGTAGGACAGTTAGACGAGACAGGAACAGCAGTATGGACTTCCAAACAGGCTTACCTCGCATTAGGTACTTTATTGGCTGCAGCTGCGGTAGAAGGTATTGATACCTGCCCGATGGAAGGATTCAATGCGGCACAGTACGATGATATTTTAGAACTGAAAGAAAAGGGATTGTCAGCAGTTGTGATTGCTGCAATCGGGTTCAGAGCTTCGGACGATAAGATGCAACATGCCAGGAAAGTGCGTAAATCCCTGGATGATCTCGTAGAGATCATCTGATCCTTTCCGGGTCGGAATTAGATGAATGCAAAAAGAGAAGAGGAAAAGGCCAATCTTTTCCTCTTTTTTTATGTTATGGGAGATAGCATTTTGTTATCATTGCTTTTTCCTTTTTTTTCGTAATTTGGGCCTCCGCACTGCATTTTTCTAACGAAAAAAATAAATAAAACATGAAAAGATTCGCATCTGCAAACTGGCAAGGTACCGGTAAAGAAGGTAAAGGTACTTTAACTACCCAGTCGACTATACTCAACAGCACTCAGTATTCTTTTTCCAGCCGCTTCGAAGACGGTATCGGTACCAACCCAGAAGAACTGATCGCTGCCGCACATGCCGGTTGTTTTACTATGAAACTGAGCTTCGTTATTTCAGGCGCAGGTTTTACTCCAACCAGCATCGACACTAAATGCACTATCACTTTAGATAACGGTACTATCACTACCAGCCACCTGGAAGTAAAAGCCAGCGTACCTGGCCTGGATGCCGCTAAGTTCGCAGAATTCGTTAAGGATGCAGAAGCAAACTGCCCTGTAAGCAAACTGCTGAACGCTACTATCACCAGCGAAGCTACGCTTGCTTAGTTTCACGCAAAGGCGCTGAGAAGGCAAAGAGGCGTAAGATTTTTTAAGGGAAATTAAGAAAGCAAAGGAGGAGAAGATTGTGTTGTATAACATGTTTTTTTTCACGCAAAGGCGCTGAGGAGGCAAAGAAGCGTAAGATTTTTTAAGAGAAATTAAGGAAGCAAAGAAGGAGAAGATTGTGTTGTATAACATGGTTTTCTTCTTCTTTGCTTTTTTCACGCAAAGGCGCTGAGAAGGCAAAGAGGCGTAAGATTTTTTAAGGGAAATTAAGAAAGCAAAGGAGGAGAAGATTGTGTTGTATAACATGGTTTTCTTCTTCTTTGCTTTTTATCATTACATTATTATATCCATATCTCTCTTAAAATCCGCTACAATCTTTTCTCCTTAACATCTTTGCTCCCTTAAAAAAAACTTACGCCTCTTTGCCTTCTTAGCGTCTCTGCGTGAAATAGTCCACGTTATCTCTCTTAAAATCCGCTACAATCTTCTCTCCTTAACATCTTTGCTCCCTTAAAAAAACTTACGCCTCTTTGCCTTCTTAGCGCCTCTGCGTGAAATAGTCCACGTTTTTCGGGGGTTCATCCATTTCTTTAGGGGAGGTAGAGAGCGATCTTTGTAGTGTTAAAAAAAGGAAGAGTTATGAAAAAGATAATACATCGCGCTGCTTCAAGAGGATTTGCAAATCATGGCTGGTTAAAGAGCCATCATACTTTCAGCTTCGCGAATTACTACGACCCAGAAAGGATCCACTTTGGTGCATTGAGAGTGTTGAACGACGATTCTGTGAAAGGAGGAATGGGCTTTGGCGCACACCCGCATGATAATATGGAAATTGTGTCTATCGTTTTAGAGGGCGCGCTGGAACATAAAGATAATACAGGCAAGCAGGAAGTGATACGGAGGAATGATGTGCAGCTGATGAGTGCAGGAACCGGTGTGGTGCATTCAGAATTCAACGCTTCAAAAACTGAAGATGTTAGTTTCCTGCAGATCTGGATCTTCCCGAACGAAAGAAATGTAACGCCAAGGTATGCGCAAAAGACATTTGATCCTGCGGCCCGCGAAAATACATTACAGGAGATCATTTCACCGGATCGTACTGCCGGTAACCTGTGGCTGCACCAGGATGCATGGTTTACATTAGGGAAGTTCGATGCAGGTAAACCAACCAGCATTAAATCGAAAGGTGAAAATATGGGTACCTACCTGTTTGTATTGGATGGCGAAATAGAAGTTGCTGGAGAAGTATTGAATAAACGTGATGCAATCGGGTTATCAGAATATACTGAAGAGTTGATCAAAGTGAACAAAGCGGCAGAGTTTTTGTTGATAGATGTTCCTATGTTACAATAGCTCTTACAGAATATTTTTCTTACTAACCCGTTATATAAAAAGATCAGCTGAAAGGCTGATCTTTTTTTTATACTTTTATTACAGCCACTATAGCGTATTTTAGCATGATACTAGCAACAGATCTTGACGGAACTTTTTTAGGAGGAGATATACACAGTCGCCAACTCTTATACACACTGCTTAAACAGAATAAAGACATTACCCTCGTTTTTGTTACAGGCCGCGGCGTACGCAGCGTAATGAACCTGCTGGAAGATGATTTTATTCCCCGGCCCGATTACATGATCTGCGATGTTGGCGCAACCGTTACACATTTTGCTACCCTGGAGTCTGTAGAGCCTGTACAGTCTTTAATCGCCTCCCGCTGGCCCGGAGAGGCAGTAAGAGAATCGATGAAAGAAGTGAAAGGATTGCTGCACCAGGAAGCACATCAGCAATACCGTTGTTCTTACTACTACGACGAGCATACAGATATTGAAAACGCCCGGACCCTGGCTGCTACCTGGCAGTGCGACCTCCTCTTGTCTGCAGGCAAATACCTGGATATTTTACCTAATGGAGTAAATAAAGGCTTTACGCTGACCGAGTTATTAAAAGTGCTGGCATTTCCTCATCAGAAGGTGTTAGTAGCCGGCGATTCAATGAACGATCTGGCACTGTTTGAAGCCGGCTTTAAAGGTGTGGTTGTTGGCGGCGCCGAGCCTGCATTAATTGAAAGCACTGCAAATATGCCGCATGTGCTACAGGCCGGAAAAATAGGCGCAGCCGGTATCCTGGAAGCGATGGCGCATTTCCCCGAATTTAAGGAGTACTTACCAAAAGAAGAACTGAAATAAAGAGCTGTCTTTAAAATTGTCGTATCTTCATAGTGGTCTTTACCGGTAATTTGAAGTCTTGATATTTTGCGTTGGAAATGAGGTTTGAGCAATTATTAACCAGACAATCATGTACCATGGAAATGACAACACTTTCTGAAGAATTACAGCAATTATCTTCCTGGAAGGAAGAGGTTAATGAAGTAAGAAATGAAGTGAAGTTGATGAGAGAAAGATTAGAGCAAATAGCCCTGAGCGACGCCCCCAAAGATGTAATGGCAAAAGTTGAACATTTCGAAAACCGCCTGTTACGCCAACGAGAAGTAGCTGATGAAATGTTTCACGATCTTAAACAGTGTGCAAAGAAACTTTCAGACCAACCAGTTAACGTAGTACACCACGACCCGCCTATTTGCAGTTTCGAGACTATGCAACTCAGGATGGATACTTTCCAGCAACTATATATGGAGCTAAAGAACGAATTCAACCGTTTTATACCAGGTAATGAATCGATGTAGGCTCTTCAATTTATCCTCGTATTTATAAACGCCATTGGTAAAGTATTGCTGCATCGTTATACCAGGCAGCAATACTTTGCTACATGCTGTCATAGCTTCTTAAATTTCCAATATTACCTCTTCAGTAACGGGATAGCCTACACAGGTAAGTACCAGTCCTTCCTGCAGTTCTTTATCTGTCAGTACTTCGTTTACCGACATCCAAACTTTACCGCTTACACATTGAGCTGTACAGGAGCCGCATACGCCTCCCCTGCAACTGTATGGCAGCTGTATATTATTGTCCAAAGCGTATTCCAGGATGGTTTGATTGGCAGGAACCTTCATCTCAGTAGTTTCGTTCCGGTAATGGATAATAACTTTCCTTGCATCGGTTTCCTGCGGAAGAGGTGTTTTCGCAATTTTTACGGCGGTATTGATAACGAAGTTCTCCTTGTGAAGCTGATCGGCCGAAAAGCCCATGAATGTCAGCGTTAGCAGGATGGTACGCATGTAATCGAATGGCCCGCAGAGGTAGAATAAAGCATTGGCGGGATTATGCTTCATATGTTTATTCACCAGTATTTCAAGCAAGGCGTTATTCAGGCGCCTGTATGTATGGTGGGAATCGGGGTCGTTGCTGAAAAGGAAAACACAGGTTAATTGCTGTGGATATTTGGCCTGCCATTCCAGGAGCTGCTGGTAGAAGATAGTTCTTTCGGGCGTGCTGTTGCTGTATATAAGGGTGATGCTGGCAGATGGATCTTCATGCAGTACTTGTTTCAGGATCGAGTAAACGGGAGTAATTCCGCTGCCTGCTGCCAGCATGAATACATCTTTCGGGCCTTTGGTCAAAGGTTGATAGATAAACCTGCCGGATGGTTCTACCGCGGTAACGATATCTCCTTTTTGCCAGGTTTTGAGTACATGGCGTGATATTTCACCATTTTCCTTTTCGCGGATGGTTACTGAAATGTAATCGTCGACTCCCGGTGTTGAACTGAAAGAGTAAGAACGCCTGTATTCTTTCCCATGGAGCAGGATGATGAACGTAAGGAATTGGCCGGCGGTGTAGGTCACAGGCTGCCCGGTTGCTTCTTCAAAAAAGTAAGTATTTGTTCCTGGTGTTTCTTTAACAATATTAGTGATGCGAAGCTGCAGGTACATGATATTCTCAATTGCTAAAAAAAAGAGGTTGTATTTTTTACAACCTCTTTTCCATTTATTTAAACTGTGACAGTTATCTTGTCTTTCATCATTTCCCGGGTTGTCCTGGCGATGCCGGCGGCATCGTAGCCGCACTCCCTGTGCAACTCTTCCGGTTTGCCATGTTCCACAATCCTGTCGGGGATGCCAAGGCGTTTAACGGAAGCGGTATAATTGTTATCTGCCATAAATTCAAGGATCGCGCTGCCTAAGCCGCCAACGATAGTGCCATCTTCAACGGTGATCACTTTATCGTAGGTCTGGAATACTTCATGCAGCAGGGCGGTATCCAATGGCTTAACAAAGCGCATATCGTAATGCGCAGGTTGCAGGCCGTCTGCCAGCAGTTCTTTGCAGGCTTCTGTTACGAAGTTGCCGGCATGACCGATGGAGAGGATAGCGATATCTTTACCATCGCGGATCTTGCGGCCGGTACCGGTTTTAATCGCTTTGAAAGGCGTGCGCCATTCAGGCATAACGCCCTGGCCGCGTGGATAACGGATCACATATGGCATGTCGTTATCCGGCAACTGAGCGCTATACATCAGGTTACGAAGTTCTTCCTCATTCATCGGGGCGCTGATGATCACGTTTGGAATACCTCTCATATAGGCGATATCGTATGCGCCATGGTGGGTAGGTCCGTCGTCGCCCACTAATCCTGCCCTGTCGAGGCAGAAAATCACGGGGAGTTTCTGGATGGCCACATCATGTACTGCCTGGTCAAAAGCCCGCTGGAAGAAAGAGGAATAGATGGTGCAGAACACCCGCATACCCTGGGTAGCAAGGCCGGCAGAGAGGGTTACTGCGTGTTGTTCGCAGATCCCCACATCGAAGGCCCTGTCAGGCATTTTTTCCATCATGAACTTGAGGGAAGAGCCGGAAGGCATGGCGGGGGTGATCCCCATTATTTTATCGTTTTGTTCGGCTAACTCGATGATGGTATGGCCGAAAACGTCCTGGTATTTAGGCGGTTGCGGAGTTGTAACCGGTTTTTTGAATATTTCGCCGGTGATCTTATCGAACAGTCCGGGAGCGTGCCAGGTGGTCTGGTCTTTTTCTGCCAGGGCATATCCTTTTCCTTTCGTAGTAACGATATGCAGCAGTTTAGGCCCCGGGATATCTTTCAGGTCCTGCAGGGTATCTGCCAGTTTGATGATATTATGACCGTCGATAGGGCCGAAGTACCGAAGTTTCAGCGCCTCAAAGAGGTTGCTGGATTTGGATACTACGCCTTTCACGCTGGCTTCCAGTTTGGAGGCCATATCGCGTGTGAATTTCTTGCCTACAGGCAATTTTCCCAGCAGGTTCCATACATCGTCGCGCAGTTTGTTATAGGCGGGAGAAGTGGAAATATCTGTCAGGTATTCTTTCAATGCACCCACATTAGGATCTATGGACATGCAGTTGTCGTTCAGTATGATCAGTACGTTGGCATTGGCCACACCGGCGTGGTTCAGGGCTTCGAAAGCCATACCGGCCGTCATGGCGCCATCTCCGATCACCGCAATATGCTGGCGGTCAAATTCTCCTTTGTAATGAGAGGCCATAGCCATGCCCAGCGCAGCGGAGATAGAGGTAGACGAGTGTCCGACGCCGAAAGTATCGTACGGGCTTTCATCCCTTTTAGGGAATCCGCTGATCCCTTTATATTTCCTGTTGGTAGGGAAAACGTCTCTGCGTCCTGTCAGGATCTTATGGCCGTAGGCCTGGTGGCCAACATCCCATACCAACTGGTCGTAAGGTGTATTGAAAATGTAGTGTAACGCCACCGTCAGCTCAACAACGCCAAGGCTGGCCGCAAAATGGCCGCCGTGCACACTTACTACGTCAATAATGTACTGACGCAGCTCCTCACATACCTGGTGCAGCTGCTCTTTACTCAGCTTACGCAAATCGGCGGGGTTGTCGATCTGGCTTAACAGTTGACCTGCCTTTATATTCATATTGTGGCTCGGATTTTTATGTTTATCAGGAAACAAAAATACATATAAAATATGATCTGAAATGGGGAAATTCCCTCCCTCTCCCTATATTTCGCCATTCAGTTGTTTCCCTGTGCCATTTATTGACGCTGATTAGCCATTTATAACATTTAGGTTTAAATGCGGGAAGTGGAAGGGTATTTTTGGAATATAGGTATAGTTTACTAAATTGATTAAATGTTCAGACAATTAAACAAATATTGGTGGTGTCAGATTTTGGGGTGGTCTACGTATATTCTGATCAATTTATTCTTTGCCTTAACAAACGATAAAAGGGATGGTGGAAACTACTTCAGGGCATTTGTCATTGCGTTGCTGATCATGACCTTATTCGGTTTCTTGTCTACCCATCTTTTCAGGAACCTGATTCACCGGCTCGACTGGGTGAATTTCAGCTTTGAAAAGCAGATATTACTGTTCCTCGGATTGATGGTTGGTTCGGGGTTAACGCTATATGCCGGCTATTACTTTGTAGTGGTCTTTTTACTGAAAATACTGACCACGCCTATAATTGTAGGGATTGCGTCGGCCTTGCTGATCACCACCTTATGGTGGTTTTTGTATTTTTTGTGGCATTACGTGGAACGTAACAGGATGGGGCAGGTAGACCAGCTGAAGCTGGAGGCGACTGTGAAGGAGCTGGAGCTGAAAACCATTAAAGCACAGATGAACCCGCATTTTATCTTCAACGCGCTAAACAGCATCCGGGCGTTGATCGATGAAAACCCGCAAAGGGCCAGAACAGCTATTACAGAGTTATCGAATATCCTGAGAAGCTCTATGCAAACGGAAAAGGCAGAGACTGTCAGCCTGGAGAATGAATTAAATATAGTAAAAGACTACCTTGCACTTGAACTTATCCGTTTCGAGGAGCGGTTAACTGTACAGTATGATATTGACCCGGATACCCTGGAATTGCAGGTTCCGCCAATGATGTTGCAAACCCTGGTTGAAAATGCGATAAAACACGGAATTTCGCGTATAATAATGGGGGGCTATGTGAACATTCACTCTTCCGTAAAGGGGGCGCAACATATCATTACTATAGAGAATACCGGTCAGATCATCGACGATAAGGGCAAAGGTTTTGGTTTGCAGAGTACCCGTCAGCGACTGAGCTTGTTATTCGGAAGCAAGGCCTCGTTTGAGATACGGAACAAAGATGGGCAAACGGTGGAAGCCAAAGTAGTGATGCCGTTGTACTGACAGGAATTTTTAACGTATGATCACAAAAATTTTTAAACAATATTAAATCATCAACCAAACTTCATATTGCCAATGAAAAAAGCATTGATAATAGATGATGAACGACTCGCCAGAAGCGAACTTAAAAAACTACTGGCAGATCACCCTGAAATTGTGGTGGTAGGAGAAGCAGTGAATGCGAAGGATGGTATAGAAAAAATAGAGACCTTGCACCCGGATCTGTTATTCCTGGATATACAGATGCCGGATAAAACAGGTTTTGATCTTCTTGCCGACCTGGAAAAGGCGCCGCAGGTGATATTTACAACTGCTTATGATGAATACGCACTGAAAGCGTTTGAGTATAACGCATTGGATTATTTGCTGAAGCCTGTTGAGCCTAAACGCCTGGCCGACGCTATTCACAAGCTGCACCAGCAGGATGAGAAAGACAGGATCGCCACCTCGGGCGGGGTACGTTCCCTGCTGTCGGAGAACGACCAGGTTTTCGTGAAAGACGGCGACAGGTGCTGGTTTGTAAAGCTGCAGGAAATACGTTTATTCGAAAGCGTAGGGAACTATGCCAGGGTGTATTTCGAAGCTAACAAGCCGCTGATCCTGAAATCGCTGAATGCACTGGAGGAACGGCTGGATGAGCGCACGTTTTTCCGCGCAAACAGGAAGCATATCGTCAACCTTCGTATGATCGAGAAGATCGATACCTACTTTAACGGGGGATTGCTGCTGGAAATGAAAGGAGGGGAAAAGATTGAAGTGAGCAGAAGGCAGGCGGTAAAATTCAAGGAAATGATGAGTTTATAGTGTCTTTTCCACCTAAAAATAAAAAGGATTTTGTGAACGAATTACCGTTACAAAATCCTTTCTTTATTTCTTTATTAAATTATTTTATCAGGCGTTTACCGGTACAGAGTGTACTGCATCAGCCAGCTCTTTTATCAGGGAAAGATCTTTTTCGATGGCATTGCCTACAACCAGGATATCGGCTCCTGCTTTACAGTTCAGGTAGGCCTTTTCGGCATCCCGGATCCCTCCGCCTACGATAATAGGCGCCTGTACATGTGAGGCTACCCTATTGATCATGGATTCGGTGATCGGTACTTTAGCGCCGCTGCCTGCATCCATGTAGATTACTTTCATGCCCAGCATTTCGCCTGCCATAGCTGTGCAAAGCGCAATATCGGCTTTGTCGGCGGGGATTGGAGTGGTATTGCTGATATAAGAAACAGTGGTAGGCGCGCCGCCATCTATTACCATATACCCTGTTGAAATAACTTCCAGGCCGCTCTTTTTAACAGCAGCAGCTGAGACAACATGTTGACCAATCAGCAATTCCGGGTTTCTTCCGGAGATCACTGACAAATAAAGCAAAGCATCAGCGTATTTTGAAACTTGTGAAGGGCTGCCAGGAAATAATACAACTGGAATATCACAGCTTGCTTTGAGTTGTTGCACGCATTCATCAAGATGGTCGGAAATAACCAAGCTGCCACCAAGGAAGATGTAATCAACTTTGGCAGCTGTGCATTTGGCTGCAAGTTCAATTATACCGGCAGGCGTTACCTTATCCGGATCTATTAAAACCGCGAATGCCTTTTCTTTCTTAGCCTTTCTTTCGATGAACGAAGTGTATATTTTATTGTACATCAATAGCGCATTGTTCCGGTTGTCGCAAATGTATAATATTTTTATTAATAACACACATTGCCTGATAAACTAAATAAATATGAATACAATGTATTTTCTATTCAACTTCTTCTTGATACCTACGATACACTTTCAATAATACATTCGTAATACTTCCCATCAGACAAATTTTAAGCCGGATTTGTTAAGGGTTATGCTGTTATAACAATTGTCGGGCTAAACTGTTCTGACAATTATCCACATCTGTGCAAAATAAAGGAAGGTCCTCCGGCATTTTAAAAGTAATTTTAGTTAACTCTCGATCACTAACCTCATTCTATTCATTTTTTAGAAAATCTATGTGCATGAAAAATCCTGTCAATCAGCGCGGGCTTGCCTTTTCCCGCCATTTTACAAAGGATGATGTGAGTCCTTATGACCAGTTTTCGTATGAGTTGCGTTCTTCCGTGATCCGTAACCCGGGAGGGGACGTTGTGTTTGAAATGAACAACGTAGAGGTACCGTCGGGATGGTCGCAGATCGCGACCGACATCCTGGCCCAGAAATATTTCAGAAAAGCAGGGGTGCCGCAAGCCGATGGCAGCACCGGAAGAGAAACCTCCGTGAAACAGGTAGTACACCGGTTGGTAAACTGTTGGAGAAGCTGGGGAGAAGAATATGGATATTTTGCATCAAAGAAAGACGCAGATATATTCTATGATGAACTGGTGTTTTCGCTGCTCAACCAATCTTGTGCGCCAAATTCCCCTCAATGGTTCAATACAGGCCTTTATTCCAGCTATGGGATCAAAGGTTCTCCCCAGGGCCATTTTTACGTGGAACAAAAAACCGGGAAACTGGAAAAATCCACTTCTGCCTATGAAAGACCCCAACCCCACGCCTGTTTTATCCTGAGCGTGAAAGACGACCTGGTAAACAAAGGAGGGATCATGGATCTCTGGACCCGTGAAGCCAGGATATTCAAATATGGCTCCGGCGTTGGTACCAACTTCTCGTCGATCCGCGGCGAGGGCGAAAAACTAAGCGGCGGCGGAACTTCCAGCGGGTTAATGAGCTTCCTGAAAATAGGCGACCGGGCTGCCGGCGCCATAAAATCCGGGGGTACTACCCGCCGGGCTGCCAAAATGGTGTGCCTGGACCTGGACCATCCTGAGATTATGGAGTTTGTGAACTGGAAGGTGGAAGAAGAGAAGAAAGTGGCCGCCCTGATAGCAGCCGGCTATTCGTCCGATTATGAAGGAGAAGCCTATAGAACGGTATCCGGCCAGAATTCCAATAACTCTGTGCGGGTTCCGAACAGTTTCTTTAAAGCCCTGGACGCAAACGCCGACTGGGACCTGATCGCCAGAACAACCGGGAAACCTATTAAATCCGTAAAGGCCAGGGAACTTTGGGACCAGATCAACTATGCAGCCTGGAGATGCGCCGATCCCGGAACCCAATATGATACTACCATCAACGAATGGCATACCTGTCCTAAAGGCGGTCGTATCAATGCTTCCAACCCCTGCTCCGAGTACATGTTCCTGGATAATACGGCCTGCAACCTGGCCTCAGTGAACCTGCGCCGGTTCTTTGATGAAGAAAAACAGTTATTTGACGTACCAGGTTTCGAGTATACGGTAAGGTTATGGACAACGGTGCTGGAAATTTCTGTGCTGATGGCGCAATTCCCGTCTGAGGAAGTGGCTCAGCTAAGCTACGACTACAGGACCCTGGGATTGGGATACGCCAACCTGGGATCCCTGCTTATGGTAAGCGGTATTGCCTACGACAGTGAAGAAGCCCGGGGCATTGCAGGAGCAATTACCGCTATTATGACGGGAGTAGCATATAAAACCTCTGCAGAAATGGCTGCTTTCCTGGGGCCGTTTGCCCGTTTTGAAGAAAACAGGGAAGATATGCTCAGGGTAATGCGCAATCACCGTGCAGCAGCCTACGATGCATCCGAAGCCTACGATGGGCTGGAGATCAAGCCTAAAGGGATTGATGCCAGGTATTGTCCTGATTATTTAATGAAAGCAGCTACCAAGGCCTGGGACGAGGCTGTGAAACTGGGAGAGCAATACGGCTACCGGAACGCGCAGGCAACAGTTATTGCACCTACCGGCACTATCGGGCTGGTGATGGATTGCGATACTACAGGGGTAGAACCGGATTTTGCGCTGGTGAAGTTCAAAAAACTGTCGGGAGGCGGTTATTTTAAGATCATCAACCAGTCGATCCCTGCAGCGCTTAAGAATCTTGGATATACGGAGCATGAGATCAGGGCGATTGTAGATTATGCCAAAGGAACCGGAAGTTTTGCCGGCGCGCCTTATATCAATCACCAGACCCTGAGCGAAAAAGGGTTTATAGGAGAAGAACTGAAGAAGCTGGACAATGCTGTGGCTTCTTCTTTTGACATATCATTTGTTTTTAATGTATATACCCTGGGAGAAGAGTGCTTGCAGCGGTTAGGATTCGAATCGGAAGAATACTATAGCCTGGAATTCAGTTTGTTGCATGCGTTAGGGTTTACAGACGAGCAGATAGATGCGGCAAATGACTACATCTGTGGTACAATGACGGTTGAAGGCGCCCCTTACCTGAAAGAGGCCCATCAGCCGGTGTTTGATTGCGCCAATAAATGTGGAAAGAAGGGAGAACGCTATATTCACCCGCATGGGCATATCAGGATGATGGCGGCGGTGCAGCCGTTCATTTCCGGCGCGATCTCCAAAACCATCAACCTGCCGCATGAAGCGGTTGTCGAGGAAATTGCCGATGCTTACAGGCTAAGCTGGGAGCTGGGACTAAAGGCCTGTGCGCTGTACAGGGATGGCAGCAAATTAAGCCAGCCGTTGAGCAATAAAGCTGATAAAAAGAAGAAAACAGAAGGCGACGCAGCCCCGGTGAACGAATTGCAACAACTGCCTACAGACGCATTGTTGGAGGAGATCAACCAGCGGATGATCGCCAGCAGCGATACGGAGCTGAAACGGCAGTTGTCGAGGATCATTGAACGCAAATCGCTGCCGTCGAAGAGAGGGGGCTTTACACAGAAAGCTAATGTAGGCGGACAGGTGATCTTCCTGCGGACCGGAGAATATAATGACGGCACATTGGGCGAAATATTCATAGATCTGGCCAAAGAAGGGTCGACATTACGCAGCCTTATGAACTGTTTCGCGATAGCCGTTTCGGTAGGCCTGCAGTATGGCGTTCCGCTGGAAGAATTCGTGGATAAGTTCATTTTTACCCGGTTTGAGCCGGCAGGGCGGGTGGATCATCCGAATATTAAATCCGCTACCTCGCTGGTCGACTATATTTTCAGGGTGTTAGGGTACGAGTATTTACAACGTAATGACCTGGTACATGTGCTGGATGAGCAGGACGACGAACCGGAAACGCCCCGGGCGCCGGCTCCGTCGAAGCCTGTAAGTGCGCCTGTAGTAAAGGTTTCCGGGGTTTATGCGGGAAGCGGGCAACAGGAACAGGAGTATTTAAAGCAGATGCAAAGCGATGCTCCGGCCTGTACAACATGCGGGCATATTACGGTTAGGTCCGGAACCTGCTATAAATGCCTGAATTGCGGCACCAGCATGGGTTGCAGCTGATGGATGTTGCAACTTCTTGTTAATGATATGTTATTGTGCCTTTAAAATTTCAAAGAAAAATAACACACCCTTACCTTTGTATTCAAATAGGGTTTTCATAGGATAGTAACAAATTGAGGGCGCTTTTCTAGGCGCCCTTACTTTTTAAAAGAAACCCCTCCTTTTTAGTCGATCCTTTTGCTATCGATTTCCCACTTCCCTTTTTTTCAATTTGAAAATTTTCTGTAAAAACGGTTTTAATTGCAGCTTTTAAAATTATAAGTTGTAATATTTAATTTTTTCTAATATTTGATTCTTCGCCCAACACACGATATAATTTTATTATATTTGTTATTGTATTAATTTTTATTATGGTTACTGTCCTATGAAAAACCAAATATTCCTACACCGCATGATTCATCATGCACTGTAAATGACTCTCGAAAGCAATGGTTCGCCCATTGCTTTTGTTTTTTAGATGAATTTTATAAATTTTGACCGCCTGTTGTAAATCTTCAAAAGATAATCGTATTTTTAGACTCGAAAATTTTGACACCTTATGAAGAAGCTGTTGTTTTTACTGTTGGCAGTTTTGACCGCAGTCACTTCAGCAAACGCCAGCACTGGTTTCAAAAACGGGGACAATAATGGGGATAAAAACGGTGGAGACAACAACGATAACCGTAATAACTCCAAAAACACGTCAGCTGCCAAACCTGTAAGGGTAGAAGAGTTTGTGTTAATGTTTCCACGAGTAGAGCCAACTGAAAAAGTTGACGAAGCCGAGTTGGAGAAAGCTATAGTAGATTTGTATAAGTGGTATTTACAAAACGAAAACAAGATAAATACAAACGACTTCCTGAAAGGAAGTGGTAAGGAAGGAGCTTTCCCTTTTAAGGTAGATCCTAAAACCTTGCAACAATATTTCCTGTTCATCAAAAAGAACTTTCCGGGTTTCGGAGAGGATGACCTGTCCAACATAAAACGCCCACGGAAGAAAGAAGCACCTGTTACTGTGCGAGATGAGATGGATAACCCAATGTCAATATCCGTAACCAGATAAATTCGTTTTGGAGTTCGATTTGCATGCAGAGTTTAGAGTTTAGTTATGACAAAAGTGAGGTATTACATGCATTGCGCTACCATTTTATGCAACGTGGGGAGATCAAGGTTTTTCGCAATACCCTCATTATCTTACTGCTAGCCACTTTAACTGGATACTTTTTCAGTGTAGTTACTCCTGGCGCTCTGACCGGGATCTTTATCATGACAGCCCTCATCGGATGGGTGTTCTGGTATCTGCTACCTGTTTCCATCTATAATAAAGCCGCCACATTTAAGGACGATATTCACCTGAATTATTCAGACGAAGGATTGCTGATCTCTACCCGGGCCAGCGATCACCAGCGGGCCATCGGCTGGAACAACTTCTCGCAGATCGTGGAAACTAAAAAGTTCTTCTTCCTGTACAGGGATAAAAAAACATTCTTCCTGATCCCCATTTCAGCTTTTCCCAACCAGGATGCCTACCGGCAGTTTGCCGGGTTGCTGAAAAGCAAATTTTCCAATTATAAATAACAACTTATTATAAAGCCGGCTGTGTAAGCCGGCTTTTTTATGCCCGGTTGTAAAGATCGGGGCGTACGCCTGCTTGTTTAATAAATCATGACCGGGACAATTCCCCGGAAAAGAACAGGAGCCCGTTGGAGAAAATGGACCGGAGCCCATTTTTATAAGTTAATCGTCTGGAACACGCTGAAATGCAGTATATGATTCATGCTTTTAGCCCCTGAGCCGGTTTGAAGGTATTGGTTCATATACCCGATGTCGGCCTTCAGGTTTGAATTGAATTGGTAACCAAATGCCGCCAGGAAACGGTTCTGATCAAAAAACAGGTTGCTGATGTCATTTCCCCAAAGATTCAGGAAAATTTCATCCTGCAAGGCCACATAAAAGGGCGTTTTATTCAATGGCAACTGTGTACGGTTGAAATACCTGGCCCGGTTGCCGTATTTCCAGTCACCGATCGCATGTACTGAGCCGGGTGCGGAAGGCTGGGAAACCCATCTTTGTTCCAGTCTTACCCGGTGCGTCATGTCAATTGTCTTGGCTTTGCGGATATACTGCTGGAATATCCTGTGCTCCGGCAGCCAGGTACCGCTAACATTGTTATAGGTTGGTACAAAGGCATAACCCAGCAAAACCTGGTCTTGTTTGGTAAGGGAATATTGAAGTCCTCCCCTGATAAGCAACTGGCCTTTATCACTGATCCCATCTCTTATCCGGCCCTGGATATCGAAAGGTATCGCCCATTTGCTATTCATTTTAACGGTTCCAAAATAAGTGTACCAATGTTGATAAGCCTGTGCTACTTTTTGTGCATACGAAGTGCGAACAATGACCAGCATGGTCAACGCTAACAGTACTTTCCTCATAAATTATGAAATATAGGTGGCGCTAAAGATACCAAAACGGGAGGAAAAAAGAAAAGCGCCTGCAGAAGCAGGCGCCGGCAGATTGTTGTTTAGCTATAGTTGATTGTTGTATCAAAATTTATTGTACCACAGCTTGGTGCCTTTGGTATCGCCACCCAGCGCGCTGACAGCCTGTTCGTAACTGGCTTTGTTCTGCGTTTGTTCAGACTGTGGATAAGTTAACCTGTAAGGAACCATTTTAACACTTGGGTCCAGGGAGCCTGAAACCGGTGCTATGAACAATGGTTGTCCGCCAGGTTTGCTGAAATTGAGCCTTGTTCTTTCGAACCAGGCCTGGAAGCCTTGTGGGTACAGGGCCAGCCATTTTTGAGTGCCTATCACGTTTTTCCAGTCACCGGCTACATAAGGCACGATTTTCAGATAATCAGAGATCGTTTGGTCAGTGATATCTGCGTTTTTAGTCAGGTCTTTCCAGTAGTTGATAGAAGCTCTTACACCATTTTCATAATGCGTAGCTGCATCGCCCACCTGCATACCTCTTGCAGCCGCTTCTGCCAGGATGAATTCCACTTCAGGGTAACCCATGAGGATACCAGGCATAGTAGCGCTGTAAATCTGTCTGCCAGGGTAGGAATAGAAATCTAACGCTAACCTGTTGGTATCTGATGCCGCCCAGCCATAAGGCATACCTTTAATGGTATCTGTATTTTTCGCAGGGCGTGCATAGATCGGTAAACGAGGGTCGTTTACGCTCTTCATATAGTTTACCAGTGTTTCGGTAACAGAGAAGTCGATGATCGGGCGTTCAGATTCGTTGTACGGGAACTTGTTAGGCGCAGCGTCCAGGTACTGGAACTGTGCGCCTTCTGCATTGCTGCTGATCGCGTCTTTATAATGCGCTTCTATTTTCTGTTTGGCAAGATCCGGGCTCGCGTTCACCATACGGATGCTTAATCTCAGGATCAGTGAGTGAGCCAGTTTTTTCCATTTTGCTACATCACCGCCATAGATCACATCACCTGCATCAAAGCTGATTTCTGCATCATTCATCACAGTGATCTGTTTTTCCAGGGTATCTATTAATGCCTTGTAAACGGTGGCAGCATCATCATATTTAGGAGTGATGTTGGTTGCACTCTCAAATGTCTGGGTGTATGGAATGTTACCATATGCATCCGCAAGGATCTGGTAGATCCAGGCCTCGGTGATCCTGGCAACAGCAATCTGGTTGGCGGTATTCGCTTCACCGGGTTTGCTCTGTAGCTGTTTGATAATATCCTCCAGGTTGTGCAGCGATATCCTGTACAGGTTATTCCAGAGGGCGGTGTTATTACCTTCATCAAGATTGAACTGGCTGTCGTTGGTGCGGGAATTCCCTGTCCAGTACTGTGCGTAGTTCATCGCAATAAAACCGTTTTGCAGACCGCTATACATCAGGTCCATAGCACTTTTCTGTGCACCTGTTAACAGGTACTTAGGGTCGGCAGTCGTAGGTTTAGTTGGGTCATGCGCCATATCATCGAACTTCCTGCAACTGGCGATCAGACAAACCAATGCCAGTATGGCGCCGCTATATTTAAGAAAATGTTTAATAGTCATCGTCACAAAATTTAGAATGATACATTCAGGTTAAATCCATAGGAACGCAGAGAAGGGAGTGCTCCACCTTCTATCCCCTGTACGTTAGACGCGGAGTTGAGGATGTTGGAAGGGTCTACGTTCGGAGCATTGGACTTGATCAGCCAGAGATTACGGCCATACAACGAGATCCTTGCGCTTTGGGCGCCGATCTTTTTGTACCAGTTCTCAGGTAAGTTGTAACCGATCTTGGCTTCTCTCAGATAGATATAACTTGCATCATACAAATTGGCTTTGCTGATCACATTACCTCCGTTATAATTGAAGTGGTCCTGCGCGGTGATCCTGGTAGTATTAGGATGGCCATCTGCAGTCACGCCGGGAACTATGATGCCGTTTTCACGGATCCCGTTTTCTACGGTCGATTCCAGCAAACCTGATTTATTACCATACAGGTTCGTATAGCTGAAGAAGTTACCGCCATGCTGGAAATCAACCAGGGCGCTCAGGTAAATACCTTTGAATGTAAAGGTGTTGGTAACACCGCCAACATAATCAGGGTATGCGTTACCGATAGGTTTGATCTCACTTGGTACATATCTTCCTAATTCATCCACTACTTTCTGACCATTCAGGTAAGTATAATCTGTACCCCTGATAGTACCCAGCGGTTCGCCTACCTGTCCTACCACTGAAACTTTCTGCGTTCTGCGGTCGGTACCGATGGTGAGGTATTCCAGCGACGTATTGTATTGTTCGATATTCAGATCCAGTACTTTGTTACGGTTACGGGCCAGGTTAGCATTGATATCCCAGCGGAAACCGTTCTTCAGCCTGATCGGGTTCAGGTTAAGGCCTATTTCAATACCCTTGTTCTCTACAGTACCGCCGTTTACAAACGCTCCCACAAACCCGGTTGCAGCAGGCATTGCCAGGGTAATGATCTGGTCTTTGGTTACCCTGCGGTAGTAGGTGAAATCAACTCCTATCCTGTTATCAAAGAATTTTAGTTCTGTACCGCCTTCAACTTCGGTAGTTCTTTCAGGTTTCAGGTTTTCGTTATAGAGTGTTGGAGTGAACTGTGAAATAGGATTTGTTCCGAATGGAGGAACAAAATCGTAGGTGTTATAGATCCTGTATGGATCTGCAGCATCGCTGCCCACAGCGGCTACGCTACCCCTGATCTTGCCGTACGACAGCCATTTCCAGTCTTTCAGCAGGTCTGAGAACACAAAAGAAACAGAAGCTGAAGGATAGAAGTACTGGTTATTGCCTTTTTTCAGGGTAGACGACCAGTCGCTGCGGCCTGTCAGGTCTAAGAACAATAAATTCTTGTATCCCAGGTTGGCAGTTGCAAAAACAGAGTTGATCTGTTTTTCATAGAACTGGTCGATAGGCGTTGCTGTTTGCACAGAGTTGGCCAGGTTATACACATCTTTGGTAATGAGGCCGCCAACAGTAGATCCGCCGGTTACCGTCCATTTACGGTGCATAATGTTTCCACCCACTGTAGCATTCAGCTGGAAGTCTTCGCCAAAGTTCTTTTTGATATCGGCTGTTAACTGGTAGTTCATTTCACGGGTAGTGCGTACACGTTTGATGTAACCGCCCACAGAGTAGTCTTTTGCTGTTCTTTCTTCTTCCAGGGTATTATAATCGTCCATAAATACCCGGCCGGTGAAGGAGAGCCATTTTGTTGCATCCACATCTACGCCTGCATAACCGTAGAGGCGGTTGCGGCTGTCTGTTTCATAATCCATATACCGGTTCCAGTATGGGCCATTGCTGGAAGCAACGGTTGGATCATCCCAGGCTCTGCGGTTCCAGGTGATCTGTGAACCGTCTTCGTATTTATATCTTTTCTCCATATCCAGGTCGAGCTGGCGCTGCCCATACATGGTAAACTGAAGCGCGGGGTTTGGTCCGGTGAAGCCGGTTCCCGGTCTGCCCTTAACGTTCAGGGAAGTATAGTTAACAGAAGCTACCGCCCTTACGCCTTTTGTTACTTCGTAATTACCATTGACAGAGAGGTTGTTCCTTTTATTGGTGGCATTTGGCAGCACGAATGACTGGTCCATATTGCCGTAGGATAACCTGAAAGCGCCTTTATCGTTAGAGCCGGCGAGAGATATGTTATTGGTAAGAGTAAAACCTGTTCTATAGAAATCTTTTACGTTATTAGGGTGAGCGATCCATGGAGCTGTCTGGCCGAAGTAAGGATTGTTTTTGTTTTTATCCCATGACCAGTAAGGGCGAACAAGGCGTCCGTCCAGTTTCGGGCCCCATGACTCGTCTACGGCATATTGAGGCAGGAGGTCGTAACGTCCTTTCCCGTTATTATCATCGTAAGTGGCAGCCTGCTCATTCAGGAATGCTTCGGGGTGCTGGTTGTAGTAAAGCGTATCAAATTTACCTGCGCTACCGCCACCATATTGGTTTTGATATTTTGGCAGTACATAAACCTGGTCGATCTGTGCGTTCAGGCTGTATGTAACGCCGATGCCACGTTCTGTGTCGGGGCGCTTTTTGGTAGTGATCTGCAATACGCCGTTGGCGCCGCGGCTACCGTATAATGCAGTGGCAGCAGCTCCTTTCAGTACGGAAATGTTTTCAATATCTTCCGGGTTGATATCCTGCATCGGGCTGCCATAGTCGTAACCGCCCCCGCCGTTTTGCTGGCCGGGATCGTTGGTTACGCTGTTAAGCATTGGAACACCGTCTACAACAAAGAAAGCATTATTATCACCTAAGATAGATTTAACACCGCGGATAGTGATCTTGGTGGCGCCGCCCATAGATCCGGTGTTGGTATTGATCTGAACACCTGGTACTTTACCAGTAAGAGCGTTTACAAAGTTCACTTCCTTGGCTTCCTGTACTGCGTTTCCGGCAACTTCCTGGATGGCGTAACCTACGGAACGGGGATTCTTTTTAATACCTAACGCGGTCACTACTACTTCGCCCAGCACTTTTTTGGTAGCGCTGCTGGGTACAAGCGAGAAGTTTACAGGCCCGCGTTTGGTGATATTGATCGCCTGTTCAGCGAAGGTAGGAGCAGTAACAAGGATGGTGTCCCCAACCTGTGCTTTAATGGTGTAATTACCTGCAGGATCAGTCTGGGCGTTGAGCTGGGCAGATTTGTTCCTGACTACGGCGCCGGGAATTGGCGCGCCTTTGTCATCTTTTACTACGCCTGTGATATTAAACTTATTCACTTCAGATTTGGCGGTAGCCGGATCCGGAGGCAAGATAAGAGCTGTGTCTTCTTTTGGTTTCTCGGTCACTTTTTTAGTTGTGTCCTGAACTTGTTTAGCTGTGTCCTGTACTGGTTTCGTAGTATCCTGTGCGGGTTTTACAGCAGGCTTGGATGTATCTTGCTTAGATGGGTTACTGGTATCAGCAGCGGGTTTAATAACTACCGGAACTGTAGTATCAGCTTGAAAGACGGGAGAATGGCCCTCGGGTTTAGCATATGCGCTGCTTACAGAGCAGAAAAAGGCATAGCACAGCCCCAACCAGGCTAGTACTTGGCTTCTCATGATATGATTAACTGTTTGGTTACAAATTCTTCTGACAGTACATTGATGCTGTCTGTTGTTATATTGCTGGTCCATCAATATAACAATACAATCAAAAGCGCCTTTACAATGGGTGTGTAAAGAAAAAAAATTGACAATCTCACTTCAACGATCCATCTTCCTGTATACACAGCTACCGTACTCGATTATACGAAGAGCTAACAACCATGTTTATAGCAATTGACGGAAGGGTGCAAGACAAATAACTTGCCAACCCTTATCAGATGGATTGATAATGAAAGTAGTCGACGATCAGTTGTGCTACTGATCTTACTTCCAGCATAGGATCATGAATAGTTAATGCATTGGGGTGGGTATCTGTACAAACAACCTTGCTGATAAGTCCACTGTTTTTAATTCTCTCAAACCCGTTGCCGGCAAAGATCCCATGAGTTGTGATCACACAAATGCCGGCTGCCCCGGCTTCGTGATAGGCTTCGGCGGCGTGAACAAGAGAGCCTCCCGTACGGATCATATCGTCATAAATGATCACTGTTTTATCTTTTACATCTGCGCTGATAGCGGTAATGGCGGTTTCTTCGCCGGAGATCCGGCGCTTGAAAACAAAGGCTGCGGGAACATGCAGATCGTTCGCCAGCGACTCTACCCATTTAGCCCGCCCTGCATCTGTACTGGCTAATACAAATGGTTTATCTCCCGCCAGTTCCTGTGCTGCATTCAGCACAAATCCTTTAGCATACAGGTGTACGGGGCGGATATCGTTTTCAAAATACCAGGTAATTCCATCCACATGCAGGTCTATCATCACAATCCGGTTGCCGCGGGAAGTATTGGGTAAAGAAGAAAAAAGTACTGCACGGGTTTTGGCTTTCACTATTTCTCCATATTTTACCGCCCTTTCCATGGTAGAGTAACCAAAATAAGGGATGATAATCGTTAATGAATATGCACCCAATTGTATGCATCCACTTGCCAGATCAAATAATTCCAGGGTTGCCTGATCATCGATCGTTCCGCCGATGATCACCACTTCTTTGTGACTAACATCGCTCAGGATACGATGATAATGTTCCCCATCTGGGAAATCCCGTATCTCTAATTCCCCATTTTCCCATGCCTCGCCGGTAATAGCGAGGATACGATCTTTCAGATATTTATAATGTTGTGTTGCGAAGATGATTTTTTGCGGCATAATCCAACGTATATCTGTAAAAATATGTTATTGAGCGGATATTTACTGGCCTGATTATTAATAATTTTGCGGGCGGGCAATTATCTGTTACCGGGTTTTAACTTTTCATTTGCGGGTGGAACGTTAAATTTGAAGGATTACTATTTTCATGATTCGTTTTACGACATACATCGGAGCACTGTTTTTTTTCTTTTTTATTAGCCTACAGGATACTTTAGCACAGGTAAGAATATCGGGTATGGTGGCAGATCAGGACACGAAAACAGGATTACCTTTTGTTTCCATTATAAACAAAAGAACTATGACAGGAACTCTCAGCAGTGAGAGTGGTAGGTTTTATATTGAAGCCGTTCCCGGCGATACGCTGGAGTTCTCGATGCTGAGTTATACCAGCAGGCTGTTTACCGTGCCCAGCATGTCATCTACTCATGATATCTATTTGCAGAAGCGGTTGTTTGACCTGCAGGGAGTGAATGTAAAAGGAAAGAACTATCACAACGACTCGTTGGCGATGAGGGAAGAGTATGGGCGTTATTTTAATTATAAGAAGCCCGGGGCGGTAGATGTCTTGAAAACATTACCTGCCAATCCTATCACTGCTCTCACATACCTGGTGCCCAGCAAGGCACGTAAACGAAAGGAAGAATTTAAAGAACAGCTCGTTTACTGGGAGAAAGAAAAATATATAGATTACCGTTACTCCCCGGAAGTGGTGGAGAAGATGACGAAGCTGCAAAGCCCGGAGCTGGACTCTTTCATGCTCAAATACCGTCCTACCTATCAATTCCTGAATTCAGCCTCAGAATATGATCTTTTATTGTTTATCAAACAATCATTCGAAGAATATAAAAAATCGAAGGCTGAAAAATAAAGAAGGCTTTAAGACTCACGCCTTAAAGCCCGACTTCTAACTTAACAATCAACAGTCTTTATTTATTTTATGGTCAGGTTTTTCCAGTCGCCTGGCGAGTTGTTGCCAACCCAGTAACCAATTCTTCCTTTTTTCTGCTCACTCAGTTGGGTTACATGCAGCACACTTTGACCGTTCACCCAGACCTCAACCTGTGGCCAATTAACAGTTATTTTAACGTGAAACCAAGTATTAGGATCAGGGGCAGGTGTTATCTCATTTTCGTACTTACCAGGGTGTTCCTCTCTTAATAATTCCCAATCGTATTTCGGCATCGAAATGTATTGTACCGAATGTTTCCTTCTTATTTCTTCTGCAGCCTGAAAATTAAAAGGTCTGAAATAAATGGCATCATAGGTACTGTCATTTACTCCGTGAAAAGCTATTCCTACAAAGCTTTGTTGCAATACGTCGCGGCCTCTGCAGTCAAATTCAATAGTACCATTCGAAAAGTTCCTGAACGCGAGTTTTTTCTTCAGCCATACAAGACCTGCTCCCGGAGCTTCGTTGACGTGAATCAGCGAATCTACAGTAACGCTCCTGTTCACAGTTTGCAAAACCTGGGCATTCCCGAAGCCTGCAATTAATACAAGATAACTAAAGAGGATGAAAATTCGAAACATAATACTGATAATTTAATATTGAGGTTTAAAAGTTGAAAATTATGCCGGCTTCATTGTTATTGGAAAGTAGGTTGTTTTGAATAATGAATTTAACATATGTGTCCGGAAATGAAAAAAATTTGTTCAACCCCGTACGTATCAAGTACCAAAAGTGCAAAGGGCAGCCTGTTGGTTCACAGACTGCCCTTTTTTAATTAAGATAGAATTTTATTTTAACAATACTCCATTGAGTCGTCCTAATTCCGTTTCCGCCACTTTTGTATTATACCTGGCCTGTATAAGGCGGTAATACGAATCTTCCAGGCTCTGTTGCGCGATCTTTACTTCCAGCAAAGTTGAAACGCCCTGTTTAAATCTTTCCAGGGCCACCATTGCATTTTCACGGGCCAGCTCATTGGTTTCTTCTTCCAGCTCAACAGCTTTTTTATAATATTCATAATCTTTAAATGCGTTATTCAACGACAGGTCAACCTGCGACTTCACATTATCCAGGGTAATATTCTGGTAATCGAAATCCAGTTTCGCATTTTGTACCTGGCGTTTTACATTGAAGCCGTTGAATATAGGAATAGCGGCGGTAAGACCGTAACTCAATACCCCATTCCTGCTGAACTTCGGACTGAATGCATTGGATGCAGCGTTGGAATGATTGCGGGTATAGTTATATCCTGAGTTGAAAGAGATCACCGGGAAATAATCGGCCTGCCTTTCTTTAATCGTAAGTGCAGAGATATTCACATTTTGCTGCTGCACTTTTACAGCAGTGTTATTGTTCATAACATTTTGCTGTAATGCGGCGTAGGAAAGGCCGGTATCCAGCGGGATAGAATCCACTACTTCGTAACCCGTGGCGCCCGATGGAACTGCCATCAGCTGGTTTAGCAGGGCTTTGCTTTGTTCTATCACCGTAATTTGACGGATGTATAACGCTTTTTGGGCATTCAGGTCTACTTTTGACTGAAGCAGGTCGGTTTTCGGAGCCAGGCCGGTGCTGAATTTCGCGTCAGACAGTTTAACCCGCTCTTCGGAGATCGACATCTGCTCTGCCAGCGCTTTCAGTTGCTGTTTTTGTTGAACGATATTGTAATACCCTGTGATCACCGTAGCGATCGTATTCTGCACCTGGTCTTTCACTACCAGTTCCCCGTAGTCACGGATAGACTCCAGTTTATTACGGGTGGCGAACATTTTCAAACCATCGAACAATGTCCATCCCAAAGTAACGTTGCCGCTAAGGTTATTGGATTTGATACCGCTGGTATCGCGGGAGGTTCCGTTTACGAACTCCTGTTTGGTAGCGGTTCTTGACCAGGTAGTACCGGCAGAGGCATTCACCCTTGGAAAAAAAGCAAAATTCGCATAGGCGTAATCGTTAGCCGAGAGTTCTGCAGAATTCCTGGCCAAACGTATATTGTAATTATTCTTTAATGCTACATCTATAGCCTGCTCTAAAGTAAGTATCTGCTGTTGCGCCTTTAATGCACCTATGCTACACAACAGACAACATAAAAGTAAGCAACGCCTTATCATATAATTTGTCATAAAAACGATTCGTCGTTAATTAGGCATGGGCAGTATGAATATCTGCTTTTTCAATTTCTTCTTCCTCTTCGTCGTCATGCGATTTATTTCCCCTGCGTGAGAAGAAAGTATACATCGCCGGAATTACATATAAGGTAAGAACGAGAGAGAATACGATCCCGCCCACGATTACGATACCCAGCGGTATACGGCTGGTTGCTGCCGCACCCAGCGACATGGCGATCGGCAATGCGCCCAAAGCCATAGCCAGGCTGGTCATCAGGATAGGACGCAAACGAAGCGAGGAGGCTGTAACTACCGCATCTGCTTTATTCATGCCGCTGTCGCGCTGATGGTTGGCAAATTCCACGATGAGGATACCATTCTTGGTTACCAGCCCTATCAGCATGATCACGCCGATCTGGGAGAAAATATTCCACGTCTGGTTGAATAACCACAGTGATAACAGCGCTCCTGCAAATGCCAGCGGTACTGTTAACATGATGATAAGCGGGTCTATCCAGCTTTCGAACTGTGCTGCCAGCACCAGGTAGATCAGCACCAATGCAAGGCCCAGGGCGAACATGGTGTTGGAACCACTTTCTGCATAGTCGCGGGATGATCCGGATAACGCTGTGGTAAATGAATCGTCCAATATTTTTTCCTGTTGCAGCTTATTATAGATCCTGTACATTTCGTTGATACCATCCCCGATCGTTTTGCCGGGAGCAAGACCAGCGGAGATAGTAGCGGATTTGTAACGGTTGAAGTGATAGATGATAGGAGGACTGGTTTCCTCTTCGATGCTCACCACGTTATCTAACTGAATGGCTTCCCCGTTGGAGTTACGGACGTACAGGTTCTGCAGATCCATAGGATCGTCCCTGTCGGCGCGGAATACCTGGCCCATTACCTGGTACTGTTTACCGTTCCTGATAAAGTAACCATAGCGCAGGTTACTGAGGGCCAGCTGCAGGGTCTGGGAAATGTCCTGCACCGAAACGCCTAACTGTGTGGCCTTATCGCGGTTGATATGTATGCGGAGTTCCGGTTTGTTGAACTTCAGGTCTACATCCGTTCCCTGGAATACAGTGCTGTTGTTCACTTCTTCCATGAACTTAGGCAGTACGGCGGTCAGTGTATCGAAGTTGATATGTTCGAGTACAAAGGAAACGGGCAGGCCGCTACGGCGCCCTACCTGGATGGTTTGTTGTTCTATTGCAAATACCTTTCCTTCGGGGAACCGGCTCATGTTCCGGTTTACCATGTTTACAATGTCTTTCTGCGACCGTTGCCTTTCGTTAGGTTCGGTGAGCATGACGTTGGCAAAGGCGGTGTTAACAGCTCCTGATCCGCTGAAGCCCGGAGAAGTTACGCTAAGGATGATCTTCTTCTCGGGGATGGAATCTATCATAAAGTTGGTGAGCTTATCCACGTATTTATCCATGTAGTCGAAGGCGGTGCCTTCAGGCGTGGTGATAGACAGGCGGAAAGTACTGCGGTCTTCCAGTGGCGCCAGTTCGGCCGGCAATGTTTTGAAGAGGAAGTAGATCATTACCACGCAACCGGCGATGATAAGTCCGGCTACCCAACGGAAACGCATAAACGCTTCCAGCGAATTTTTATAACCATCTTCCATCCAGCGGAAGAAAGGTTCAGTTTTAAGATAGAACCAGGAATGTGTATGGGTTTTACGGCCCAGTTTTACGTTCAGTACCGGCGTTAAGGTAAGCGATACAAATGCTGAGATCAATACTGCGCCGGCTACTACGATACCGAATTCGCGGAACAGCTGTCCTACGAATCCCTGCAGGAAGATGATCGGAAGGAATACGAAAGCCAGGGTAATGGAGGTGGCGATCACCGCGAAGAAGATCTCTTCCGATCCTTCGCGGGCGGCCCTCATCCTTGGCATACCGGCTTCTATCTTCTTATAAATATTTTCAGTTACTACAATACCGTCATCCACCACCAGGCCTGTTGCCAGAACGATGGCCAGGAGGGTAAGGATGTTGATGGTAAATCCGCAGGCATACATAATAAAGAATGCCCCGATCAGGGATACCGGTATATCGATCAACGGACGGAGCGCCATCAGCCAGTCGCGGAAGAACAGGTAAACGATAATGATCACCAGTACCAGGGCTACTATCAGGGTTTCCTCCACTTCTTCAATTGATTTTTTGATGAAGCGGGTGTTATCCATAGCGATATTCACTTTAAAGTCTTCAGGAATATCTTTCTGCAGCTGGGCATATCGTTTATAGAATTCGTCGGCGATGGCAACATAGTTGGACCCCGGTTGAGGAATGAGGGCCAGGGAGATCATCGGGCTGCCTGATTCTTTCAGCACTGTTTCCTCGTTCTCTGGGCCTAATACGGCCTGTCCTATATCGCGGATCCTGATCTCGCTGCCATTTACGTTGCGGATGATGAGGTTATTAAAATCGTCTTCCGTTACAAGCCGGCCAAAGGTGCGTACAGTGAAGTCGGTAGCATTACCGGCTATTTTACCGGACGGAAGTTCTACGTTCTCTCTTTGCAGCGCCACCTGTACATCGCTTGGCGTGAGGCGGTAGGAAGAAAGTTTTGCAGGGTCCATCCAGATACGCATGGCATATCTTTTTTCTCCCCAGATCTGGATGGCGCTGACGCCGGGGATGGTCTGCAGTTTTTCCAGCAAAACGTTGGTACCATATTCTGTCACTTCCAGTTGGTTGCGGGTGTTGCTTTGTACCGTCATGGAGATGATCGCATCGGAGTTCGCGTCCTGTTTGGAAACTACAGGAGGCGCGTCGATATCCGGCGGCAGGGCGCGGAGGGCCTGGGATACTTTGTCGCGCACATCATTGGTGGCGCCTTCGAGGTCCTGTCCCAGTTCAAATTCCACGGTGATATTGCTGCTGCCCTGGCTGCTGCTGGAAGAAATATTTTTAATACCGGCAATACCATTGATCTGTTTTTCCAATGGCTCGGTGATCTGCGTTTCAATGATGTCAGAGTTGGCGCCGGCGTATGACGTACGTACGTTTACGATAGGAGGGTCAATGGCCGGAAAGTCTCTTACCCCCAGGAAAGTGAAGCCCACCAGACCGAATATCACGATAATGATATTCATCACGATAGCAAATACCGGGCGTTTGAGAGATAAGGAAGGTAAACTCATGTTGAATATATTTAGAATGAAGCAGCGACGGGGGCTGTCTTCATTATTGTATTTTATTGTACTTCAATGGCATACCTGGTTTAAGCTGAAGGATACCTGTTGTGATAACGGTATCGCCAGGTTTAAGTCCGTTGGTTATCTGTACGGAGCTTTCGGTTCTTTGGCCGGTTTCTACTACTACAAATTTAGCGACGCCCTGGTCGGCAATGATCACCTTTTTATCGCGGGTTCCGGGTATGACAGCCTGTGAAGGGATCATCATGGCGTCGGGAATATCTTTAAGGATGATCTTTACTTTGGCGAAAGAGCCGGGGAACAATACGCCGCTGTTATTAGGAACGATTGCCCTCAGTTTCATTGTACGGGTGGTAAGGTCTATTTTCGGATCTATTGCGTAAATGCTTCCTTTATAATCGTTTCTGTCGCCCGCTACGTTAAAGATCACCTGGTCGCCTACTTTAACGGCGTTGCGGTATTTTTCGGCAACGGCGAAGTCCATTTTCAGGGGATCTATCTGTTGGAGGGTAGTGATGATGGTAGCGGAAGATACGATGGCGCCTTCGCTGACGTTGCGGAGGCCCAGTTTCCCGCTGAAGGGAGCTCTGAGTTCTGTTTTCTGCAGCTGGGTCTGTGTATATTCCATATCTGCCTGGTAAGCGCTTACCTGGTTACGGGTAACATCTACATCCTGTTGACTTATTCCATTGATCTTTAAAAGGTTCTCTTGTCTTTCTAACGTGGTTTTAGCCAGTTGTTGCTGTAATTTGAGCTTTTGAAGCTGGGCTTTCAGGTCTTCGTCGTATAGTTTAACGAGCATATCCCCTTTCCTGACATTGGTACCTTCTTTGAAGAACAGTTTGATTATACGGCCATTGATCTCTGGTTTTACCTCTACTTCTTCATTGCTTTGCAGGGTACCGCTGGCTTCTATTGTTTGGTTCAGGAGGCCTGTTTTTACAACCCAGGCGTCGGTTAACAGGAGCTTTGGTCCGCTGCTTTTGGCATTTTGGGCAGAGGGTTCCCCGGATGCTTTACTGCCGGCTATTTTCTTATAAAGGAAGAAGATAGCAATGCAGGCAACAGCCAGGATTAGGATTGTTCGAACTGTCTTTTTGGTGATGGCCATATCAATTAAATAATTTTCCAGCTGGTTAGGCTATATCAATACAACGAAACGGGCTAAGTAGAGGTAATTCCTCATAAGCCGGACAAATTTAAGCAAAGAGGGGTCTGAAAGGTACGGGCGACTGTTAATTAGCGTTAATGGATTCGATAAGTGGCAAAAAAGGAGGTTGAATGGAGGAAAAAAGGGAATTGGCAGAGATTCTCTCTATTCTGGGAGAAAAACATGACTTTTGAGTGAAAAATTGCAAATCTGTAAGTGAGGGAATATCAAAATTGTATAAATTCTTTTATTAACAAAGCTACGAATATGTTAACTGTAGTGGGTTTGGCGGGAATGTAGGAGATGTCGTGCCTTTAAAATTTGGGCTATCTGTTGGCAATTCAATAAAAATTATATTTTTGCACTCAAGTTTTAAACCAAAAACACTTAAAATTATGTCAGACATTGCATCAAGAGTTAAAAAGATCATCATTGACAAATTGGGCGTTGACGAAGCCGAGGTAACTCCTGAAGCCAGCTTCACCAACGACTTAGGCGCTGACTCTTTGGATACGGTAGAACTGATTATGGAATTCGAAAAAGAATTCAACATCTCCATTCCTGACGAACAAGCTGAAACTATTACTACTGTTGGCCAGGCAGTTGCTTACCTGGAAGAACATGTAAAATAATCCTACTAATCAGAATTGTTTTAATGCAACCAAGACGAGTTGTCGTTACAGGTTTAGGCGCTCTTACACCGCTCGGCAATTCCGTAGCCGAATTCTGGAGCGGATTGACGAACGGTGTATCCAGCGCGGATTATATCAAGCAATTTGATGCTTCCAAGTTCAAAACCCGTTTTGCTTGCGAACTGAAAAATTTCGATCCTACTAATTACCTGGACAAAAAGGAGGCCCGGAAAATGGACCCCTTTATTCAAACAGCGGTAATATCCGCAGATCAGGCGATCCTGGACGCCCAGATTAAAAAAGACAAGATCAATTCGGATCGGGTCGGTGTAATTTGGGGTACAGGGGTAGGTGGAATGATAAATTTCAGCCACGAGCTTAAAGAATTTCACTTAGGGGACGGTACACCCCGCTTCAGTCCTTTCCTCATCACAAGGCTAATCCTGGATATTGCGGCCGGATACATTTCTATCCGCCACGGTTTCCGCGGGCCTAATTTTTCTGTTGTATCTGCTTGTGCATCAGCAACCAATGCTATTATTGAAGCAATGTACAGCATCCGTTACGGGAAAACCGACATGGTTATCACCGGGGGATCAGAAAATGTGATCAACGAACCTTGTGTGGGCGGTTTCAATGCCATGAAGGCCTTGTCCGAAAGAAACGACGATCCTAAAACAGCTTCCAGGCCTTTTGACCTCGACCGCGACGGTTTTGTAATGGGAGAAGGAGCAGGAGCCCTGGTACTGGAATCGTTGGAGCATGCCCAGGCAAGAGGCGCTAAAATTTATGCAGAATTAGCTGGAGGCGGTGCAACTGCCGATGCTTACCATATTACAGCCCCCCATCCGGAAGGATTGGGCGCACAGAATGTAATGCGTAACGCCTTGTCAGATGCCGGCTTGCAACCAGCTGATATCGATTATATCAACGTTCACGGTACTTCTACTCCACTTGGAGATATTGCCGAAGTAAAAGCCATTCAGCAGGTATTTGGAGAACATGCTTATAACCTGAACATCAGTTCTACCAAATCTATGACCGGTCACTTACTCGGGGCTGCCGGCGCCGTTGAATCTATAGCTGCGATCATGTCCATCATTGATGGCATAGTTCCTCCTACGATCAACCACTTTACAGACGATCCTCAGCTGGACCCGAAATTAAATTTTACTTTCAATATCGCACAAAAGAGAGAAGTAAGGGCTGCGCTTTCCAATACCTTCGGGTTTGGCGGGCATAACGCTTCCGTTATTTTCAAAAAATTTGTTCCTTGATTTTGATTGTGTGAGATTACTGCCAGGTTTTTTATATCGATTTGTTTCCAAAAAGAGGCACTTATATAAAGAGCTTCATAACTTGCTCGGTTTCCCTCCGGGCAATTTTGCCCTTTATGAAGTTGCCTTGAGCCATCGTTCCAGTAAAGAAAAGTTCCTGGAAAGCAACGAAAGGCTGGAATACCTTGGTGACGCCATTCTCGGCGCCATCGTGGGAGACTATTTGTTCAAAAAGTACCCCTATAAAACAGAAGGTTACTTAACAGAAATGCGCTCCAAGATCGTTAACCGGCAACAATTGAACGACATCGCCATCAAAATGGGGTTGCGTAAACTGACCATTTACGATAAATACAACAGCTTCC
This sequence comes from Chitinophaga terrae (ex Kim and Jung 2007), assembly GCF_900107795.1. Lineage (GTDB taxonomy): Bacteria > Bacteroidota > Bacteroidia > Chitinophagales > Chitinophagaceae > Chitinophaga > Chitinophaga terrae. The sequence continues at coordinate 41,911 of NZ_FNRL01000011.1, forward strand.
TCAAGATCAGCCAGATCTTTGGTAATACCCTGGAAGCCCTCGTAGGCGCCGTATACCTCGATAAAGGCTATACCAAAACCCAGCAATTTGTTCATAAACGCATCTTAATGCCATATATCGATATGGACCAACTGGAAGCAGTTGAAATGAATCATAAGAACAAATTATATGGTTGGGCCAACAAAAATGGCAAGACCCTCGAGTTCGAACTCCTGGAAGAACAGGTAGATAACGGCCGCCGGATCTTTACAGTAGGCGCCGTGGTAGACGGAGAACTGATCTGCAGCGGTAAAGCCTTCAATAAAAAAGACGCCAGCCAGATAGCCGCTCAACAAGCTATTATTCAATTGGGGTTAACCGAATAATCACTTTCTCATTTAAAGACTTTCGACATCACTTCCTCACAGGATGGCGTAGAATAGTTCGCTGCTTTTCAGGCGCTGTTCTCCTGAAATCGGAGAGATAGATCTCATGATGCCGGCCATTGAACGCATATCCTTCCTGCTCAATATAACCATGCAGTTTCTTCAGGGTTCTTGGCTCTTCGCTGAAAGGCCCTTCGTGCAGGACCTGTACGCATAGTCCTTCTTCCATTTGTTTGAGCTGAACCTGGTTAACCAGCGGGGATTTCTTTTTAGCCATAGCTTTTTCAACCGCCTGCCTGAACTGGGCCTGGGAAATATCATCGGGCAACATGATAGCCAGCTCGTAATGCCAGAGATCACGCGGTACCTGCAGCGGATCAATACCAGTTGCATCTACCCACCAAAACCCTTCCAGCTTGCTCACCACAAAGTCTTTTCCCTTTGCCTTATTGTCGAACTTTATTCCATAGGCAACGGAATAAAGCGCTGCCACGGCAGCTGCAAATTGTTCTCCGTCGGGGTTTCCCTGGCCTGTAATAGTGAGGTACAAGCCTTTTTCAACTTCTGTTACATGAGGTGTGGGAGTGGCGGTAAAATACTTTTTGTACGCTTTTGTAAGGTCTAGTTTTGCCATGGTTTTCAATCAAGTTTGTAATGAAGCACAAAATAAAAGTCCCATGGTGACAACCCTATGTCAGTAGTCTTCAATCTTACTGATAATGATCATGTAATTCTTTTACCAGGTCAGAGATGGCTGTTTTTAGTTCCTGGGGTTCCCTTACTTCTGCGCTTCTGCCAAGCATCAGCAGCCAGCGGGCGAAATACGACAAATGAGGCTGGAGGAAGGTTAATTCCGTTTTATTACCTACCACTGTTTCTTCCATAAGCCCGAAGTAATACTTCTGATCGTGCACAAACCGCATAACCTCATTGTCTATTGCGATCTTCACCAGGTAAGAAGGAGCTTCTTCTTTATTTCTCCTCTCTTCCAGGTAGGTTTGTAAAGAAGGGTGATTATTACGGTTATAAGAGTGGGAAAGGATGGTCAGTTTCCTGATCCTGTCTATCCGGAAGTCGCGGTACCCTTGTCTTAAACGGCAATAAGCGATCAAGTGCCAGTAGTTGCTGGTGTAGAAGATGCCAATAGGCTCTACTTCCCTGGCGCTATCCTGGTTTTGAAGAGAATAATAGTCGATCTTAATGACATGGTTGGTACCCAGGGCCTGTTGTATCTCCGTGAGGAAGCGGTTAGGGAACTGCATATCCTCGAACTGGGGCCGGGCCCTGAGTACGGCAATATTGTCGTCAAGGGTTTCCAGGTAGTCTTTTTCGGCGCCCCGGAGTACAGACCGGATCTTTTCCATTGCCAACCCAAACTGTTTGCGATTGCTGATGTCGCTGAACTGGGCCATCAGCTTCTCACCTGTCAGCAGCGCAGCGGCCTCTTCTTTGGAGAACATGATAGGGGGCAGATGGTAGCCATCCACTATATAATAACCGGTGCCAGCTTCCGCTCCAATGGGCACGCCGGCCTCCTGCAAGGCTTTAACATCCCGGTACACGGTACGCAAGCTGATGTTGAAACGGTCGGAGATTTCGGCAGCCTTAACAATTTTTTTACCCTGAAGCTGGATTAAAATAGCAGTCAGACGGTCAATACGATTCATGGAATTGCTTATTTTCGCCTACTAATTTCGGGCGTAAAAATTATTTTCAGAATTTTTTTGTTGCCGATTAAACTTTTGAAATAGCAGAAGGTCTTATATACGACGTCTCCCAACCAGCACGGCAAAAGAGGTAAAGACAATTGACGAAGAGGGAGATCTCTAAAAACGATGCTACAGTACAGAATATAGGTTAAATGGTAAGTCCCTGCAATTTCTTGCGGGGACCTGTTTTTTAAGCCCTTCCCTAGTAACTCATCTCGTTTAGCTTCACTTTACCCCTGAAGGTCCAGAACAGGAAAGTTGTATATCCTATTACCATAGGCGTTCCGATAGCAGCTATCAATAACATGATCTTAAGCGATTTTGCAGAGGAAGCGGCGGCATAGATACTGATGCTGTACGCCGGGTCGATAGTCGAAATGACGATATTCGGGAACAGCCCCACTGCAAACAGGATCAATAAACAGGCAGTGATAATACAGGAGAACAGGAAAGCGGTAAAGTATTTCCTGGCATCAATATTCCTTTTAATATTCAGGAGCGTCAGCACGGCCCCTAAAGGGATTGCAAAAAGCTCCGGGTACGCTTTAAAACGGGCGGTCATATGAGGCACATAGATCAGTGTGGCCATCGACGTTAGTATGAAGCAAAGAATGAAGAACTTGCTGCAATTGTTCACAATCACCGTCAATTTTGTATAAAGCCTGTGCTCTGTTTTCATCACCAGGTAAATAGCTCCATGGAGCATGAATAATGATAAGGTGGTAACTGCTATCAGGATAGCATAAGGATTGAAGAAGGTCAGCAGGTTGCCTGTAAATTCATGTTCCTTGTTAATAGGCAGGCCATGGATCAGGTTTCCCAACACCAGGCCCAGTAACAGGGTGATAGCTGTACTGGAAACTGTATAACTGATATCCCACATTTTACGCCACCATTTCCAGGGTTCCTTACTCCGGAATTCTATAGAGATAGCCCTGAAGATCAGCGCTACCAGGAACAGCATGAAGGGAATATAAAAGGTAGATAATACAACGCCATACACCAGCGGGAAGCCGGCGAACAAAGCGCCCCCGGCAATTACCAGCCAAACTTCATTTCCATCCCAGACAGGGCCTATAGCATTCAAAGCAAGCCGCCTGCTTTCTTCCTTGTTAAAGAAAAGATGTAAAGAACCGGCGCCAAGGTCAAATCCGTCTAACACTCCATATCCTGTTATCAAACCGCCAATTACAAGGAACCACCAGGTTGGAAGGTCTAATCCAAGTATTGTTTCCATGCTGTTATAATTTTGTAGGATGAAAGGTTATATTATCGTGATAATAGCCATCGTATTCGCTTTCCGCGTGTTCAGATATATCTGGCCCATGCTGTATTTTCCTGTTAAGCAGGTAGATGAACAAAGCGAACAATACTACATATACAAAGGTGAAAAGGATCAACGAGAACATCACCTGGTCTGCTGTTACCTTTTTGGAAAGCGCGTCTGACGTTTTCAGTAATTTATATACCACCCAGGGCTGGCGGCCTACTTCAGCAGCATACCATCCTACCTGGTTAGCGATCTGGGGCAATAACACCGACCAGCAGAATATGATCATCAGCCAGCGTTTATTGAACAGTTTGTTTTTCCATAAAAGAACTACTCCAAATATGGTGAGCGCTATTAACGCCACGCCTATACTGATCATAATATGGTACATCTGGAAAACGAAGTTCACTGCAGTAGGTCTTTCTTCTTTTGGCGTAGCATTTAAACCCTGTACAGGCGCAGAAAAGCTGTTGTGTGTAAGGAATGATAAACCTCCCGGAATTTTGATGCCGGTAGTTTTCTCCGCTTTATTGTCAACCCATCCTACTATATACATTGGTGCAACAGCAGAACTATCGTAATGCCCTTCCATTGCCGCCAGTTTTTCGGGTTGGTATTTACTTACGTAATGCGCAGAACGATGACCTGTGAAAAGCTGCAATAACGCAGCAACAGCGGCTACGCTTAAACCAACTTTAAACATTGCCTGGGCATGTTTGATATGCCTTTCTTTCAGTATATACCAGGCGCCCACGCTGATCACCAGGAAAGAACCGGCGAGGAATGCGCCTATAATAACATGCGAAAAACGATCAACGGAAGAAGGATTTAAAACCATTTCCCAGAAATCTGTTACAACGGCCCTGGCTTTCAGGCCTTCGCCTTCTATCCTGAAGCCGGCGGGCGTTTGCTGCCAGGAGTTGGCGATCACGATCCAGAGCGCAGAGAAGATAGAACCCAGCGCCACCATGCAGGTAGAGAAGAAATGGACCCCTTTGTTTACTTTGTTCCAGCCAAAGAGCAATACGCCAAGGAAAGCCGATTCCATCGCAAATGCAAAGATGCCTTCTGCCGCCAGCGCACTGCCAAAAATATCGCCTACATAATGAGAATAAGTAGCCCAGTTGGTACCGAATTCAAATTCCATGACGATACCTGTTGCTACCCCGATACCAAATATCAGGGCAAATATCTTTATCCAGAACCTGGTAATGTCTTTGTACAGCAACAGTCCCGTTTTCAGGTATAACCCTTCCATGATCACAAGGCAAACCCCTAATCCTATACTCAACGGGGGATAGATATAGTGAAACGCAATGGTAAAGGCGAATTGTATCCTTGAAAGTATTTCTACGGAAGGCATAAACTTGAATTATTGTTACAAAGGTAGCAGGTGTATTAATCCATGAACCTGATGTTTATCATGTATTAATATAAATATAATGTTTCTACTCCTTTTTTCACGCAGAGGTTTCACGCAGAGAGGCATAAGAAGCAAAGAGGCATAAGATATTTTTTTAAAGAAAATAAGAAAGCAAAGAAGGAAATTATGTTATATAATCTCACCTCTTTGCTTTCTTAATATTCGCTCAGATCAAAAAAATCTTATGCCTCTTTGCTTCTTATGCCTCTCTGCGTGAAACCTCCGCGTGAAATCAAGACAAGGCCGCCATTGATTCGAATTCTTTTTTGCGTTCTATGTATTCTTCCATCGTGAAGTTGTATACAACGGAATCGCGTTTGTTCTTGTTCGCAACAAAATGGCAGGCATGTATATACGGTTCTGCGATATTCAGTTTATCTAACGGCGTAACTACCAGTAGCTGGAGGTTCAGCTGGCCGCAGTATTCCATCAGGTAATGGCTTTTCTCAGGGTCGAGCTTACTGAAAGCTTCATCCACTGTAATGAACCGTAAACTGCGGTGCTGGCGGTTGGCTTCATTGATGCCAAACTGGTAGGCGATGGCAGCTCCCAGGATGGTATAAGTGAACTGGGCTTTTTCTCCACCCGATAAGCTGGCAGTATCTTCATAATATTTGAAGGCCCGGTTATCTGCAATGTAAAATTCCTTTGCCCCGAAATCCAGCCAGTTGCGGACGTCGGTTACTTTTCGTCTCCACGCTTCGTTCTGCTGCAATTCATCGATCAACAATTTGATATTCTGGAAAAGTTGTTCGCCGTAAGCTTCATCTTTTTCCATATGGTATTTGTAGCTGTCAGGTACCGCGCCGCTCAGCTTCTCCTTGAAGTTGCGTATTTCAACATCCTTTACCATCCTGCATTCCAGTTGCAGGTAAGTATCCGGATTCTTGTTGAAGGTGATATTGCGCAGCGGTTCGTTCAGGTCGTCGATCACTTCGCGGATCAGGTCTTCCTGGCCGTATATCCATGCCCGGTAGTTGGTAATAGCGTTGAGCATGCTGGTATCCATGTATTTGCGGAAACGTTCTTTATGCTCTATCAGGCGCTGGTATTTAATTCGCTCATATAAGGCCGTAAATTCGTCTAAATACTTCACATGAGGCTGAAGGTCAGTAACGTCGCCTAACCAGTCGGGATACAGGTCGTGGATCGATTTAGGAGGCATTACAAAAGCAGATAGCTGCCTGGTGATCTCAGATTCTTTATCGGTCGACAGGCGTAATGCTTCCGTCATGGAAGTTCTCAGGCTTTCATCTGCCTTTTTCCTGTAAGCAGCCAACTGGGAAACTGTTTGCGCCGTTTCGGTAATGGCCAGGTCTGTAAGGAATTCCAGCGCTTTTTGCTGGGATGCATCGTCCAGTTTGTTGACCCGCAGTTGTTTGAAATAACGTTGTTTCTCTGCTGTTTTATCATCCAGCCGGCCTTTTTCCTGCAACATCTTTTCCTTTTCCTGCTCTTTGGCGGCAATGCTGGCAGTAGTTTCGTCGAGCTGTTCGCAGATCACCTGGTATTTGTCGCTGGTCTGCAATAACGCATTCTTTTCCCTGGTGAATGTTTCAATCACCTCGGCATGCGATTGCCAGTCTATTTCTGAATAATTGCGCAATGAAAGGAACGCGGTTAACAGGGAGTGGTTGCCGGCAATACCTTTACGGGCTGTTTCAAGCTGTGAAATGCTGTGCTGCAGGGTTTCTATATTGGCATTGCATTCGTCCTGTTCCGTTTTCAGCAGGCGCAGTTTATTTTTATTGTTCCAGCCCAGCACGTAATTATTCTTTTGTCCACGGGCTGGTCTGTCGTCTTTTTCGTGGCGCGACGATTGCCTGATCAATCCATTTGAAGTGATGGCCTTTTTCGACTTGTTGAATACATCCATCTTGTCGGTACAGGTATAGTCGAACTGGTCGATTAACTGCTGCTCCAACCATTCTTTAAATTCTGTGCCCGGTTTGATCTCGATTTTCTGCAGGAGGCTATCCTTTTCTGAAGGCATGCGCAGCATGGTATAGGATTGCTCTTCCACTTTATGGTATACCAGCCGGGTTTGCAGGTTGTTTTCGTTGATGTATTTGTTGATATCCCTGATATAGTCTTCCGGTACCAGCAGGCGCAATGCAAAGTTGTGCAATACTTTTTCGATAGCGGCTTCCCAGTGGCTCTCGGAGCTTTTTACCCTGATCAGCTCTCCTGCAAACGGCAGCGCATCTTCTGAAATATCGAGCATATCTGCCAGTTGCTGGCGGATGCGGATCAGTTCATAAGGGATGTTGTTTTTCCGGTTGAGGAAAGAGTCGATCTCTTCTTCGAGCCTTGCAGCTTCCGATTGTTCGGCGGCCAGGCTGCTTTTATGATGGAAGATCTCTTCCTGTAAGGAATCTATTTGTTTATCCAGGCCGCTGAGTTGTTTTTCGGCCCTGGCAATGTTGTCGTGGAACCGCTGTTCGTCCGGCGATGCAGCGAGGTTTAGCCTTTCTGCCAGCTTATTGTATTCTTCCATTTTACTACGCTTGGCCTCCTGGGCTTTCAGTTCGTAGTGAATGGTCTTTTCCATGGAACGGAGCTGTTCATCTACGCTGTTATTGGCTTTCTGCGCTATCAGTTCATCTTTCCTGAGTTGCAGGGATTTGAGCTGGTTGTTGATGGCAGTAAGATTGGTAGCTGTGAGTTCCTGTTCCTGTTGCAGTACCTGGAGTTCCTGTTCCAGCAGGTCTTTCTCCTGTTTATTGAACCAGGCAGGGAGTATATCCTGAAGGTTTTGCAGTTCCCTGTTCCTTTCCTGCAACGCTTTCCATGCCTCCCGGTTTTCGATGATGGGTTCCAGCATTTTCAGCTGTGTTTCATCTTTCTGGATGGCGCGGTGACTGGTGAGCAGGCTTTCGTAGTTCTCCCGTAGTTTGAGGAATTCGCCTTCGCTGTCTGTTTCATCCAGCATCTGGCCGCGGATAAAAGAGTTCAGGTCGCCCAGTACTTTGATCCCTACCGTCTGGTTAAACAACGAGAGCGCTTTTTCGCTGCGCAGCCCGAAGATGTTGCTGAACAATGCAGAGTATTCCTTGAAGCTGTCGGTGATCTCGGTTTTTGGATATTCGAGGCGAAGTTTTTTCTTCCAGTCGCCTTTTACATCAAATTTCCCGTTTCCGAAATGGTCGTTGATATTCAGTTTGTGCGGCGATACGATGAACTGGCGTTTCATTTCACCGGCGTACCATCTTACCTGCGCCAGCGTGATCTGGTGCATGGTTGCGGCATTGTAGAAGTAGGCCAGCAATACTGAATACGGGTTGTTTTCCTTGTGACGGAGTTGATCGGTTTTCGATTGCTGGGATTCTTCAGAGAATGTTTTCCCGTAGTATCCCCAGAAATACGATTCTTCTCCCCTGTCCTTCCTTTGTTCTGTACCGGATGACTGGTTATAGAAACGTTTATTGGAGGGCACAAGCAGTGTTAACAGGGCGTCGATGAGGGTAGTTTTACCGCTACCGTTAGCGCCGGTCAGCAGTGAAGTCTGACCATTGGTATTAACACGATATATTTTATTGTGAAAGGTTCCCCAGTTGTATATTTCAAAATACTGCAACCGGAATCCGCTTTCCTTGGCATCACTATTGAACAGGGTTGACATGCAGTTTTAATTTTGATTTGATCTCTTCCAGTTTTTCGTTATTTACCAGCGCTTTGATGATCCTCTTAACTTCGTATTGCTGTAATTCTTTATTGACAGCATCTTCCCGTGTTACTTTCAGGACGCCTACATTGAGCAGGCTGTTGATAGGTTTGTTAAGGTCTTTAAGCAGTTTTGACCGGTTATGCCGGTCTTTAAAGAAGATGGCCAGCCGTTCTTTGATCTCTTTTTGCGTGAGGAACAACCTGGTGCCGCTTCCTTTAATATCAAATTCGTCGAGGGCTTCCCTGAGCACGATGCAGAGCAGGGTTGCCTCGTAGGTGAGCCGGGTTTTCCTCATAAGTCTTGGCAGCGGCTTATCGGCAAGGCTTTCGTCTGCTTCCGGCTGAACGATGCGGGCAAAGCCGTCGCTTTCGCTGATCACCAGTTGCAGGCCTACCTGTTGCAGGTATTTGCTTAATTCCGTTTGCCAGCCCAGGAGGTCTTTCCAGTAAGTTTTATCTTCTTCGTAAATGGGTCCCTGCATGAGTTTCAGGAACACGTGTGCAAAGGGCGATGTATTTTTTTCGGCCATAAATTAGTTTTGAGCATTGGTGAACAGTACCATAGGCATATTGATGGTACGGTTACCGAGGGTCACCGGGTCTGGTGTTTCAAGAATGATGTGATGCGAAGACTGGCTGGCGATGGAGAAATAGGTGATCAGTTCTGTCAGTCCTTTTTCTGCTCCATAAACTTCTACCAGTTCTTTCAGGCTCACTTGTTTTTTATTTTCCAGCTGGGTGGCGATCCTGTTTTCCAGCAATGTTCTGTCGATATTGAACTGGTTGAACAGGGCCTGGAGGTCGGATGCTTCGAAATCGTTGCCGCCAAGGCCGTCCGGGAAGGTTACCTGCAGGTTAGGTTTCTTTTCTTCTGCAAGATCCCAGCGGTCGAAGAGGTCGATTTCCGGATCGCTTTCCAGGTCGATGAAAAACTCGTCGCCTGGTGGTTGGTCCAGCGACTGGAAGGCCAGTTGCCTGATATCATTGATCAGTTCCATGGCCTTGCGGTGTTCGGTGAAGTTGGTTTCGCTGAGTACGCGGCTCAGTTTATCGCTTAGCTTCTTGTTGGCATCTATCACTTTTTTACCGGAGGCATGGAGGTATTGTTTGAGTTTTTTCAGGAAGCGGTCATTTTTATATTCAATGTTCCTGTCTTCCAGCAGCTCATAGAGTTTTTCTATCAGCATTCTCATTTCATCCTGTTTCTTTTCATCCATCAGGAATTCCCAGAACGAATAGAAGCTTTTTCCCTGGTCTTTTTCCCTGAGCGCTTCGAAAGAATCGAGGGTATAGGCCAGGAGGGTGCCTTTGGCGATGTCTCTTTCGCTTTGTTTGCGGTAGATCTCCTGGGTGATCTGTTCAAAGTTCTGTTCTACTTCCTTAAAGTCGCTGAGCAGTTCGCGCGACATGCGGTTTACATCGTAGAACCTCTCTTTGATCTGGGTATCGTCGAACACCTGGACTTTGCCTGAAATGGTGATGGCTTTGATCTCCTGTTCTATCTCGAATTTTTTTCTTTCCAGTTCCTGTATCCTTTGCTGGGGATCTTTATTGCTTTGATCTACCAGTTCTTTGACCTTGGAGAAGATATCTTTGAAGCGGCTTTCGGTACCTACGAATTCCCGTTTTTGAAGGGTAGAGATCCAGTGCATTACTTTTTCCATGTCGCTGCTTAGTTCATGGATATCTACGCCGTCGTCGTCGGGGTATTTCCGGAGAAAGCCTTTATTGCTCCATTGTTCTATGTATTTCCTGGCTTTTTCGTCGTCGTTGTCCAGCAGGCTGCTGGCATCTATTTCGTCGTCGGTTGCCTTGTAGCCGGTCATGCCCAGGTAATCTGATAACCTTGTTACCAGTTCTACGTTTGATATGGTTGTCTGATTTTTTTCTTTAAAGGTGTAATGAAAAAATGACAGCATCAAAGGGGCGCTACGGGCCCTTAAAATTCTCAGAGTTACCGATTGGGCGTATAGATTACAAAGTTGTTCATACGTCATATACTGTAAAAATAGGAAATTACGAATTACTAAAAAGCAATCCGTCATCTGCGTATAGTCTTCAGGGTGGCTATGCCTACATGATATAAAGCCCGTCCATTCTTGGTTGTACGGGAGCCGGCACGGGTTCATCGCCCAGCAATTGGATAGTATTTATTTCTATAGTCCTGGAAATATTATCGAGGGGAATGGCCATGGGCTGGAAATCGAAGGGGTCCTGGAGAAAAGTTCCGTTCAGGTGGGTGGCATGAAATACGAACCCGAACATCCAGCCGAAGGGGATAGACCAAATGCCGATGGTATCTATCATGAGTAGTGTATTCATGAGTACATAGAACCAGATGAACATCCGGGTAAAATACAGGTAGCTGGGAGGGAATACGGTATTCCTTATCCGTTCCGACTGGCCCATTTCGTCGCAATGCTTTACCAGGAGCTGGTTCATTTCCATAAAAGTGAAGCCGTCGATGGCGCCGGTGTTCCGGAGATGTTGGAGGTCGCGGGCCTGCAGGTTCAGGATGGCGTTGGGAATATTGTTTTCTTTTTGCACCTGTTCTATTTCTTCCCGGGTGAGGTAGCGGGTATAATAATCGTCGGGCCGTTTGCGCAATACGGTTTTAAGGGCGTATACGAAAGCCAGGTGCCGGTATATCATGTGCCGGACCATGGTTTGGGGGGCGGCTTCGGTATTCGACTGGTAGTAAAGAAGGCTGCGGGCCCAGGACCTGGAGTCGTTGACGAGGGCGCCCCATATTTTACGTGCTTCCCACCAGCGGTCATAAGCCTGGTTGTTGTTAAAACCTATAAAGAAGGCCAGGGCAGTACCCAGGGCTGTTGAAATGGAAGCCGGGATGGCCAGCTGGAGGAGAAAGTAATGAGTGTCCAGGAAATACAGCAGGCTGCAACAGGCGAGCAGCATCAGGTCTACTTTCCAGGTAAAAGCGAATACCTGGCGGATGGAGAGGCTATGTTTCAGCAGCATGTTCTTAGGGTTTAAACGCTTATTTCAAGGTAAATAAAAAAATGCAAAAAATTATCTGGTTAAAAACCAATTAATTAGAATTTATTTTACCTATTAGTCTATAGGAATAGTAGGGAATTAAATTTTTTGTTCTATCTTTGATCCAGAAATCAAAACCAAAGCTTAAAAATAGCTGCCGGATATCAACCATTTAAAAAAATAAGTATTATGTCTACAGTTTCTTCTACGCTTTACAGATACGCAGATTACCTGGAAACCCCGGTACCCGAAAATTTCCCCAGCCCTAACCGCAACAGGGAACGTATTAACCCATTAACAGCAGGTAATTATTTCCCCGAAATTCCCGCAGAGGAAGGAAATGGTATTGAATTATTCGGCCAGCCTACCGTGGTAGTGTTTTACTCATGGCATTGGAACAGGTACGGAGATCGTTTATGGGAGGAGTTAAAGCAATCCCAGGCCGCCATAGAGGCAGCAGGGGCCAGGCTGCTGATCATATCTGCGGAAGATAAGAAGCAGGCGAAGGCTGTCCACCCCGAAAACTGGGAAGTGGATGTAGTATATGATGCACAATTCCGTATAGCCCGCAAAGTGGGTTTATACAACGATACAGACCCGATCTGGGGCCGTGTTGCCGGTGTAAATGAAGATGTGCCTACGCCTGCAGTTTATGTATTGAACGCTGCATCAGAGATCAATTATGCATTTGTAGATACTTATTTACAATCGGCTTTACCGGTTGAAGAAATCGTAGCGGCAATCGGCAACCAGCTTGCCAAAAGGGCATAGATCAGGCCATTTCGCTATGCGTGCTTTTACGGGTTTGCAGCAGCGTATATTTGTAGATGCTCCATTGCAGGCTATTGCAATCTAATGGAGAGAGTGCCGATATTTTATTTTCCAATACAGGAAGTATTTCCTGGAATAATGACTGGTGTTCTTTTTCGGCAGCTGCCAGTATCTGGTCTGCCTGTTCGTAATTTGTAGCTGTAGAAAGTTTAGCTATTATCTGTAAAGCATGTTCCTCTGTCGTCATAATAGTAATTTTTATATAGCGTATCCTATCTTCTGATCCACATTTTTAGCATTAAGTCGTTAGATGCATCTACCAGTTGAAAACAAGGCGGAACTTCATCTTCCAGACTATGGAAAGTCACTAACCGCGTGCCGCTGGCGCAATTTTCCAGTTGTTTGAACATATAGCGGCAATAGTAGTGATATATGCTGGCAGAATATTCTACTGTATGATCTATATGATCCTGATCTGTCAGATTTTCAAAAAAAGCATTGTAAAAATAGAAGCCGTCGTATTCTGAGAAGTTGATTTGCGTAAAATTCCCCTGTATAAAAAAGGCGTTATGGATGTTGGTGGCTGCTTTAACATCCTGCGCATACTGGTGCAGGTCGTTGCGTTGTTCCACTCCATAAAAGTAAGCCTCGGGGTAATGACGTGCTCCTACCAGGCAAAATTTACCCACTCCGCTACCAATATCCAAGATTTTTTTGCCGGGCGCATATGCAAGGAAGCGTGCGGCTGTTTTAGCGATGCCCAGGGGCGTCCAATGCCGTTTCGAATGTTGTTGCACCTTTTCAGGATACAGCCAGTCAAACGCCGCGTCATTAATAAAACAGTTTGGCTTTAAAAACATAAAGTTCTGCATGCGGCCGCAAAGTTAAGCTTTTAACGCAAGGTTTGAAGCATTTTTTAAACAAAGGTTCTTGTGCCCGACGCTGTATACGCCATCCTGAACTCTTTTGGCGTACAATCTTTTTTCTTTTTAAAGATCCTGTTGAAGTTGGAAATATTATTAAAACCGCACTTGTATGCTATTTCATTCACCGTATGAGTGGTGTCTATTAACATCCTGCTGGCGTGTCCGAGCCGTATTTCGATAAGGGTATCCACGAATGTTTTCCCGATTCTGGCCTTGAAAAACCTGCTGAAGGCAACTTCTGTCATAGATGCCAGCCTGGCAGCCTCACCCAGGGAAACATTTTTATCGAAATTGGCGTTCAGGTAGTTCATAATCTTTTCCACTCTCCTGCTATTATAGGAAAAGGACTCTACGTTGCCGAAAGTGGCGTCGGAAAGGATGCGCATATTCCGGCTGGTCGAAAGGTCGTGGAGTATCGACATCAGCTCCAGCACCGAATCGAACCCCTGTTGCTGCGCCAGCTTCATCAGCCTCGGCATCAGCAGTCTGGTGGTTTCTGTCGAAAAGAGGATGCCGCGCAAAGATTTCTCAAACATATTCCTGATAAAACTCATCTGGTTCCGTTGCAGGAATTTCTCGTCGAACAGGTCGCGGTGGAACTGTATGGTGATCTCTTTCATCAACCGCCCGTCATGCTTGTGATTGAACCAGCCATGTTGCAGGTTAGGCCCTACCAGCACCAGCTCCAGCTCGTCGATCTCTTCTATATGATCGCCGATAATACGTTTGGCTCCCTTTCCGTACTGGATAAAATTCAGCTCAAACTCATCATGATAATGCAGGGGAAAGTCGAAATCCCTTTTCTCCCTGGAGAACAAGGTAAAGCAGTCGCTCTGTGTCAGTGGTGTTATTTCCCTTAAAATTTTACTCTTCATACTAAGATGCGAAGCAATTTGGTACGTGGAATAGGTTATTCAACCAGATAAAAAAACATTATGAAATTAAGCATTAGGTATGAAAAAAGAAAATTTCTGTAAACTCTTTTAATTGCCAGGTTTAGACGATATTATATCATGGTTCAAAATAACGATGCCAGTTGTTTAAGTGCGATGAATGGATAAAAAAGTATTATAATTTAGATAGAATACCCCCTGGCCTGTGACAGGGAAAGATCAGGCAGCCTCGTTTTTCCAGGGGAACGCTGCGGTAAAAAATAATTACCTGCCCGGCGCGGAAAGACTGCCATACAACTCCCTCGCCTCCCCGCAACACTTCTTTATTAAGTACAACTCACTCAATACATTGCATATAACGTAAACGGGTATACTGTTTTAAGGTCATCTTTCTTTACTAAAAAATAAAAAAATACTTAGAAATAGGTATTTGACAGATTGTCGGGCTGTCTTATATTTGCACCAATACTACTTAAGTCGATAAACTTTTTAATATATCACCATATTTATTTCCCCAAAAAAGGGTCTATTCACCAGAATGGACCCTTCTTTTTTATACATTTGTTATAACAATTAGTCACACTGCTTTCACCTATACAAGATCAGCACCGCTTACATGACAGAGCACAGAGAATTCGATAGTACTACGAATGGCCTGATGGAGAAGCTGCAGGCCTTACAGTTAATTGATTCAGAAATTCCAGCCGTTATAATCGTTATGAACGTTATGAAGAATCATGTAGAATATATGTCGCCCCGCGGCAGGCAGGAACTGGGCGTATCGCTGGACGAACTAAAAGCCATGGGTGAATCCTACTACACCAGGTTCTTTAATCCCCACGACGCGGCAGATTATGTTCCCAAGATCGAAAAGATGCTCCGGGCGCCCGCATCAGCCAACGAAGCAGTTACTTTTTTCCAACAGGTCAGAACGGCTCAATCGGCCGACTGGGCCTGGTACCTGGGATCTACCAGGGTTTTTATCCGCGACGCAAACGGCCTGCCTACACATATCATTACCTGCGTGATACCCATCGATCCGCTGCATCATGTTACAAGTAAAGTTAACAGGCTGCTGGAAGAGAACAATTTCCTGAGACGCAATCAACATATCTTTGCCGTTCTCACCAAAAGGGAAAAAGAAATACTGCGCCTGCTGGCTCTCGGTTTCAGCGCTTCCGAAATAGCCGTAAAGGTTAATATTTCCGAGAAAACCGCCATCACCCACCGCCGTAACATCAAAGCCAAAATCGGCGCCCAGTCGAGTTACGATATAACCAGTTTTGCACAGGCATTCGACCTGATCTGATAACTTATCCTTAAGTTTGCGCTTTCTTCATTTGTTAACCTAATACAACCATGTCTTTTAAAGCCACATTAAACATTGACGGAGAGGAATTGAACATCCTTGAATGCAGGTTTTCCTTATCCCAGCAGGTCGATTATTCCGGCAAACCCATTGCCAGGCCTAAAGGAGGATTGATCCATCTGCTGGTCGAATCTACAGGCCATACCAGGTTATTTGACTGGATGATCTCCAACACGCTTACAAAAAGCGGCAGCATCGTCTTCTTCAGGCGGGATGCCATGTCGAAACTTAAAACATTGCAGTTTACAGACGGATACTGTATTGGCTACAGCGAGAAATTCAACGCGGTGAACGAACAGGCTATGCAGATAAACCTTGTGTTATCGTGCAGGGAACTGCATCTGAACCATGCCGTGTACCAGAATCCATGGCCTTGAAAAAGTAGCGGCAGGCGCTTGTTTAAAGCGCCGCCGCTTATAACAAGTGATGAGCGATGCTTAGTAAATCAACTCCTGAAGCCCCCGGACCGCAAGAATCTGATTTGAATACAATGATCTTCAATTGCCGGTATAAATAACAGCACTCCTATCCCCATATATCCGTAAATAACAGTTTTGTCGACGAACTGCATTATTTATCATCCGCATTGCAGCTAATTCAGCGGAAGTGCGGTTCATGCCCGTTTTCAGGTCGTAAATACCGGTGTGCCCGCCTTGTGTCCATAGTGCTTGCAGAGAAAAAATTTTCGATCCAATATTGCAGTGTCAAAACAAAAATTTCACAAAATGACAAGAAGTAACAGTTACCCCAGTTTATTCAGATCAGCAACCCTTATAGTGGCGCTGGCAGGTTTATTAACAGCTTGTAAAAAGGACAAGAACAAAACAGATGATCCCGGAGGAGGGAATAACAAAGAAGAAAGTTATATCCCCGAAAACAACAAAAAGTATGTGTACGAACTGACAGGCGGAGATGAAACAATGAACATGACTACATGGGTAGCCGGTTCAAAAGACTCAGCGGGCCTTAAAGTTTACTACGTTGCTACAAAGGCAGTCAGCGAAGACATAGAAGTGACCTCCAACAGCAGCACTTTCGTAACAAACGGTAAAACAGTTTACGGCATGAATATACCGGAGTTCTGGTATAAAGCCATTGCCGACCTGATTGCAAACGGCTATACCGTTGAAGAATCTACTATGATCGGTTACCCCGCATACCGGCTGTACGAAAATCCTATGGAAGTAGGCAGGAAATTAACATTCCAGGGAGAGGCAGAACAAGGTTTAAAACTTAAACTGAAAACAGAAGATGGCCAGACCCTGGAGTTGACACAAACTGTAAAATACTACGGCGGCGAGGTGAAAGCAGTTGAAGATATTACAGTGCCTGCAGGCAAGTTCAAATGCACCAAGTTCGTGAACGAATACGACACCAGGATAGTGCTGAAGCTCGGTCAAACCGTAATGACGGATGAAACACACAGGACCCAGGAAACTACCTATATGGCGCATAAAATCGGGCCTGTGAAAACAGTATCAGTATCTGAAGGCGAAACTACCACCACTCAATTGAAAGCGATCCAGTAGCAAGGTCTTTTATGTGCGATCAAACGATTAAGAACCTGGTAACCGGTCAGGCTATCAGGTTCATTGAAACCAATGATAATTCCCTGGAAATACAATCGACCTACCTGCCTTTTTCAGTAGAACCCCCCATTCATTACCATCCGTTCCAGGATGAGTATATACAGGTAGTGGAAGGAGAACTGACAATAAGGATGAATGGGGAGATCAATGTTTACAGGCAGGGATCGTTGATCCACATCCCCAAAAATATCAGGCATAGTACATGGAATTCAGGTTTCAGGAAAACCATTGTCAACTGGCGGGTGGAGCCGGCCATGGATACCGCGGTATTCCTCCGTACCATGGCCCGGCTTTCTAACGAAGGAGCCACAGACAGCAAAGGACGGCCTTCACTTCCTGTTATGGTATACCTGCTGAAAAGATATGGAAAGACATACCGGCTGGAGCAACCTGCCTACCTGGTACAGCAACTCCTGTATATATTATTATTCCCCATTTTCTGCTTAAAAAAATTTAATAGCAGATTTAATAATCCCTAAAAAAGCAATGAAGCACTTGAAAACAATTTTATCTCTGTTTGCATTATTCTTTTGTTTTGAACTGGCAACAACAGCCCAGGTAAAATCAACTCAAAAGAAGCCAGCCCCAAAAACTAATGCTAAACCAGCTGCAGTCAAAAAGCCGGCGTCACAGCCGGCGACTACAGCTAAATCTACTGACGCATCCACTACTGTTAATTCCAAAAAAACAGAAGACGTTGCTCCTAAAACCGAAAACCCGCCTGCTGAATCTAAACCAGCAGTTACTTCCCAAAAAGAAGAGAAGGTGTCTGTTACCCCATCGGCTTATAACAGCCAGCAGGCACTTTACTCTTCTGCGGTTGGACTGAAATTCCTCTGGGGAGTTGCCGTAACCGGGAAGCATTTCTTCAAACCAAATCATGCTGCTGAGGCGATATTCAAAATACGGGGATACCGTAATGTAGGTACAGATCTGACCTTATCGTTACTGTACGAATATCATGGAGATATACCCGTGTCCGGCCTCCGGTGGTTTGCAGGCGCCGGTTTGTTCGGCGGGCGGTTTACTTTGAAGAAGAAATACAGGGATGTTTACGAAGCATATTATGGTAAAAAAGGAGAAACATATTATGGACTTACCGCCATACTGGGCGCTGAATACAAGTTCAGGGGCTTCCCTGTAGCGGTGAGCGCCGACTGGCAACCTTCATTCCTGCTGAAAGACGGGTATGATGATAATAGTGGTTTCTCTGCCGAATATGGTGGAATCGGTATTAAATATACTTTTTAGGTTTACGTTTGACAAGCGCCTGGAATTATTTCCGGGTGCTTTTTTTATATATTTTTCAGCCGCTTGTGGCATTCTGTTTTGTAATTCCTTCCTATCGGTAATTCCATTCCCAACAGCTCTATCGAATATGCATGGTAGCTTTCTATCTTTTCTGTAGATACAATGAAAGAACGATGGATGCGCATGAATTTTTCTTCGGGTAACAGCTCTTCCAGTAAGCTGATCTTTTGTTTCGATATCAGCACCTTATCTTTCAACACCACTTTTACATAATCTTTCAGGCTTTCTATCCAGTAAATATCTGCAACATTAACTTTCACCATTTTTCTTTCTACCCGCAGGTACAGGAAGGTGTCGTTCTTTTGATCGGCGGGTTTTTCCGCGATGCTGATCTTTTGAGAACCGTTCACCTTGAACAGCGCAAATACTTTGTCTATGGCTTTCAGGAACCTGTCGAACGGGATAGGTTTGAGCAGGTAGTCTACCGCACTGAGGTCGAACCCTTCCAGGGCATAGTCCTGGTATGCAGTGGTGAAAATTACCTTAGGCGGGTGCTTAAGACTGCGAATGAAATCAGTTCCCAGCAGGCCGGGCATTTTTATGTCAAGAAAGATCAGGTCGATCTTGTTTTGTTGCAATACCTGGAATGCCTGGATGGCATTGTTGCATTTACCGATCAGTTCTATCTCGGGAAAATTTTCAGTGTACTTTTCAATCACTTCAATGGCGTGGGGTTCGTCATCCACGATCAATGTTTTAATTCTCATTTTGTACCAGATTTTGTTTGAGGTCCAGTTGCAGTATTACGACGAATATTTCTTCTTCATCGAATACCTGCAGCTGATGCGCATATGGGAAAAGCAGTGCCAGCCTTTTTCTTACGTTATCCAGGCCTATTTGTCCGCCTGTTTTTTTATTGCTCTCCGGCGGTTTGCTATTGGATATTTTGAATTTCAGTTTATGTCCTTTAACCGACAGATCTATATTGATCCAGGCATCTTCCACGGTTTCGCTGGTGCCGTGTTTAAAAGCATTTTCTATCAGCGGGAGCATTAACAGGGGCGGGATCCGCTGATCTGTTATCCGGCCGCTGACGCTGAAGTTAAGGTCTAAACGCTCTTCATATCTCAGCTTCTCCAGCTCTACGTAATGCTGCATGATCTCAACATCTCTTTTTAATGCAACATTATCTGTACTGCATTCGTATAACATATACCGGAGTATATCAGATAATCCCAGTACAATAGCGGGCGATTGTGTGGATTGCTTCAGCGTAAGCGCATAGAGGTTGTTCAATGTATTGAAGAGGAAGTGCGGATGTATCTGGCTTTTAAGAGCGCTGAGTTCAGATTGTACGGCCAGTTGCCTTTTTTCGTACCACATCTGCACAAATTTGAGTGATACGGCTACCCAAACAACCAGGTTGCTTTGTTCCAGCGCGTTAACTATGTAAATTGGTTTGGTCAGTTGCTGCCAGAATGTGCCATCCAGTTTATGCCATTGATAGTCGGGCCGTTCTGCCCTTACCGCTTTCAGGATAAACGGGTCTGTGAACCCTATTTCCAGCAGCCTGAAAAGCAAAGCGGCAACAAAGGCGTTGAACAACAGGGATAAAAAGAGCTGGGGGTATTTCCGGCGATAAAGGAAGCGCGGAAGTATCCAGTAAACGATAGTATAGAAGTAAGCGATGTGTACAGGCAGGATGGAGAGGATCACGATCAGGGAAATGCCATAGTTGGGCATACCCATACCATAAAAAATGGTGAGTACGAAAGTGACGATTATCCAGAAGATAATATGTTTCACAAGTGTTTGGGTCATTTTAGTGCATAAACAGATACCAGCAAAGATATATCCTCTATCTGCATTGTTTTTATATCGAAGATATACCGCAAATTTTCATCGATCAACTACATCCTGCCTGCTTTATTTGGTTCAAGTTCGATCTTCATCACTACTACAAAAACGTCTTCTTCATCAATGATCTTCAGGTCATATTTACCCCGGTAAAGGATATCCAGGCGTTTGCGTATATTATACAGTCCTATATTTCCATAATCTGAGCGCTGTGCATTGCCGTCGGCGGATGGTAATTTATTGTTGGATATTTTAAACGTAAACCTGTTGTCTTTAATGCCCGCGGAAATATTGATCCATCCTTCCTCGGCCAGTTTGCCGATGCCGTGTTTAAATGCGTTTTCTACCAGGGGAAGAAGCAATAATGGTACAATGTTATGATTTTCCAGGTTACCCGATAAACTCATATTCACTTCGAGATGATTGCCATAGCGTATTTTTTCTAACGAGATATACCGTTCAATCATCTTCAGTTCTTTTTCCAACGATACCGTGGTTGTATTGCACTCGTACAGGATATACCGCAGTATATGCGAAAGCTCCATTACTACGCCCGGAGATTGATCGGATTTGTTGAGCGTCAGGGCGTATAGATTATTGAGTGTATTGAACAGGAAATGAGGATGGATCTGTGCCTTTAAGAGGCTCAGTTCTATCAACTGGTTTTTGTTCCTGTAGATCAGGTAGATGATGATACAGCCGCTTACCAGCAGGGTGATGGCTACGATGGAGATCAGTATCAGCCTGTTCTTTTTCTGCAGTTCAATGTTCTTATTGCTTATCAGCAGCTGTTGCTGAACAATGGCTTTTTCTTTGTTAGAGCTCTGGAATTTGATTTCCGCCTCATGTATTGTTTTCTGGGTCTTTTCGTTGATAATAGAATCATTGAGGGCGGTATACCGTTTCAGGAACTTTAAGGCCTCTGAAGCGTTGTTGAGCTGCTCGTTGATCTTTGATCCCAGTTGGTATACTTCTTTCAGATCGTTTTTAGGCATCAGCTCACCAGCCGGTACAATGACCTTATCCAGGTATTTTTTCGCTAATACCGGTTCGTTAAGATTATAGTACGAATAGGCCATTCCATAGTCTGTATACATCTGGAAGTCTGTATTCGGCTCCTTTTTCAGCATAGCGCTGGCTTTCTCATAGTAAGTGATGGCTATATGAGGCTGCATGATCTTGTTGTAGATCTCTCCTACGTTGATGTAGGAATAAAGCAGCAGATCGGCATCCTCTTTAGATTTAGCGATATTGATCACCTGTTTAAGATGAGCGATGGCCGAGTCGTATTTATTGTCCAATACTTCGCTGGAAGCCAGGTTGATCATACTTCTGGCTGTAAGGAGGGTGTCTTTTAGCGCCATCGCAATGGCTACGCTTTTGCGGGAATAATAAAGACTGTTCCGGGCGTCGCCCAGGTCTAGGAACACGGAGGCCAGGTTGTTATAATATTTGCGGAGATTGACGGAGTCTTTTAGTCCTTCAATGAGCCTGATGCCTTTTAACATGCTTTCGGCAGCCAGTTGCAATTGTCCCAGCGACCTGTATTGGATAGACATATTATTGTAGGCATTGGCCGCCCCGGCGTAATTGCCGGATTGCTGGCTTATGCTTAACTGCTCCTGGGATACCTGCAAGGCCTCTTTATACCGAAGGCGGGAGAAAAGCAGGTTTGCATAATTGCCCAGGCATTTTATCCTTTCTTTAGTGAGGTTCAATTCTTTGGCCCTGGCGTTTGCCTTCAGGATGTAATATTCAGCCGAATCGGGTTCATTGGCATCCAGTTTCTGTGTGGCAATCTTCAGCCAGGTATGAATGGCGTTAGTATCCGCAGGTTGTTGTCGGGCATCGCTATTCCGGCAATCCAGTATCAGAATGAAAAGAAAAAAGCAGAACCTAAAACAGTACTTCATAAAGGGGCTATAAAGTGTATAGCGTTAACCAGCCGCCAAGATAATGCATCCTGGGGGTATCTCTATGGCTCATCGATGAACGGTAAGGTTTTGTCGATCAACTGCAAGGTAAAAGCTAATTTGTATTTAGAAATTTTATTATATATCGGTTTGTAGCGGCCGGCCTGCCAATGCAGCTTTACCAGTTTGCGACGCCTATTTCTGGATCACTATCTTCTTATGCTTTTTTCCCCAGTTGATCATCTCTGTAATGATATTGCCAAATGAACGGCAATACTCGGTAGGCTCGTATTCTACCAACACAGGAGTATCTGTATATACCGTTCTTTTCACAAGCTTGTTCATTTCCATTTCTTTTAGTTCTTTCGACAGCATCCTGGTAGTGATCCCGGGAATACTGCGTTCAATTTCCCTGAACCGCCTGTTACCGTTGCAGATGGAGTTGATGATAGGCAGCCGCCATTTGCCCCCGATGAAATAAAGGGTGTCTTGCAACGCCTGTAATTCTTCTTTCTGATTTCGTAACATAATATTATACCTGGTATACTTTGTTATACTGGTTACAAAAGTATATCAATTTGCCGATACCTTTGTCAAAAACTTATCAATCATGAAAGAATTAAAAGACAAAATTGCGATCGTAACAGGCGGGAATAGTGGAATTGGCTACGCTACAGCCAAAGAATTGGTAGCGCAGGGAGCAACAGTGATCATTACCGGCCGGCGCAGGGAAGCTATAGAAAAGGCGGCTGCAGAAATAGGAGCCTTGCCGTTTGTAGCCGACCAGGCAAAGATTGAAGACACCGCCCTGCTGTTCGACGAGGTGAAAAAACAATATGGAAAAGTAGATATCCTGTTCGTCAACGCCGGGATAACCGGTGTGCAGTTGCCTATAGAACAAATGACCACGGAGAACTTCGACAGTGTAATGGGCATCAATTTCAGGGGAGCTTATTTCACCCTGAGCAAATTCATTCCCTTGTTAAGCGATGGCGCTTCCGTGGTAATCCTCTCTTCCATTGTGGCTTCTACCTATCATGCCAACAGCTCCGTATACCAGGCAAGTAAAGCCGCGCTGAATTCCATTGCTAAAACGGCGGCGGCCGAGCTGGCGGCAAGAAATATCAGGGTGAATATCGTAAGCCCCGGCCCAACCAAAACAGAAATACTGAGCAAGTCGGGCCTGGATGAGGATAGTCTTCAGCAGTTGACCAGGCAACTGGTATTACAGATCCCGCTGAAAAGAATGGGAGCGGCCGAAGACATAGCCAAATGGGTAGTTTACCTTTCAGGCGATTCGGCCAGGTTTATTACTGGCGCCGAGATCACCATGGACGGTGGCCTGACGTTGTAAGAAACTGCAAGGGGCTTACCGGAAGCCCCTTGTTTATTTGGCTTTTACAACCGGCTTGTAAGTAAGCTGCAATACATTTTTCTCCAATGCCTGCGAGTTCACCAGCTCCAACTCACAATTCACCTGCTCGCTGAATAGTTTTTTCCCTTCCCCTACAATGGCGGGATTAACCAGCAATTTCAGTTCGTCTACCAGTCCCGCTTCCAGTAAGGGCTTCAGCAGGCTGGAACTTCCCTGCAGCAGGATATAACCATCGCCGTTTTTTTTGATCTCAGATAAAGCCTCAACGAAATTGTTGCCAAGGACTTCCGTATTGTTCCAGGGGCCATTTTGAAGCGTGGAGGATACAACATATTTCTTGCCCTGGTTCAACCTGTCGGCTACTCCCTGTTCGTTATGGGAGAACGACGACCAGTAAGGATAGAGCATTTCGTAAGTGGTTCTGCCGTACAACATGATCTCGCAGTTGTTGATCGTGTCCTGGATATATTTTTGTCTTTCAGCGCTGTCAAATGGCATCCACCATTGAGGCATATAATTGGCGTCAAAAATTCCATCTAAAGACACCCATTCGGTTACTATAAGTTTACGCATATCATTTATTTTGATACAAATTTGGGGAAAAGGGAGATGGCGGTATAGAACAAACCCGACAAAATGGAATTTCAGAGTCCTGAGATCAGGTCCAGGTATTCTTTAGGGGTAAGACCGGTGAATTCTTTAAAGGTGCGGATATAATGGCTTTGATCGGCATACCCGTTTTCGAATGCAATATCCGCAAAGCTGGAAAACTGCCGCCTGTTCAGCTGTTGGAATGCTTTGTTGAACTGGTTTATCTTCCTGAATTGATTGGGTGATAATCCTACACTTTTTTCGAATAACCGCTGGAAGGTTCTTTCGGTTACGAAAAGTTCCTTTTGTGTTTTTAACAGCACATCTTTGAACGGCTGTTCAATGATCTGTTGAGTGGCGTACCTGATCAACTGATCATCTGTCCTGATCCTGGCGATAAGGGAAAGAAAGTATTGATCGATCAGCTTTATCATCTGTTCCACATCTCCCGCATTCAATAACTGTTCCTGGAAGGAATGGGAAGAATAGACGAGTTGGAGGTCAATAGGCTTGTCTTTTAGCTCGCTGGCGGGGATACCGAACAGGGAGTTGATGGCGTATGGCCGGAGGAAATAGGCAATGAGCGTAAAGCTTTCGTTAATGAGCAATTGTTCGGGGGAAACCGTTTGCCCGAACAGGGTCAGGTGATTTGCTGAGTCCCGGATCCTTCCTTTGGCTGTCTGGAACAGTAAAGTAGGGCATCCGTTGGCGTATAGCGGTAAGGAAAAAGGGTTGGCAAGCTGATGCTCTTCTATAACAAGAATGTTTTGTACATATTCTGAAACCTGTTCAGTGGGTGTTAGATATGTTACTTTCATCCTGTTCTGTTTAGCCTTCTAAAGATAAAAAGAAATAGGGAAAGGATTGATGCTTTCCCTGTCTATATTTCCGGCTATTCCTGTGCGGTATATTTTACAATATCAATTCCTACCCCGTTAGGGTCTTTTATGGCAAAATGCCTGTCGCCCCATGGCTCATCCCTGATAGCTATAATGACCGGGACCTCTTTCTTTTTAATTTCTTCATACAATTTGTCGACATCCTCTACTTCAATTGTAAGGTACATTCCCTGGCCCGGGAATGGTTTCTGGAACAAGGGCTGCTGACTTGGGTGATCGGGCAGTAAAAAGCTTATTTCGGCTGTTTTACCGGGAGTGTGCAGAAGAAGATAGAATTCATTTTCGAAAGTCACGCCGAAGCCCAGGACCTTTGTGTAGAAGTCCTTACTTTCTTTCAGCCTGTCGGTTACGATACCTGCATTCAGTTTCATGGCGGGTTTATTTTTTTGAGAATAAGCGCCTGTTGCCAGGCAAATTGCTACAAATAGTACAGTAAGTTGTTTCATAATTCCTAATGATGGAACAAAATTCCATCTTACCGGGAATACAACATTGTAAAAATCGGACAAACTATCTTCCGAATGCTTTGGAAGGAGTTACACCATAAAAATTCCTGAATTCCTTAATAAAATGCGCCTGGTCGTAATACCCTGCGTCAAAAAATAGTTTGTTCTTTCTGAGGCTCTGGGTGGATGGTTTGGCCCTGAGTATATGCTGGAAGCGAACAACCTTGCTGAAGGTTTTAGCGGTATCTCCCACGTAGTAGTCAAACAGCCTTCTCAGCTGCCGGGAGCTGATCCCGGTATCAAGTCCCTGTTCAATATCTATTGTACCGCAATGCCGCAATATCAGGTGTATGGCGTCGTACAGCCTGTTATCGTGGTTGAAGGAGGTTTTGGAAAGAAGATCCAAAAAATAGCGATCGAATATTTCTTTAATCTGTGCAGGCGTTTGTTCAATACCCAGGTGATTGCTGATAAAATCTGCCGTTGAAGGAATTACGTTATCCAGTTGTTCGAACCGGTTGCTGAGTTCTTTTGCATTTATTTTGAACAGTTGAGGGAACATGGTTGGAAGGAAACGTATGCCCACATAGTTGAAAACATTGCCCAGGGGGAATTCAGTGAATTTTTTGCAGAATCCCATGACGTAGCTGTCCCTGGGGTTGTTGAGTTCAAAATAAATATCAATGCATCCATCGGCTACTACCCGGTAAATAAACTGTTCCGATAGTGCTTGGGTTGTCCGGAGTTGCCAGTAGCAGTAAATGAATTGTTGCAGTCCCGGAGCCGGCATAAGTTCTGCATACGTGACATGATCGGCCGACTGTTTAACGGTTGGTTGAACAGGGTTATATAATTGCCGGATGTCTGATAGTTGATGCAAGGCAGAATGTTTAGGGCAAGATTAGAAAAAATCTGCCTTAATTTCAAAAGCCTTTGGTTGAAAATAAAAAGCCTCGCGTCTTGTAACGCGAGGCCCGAAAAATTCTTAGGCGCTATTACTCCATTGAGATTTTAGCTACGGCTATTTTGCTTTTACCGATCATCCTGTCTGATTTTCCAACCATATACATATCATTTCCTATAACCGCGCCTAACCTTGGCATAGCGGTGGGTACATCTTTATTGGAGAAGAATGTTTTCCTGGAGAGCTTTCCTGTATTCTCGTCCAGGTCCAGAACATAGCAATCTGTTTTCGAAAAACGAACGGTCGATTTTGCCTTTTGCCCGGCTTGTACGATACCGGAATTTTTGGTGTTATCGTTGAAGAGGATGTGAATGGTGTTGCCGGATTGAATTGCGCCAAAGCCGGAGTAAAATGGCCGGTTGCCTTCCGCGAAGTAGCTCATATGCATGCTGAACCCATAGCCCGGAGTTCTGTAGCTGCCATATCGTATTACCTCCCGTTGCATTTTAGGAAGTATCTGCAACCAGTTGATATTCCCTGAGGCATCGATTTTACACATCAGGAGGTCTCCCGAAATGTAGTTGGAATAGGTAGTGGTCGACCAGGTGCCGGGCATCCCGTTAACGCCCGAGGTATAAGATTGTGAGGTGGTGATGTAATGATGAAAATGTTCTGCAAAAATAACAAGCCCTTTATCTTCTGTGTAGAAGATGTTCCTGAACTGCATATATTTTGAGAATCCTTCGCCTTCATCCTTTAATTTGGCGAGGCTTTCACGCATTTTTCTTTCTTCTTTACTGTCTTCTTTATCATCTACATCCTCGTTATTATCGTCATCCATACCGTTCAATAACGAATTGTTGATAGGTTTATCGCTGGTTGATATTGCTGTTCCGTCGGCGGTATTAATTCTTTGAACCAATAGGCCGTCTATGGTCTTCCCTTTTTTCTGATTGCTGTAGAAGGCAGCAAGTACGAGATCTTTGTTTTTTTCCTGTACCAGCTTAGTACTGATAAGCCATTTGCCGTTGATGGTTGTATTGAGCTCTGATTGTTGTTTCCCTTTATCGTTATAGATTCGGATGTTGTAGTTGGTAAAATCAAGGAATTTCTTTTTTTGTTTTTTCCCTTCTTCATATTCATACATCCGGCCTACAAGGATGATCTTACGGTCGCTTGTATACAGCAGGTCTTCCAGCTGGTATTTGTCTTCTTCAAACTCATTGGTTAAAGTTACGGGGCGGCCTGCTGCTCTCAGGTTCTTGCCCAGTTCCTGCACTTTATAAATATTTTTCTCTGCACCCTTTACGCTGCTTACTATTAAAACCCTTGAACTGTCGGCATTGTAAGTGATCTTAAAGTCGATGTCATCTTTCTTCTCTTCTTTGAGAAACGAAGCAACCTGTCTGAACTCCCCTGTTAATTCCCCTGTATTTTTATCTATTGCGGACGCATAAATTTCAAGGGTTCTGTCTCGTTTGCTGTAATCTGACGAGAAGAGATATAGTTTATCCTCGAACGGAAGGAACTGTACAAACTCTTTTCCGCGCAGCTCTTTATTGAAATCGTTACGATAGACTTCTTTCAGGTCTTTATCTATCTTCACGAGCGAGGCGGATTCTCTCATAGTAGCGCCTACAACGAAATATGATTTCAGGGCGGGATGGCTTTCCTGCAGGTAGGCGGCGTTCTTTTCTACGGATATCACCCGCAGGTCGGTACTGCCTTTACGAAGATTGAATTCATCGCCCCATTTGATAGAAGTTTTTTGGGCATAGGCAGAAAGGCTAAGGAATGCTACACTTAGGGATAGGTAAACAAGTTTCATTCGATTTGATTTTAGGTATAAGGCAATACAATACTATAACAATATTTGCTGATTACAAGAAAAATCGGGACATGAAAATTTGGGGAGGAAGATTGCCTGGAACGATCACTTAGATAGGGCGATAGGGCGCTCTCCGTTTAGGCTAAACATTAACCCGTTTTGGCTAAACCACGATTGCGATTTGTTCCGAATTTTGAACCATGAAAGCATATTTATTATACGAGGCCGGCGGACCTGACAAGCTGGTGCCCGGCGAAGCACAGAAACCTGCTTTAAAAAGCGGTGAAGTTCTGGTTAAGGTTAAAGCCATTGGCATAAACCCAGCGGATGCAATTTATCGCAGCACCCCCTCATTTATCAATCATATATTCGGCGACCAGCGACCGGTTATAATGGGTTGGGATATAGCCGGAGAGGTTGTTGAAAAGGCTGAAAATACGGATGGATTTGAGATTGGGGACGCAGTTTTTGCGCTTCTTCAAAATGCCGGCGGATATGCAGAATACGTGGCTGTAGATGCGGGGTTGTTAGCCCATAAACCCGGGAATATTACATTCGAGGAAGCTGCTGCCGCTCCAATGGCCGGATTAACTGCCTGGCAGCCATTAGTGCACGGAATGAATATCAAAAAAGGCGATAAGATCCTCATTCATGGCGCTTCGGGCGGAGTGGGCCACTATGCAGTGCAGATAGCCAAATACCTGGGTGCGGAGGTAATTGCGACCTCTTCCGCCAGGAACCGCGATTTTGTAATGGCTCTCGGCGCTGACAGGCATATCGATTACCAGGCTGAAAATTTCTGGGAGGTAGTTAAAGATGTTGATTGGGTGTTTGATACTATAGGCGGAGAAACTTTAGAACGTTCTATTGATATTACCAAACCGGGTGGTTCTATTATTTCGATCTTAGCTCTGCCAGATAAGGAACTGGTATCCCGGGCAAAAGAAAAAAAAGTAAATTTATCTTTAAGAGCGTTACAATTTAACGGAGCAGATCTTAGAGCCTTCGCCGATCTGATGTCTAAGGGCCTGATAAAATCCCACATCGCTAAAACTTATCCTTTTACATCTATCGCGGAAGCTCATACCCAGGTAGAAACCCGTCGTACCGCAGGAAAAATTGTACTTACAATTTAGCTGAATGATTCATCAAATAAAAACAATCGGGCAGTTTTATAAATTAAGAAATTTACCTCCCCCTGAGCATCCATTGATCAGTGTTGTAGATATTGCTACCGCTCCGGTATATAGCCAAATAGAGTCGGGAAATGTAGTCTTTGGCTTTTATGTAATATCTTTTAAAAGCGGCTATACGGCAAGGGAAAAATATGGTTTGCAACCGGAGGGGTTTGACGGGGGCGTGTTAGGTTTCCGGGCGCCGGGACAGGTAGTAAAAGTTGAACCGAACAAGGCTGTAAGTTCGGTTGCCTCGGGATGGATGCTTTGCATTCACCCCGATTTTTTATTACAAACATCACTTGCCGGGAAGATAAGGAGCTACGATTTTTTTTACTACGATTTCAATGAAGCCTTGTTCTTGTCTGATGAAGAGCAAACTATAATAAACACCATTGTTGCAAATATTGCTAACGAGTTCCAGAAAGCCAGGGACGGGTTTAGCCAGAAGATAGCGATTGCTTTGATCGAGGCATTGCTGACATATATCGAACGGTTTTATCAACGGCAGTTTAAAACGAACAAGGTTGCCAGTCACAAACTACTTGACAAATTAGACGACCTGCTGAACCGGTATTTCGATAGCCACAAGCCGTCCAAGGAAGGGTTGCCAACAGTTGCAGTTTTAGCGGAAGAGTTAAACGTTTCTCCACATTACTTAAGCGCCATGTTGAGGTCAATCACCGGCAAAAATACGCAACAGCATATCCATGAAAAGCTCATTGTTAAAGCCAAAGAGTTATTATCTGCTACCGATATGTCAGTTAGCGAAATTGCTTACGCATTAGGCTTTGAGCATCTGCAGTCGTTCAGCAAGTTGTTTAAAACAAAAACGGATCAATCGCCTTTGGAATTCCGGCAGTCGTTTGGCTAGCATTGGTACAGCCGTGATTGGTTATGGGTGTAGTAGCGGCTATAAACAAAAAGCCCCCAAGTCTTTCGACCTGAGAGCTTAAAGCTTGCGGAAGAGAAGGGATTCGAACCCTTGATAGGCTTTCACCTATACACACTTTCCAGGCGTGCCAGTTCAACCACTCCTGCACTCTTCCGTGATTATCTTTCTGAAATAAGTGGAAAACGGTTGAATTTTCCTTTTCAGGGTTGCAAAGATAATCTTTTCATTTGTATTTCAAATTTTTTTTAATTCCTGTCGTAAAGTTTCCAGATCCCGCCGCCTATCAGGCCTCCAACGATCGGACCAACAATGAACACCCAAAGCTGGGAAATAGCATGTCCGCCAACAAAAAGGGCCGGGCCGATGCTCCGGGCTGGGTTCACTGATACCCCGGTTACAGGAATGCCTACAATATGAATGAGAGTAAGGCAAAGGCCGATGGAAATACCCGCAAATTTTGTGTTGGCGTTGTTTTTACTGGTGCTGCCGTGAACCACTACCAGGAATAAGGCAGTAAGTACAATTTCGGCTACCAGCCCGCTAACCAGCGAATAGTGGTCGGGTGATCCGTCTTCTACTCCATTAGCTCCGAGACCGTTGGCAGCCAGGCTGTAATCCGCTTTGCCCTGGGCAATGAACAGGAGCAGGGCTGACGCAATGATAGCTCCCAGTACCTGAGCAACTATATAAGCGCCGGCGTCTTTACCGGTTATTTTGCCTGTCGACAACATCGAAATGGTGATAGCAGGATTCAGATGGCATCCTGAAATATGCCCGATCGCATAGCACATAACCAGAACGGATAAACCGAAAGCGAAAGCGATTCCCAGGAAACCTACATGCGCCCCGGCCAGAACCGCGCTGCCGCAGCCCATAAAAACCAATACAAAGGGCCAAAAAGTTCTGCGATGAATTTTTGAGTTAGCGTTACATTCATAACGAGGTTAATTTAGTTGTGGTGAAATTGAGATAATATATCTGGTTAACTACAATTATAACAAAAATGTTCAACGATAAGAGAGGAAAGTGGGGATTATGCGGTACATAACCCCCCTTCGAAGGTCTAATATACCTGGATCGGAGTTAATTCACCCCTGAGAGAGGTCTCCAATTGCTTCTTGGTTTCTTCTACAGAAAGGCCCTGGCCTAATACAAACATCATCTTGGTAATGGCGGCTTCAAAGGTCATATCATGGCCGCTTACAACCCCTATTTCAACCAGGTGCTGGCTCGTTTCATATTTGCCCAATTCAACAGATCCGCCATCGCATTGGGTGATGTTGATCACAATAGCGCCTTTGTCAATAACTTTCTTAAGACTTTCTATAAACCATGGCTGGGTATTGGTATTCCCGCTTCCAAATGTTTCCATTACTACCCCTTTCAGACCCGGAACGCTCAATATAGCTTCCACGGCGCTACGGGTAATACCAGGGTATAACTTAAGCACAGTAATATTTGTTTCCAGGTCTTTATGCACCTTCAAAGGCTTGGTAGGTGTAGGCAGCATGAACTGGGGTCTGAACTTGATGTCGATACCTGCTTCTGCAAGGCGGTTATAGTTCATGGAGTAAAACGCTTCAAATTTCTCTGCGTTATACTTCTTGGCCCTGTTACCCCTGAAAAGCGAAAAGTCGAAATAGATGCAAACTTCCGGAACCATTGATACATTACTGCCATTATGCCTGCTGCAAGCGATTTCCATGGCTGTAATAATGTTTTCCTTGGCATCTGTACGGATCTTGCCGATAGGGAGCTGGGAGCCTGTAAGGATCACAGGTTTGGAAAGATTTTCCAGCATAAAGCTCAACGCCGAAGCAGTGAATGCCATGGTGTCGGAACCATGTAAGATCACGAAGCCATCGTATCTATCATAACGGTCTTCAATGATACTTGCTAATTCAACCCAGATCTCTGGCTGCATGTCGGAAGAGTCGATAGGCGGATTGAACGTATACACGTAGAAGTCGATTCCCATCCTGTACAGTTCCGGCAGATTATTCCGTATTTCATTAAAGCCTATAGGGCGGAGCGCTTTGGTTTTGTCGTCATAGATCATACCTACAGTTCCGCCAGTGTAGATGATCAGAATTTTACTCATTTTACTGGTAGCCATCGCCTGCAAAGGTATTCACTAAACAGTTAGAGCGTTTTGAATAATTTGCCGGCATTACTGCTTGTTATAACTGCTACTTCTTCTATTTTTAGATTTTTTATATTCGCGATCTTCTCGCCGATCAATGGAATGTACGAGCTTTCGTTGCGTTTCCCCCGGAATGGTACCGGCGCCAGGTAAGGCGAGTCAGTTTCCAGCACCACATGTTTAAGGTCAATAGCCTCCAGCAACTTATCCAGTCCTGCTTTCTTGAACGTAACAACTCCGCCGATCCCCAGGTAAAAGCCCAGGTCAATAACTTCCCTGGCTTCTTCCAAAGTGCCGGAAAAACAGTGGAATACACCGCTTAAATTCCCGTCCTGCAATTGCCTTACTTCATCTATCGCTTCCCTCGTGGCTTCCCGGCTATGAATGGATACCGGCAACTTATACTCCCTGGCCAGCTTCAATTGCTCTCTGAAGGCTTTGTACTGCTGGTCAAGCAACGATTTATCCCAGTAAAAATCCAACCCTATCTCTCCCACTCCCACAAACGATCTCTTTTCAAACCACGACCTCACCAGCGCCAATTGCACATCTACTTCTCTTGTTACATAGCACGGATGAATGCCCATCATAGCATATACCTGCCCAGGAAATTCAGCTTCCAGCCTCAGCATCGCATCTATTGAATTCTCATCTATATTGGGCAATAACAGCTTATCCACACCCAGGGCTACCGCTCTTTCTACCATTGCAGTTCTATCCGTGTCAAATTCTTCTGAATAAAGGTGAGTATGGGTGTCTATCCAGTGCATATTATATTTTTCTTTTAAATTTGTATTTTCTTTAATATTTAAAGCCTATCTTTATATTTACAAAGGTACAGACCGAAAAACCTAATTGCTAAAAAAACCTAAACTATGAAAAGCTATTTCAGTACAAACCGTGTGCTGGCCTGGACGTTTGCAGGAGTGGCGGCAGCCGCCGTTTTCTTCGCCTGCAAAAAGGAGGTAACCACCGACACAGCTCCTAACAACCAATCAGATAATAACACTATTGCTGCCGTTCAACATGAAGCTGTGGTCAGCGCCATGTATGGCGACCTGTTTGAAACAGTATCTACTGTTGCCATTTCCCAGGGTACGGCCATTCCCGGCGCCCGCCAGGCGCAGCCATCCGGCAACCTTGCTGAAGCAGCTCCCTGCCCGTTTGCCGAGTTGCTCGATGCAACAGGCGACACCTGGCCAAAAAGGGTAAAAATAGATTTCGGTACTTCCTGCCTCGATAATTACGGCAACTACCGCAGCGGGGTATTAAACGTAACTTTTAACGGTCCCCTGTTCAGCGGCACTTCTTCTGTAGTAGTGGAACCAAGCAATTATAAAGTCAACGGCAAAACCGTTAAAGGCAATCTTACCATCAGCAACGCTACCTATACCAAAACTACCGGTATCAGGTATACGCTGGAAGTAGCCAATGGCGAGGTTAGCCTGGCCGATACAATTATCGTGAAGTATGCTACCAAAAGAACCGTGACACAAACAGCAGGCTTCGATGTAAACGCGCCTGTGCGCAACCCGATAGACGATGTATTCAGCGTAGAAGGCACCGCCAGCCTGTCTTACAACCAGGGCGGACCTGCAGGCGAAACAGCTAATTTCACTACCGTTACCCCTTTGATCAAGAAATGGGCCTGCGAACATATAAGTAAAGGCAAACTGAAGGTAGAACTGAACAAGACAACAGGAGTGATCGAATATACAGATACAAATATCACCTGCAGCGGTACCGCTACCATCACCGTGGGCGACAAATCCAAGGAGATCAAATTATAGTTTCACGCAAAGGCGCAGAGAGGGGCAAAGAGGCATAAGGATTTTTTTAAGAGGCATAAGGATTTTTTAAGAGAATAAGAAAGCAAAGGGATAGAAGATTGTGTTATATTAATTAATACAATTTTCTATCCCTTTGCTTCTTAATTAATTTTATAAAAAACATCTTATGTCTCTTAAAAAACATCTTATGCCTCTTAAAAAAATCCTTATGCCTCTTTGCCCCTCTCTGCGTCTTTGCGTGAAACTAGAACTGCAGAGCCGCCGGCTCCAATCCTTTTTTCTTGCAGAATTCCAGGATGCGGGGTAAAGCGTATTCCATCCGGTCCCAGGCCTTTGTACTATCATGGAATACTACTATTGAGCCTGGAGCGAGCTTGAATACAACGTTCTGAACACAGGCTTCTCCATTGATGCCGGTATCGAAATCGCCGCTTAGCAGGTCCCACATGATGATCTTAACGCCTGGTATTTTATCCTTGAGTTGACGGATCTGGAACGGGGTAATACGCCCGTACGGGGGTCTGAACAACGTTGAAGAGATATATTTGCCGGCTTCCAATACATTCTCTATATACTTCTCTGTACCGGTTTTCCAGCCATTAAGATGGTTGTGGGTATGATTGCCGACCGCGTGGCCTGCTTCCAGTATTTGCTGGTAAATACCAGGATGTTCAACAACATTCTTTCCTATGCAAAAGAAAGTAGCTTTAGCCTGGTATCTGGCTAATTGCTCTAAGACAAAAGGAGTGGCCTGCGGATGGGGGCCATCATCAAATGTCAGGTATACTTTATTGCCGGATGGGGGCATATTCCATATACAGCTTTTGTATACGGCCTTCAGGATTCCGGGAGTTTTAGTAAGATAGAACATATACTGCAATATACTTATTGTGCCGGTGCTATAACGCGGCTCCGAAAATTTTTAATTCATTAATAATCCGTAGGCTATTCGCTTAATTGTCTAAAACCGAAATGCTTATCTTTGCCGTCTATGAGTCACAAAAAAGTAAGAGTGCGTTTTGCACCTAGTCCTACTGGCGGTTTACACCTTGGCGGTGTCCGTACTGTGTTGTTTAATTATTTATTTGCAAAGCAGCATAACGGAGATTTTGTGCTGCGTATTGAAGATACAGACCAGACACGTTATGTGCCTGGCGCAGAGGAATACATCTATGAATGCCTGCGCTGGTGCGGTCTGAATCCCGACGAAAGCCCCGAAGTAGGCGGTCCTTTCGCCCCTTACCGTCAAAGTGAACGTAAAGCCAATTACAGGCAATATGCAGAAAAGCTGGTTGCATCCGGCCACGCTTATTATGCTTTCGATACGCCGGAAGAACTGGAAGAAATGCGTACCAGGCTGAAAACGCCTGAAAATCCGTCTCCGCAGTATAACCATGCGGTAAGGGAAAAAATGCGCAATTCCCTGACCCTTCCGGATGCAGAAGTACAGGAACTGCTGGCGAAGAATACGCCGCATGTGATCCGTATCAACATGCCAGCCAATGTAGACCTGACATTTGTTGATATGGTGCGTGGAGAAGTTACTTTCAATACTTCCCTGGTAGATGATAAAGTATTGCTGAAAGCTGATGGTATGCCTACCTATCACCTCGCAGTAGTGGTAGACGATTACCAGATGCAGATCTCTCATGCCTTCAGGGGTGAAGAATGGCTGCCTTCAGCACCTGTACACCTGCTGCTATGGAAATACCTCGGCTGGGAAGAACAGATGCCGCAATGGGCGCACCTGCCGCTGATACTGAAACCAGACGGTAATGGCAAGCTAAGCAAAAGGGATGGCGACAGGCTCGGATTTCCTGTATATGCGATGAACTGGACAGATCCTAAATCAGGTGAACTCACCAAGGGATTCCGTGAAATCGGCTTCCTTCCTGAAGCATTCATCAATATGCTGGCTATGCTGGGATGGAACGATGGTACCGGCCAGGAGATCTTCTCCTTACAGGAACTGGTAGAGAAATTCAGTATTGAAAGAGTACATAAAGCAGGAGCAAAATTCGACTTCGAAAAAGCTAAATGGTTCAATCACCAATACATCCTGCATAAAGACAATGAAACGCTGGCAGCCCTGTTCCAGCCTGTTTTAGCAGAAAAGAACATCCAGTCAGACCTTTCGTATATCACCAAGGTAACAGCCCTGGTAAAAGACCGCTGCTATTTTGTTAACGATATCTGGGAACACGGTTTCTTCTTCTTCGAACGCCCTGCGGCCTACGATGAAGCAGCTGTATTGCCAAAATGGAATGATGATAAAGCGGCCTTCTTCAATGCCTGGTCTGAACAACTGGCAGGCCTGACTACGGCCACAGACGTTGAACTGGAAGCGGCATTCAAAGCATTGGCAACAGAAAGGAACCTGAAAATGGGAGACGTGCAGCTGCCATTCCGCATCATGCTGACAGGCGGCAAATTCGGCCCTCCGGTCTTCAACATCGTAGCCACCCTGGGCGTAGAGGAAACCCGCACCAGAATAGCTAACGGGCTCGCAGCCTTCTCGAAGTAGGGGTTGCACGCAGAGACGCGGAGAGGAGCAAAGAGGCAAAGGACATTTGGATCGAAGCGAATAATAAGAAAGCAAAGGGATCGAAGATTATGTTATATAACACAATCTTCGATCCCTTTGCTTTCTTAATTATTTTCTTAAAAAAAATCCTTTGCCTCTTTGCTCCTCTCCGCGTCTCTGCGTGCAACTACGCTTTCTTGGACTCCTTGGCCCAGGTATCCTTCAGCGTTACGGTGCGGTTAAAGACGATCTTGTCTTTAGTGCTGTCCGGATCTACGGAGAAGTATCCTTTACGCAGGAACTGGAACCGGTCGCCTACTTTGGCTTCCAGCAGGCTTGGTTCTACATAGGCTTCTGGTATCACCTGCAGGGAATCGGGGTTCAGGAAGGTTCTGAAGTCAGCTTCCTCGGCGTTAGGATTCTCGCTTGTAAACAGGCGGTCGTAGAGCCTTACTTCAGCTTTGGCTGCATGTTCGGCGCTCACCCAGTGAATGGTACCTTTAACAGTGAGACCGCTGGTATCGCCGCCGCTTTTGCTTTCAGGCAGGTAGGTTGCATAGATGGTAGTGATATTGCCATCTGCATCTTTTTCTACGCTTTCTCCCTTGATGATATAAGCGTTCTTTAAACGCACCATCAGGCCGGGCCCCAGGCGGAAGTACTTCTTGGTTGGGTTTTCCATGAAGTCTTCCCTTTCTATATAAAGCGTTTTGCTGAAATGCAGGGTGCGTGAACCTGCACTTTCATCTTCCGGGTTATTGTCGGCAGTGAGTTCTTCTACCAGCCCGTCGGGATAGTTGGTGATAACCAGCTTAACCGGGTCCAGTACCGCCATTACGCGGTTGGCTGTTTTATTCAGTTCTTCCCGGATGCAGAATTCCAGCAGGCCTATCTCGATAACATGATCTCTCTTCTGTACCCCTACTCTTTCGCACAGTTCACGGATGCTGGATGCGGTGTATCCCCTGCGGCGCAAACCGCTGATGGTAGGCATACGCGGGTCATCCCAGCCTTTTACAAAACCTTCCTCAACCAGGAGCTTCAGTTTACGTTTGCTCATTACCGTATAGTTCAGGTTTAAACGGGCAAATTCGTACTGGCGGCTTGGGAATATTTCCAGTTCTTTGATAAACCAGTCGTACAGCGGACGGTGAGGGATGAATTCCAGCGTACAGATGGAATGGGTGATCTCCTCTATGCTATCGCTCTGGCCGTGGGCGAAATCGTACATTGGGTAAATGCACCATTTATCGCCGGTTCTGTGGTGATGTGCATGCTTGATCCTGTACAGGATAGGATCGCGCATGTGCATATTAGGAGAAGCCAGGTCAATTTTCGCACGGAGGGTCTTTTCTCCGTCTTTAAACTCGCCGTTCCGCATGCGTTGGAACAGGTCGAGGTTCTCTTCAACAGAACGGCTTCTGGACGGGGTTGGAGTACCCGGAGTGGTAGGCGTTCCTTTATGTTTGGCAATTTCCTCTGCTGTGGCGTCTTCCACGTAGGCCAGTCCTTTTTTGATCAGGGTGATGGCAAACTGGTAGATCTGCTCGAAATAGTCTGATGCGTAAAGCTCTGCAGCCCATTCGAAGCCCAGCCAGCGAATATCGTTCTTAATAGATTCAACGTATTCGGTATCCTCAGTTACGGGGTTGGTATCATCGAAGCGAAGGTTGGTTTTTCCATTGTATTTCTGGGCAAGACCAAAGTTCAGGACTATTGATTTGGCATGCCCGATATGGAGGTAACCATTGGGCTCAGGAGGGAAACGTGTAAGCACACGCCCGTTATTTACGCCATTAGCTATGTCTTCTTCTACAATTTGTTCTATAAAATTGAGGGACCTTTCTTCGCTCATATTTAATTTTTCTTGGAGAGCAAATGTACAAAAAAGCTGAAAGCTTTATGCGTTATGCTTTTTCGTAAATTTACCCCTCAATCAGAAAAAAGGTATGGTCAATGCGTTAAATCGTCCGATTCGTGTGTTAGTGGCAAAAGTGGGCCTGGACGGCCATGACAGGGGTGCAAAAGTGATTGCCGCAGCGCTCCGCGACGCCGGGATGGAAGTTATCTATACCGGCCTGCGTCAGACCCCCGAAATGGTGGTCAATGCCGCCCTGCAGGAAGATGTGGATGCTATAGGGATCAGCATCCTGTCGGGCGCACATATGACAGTATTTCCTAAGATCATTGCCCAGATGGAGGAAAAAGGGTTGAAAGACGTACTGTTAACAGGCGGCGGTATCATCCCCGAATCGGATATGGCGGAATTGAAGCAGATGGGGGTGGGAGAATTGTTCCCCCCGGGTACCAATACCCAGGATATTGCAGCCTATATCACCGACTGGGTAACTAAACACAGAAATTTTTAAAAAATATTTGTTTTCGGCGTAACATTTTATAAACCGGGTCGTCTTTAAGTCAAATAATCCACCAAATCTAAAAACCACAACGACCGTTTATGCAATACAAGTTACGCCCTTTAATCCTGATACTGATACTGTTATGCGGTAATGCGTATGCGCAGGACCAGAAAGATTCCACTAATGCAGCCAGGCATGATACCGATACCACGGAGCGGATATCTTCCTCTTTCTCTATCATTTTTGGCAAATATCCCAAACACCGCCAAGGCGTATATGTTACCCACGGGGGTAATGGGGCCCTTCTTTCCTTCGCTTCCATGAAGGATAACGGGGTGCATGTACGAAATATCCCCCGTTTTACCCTGTTCTTTAACGTAGGATCTAACTTCAACAAAGATTTTTCCAAGAACTTCGGCATTTTCACCGGGATAAATATCAAGAACATAGGGCTCATCTCTAAACCCTATGATTCCCTGAAACTGAAACAACGCGTATATACCCTTGGCGTACCGTTAGGGTTCAAAATAGGCGATCTTAACTCCGGTTCTTTCTTCTTCTTTGCCGGCGGAGAAGTGGACCTGGCCTTCAATTATAAAGAAAAGCAGTTTGTAGACGGAAAAAAAGTACGCAAATTCAATGAGTGGTTCAGCGACCGCACTCCCCTGATCATGCCTTCGCTTTTTGCAGGTATGAGGTTTGAACCCGGCTTTGGCCTGAAAGTGCAATACTATCCGCAGAACTTCTTCAACAAAGACTTCAAAACAAGAGACAAGGATAACAATGTTTTCACTCCGTATAAAAACACAGAGGCCCAGCTGGTATTCGTAACCCTGAGCTACAACTTCAGCGGTATGGATATCTTTAAAATTAAATCCAAAAGGCACTACATGAAAATGAAAAGCGGCAAAGCGGAGATCGAAGTGAACTATTAGTTTCACGCAAAGACGCGGAGTTTCACGCAAAGACGCAAAGGAGCAAAGAGGCAAAGGATTTTTTTTAAGAAAAAAAAAAGAAAGCAAAGGAAATGAAGAGCACGTTATATATAACATAATCTTCAGTTCCTTTGCTTTCTTAAAATTCGTTTCAGTTTTAAATCCTTTGCCTCTTTGCTCCTTTGCGTCTTTGCGTGAAACTCCGCGTCTTTGCGTGAAACTCCGCGTCTTTGCGTGAAACTCCGCGTCTTTGCGTGAAACTCCGCGTCTTTGTGTGAAACTCGTGAAACATTATGTAATATTGGTAAAATAAACTACTGCTCATGTATCAGATGATAAGTAAACAGTTCGAAGATGGTATTTTAATGATCACCATTAATCGCCCGGAGAAGATGAATGCTTTAAACCAGCAGGTGTTAAAGGAGCTTGCGTTGGTGATAGACGAAGTGTATAGTGACCGGAATATTAAAGGAGCGATTATAACCGGCGCAGGAGAAAAAGCATTCGTGGCGGGCGCTGATATCAGTGAATTCTTAACCTTGTCGGAACAGGGCGGAAGGGAGTTGGCCAAATTAGGACAGACGATCTTCCAGCGGATTGAAAGCTGCCCTAAGCCGTTTGTAGCAGCGGTGAATGGGTTTGCATTGGGCGGGGGATGCGAACTGGCAATGGCCTGTCACTTCCGGGTAGCCAGCGAAAACGCAAAATTTGGTCAACCGGAGGTAAACCTTGGCCTGGTACCGGGTTATGGCGGAACTCAAAGACTTACGCAGTTGATCGGAAAAGGCAAGGCCATGGAGCTTATGATGACCGGTGATATGATCAATGCGGCAGATGCGTTGGCCTGGGGATTGGTGAACCATGTGTTCCCTGCGGCAGAATTGCTTCCCAAAACATTGGCAATACTTCAGAAAATAAAATCAAAAGCGCCGCTGGCGGTTGCCGGAGTGATCAAATGTGTGAATGCCTGCGTGGATAAGCAATTGAATGGTTATGAGGTAGAACTGGATGAATTTGCAGCCTGTTTTGGCACCAAGGATATGGAGGAAGGCACCGCGGCCTTTATCCAAAAACGGCTTCCGAACTTTACAGGGAAATGATATTCAGTGAATTATATATTTAGGAAGGATCGTAAAATCCTCCTGTCCTAAAATCATAATTCTTTATTTTTGTATCCAATTTTAATCAAAAGCTTAACTCTCATGGAATACAGAATAGAGAAAGACACGATGGGTGAGGTAAAAGTACCTGTAAACGCTTATTATGGTGCTCAAACACAACGCTCCATTGAAAATTTCAAGATCGCACAGGATATCAACAAAATGCCTAAAGAAATTATCAAGGCATTTGCTTACCTGAAAAAAGCGGCAGCTATCACTAACCTGGAAGCTGGTGTTTTACCTAAAGAAAAAAGCGATCTGATAGGTCAGGTATGTGACGAGATCCTGGAAGGAAAATTAGACGATCAGTTTCCATTGGTGGTATGGCAAACCGGTTCAGGTACTCAATCCAACATGAACGTGAACGAAGTGATCGCTTACCGCGCTCACGTTATTCACGGCGGACAGCTTACAGATAAAGATAAATTCATTCATCCGAATGATGATGTTAATAAATCCCAGTCTTCCAACGATACCTTTCCTACAGCTATGCACATCGCTGCATACAAAATGCTGCTGGAAGTAACCATCCCGGGGATAAAAAAACTGCGTGATACGCTGGCTAAGAAAGCCGAAGCTTTCAAACATATCGTTAAGATAGGCCGTACCCACTTTATGGATGCAACCCCTCTTA
The DNA here is from genome assembly GCF_900107795.1 of Chitinophaga terrae (ex Kim and Jung 2007). Taxonomy (GTDB): domain Bacteria; phylum Bacteroidota; class Bacteroidia; order Chitinophagales; family Chitinophagaceae; genus Chitinophaga; species Chitinophaga terrae. The sequence goes on from NZ_FNRL01000011.1 coordinate 83,569, forward strand.
CACTGGGCCAGGAGATCAGCGGTTATGTATCCCAACTGGATCACGGGTTAAGAGCTATCAACAACACCCTTCCTCACCTTGCCGAACTGGCCCTGGGAGGTACTGCTGTTGGTACCGGTATCAATACGCCTAAAGGTTACTCAGAAAACGTAGCTAAAAATATCGCTACCCTCACAGGTTTGCCTTTCGTTACTGCAGAAAACAAATTCGAAGCGCTGGCTGCCCACGACGCTATCGTAGAGGCGCACGGTGCATTGAAAACTGTTGCGGTGAGCCTGATGAAAATAGCCAACGATATCCGTATGCTGAGCTCCGGCCCACGTGCAGGAATCGGCGAAATCCATATCCCCGATAACGAGCCGGGATCTTCTATCATGCCGGGTAAAGTAAATCCAACCCAGTGCGAGGCGCTGACAATGATCGCTGCACAGGTGCTGGGCAACGATGTTGCCATCAACGTTGGCGGCGCTACCGGGCATTTCGAACTGAACGTGTTCAAGCCGGTAATGATCTATAACTTCCTTCACTCTGCAAGACTGATAGGCGATGGCTGCGTAAGCTTCAACGATAAATGCGCTGAAGGTATTGAACCTATTGAAGCCAACATCAAAAAACACGTTGAAAACTCTTTGATGCTGGTAACTGCGCTGAATACCAAGATCGGTTATTACAAAGCTGCTGAAATTGCGCAGAAAGCCCATAAAGAAGGCACTACGCTGAAAGAAATGGCAGTGAAACTGGGTTATGTTACGCCAGCCGAATTCGACGAATGGGTTGTTCCTTCGCACATGGTAGGCGAAATAAAATAACTAGAATATATTTATGAAGTAGAAGAGTCCCGACATCAGAAACGGGACTCTTTTTAATTGTACCAATATGAATATCCTGTTTTTTAGCGCCCAGTCTTACGACCGCGAATACTTTACCCGAGCGAACCTCAAGACCTCTTACAATCTCCGTTTCCTGGAATCGCCCCTGAATGTGGACAATACCGCCCTGATCAAAAACGAGAAAGTTATCTGTGTATTTGTGAACGACCAGGTGAATGCAGAGGTAATTGCACAGCTAAAGGAAAAAGGCGTGGAACTGATCGCGCTCCGGTGTGCAGGGTTCAATAACGTAGACCTGGCTGCCGCGGCAGCAGCGGGTATCCGGGTAGTGCGGGTGCCTGCGTACTCGCCCCACGCGGTAGCCGAACATGCAGTAACCATGTTGCTCTCCCTGAACCGGAAGATCTATAAATCGTATAACCGTATACGTGATAATAATTTTACGCTGGCGGGGTTGGAAGGGTTCGACCTATATGGAAAAACTGTTGGCGTGATCGGTACCGGAAACATCGGGATGGTATTTTGCTGGATCATGCTGGGCTTTGGCTGCAAGGTGATCGCACACGATGTATATGAAAACAAGGAACTGGTACAGGCAGGCGTTGTTTATAAATCGTTGCAGGAAGTGATTACCGAGGCCGATGTGATCTCCCTCCATTGCCCTTTAATGCCGGAAACAAAGCATATGATCAACCGGGAAAGCATTGCTTCTATGAAAAAAGGAGTGATCCTGGTCAATACCAGCAGAGGCGGGCTGATAGATACCGTTGCGGTTGTAGACGCCCTGAAAAAAGGCCATATAGGGGCGCTGGCTATTGATGTATACGAACAGGAAGAGCATCTTTTCTTCCAGGATTTTTCTGATACGATTATCATGGATGATGTGCTGTCGAGGCTTACTACCTTTCCCAATGTGCTCATCACCGCGCACCAGGGATTCTTTACCAGGGAGGCGCTCACACAGATAGCGGAAGTAACGTTAAACAATATACGTTGTTATTCGGAGAAGAAAGAACTAACGAACGAGGTGAAGTAAGCTGGGTATAATGGTGCGGAGGCTCAATATGATAATCAACACGCCTACCATTATCATCAAAGGTTTGCGTTTTATTTTTCTTACCAGTACAGCGGCAAACGGAGAGGCAATAACGCCGCCGATCACCAGGCCTATGATCACCTGCCAGCCTGAGATACCGGTAAAAAGAATAAAAGTGGTTGCGCTGGAAAGAGAGATGAAGAATTCTGCCGCATTAACAGAACCGATAGTATAAGGAACGGATCTTCCTTTGCTTAACAAGGTAGAGGTAACAATGGGTCCCCAGCCGCCACCGCCTATAGCGTCCATAAATCCGCCAATGAAGGCCAGTGGACCAATGCGTTTGGTTTTACTTTTCTTTATTTTTTCCGACAATCCTTTCCTTATAACAATTACCCCAAGTATCATTAAATATACGCTGATAAATGGCTTGATAAGGTCGCCGTCTATCTTGTCTGATAACAGCCAGGCGCCGGATATTGCGCCTATCATCCCCGGGATTAACAGGCAGAGGAATAACTTCTTGTTTACATTGCCCAGTTTAAAATGCGCAAAACCGGAAGCCCCGGTTGTAAATACTTCCGCTACATGTACGCTGGCACTGCTAACGGCAGGTGATACGCCCAAACCTAAGAGCAGCGACGAAGAAGTGGCGCCATAGGCCATTCCCAATGCCCCGTCTACCAGCTGGGCGCATAAACCCACGATTATATAAAAGAATAAAGATGGGGTGAAGACAGTAGAGAAAAACCGCCCTACTTCTTCCTGTTGAAACAATGGACGTTCGTAGGCATACACCAAACCTGCAACTACAGCAGTTAAGCTGAGTATGATAGCAATTCGTTTAACCGGGATAGCCGAAGTACGTGTAGCCATGATCGTTGTTTTGTATAGGCTGTATCAAAAGCAAACCGCTTTTGATACAGCCAAAGGTTACTGGTTATTTTTTCTTGAAAACGTTATCGTACGTTACAGACAGGTAGTATAATCCTTTCATGGTGGGACCGCCTACATACTGGAAGTAAGAGGTGTTCAGCAGGTTCGACGCTCCCAACTTGAAGCTGGTGTTGATCTTAGGCACACGGTAGGTGATCTGTGCATCCACCGTGCTGTAAGATGGAACATCGCCGTTGCCAAAGAGGTTCTGCCAGTAGAAGGTGTTCTGCCAGTGCCATACAACGTTAAATCCAAGGTTCCTGTATACGTTGCGGTTGCCGATGCTCACGTTTGTAAACCAATCCGGTGTGTTGAACCCGGGGATCAACGCATCGTCTTTGGTTTTATCCTGTGCCAGCTTGTTATAGTTGGCGTTGCCGCTTATTGTATAGTTCTTATAGATGTCGTAAGTAACTGCTACTGCGAAACCGTAGTTACTTACTTTGGATTTACTGTTGGTCCAAACCCTGTAACGATCCTGCTGTGATTTATCCAGCATTTGCAGTAGAACCTGCTGATCAGGGTTGTTTACATTACCTGATTTAGGTACTACGGTTTCGATCTGGCCGATGAAGTGTTTGTAAGAAGAGTAGTATCCGTCTACGTCGATGAACAGTTTGTTGTCGAGTAATACGGCTTTATAACCGGCTTCGAAAGCGGTGATCTCTTCAGGTACGATGGGGTCGAGGTTCGCTACTTTGAGGATGCCTGCATTTTTTGCTGCTGCCGCTTCTTTGGAAACGTGTTCGGCATTGATGGTTTTGTTTACAGCTACGCCGAAGGCATCCACTGTGCTGGTAAGGAAGGAATTCTTAAAGTAACCCAGTCCCTGTTCGATGAAGGCCAGACCGCCTACACGCCTTACCTGCCCGTTGTTTACGAATGAATAGGCTTCAAACAGTGACGGGAAGCGGAACCCGTTCTGCCAGGATATGCGGAAGTTGTGTTTGTCTTTGATGCTGTAAACCGCCGCTATACGTGGGTTCACTTTACCTTCGAACTGTTCGTTTTTATCATACCTTAATGATCCCGTGAGCTTTAACGCATCATTGAAGAAGGTTTTACTGATCTGTGCGAAGCCGCCGTATTTGCCATACCAGATATGCTTGCCGCCTGGCTGGTTGCGTTTGTCGACCGGTAATGAGAAGTCAACGAAGTTATTACCGTCAGGGATGATCTCGTAAGTCCGGTAGTCGGCTCCTACCAGTACATCTGCAAAGGTGATATACTTGCGCAGGTTCCAGGTGCCTTCTGTATGATAGAAACGGCTTTTCTGCAGGAGGGCCGCGCCGCCGCTGGTGTTAGCGGGGTTTTTGGAAGTTGGGTAAATATCCCAGTCGTTGATGCTTTTGATCTTGGCTACCTGCGCATCAAAAGCGGGAGTGCCCGGAGTCCATCTGCCGGCATCGGCAGCATTCCTTGCAGCCTGGTGAGCGGCTACCAGGTCGGCGCCTGCTGTTAAGGCATCATTCAGTCCTTTAGTATAATCTGCCAGCCATTGTTTGTCTGGTTTGAAAGATTTTTCCAGGTTGTCTGCCAGCGGGTTCATGTTGTATGAATTACCGGTATTTTCGATGGAGATATAGGAGCGAACGGTAAAGTCGGGATGGGTCAGTTCTAACTTGGCGTTTTGTACTGTAACACCTTTCAGACCTATCCTGTTACCACGCTGGAAGAAACCATCCATTTCCCCATACCTGTAAGAAGCTGATAATTCAATTTTGCGAGGCAGGCGGAAGTTGAAAGAGAAGTCGGCTTTTTTGTTTCTTACAGTAAAATCGCCTACCAGGTCTTTTTCCCAGTAACCGGTGCGGTGTACGGTGTAAGCGCGACCGTCCTTGTCTATTACCTGCAGGTTACTGTTATCGCCGTATTTATTCCATGCGTCGTTGGCAATATTATTGGGGCCGCTTAACTGCGGGAAGTCGGGGTTTGCTTTGGTTTGCGGGGAGAAGTCGTTATGACTGTCGGCATACCAGTCGGTACCCTGCATATAGCTGAGGTTCACTTTCCAGGCAAACCAATCGGTATACGCCTGCGCGTAACGTATAGCCGTTTCAGTTAATGGTTTTGCACCGCCCGCATCGCCTACGTGGTTAACGGCAATTTTCTGGTAAACGCTTACGCCCTGGTATTGGAACGGATTTTTAGTAATGAGGTTAGACATACCATTGATGGCGTTCATGCCATAGAGCGCAGAAGAAGCGCCCGGGGTAACTTCAACGCTGCTGATGTCGAGCTCCGTTGGCCCGATGGCGTTACCCAGCGGTACGCCCAGTGTAGCTGCCTGGTTATCCACACCATCTACCAGCTGCATGAAACGGAAGTTATTAGGTACGTTGAAACCGCGGGTGTTGAATACTTTGAAGGTAAGACCCGCTGTGGTCATCTGTACGCCTTTCAGGTTGCCTAATGCATCGTAGAAGGTAGAAGAAGGGGTTTCTTTCAAAGCCCGTATGTCCAGTTTTTCGATCGCGACCGGCGAGCGGAGGATCTTTTCCTGCTGGCGGGAAGCAGAAACTACCACTTCGTTGACCAACAGCGATTGAGTAAATAACTGTATAGCAAGTTTACTATTGCTGTTTTTTACTTCAAATTCCTGGGGTTGATAGCCTATGAGGCGGATAACCAGTTTCAGCGGGAATTTGGAGTTGGTAGTCACTTCAAATTTTCCTGTGCTGTCGGTAGTCGTACCAAAAGAGGTGTTTTTTATCTGTACAGTGGCCCCTGGCAAGCCTGCGCCATGGTCGTCTGTGATCCGTCCCTGTATGACGTACGAACCGTTTAATTGGGCATTTACGAGGGCTGGACTAAATACCAACAATATAAAGAGGTATCTGGCCATTATAGGTAAGAACTTTTGCATAATATGTGAAACGTTAAATAGATTCTGGAAAGATAAATTTGAGTTTAAAGGGGAGTTTGCCGGTGTTGGTGCCTCAACATCGGTCTGATAATAAGTGCTTTGTAAATTTTAAAACCATATAGTCTATAGAATTAGTAGACAAATATACCTCGGGTATTTTTTATTTCAAAGCACCGGAAAGAAAAATCTTCGTGTATAAGGGAGGGTTATATAAGATTATTATAGTGTATTGTATTGAAAATCAATAAAATAAGATATGGTTATCTAGTTTAAAAGAATTTTGATACTGAGGTGAGCCAGCATCAGGAGGCCTGATGATTTCAAGTCATCACGATAGGCAACTGGCGAAAGGGAATGTCTGGAATAAAAAACGGGACTGGTTTTGGCCAGCCCCGTTCTGCTTATCTGAAAATATTTTTATTCTACCGCATGATCCTGCGAAACCGCTTGCCCTGTAGTTTTATGCTGCAGGTGATGTCCGAAAAAACGCTTCTGGAATAACAGGATGGTAATAACGCCAACAGAAATGGCGGCATCGGCAATGTTGAAAACAGGGCGGAAGAATACGAAATAATCACCGCCTTTGAATGGTATCCATTTAGGCAAATACCCTTCGTAGATAGGGAAATAGAGCATATCTACCACCCGGCCATGAAGGAAGCTGCCATACCCGCCGCCGGCAGGGAGGAATTTTGCTACTTCATATCCTACGCTGTCGTTGAAGATAAGGCCATAGAACATACTATCTATCAGGTTGCCCGCAGCGCCGGCAAGGATCAGGGAGCCGCAGACAAGCAAGCCGGTGTTGTATTTCTCTTTCACCAGTTTCTTCATATAAACAAAGCCTATCACTACAGCTACCAAACGGAAAAGCGTCAGTAAGATCTTTCCGAAATCCCCTCCGAACTTAAGTCCATAAGCCATTCCCTCATTCTCTATAAAATGTATCCGGAACCAATTAGGGAATATGATAAATTCCTGCTGCATGAACATATGCGTTTTGATCCAGAATTTCAGGGTTTGATCAATTATAAGGATCAAAGCAACGATAAATATGACGTGACGATATTTCAACTGATATTAAAATTTTATCAAAAATAACGGTTTATTTGAAAGGTCGAAGCCTGCAAGTTCATTATTCCTGGAAATATACCCTTTTCACACGCTGTGAAATTCCTGTTAATATTTCATAGGGAATGGTTTCAGCCCATTCAGCAACTTCCTGGACAGGCAGATCTTCTCCGAAAACGATCACTTCATCGCCTTCCATTACATCCGGAATATGGGTTACATCCAGCATCAGCATATCCATAGCTACAATACCCACTACCGGCGCCAGTTTGCCCTTGATCAGCATTTTGCCTTTGCCTTTGCTTAATCTTCTCGGGTACCCATCTGCATACCCGATCCGCACGGTGGCGGTAACTGAAGGCCCGGTAGCCGTCCATGTAGCGCCATAGCCCACAGAATCGCCCTCTTCCAGGTGTTTCAGCTGCGCGATAGTAGTTTTCAGGGTACTGACGTTCTTCAGCTGGTCCTGTATTGCTTTGCTGCTATCGATGCCATACATGCCGATCCCCAGTCTTACCATATCCAGCTGTAGATCAGGATGGCGGCTGATTGCAGCGCTATTGGCAATATGTCGTATTACGGTATATCCTAATGCTTTTTGCAGTTCATGGCTCATTTCATAGAAAAGACGGCCCTGTTTCTGCGTCAGCGCGTCTTTCTCCGGGTCTTCGCTGGCGGCCAGGTGACTGAACACAGACTGCACCTTCAGCAATGGAGTGGATGTCAGGATCTGCGCCAGTTCCGGGATTTCGCTTTTGATAAAGCCCAGGCGATGCATGCCTGTATCCAGCTTGATGTGAACAGGGAATTCACTTTTTCCTGTTGCTGTTACTTCTTCCATAAACTGGGTCAGTATCTGCATGGAATAGATCTCCGGTTCCAGGTGCCATTGCAAAATCGCGTCGAAACTGGCCGGTTCGGGGTTCATCACCATGATGGGCATGGTAATGCCTGCCCTGCGCAGCTCCACGCCTTCGTCGGCATAGGCTACCGTCAGGTAATCGACGCCATGGAACTGCAGGAGGTTGGCTATCTCGAAACTGCCGCTGCCATAGGAGAACGCTTTCACCATGGCCATTAGCTTGGTATCCGGTTTCAGTAAAGACTGGTAAACCTTTACGTTGTGGGAAATAGCTGAAAGATTGATCTCCAGGATGGTCTGATGCGCTTTTTGCTCCAGCAGCTTTCCAATCCTTTCAAATTGAAACACCCTGGAACCTTTTACCAGTATGGTTTCATTCTGGAAATCATCCGAATTGAACTGCTGTATATATTCGTCGGTTGTTGCAAAGAACTGTGTTTTCAGTCCTTCTACCTGTTGAAAACTTTTTTTCTCGCGGGCTATATTCTTCCCGATAGCAATTAACCTGTTGATCCCTTTTTTCTGCAAGAGGTCTGCTACCTCTTCATACAAGCTGGCATCGCTTTTACCGCTTTGCAGGATATCGCTGAGGATAACGGTGCGTGTAGCGTGTTGCTGTTGCTGTTGAAGGAAGTCGAGCGCAATGGTGAGGGAGCCCAGATCAAGGTTATAGCTGTCGTTGATCACCGAGCAATTGTTGATGCCCTGCTTCATTTCCAGGCGCATCGCCACGTTGCTCAGCTGGTCCATACGTTGCTGTATCACTGCCTGTTCTTTTCCCAGGTGCAGCATCAGGGCTACGCAGTGAATGGCATTTTCTATAGAGCCTTCATCCACGAACGGTATGGAGAAATGCAGCGGCTCCTGGTGATAAAGCGCGTCTATCCGGGTGTGATCCTCTGCTTTTTCCACGTTTACGATCCGCAGGTCGGCATCTGTTTTACGGGACCAGGAGAATAGTTTTGGTCCGTTGCCTACCTGGCTGTGGAAAGAAAGTACGCATTCGTTAAGGGCGAGGTAGTCTTTGCAATAGATTAAAATGTCACTTTTTGCGAAGAGAACAAGCTTTTCGTTGATTTTCTGGCGAATATTTAAGAAGCCTTCACTATGCGCTTCCCCGATATTGGTAAAGATGCCGATGGTAGGCCGGATGATCTTTTCCAGGTTCACCATTTCTCCCGGCTGGGAGATGCCGGCTTCAAAAATGGCCAGCTGGTGTTCGGGTTTCATTTGCCAGACGGAAAGGGGCACCCCGATCTGCGAGTTATAGCTTTTGGGGCTTCTGACAATGTTGTAATCTTTTTCCAGCAGTTGGAACAACCATTCTTTTACGATGGTTTTACCGTTGCTGCCGGTGATGCCGATCACCGGAATGTGGAATTGTTGGCGATGAAAAGCTACCAGCGTATGCAATGCATGGAGGGTATCTTTTACAAGAATAAAGTTGGCTTTCGGAAAATTCTCAAGCGGCACCGGTTCGCTGATCACAAAGTTGCTCACGCCTTTACGATACAGCTCTTCAATAAATTGGTGTGCGTTACGTCGCGAGCTCACCAACGCAATGAACAGGCTGGTTTCAGGAAAGCTAAGCTTTCTGCTGTCTAATAAAAGATGCTCGATCTCAGGAAATCCAGTCTCTTGCAACAATTCCCCTTTCAGGGTTTTGCTGATACTTGCTGCGTTATACACGTTAATCAGGTTTGAATAATCACTTAATGAATAATGCAACTAACCATTGCATCTTTCACTGTTTACTTCTCTTCAGGTTCAATTAATTCTTTTTTCTGATGGTAGTGGGAATAAATAATGGACCCCGTCAAACTTACTACGATCACTAAAAGTGATACATATACGGGAATATGTATAAATGGTTCTGCCAGCATTTTCAATCCTATGAAAACAAGCACAACTGCAATGCCCTTTGGCAGATAGTCGAACTGATCTACTGCCCCCCTCAGTAAAAAGAACAAGGACCGAAGTCCCAGTACCGCAAAAATATTGGAAGTATATACTACTACCGGTTGCTGCGATATGGCGAATACGGCCGGGATAGAATCCAGCGCGAAGATAATATCTGTTACCGCCAGCATTACCACTACCAATGATAAAGAAGTCAGGTAATTTTTATTATCCCGCCGGATCAGGAACCGGCCTTTCGGATCTTCTAATGTTATCCGCAGGTGCTTATTCATGAACCTGTATACAATGTTCTCCTCCGGCTTGAATTCGGCGTTTTCATCTGTTCTGAACATCTTATACCCCGTATACACCAGAAACACGCCAAACAAGTAGAGGATCCACTCAAATTGTTTGATAAGTACTACACCAACGCTGATGAATATTGCTCTAAAGATAATGGCAAGTAATATTCCTATAAGCAATACGCGGGAGTAATATTCTTCTTTTACATTAAAGAATCCAAATATGAGAATAAATACGAAGATGTTATCCATCGAGAGCGATTTCTCCATCAGATAAGCACTCATAAAGTTGATAGCGGTTTCAGAGCCATCTTCGTACCACATGAACCCAAAAAAGAGCACAGATAAACCTACCCAGAAAATGCTTTGCCACAACGCCGTTTTGATAGTGGTCTTAGTATTTTTCTTACTGAATAAACCCAGATCAAACACCAATGCGAGCACTATCACAATAACGAATATCAGATAGGTCCATTGAGTAGGTGTCATGGTTACTGTCAGGTTTAAATGAATGGCAAAGATAGGAATTCAAATTTGCACGGGGAGGGATATCTTTTACTTTATCTCTCCCGCATAAGCCCGCTGGCGCACAAATTGAAATATCATTGCGAATAATAATATCAGCCCGATCGGTACCAGGAAACAGATTGCCTGCCACTTGGTTTTCTCTTTCTTAATTTTTTCTGCATCCAGCAAGCGCACTGTTAATTCTTTGTTTCTTGCTTCCATAATGCCGGCATTACCGCTAAGGTATTCGAGGCAATTCAGGAAAAACTCTTTATTGGCAAAGGCGAAGCCGGGATTAAATTCATTGATCCCCATCTGCAATGGTCCATCTTTCCGCGATACTGCATTGGCGATCAGATCGCCATCACTTACCACTATCATCTTGCCATCGTCGGTTCCCGTTCCCCTGAAAGGCTTGCCGGAAGCCTGTTCCAAAGCTTTCACCGCTGCAGGGTCCTGGCGATGATTGAACAGGGAAGAAAATTTTCCTTCCAGCAAAACAGCCGTAGGCAAATATTGTTGCCGGTATTCCCGCACGTTAGGCTGCACTTTCACTATATCCCAGCTGATCTGGGCAGGGAGCCGCGTTAATTTACTGTTACGTCCTGATGTCAGCAATATTGTTTTCCTGACACCATCTGTCCGGATCGTATCAATAGAACTTACAAACCTGCTCAGTACCAGGTCCAGGTTTTTAACGATAGGATGCGCTTTGGTCGGCATCAGCAGCGGGAAAAAAGGAAATGGAACTGGCTGTATCTGCGGCCGGTTGCCGATATTGCCAACAACCAACGGCACTACATCGCTTTGCAGATCCATTATCAGGTTCTGGTTGATCCTCACGCCATATTTGAACAGCAGGTCTTCCAGGTTCAACTGCTGATCAAATGCAAAGAACTCCGGTTGCTTATGCAAACTATCCATGCTTGCTCCCGATTCGTCTATGAACCAAAGCACCTTGCCTCCATTCATCACATACTGATCGATCTTCAGTTTATCTGTTTCACTGAATGCAGAAGAAGGTTTGGCAAATAAAATAAGATCAAAATCGTGGGGAATAAAAGGAGTGGATTGCAATGTAAGCGTATCCAGCGCATAGCTGCTCTGCAAAGTGGTTAGCGCATCGTATACCTCGATGCCCAGCGACTCTCCATGTCCCATCATGTAACCGACCAATGGTTTTTCTTTTTCCATCAGTTTGGAAATAGCATTGGAGAACTGGTATTCCAGCAACGATTCCGAATTGCTCATCGCCTGCATAGGATCCTGTCCTCCCTGGCTTTTCAGCAGGTTCACGCCAATGGTTTTGTCTTTGTATTTCACTAAAGCGCCGGGGAAGATCAGTTGTTCTGCAAATCCCTGGTTGCCGTCCTGCTGCACTTTCATATTAAAAGGCATGATGCCCTGTGCAGTCAACTCACCAAGGAATTTCATGCGCGCCGAGTCTGATAATCCCTGCCCCGGATTGACAAAAACAAAGCTGAAATTCTGCCTGCCGTATTCCCTGAACTCCTCCAGCAGATCAGAGGTAGCCTGTGCCAACTGGCGGAAACTGGCAGGGTATTCTCCCTTTAGAAATACTTCAACAGTAACAGGACTATCCAACTGCCGGAGCATTTGCTTAGTATGTTGCGTGAGCGTATATCGTTTCTCGGCCGTCAGGTCCCACCTGGTATGAACATAGGCAGCCGCAATGTTGATAACTATCAGTAACCCTACTATGGCAACTGCGCGTTGTATATATTTTTTTCTTGTAGCCATGCTGTTTGTTGCTTTATCCTTTTTGCCAAAGCCTTCTTTGTAATGATAGTTTAGTGAGATAGAGCATTAAACCGATCACACTGATGAAATAAATAATATCCCGGGTGTCTATCACGCCGCGACTGATAGATGCGTAATGGAATTTGATGCCGGCCATTTGCAGGTAGTAGTCGATCCCCCCGGTGAATGCAGGGATCTTGCTTAATGCGTCAAAGCCGTTGTATAAAATAAAGCAGGTGAACAACGCTATAAGAAATCCTATCATAGCGTTGGCTGTTAAGGAAGATGACCAGATGCCGATAGCTGTAAATGTAGCGCCTAACAGAACAAGACCGATATAAGACCCTGCAATGCCGCCATTGTCCAGCGTTTGAACATCTACGCTCAAACTTCTTACAGCAATATAATAAACTAATGTAGGCGCCAGGGAGATGATGACGATTAAAAGACTGCTCCAGAACTTTCCCATTACGATCTCCCAGCTGCTCACAGGTTTGGTGCTGAGCAATTCCATTGTTCCTGTTTTGAATTCATCTGCAAAACTTCTCATGGTAATAGCAGGGATGAGCAACAGGTAAATAAGGGGAGCCAGGTTAAACAAAGGGTCCAGGTTGGCATATCCTGTGTCCAGCAGGCTGGTTTCCGGGAATACAAATAAAAACAGTCCGTTAGCCAGTAAAAAAAGTATGATGGCTACATAGCCCGTGACAGTGCTGAAGAATTGATGGATCTCTTTCTTAAAGATGGCTAGCATGAACAGTTATGTATTAGGATTCATAAAGATACAAATATAGCTATTCGTGAATAGCTTTTAAGATAGGGAATCTTTGTACAATTCCCAGGCAATGCTCCTATTTCTTAACTCATTTACCCCTTCGATCATTGTCTGGATAGCAAAATCTATTTCTTCTTCGGTAGTAAAACGACTTAATCCGAACCTGAGGGAGGCATAGGCCATTTCATCGCTTAAGCCCATGGCTTTCAATACATGACTGGGCTCCATGGAGGCGGAAGTACAGGCAGATCCTGAAGAAAGGGCGATTTTTTTGTTGAACGTCATCATCAGCACCTCGCTTTCGAGGTAGCTGAACGATAAATTGCAGGTATGCGGTAACCGGTGAACCGGGTGCCCGTTCCTATATGTTTGTTCCAGTTGCAATAGTGCATTTTCGAGTTTATCCCTGAGCGGCAATATCCTTTTGATATCTTCTTCCATCTCCATCATTGCCAGTTCACTGGCTTTTCCCAAGCCTACAATGCCCGGTACATTCAGGGTTCCTGAACGCATTCCTCTTTCATGACCGCCGCCGTCTAATTGTGCTGCAAGCCGCACCCGCGGGTCTTTCCGCCTAACGTATAATGCACCCACGCCTTTAGGACCGTAAAATTTATGAGCGCTTAAAGCGAGTAGGTCTATCCCTGAAGTTTGCACATTAACGGGGATCTTGCCTACCGCCTGCGTGGCATCCGACATAAAGATCACCTGGTGTTTGCGGGCAATAGCGCTGATCTCCTCTACCGGCTGGATAACCCCTGTTTCGTTGTTGGCATACATGACGCAAACCAGGATGGTTTTAGGCGTAATGGCTGCTTCCAGTTCATGCAGATCTATCAATCCATCTGCCTTTACCGGAAGCCAGGTAATGCTGGCGCCTTTCCTGGCGAGATGACTGCAGGTATCCAGCACCGCTTTGTGTTCAGTAGACACGGTAATAATATGATTGCCTTTACCGGCGTACATTTCATATACCCCTTTAATGGCCAGGTTGATGGCTTCAGTAGCTCCTGATGTAAAGATGATTTCCTGTTTGACAGCGCCTACCAGGCTGGCTACCTGCTCTCTTGCATAATCTACTGCTTCCGCCGCCGCCCAGCCATAGGCATGGCTTCTGCTTGCGGCATTACCATAAAGCTGGCTAAAGTATGGCAACATCGTTTCAACTACTCTTGGATCACAAGCTGTAGTAGCGTTATTGTCGAGGTACACTGGTTGTTGAAACATATGGCATTGGTCTATCCGCTCAAATTTACGATTTAGGTTTTACTTTTACCGTAATACACCGGCTTTGCCGGATACTTACTCATCACTGAAAAATCTGCATTATGCTGAAGGTTGAACATATTGGTATAGCTGTAAAGTCGTTGTCCGCATCGATCCCGTTATTTGAAAAACTGCTGAATACGCCCTGTTACAAGGAAGAAATAGTGGAAAGCGAGCAAGTAAAAACGGCTTTCTTCCGGTCGGGCGATACTAAAGTAGAGCTGCTGGAAGCTACCGGGCCCGACAGCGCTATAGCCCGTTTTCTTGAAAAACAAAAGGAAGGCATGCATCATATCGCGTTCGAAGTGGAGAATATTTATGAAGAAATGGAGCGGTTGAAGAAAGAAGGATTCTTGTTACTACAAGAATCACCCAAGAAGGGAGCGGATAATAAACTTATCTGTTTTCTGCACCCCAAATCCACGAACGGGGTTCTGATCGAAGTTTGCCAGGAAATCAAGTAAACATTTGGTTATATATAAAAAAAACAAATAATAATATTTTTTTTTATTTTTTTTCATTTTTGTAAATCCAAAGAAAATATGTGTTCGTAAGTAATATTGTAGCGGTTGAATAGAGATAGGGTAGCACAAAGGAGTTCAAGAGGGAAAAATTTTTTCTCGATTTTTGAACAAATACATTTTGTGTTATGTTATCTATACAGACGCACACAAACAAAAGAAAGTACATAACTCAAAAATATTATAGAATTCGGGCTCATCAATAACGTTTGAATTCTAACGATTACTCTAAAGTTGGCATAGGTTATGAACACCTGCGGGTTTTTTAGCTTGCAGGTCTTTTTTTTATAGCCAATTCATGGCCGGCAAATAAAAGACTTCTTTAAATTAGGGGAGAGAGATAGAATAGTACAGCTTTTCTAATAAAACGGCTGCTGAAAAATAAAATTGTGTTTGCTCAAATATTTTCTTAAAAACTGGAAAAAACAAAGGCATCTCTATTTGACAGAGATGCCTTTTGTTTTATGTATATCGGAAGAAGTTAGTTGAACATATACCTGATACCGATCTGTCCCTGCCAGCGGGAAATAGTATTGGTATTATCTCTCCACGAATTGGTAAGCGGGATCTGGTTAGCTGCATCCTGGTAAGGGAACGAGAACGCAGGCGTATTGGTAGCTTTGCCAGCCGCATCTCTCAATTGCCCTTCATACTTCAGGAATGACGGCATATTCGGCACTTTGGAAATACCCCATCTCCTGTTCAGCAAATTGCCGAAGTTGATAATATCGAAGCTGATACGCAATGTATGCTTGGTTTTGTCTTTGCCCGTATACACGAAGATGTCTTGCGTGATATTCACATCCATCCGTTTAGAGAATGGCAGCGCTACGGCATTGCGTTCTGCATATTCGCCGCGGTGACGACTCAGGTAAGGGTCCTGCTTGATGAAGTTATCAAGCTGGTTCCAGATGATGTCTGCTGTGCGTTTATCTGCATTCGTGGCAGGATCAAAAGCCTTATCGCTGTACCCTACCGGCACCAGCACGATCTCATTTTTATTCCTTGGAATATAGATCAGGTCATTATTCCCGTTAGCCGCATCATTATTCAGATCGCCGTTATAAGTATAGGAGGTGGTGTTGTATAACCCGTTCAGGCTGGGTGCAGCTTCATACAACATACCAAAGGAGGTGGCAAAATTCTTAGCCCAGGTGAAGCGGTACGAAGCAGCTACCACTACGCGGTGAGGCAAATAGTAGTTGGAGTAGCCCAGCACATTGGCGTTGGGATCGCCGGTCACCGGCCGATCGCGCCAGTTGCTCTGTGCAATACTGCCTCCGTCGTTCACACTTTTTGATTTGCTGTAAGTATAAGCAGCGCTGGCGTAGAAATGCGGCGTGGTTTTTTGCAGCTGCAGGGTTGCAAAGTAGGAGTAACCCTTACTGGTGTTTTTCATCAGGATAGCATCGCTGATGTTGGGATTATCCAGGCTGGTACCGGCTCCGTATATTTTGCTGGAGTTATAACGGATACGGTTATCCGGAGTATTCTCCAGGCGGAAGCCGTCGGATGGCAGGTTGATGTTCTGAAAGTAAACGGCATTGATGTCTTTCGAATAGTTACCTTCCAGGGTAGCAATGATACCTAAAGGCAACTGGCGGTCAATAGCCAGGGTCACTTTCATCACCTGCGGATATTTGAAGTTTTTATCTGTTACCGCAATGTTGTATTGGGTAGATAAATTGCCTGATTTATCGCGGTAAGTATCAGCATTCGGGTTGAACACATACGGGATGGTTGAATGATCTTTGTCGACCTGCGCGGCAAATGAGCCGAACTGCACCCCATTGTTTCCTGCCTGGTTGCTTAACCATACGCCCGGAGGAGGGCCAGCAAATAAACCGGCTCCGCCCCGCAGCTGCGTTTTGCCATCGCCTGTGATATCCCAGTTGAAACCAACGCGGGGAGAAAACAGTGGCGCGGTTTTAGGCGCCTGCCCAACATCTACTTTTACGCCATCCCGGAAAGTAAGTTTCGTCAGCGCTTCGTTGGTGTCGAAAGTGCTGCCTATAACTGGCAGGTCTATACGTAAACCATAAGTCAGGGTGAAGTTATTGGTAGCATTCCATTTATCCTGGATAAACGCGCCCAGTTCCAGCATGTTTATTTTGGCATAAGGGAATGAGCCGTCTTTGGTTGTAGTGTAAGACAATGCATACCTTACGGCGTTCGCTTCTTTGTTGTTTACGGCATTATAAAAATCCTGCAACGTATTATACCTGTAGTTGCCCATATAGTTAGGTGCAAAGCCGTTCAGGAATTTTTTATAATAGTTCTGCGTACCTATCGTGATCTCGTGTTTGCCTTTATACATGGTAAAGATGTCGGACAGCTGGAATACGTCTGTATTCAGTTTGTTGTTATAGGTAAATGGCTCATAACCGAACGCGGTATAGCTGGCGCCTTGCCCGTTCATGATATCTACCATCGGGAATTCCTTTTCCGACAACGCTTTCCTGAAGTCGCGCAGGGCAGAGTAACCAACCTGCAGTTTGTTGGAAGCGCGGTTGCCTATACGTGTATTTAATTCAGCAATAAAGATGTTGAAGTTGTTGTTGATGGTGTAGCCGCTGCCGCTGAACGGAAGGCCTGTGGCGCTTGGCTGGCGCCCGCTTCCAACGGCGCCTCCGCCTGGTGCGCCGCTGTTGCTGGCGGGTATATCCTTGGCGGATTTCAGGTAGTTATATTTGATAGTAAATGTATTGTTCGCATTTACGTTCCAGTCTAATTTCAGGGTTATCTTATCGCTTTGGGTATGATAGGTATAACCTTCATAATCGCCGGGGTTGTAGCCAAATTTATCTATCAGGAATTTTTTCAGTTCATCCAGTTTTTCTGCACTGGCCTGTGAAACGTTTCCGCCGGGAGTACCGCCTTGCCTGTTGGCAACCAGGCTGGTTGCAGGCGCTGAGATCCTTTCCTGCTCGGCGCTTACAAAGAAGAACAACTTGTTAGCCTTGATAGCGCCGCCGGTTGAGAAACCACGGAGGTTGTAGTTGAAATCCGGCTTCGGAACCGTGGCGGTTCCGGCTTTCAGGCCTTGCAAACCGGGTGTTTGAATGTAAGTATAAACAGTACCTTTAAAAGTATTGGTACCGCTTTTTGTAACGCTGTTGATACCTGCTCCGGAAAACCCTCCCTGTCTTACATCGTAGGGTGAAATGTTCACCTGGATCTGTTCCAGGGCTTCCAGGCTGATAGGTTGTGAAGCCGTCTGGGAGCCTAATGTAGGCTGCAGGCCAAATGAATTATTGAAGTTGGCGCCGTCAACGGTGATGTTGTTAAGCTGGTTGCTTCTTCCTCCAATATTTAGTCCATTGGCGGAAGGAGTAAGGCGTGTAAAGTCCTGCATCGACCTGGTAATAGTAGGAAGCCTATCCATTTGCGAACGGGTGATCACTTCCTGGCTGCCGGTCCTTCCTTTGTTGATCACTTTACTTTGGGCCTGTGTGGTCACAACAATTTCGGTAAGACTGCTGGTATTGGCTACCAGCCTGAAATCGGCTTTGAATTCCTGGCCCAGTGATAAGGAAATGTTCTCTCTTTTTTCTTCCTTAAAACCGATGTAGGAAACGGTTAAAACATAAGGGCCGCCCACTCTTAAGTTGGGTAAATTGTACCTGCCATCTTTACGCGAAATGGTCATGTACTTGGTTCCGGTTGGCTGGTGTACAGCAGTGATGCTGGCTCCCGGTACCGGGCCATCGGGGCTGTTAACGATACCCGCAATGTCGGCGGTTGTTTCCTGAGCTTTTAGGGCAGTAGGGGCTATCATCAGTATGCAAAGCAGCATACCGAGCACATAGCAGATTTTTCTGTGCATGCGATTCAGATTTTCGCAAAGGTTAACCGAGTTCTGTAATCATTAAAATTAAAGCAATTATGAAATCGTTAACAAATGCTGAAGACCTGGATCTTCATGATTATCAACATAGTCAGGCAATCACTTTTTCCATGCCGGTACTGCGCGAACCCTTAATTAAAATATGAGCGTTGGCCAGCTGTTGTCGCTTCAGCCATTCTGCTGCCGCTGCTGAGTTTTCGAGGTAAATGAACGGATGCTGGATGTTTTTGAAATCGCCTCCTACCAGTACAACTGCATCCCATGGATGGCTTTTTATAAGATCTACCAGGGCTTCATGTTCTTTAATACTGTCTTCTCCAAGTTCCATCATCGCTCCTAACATCAGTACTTTTTTATCAGCCTTCAAACCGGCGAAGTTTTCGATCGCCGCTTTCATGCTGGATGGATTGGCGTTGTAGGCATCCATGATGATGGTGTTGCCGCCAACCTGCATAACCTGCGAACGATTGTTGGTTGGTGCATAGCCGGCAATGGCCGGACCTATTTTACTTTCAGGAACCTTGAAATAAGTTGCTACAGCTACGGCAGCCATTACGTTAGGGAAGTTATAGGCGCCTACCAGTTGCGTCTGGATAAAACCAACCTGGCTGTCGCCCCTTACTTCCACGCCCAGGAAAGCGGAATCTGTCACTGCTTCGCCAACGTAGTCAGCTTCTGTTTTTCCGTATGTCACGATATGCGGAATTCCTTTTGCCATTTCCAGCAGGTAGTCGTAATCATTGCATACGAACACTGTTCCGTTATTGGCCCTGAGGAAATCGTATAACTCTCCTTTTGCTTTCTTCACTCCTTCAACCCCGCCAAAGCCTTCCAGGTGCGCTTTGCCTATATTTGTAATGATGCCATGGGTTGGTAAAGCTACTTTACAATAACCTTCGATTTCGTGTTGGTGATTGGCGCCCATTTCTATCACTGCAATTTCCACGTCCGGCTGAATGCTGAGGATAGTGAGCGGTACGCCGATATGATTGTTGAGATTGCCAACGGTTGCGTAGGTTTTAAGTCCTGCCGCCAGCGCAGTGCTAACCAGTTCTTTCGTAGTAGTTTTCCCGTTGGTGCCGGTGATGGCCAGGAAAGGTATGTTCAGTTGTTTCCTGTGCCGTAACGCCAGCTGTTGCAATGCTTCCAGGGCATCGGGCACCAGCATCATCTTTTCAGGAACTGTATAATAAGCTGCTTCATCTACAACAGCATAAGCGGCGCCCATTTCCAATGCTTTGGCTGCAAATTCATTCCCGTTGAAGTTGCCCCCTTTCAGTGCAAAGAAAATGTCGTTCGGTTTTAGTTTACGGGTGTCGGTTTGTACTGAGCGATGTTGCTGATAAATGCTGTATAATTGTTCGATATTCACAGTAGAGTCGTATTTGCTGCAAAATAAATCTAATATAGTGGAATTTACTCCAAATCCGGATGGCATTATTCCTGCTATAAAAAACTAAACAACAATTTTCTTTCAGCATTTGGAAAAAATTAAATGTCGTATAAAGGAGAATTCGTGGATGGCGAGAATAGCCGCCCGCTCGCTAAGGGTGCAGTCTGTAGCCATGGTAATAGGGCGCACCATCTACCTGTATGGGGCCAGCAGGGAACAGTTTTTATCAGATATTGCTTGGATGCGACACGAAGCCTGCCATATTAAGCAATATCAACAATATGGTAAAATAGGATTCCTGTGGAGGTATATGACGGAGTATTTCAGGAACGGGTATTATAATAATTCGCTGGAAATAGCCGCCCGGGCGGCAGAAGAAGATTTATCCGTGCTGGAAGACATAGAAATTGGCTAAATATTCGTTAAAGTGGAGGGTGAAAGATAATTTTTAGAGCAGCTGGTTTTATTTTCCTTATTTTTACGTTAAAGGTTGATTTATGGTTAAGAAGGTAACAGAAGGCATCACAATAAGCGTAGAAACGTTTTACCAACCGGATTATTCCAATCCTATTGGGAGCGAATTCATGTTTGCTTACCGTATTACCATTGAAAACAATAATACCTTCCCAATCAAATTGTTACGCCGTCACTGGTATATTATCGATTCCAACGGCGCACACCGAGAAGTAGAAGGGGAAGGGGTAGTAGGTGTGCAACCATTGCTGGCTCCCGGCGAAACATACCAGTATGTGTCCGGATCCAATCTCCGCACTGAGATCGGAAAAATGTACGGTACCTACCAGATGGAAAACCAGTTGGATAAAAAACTTTTTGAAGTAAAGATCCCTGAATTCCAAATGGTTGTTCCGTTTAAACTAAACTAAGTCCCGTCTTTCGTTGAACCTGTATCAGATGCCAGACTTTTGAAAGGGAACAGGAATTGGCTGTGAGCCACCACAAACAGGCAATTCCCGCATTCCGCTATTTGGGCCGGTATTTGGCCGCTTTAAATATTTCCAACAGATTTTTAGACTCCATCAGCTGCTGTAAAGAAATTTCAGGATGCTTCTCCATATATTTTTTTACAATCTGCCAGCCCACAAAGGAACCTATCTTCCCGGGCGAGCCTTCCGGCATCCCCTGTGTAGACGGCCCGTCATTCACAAAATGATTGATATCCTGCCAATCAGTTGAATAAAGTAAATTATTTTGCACAAAGAATTGCCAGATCATTTGTTCGTTGTCGAAACACCAATCGAGCTGTTCCTTTGTATAGCCCAGTTTTATTGTATCTGCCGTCGCCGGCAATACCTTATCCAGGAAATACTGTTGCTTGCCCGCCTCTATCATTTGTTCCAGCAGGTTGCTGTTCTTGGCGGCCGGGTACAACTGCTGCTGGATCACCTGCATGCTGTTTACCGGGATATAAGCAGGATCGAATCTCCTGATCATATACGCCGGGTAATCGGGGATCTGCGAATAGGGAGGGAAATCGGCGCCCATGTACATATCCAGCCCGATTCCCAGGATCGAATCTATAGTTATTGCTCCATAATTGGCAATACCTGAAATAAACGTGATAATTTTTGGAGGGTGAAAAGATGGGATATAATATTTCGTATACCTGAAAGCCTGCTCCAGTTGCCCTGTCAGGTCCCGGTTTTTGAACTTCGCCTGCACCGACGATTCCAGCGCCCTGAAATCAGGCGTTGTCAGGAACAACCTCAGTTGTTTGGGCGTATTCACCGAATCCCGGATCGATCCGAGGTTCAGGATCTCTGAAATATACAGGGGCATGAAAACAGGGTAATGCTGTTGCAGCTCCCTGATGCCGGCCACTGTATTGTTGGTGTCGATGCGGAAGAATGCTGAATCAAATCTCGACAAGCTAACGGACATGGGTATATTACTGACATCAGGTAATTTTTTGCCACTGTTGCAGGCACTCCCCAAAGCCAGCGTTCCTAAACAGATTAATAGGGTGAGATATCTTTGCATAGCCATAAAAATACGAATAGAAGTGAATGAATAGTGGGTTAATTCGTATTTTGATGCCGAAACCGATGAATTATGAAGAAGACACTCCTTTTGCTGACAGCTTTAGTGATAACAAAAATAAGCCTGGGCCAATACGGATATAACGATAACAAAGGCATACGACTTGGATTTACATTAAGCCCGCTGATCTCTGTGCTGAAGCCGCAGGAATCGGGGGTAAAACGGAACAGCGCAAAAGCGGGACTGAATTTCGGACTGATCGCCGATTTTCCATTGAACGAAACCGGTACTTACGCGGTTGCATCCGGCTTCCAGGTGCTGATTGCCGGAAGCACCCTGAAATACGACGCAGGCAAAGGATTGAACGCTTTTAAAGCCAATCCCGCAGAATACAATATGAAGCTCACTTATATCGAAGTGCCACTGGCGCTGAAGCTGAAAGCCTCGGCAGATAACAACATCCGCTGGTGGGGCCAGTTCGGTACCTATTTCGATTTTCCCATCCTTGGCCGTGCAGATGTGGTGTCGCTGAACCAAAGCACTGATAAGGTGAATATACTGCCTGAAATGAACCGTATCAATATCGGCTGGTTGATCGGCGCAGGCGCCGAATACCCGCTGGGCGGCAACCTGGTTGGTACCGCCGGCATTACCTACCAGAACGGGTTCGTGGATGTTACCCGCAATAAAAAGTGGGATGACGGAAGGATAAATATGAATAGCTTTGCACTACGACTGGGGATTTACTTTTAATTCAGACTACTTTTTATATGAAAATAATACTGGCGCAACAGAATTATCATATCGGGAATTTTGAGCAGAATACAGCGAAGATCATAGAGAGCGTTCATGCTGCAAAGGCGCAGGGAGCCGATCTGGTAGTGTTTTCTGAATTATGTATCTGCGGATACCCGTCGCGCGATTTCCTGGAATTTGAAGATTTTATCAGGCAATGCTATCATGCTATTGAACAGATCAAGGCGCATACGCAGGATATTGCCGTACTGGTAGGATCTCCTGCCAGGAATCCACAGAAAGAAGGAAAAGACCTCTTTAACGCCGCCTGGTTCCTTTATGAAGGCGAAGTAAAGCAGGTAGTACATAAAACTTTACTGCCAACGTATGATGTATTTGACGAATACAGGTATTTCGAGCCATCGTTCGAATGGAACGTCATTCCGTTCAAAGGCAGGAAACTGGCAGTCACCATCTGTGAAGATATCTGGAACCTGGGCGATAACCCGCTTTACCGTGTGTGCCCTATGGACCAGCTGATGGCGCAGGAACCGGATGTAATGATCAATCTTTCTGCCTCCCCGTTCGATTACGATCATGACGAAGACAGGAAGGAGATCATCCTGGCCAATGTGCTGAAATACAAGATCCCGATGTATTACTGCAACGCCGTTGGATCGCAGACTGAAATCGTGTTCGACGGCGGGTCCCTGATCTTTGATGGTAAAGGAAATATCGTAAAAGAATTTCCTTACTTCCAGGAAGCAATGGATGGCGTAACATTGGAAGAATTGCTCAACAGCCCGCTGCCGCTGGCTAAGCCCGAGGTGCTGACACCCGTGACCACGCTGGAATTCGATCATAACATTGGCCGGATCTACGACGCCCTGGTACTGGGGATTAAGGATTATTTCGGGAAGATGGGCTTTAAAAAGGCTATCCTTGGTTCTTCAGGCGGTATAGACAGCGCCGTTACCCTGGCCATTGCCTGCGATGCGCTGGGTAGCGAAAACGTAAGGGCTATCTTAATGCCTTCGCCATATTCTACCAGTCATTCGGTAGACGATGCCGTTGCCTTATCAGAGAACCTGGGCAATCCGCACGATATAATCAGGATCAACGATATCTACGAATCTTTCCTGAAAACGCTGGACCCCTATTTCAAAGGCCTGCCCTTCAACGTGGCTGAAGAGAATACGCAAAGCCGCATCAGGGGCAACCTCTTGATGGGACTGGCGAATAAATTCGGTTATATCCTGCTGAACACTTCCAATAAAAGTGAGCTGTCAACAGGTTATGGAACCCTCTATGGCGACATGGCCGGGGGCTTGTCGGTATTGGGAGATCTGTATAAAATGCAGGTTTATGCACTGGCCAGGTATATAAACAGGGAAAAGGAAATTATACCGGTAAATATTATAGAAAAAGCGCCATCGGCTGAATTGCGTCCCGGACAGAAGGACAGCGACAGTTTGCCTGACTACACCGTGTTAGACAGGATACTGTACCAGTATATCGAAAGGCGGCAAGGGCCCAGGGAAATAGTGGCACAAGGGTTCGATGCCGCATTGGTTTCGCGGACCTTAAAAATGGTGAACACCAACGAATACAAACGTAACCAGTTTTGCCCTATCATAAGGGTTTCTTCCAAAGCCTTTGGCGTAGGCCGCAGGATGCCGATTGTAGGCAAGTACCTTAGCTAACGCCTTTATTTATTAATATATTTGCAAAAATTTGATCATACAACATGTTACAAGTACCGTTTATACGTCAGAATAAAGAGTTTGTGGTAGAACGACTGGCTTTCAAAAATTTCAAGGAACTGGAAGTAGTGGATGAGATACTGGAACTCGACGACAAGCGTAAAAAGTTAACCCTGGAATACGACGAAACCCAAGCGCAGATCAATAGTTTGTCTAAAGAAATAGGTAAGCTGATGAGCCAGGGTAAAAAAGAAGAAGGGGAAACGCAACGTGCCGCCGTAGCAGCGCTGAAAGAAAAGCTCGGCCCGGTGAACGAAGCATTGAACGAAACTGAAGCAGCTTTACATAACGCCCTGGTGAAATTACCCAACCTGCCTGCGGCTATTGTTCCTCCCGGCAAAACGCCTGAAGAGAACGTAGAGATCCGTAACGGTGGCAAGATACCTGATCTGTACCCAGGCGCCGTTCCGCATTGGGACCTCGCCAAACAATACGACCTGATAGACTTTGAATTGGGCAATAAGATCACCGGCAGCGGCTTCCCCGTGTTCAAAAACAAAGGCGCCCGCCTGCAACGTGCATTGATCCAGTATTTCCTGGATTACAACACTTCCAACGGGTATATGGAATACGCTCCTCCTTACCTGGTAAACCATACCAGCGCTTATGGCACCGGCCAGTTGCCTGATAAGGAAGGGCAGATGTACCTCACCCAGGATGACTATTATCTCATTCCTACTGCCGAAGTACCTGTTACAAATATTTACCGCGATGAGATCCTGAAAGATACGGACCTGCCGGTAAAAATGACCGCCTATACTCCGTGTTTCCGCAGGGAAGCCGGGTCTTACGGTAAAGATGTACGCGGCTTGAACCGTGTACACCAGTTCGATAAAGTAGAGATCGTACAACTCGTACACCCTGATAAATCTTACGAAGCGCTGGATGAAATGGTTGCCCATGTAGAAGCATTGATTAACCAGCTGGAGCTGCCTTACCGCATTCTTCGTTTATGCGGCGGCGATATGGGCTTTGCCTCTGCGCTGACTTACGATTTCGAAGTTTACAGCGCCGCACAGCAGAAATGGCTGGAAGTTAGCTCTGTAAGTAATTTCGAAAGTTACCAGACAAACAGGATGAAGATCCGCTTCAAAGAAAACAATGGTAAACCGCAACTGGTGCATTCCCTCAACGGAAGCTCCCTGGCCTTACCAAGAATACTTGCCTGTATGCTGGAAAACAACCAAACCATTGAAGGCATACAAGTGCCAACCGTATTACAGAGCTATTACGGCAGCAGCATGATCTAGTTTCACGCAAAGGCGCTAAGTTTTTTGAAGGGGCATAAGTTTTTTTTAAGAGACATAAGTTTTTTAAGGATTAAGAAAGGAGAAGATTATATAATATTCATAACACAATCTTCGCTTTTCTTTTAATCCTTATGCCCTTTAAAAAAAAACTTATGCCCCTTCAAAAAACTTAGCGCCTTTGCGTGAAAATAAAAACGATTGACAAATGAAGCACTTTCTTCCGAACGGGGATGAATTGGTGATCAGGATGCCTGAGCTTCGCGACGCTCCCGGTTTGCTAAGTAATTTTCAACGTTTGACCCGGGAAACAGAATTTCTTTTGTTTACCCATTCAGAAGCTATGGACCTCGATGTGGCTTCGGAAGAAGACTTTATCCGCTCTTATCTCGATAATCCCGAACAGCTTCTGTTACTGGCTACGGTACGCGGCCAGATCGTGGGCTCTATCAATGTTAATCACCCCGGGTTTAAAAAGAAATCCCATACCGGGGAAGTAGGCATTTCTGTGGAAAGTAAGTGGCAGAACATGGGCATTGGCAGAAGATTGATGACCGCTATGCTGCGCTGGGCCGACGACCGCCCCGAACTCCGTTTGCTGACGCTCAATGTTTTCTCCATTAATGAAAAAGCAATGCAGATGTACAGGAACTTCGGCTTCATGGAATGCGGCCGTCTTCCGCATGGCATTCAGCTGCCCGATGGAAGCTATACCGACCTCATAACGATGTATAAGGTTATTAAACCAATCGTGTAATTTCTCCGGGATACAATTAACTTTAAGGTTAAAATCAGGCGTATGGACAGGTATGATCGCCAAACCAGGCTGAAAGGTTTTGGACCGGCTAAACAGGCATTGTTACAACAGGCAAAAGTACTGGTGATTGGAGCCGGAGGGCTGGGAGTGCCGGTACTGCAATATTTGACGGCAATGGGGGTTGGAACCATCGGCATTTCCGAACAGGACACAGTTTCTATCACCAATCTGCAACGGCAGGTAATTTACCAGACAGCGGACGAGGGTAAACCCAAACTAAAGCTGGCAATAGAAAGACTGGGACTCCTGAATCCCACCGTCAGGTTTATTGAACACCCTGTATGGATAACAAGAGAAAATGCGCTTGAAATAATCTCCGGGTATGATGTAGTAGTAGATTGCACAGATAATTTCGGTACAAGATATTTAGTGAACGACGCCTGTGTGATTGCCGGCAAACCCCTGGTATATGGGGCTATTTACCAGTTCGAAGGCCAGGTGAGCGTGTTTAATTACCAGGGCGGCGCTACTTACCGCTGCATCTTTCCAGAGCCGCCGGAAGCGGGCCAGATGCTTAATTGTAGCGAGATCGGGGTGCTAGGTGTGTTGCCGGGCATCATCGGCACTTACCAGGCAAATGAAACAGTAAAAATTATAACCGGTATCGGCCAGGTACTCAGCAACCAGCTGCTGGTGATAGATACTTTAGAGAATACTCACCAGGTTTTCAGGTTTAAACCTAATGCAGCCAACCTGGCTATCAGGGCGTTGGCCGATAATTATTATCAAACAGTTTGTGAAATGAATACAGTACAGTCATTGTCTGTAAACCAGCTGGAACAATGGATAGAAGCGAAAGAGAATTTTGTGCTGGTAGATGTAAGGGAAGATGATGAATGGGAGATCTGCCATATCCCGCAAGCTATTCACCTGCCAATGGGGCAGGTATTGCAGCAACCTTCCCTTGTTCCTTCCGGAACGCCGGTTGCTGTATTATGCCATCATGGTATGAGAAGCCGCGCCGTTGCGCAGCAACTGGTGGCAGCAGGTTTCCCCGATGTATATAACGTGGAAGGAGGCATTCATGCCTGGGCCATCAAGATTGATCCTGACATGCAAACCTACTAACCGTGATCACAGAGCTTTGTATCCTTTTTTTCCTGGTAGCCCTGGCCTATTCGGCGGCCGGCTTTGGAGGCGGGTCCAGTTACCTGGCGATCCTGGCATTGTGGGGGATAGATTTTCAGCTGATGAAATCCACGGCCCTGTTATGCAATATCGCAGTAGTGACAGGAGGCGTATATCATTTTTATAAAAGCGGTAACCTGCCTCTGAAAAAAGCTTTGCAGCTTTCACTGGTCAGTGTTCCATTGGCTTTTGTGGGAGGGTATTTGCCGCTGAAACAGGAAACCTTTTTTCTCATATTAGGGATCGCTCTCACCTTAGCCGCCCTGGCTATGTGTTACAGGTTCTTTTTTGAGAAAGAAGAGATAGTAGCGCCTAAAGAAAAGGAAAGCGAATGGGCATATGGGATCATTGGAGGAGCTATAGGGCTTTTATCAGGGATGACGGGAATTGGCGGCGGAATCTATCTTTCGCCGGTTTTGAAGCTGGGAAGATATGACACTGCAAAACGAATAGCAGGGCTTAGCAGCTTTTTCATCCTGGTAAATTCCATTTCGGGCCTGGCGGGGCAGGCAGTTAAGCACCCCATCGCATTTGACTGGCGTTTTTCTTTGCCCCTTATCTTATCTGTAATTGTGGGAGGTCAGCTGGGCGCCCGTTTAAGCGCCAGGGTTCTGAAACCCCGGTGGGTAGCGGGTGCAACGGCGGCATTGATCCTGTATGCAGGCGTCAGGATGCTCATCAGATAACTTTACCCGCCGATCAGCGACATGCTGGCTTTATCCAGACTGGCATGTTTTTCTGCCTCAAAACCATCGGCATACCTGGCGTTCAGCGCGTCTATAATGGCTGGCATCAATGGCTGGCCGGTATTTATCAGTTTCTTCAGGTTTAAAACATCATTGCCGTACAAGCAGGTTCTTACACCGCCATTGGCGGCGATCCGCAGCCTGTTGCAGCTGCCGCAGAACGTTCTGCTGTATGCCGGGATCACTCCTATGCTCCCCTGGTGGCCTGGTATCCGGTAGTTGATGGAAGTGGTATTAGGAGCATCGCTCAGTTTCTGCAGCTGGTATTGTACTGATATGGTTTCCAGGATGCGGTGGTAGTTCCAGTTGATCCCCGAAAACCCGTGTCCTTGCCCGTTAAAAGGCATTTCTTCAATAAACCTTACAGATACCGGGGCGTCTTTGGTCAGGGCAACAAAATCGTTTATTTCATCTGTATTCACGTTATCCATTACCACCATGTTTATTTTCACCTGCAGCTGATGCGCCAGCAGGCTATCGAAAGTTTTTATCACGGCGGCAAAAGAATCCCTTCTTGTAATTTTTATGAAGCGGTCGGCCTGCAAGGTATCCAGGCTTAGATTGATATGATCTGCGCCCAGTTTTTTTAATGCCGGGATATAGTCGGAAGTTAATACGCCGTTGGTGGTAACGGCGATGTTGGCGATCCCTTCTATGTTATGTATCTTTTCTAAAAGAGAAAGCAAACCTGGTCTTAAAAACGGTTCCCCGCCAGTTATTCTTACCTTGGAAACACCTGCTGCGGCAAGGGTGCTCAGAACGGTGATGATCTCTTCATCCGTCAGTAAGGTATCCTTTTTTGCAAACTTCATGTCGGCCGGCATACAATAAGTGCAACGTAAATTGCACCTGTCGGTCACCGAAAGCCTGACATAGTTGATCACCCGTTGTTGCGCATCAAGCAGCATCTTATCAGCAGTTTTTCATTGGATTATCAAAACCATTGCTGTCATCTTCTCCTCTCTCCGTCAGGCATTTGAAATCCTTTTCAACAAGTATGGCAAGTACTGAACCGTCGGTATTGGGAATGCTGATGTCAAATCCTACCTGGTCGGGTTCTATCCAGTTCTTTATTTGTGCGGCAGGAACAGAAAGATGTACGCTGCTCCCTTCCAGTTTAATAGCCGCTTCTTCAATCTCTTTGCTTCGGATGCAGAAATGCAGGATGCCGGCGCCTATGTGGGTAGATGATTCTACCTTACCGGTTGTTTCCATTAATTCCACATCGTTTTTGTCCAGCCGGTACCTGATACTGTTTCCCCTTATTCTTATTTTCATAAATAACGTATTGTCCGTCGATCTTAAAATTACTACTTATCGCAGGTAAATTGTAGTTTTATCTGACAATTTAAACAGTATGGGAATACTATTGTTTGGCGTGGTAAAGGAAACGGCAGGATGCGCGGTGTTGGATTGTCCTGCATATATAAAAGATGTAGCAACTCTAAAGCGTTGGCTGTATGAGCAATATCCTTCCCTGCAGCAACTCTCGTCGCTGATGATTGCAGTGAACCGGTCGTATGCCTCCGATGACCAGGAATTTACCGACCGGGATGAAATAGCTGTTATTCCGCCTGTTAGCGGCGGATGACCCGAAATAAAGGACCATGGACGTATTAATTACAATAAAAGAAAAGATTACGGTAGAAGAGGCATTGGCGTTTATCCAAACCCCTACCTGCGGCGGTGAAGTTATATTTGCAGGAACCGTGAGAAACCACACGCATAAACGTGCGGTCACTCACCTGTTCTACGAATGCTATGAACCCATGGCATTATCTGAGATGCGAAAGATCGCAGACCAGGTGAAAGAAAAATGGGCGATTGAAAAACTGGTGATGCTGCATGCAATCGGCGCCCTGTACCCTGGCGATATAGCAGTTGTTATTGCCGTAGCATCAGCGCATCGCGGTATTGCTTTTGACGCCTGCGAGTATGTGATAGATACATTGAAAGAAACTGTACCCATCTGGAAGAAGGAATTTTTTGCAGACGAGCAGCCGGTTTAACGGCCGCTTTTTAACGCTGTGTCCCTGTCTTCCGGCGTATTGGCATTGAACTGTTCTTCTGCCCTGGGGTTGTTCAGCAGCTCTATGTCTATGTTCAGCAAGGTTTTTCGCGGGCAATTCATTCCATTTTCTACATTCCGCTTCAACGCGTTTAATGCAGCAGGCTCCCATATGGTGATCAACGGTTCTGCAAGATGGTTAACCGGGCTTACGAATGTGGTAGCGGCTTTAGCTGGATTGCGGTGTTGCAGCAGGTAATGCAAACTCTCTGCACTTAACAGGGGCAGATCACATGCCACTACGAGCCAGGCAGTACCGGGCTCTTTCTGATGGGCAGATAAAAGGCCGGCCGACGGGCCTTTGGCAGGTACTGAGTCTACAATGAAACGGTCGTACGATTCAAAGCCGGGCAACTGATCTTCCCGGCAGGAAAGATATACTTCCGGTACCAGTTGTTGCAATACTTCCGCCAGGTATTTCCATTGAGGAACGCCATGATAGGCTATCATGCTTTTATCTTCCTGCATGCGGGTGCTATACCCGCCGCAGAGAATAAGTCCTTTTATGTTGGCAGTACCGTTCAGGTTATTTGGAAAAGTCATGTTTGCCCCCGGATTTACTGATGAGCTTAGTTTCGCGTATCACCATCTCCTGCGAGAGCGCTTTACACATATCGTATATCGTTAATGCCGCAATGCTGGCGCCTGTCAATGCTTCCATTTCCACGCCCGTTTTGCCGGTGGTTTTAACTGCGCATCTTATCACTGCTTCTTCTCCTTCCAGCTGGATCTGTATATCGCAGCCATCCAGCAGGATGCCATGACACAGGGGAATTAATTCAGGCGTTTTCTTTGCGCCCATGATGCCGGCAATGATCGCCGTCTGGAATACGCTACCCTTGCGGGTTTGAATATCCTGACCCTGGAATTGTTCCCTGATAACGGCAGGAAGAAAGATCCTGCTTTCTGCCACGGCTATACGATAGGTATCGTGTTTGCCACTGATATCGACCATCGCCGGCTGACCTGTTTCATTGATGTGGGTGAAACCACTGTTTGATTCATTGGACATAAAAGCATAAATTTAAACAAGTATCACCTAATTTAAACCGAATTTAAGGATGTTGACTGTAACTGCCGCATACGAAATAATCATGCAAACCGTCAGGGATCTGGGCACAGAAACCGTGCCTTTTGAACGTGCAACGGGCAGGATATTGCGGCAAAGGGTAATGGCCGACAGGCCTTTCCCGCCATTCGACAGGGTGATGATGGATGGAATAGCTATCAATTTTGATAGTTATGAAAGAGGACAACAGATCTTTGTGGTAGAAGATATACAAGCCGCCGGCCAGCCAAGGTTGCAGCTTTCCAATACCGCCAACTGCATCGAAGTAATGACGGGCGCTATACTGCCCGAACTCACAGATACCGTTATCCCCTATGAGCACCTGGAAGCCGGTGAACATGAAGGCTTCAAAAGATTTACGGTTAATATGCCCGTAAAGAAAGGGCAGCATATTCACGTATTGGGATCAGACGTATCGTCGGGCGCAACGCTGATAGAACCAGGGGTACAGATAGGTCCTGCGGAGATCGGCGTACTGGCAACCGTTGGACAAACAACTGTTGAAGTGAGCAGGAAACCACGGGTACTGATACTCGCAACCGGCGATGAACTGGTGCCGGTGCATGAAACGCCAGATGTACACCAGATACGTATGTCGAATGCGTTTAGTTTGCAGGCCTGCCTGGAAACAATGGGTATTGAAGCCCGTTATATTCACCTGTCCGACGACCAGGAGAGCATGCTGGCTGCACTGACACCCCTGATCAGGGAGTCGGATATCTGGATCAGCTCAGGAGCCGTAAGCGCAGGGAAGTACGATCACCTGCCTGCAGTATTGAAGCAGCTGGGCATGCAGCAGCTTTTTCATAAAGTACAGCAACGCCCGGGGAAACCCTTGCTATTCGGGCAGTTTAAAGACGGCCCCGTAGTATTTGCATTGCCTGGCAACCCCGTTTCAGGTTTTATGTGTTTTTACCGTTATGTACAACACTGGATACTTGGCGCCATGCAGGCACAGATACCTGAACTCTCCTATGCAGTACTGGCAGAGAAAGTAGTTTTTGAAACGAACCTCGAATATTTTTTACCCGTAAAACTGGTCGCTAAACCAACGGGAATAGTGACCGCAATACCTCAACCCTACCAGGGATCAGGCGATCTGGCCAGTTTGCTGAAAGCAGACGGTTTCCTGGTATTGCCTGCTGCAGAAAGTGTTTTTGAGGAAGGACATGTTTTTGCTGTATGGAAATTCCGTTAAACTTATGGCTTGATTTTTAGTCTTACTATCTAAACTGTTTCTTTATGGCTGTAGTGGATCATCAATTACAGCTGCAACATCTTGCCTGGCGCGCTGGCTTCGGAGAAACCCTTCCCACTATCTCTGCGTGGGAACATAAACGGCGAAAAGAAATCGTGAACAAAGTATTGATAGGGAAAACCCGTAAAGCTGTTGAAGATGTTTCAGTAGTCTCGGCCGACGATTTGCCGGGCTTCCGTCCAAAGAAAGATATGACTGCCGATGAACGGAAGAAGTTGCAGCAAATGAATAACGATGGAATTAAAGACCTGAATGTTGCATGGGTCAATGCCATGATCCGAAGCGAACACCCGCTGAGGGAAAAGATCAGCCTTTTCTGGCATGGTCATTTTGCCTGCCGTACGCAAAATGTGCTTTTCAACCAGCAACTGCTGGGCGTGATCCGGGAAAATGCTCTCGGAAAGTTCGGAGACCTGCTTACCGCTGTTTCCAAAAGCCCGGCCATGCTGCAGTTCCTGAATAACCAACAGAACAGGAAACAACATCCGAATGAAAACTTCGCCCGGGAAGTAATGGAGTTATTCACTCTCGGAAGGGGAAATTATACAGAACAGGATGTGAAAGAAGCCGCCAGGGCGTTTACAGGATGGGGCTTTGATGGTGATGGCGCCTTTGTGTTCAGGGAGAAACAACATGACGATGGAGAAAAGATATTCCTTGGCAAACGCGGAAACTGGAATGGCGACGATGTGCTGAAAATCCTGCTGGAACAACCGCAGACCGCCACTTTCATTACCCGGAAACTATACAGGTTCTTTGTTGCAGATGATGCAGATGAAGAGAAAGTAGCGCAGCTTTCGAAGAAATTCTACCAATCGGGCTACGACATACGTTCGCTTATGAAGGAGATATTCATGGCAGACTGGTTTTATGACGGATCACTGGTAGGCAATAAGATCAAATCGCCTGTTGAATTGCTGGTAGGGATCAGGAGAACTGTGCCGATGAATTTTGAAAAGGAAGAAGTGATGCTCGTGTTTCAGCGGGTGCTTGGACAATTGCTCTTTTATCCGCCAAATGTTGCCGGCTGGCCGGGAGGAAGAAGCTGGATCGACAGCAGCAGCCTTATGTTCAGGTTGCGCGTGCCGCAGGTGATCTTCTATTCAGATAACCTGAACATCCGTCCTAAAGAAATTACTCCGGAAATGGGAGAAGGCAATAATTATAAAATGACCCTGGAGATCAACGAATTTCTTAAGCGCCAGTATGCGAAAAAAGTAAATGCGAAGATCAGTTGGGAATCCTACCTGAAAGGATACGAAGATATATCAAGGTCGGACCTCTCCAAAGCTATTGCCAATTCTTTGTTGCAGAACAGGAATATAGACACGGCGTTGCTGGAAAAGTATGCAGACGCCAGCAGCAGGGAGAATTATATTAAAACAGTGACCATCGATGTAATGAGCACACCGGAATACCAGTTGTGCTGATCTTTCATCAATAAACGATATGCTATGTTGATCCTGAACAGAAGACGTTTTTTGCAGGTAGGTTCCCTGGCCTCCGCATCGCTTATGTTGCCGAAGTTCTTAAAAGCAATGGAGATGCGCCCGTTGGTACCCGCCGGCAATAAAGTTTTAGTGATCATACAACTCTCCGGGGGCAATGATGGATTGAATACCATCGTTCCTTACAGGAACGACATCTATTACAGGGAGAGGCCCACATTGGCTTTGAAGCAGAACGCAGTACTTACCCTGAACGACGAACTGGCTATACACCAGAACCTGAAAGGCTTTAAAGCATTATACGACGATGGCGCGCTGGGTATACTGAATAACGTTGGCTATCCGAATCCTGACCGTTCTCACTTCCGGTCTATGGATATCTGGCATTCGGCATCTCCCGCTACCGAAATATGGACAGACGGGTGGATTGGCCGGTACCTGGACGCTCAGTGCAAAGGTTGCGATAAACCTACGCAGGCCCTGGAAATAGATGATACCTTAAGTCTTGCTATGAAAGGCAGCAATAATAAAGCTTTGGCGCTTACTGACCCTGCCAGGTTATACGGTACAAGCAACGAGAAATATTTCAGGGATATACTGCAGCAACGGTCTGCTGATGAGCATGAACACAGCAATGCCGACTACCTTTATAAGACCATGAGGGAAACAGTGTCTTCTGCTTCTTACATACAGCAGCAGTTCAAGGCATTCCAGACCACCGCCGCCTACCCGAACACTGAATTGGGCAGGGATATGAAAACCATCGCCAGCCTTATTCTTTCCGATATCAATACCAAAGTATTTTATGTGTCTCACGGCAGTTTCGATACCCATGTGAACCAGCAGGACCAGCAGGGAAGATTGTTTAACCAGTTAAGCGACGCCGTTACGGCCTTCTCCAATGACCTGAAACAGCATCATCGGTTTGAAGACGTGGTAGTGGTCACATTCTCAGAATTCGGAAGGCGGGTGAGCCAGAATGCCAGCGGTGGAACAGATCATGGTACCGCCAATAATATGTTTATAATAGGCGGAGGATTGAAACAGGCCGGGATATTGAATGACGGACCTAACCTTTCCGAGTTGCAGGATGGGGATCTGCGATATAAAGTAGATTTCAAAAGCGTGTATGCGACCCTGTTATCCAACTGGTTGAACGCCAATGACAAGGAGATACTCAAACAGCAATATCCACTGTTGTCGTTTGTTTAAGACAGAAGCCCGTCCGGGTGTTACCTGGACGGGCTTCTGAATATATTTTAACAACAGTTATTGCTGCACTTTACTGATAAGCGCCCTGAAAGCGCCGTCCCTGACCGCTGCATCGCTGCCCGCTCCCATTACATCTTTCAGCATACCGGAAAAACTTCCTTCAACAGCAACATTGTCGATCTGCGTAATGGTGATATAAAATGTAGTGCTGCCTACAGAGCTATAAGTAGTTGGAGAGGTAGTGTTTGTAGCCACCGTCATGCCATTGCCTTTCTCTGTAGCGACGTATACTCCGGGAGTGAACGGAAGTTCAGCTTTTGCCAGGGTAAAAGTAATAACGTCTCCATTATAGCTTTTAGCAGTGATCTCCATGCGCGGGTAATCATTTCCCGGGTTTGGATCCGCAGGATTAGGCATATAAATAACGCCGGTCGGATTTTCGGAGAGGACTATACGATTGTCTAATTTCATAGATACAAAGCGGCGAAGACGGCTATCTTCTTTGGTTTTCGAGCAGGAAACAGTCAGAAAAACAAACACACTTAGTATAGCGAACACTGATTTGCGCATAGGTGCAATTATAAACGGGCTTAAGAAATTGGGTTTAAAATTAATCATTAAAATGTAAAAACGGATGCTGGTATAGTTATGTTACAATAAAACGCCTGGCATCTTCCATATTGCCAGGCGTTAGTTTTTTGTAAACTTATCTACTAAGCTTTACGGGCAATGCGATACAGACACCAGCCCATAAACGCAAAAAATGCACATCCTATTATATAATAACCACCGGTTCCCAGGAAAGTGATCAATCCATCTTCCATGTGCAGTTTATTCAATACCGTTGCGGTGCTGTCAAATCCCGCCAGAACGGCAATAACTACCCCTGCTACAGCGCCGCCGGCAACCAGTCCGGTTGCAAACAGGTTGCCTTTACCCAGTTCTTCTTCCTCCGGTTTCAGCTGTTTATTGGTTTTCTTCTGCTTATAATCCACTAACCCGCGGATCGCACCTCCAACGAATATAGGCAAGGTAGTAGATAATGGCAGGTAAGCTCCCACAGCAAAAGAAAGCGAGTTAATTCCGCAAAGCTCCATGGTTATTGCCAGGAAAGCGCCGGCGATCACAAACTGCCAATCCAGTTTCCCCGACAGGATGCCTATATCCAATGTTGCCATCAGGGTTCCCTGGGGGGCAGGGAAGTAAATACTTCCTATAGCATGGTCTTTTACCCCGTGCGCTACCATTTCGGCTGTTGGGTTGTCCAGGAATTTGACCGTGAGCCCTATCACGACCGACGATACGATGGCGCCGATAAAGAGCGCGATCTGCTGGTATCTGGGAGTAGCTCCTACGATATATCCCGATTTCAGGTCCTGTGATGTGCCGCCTGCATTGGCGGCAGCTATACAGATCATTCCGCCCACTACTAATGCCATTGGTTCGTATACCCTGCCTGTCCAGCCAACGGCAATGAATACCAGGCAGGTGCCCATCAGCGTTGCGATGGTCATACCGGAAATTGGATTGTTTGAAGAGCCTATCAGCCCCACTATCCTGCTGGAAACAGTTACGAAGAACGCGCCGAAGATCACTACCAACAAGCCTACCAGTAATTTCTGCATAACAGATTCGCCAGGCAGTTGAGGGAGGAATGCCATTAACAGGATCAGGGCAAGGCTTCCCAGCGCCACTACTTTCAGGCTAAGATCCCTTTCTGTTCTTGGTACGCCTGCATTACTTCCTGATTGTTCCCCGGCTGTTTTAATAGAGCTCAGGCTACCTTTAAAAGAAGCGATGATGGTAGGAATGGTCTTCAGCAGGGTAATGAAACCGCCTGCAGCTACTGCACCTGCCCCTATCTGCCTTACGTAGGCATAATAGATGGCGGCAGAAAAATCGTCGAAGGTCCGCAGCGACGGATTCCAGTTCCCTTGTCCGCCTGCTGTATTCAAATCGGCCAGGTATCCCAGTTTCACCAACTGGGTAGCAATTGTTTCGGCAGGTATCAGCGAGGAAAGCAAAGGAATAAGCGCCAGCCAGGAAAGTACGCCGCCTGCTACCAGCACTCCTGCAATGCGCGGGCCTATAATATAGCCTACGCCCATATATTCGGGAGTGATATCTGCACTGAACTTGGCTGAAGGAAAGAATTTATTGGCTTGCCTGGTCATGTACTCGGGAGTTTCGGCGATGATACGCAGTACTTTCTGCAGGATAGCGTAAGCGAAGGCAAAGCCTAGTCCATAGAACGCTGTTTTGGCAAAATCGCCTCCTTTCTCGCCCGCGATCAGTACATCTCCGCAGGCGGTTCCTTCCGGATAAGGCAATACGCCATGTTCTTTTACGATAAGCGACTTACGCAGCGGGATCATCATCAGGGTACCCAGTATTCCCCCAAAAATGGCCAGGGTAAGGATAGTGAGGTAATTAAAGTATTCTTTTCCTATCCCGTCGCTGAGGAAGAGGAAGCCGGGCAGGGTAAACACTACTCCTGCGGCAATAGATTCGCCGGCGGAGCCGGTGGTTTGAATAATGTTGTTTTCGAGGATGGTGGTTTTGAAGAATTTACGTCCCAGGGTAATGGCTATTACCGCGATGGGGATGGAAGCCGAAACGGTAAGACCGGCTTTGAGCGCTAAATAGGTGGTGGCAGCGCCGAAGATGATACCGAAAATGCAGCCCAGCAGGATGGATTTGAGGGTGAATTCCTTCATCCGGACTTCGGGCGCAACAAAAGGTTTGAAATTGTTATCAGCCATATTATGGAATTGATGTAAACGGGAATTAAAAAAGGGAACTGACCGGAGTTGTAAGACGAAGAGCTATGATCTTTCCGTTCATGCTGTGTCTCAGGATCTCTGATCAGTTCCCTTTATATTGAAAGAGCGGTTTATTTAACGCCGTGCATCCATTTCTTCAGGAAGCCTGAAGAGAGGAACAGCAATACTGCGGCTGCTCCTGGCAGGATCACAAACACCATGAAGAATTCATAGAGGTTGTGGATAGTAAAACCTGCAAAAGTCGGGTATGTGGTTGGCAGCTTCAACTCGTGGAGTTTTTCCAGTTGTTGGGCTGTAGCCTGAACGGTGCCGTCCATAATGGCTTTGAGGTCAAGCCCATTTTTCTCGGCAATCTGGTATTTGTCCATTGTTGGAGGCAGCAAAGCGCCCAGGGTGCCGGCAAGCGCGTAGCCTGCGGCGTTAGCCAGGAACCAAACGCCCATCAGCAAGGAGGCGAAGCGTTTTGGCGCCAGCTTGGAAACCAGCGACAGGCCGATCGGCGACAGGCATAATTCTCCGATAGTATGGAACAGGTACATCAGGATCAGCCAGCTAACTCCTAATTTTTCGTTAGGGCCAAGGCTTTTCATCTGCAGGGCAATGATAAAGAAGCCCAGTGCCAGCAAAGCCAGGCCAATTGATTGTTTAACAGGAGATATAGGCTCCAGTTTGCGTTTTTGCAATTGCATCCAAACGATACTCATCGGGATGGCAAATATGATGATGAAGATAGAGTTGGCGTTCTGGATAAAGCTCGGAGGCAGGTCGAAACCGAGGAAGTGGCGATCTGTCTGGTAATCGGCGATGAAGGTAAGAGAGCTACCAGCCTGCTCGAAACATGCCCAGAAGAAGATCACGAAGAATGCGACGAAGTATAAAACGATGATACGTTGCCTTTCTTCTTTTTTGATGGATTTATCAGTGAGGATCAGTACCGCCAGGCTGATACCAACGGCATATATAAAAGGATACAGCCAGGATTTGATCGGGTTGGGATCCAGTGATAGATAGTGAATTCCCAGGAACAGGGCAACCGCTAAAACAGCTACGCCCAGTATAGCGCCGGGGGTGAATTTAGCTTTATCGGCTTCGCCTGAAGGGTTCACTTCTTTTTTGCTGAAGTCCGGCTTTGCGCCGATAGGCTGGCCATCCGGCGTTACTACCCATTTATCTTTCAGGATAGCGAAAGCGATGGTGCCCAGGAACATGGCAATGGCTGCAGCGAGGAAGCCCCATTTGAAGGCGCTTACAACCCTGACGCCGTCGATAGTCCTGTCGCCCAGGAAAGGACAGATAGACATACCCAGGAAGGCGCCTACGTTAATGCCCATGTAGAAAACGGTAAAGGCAGAATCCAGGCGGCTGTCGCCTTTCGGATAAAGGCTGCCTACCATGGAAGAGATGTTGGGTTTGAAGAACCCGTTTCCAAAGATGATGACCAGGAGGGCGATCAGTACCACTGTATTCGCCAGCTGGATATTGGTGGCATAAAGAGAGGCGCTTAGCACCATCAGCAGTTGGCCTATACCCATTACAGCGCCGCCTAAAATGATACAGCTCCTGTTACCGAGGTAACGGTCGGAAATATACCCGCCCAGCATAGGAGTAAGGTAGCAGAGTCCTAAAAAGCCTCCATAAACGTATGAGGAATCAGCTTCAGAATAGTTCAGTGCATTTACCAGGAAGAGCGTTAATAACGCGCGCATTCCATAAAAGTTAAATCTTTCCCACATTTCCGTGGCAAATAGAACTGCGAGTCCTTTAGGATGCCCTTTTTCCTGTACAGGGATAGACTCTACATCAGCAGTTTGCGTCATAAATTGGTTAGTTTTTAGCAGTAGTTTGTTTAGATTTAGAGAACCTCTAAATGCGGCAAGTTAATTAAAATCGGTTATCTCTGTAAAAAAATGGGATAAATGCTCATTTTTTGAGGTTTTTTGAACTTTCTTTGCACTTTCTTTCCAACCTGCATTATTTAGGTAATTCATATGAACATACTATTACTAGGAAGTGGTGGCCGAGAACATGCATTGGCCTTAAAGATGTCGCAAAGCCCATTGTGCAAACAATTATTCATAGCTCCCGGAAATGCTGGTACTGCGCAATGCGGCCAGAATATAAATATGGGGGTAAGTGATTTTCAACAGATTAAGACTTTTTGCCTGGAAAATGCTATAGACCTGGTTGTTCCGGGTTCGGAAGAAGCGTTGGTAAATGGGATATATGACTTTTTTAAGGAAGATGTTTCGCTGCAACACATCCCGGTAATGGGGCCTTCCAGGGAAGGCGCGCAGCTGGAAGGAAGCAAGGCATACGCCAAGCTGTTCATGGAGCGTCACCGGATCCCGACAGCGGCGTACCGCGAGTTCAATGAACAGAATTACGAAGAAGGGGTTGCCTATATTCAACAGCATTCCTTACCAATCGTATTGAAAGCGGATGGCCTGGCAGCCGGTAAAGGCGTGGTGATCGCATTTTCGCAGGAAGAAGCGCTGACCGAGTTTGAGCAGATGATCAAAGCTTCCAAATTCGGAGATGCCAGCAAGAAGGTAGTAATAGAACAGTTCCTGACAGGTATTGAGTTATCGGTATTTGTGCTGACAGACGGGCATAGCTACCAGATCTTGCCGGAGGCAAAAGATTATAAACGTATCGGGGAGGGCGATAAAGGTCTGAACACCGGCGGTATGGGAGCAGTATCTCCTGTTCCGTTTGCCGATGCTGTATTTATGAAGAAGGTAGAAGACAAGGTGATAAAGCCTACGATAGATGGATTGTCGAAAGAAGGCATTGTATATAACGGTTTCGTGTTTTTTGGCCTGATTAATGTAGATGGGGAGCCGCTTGTAATTGAGTATAACTGCAGGATGGGCGACCCGGAAACAGAAGTAGTGATGCCTCGTTTGAAGAACGACCTGCTTGAATTATTCCAGGCAACCATCTCAGGCAAACTGAAAGAGCAAACTATCTATGTCGACGAGCGGGCGGCATCAACAGTGATGCTGGTATCCAAAGGGTACCCCGAAGCTTACGAAAAGAATAAAGTAATTACTGGTATTCCTGCGCCAACTGCCGACCAGGTTGTGTTTCATGCAGGTACTAAGGCGGAAGGCGGAAATGTGCTGACAAACGGGGGACGCGTATTGGCGATCACTTCCCTGGCCGGCAGTTTATCGCAGGCCCTTTCCCACTCCGTTCAGACGGCTGAAAAGATCCAGTTTGATGGTAAGGTGTATCGTAGGGATATTGGTTATGAATTCATTTAAACAGATCATCTGATGCCTGCGCAATTATCCTGCGCAGGTATCAATATTCCAACTTACAGGGAGGGGGCTGTAGCTACTGGAAAACGGGGAGGTAAAAAGGATTTTTTCGGAAAGCAGGAATTATAAATAACGGGGCAACTCCGTTAATCAGACCGGGAGCAGGAAGAGAGAGTTACTATGCCGTTTTGGACAACAAATAACTTTTTTTAATATTTACTGTAATATTGCAAGAATATCCATTTTTTGCATCGTATATTCGTTGGAATTATTCATTTTTGCATTCTAATTTTTGACCGTATCAACAATGGGATTTTTTAATTTTTTAACGCAGGAAATCGCGATTGATCTTGGTACAGCTAATACGCTGATAATTCACAATGACCAGGTAGTAGTGGACGAGCCTTCCATTGTAGCGATAGAACGGGCTAGCGGCAAAATTGTGGCTGTGGGAAAGAAGGCCATGATGATGCACGAAAAAACACACGAATATCTTCGTACTATACGTCCCCTGAAAGACGGCGTGATCGCGGATTTTAATGCCGCAGAGGGTATGATCAGGGAACTCATAAAAATGATTTATCCTAAAAAGCCTTTGTTTGCTCCGAGTTGGAGAATGGTGATCTGCATTCCTTCCAGTATCACTGAGGTGGAAAAAAGAGCAGTTCGCGACTCTGCGGAACAGGCAGGCGCCAAAGAGGTATACCTGATCCATGAACCAATGGCTGCTGCCCTGGGTATCGGGATCGATGTTGAAGAACCGGTTGGTAACATGATCATTGATATAGGTGGCGGTACCACTGGTATCTCTGTGATCGCACTGGCAGGTATTGTTTGTGACCAGAGTATCCGTATCGCCGGCGACGAATTCACTGCCGATATCATGGAAGCCCTCCGTCGCTATCATAGCTTGCTCATTGGTGAAAGAACCGCAGAACAGATCAAGATCCACATCGGATCAGCCCTCAAAGAACTGGATAACCCGCCAGATGATATCCCGGTGAACGGTCGTGACCTTGTAACAGGTATTCCTAAACAGATCATGGTTTCTTACCAGGAGATCGCTGAAGCATTGGATAAATCTATCTTTAAGATCGAAGAAGCAATCCTTAAGGCACTGGAAACAACACCTCCGGAACTTGCATCCGATATCTACCGCCGGGGTTTATATCTGACAGGTGGAGGCGCCTTGCTGAGAGGTCTGGATAAACGTCTTGCCCAAAAGATCAAACTACCGGTTCATGTAGCAGATGACCCGCTGCGCGCCGTAGTTAGAGGTACTGGTATAGCCCTGAAACATGTTGGCAAATATCCATTCCTGATGCAATAAACTCATTTGAGATCTACGGACCTGCTGCTACCAATAGCTTACCCTATTTTTTGCCGGCAGGCCCGTAAATCTCTAAATCTATAAATCACGGCTCGCTTGTGCGGAATCTAATCATTTTCTTTAGGCGATACTTTAACTTCTTTCTATTTCTGCTGCTGGAAGTGATTTGTTTAGTGCTGGTATTCCAGCGTAACAATTTTCAACGTGCCGCCTACCTCAGCTCGGCCAATGATATCAGCGGTAAGCTGTACGACAAATACAGCAACGTTCAGTATTACTTCCACCTCAAGTCTACCAATGATAGCCTCGTCAATGAGAATGTAAGGCTGCATAACGCCCTGCGCAGCAGCTTCGACAGCATGGTTACCACCAATGGGGTTAAAATAGATACCATCCGCCAATACAGCGACGATACCCTCCGCCGTGTCATCGGCACCCAGATCCGCCGATACCAGTACTTTGCGGCTAAAGTGATCAACAACTCCATTAATAAGCCCATCAACTATATTACCATTCACCGCGGCAGCGCCCAGGGCATACGCCCTAACATGGGTGTTATCAGCAGCAGCGGGGTGGTAGGCGTAGTCAGAAGCGTAAGCGAAAACTATTCAGTTATTCTTTCTTTACTCTCCAAATCCAATTCCGTATCCATCAGCGCCCGCGTTGGTCAGGGTAAAGAAATGGGGTCCGTACACTGGGACGGAGATGACGCCGGTTTTGCAACCTTGAAAGACGTGCCTAAAAGCGCCCGGATACACAAAGGCGATACCGTTGTAACCAGCGGTTATTCCGCCCTCTTTCCTGAAAACATTCCTATCGGCTACGTAGAAAATATCACCATCGGAGATAAAGCCAGTACGGCTTATACCATCCGCATCAGATTAGCTACCAATTTCTATAACCTGCAATATGTGTATGTCATAGAAAACCTGCTGAAAGACGAACAACAACGATTGGAAGATTCAACTTATAAGTTGATTAAATGAGTATACTGTTAAAAAATATAATCCGGTTTATACTCCTGTTACTCATACAGGTGTTTGTGCTCAACGAGATACTGTTGCACCAGCTTGTGAGCCCATATCTTTATATGCTGTTCATTCTGGCGCTTCCTTTTAACCTCCCCCGCCCGGCTTTAATGTTCTTAGGCCTGCTGATGGGATTAGCCCTGGATATGTTTATGAACACCGACGGCATGCATGCCGCTGCCTGCGTATTCATTGCCTATCTGCGCCCGTTTGTTATAAATATATTATCTCCGCAGGGTGGATTCGAAACCACTCAGAAAACCCCTTCCATGACCAGCATGGGGGTGTCCCAATTCCTTATCTATGCCGCTATCCTGGTATTCCTGCACCATACTGTTTACTTTCTGCTGGAAGTCTTTGGTTTAGGAAACCCATTATACCTTATCATGAAGATTGTATTTTCTACATTAGCCAGCCTTTTCCTCATCGTGCTGTATGAATTGCTCTTCTTCTCCAAGAAGTAAACATACATCCGGGGTCAAGACTGTTAAAAAATGATAAATTCAATGCTAATAGCGATTGCTGTCAGTTCATGCTTTATCGTTTTTAATGTAGGTTTGTAACTTTAATTAGCATGTCAGTATTTAATCAGTCCAGGCGACGGGTAATACAGTTGATCATTCTGGGAATGGTAACACTGATCGTTACCAGGCTATTCTACCTGCAGATAGTCGAAAAGAAGTACGCGAAACTGGCGGATGCCAATGCTGTATTGCGTAAAGTTGTATACCCGAGCCGTGGTATCATATTCGACAGGAAGAACCGCAGTATCCTGAGCAACGACGTACTGTACGACCTGGTTGTCACACCCGCAAGCGTAAAGAACATCGATACCGCTTACCTGTGCAACATCCTCCGGATAGACAAGGAGGAGTTCAAAAAGCGGATCGTAACCGCCATTGTGAAAAATGGACGGGTAAGGCAATCTGTGTTCGCTCCCTTGCTGGCCCCCGAGATCTTCGGCCAATTGCAGGAAAGTATGTACCTGTTCCAGCCGGGATTTGAACTGGTGCCAAGGCAGATCCGCTCCTATCCTTATCCTGCAGCCGCCAATATCCTCGGTTATATCGCCGAAATATCGCCTGCCATGTTAAAAGATACCGCCAACTACGGGTCTTACAACTCCGGCGATTATATAGGATTTACAGGACTGGAAAAAACATACGAATCTGTGCTCATGGGCCAAAGGGGAATATCTTACCTGATCAAAGATAACCTGAACAGGCCCCAGG
Organism: Chitinophaga terrae (ex Kim and Jung 2007); assembly: GCF_900107795.1. Classification (GTDB taxonomy): domain Bacteria; phylum Bacteroidota; class Bacteroidia; order Chitinophagales; family Chitinophagaceae; genus Chitinophaga; species Chitinophaga terrae. The sequence continues at coordinate 128,566 of NZ_FNRL01000011.1, forward strand.
GACCGTACGAAAACGGCGAATTTGACAGCGCCGCCGTTGCCGGTAAGAACCTTCGTTTATCACTGGACATAGAACTGCAGATGCTGGGTGAAAAACTGATGAAAGGAAAATCAGGAAGCATCGTAGCAATAGACCCGCAAACAGGAGGCATACTCGCCATGGTAAGCGGTCCGAGCTTCGATCCGAACCTGTTGACAGGCCCTTACAGGAGCGCCAATTTTAATAAACTCTATCTCGATACAACCAAACCTTTGTTCAACCGCGCTATCCAGGCAATGTATCCCCCGGGTTCTACATTTAAGCCAATGATCGCGCTGGTGGGCCTGGATGAAGGAGTGATCACGCCCAGCTTCGGGTATCCGTGCGGGGGCGCTTATTACGGGTGCAGCAGGCCTATTAAATGCGAACACCATGATGCCGGTCACGCTGCGAACCTGCGACTGGCGTTGTCGCACTCCTGCAACTCCTACTTCTCGCACGTTTTCCGCCTGAGCGTAGACGCGGCGAAATTCGGGGGCATCCGGGTAGGTGGTTTACAGAAATGGGCCGACTATATGAACAGCTTCGGTTTTGGTCACCGGATCGGTATCGATATCCCGAGCGAGGGAAGAGGCCTGGTGCCTGATAAGAAATACTATGATGCGAGGTATAAAGGCAGCTGGAACTCCTGTACTTCCGTATTCCTCGGTATCGGGCAGGGAGAGCTGCTCCTGACCCCGTTGCAAATGGCTAATGCAATGTGTATAGTAGCTAACAGGGGATCTTATTATATCCCGCATTTTGTATCCAGCATCGATAACGATAATACCCATTTACTGGATAAATATAAAGTGAAGCACGAAGTGGCGCATATCTCGGATACTGCCTATAGCGCGGTAATCCACGGGATGACCGATGTGGTGGAAAGCGGAACGGGGCGTATTGCGCAGATCGAAGGGATCACCATCGGCGGTAAAACGGGTACAGCTGAAAACTACGGTATAGTGAACGGAGTCAGAACGAAACTGAAGAACCACGCCGTGTTCGTAGCCTTTGCACCCGCAGAAAAAGCACGTATCGCTATCGCGGTAATTGTTGAAAACTCAGGATTTGGCGCCAAGTACGCCGCACCGATCGCCAGTTTGATGATGGAGAAATACCTGAAAGACAGTATTTCAACCAAACGTCAGCCATTGCTGAAATCAGTAATGGAAACAGTGACCATCGATCCGGCTATGTTGGCGAAATCCAAACTTGATTCACTGAATGAGCATGCAGTTATCAAAAAACCAACACCTTAATCAAACAAGCATAAACAGAAGAACCTAACATGAACCGCGCTCAAACCAAACTGACACAGGGAATAGACTGGCCTATAGTAGGCCTCTATTTGGCTTTGGTGACCATCGGTATCCTTTCGATCTTTGCTGCGGAATACCGCGGCGAAGGGAATATCCTGGGGGATATTATTCACCCGACGAAGAACTACTCCCGGCAGGTCATATGGTTTGGCGTTTCGTTGGTGCTTGCGGCCATTATCTGGCTTACCGACAGCAAATTCTTTACAGCTACAGCCAACCTGGCCTATGCAGGAGGCCTATTGCTGTTATTACTGGTGTTGGGAATAGGAAAAGATGTGAAAGGGTCGCATTCCTGGCTTGTGATAGGCGGGTTCCAGTTCCAGCCGGCCGAGTTGACGAAGCTTTGTACCAACCTGGCTTTGGCGAAATACCTGTCGTCGCAGGAAACGGACTTCACCAAACTACGATCGCGATTGATCGCCGCCGCCATAGCCCTGATCCCTTCTGCTATTATTATCCTGCAGGACGAAACGGGTCTGGCGCTGGTATATTTCTCCTTCTTCCTTGTTATGTACAGGGAAGGGCTGCCCGGCATATTGCTGGTGATCGCATTCTCAGGAATAGTGCTGGTACTCTCGGCACTGCTCGTAGACAAGATCGTCCTGTTTGCCATATTTACCGTTATCACGGCGCTGGTCATCTACTTCAGCCGGCGGGAAATAAAGCGAAAGCGATCGAGGCTGGCGATTATCCTGGGCGTTTATGCCTTTTGCAGTTTCTTCGTGATGTTTGTAGTGCCTTTTGCATTTACGAAGGTGCTGAAAGACTACCAGGTACGGCGTATCGAAGTAATGCTGGGTAAAGAGAATGATCCGAAAGCTACCTATAATACCAGGCAGAGTATGATCGCTATTGGTTCGGGCGGCGTCTGGGGCAAGGGATACCTGAAAGGAACCCAAACCAGGTACGATTTTGTGCCTGAACAAAGTACCGACTTCATTTTTTGTACTATAGGGGAAGATTTTGGATTTGCCGGCAGCATCATCTTCCTGGCAATTTATGTGGCATTACTGTTCCGGATCATTTTTGTAGCGGAACGACAGCGATCGACATTCACCAGAGTATATGCGTACGGGGTAGCGAGTATTATATTCTTCCACCTTGCTATCAATATTTCCATGACCATAGGTTTGGCCCCTGTAATCGGTATTCCGCTGCCTTTGGTGAGTTATGGAGGATCATCGCTGATGACCTTTACCATGCTCATATTTATATTATTGCGCCTGGATGCCGACCGCCAGATGGTGTTGCGCTAGGCCGGATTGTCGTATCTTTGTGACATGGCACGTATTATACCACTATCAGAAGGGTCTTTTACCGTAGACGGGACCAAGAAGTTTGTACCATTTATCCTGGGCAAGGATGCTATGCAGGATCGCCCTCATGGTTCGTTACTGGTTGAGATACAACCATTCCTCGTAATCACAGACAGGGATTATATTTTGCTGGATACCGGCCTCGGTTTCAGGAACCCTGATGGCGTGTTACAGATACATCAGCACCTGATAGATCATGGGATCAATCCTATGGAGATCACGAAGGTGCTCATGAGTCACCTGCACAAGGATCATGCAGGCGGAATTTCGGCCACTGACCCCGTAACCGGCGAGCGTACTTTAAATTTTCCACAGGCGACCTATTACGTGAATAACGAAGAAATGCAATATGCATTGGAGCATTCAGGCAAATCATATTTCGCTGAAGATATAGCCCTGCTTCAGCAAAGGGATAACATTGTATTCACTACCGGTAACGGGAAGATAGATGATTATATCTCTTATGAAGTGACAGGAGGCCATTGCCCTTATCACCAGGTGTTTTTGATAGACGATGGGGAGGATAAAGTGTTTTTTGGCGGAGATGTAGCCCCGCAGATCTCGCAGATGAAAAGCCGTTTTGCCGCCAAATACGATTATGATGGAAAACGCAGTATGGAGCTGCGCCAGGAGTTCATGGAGCGAGGAAAGGCCGAAGGCTGGACTTTCCTGTTCTATCATGATACGAAAGAACCTTTTGCCAAATTCTAAATACTATTCTTAATCTTTATCGCTATGGCGCACACGGAGAGTTTCGCATCTGCATGGCTGGAAGCCTGGAATTCCCATGACCTGGATGCAATTATGGAGCATTACGACGAGTCTATTGTCTTCTATTCGCTATCGTTCAGCAACTGAACAACGATCCCGCAGGTCGGCTGGAAGGAAAAGAAGCATTGAGGGCTTATTTTGCCAAGGGTCTGGCAGCATACCCTGATCTGCATTTTGAACTGCACCAGGTACTGTCTGGCGTCCGCTCAGTGGTACTGTATTATAAAAGTGTAAATAACAAAATGAGTGCTGAGATGATGGTGTTGAATGACCAGGGATTAGTTACAGAAGTACGGGCGCACTATTCCGCATAATTAAGGTCTTCGCTTGTTAGGACCGCCGCCCTGGCCCATCCTGTTCATGCGTTGGTTATTCAGGTGAATGACCATAATATTCCTGAATTCTCTCTCACTTTTAAATACCATCCCGGCTTTTCTGCCAGGCAATACTTTCTGGAATTCAGTGGAATACCTGGAACGGATGTCGAGCATTCGTTTCTGGTAGTTCAATTCCTTATCCATATTCTTTTTGCCCGCTTCATCAGGGGTGAGGTGATCCTGGTCTTTCTTGTCGCGGTGTTCGGCAATCAGCTGTTCTACTTCTTTGGTGTAATTATTATAGACAGGAAGAAATTTCTGGGCTTCTTCCGGGGTAAGTTCAAGTTTTTTCGTCAGGTATTGTATCTGTATGGCCTTGATCTTTTCAGCGGCCTCATCAGACGCGGTTTGTTGTGCTGTTACAACAGAAGGACCAGCAAACAACATGAGTACGGTAAACCATATTAATTTAATACGCTTCATCATTTATTATCGGGTAACACATCTTTAGATAATCCGGTTTGTTGCAGGTATTGCTCCAATGCTTCCGGAGCAATTTCGTTGTCTAATTGTTCCTGAACAAAAGAAGCCTCTTCATGCGGCACGGTAGACGTAGCCATAAAGGATTCGTTCTCAAGCGGGTCTATATGATTCTGCAGGTAGGATAAAAGGTCCTGCTCATCAAATTTTTCCAGTTGCCTTTCAATAGGAGGATGTGTGTTATTCAGGGTTTTAATAAGAAAGGGACTACCGGCAAGCAGGGTTAGCGACGCCGCAACAGCCAGTTTAACCCAGGTACGTTTAAATAAGGGGCGTACAGGGGTAGTTGTTGGCAGCGAATCGAAATATCCTGCAGGAACGGTAAATGTTTGATTTTTAGGGATGCCGGCGAGGAAAGGAGAAAGTTCGGCCAGTTCAAGGGCCGGATCAGTCTCTTCTTCCTTCACTTTTTGCAGTATGAGGTTGGGAAGCTGCTCGAAATATCCTTCCGGAACAGTGTAAGCAGGGGCTTTTAAGTCCCCGATCCGGATCTGAAACAGGATAGCATCAGCCAGGGAGTCGAAGTACCCGGCCGGTACAGCAAACGGAACCTGGGAAGGCCATTGTGCTTCCGGCGCGATTTGCTTTAATTCTTCTGCTATGGTTATCTCCTTATTCATATCCACGTTTTTAGACATCCCTCACTCCTGATAGTTTAATGCGATTTTAATCTTTTGGGAAATTTCTTTAAAAATTAATTAAAAAAGATATTTATAATTTTTGTGTTATCCATTCTTAATGTATTCTTCGATCTTTTTAACAGCATGATGATAAGATGCCTTCAATGCGCCTTCGGAAGTATCCAGTATACGGCTCATTTCCTCGTAAGGCATTTCATCGTAATACCGCAGGTTAAAGACCAGTCTTTGCTTGTCCGGCAGGCTTAAAATGGCCCTCTGGAGCTTCCATTCCAGCTTATTGGGATCGAATTGCGGATCGGCTTTAAGTTTATTACTTAATCCTGATTCGACCTCCGAAAGGGAAACAGATGTTTTACGTTTTTGCTGTTCCAGGAAAGTGAGGCTTTCGTTGGTTGCAATTTTGTATAGCCAGGTATACAGCTGTGCATCTTCCCTGAAGTTTTCCAGGTTTTTCCACACTTTAATGAATACATTCTGTAAAACATCGTTGGCGTCGTCGTGGTCGACCACCATTCTCCTGATATGCCAGTATAGCCGTTCCTGGTACTTACGGATAATAAGCGTGAAGCCCTTCTCTTTGGTTTCGGAATGGCGGTAGATTGCCAGTAATGTTTTATCGTCCTGTGAAACGGCCATAGGTTAAATGGTTCTATACAGGTGTTAATTCCATGAATTTAATAAAAACCTGCGTAGTGAGACGGGTTTGCAGGCTAAAAGTTTAATTGGGAGAGGGTTTTGACAGAAATAAAAAAGCTGCCTTCAGTAACAAAGGCAGCTTTGAATGTTATAGGAAGCCGGGAATTATTGCTGTTGTTTTTTTCTTTGCATTGCTTTTTCAGCAGCAGCAACGATGTGGTCAGCATCCAGGCCGTATTTCTTCAACAGGTCAACCGGTTTGCCGCTTTCCCCGAAAGTATCGTTGGTACCTACGAATTCGATAGGTACGGGAATATTGCGGGAAGCAACATGTGCAACGCTGTCGCCTAATCCGCCGATGATGTTATGTTCTTCGGCTGTAACAGCGCAACCTGTTTTCTTCAGGGAAGTGATGATAGCGGCTTCGTCTAAAGGTTTAATAGTGTGTATGTTGATGATTTCAACGCTGTATCCTTTTTCTTCGAGGATCTTGCCGGCTTCGATAGCGATCCACACCAGGTGGCCGCAGGCGAAGAGGGTAACATCAGTACCTTCATGGAGGATCTGTGCTTTACCGATCTCGAATTTCTGGTCTTCAGGGGTGAAGTTTGGCCATTTCGGACGGCCGAAGCGGAGGTAAACCGGGCCTTCGTAGTCGGCGATCGCGATAGTAGCGGCTTTGGTCTGATTAAAGTCGCAAGGTACGATCACGGTCATGCCAGGCAACATTTTCATCATCCCGATATCTTCCAGGATCTGGTGAGTAGCGCCATCTTCGCCCAGGGTAAGCCCGGCGTGTGACGCGCAGATCTTAACGTTCTTGTTAGAATAGGCTACAGACTGGCGGATCTGGTCATATACGCGTCCTGTAGAGAAGTTTGCGAAAGTAGTGGTATATGGAATTTTGCCGCCCAGGGTCATGCCGGCAGCGATGCCAATCATATTGGCTTCTGCAATACCTACCTGAACAAAGCGGTCAGGGAATTCTTTAATAAAGGCGTTCAGCTTCATTGAACCAAGCAAATCGGCTGTCAGGGCTACGACGTTGGGATTTTTGCGACCCACTTCCAGTATGCCCTCTCCAAACCCTCCACGGGTTTCTTTTTCATTAAGAGGTTGAATATCTTTTACCATCGTGACGTATTAAGATTGAGGCGTAAAAGTAAAAATTAAAAAGAACTGATCCTAGTTGCTGAGCACTTTATTCCGAAGGCTCACTTCCCACTGCCAGGCGGTGCGCATACTGTCTTCAATGCCAATTTTAGGTTCCCACTGCAGCTTTTCTTTAGCTTTAGTGTTGTTGGCATAGATGGCGATAACGTCGCCTTCCCTGCGTGGACCTATGGTATAGTTCAGTTTTACGCCTGAAATTTTTTCGAATGCCTTAATGGCTTCAAGAACGGTTACACCGTTGCCGGTTCCGAGGTTAAACACCTCGCAATTGCTTTCGTTGCGGTGTTCTATCAGGTATTGCAAAGCTTTGGTATGTGCATTGGCGATATCCATTACATGGATGTAATCGCGTACGCAGGAACCGTCTTTGGTATTGTAATCGTCGCCAAATACAGTGAGTTTAGGGATCTTGCCGATGGCTGTCTGTGTAATTACAGGAACCAGGTTATCCGGCTTGCCTAACGGAAGTTCGCCGATCAGTGCAGACGGGTGTGCGCCAACCGGGTTGAAATATCGCAACAGGATTGACTGGGTGTCGTTTACCCTGCTATAGTCTTCGATGATCTTTTCGCCCATTTGCTTGGTGCGGGCGTAAGGCGATTGCGCTTCTGCCAGCGGGGTTTCTTCCACTACAGGCAGGGCGGTAGTATTGCCGTATACAGAGCAGGAAGAAGAGAACACCAGGTTGGGAACATTATATTCTTTAACGCATTTCAGTACGTTAATGAGAGAGGTCAGGTTATTCTGGAAATACAGCAGAGGTTCATGTACAGATTCTCCAACGGCTTTCAGCGCTGCAAAATGTATCACTCCTACGATGTCCCTGTTTTCATGGAAAACGGCGTTGGTATCTTCCAGGTTACAGAGGTCTACTTTGTAATTACGAACTTTTTTACCTGTAATTTTTTCGATGCCATCTAACAGTTGAGTGGTACTTCTGATATTACTGTCTACAGAAACTACGTCAAAACCATTATTAATAAGATCTACAATAGTATGGGCGCCAATGTAGCCACAACCGCCCGTAACAAGAACCTTCATGATACTTGAGATTTACAAATTTTTATATACTCAGAACCCTTTTTGAGAGAGCACCGTTTCGAGGTATGCACCGTAACCGCTTTTCAGCAACGGTTTTGCAAGGTCTTTTAACTGGTCTGCACTGATGAAGCCTTTTCTATAAGCTATTTCTTCGATGCAGGCGATCTTTATACCCTGGCGTTGTTCGATTACCTGTACAAATTGTGAAGCCTGCATAAGGGAATCAAATGTTCCTGTATCCAGCCATGCAGTTCCGCGCGGTAAGATAGAAACTTTTAACTTTCCGCGCTTCAAATATTCTTTATTAACATCTGTAATTTCATATTCTCCCCTGGCGCTTGGAGCCAGGTTTTTGGCTATCTCCACCACGTTGTTATCGTAGAAATACAAGCCTGGTACCGCATAATTTGATTTTGGTTTGGCTGGTTTTTCTTCGATAGAAAGTACTGACATGTTATCGGCAAACTCAACTACTCCATATCGCTCAGGATCAGAAACCTGATACGCATATACGATACCGCCGTCAGGGTTGGTGTTATTGGCAAGTTGGGTACCTAAGCCGGCGCCGTAAAAGATATTGTCGCCTAATACCAGCGCTACACTGTCGCCACCAATGAATTGTTCTCCTATGACAAATGCCTGGGCAAGTCCATTAGGCGTAGGTTGTTCTGCATACGATAGCTTCAGGCCCAATTGTTCTCCATTACCGAACAGGCGCTGAAAAGAAGGCAGATCGTGGGGAGTTGAAATGATCAGGATCTCTTTTATGCCAGCCAGCATTAAGGTAGATAATGGGTAATAGATCATTGGTTTATCATAAACGGGCATTATCTGTTTGCTGATCGCATACGTAATGGGGTGCAACCTGGTACCGGAGCCTCCGGCAAGAATGATTCCTTTCATCGGGTGATCAATTTTTGAATGGTAACTAACTTAACTATTTAGTTAGCGTAATAAGAAAACCGCACAAAAATAGGTGCTTGCTTTTAAATGCACACTATTTTTATAAAAAAAGCTCCCCGGGTTGGTACCAGGAGAGCTTTTTCCGATATTTTTATATCAAGAATAGTTTATATAAACAGGTTTATAATAAAATAAGTAAACGCAGCTAATAAACCACTGATAGGAATAGTCAGTACCCATGCCCAGAGGAGGGATACGGTTACCCCCCAACGAACAGCTGATAACCTTTTGGTAGCTCCAACTCCCATGATCGCACCCGTGATTACGTGGGTTGTACTGGCAGGGATACCAATATGTTCTGTCATGAACAGGGTTACAGCGCCGGCGCTTTCAGCAGCCACGCCTTCGAGCGGGGTTACTTTGGTGATACGGGTACCCATTGTTTTCACGATTTTCCATCCGCCGCTCATTGTACCCAGTGCAATACAGGTAAAACAAGCCAACGGAACCCAGTCGGGGATGGCCTTGAGATTATCTATCTGGCCTGCAGATACCATAGCTGCTGCAATAATACCCATTACCTTTTGGGCATCGTTACTTCCATGACCCAGGCTCAATGCAGCGGATGACGCCAACTGAAGACGTTTGAACCAGCTTTCCGCCCGGTATGGATTGGCTTTACGGCAAACGTTCACGATGATCAATGTAAGTACAAAAGATACAAACATACCTATCAGCGGCGCCAGTACGATAAAGTAAACGGTTGGCAATACTTTGTGATAGTTGATCACTTCCATTGAACCGGAAGCCGTTACAGCCGCCCCAATAAAACCCCCAATGAGGGTATGGGAGGAGCTGGAAGGAATACCTAACCACCAGGTGAAAAGGTTCCAGGTGATGGCGGCAATAAGGCCGCAAAGGATCACCTTCAGTGTGATAAATTGCTCAAATACTGAGCTGGCAACGGAATTGGCTACTTTAAATTCGCCTATTATGTATTTCGCAATGAAGAATGCAGCAAAGTTGAAGACTGCAGCCCAAAGTACGGCCTGGAACGGAGTTAGCACCTTGGTGGATACTATCGTGGCAATCGAGTTGGCGGCATCATGAAATCCGTTAATATAATCGAATATGAATGCCAGTATTATAATAATTACTAATAAGACCATGACTCAAGGAGAATTTGTATTTTAACCTAATCTTCTCCCCTAATCAGGAGTATTTGATAATGATGGTTTCGATAACGTTGGCGCAGTCTTCGCACTTGTCTGTAGCGATTTCCAACGCCTGGTAGATCTCCCGCATCTTGATCAGCTCAGCAGCGTTTTGCTCTGTATCGAACAGGTCGGCGATTGCCATATCGTAGATATCATCAGCATGGTTTTCGAGGCTGTTGATCTTTACACAGGCATCGGTAATAACGCGCATGTTCTGCATGTAGCGGAGTTCAGGGATTGCTTTGGCGAGTTCCAACACACCCAGGTGGATCAGTTCAGTCAGTTTGCGGATGCTTTCATTGGCGCTGTGAACTTTATAGAGATCCATTCTTTTGGCGGAACCATGGATGTAATCCGCCACATCATCCAGCGTGGCAGCCAGGTAGTGGATGTCTTCCCGGTCAAACGGCGTAATGAAGTTTTGGCCTAACTCTACAAATATGCGGTGAGTGTAATCGTCGTTCTTATGTTCCAGTCTCTCGATCAGGTGTACTTTATCTTTCCTCACCGACAGATCAGACGTTGCTACCAGTTCGTTCAGCACAGTTGCCATTTCTACCAGATTGGAAGCTACATCCTCAAACAATGAATAAAATACCCGGTCTTTCGGCATGAATAATTTTACAAAAGAATTGAAGCCTCCCATACGTTTGAGTTTAAAAATTTGCCGCAAAAATAGCTTTCAGAATCTATCCCAGCCAGTAAATTACTCGAATTAATAATTCCTTAACACTGGATTAATATAAAAGTAATATAGCGATTTTTCCTTTGTATTGAAAATAATCCTAATAGCAGCGGCCACAAGCCATTTAGAACCTACAATCGCAAATGTCAGAAAAGCGCCCATTAGATATAGCAGTAATCTCAGATGTACATCTGGGAATTTACGGGTGTCATGCTAAGGAACTGGTTCAGTACCTCGACAGTATCTCTCCCAAGATCTTGATCTTAAACGGTGACATTATCGATATCTGGCAGTTCAGTAAACGATATTTTCCTAAGTCCCATACCAAAGTGATCCGTAAGATACTCAAGATGATAGGTAATGGAACGGAAGTCTACTATCTTACCGGCAACCACGATGAAGCCCTCCGTAAATACGCTGGTTTTGAGCTGAGCAACTTCACTATCGATAATAAGCTGGTACTGGAAGTAGACGGTAAAAAACACTGGTTCTTTCACGGCGATGTGTACGATGTGACCATGAAAAACTCCAAATGGCTGGCTAAACTGGGAGGAAAAGGATATGATCTGCTCATTATCCTGAACAGGTTTGTTAACCATGCCCTGGAAAAAATGGGAAGGGAAAAGATGTCCTTCTCCAAAAAAGTAAAACAGGGCGTGAAGTCAGCCGTAAAATTTATCTCCGATTTTGAACAGACGGTAGCTGAAATAGCAGTAGACAAAGAATTTGATGTGGTGTGCTGCGGTCATATTCACCAACCCCTTATCAAGGAGATGAAAGCGGGCGACAAATCAGTTGTTTACCTGAATTCCGGCGACTGGGTAGAAAGCCTTACCGCGCTGGAATATTCGAATAAGCAATGGAACCTATACCAGTATCCTGTGACTAAATCCAAAGTTGTGCTGGCAGATGATGAAGAAGAAGGACTCACCGATTGGGATATTACCCGTACCATCACATTTCCTAAGCTCTAAATTTTGTTATATTTAAATATAAATGTATATATTTATATTTAAATATAATTTTCACAAAACCATAACAACCGCTTAATATTAAATTAAAGGTAAGCTCCTAAGTTTGCCAGTAATATAAGTAAATAGGCGCGTTGCGCGTATGAAAAATGAAGAAAGCAGATGAAAGTATTGAAGTTACATCCTTTGATGACAATCTCCTTGTTGCAAATGCAAATTGAGCGGTTATTGTCTTGTAACGTTGCGGTATACGTGCGCCATTCGCTGGCTAATAACTTCGACACCCTCAGAGATGCAGGGTTTGAAGAAGAAACGCTGGTGGAATTCCCTATCGATGAAACCCTCAGTTTACGCGAGTTCGAAGAAGAGATGGAAGAACGGTTTAATTTTTCCCTGGAACTATGCAGTAAAGACAATAAACCTTTCAGAAATAAAAGTCAGCACCTGTTCCAGCTCTCCGCTACCTGTGATAAAAAAGAGTTCCAGGACATCCCTCCTGAGATGCTGAATGCTTTCAACAACAGGCAATTCCCCCAACAAAATATCTGGTAAAAACTAACTAAGTTACTTGCCTAACTTCGCCATGAATTTCTCCGGGTTTTTCTCGAAAACTCCTTTACAGGTCGGAGAACAGAAGTGGATAGTATCAGATTTATAAACCGTCCATTCCTTGTAGCTGGTATCATAAGGCATTTCACAAACAGGATCAGGTAATTTCCCATTCACTGCAGCCAGTTGTTCAGCGGGTTTTTGATCTGCAGCAGGGGTTTGTTGTTGTGCAGCTTCCTGGCTGGCGGATTTAGGTTGCCCGGCACAGGCAAACAGGAATAGGGCGCTACAGCCGATAATAAGTTGCTTCATATCTTTTTGCCCCAAAGGTATCTAATTTTTTACCAACGCTTCTTTGGCCGTGGCATTATATTTTTTCCCGAAGGCCATCCATTTCAGCTCTACCCGGTTATAGGTAAAATGAGAAACCAGGATCACTGCTACGAGGAAGGTCCCTAATAAAAAATAATCCGTGATAACATTACCCGTTGCGATTACCCGCACATTGCCGTCTGCAAAGGTCAGTTCCTTTTTGAACAGTTTGGAAACAATGATCGCTACCGACAAAAGTATCTGCCAGATAACATAATGAACAATGTAAATGGAATAGGATAGCTTCCCCAGGTATCTGAGGAAACCTGTTTTAAAAAAGGAAGAGATTAACCCCGCTTCCAGCGCAAAAACCAGCACTGTAAGCGCAAACAGGAAGGTTGCCAGTATATTCTTGATATTCCCAGCCGGCATCAGTACCAGGATGGCAACAATAGCTATCAGCAACAGGGATTCAATTACGCTGCTTACCCCTTTCCCCATACTGAGGGTATGTATCTTTTCATAGATCATGTAGATAAGGCAACCCATAAAAAAACACAATAACCCCCTGGCAACAGCCGATTTCACGAAATCAACTTCAAAATACAAGCATAATAAGCCTGTTGCCGCCAGCAGGATTATACCTGTTGTTTTAATGCTGTTATTGCCGAATAACAGTAACCCGAAAATGAGGTAGATATAGAATTCAACACTGATGCTCCACGCTACGATATTGAAGGAAAGCGTGTTGGCATTCGGAAGCCATGATTGCAACAGCAGCGCATTAGGCAATATTTCTGAAGGTGCTGAATTACCGACAAAGGCAGGATTATTAAATGCGAGCCCGTTCTTTTCAGCAATTAATTTCGCCAGCTCAATAGTGATGAACACCGCCAGGGTTACCAGGTGCAGCGGGAATATCCTGAAAAAACGGCTGATCGTATAGCTTTTAAAGCTGTTGCCTGTAAAGGTTTTCTTGCCGTAGGTATGAAATATAACAAAGCCGCTGAGTACAAAAAAGAACTCAACGAAATAGTTCCCGTTGCGAAAGAAAGTTGTTTCAGTGACACATTGCTGTATCCTGGCGTGAAAGCAGACAACCAGCAACGCACAGATACCTCTGAAACTGTCTAGTGTCTCGAACCGCTTTTTCGGAAGCTGGACCATGAAGTAAGGTATAAGCAGATGATGAATTGATAATTAATAGCTATACGATGCTTCACAGGATTGGTTAAAATAAAATTGTCCTGAAGGTAAGAAGAACTTCAGGACAATTCAATATAATGAGGAAAATAATCTTACCAGATCACTACCCTTTCTGCTTCCGGCAATACCATTTTACTGCCGGGAGTGCAACCCCAGGCTTTTTCAAATTCAGCCAGGTGAGGCAGCGGGCCATTGATACGGAAGCGGGCCGGCGAGTGCGGATCTGTCTGGATCTGCTGACGCAGGGCTGCATCTGTAATGTTGCCATGCCATACCTGCGCCCATCCGAGGAAGAAGCGTTGTTGCCAGGTTAATCCATCGATCGGCTTAGGCTCGCCTTTGCCTTCGAACGATTTTTCCAGGGCATGATAGGCCAGGGTCAGGCCACCCAGGTCAGCTACGTTTTCGCCGATGGTCAGCGCACCATTGATCTTAAAGCCAGGCAACGCTTCCAGGCCACTGAAATACTTGATATATTTCTGGGTAAGCTTATCGAAGTTGGCACGGTCTGCATTGGTCCACCAGTTTTTCAGGTTGCCATCTGCATCGAACTGAGAACCCTGGTCGTCGAAGCCGTGAGTGAACTCATGCCCGATCACTGCAATGATACCGCCGTAGTTGATAGCATCGTCAGCATCCGGGTTGTAGAATGGCGGCTGCAGTATACCGGCAGGGAATACTACTTCGTTGTTCAACGGGTTGTAGTATGCGTTTACGGTCTGCGGCGTCATTTCCCATTTCGACTTATCCACCGGCTTGCCAATCTTATCGATATTGTCTTTATGCTCGTAAAGGCTGGCGGCGATCACGTTTTCGATCAGCTTACCTTTATCGATGTTAATGGAAGAATAGTCTTTCCATTTATCAGGATAACCGATCTTATAAGTGAATGAAGCCAGTTTCTTATGCGCCATTTGTTTGGTAGAATCGCTCATCCAGGTGAGTTTGTCGATCCTTTCTCCATACACTTTGCGCACGTTTTCGATCATCTCGGAAACTTTCTTTTTGCTGCTTTCCGGGAAGTATTTCTTAGCGAATAATTTACCCAAAGGCATGCCCAGTTGTGCATCGGTAGAACGGATTGCGCGTTCAGGGCGTGTTTTCTGAGCTTTTCTGCCTGTCATGATAGTTCCGTAGAAGCGGAAATTCTCGTTATCCAGTGCAGCAGGCAGGTAGCTGGCAAAATGAGTCAGCAACTGCCATTTGGAATATGTTTTAAGCGTTTCTATCGGTGTAGCTTTCAGGATAGCATTTGCTTTGGTGAGATACGGTTTATTCTGGATGATAATTGTATCTGTTTTGATATCCTGTTTTCCGGCGAAGTTGTCCCAGTCGAAATCGGGCGCTAATTTCTTCAGTTCGCTGAATGCAGCCCTGTTATATGTTTTCTGAGGGTCGCGCAGTTCAACGTTTGTCAGTTGAACGTTCGCCAGTTTGGTTTCGAAATCGAGGATGGTTTTACCCGGATTTGCTTCTTTGAAGCCGGCCAGGCTGAACATCTTGTCTACGTGGCCAACAAACTCGCTGCGCACATTCCTGGTAGCAGAGTCCTGTCTTTCGTAGTAGCTTTTTTCGCCGAGGCTCAAACCGCTTTGTCCCTGGTACAGTACATTCACTTTACTGTTCTTGGCGTCTGCTTCCGCACCGAAGCCGGTGAAAGAGGAAACCCCGATCTTTTGCAGTTCGCCGGTTACGCTGGCCCAATCGGCCAGTGATTTTACAGCGTCAATTTTATCAAGGTATGGCTGTAAGGGAGAGATACCCAGTTTATCTACTGTGGCAGTATCCAGGAAAGAGGCGTAATAATCAGCGATCTGTTGTTCTTCAGTTCCTTTCTTGAGGTCGGTTTTGCTGCTCAGGTCTGCAATAATGCTTTTCAGACGTACTTCTTTGTTTTCTTTGTCGAGTACATTGAATGCGCCCCAGCGGCTCTCCGTGGAAGGAATAGGGTTATTTTTCTTCCAGTTTCCATTAGCATAGTTGTCAAAATCGTCGCAGGCTTTGTAGGCAGTATCAATATCCGACATGTTAAAAGCAGGCACTTTGGCTGTGGTGCTGTCGGCCGATTCCTGGTGTGTGGAATTGCCGGAGTTGCAGGCAACCATGGCAACCATGGCGGCCATTAACGGTAGCTTTACCGCATTGGATTTATTCATATTACAAACAGGTTTAGTTTTTAAAGTTATGGAAATCGGTTCAACTTGTCTAAAAGGTTTTTTATAAACGGTAATCCGGCAACGATTTCAAGGGAATTAATGAATAATTAGGTAGGTTTGTAGTTGTAAAACAAGGTATTAAATGAATTTTGAGTTCAAAGTTTTCAGGATCAGCAATGCATTAGCATTAACCCTTTCTGGTATGTCTGCAGTTCTTTCCTTATTTGCGCTTTCGGCAGCAGGAATGAGCCTGGAGATCATCGTGTCGGTATTAGCATTTGGCGCCTGTTTTATACATAGCATACTATCCATGTCCCTGCAACGAACATGGGTTATTCCGGACGTTCCATTGAAAGAAAGCACTCCCGGAGGTATCCGGATCATGGGAGGGATAGAACTGATCTTTGCCTTCTTCTGTATTTTTATAGGCTTCTTCATTCTTTTAATGCCAAACGACCTGCTGAAACAGGCTTTTGACCAGTTGCCGGAACAACAGCGAACCTCTAATGTACTGACGCCTGGTTACCTGAAACAATTGGCAGGTTATACCCTTTTTATAGGTATTTTGTATGCTTTAAACGTAATTCTATCACTCAGGCTGCTCAAAAAGGTAGTACGCCGGCAGGAGCAGGAGTTCCATAAGGAACAGGAGTAGCCTGAATAAATCTTTATATTATGCCGTTGAAAGAAATTGAGAGCAGAGCGGATATCCAACAATTGGTAGATAGTTTCTATTCACGTGTACAGGCAGATGAATTGCTTGGTCATATCTTCAATGACATAGCAAAGGTCGACTGGGACCTCCATCTTCCCAAAATGTATGATTTCTGGGACAGCCTCCTCCTGGATGGCAGTTTCTCCGGCAATGTCATGCAACCTCACTTCAGGTTAAATAAACTGATCCCGTTGGAAGAGCAACACTTCAACAGGTGGCTGGCCATCTTTGAAGATACCGTCCATTCCCTCTTTACAGGGGAGAAAGCGGAACTGGCCATTTACAGGGCCCGCTCCATCAAAGAGATCATGGAATTCAAGATCAATCTTGTCAATCATCCCCCAAAAGATAATTCTAAAATTCCGCTCGTTAACCCGGGCAACGAAAGCAAAGGATAGTTTATGAAACCATTAGCGGAAAGATTAAGACCGGAAACATTAGGAGAACTGGTAGGCCAGGAACACCTCACGGGGCCTGACAGCATTCTTCGCAAAGCCATCGAACAGGGCGTTATTCCTTCAATGATATTATGGGGACCGCCGGGCGTTGGTAAAACTACTATAGCCAATATCATTGCACATACCCTGCAGGTGCCTTTTTATACTTTAAGCGCTATTTCGGCCGGGGTAAAGGAAGTAAGGGAAGTTATTGAAATGGCCAAGAAACAGCAACACGCTGTTTTATTCATAGATGAGATCCACCGTTTTAATAAGTCACAGCAGGATGCGCTGCTCGGAGCTGTTGAAAAAGGGATCATCACCCTGATAGGCGCTACTACCGAGAATCCTTCTTTCGAGGTAAACGCGGCGGTACTATCCCGTTGCCAGGTATATGTTTTACGCCCCCTGGGCAACGAACAACTGATGCAGCTGCTGAAACAGGCCATGGAAAGGGACTCGTGGCTGCAAACAAAAGACATAGAGCTTAAAGAAACCTCCGCGCTTTTCAATATCTCCGGCGGCGACGCCCGCAAGTTGCTGAACCTGTTCGAGCTGGTTGTAAATACCATACAGGAAAGCCCTATAGTGATCACAGATCAGAAAGTAATGGACATTGCCCAGCAAAGAGTAGCCATCTACGATAAAAGCGGGGAACAACATTACGATATCATCTCCGCCTTTATCAAATCTATCAGGGGGAGCGACCCGAATGCCGCCGTATATTGGCTGGCAAGGATGATAGACGGAGGAGAAGATGTTAAATTCATAGCCCGTCGTTTGGTGATCCTGGCGTCTGAAGATATAGGAAATGCCAACCCTAATGCCCAGTTGCTTGCTACCAGCTGTTTCCAGGCAGTGAATATGATAGGATATCCTGAATCCAGGATCATTCTTTCTCAATGCGTCACCTACCTGGCTGCTTCTCCGAAAAGCAATGCCGCTTATATGGCCATCAACAACGCCCAGTCGGTAGTGGCAAAAACAGGCGATCTGCCTGTGCCTATGCATATCCGGAACGCGCCAACTAAGCTCATGAAAGAAATGGGCTATAGTAAAGGTTACGCCTATGCGCACGATTATGAGAATAACTTCGTGGTACAGGAGTTTTTACCGGATGCCATCAAAGGCACAAAGTTCTACGACCCCGGTAAAAACCCGAGGGAAGAAGAACTGCGGCGTTACCTGAAAAACCTGTGGAAGGAAAAATACAATTACTGATCAATCCTTTTCTTTATTCAGAATTTCAAAACTCTGCTCTATTCTTTCCCCGTTCTCATCTACCAGCGTAATAATATGCCGGCCTGGTAACGGATGGAAAGCCATTTGATGAAACTCGGTAGTAGCGCCCATAAACTTGTTATCGAGGTGCCAGAAGATTTTCATGCTGGTGTTCCTGTGCGTAGCCGTAAAGATGGTTTGGCCTGGTTGCCCGTCTATTTCTATAGGAATATAGATCCTCGCGTTGGGCCGCGGATAGATCAGTTCCATCGGGGCTTTGTCCAAACCCACATAGGGCAGGCATTCGGGCTTATAAGGCGGTAATGGCAGGTAAGTGTTTTTGTTTCGATAATAGAATTCCTGCGAGGGTGGCAGTATGAACCAGGATTTATGTTGCATGAACTGCGGCGATTCGCAGGCTTCTGTTACCCTGTAATGGCCCGTTCTGTCGAGATGCACTAACTGGTGAAAAGGACAAACGCCTGCCCTGATCCCTGCTGCGGGCACCATCAGGGTATCCACATCGTCGCATAGTTCGCTGGCCCTGTAGCCGCTTTGGGCGCAGACTTCCACTTTCCTGAGCTGTGCATATGGCGGCACAAACCAGCTGCCTGTTTTCAGTTGCCTGAAAACATCGAACAGGATCGGGGCGGCGGTGGAAACGCCTATAAGTCCCGGCCTTCCTTCTCCGTCTGCATTTCCTACCCAAACGCCAACTACATATTGCGGCGTTACGCCAATGGCCCATCCATCGCGGAACCCAAAACTGGTACCGGTTTTCCAGGCAATGCGCTGCGAAGAGGAAAACTGTTGCCAGAGCAATTCTTCTCCCGGCCGCATTCCTTCTGTCATTGCTTCGAAGGCATACCAGAGGGAACCCGCATCCAGTACTCCTGCATTACTGAGTTCATGCTCGTCGGGCTGTTCGGCATCATGGCGGTAGTTAGGCGGATGAATATCATCGAGGTCGTACTTGCCGTTGTATTGTTGTATATGAACCAGGGTCCGGGCCATGCTGGCGTACATGCCGCACATTTCCCATAGCGTTGTTTCCGCGCCTCCGAGGATCAGCGACAAACCATAATGATCCGCTGGTTTATCCAGGGTAGTGATGCCTAATTTCTTAAGCAGGGTATAAAAGCGTTCGTACCTGTATTGCTGCAGCATCCTTACTGCCGGTATATTCAACGACCTGGCCAGCGCTCTTGATGCCGGCACGGCGCCGTCGAAACCCAGGTCGAAGTTCTGGGGGGCGTAACCCGCGATCTGCGTAGGAATATCGGGGATCAGGGTATGCGGCAGTATAAGACCGTCGTTCAGCATGGCGGCGTACAGAACAGGCTTTAAAGTACTGCCGGGGCTGCGCCGCGACTGGATGATATCTACATGGCTTTCCAGTTCCGAATCGGCGGGGTGATAAATATTTCCCACATAGGCCAGGGTGTTCCCGGTTTCAACATCCAGCACCAGTACGGCGGCGTTGTTGATGCCGTTGGCTTTATAGCTGCTGTGAAATCTTTCGACAATAGCGGAGGCGCTGCGTTGCAGGCTGGCAATAACGGTGCTGCGCAACCTGGTAGGCTCGCCTTTCCTGATCTGTTTGTGGAACAGGTCCATCAGGTGAGGCGCATCCTGGGGAAGCGCCAAAGGCTGGTCGGGTAAGGGTTCCAGCTTCGACAACTGGCAGGTGAGCGAGTCTATGGTTTTCTGGCTGCAAAGTTTATCGAGCAGCCGGTTTCGTTTAGCCAGCAACGTTTGCCTGTTCCTACCCGGGTGAACCATAGCAGGGTTGTTGGGAAGAACGGCCAGCGCTGCCATTTCGCCCCAGGAAAGCAGGTCGGCCTTGCGGCCGTAATAACGCCATGCCGCTGCTTCCAGGCCGATTACATTCCCGCCGAACGGGGCATTGGAGGCATATAGCGCCAGTATCTTTTTCTTGGATGCAGCAAATTCCAGCCTGGTTGCCAATACGCCTTCTATGATCTTTTGCCAGATATTCCGGGGTTGATTGCGCGATAAACGTATCACCTGCATGGTAATAGTACTGCCGCCGCTCATCACTTTTTTACCCTGGATATTCTGTTTAAGCGCTCTTACAATAGCAATAGGGTCAAGGCCCCAGTGATACCTGAAACGTTTATCCTCGTAGGCAATTATGCACTTCTCAAATTTTTCAGGCACATGTTCATTAAAGGGAAATCTCCATTGGCCATCACTGGCTATGCCGGCGTTCAGCAGGTCGCCGTTGGCGTCTTCCAGCACGTAGGAGGTAGGAGTATTGAATAGCTTTTTGGGTAAACAGAAATAATAGGCAACAAGAAGGATGGCTAAAATAGCAAGTAACCATTTTCTTTTTTTACACCATTGTTTTATAGACTCCAACTGCATCATTGCCGGGTGTTTGCTCTTTGTTGCCAGTTCCGGGAAGCCTTCCCGGAACTGGTTTATCAACATATCTTTATCTTACTACTTCAACCCATTTACCTGCCTGGTAAGCGTGTATGCTGTTATCATACATTGCTTCGCAGGAGGTAGCAGGTAAATAGAACCTGCCTAAATAGGCTGCATTCAGCAGTACATTGTATGTACGTTTCTTGTTTTCTTCGATATTGAAGTAAGTATAAACCCTGTCGTCGCGTATATCCTGGTAGGTGAATGGCGACGCCTGGAATGCACTGTCATTTTCCATCAGGCGGGTATTGATGATCTCCCAGCCTGAAGGGAAGATCTGCGAGAGCGCCATTTGTTCATAATAACCGCGTTTACCCGGGTTGGTGATGGTGATCGTTGCCATAAAGTCGGCGCCCTGTTTGAGGGTAGCCGGGTCTAAGGCTTTGCCGTCGCGGGTATGGTAGGTTACCTGCATGCCCAGAACGTCGGGATTATTTGCCGCAACAGGCTCCTGGCCTGATTCAGGTTGCCCCTGCAATATCAACCTCGTATACAACACATTGCTGCCGTTGTTTTTGATACTCAGGTTACCGCTGGCGCCGGTATTAAAGTTCACAGGCAGCTGAACAACATAGGATGCGCCGTTTACAGTGCCGGAAGTACCGTTAAGGTTATACGTGAAGTTCATCTTGCTGCCGCCTTTATTAGCGCCGCAGAACTTGGCTATTGCAATGAGCGAGTAAGCGGTAGTCTGAGTACTGTACCATTGATCGGCCTGCGAAAGCTGCGCTGCTACTTGCTTCAGCAGTTCGTTTGCCTTTGTACGCTGACCTAATATCGTCAGCGTTTCCAGGATCATGGCTTTATCGCGCAGGTCGGACCCAAAGGTGCCGCCCAATTGGTTGTATGGTTTTACATCAGTGTTCAGTCCCTGGATCAGCGAATTCGCTACTTCAGGCTGTCCGGCCAGTTTGTATGCCGCCGCCAGTCTCCATTTTGCAGGAGCGGAAATATACCTGAATTCTTTCAGCCTGTTCATCGCTCCCAGTTCCGGTACTTTTGCAAGCGCGAGGAGGTATAACCTGTAGGCCTGTGTGAGATCGCCGCCGTAGAAGTTCTGGGTATTCGGCGCCCAGGTGCTGGCTTTATTGCGCTGGTATTTCTTCCACTGATCGAGGATGCCAGGGGTGAGCGTATAGCCGCGGGCCTGCGCTTCTATGAGGAAGTTGCCTGCATAGTTGGTGCCCCATTCATCTGATTGTCCGCCGCCCGGCCAGTAGCTGAACCCTCCGTCGGAAGTCTGGAAGTTTTTCAATCTGACAATTCCTGCTTTTATGTTCCTGTCAATATTTGCCAGTTCACTTTCTTTCAGGTCCATCAGTTGGTTCAGCACCAGTTGAGGGAATACGCCTGAAGTAGTTTGTTCTATGCAGCCGTGCGGATATTCTATCAGGAACCTGAGGCGCTTGCCCAGGTTAAGCGCCGGGATGGTAGATACTTCCAGCGTACCTTTATTGCTGCCGGCCATACCTACGCCTGTGAACGGCGTTTGCCAGTTCTGGCCTGCTTCCAGGGTGCTTTCAATGATATTGGTGATAACCGGGTTCGGATTACGCACATCCAGCTCCACTTCTTCTTCTGCCTTTTCCGCCCCGCTGGCAGCTGTTGCTTTAATCCTGGCAATACCGGTCTGCGATTTAACTTTCACGTCGAAGTATACGATCTGTTCGCCCGGTTGAGGGAAGGTAACTGTTTTAGAACGCTCGCCTACTACTTCCAGCAACGGGCTGGTATTGAGTGTAACCGTAGCGCTGCGTACATTTGGTTCCAGGCCGAATACGGTAACCGGCAACTGGATGGTTTCTGAAGGACCTAATACTCTTGGCGCGGATGTTAATAACATCAACGGTTTCTTAATAGCAACAGTTTTTTCAGCAGACCCGTAAGCGCCGTCCTGCCCTGCTACTACCATGGCTTTGAGTGAACCGATGTACGGAGGCAGTTTGAATTTATGCGTTTGTTTCTGTCCTGATCGCAGGTAGAATGGTCCCATGTATTTCACCACAGGCTTGAACCTGTTGGCCTTTGCTGCACCGGCGTTCCTGTTTAATCCTTCGTCGCCCCCGATGGTGAGGATGCGATCCATATTCACGCTCCATGCTCCCAGTACATAGTCGAACAGGTCCCAGGTTTTTACGCCCAGGGCTTCCCTTGCATAGAAAGAACTGTGCGGGTCAGGAGTTTTGAACCGTGTAAGGTCCAGCAACCCTTCATCAACCAACGCAATGGTATAGGTCATTGGTTTGCCATTGGATTCGCTTACCGTGATGCTTCCTTCCGTTTCAGGCCTTAGTTTTTCAGGCATGCTGATAACCGGTTTCAGGATAGTGGTCGGATCTTCCACTTTAACAGGGATGGTACCATACATCCTGATAGGAAGATCGTTCATCGTTTGCGCGTGCGGCTGCAGTAGGCTGATATTGACATAAATATTAGGCGACATGTTCTTCTCTGCTTTGAGACGATACACTGTCTGTCCTTTTTCTGTATTGATCCAGTAAGATTTAATCACCTTACTTCCTGATTCTATGCTTACAAGGCCCCTGCCGCCTGCATTACTAGGAATGGTAAGCACGATATCCTCGCCTACTTTATACTGTTTCTTATCTGAGGTGAAAGACAACATGGCTGCTTCCGCAGGGTTATCCTGCTGCAGGCGCTGCGCCCATCCCGGCCAGTCGATATACACCGCTTTACCGGATGTATGGCCGCTTTCCAGGTCTTTAACCCTTACCAGGTACCTGCCCCAGTCAGGACTGTTCACACGGAGGTTCCATTTGGCTTTACCATTGTGCACGGTGATCTCTTCTGTGCTTAACAACTGGTTGTATGTACCCTGGGTGAAGTTGCTGTAGTCGTCATCTTCTCCTTCTTCCCACCACCATCTCCATTTAATTTTATAGAGTTCTACACGCACCTGTTTATCACCGCTGGTAAGATTACCGTTGCCATCTACATCCACGATGTTTACGGTATGGTCCTTGTCTGTAAAGATCATGCCTGTATTGCGGTCTCCGGCCGGCAATTGCACGCCCACATAAGACGTGAAAGGATTGTAAGGCATGGAGAAATGATCGATGCTGAAATCGCCTCCCGGTTCAAATACTTTTACTTCAAAGTTTGCTTTCAACTGTCCCGGCGCTATTTTACCCAACTGGATATTTGCGTTGACGGGCGCATTGCCGTTTTCGTTCAGCGGGCCTTCGAATATGGTTTTGTTCTCTGCTTCAAACTTCGTTACAGGATCATCGAAGGTAAAGTCAGGGAAGTTTTTAAATGTTGTTTTCTGTTCAACCAGGGAAACATCCACTTTGGCTTTGAGGTTTTGCGCAGTAGCGCCAAACAGCCACATAGCTGAAAGCGTTCCTGGCGTACTTCCTTTCTGCAGGCTGGTATAGCTTCCGAAGTCCATTTTGATCTTAAGACGGTTAGGTTTAACCGTTTCAATACGCAGGTTCTTCGTGAAAGTGGCGCCGCCAACTTTCACTTTAGCCACCCAGGAACCGGTAGGATCTTCAGGGTTGGTTGCTGTATTGAAGTTATAGAAGCCATTCAGGCCCTGGGTTTGGTTCAGGCGTTTATACAACTGTCCTTTAGGGTTATAGATCTCCAGGGTTACCGGGTGATCAGGCGGCAGCTTTGCATCTTTATCTTCCAGTATGAATGTGAGATAGAGAGAATCTCCCGGCCTCCATACTCCTCTTTCTCCATACAAAAATCCTTTGATCCCGTTCTGGATCTCTTCTCCCTGTACATCAAACCTGCTCAGTGGAAGCGAGCTTCCATCGTCCAGTTTCAGGTATCCTCTTTCATTATCTTTTTTCGCGATCAGCAGGTAAGGTTTGCGTTTGAGATCGAACTTGGCCATGCCTTCCCCATCGCTTTTTGTTTTGAAGATCACTTGTTGCTGGTAGTCGAGCAGTTCCAGTTCTACACCGATCATTGGTTTGGTGTCGCGGATGTCGGTTACGGCAACCAGCATGCTGTTGTCATTTCCGCGTTTGGCGATCAGGCCAATGTTGGAAGCAATGATATTGCGGGATGCCCATCTGTCTTTGTTGTAGTAAGACGGGGAGCAGGCGTCGTTGCGGGCTTCCCAGTTGTAACCATATGGATAATAGCTGTTGTAGGTTTCCCAGAAATCATCATCTTCATCAATCTTCTCTCCATAACCATAATAGTCATAATCTTCTTCTGAAGATTGATCAGCCTGCCCGTTGCCGGTACTATCGGCAGCTGTGCAGGCTGTAATAGCATATGCTTTACGGAAGCCGATCGTGATGCGGTAGATGGCGCCGGGTTCTGTACGCAGCATTTTATCCAGGTCTATAAAGAAGCGGTTCTGTTTATGCAGGTTCAGCGACTTATCGTTATCCAGCCGGATAGTTTGCTGTACAACGGGCTTGGCTACACGGCGAAGTTCTTCGGAGCCGTTGAGATCATTCCGTTGCAGATATTGAGGAACATTGTTTTCATATATTTTGATGATGGTAACATCAACCGCTTTCAGGTTAACGGCATCAAAAGGCATCACCAGTTTGTCGCTTTGCGGAAGGATAACGCCTTTACCGGGAATGCTGACAGACGGGGAGCTATTGGCTACATTGATATTGGAACTGTAAGATTTGCCCAGCCGTTTGTCTGTAATGTTGATCACCCCTTCGTTCACCACTACATTGTAATTGCCTTCCATTTTTTGGGGGGCGTATACGCTTACTTCACTTCCGTCTATCGTGTAACGCAGGTCGCTGAACCCGCTGATACCTATCAAACCTTCCAGGCTTTGTGCAGGGCTTACCGGGTCAGAGAACTGCACCAGCAGGTGTTGTTCAGGTTCTGCTACCACTTTTACATCCAGTACTTTGAAATCACCTACCGCCGGAACTTCCACGGTGTTTTTATCTGAGTACTCAGCTTTTATCGGGGCGCCGTTCCAGTTCAGCTCCATGTTGCGGGCCGTGCTGGCGCGGGAAATATTATTGATTACAAATTTAGAAGTATGATCAGCGGCGTTGTGCGTCCAGCTTACAGGTAAAGCCTGACCGCCATATTGCACGGTGAGTAATTTTTCAATGGCCTGCGGATTTTCCACGTCGGCGGTATAAACAGAGCCGGAATAGGACATCTTGTCCAGGGTTGTACTGGAACTGGCTTTCAGTCCATTACTTTCTACAGAATAGGAAGGTTTGATCACTTTAAACCCGAAGTTGAAGGTTTTCAGGTCTGCAGGTACTTCGATAACCTTGCCCAGTTTAAATGTTACGTCATAGGTTTTCCCTGGCTGCAGGTTTTCATCGGGTCTGAATTCAATGGTTGTAGCATCAACCCAGTAAGCTTTTCCTTTCACGGATGGGGAAAAATCGAAGATCTCCTTTTCTATAGGTTCGTTCGTGGTATGGGTTACATTAACCTGGCCATTTAACTGAACACGGATAGCACTTTGCTTGGAGATGACTCCTGCCGTATATGCTTCGATATACCTGGCAAATTGGGGATTCATTTCTTTCCGACTGGAACGGCAGCCACAGATCAGTACAAGGGCGGCCAAAAAAGAGATTACTACCGGAACAGTAGACCGCTTAATTGGTAACATCTGGAAAAATATTAGGGTGATTAACGATATATATACGAATGTAAATAAGAATTTTGAAATAACCGGAATTCGTATATAAAACTATGGTTGATTTAATAACCAATTAAATCAACCATAGTTCAGGTTATTTCACCATTTCTCCTTTGTTCAGTCTTATAAACTTATCGACGCAGGAAGGAAGTTCGTCTTCGTAGTGGGTAACAAAAATCAGGGCGATGTTGAGGTGTTCTGACAATTGTTCTATTACATGTTTGAAATGTTGCTTCTGCTGATCGTCGAGCCCCTGGCAAGGCTCATCGAAGATGAGGAGCGGCGGGTTCTTTACCAGCGCCCTGGCCAGTAATGTAAGCCTTTGCGCACTTTCAGGCACCTGTTTGAAAGGCGTTTTTTCGTGCTGGTTTATACCCAGTACTTCCATCCATTTACGGGCTTTTTCTTCCTGTTCCGGTTTTACAGGTTTAGGAGTGCCGATAATATCTGAATAACCGGAGCATACTACCTGCAGGCAGTTATCGCGGGAGGTGAAGTACTGGTGCAGTTCGGGAGATACGAACCCGATTTTCTTTTTAATATCCCAGATGCTTTCGCCGGACCCCCGTTTCCTGTCGAACAGCCAGAGTTTATTGGCGTAGGCCTGCGGGTTATCGCCGTTGATGAGGCTTAGCAGAGTTGATTTTCCTGCGCCGTTAGGTCCGAGCAGCGCCCATTTGTCGTTTGGCTTTACTACCCAGTTAATGCCTTTCAGGATGGTATTCTCTCCATACTTGACGTGGATATCTTCCATCTTCACGATCGTATCAAAAACCGGCATGTCAACATTGGCCGTCAGGGAGGCGATAGTTTCGCTTTCTATGCCAGGCAATGTTGGGGCAGCAACAGGAACAGGCAATTTGATAAATTCTTCCCTTGTGTATTTGCCGGTTATTTTTCCTTCTTCCAGCGTTAATACATTAGTGATATTCTGTGGAACTTCTGTGGGGGTGGTAGACATTATTACCGTAGTTCCACCGGCAATAATGTTATTGATCATCTCTGTAAATTCTTTTCTTGCCTGCACATCCAGCCCGATAAAAGGATTGTCGAGCATGAGCAGTTGCGGTTGCTGGAACAAAGAACGGGCTATCATTACCCGGCGGGTTTCGCCATTCGATAATTTGATCAGCCGTTTTTCCAGCAGGTTTTCCAGGCGCAGGGCCTTCATCCAGGCGGGTACTTCTTCT
Source organism: Chitinophaga terrae (ex Kim and Jung 2007) (assembly GCF_900107795.1). Taxonomy (GTDB): domain Bacteria; phylum Bacteroidota; class Bacteroidia; order Chitinophagales; family Chitinophagaceae; genus Chitinophaga; species Chitinophaga terrae. Next base: position 155,977 of record NZ_FNRL01000011.1, read on the forward strand.
ATCTCCAGGTATTCTTTAACAGTGGGCGAATTATCGGCATCCATGCTGTTGAAGCGTTGCTGGTAATAGAAGTCGGTAGTGGTATTGGAAAGATTTTTAAAAGTATGATGATGACCTACGAATGCGATCAGGTTGCGGTAATTGAACCAGGGATCGGTGATGGTATGGGTGGCTTTGTATTCATCGTAAAAGTGGTAATGTATACTGCCGTTAATAATATTAAACTTTCCGAGTATCGTGTTTAATAGCGCTGTTTTTCCTGAGCCGCTGGGGCCAACGATTGCCCAGTGGGTACCTTTGCTGATCTGCCAGTCGATTGATTGAAAAAGCGTCTTGTCTAAGTATCTAACAGTAATGTTCGACAAAGAAAGAAACGGTTGCTGTTGTTCCATTATTTAAACTATTGGGCTAAGAAATTTCACTGTCGGAGATAAATTTAGCAGGAAATTTCAAAGGTTCATACATTTATATTATGAATTGGAAGATTAAAGCATTTGACGAGCTCACGGTGCATGAACTGTATGATATCTTGTACCTGCGCAGTGAAGTATTTGTAGTGGAGCAGAATTGTGCATACCAGGACCCTGACGGGGCAGACCAGCGGGCATTGCATCTCACAGGAACGGATGATGACGGGAATTTGCTGGCGTATACACGGATATTTCCTCCGGGTGTGCAATATGACGAGGCCAGTATAGGCCGGGTGGTGACCAGCCCTGGTAAAGGCCGCGGAAAAGGGATAGGGCGCGAATTGATGCAGCGTTCTATTGATGCCGTACAGGAATATTTCGGCGATGTGGATATCGTGATAAGCGCACAGGCGCATTTAGACAGGTTTTATACCTCGCTGGGCTTCAGGCAGATCAGTGATATCTACCTGGAAGACGATATTCCTCATATAAAAATGAAAAGGGATCATTGATCCCTTCCCTCTTATTTCTTTGGTATTTTCTTTTTCTTCAATTCTACCAGTGGAGCATGTTCTTTGAGCCTGTAGAATGGGATAACGTAAGATACTGTGTATTGAACATCAAACACCGAACGTTTAGACCCACTGCCAAATCCCGGCACCGTGATCGGTGTAAAATCCGGTGATTTAACGCTGTTGATCATGATACGTTCCCTGATATTCCAGCCAAGGAAAAAATTCTTCAGCACTTCCGCTTTCAGTCCCACAACCAGCTCGATCCAGTGAGCATTGGCGTTGGTTTTAGGGATGCTTCCCTTGATATTATCTCCCCAGTAATTATTCCTGTTATTGTATTCAGGCACCGAATAGTTGAAATGAGAAAAGCCATAGCGCATGCCCACATAAAAGATATTCTTCTCTGTGGGGTACTGGCGTTTCAGGAAATTATAATCGGCTCCCAGCGTGGTATAGAATCCTGAACCTTTATAGGTATAGTTGCTATCGCTGTATGGAGTGCTGCCATACCCTGCTTCGAAGGCTGCATACCAGTTGGCATTGATCCTTGCATCGGCCACCACGGTCACTTCCTTCCTGTACGGGTAATAGATAGCAGTAACAATGCGGCTCAGATCCAGTCCTATACGCACCCCCCCGGGGATATACCAGGAGCTGTCTTTAGGTAACGCGATACGTGCAGTGTCGGCAGCTGTTTTTTTACGGGCTGTATCCGCTACTGCTTTATGCGTAGTATCCTTTACCGGTTTAGCCGGTGCGCTTTTATTCTGAGCATTGGCCACGCCGCAGAGCAGGAGACTACTGATTAAAGAAAAACAAAGTAAGATGCGTATCATTACTGGAGGTTACGGACTTGTTATTAATCAGAACAGAATCAATAGTGTTCCGGGTAGCGATCACGGTATCCAGGGTGAAGTAGGTACCGAAACCACAGCCGGGTGAAACAAAGTGTTGAACCCTTTTGTAACGGAACGTAATAGTATCTGCTACCAATGCGGAATCCACTTTCAGGTAGAACCGTGAGCTATCGGCCAATGGCGACAATGGCATGAACAGGTCTTTCAGTGGTTGTTTTTTATAGATAGAATCACGGCCCAGGGCAAACAAGGTTACTTTGGGCATGACTGTATCTCTGACCACCCCGGCGCTGTCGCGCTGGAAGTGAACATGCAGATCATTCCTTAATGTCTGATCGCAGACTTTTGTTTCATTTTCGCAGGCTATGAAGACGGCGAATAATGAACATGTGAGTAGTATCTGGTATATCCTTTTCATTCGTGATGCATCCGGGTCGCAAGATATTAAATTCCCAGCTCCTTTTTGAGGAATGCGGCTGTATGACTTTCTTTGCATGTACTAACCTGTTCGGGAGTGCCTGTGCAGAGGATAGTACCACCGCCGGCGCCGCCTTCAGGCCCCAGGTCTACAATATAGTCGGCCATTTTGATAACATCCAGGTTGTGTTCTATCACCAGCACAGTATTTCCCCTGTCTACGAGCTTATTCAATACTCCCAGCAACAGCTGGATATCCTGGAAATGCAGTCCTGTTGTTGGCTCATCAAGGATATAGATAGTTTTGCCGGTATCTTTTTTCGAAAGCTCGGTAGCCAGTTTTACCCTTTGGGCTTCACCGCCGGAGAGGGTAACTGCCGACTGGCCAAGGGTGATATACCCAAGTCCTACATCCTGCAGGGTTTTGATCTTGCGATAGATCCATGGAACCGGCTGGAAGAACTCCACTGCATCGTCTACAGTCATATCCAGTACATCGGAAATAGATTTTCCTTTGTAGCGGATCTCCAGGGTTTCGCGGTTATAACGGCGACCGTTGCATTTCTCGCAAGGTACATATACATCCGGGAGGAAGTTCATTTCTATCACTCTCATTCCCCCGCCTTCACAAACATCACAGCGGCCGGTTTTTACGTTGAACGAGAAGCGGCCGGCATTATAGCCCCTGATCTTGGCTTCCGGAACGGAGGCGAAGAGGGTACGGATGTCCGTAAAGAAACCGCAGTAAGTGGCAGGGTTACTCCGGGGAGTTCGCCCGATCGGCGATTGGTCGATCTCAATCACCTTGTCTATATTTTCCAGCCCTTTGATGCTTTTGTACGGCATAGGCTCCTGTTTGGAGTCGTAAGCATGTTGAGAAAGGATTGGATATAATGTTTCGTTGATCAGTGTAGATTTGCCGCTGCCTGATACGCCGGTTACGCAGATGAATGTGCCTAAAGGCAATTTCAGGTTCACGTTTTTCAGGTTGTTACCGGAGGCGCCTTTCAGTTCGAGGAAATTGCCATTTCCTTTGCGCCTGGCTTCCGGAACAGGCGGAATAGCTTTACCATTCAGGTAATTGGCGGTAGGCGTACCCAGTTTTAAGATCTGTTTAGGCGTGCCCTGTGCTACGATCTGGCCTCCATGTACTCCTGCTCCCGGGCCAATATCCACCAGGTGATCTGCATGTAGCATGATGTCTTTATCATGTTCTACAACGATCACGGTATTGCCCATTTCTTTCAGGTTTCGCAGGGCGTCGATCAGTTGCATGTTGTCGCGTTGGTGCAATCCAATGCTCGGTTCATCAAGTATATAGGTGATACCCATCAGTTGGGAGCCTATCTGCGTAGCAAGGCGGATACGTTGCGATTCGCCCCCGCTGAGCGTACGGGTAGGGCGGTTCAGGGTCAGGTAGGTGAGTCCTACGTTCAGGAGGAACTGCAACCGTTCCCTGATCTCTTTCAGGATATCCTTTGCAATTGCATTCTGTTTCTTTTCCAGCCTGTCTTCAATTCCATCGAACCAGCCCAGTAATTTATCCAGGTCCATATTTCCCAGTTCGGAAATATTTTTGCCATCCACTTTAAAGTAGAGGCTTTCCTTTTTGAGGCGGGAGCCGTTGCATTCAGGGCAGGTGCTGAGTTTCATAAAACCTTCTGCCCAGCTTCTTACATGGTCGGAAGAGGTATCGTTGAAATACCGGCGTACCATGTTAACAACACCTTCATATTCGGTAGAGTATTCCTTTTCTTCGGCATTATCCCCAAATTCGAGGTCTACCTCCAGTTTCCCGTTTTCATCGCCGAACAGCAGTACGTTCAGGGCTTTCTGAGGGATATTGGAAATTGGAGCGGTGAGGGAGAATTTATATTTCTTTGATAGTTGCTGTACCTGTTTGTAGGTGAAGGTATCGCGGGCTTCTCCCAACGGTTTTAGTCCCCCGTCGGCAATTGAAACGCTGTAATCCGGGATCACTTCGTTCATATCTATCTGGTAGATGGTGCCCAGTCCTTTACAGCGGGGGCAGGCGCCGTAAGGGGAGTTGAAGGAGAAGGTGTTGGGACTTGGCTCATCGTACGACAGGCCGGTGTCTTCACACATGAGTTGTTTGCTGTACTGGCTTACTTTTTCGCTGTCATGGTCCATGATCATCATGATGCCTTTTCCCATTGTGAGCGCTTTTTGTACGCTCTGGCTGATGCGGGTGCGGGCATCTTCTTTCACCTGGATGCGGTCTATCACCAGTTCGATGTCGTGAATTTTATAGCGGTCTACCTGCATTCTTTCTTTCAGGTCCTGGATTTCGCCGTCTACCCTTACTTTGAGGTAGCCTTGTTTCCTTACCTGTTCGAAGAGTTCGCGGTAATGGCCTTTACGTCCGCGCACCAGGGGTGCGAGAACGGCTAATTTTTTATTGTTATAATTTTTAAACAGGTGTGCAATGATCTCTTCTTCGGAGAAGCGGGTCATTGGTTTGTTCGTAATGTAGGAGTATGCAGTTCCGGCTCTTGCATAGAGGAGGCGGAGAAAGTCATAGATCTCTGTGATGGTTCCTACAGTAGAGCGGGGATTTTTGTTAGTAGTTTTTTGTTCAATAGAAATAACGGGAGAAAGGCCTGTTATTTTATCGACCTGCGGGCGCTCCATATCGCCGATGAACTGACGTGCATAGGCGGAAAAGCTTTCCATATATCTGCGTTGTCCTTCAGCGTAAACGGTATCAAAGGCGAGTGATGATTTTCCACTGCCACTGATTCCGGTGATCACTACCAGTTTATTTTTGGGCAACTCGAGGTCCAGGTTCTTCAAATTATGCTCCCTTGCGCCAAATATGGCTATTTGTTCATCTACCGGGGCTTGCGCGGCGGATTGAGCGGGTACATTCTCTTTTTTCTTTGCCATAATATTAAACTACTAAACTACGCCATAATTACGAGAATTTCACGCAGAGGAGCGAAGTTTCGCGCAAAGGAGCAAAGAAGCAAAGACGCAAAGTTTTTAAATAAGAAAGCAAAGGAGTAAAGAATACTGAAAAGTAGTCTTTACTCCTTTGCTTCTTAATATTCGCTTCGATCAAAAAAACTTTGCTTCTTTGCTTCTTTGCTCCTTTGCGTGAAACTTCGCTCCTTTGCAACCTACGCTTTGTATTTTTTGAATACGCAGATCGCATTGTGGCCGCCGAAACCGAAGGTATTGCTCATGGCTACGTTGATGGTACGTTGCTGCGCTTTACCTAAAGTCAGGTTCAGGTTAGTTGGAATTCCTTCTCCCAGCACGGTAGTGTTGATGGTTGGAGGAACGATATCTTCCTGGGTGGCTTTGATACAAGCGATGGCTTCGATAGCGCCGGCAGCGCCGAGCAGGTGACCTGTCATTGATTTGGTGGCACTGATGTTCAGTTTTTCTGCGTGATCGCCGAATGCAGAAACGATCGCTTTCAGTTCGCTGACGTCGCCTACCGGTGTGGAAGTGGCGTGAGCGTTGATATAATCGATATCTGTCATTTGCAGGTCTGCATCGCGGATGGCTTCTTCCATACCCATACGTGCACCCAGGCCTTCGGGGTGAGTAGCGGTCAGGTGATAAGCGTCGCAAGTCATTGCGCCGCCGATCATTTCACCATAGATGGTAGCGCCCCTGGCGATCGCGTGTTCATATTCTTCCAAGACAATAGCTCCGGCGCCTTCTCCCATTACAAAACCATCACGGTCTGTATCGAAAGGACGGGCGGCGTGGGTAGGGTCTTCGTTGTTGGTAGACAAAGCTTTAAGAGCATTAAAGCCGGCAATGCCTGCACGGGTTACAGGTGCTTCCGAACCGCCGGCGATGATAGCATTGGCTTTACCCAGGCGGATATAGTTAAATGCATCAACCAGTGCGCTGGAAGAAGATGCGCAGGCAGAAACAGTACAGAAGTTCACTCCCATAAATCCATATTTCATGGCTATCTGGCCTGCTGCGATGTCGGAAATCAATTTAGGAATGAAGAAAGGGTTGAATTTAGGAACGAAATTAGCTTCCGCAAATTCAACGATCTGTTCTTCGAACGTCAGCATACCGCCGTTACCTGAAGCCCAGATAACGCCAATTTTGGTCTTATCCACGCCTTCATTAGTAAGGCCCGCATCCAATACTGCTTCATGAGCAGCAGCCATAGCGTACTGTGTGAAGTTGTCCATTTTCCTGGCTTCCTTCTTTTCCATGTATTTCTCTACATCAAAACCTTTGACTTCACAGGCAAATTTTGTCTTGAACTCTGTGGTGTCAAATTTTGTGATGGGACCGGCGCCACTTACACCAGCCTTCATATTGTTCCAAAATGTATTTACATCATTCCCGATAGGTGTTAGTGCTCCGAGACCGGTAACCACAACCCTTTTCAGTGTAACAGTACGCATATTTTTTACTTTAATAAAAAAAGTTAGAGCGCAAATTTAGTTACTTATTGTTATGATTAATCATTTTCATTAAGATAATCTAACATAACTTTTATTAATTTATATTGAAATGGGCCACTGTAGCGGTTTTTTGGACCATTATCGACATAAAAACGGCTGTCTCTACTGGTTAGAGACAGCCGGGTATTTACTTAAAACGGCCGAAATGTGGATAACTCAGGCAGCCGCTGCGGCGGCCACATAAGGTTGAACAGCCATTTTCCGGGTACGTTGTTTAAGGAATGAGATAATTTCTGCATCCGTCTGGAAACGGTCTCCTATGTTTACAAAGTTTTTGGCAAGAAGATCATACCGTTTCAGCATCAGGTATGCCCAGACATGCAGGAAATGTATGCCGTCAAAAACGATAGCATCGTTGTCGATATACTCTTTTATCGTTTTCCGGAAGTACACAGGATGTTCTGTCCAATGCATGCTTGGTTTCAGGTGATGACTGATATGGTAGCCATCGTTCCAGCATTTGTGGTTGTATTTGGTATTGATGCAGGTGATACTGTTCTTATATGCATTGTCAGGATCCGCAGGGCAGATGAAAGCATGTTGCGCCCAGTTGCCCACCATCATGATTATCCTTGAAATAATAAAAGGCAGGATAAATACCACGAATGTAGCAGGGAAGTTCACAAATGACAACCCGACGCAAACAGCAGCAAACAATACTTCGCCCCTGATCAGTTTTATCATCAGTTTATTCCTTTTCTTACGGATATGATACCTGGCTGTATCGTAAGCCCCGAAGGTTACGAAGTTCCACAGGTAGAGCAGGAAACCGCGGAACGAATCCCGCTGGTAGAACATGGTACAGCTATCGTCGTCCGGCATATTATTCTCCGGGTGATGCATACCAATATGGTGTGAATAATAGGATTCGGGCGTTTGTCCGAACAACGGGCCTATTACCCATGGGAGGTAGTTGTTCCAAAACTGGTATTTCTTATTAAAGAAAGCCCTGTGGCTGGTGCAGTGCAACATCAGGCCGAAAGGTCCTTTAAAAGTAACATTGTTAAAGAATTGGTAAAGAATGGCGGCAGCCCACCATACCCAGTTATTCATACCCGGGATGTACATCAGGATGGCCAGCGGCCATAAGGTAAACGTGATCTTTACTGTAAGGTAAACAAACGGAAGGTCTCGCTCGTCTTTTATCCAGCTTTTAAACAGCCTGTCGAGCGCTGTTTCTTTTTCCGGCTTGATATAAACAGGGTCAGTTAGATTATCAGAGAAATATTTCATAATAAATTGAAGATTGTCTACAGTTGTAGTTGTTGGCATTCGAAAATAGAGCCAATAACGTTATAACGTTCGCAATAAGTATATATTATTGACTTGTCTTGTTGGAAGATAAATCATTTTTTTCTTCCTGCCTTGCATTTAACAGTATTTTTGTAATTTCCGTCGCCAGGTTATTACCATAAGCGTAACTATACGACCATTAAAAAAGATTGAATTCCCGGTATGAAAAAATTTGAGTATGCCAAAATCAGTGTCCTATAGATGGAAAGATTGACCCTTAAAGACGTAGCAAAACTGGCCGGAGTAGCACCTTCCACAGTATCTTTCGTACTGAATGGAAAAGGAAAGCAAATGAGGATCCGGGACGAGGTGGCACAAAAGATAATGCAGGTTGCCGAGAAAGCAGGATACGAACCGCACCGGATGGCGGTAAACCTGCGGACAGGGCAGTCGAAAACTTTAGGCCTGATCGTCGAAAGTATTTCCGGAAGTTTTTTTGCCTGCCTGGCAAAAACCATTGAAACCGAAGCGGAGCGCAACGGTTATAACGTGGTGTATTGCAGCACTGAGAATAATGCGCAGAAAGGCGCAGAGCTGATCAAGATGCTGGGCCGGCAGATGGTAGACGGCTACCTGATCACCCCGGCGCCAGGAATGGAAAAAGGAATACAGCAACTGGTACAGCAACAGCGGCCGCTGGTGCTGATGGATAGCTATTTCCCGGGGATTAAAGCCCCTTATGTGCTGATCAATAACTTCGAAGGCGTACACCAGGGCGTTAAACAGCTGGTGAAGAAAGGATTGACAAAAATAGCTTTTGTGACGGTAGACCTGGACCTCATCCAGCTCGATGAAAGGCAGAGAGGGTATGTAACTACCCTGAAAGAGCACAAGATCCCTGTAAAAAAGAAATACATCTTACAAGTAAAATACCACCGGCAACATAGCGATTCCTTAAAAGAAATACGCACATTCCTGGAAGAGAACCCCGACCTGGAGGCTATATTTTTTGCTACAAATTACCTTGGAATCCTTGGATTAGAAGCAATTTCGGATCTAAAACTGAAAATGCCGGACGATATTGCCGTTATGTGCTTTGACGATCACGATATCTTCAGGCTGTACCCTCCTGGTATTTCAGTGATCGAACAGCCGATCGAAAATATAGCCAGGACGGCTATAGATATGTTAATGCAGCAGCTGGATAAAAGCAAGGGGCCACTGAAAAGGTATGCGGTAGAATTGCCTGGCCGGTTGATCCTGAGAGGTTCCACCTGAAAAAGAGCAGATTTCGGAAATTATTTTTATTTTTAAAGCTGCTATTGCAATTAAACGGAAAAAAGGATCGACTATAAGGACCCTTTTTTTTCGGGGCCTGTGCTAAATCGATTTTTCAGATTACCTTTAAAGCCGGAATAACGACCTGGATCGTATATTTTTCAAGGGTTTATTGTGTATTTGAGTCAACAAACACCATTTTCATTTTATTTAAAAAGAACGCATGAAAAAAGTTGGATTGCTAGCAGCAGCTTTATTTTGCCTGCAGGGCGCCTATAGCCAGACAGTGGAGAAGGTAACCTCGCCGGCAGATTGGGTGAATACCCTGATGGGTACCGATTCCAAAGTTTCGCTGTCTAACGGTAATACTTATCCCGCTATCGCCCTTCCCTGGGGTATGAATTTCTGGATGCCTCAAACCAATACAATGGGTAACGGCTGGGCATATCAATACACTGCCGACAAGATCAGGGGCTTTAAGCAAACACACCAGCCTTCACCGTGGATCAACGACTACGGGCAGTTTGCCATTATGCCGGTAACCGGCACAGTAAAGTTCGATCAGAACAAACGCGCCAGCTGGTTCTCTCATAAATCTGAGGTTGCAAAACCTTACTATTACAGCGTTTATCTTGCCGACCCGGATGTAACTACCGAGATCACGCCAACGGAAAGGGCCGCCCAACTTCGCTTCACCTTCCCGCAAACCGACAGCGCTTTTATAGTGGTAGATGCTTTCGACAAAGGATCTTATATCAAGATCATTCCTGCTGAGAAGAAGATCATCGGTTATACAACCAAGAACAGCGGAGGCGTTCCTGCCAACTTCAAAAACTATTTTGTAATCACTTTCGATAAGCCTTTCACCGTTGCTGATACCTGGCACGATTCCGTTCTGGTAAAAGGACAACTGGAATTACAGGCAAATCATACAGGCGCCGTTGTTGGCTTCAAAACCAGCAAAGGAGAAAAAGTAGGGATCAAAACTGCTTCTTCCTTTATCAGCTTTGAACAGGCCGAACTGAACCTGCAGCGCGAAATTGGTCAGGACTCCTTCGACGCTACCTGCCAGAAAGCAAAAGACACCTGGAATAAAGAATTGGGCCGCCTCGCAGTTGAAGGCGGAACCGTAGACCAGGTACGTACTTTTTATTCTTCTTTATACCGCGTACTCCTTTTCCCAAGGAAGTTCTATGAGTATAACAACAAGAATGAAGTGGTTCACTACAGCCCTTTCAACGGCGAAGTGTTACCTGGCTATATGTTCACCGACAACGGTTTCTGGGATACCTTCCGCGCCGTACATCCGTTCTTTACACTGATGTACCCTTCTTTAAGCGCCAAGATCATGGAAGGGTTAGCCAATACTTACAAAGAAAGCGGCTGGTTGCCTGAATGGGCAAGCCCTGGCCACCGCGATTGCATGGTTGGTTCCAACTCCGCTTCTCTCATCGCCGACGCTTATCTTAAAGGCATCCGCGGTTACGATATCAACACCCTTTACCAGGCTATCTTAAAGAACACCGAAAATGAAGGTCCTTTAAGTTCTGTTGGCCGTTTAGGCGTTAAATACTATAATACCTTGGGTTATGTGCCTTACGATGTGAATGTGAATGAAAATGCCGCCCGTACGCTGGAATATGCATACGACGACTTTACCATCCTGCAGCTGGCAAAAGCCCTGAACCGCCCGAAGAAAGAGATCGCGCTGTTCGAGAAACGTTCTCAAAACTACCGCAACCTGTTTGATCCTGAGACCAAACTGATGCGCGGTAAAAATAAAGATGGCAAGTTCCAGGCTCCATTCAATCCGTTTAAATGGGGAGACGCGTTTACCGAAGGTAACAGCTGGCACTATACCTGGTCTGTATTCCACGATATTCAAGGCTTGTCTGACCTGATGGGCGGAAGAGAGGCGTTCGTGGGAATGCTGGACTCTGTATTCAACATGCCTCCGATCTTCGATGAAAGCTACTATGGTACCGTGATCCACGAGATCCGCGAAATGCAGATCATGAACATGGGACAATATGCGCACGGCAACCAGCCTATCCAGCATATGATCTACCTGTACAACTATGCTGGTCAGCCATGGAAAACTCAATACTGGATCCGCCAGGTAATGAACAAATTGTACCACGCAACACCTGACGGGTATTGCGGCGATGAAGACAACGGTCAAACCAGCGCCTGGTACGTGTTCTCTGCAATGGGCTTCTACCCTGTTTGCCCGGGTACTCCCCAGTATGTTTTCGGAACGCCATTGTTCCCTAAACTGACTATGACATTGGAAGATGGTAAGAAAATGGTTATAAATGCACCAGGGAACAGTGAACAAAATCTCTATGTGCAGAGCGCTTCGTTAAACGGGCAACCATACGCTAAAAACTGGATCAGCCACCAGGACCTGCAAAAAGGCGGCGCCCTGGAATTCAGAATGGGAGCAAATCCTGAGAAAACAAGAGGCACTGATCCATCAGCTTATCCTTACTCTTATTCCAACAGCAAGAAATAGAACGAAATATTTTCTTTAGACAAATTTCATTGTTCACTGACTAATTCATCCCGATTCTTCGGGATGTATTTTTTAAAAGAAGGTCTAACACAAAATCAATTCATGAAAAAAACAATATTATCTATTCTGCTGGTATCCTCCCTGCACGGTTTCGCCCAGGAAAACGTGCTGCAGTACGTGAAACCGATCACCGGCACACAACGGATGGGACATACCTACCCCGGCGCTACTGTACCTTTCGGTATGGTGCAGTTAAGCCCCGAAACTGATACGATTCCTTACGACATGAACGGGAAATACAATCCTGATGTGTATAAGTATTGTGCAGGATATCAATATGAAGACAAAACAATTGTAGGATTCAGTCATACGCATTTCAGCGGTACCGGCCACTCCGACCTTGGCGATTTCCTCATCATGCCAACAGTTGGCAAACTGCAATTAAACCCCGGAACCGCCGATAATCCTGAAAGCGGCTACCGTAGCAGGTTCTCTCATGCCAATGAAGTGGCGGAACCAAACTACTACAAAGTAAAACTGGATGATGATAATATCATCGCCGAGCTGACAACCAGCAACCGCGTAGGTTTCCACCAATACACCTTCCCGCAGACCGACCAGGCTCATATCATCCTGGATATGATGTCGGGCATTTACAACCACGAGAATAAAAACGTCTGGACCTTTATCCGCGTTGAAAACGATACACTGATCACGGGCTTCAGGCAAACCAACGGCTGGGCGCGTACAAGGATCGAATATTTTGCAATGGTGTTCTCCAAACCATTTGTACAATACGGTCAGCAAAATTATTCCAAAGACGTTTACCGCGGTTTCTGGAGAAAATTCGATCAAACAAAGAATTTTCCTGAAATGGCCGGCCGCCAGCTTCGCGCATACTTTGATTTCAAAACATCTGCAGGCGAAAAGATCAAGATCAAATTTGCGCTCTCTCCTGTAAGTACTGCCGGCGCTGTAAAAAATCTTTCAGAGATCCCGGGATGGGATTTTGATAAAGTGAAACAGGATGGCCAGGCATTGTGGGCCAAAGAGCTGAACAAGATCCATATCGAATCCGGGAGCCGGGAAGAAAAGGAAAACTTTTATACGGCCATGTACCATGCTTTCATTAACCCAACTACCTACATGGATATTGACGGTTCGTACAGGGGGCTGGATATGAATATTCACCAGGCGGATGGCTTCACCAACTATACTACTTTCTCCCTCTGGGATACATACAGGGCTTTGCACCCGCTTTTCAACGTTATTCAGCCTAAGCGGAACGCTGATATGATACAATCGATGCTGAAACACTATGAACAAAGTGTACAGCATATGCTGCCTGTATGGTCGCATTACGCCAATGAAAACTGGTGCATGATAGGCTATCACAGCGTTTCTGTAATTGCAGATGCTATCATGAAAGGCAATGCGCCTTTTGATGCGGAAAAGGCATTGGAGGCCTGTGTAACTACTGCGCGGCATCGCACCTACGATGGCCTGGAATACTATATAGACAAAGGCTATGTGCCGGAAGACAGGAACGGTTCCTCTGTTTCCAAAACCCTCGAATATGCATACGACGACTGGTGTATTGCACAGGTAGCGAAGAAATTGGGCAAGCAGGATATTTATGATGAATTCATGAAACGTTCTGCCAACTACAGGAATGTTTACGATTCACAGACAGGTTTTATGCGCCCGCGCCTGGACAACGGTACCTTCAAAACCAGCTTTGATCCGCTGCAAACGCACGACCAGGGCTTTATTGAAGGTAACGCCTGGAATTACAGCCTGTATGTTCCGCATAACCCCGACGATATGATCGCCATGATGGGCGGTAAAAAGCAGTTTACCCAACACCTGGATTCATTATTCACAATGGAACTGCCGGATAAATATTTTGCGGAAACGGAAGATATTACCCGCGATGGTATCATTGGCAACTACGTGCATGGTAATGAACCTTCTCACCATGTGGCCTACCTTTATAACTGGACCGGCTACCCCTGGAAAACCCAGGAAAGGGTGAGGATGATCCTGAAAAAGATGTACCATCCGGGTCCTGACGGCTTAGGCGGAAATGACGACTGCGGCCAGATGAGCGCCTGGTATATTTTCACCACGCTTGGTTTTTACCCCGTTTGCCCGGGCTCAGATCAATACTCGCTGGGCAGCCCGGCTATCGATAAAGCTACCCTGCAGCTGGAGAACGGGAAAACATTTGTTGTAGATGTAAAGAACCAGGGAGATAAGAATGTTTATGTACAGAAAGTGATGTTAAACGGCGCTCCTTTAAATCGTTTGTATATTACGCACGATGAAATTATGAAAGGTGGAGTTATTACCTTTGTAATGGGTTCCAAACCGAAAAAGTAGGCTTGTTTATCAATTGTATAAAAGGGCTGTCTCTACGCTGTGGAGACGGCCCTGTTTATTTTATGGCTCTGCTGTTTAAGCTCCTGTATGGGCCACAAATCAAAAAGGTCCGTCTCCACAGCGTAGAGACGGACCTTTTATAACGCTTGCGCGTATATTTTTCTTATGGCAATAATGCAATTGAAACAACGCCTAACTGCACCTGCTGAGTTGCATCTGTCGATTTAAAACGGATATACAGGTTATGTAATTTACCGTCGGTGATCGGGGTGAACCTGATGGCAGCTTTGTTAGGAGCTTTTGCAGCAGCGCCGGGACCGATGGTCACTTCGCCGAGGCGGGCGCCATTTTCGTCGTCCAGGAATGCTTCAACAACATAGCCCTGTTGCGGTGTTTCCTGAACCATGTAAGTGAATTCAAGTCCGCTGACTTCTGTCAGGTCGAGTTGCTTGTAGCTTGCCCAACCGCCGTTTGAAGGGATCAGGAACTTGCGGTTATCTACAGAGAATGCAGAAATACCGTTGCTCTTGTCGTAATCCGCTGCCGGGATAGTTGGGTTGCGTAATTCAACGGATGCTGTTCCGGTGATTGGTTTAATACCTGCGCCGCCTTTATCTGTATAGCTTGCGAACAGGTACAGCGTTCCGTTTTCTTTTACTTCGCCGCCCATAGTTGGGTTGATCGCGCCAGATACCGGCAGGGAAGCAACTTTAGGCGTATTGCCGCCTACAGAGTAGATGTATTCTACCAGCTGTTTTGCTTCGCCCATAGACAGGCCAGGGTGAGCCGACATAGCTGTTTCGCCCCAAACGCCGCCACCGCCGTTGATGATCTTCTTCGCCAGTTTTTCCGGAGCTTCAGGATCGTTCTTGTATTTTTCAGCTACCTGTTTAAAGCTTGGACCAATTGATTTCTCATCAACCTTATGACAGGTCTTACAATCAGAAACTTCCATGATATTCTTGCCGGCAATGGCGCCGCTGATGATCTGGTGGCCCTGAGGAGATGCGGCTTTATCTTTACCATCGATATAATCTGCCTTCACAAAGATGTTGTTCACATCCAGTTTGCCATCTGCCGAGCTGCCATCTTCCTTATCACTTACGCTAACAGCATAGTGAACCTGTTTGCCAGGGAAGTAGAACATCTTGTTGCCTGTAATGTCGATCTTCACTTCAGGAGTTTCGTTACCTGCATAGAGTTCAATGTTCTTGCTCTTAGTTTTAGCGCCTTTGTCGTCTGCTACTTCCACTGATACCTGGTATTCACCGGCTGTAGTGTAGGTATATTCAACAAATGGTTCTGTCGTTTCTTTCTTGGTGCCGTTGCCCAGGTTCCACATATAAGTGAGTTTATCGCCATCCGGATCTTTAGATCCTTCTGCACTGATCTTCACTTTAAATGGCAGGCCGCCGGTCTGATGGTTTACAGAGATCTCAGCTTTCGGAGCGCGGTTGCCGCCGTTGTAGTCTATACGGGCCAAACCTGCATCCGGGTTTTTGCTGAACCAGCCGTTTCCGTATTCCAGTACATACAAACGGCCATCAGGACCCATTTCCATATCGATAGGCGCTACAAATTTGGTATGAGGCATGAACTTTTCCATTTTGGAGAAGTTGCCGTTTTTGTCCATGGTTACAGCCATGATCCATCCGCGGATCCAGTCGTAGATGAACAGTTTACCATTGTAGTAATCAGGGAAACGGGTTTCTTTTGGATAGAATTCGCTGTAGTATACAGGGCCTGCTTCCGCATTACGGCCTCCGGAACCTACGATCGGGAACTCTTCTGATTTTGCATAAGGGTACCAGATGAAGGCAGGAGTAGCTGGAGGTAATTCTTTTAACCCCGTGTTGTTACGGGAATGGTTGATTGGTTTTAACGGATCGTAATATGGTCCGCTTTCGCCAGTCTCGTAATTATACACCCTGTAAGGTTTGTTATTGGCGATGAACATAGGATAACCAAAGAAGCCAGGTTTTTTGGCCTGGTTGATCTCATCGTATCCGCGTGGTCCGCGCAGGGAATCATCGTTATTGGCATCCGGACCTACCTCTCCCCAATACACATACCCGGTTTTCTGGTCTACCGACATACGGTAAGGGTTACGCGTACCCATAGCGTAGATCTCAGGGCGTGTTTTGGCGGTACCCTCTGGGAAGAGGTTACCTTTAGGAATGCTGTAGGAGCCATCTTCATTCACTTTAATACGAAGGATCTTACCACGCAGATCGTTGGTGTTGGCAGATCCGCGCAGGTCGTCGTATTGCAGGTGACCAGGACGGTCGTCTGTTGGTCCGTAACCTTTGCTCACATATTTCTGGCCCGGTTCGTCGAATGGCGTGGTATTATCACCTGTAGAAAGATATAACAGGCCATCGGGACCAAAAGCGATAGAACCGCCTGTATGGCAGCAGATATCACGTTGTGAATAGAATTGCAGGATCACTTTTTCGGAAGACATGTCCAGTTTGTTGTTTTCGAATTTGAAACGCGACAAACGGTTAACGGAAGTGTCTTTAGGCGAATACATCGCGTAGATGTAGTGATTATCCTTGAATTTAGGATCGGCGGCCAGTCCCAGGAATCCTTCTTCAGCATTTACATGCGGCACATCGGTATGATGATAAACATTCAGGAATCCAACCTGTGAAAGTTTTTTCTCTGCATTGTTATAGAGCATCAGTTCACCACGGCGCTGGGCAATGAGGATGTCGAGGTTCGGGAGTATAGCCATTTCCGTTGGTTCGAAGAACTCGCCCGATACCAGCTGGGTTTTGGTGAAACGGTCTTCGTCCGGAACGCGCAGCGTAGTTGCTTTGCTGTAATCCAGCACCAGGTTCTTACCGATCGCATATTTAATACCGCCGGCAATATGTTTCAGGAACAGGCTATCAGAATAGGATTCTTCGGTATGACCAAGACCTGTGTAGAAAGCGCGTCCGCCATCATAGTCGTGGTACCAGCTGATAGGGTGATTACCATTCATGGTACCGCCCTGGTAGCTCTTTTCGTCCAGTTTCAGCAGTACCGTAGTGGTAGTATCTACATTCCTGTAGTTGTACCATTCGTCGGTATGTTCCCATTTTTCGGGAAGTCCTTCTGTTGCAGGGAAAGATTTGTCCACTACTTCGATGGTAGCTTTATGAACGCCCGGAGGGTGGTTCTGGAACCATGCGCCGGCGAGGTGGTTATACCATCCCCATTCGTATTCTGCATCGGCTGCGGCATGAATACCAACGTACCCGCCACCTGCCTGGATATATCTTTCGAAATCAGCTTCCTGGTAGTTGTTCAGCAGATCACCTGTGGTATTGAGGAAGATAACGGCAGCGTATTGTTGCAGTGAATCTTCGTTGAATTTCGCTGCATCTACAGTAGTGTCTACATCAAACCCATTTTCCTGTCCCAGTTTCTGGATGGCAGTGATGCCCGGGGTGATGGAGTTATGATGGAAGCCTGCTGTTTTGGTAAACAGGAGCACTTTAGGCTTTCCGGGCCTGGACTTCTGACAGGCGGCGAAGCCTACAAGGGCCAGGAGAAGAATTAGTTTAATTGAATTTTTCATTACTATAGCTAGTCTTAGTTATTGGGTTTCCAATTACCGATGGCGTATTCTATGCCACCCAGTAAATGCTTCAGATATACAGGATCCTGGTAGGATTCTTTGACGTGGCCCATTTCAGTGTAAAATGCGCGTCCTCCTTCGAAGCTGTGATACCAGCACATAGGGTGATTGTCGCCGTTTTTACCGCCGGAGTAAGTGCTTTCATCTATTTTGATCAGCACATGCACATCAGGGTTCAGGTTCTTGAAATTGTACCACTCGTCTTTACGGATCCATTCATCCGGCAGGTCTTTGGTGGCGGGGTGGTTATGATCTACAACCCTGAGCATTGCTGTTTGCTGGTGCGGGTGACTGAGGAACCATGCACCGGCCAGTTTGTTGTACCAAGGCCAGTCGTACTCTGTGTCTGTTGCCGCGTGGATACCCATCCATCCTCCGCCTTTGTGTATGTAGTTTTCGAAAGCTACCTGTTGCGCGCTGTCTAATACATCGCCGGTAGTGCAGCTGAAGATGACTGCTGCATATTTTTTAAGATTGGAAGGAGTGAATACACTTGCATCTTCCGTAGTGTCGACCTTAAAACCGTTTTCTTCCCCTAATTTCATGATTGCCAGCTTAGCGGCTGGAATGCAATCATGACGGAATCCTTTGGTTTTGGAGAACACTAAAACTCTTTTTGTTTTTGGCTTATGACCGCCGGCTTGCGCGGCTGTCAGGCCAATAAGGAGCATGAGTGCGAAAAACGTGGTTAATGTTTTCATTGTGTACGTGGGTTGTTCTTTCACGCGGAGACGCAAAGAATTTTTTTAGATTGAAGCGAATTTTAAGACCGCAAAGGAGCGGAGATTATGTATTGTTTAAAATATTTATTTCCGCTCCTTTGCGGTCTTAAAATTCGCTTCAATCTAAAAAAATTCTTTGCGCCTTTGCGTGAAAGGAATTAAAGTTCTCTTATTTTGATATTACGGTACCATACGTCGTTACCGTGGTCCTGCAAGGCGATATGACCTTTAGCGTATTTGCCGAAGTCCTTCCAGTTTTTGAATTTACTGTTAGCTACCAAAGCATCCCATTCAGGAGTACCCATAGTAGTTTCGGCAGTTTTAACGCCGTTGAGCCAGAGGGTCAGGTGACCATCTTTTTTCAGGATCCTGGCGGTGTTCCACTGGCCAACCGGTTTGGCAGGGTTAGATGGAGCTTTGATCAGGTCGTACAATTCGCCTGAATTGTGCTTTACGTTCTTACCATCCGGGTGTTTTGCATCGTCCAGTACCTGCATTTCAGGACCGGATAAGTATGACTGGCCCAATGAAGGATCTTCATGTACGCTGAAAATGATACCGCTGTTACCGCCTTCAGAGATCTTCCAGTCGATCAGCAGTTCGTAATTTTCGTATTCGCCGTCTGTTACCAGGTCGCCGCCGGGGGCGCCACTTTTCTTGGCAGATTGGTCGAGGCCAATTGCGCCATCAGCAACTTTCCATGCCGCGCTGGCAGAAGACTGGTTGTAAGAATGCCATCCTTTGGTAGAAGTACCATCGAACAACAGTTTCCAACCTTGTTTCTTTTCTTTTGCCGACAGGGTATTCAATTTCTGGGCATTAACAACCTGGGTGCTGATTACAGCACCGAGCATGAGTGCGCCCATGATTATTTTTTTCATTTACTATGAGTTAAGTGATGAATAGAAGTTTACTTCTTCAGGGACAGGATGTAGGTCACCATTTCCTTTGCATCATCTTTAGATACATTAGGGTGTGGCAACATAGCTACTTCTCCCCAGTTACCTGAACCGCCTTTGATAACCTTATCAGCAAGTTTGTCAACATTTTCAGGAGTGTTAGGATATTTAGCAGCGATATCTTTCAATGCAGGTCCTACTACTTTCATTTCTACTTTGTGGCAGGTCTGGCAGTCGCTTGCCGCCATGAGCTTTTCACCTTTGCTTTCTTCGGTTTTAGCTTCGCTGCTGCCTGAAACCATTGAATTATCTGCTGCCGGAGTTTCCTGCGCATTTTCTACTTTCTTTTCTTCTTGTTTTGTCTCACCTCCGCATGCCGCAAAAAATACAGCACTTAATACCAGCGGCGCCAGATATCTCTTTCTCATTTGTTGATGTTTTAAATAATTGTTTATAATAGATTTAATGACTTACTGATTTTAACGACTTTGGGATTTTGTTTATCGGTTCAGGAAGAATCAATAAACAAAATCCCAAAATATAGGTCTTATTAGTTAGCTCAGATACCGAGTATGCGTTTGTTGAAAGCCTCGTCTGTTCCCGCTCCTGCGAAATCGTCGAATGCTTTTTCTGTAACCCTGATGATATGATCTTTTATGAAAGGAGCGCCTTCTTTAGCACCGTCTTCCGGATGCTTGATGCAGCATTCCCATTCCATAACAGCCCATCCTTCAAAGTTATACTGTGTTAATTTGCTGAAGATGGATTTGAAATCTACCTGTCCGTCGCCCAGGGAGCGGAAACGTCCCGGCCTGTCGATCCATGACTGGAAGCCGCCGTATACGCCTGATCTGCCGGTTGGGTTGAATTCAGCATCCTTTACGTGGAATGCCTTGATCCGCTCGTGGTAGATATCGATGTATTCGAGGTAATCCAGGCATTGCAACAGCAGGTGGCTTGGATCGTAGAGCAGGTTTGCCCTTTTGTGGTTGCCTGTAGCTTCCAGGAAGCGTTCGAAGGTAATACCATCGTGCAGGTCTTCACCCGGGTGAATTTCGTAGCAAACGTCTACGCCATTTTCTTCAAACTCGTTGAGGATAGGCAGCCAGCGTTTTGCCAGTTCAGCAAAGCCTGTTTCTACCAGTCCGGCAGGGCGCTGAGGCCATGGGTACATGGCTGGAGCCCAGAGCAGGGCGCCGCTGAAAGTAGCATGGGCATTCAAACCCAGGTTCCGGCTGGCTTTAGCAGCGTATTTCAGCTGGTTCACAGCCCATTCTGTACGGGCTTTGATGTTATTATGATATTCGGCAGGCGCAAAACCATCGAACATTTCAGAGAATGCCGGGTTTACAGCTACCAGTTGTCCCTGCAGGTGGGTGCTGAGTTCAGTGATCTCCAAACCGGCAGCGTTTACGATACCTTTGATCTCGTCTGCATAGGTTTTGCTTTCAGCAGCTTTTTGCAGGTCTATCAGTCTTGTTTCCCAGGTTGGGATCTGAACGCCTTTAAAGCCAATGGAAGCAGCCCATTCGCAGATGGATTTCAGGTTATTGAACGGCGCTTGATCACCCATGAACTGCGCCAGGAAAATACCAGGTCCTTTTATCGTTTTCATACAATCGTTCTGGTGGTGAATACTAGATCTCGAAGTTAGTCCATTTTACATCGCTTTGTGCAGAGCGAACAACGTTATCAATGAACGCCATACCGCGAACACCTTCGGCAACGCTTGGGAAGTCGAGAGATTCAGGAGAAGGCGTTACGCCGTCGATCTTTGCGCTCAGCGTACGTGCGAAGTTGCGATACAGGTTGCCAAATGCTTCCAGGTAACCTTCAGGGTGGCCGCCCGGAGTGCGTGTGTTGGCGGTCATATAGCTCGACTGGAAGCCATAGCCGTTACCTGCACGGTAGATCTCTGTTGGTTTGTCCAGCCATTTTACCAGCAGGGTATTTGGTTCCTGCTGTGCCCATTCGAGCCCGCCTTTTTCGCCGTATACACGGATCTTCAGTGCGTTCTCTTCACCGGCAGCAACCTGTGAAGCCATTAAAACACCGGCGGCGCCGTTGTCGAAACGCAATAAAACGTTGCCATCGTCATCCAGGGCGCGACCAGGAACCATGATATTCAGGTCGGCGCATAACTGGGTGATATTGGAGCCGGTGATATATTCTGCCAGGTTAGCAGCGTGGGTACCGATGTCGCCCATGCAACCGCTTTTACCTGATTTGGAAGGATCTGTTCTCCATGCTGCCTGTGCATTGCCTTCTCTTTCGCTCATTTTGCTCAGCCAGCCCTGAGGATATTCTACCCATACTTTACGGATCTTACCCAAAGCTCCGTCTTTTACCATTTGCCTGGCTTGTTTCACCATTGGGTAACCGGTGTAGGTATGTGTCAGTAAAAGTGTTAAGCCGGTAGCTTCCACTTTCTCTTTTAATTTTTTAGCTTCTTCCAGGGAAAAAGTGATCGGTTTTTCTATCACTACGTTGAAACCTTTGTCTAACGCCATCATGGCAGGCTCGAAGTGCGCGAAGTTCGGAGTAACGATTGTTACAAAGTCCAGGCGTTTATCGGCCGGCATGGCAGCTTCTTTTTCCAGCATGGTTTTGAAATCCAGGTAGGTGCGTTCCGGGTCCAGGAACAACATTTTTCCTGATTCGATAGCTGTTTCATTATGAATGCTAAGTGCACCAGCTACTAATTCAATTAATCCGTCCATATTGGCAGCAATACGGTGAATTGCACCAATGAAGGCGTCTTTACCGCCTCCGATCATTCCCATTCTGAGTTTCCGTGTCATATTTACAATTATCGTTTTTTAAGTTAAGCTATTTGAACCTTTTGTGCATTTTTACGATTACGCATATAGAAATAAAGACCAGTAAAGGCCACGATCAAAATGATCGGGATCACTAAAGTTGCTTTAATGATCTCAGGGCCTGCAACTGCCGTAGCCTGTGCAAAAGCGGTAGCTTCAGCGCTGCCCGGAGCCGCGGAACGGTATGCGTCAACAGCTGCGCCGGCAGGCAGGTTCTTAACTATAATGCTATCGTAGAACCCGCCCATGAATATCATATAAATCGAAACGGCAAACATACCGGCACCGCCCATAAGGTTCATGCCTAAAGCGCCTGATTCAGGGATATTCTCAGAAACAAATCCCAACATTGTTGGCCAGAAATAGGTAACGCCCATTCCGAAGATAAAGGCTGCCACAAATATCATGTTTCCGGACACATGCGAGAGTAAATATAAGCCCAAAGCACTTAAAATTGCAGAAATTAATAAAACCCCGGTTGGAGACATGCGGTGTACAACCGGTCCGGCTACCGCTCTTCCCAGCGTTTGCACGCCTGCTGTTAGCGCTAAAATAAGAATGGAGTTTTCTGTTACATTTTTCAGCAATACCTCGATCCACTGGCCTGTAAAGAGTTCTGTGATAGCGGTACCGAACATGAGAATGAACATGCAGATAAAGAGAGGGCTCACTACTGAACGGTACATCTGGGAGGTGGAGATACCTGATGCCACCCTTTCTGTTACAGGAAAATCAAGTTTCATGAACAGGTAACCATAAACGATAGTTGGGATAAGCATTGTAGCTACCTGCAACTGGTAAGAGGTCAGTCCTACTTTCTTCATCAGGAATACCAGCAGGGTACCTATTACGATACCTCCGGGGAACCAGAGGTGAAAGTGGTTCAGTTTAGTGGTCTTATTGGTTGGGAAGATGGTTGCTACCAGCGGGTTACAGGCAGCTTCTACCGTTCCGTTTGCCATACCAATAAAGAGAGTGGATATGAAGAGTGACCAGAAGCCGCTGGCGGTGATAGTCAGGATAATACCCAGCAGGTGCAGCACGAAAGCTGCCAGCAGCAGGCGTTTCATGCCTATCAGGTCTACTATGAAGCCGCCGATCACTACTGCCAGCGGGAATCCCCAGAACGCAGTAGAGGCAATAATACTCAGTTGTTTAACATCCAGATGGAACAGAACGCCCAGGTCGCCCAGGATACCAGCTCTGATACCAAATGACAAAGAGGTTACCAGCAGCGCTGTACAGCTGGCAACGAATAATTTTTGCGGTTGAATAGTGTTTGCCATAAACGTGGACTTTTGGTTAAAACATTTTAGTTAAAGTGATAGATAGAACAGTTGTTAAACCTTTAAATTTATAAAAAGTATTTTCATATTTTTAGCTTTTTGTATGGGTGAAATGATAAAATTTTGAAAATTTTCATTTTCTACCCCAATGAACTGTTTTTGCACCCTAAATCCCTTACTTGCGGCTCCGGGGGAGCGGTCGTATTTTTGGATAAGCGGTTAGCCGGATGCAGCACGGAAGCAGCCGTTTCGCCAAACTTCAACGTATTGTTAATTAAGCTATTTAAATTACAAAAAGCAGGTAAAAACAGCCTGGAAAACCCGAATTTATTCCTACTTTTACAGGCCTTGCCGAGCAGCTCAAGAACTGACACCTTGACAGTCTGTCTTTACAAGCACAATATTTGAGTAACCTGGATGTCATCTATCCAACTAATAAGCCCGCCGCCACTGTGCCACAGGCTATCTGAACAGCGAGTTAAACCAACTGGTTTTGGCCTGGAAGGGATTAGGTTACAAGAAATTAAAATCGTTATTCGTAATTAAACATTTAACATGTTAGGTTTTTTATCAAAGCTATTTGGAGGGAATAAGTCTGAGAGAGATATTAAAGCTATCACTCCAGTGGTGCAGAAGATCAATGAAGAGTACGAAAAACTGCAATCCCTTCCTATCGATGAATTGCGCCACAAAACCCAGGATTTTCGCGCACGTATTGCAGCTCACCTTGCAACTATAGATAAAGAAATTGCTGAAAAACAGCAAACTGCTGATACAGAGGAAGACGTTACAGTTAAAGATACTATATACCAGGAAATAGATTCCCTGAAAAAAGACCGCGACAAGCAACTGGAAGTAGTATTAAAAGAAATACTGCCCGAAGCTTTTGCCGTTGTTAAAGAAACTGCCCGCCGCTTCTCCCAGAACCCTACTATTACCGCCACTGCTACCAATCTCGACAGGCAACTGGCTGTAGTAAAAGATTATGTAACAATCGACGGAGATAAGGCCATCTGGAAAAACAGCTGGAACGCAGCCGGTAACCTTGTTACCTGGAACATGGTACACTACGATGTACAGCTCATAGGCGGTACCGTACTGCACCAGGGTAAGATCGCCGAAATGGCTACGGGTGAAGGTAAAACCCTTGTTTCTACCTTGCCTGCTTACCTGAATGCACTGGCAGGGCAAGGCGTTCACATCGTAACTGTGAACGACTACCTGGCACGCCGTGACTCTGAATGGAACGGTCCATTATTCGAGTTCCTCGACATCACGGTTGACTGTATCGACAAACATCAACCCAATACTCCTGAACGTCGCAACGCTTACCTGGCAGATATTACCTACGGTACCAACAACGAATTCGGCTTCGACTACCTCCGCGATAACATGGTGCATAGCCCGGATGAAATGGTACAACGCAAACACCACTTCGCAATGGTCGATGAGGTGGATAGCGTATTGGTGGATGACGCCCGTACCCCATTGATCATTTCTGGTCCTATCCCCCGCGGTGAAGAACAGGAATTCCATGTCCTGAAGCCACGTATCGAGTACCTGGTAGAAATGCAGAAAAAAGCTACCAACCAATACCTGCAGGAAGCTAAGAAACTGATCGCCGAAGGGAAAGACGATCCTAAAACCGGTGGCCTGGCCCTGATGCGCGCCTGGAGAGGTTTGCCAAAGAACAGCGCCCTGATCAAATACCTCAGCGAACCCGGTCACAGGGTTTTGCTCCAGAAAGCTGAAAACTACTACCTGGCAGACCAGCAACGCGAAATGCCGAAAGTAGACGAAGGTTTATATTTCTCTATCGACGAAAAAAATAACAGCGTAGACCTTACCGAAAAAGGTATTCACCTGATCACCCAAGGCGGCGAAGATCCTAACTTCTTCATCCTGCCGGATGTGGGAACAGAATTGGCAGAAATTGAAAAACTGTCAGTTTCTCCTGAAGAAAAACTGCAACGCAAGGATATGCTGTTGCAGGAATTTGCAGCAAAATCAGATCGTATCCACTCCATCCAGCAATTACTGAAAGCATATACCCTCTTTGATAAAGACGTGGAATATGTGGTAATGGACGGTAAAGTAAAGATCGTAGACGAACAGACAGGTCGTATCCTGGATGGCCGCCGTTATTCTGATGGCCTGCACCAGGCGATAGAAGCGAAGGAAAACGTAAAAGTGGAAGCTGCTACCCAAACCTTTGCAACCATTACTTTACAGAACTACTTCCGTATGTATCACAAGCTGGCTGGTATGACCGGTACAGCTTCTACAGAAGCGGGCGAGTTCTGGGAGATCTACAAACTGGATGTGGTAACTATCCCTACCAACCTCCCGATTTCCCGTATCGACGCAGAAGACCTGGTTTATAAGACCAAACGCGATAAATATAAAGCGGTGATCGAAGAGATCAAGCAGCTGAAAGCAAAAGGCCGCCCCGTACTGGTAGGTACTACCTCCGTAGAGGTTTCTGAATTGCTCAGCAAAATGCTGACCTTCGAAAAAGTACCTCATAATGTATTGAACGCTAAGCAACACGCCCGTGAAGCACAGATCGTAGCGGAAGCCGGTTTGCCGGGCGCCGTTACCATCGCCACCAACATGGCCGGTAGGGGTACGGATATCAAGCTCGGACCTGGCGTGAAAGAAGCCGGCGGTCTGGCTATTATCGGTACCGAAAGACACGAAAGCCGCCGTGTAGACAGGCAGTTACGTGGTCGTGCCGGTAGGCAGGGCGATCCTGGTACTTCCCAGTTCTTCGTTTCCCTGGAAGATGACCTGATGCGTATGTTCGGTTCCGAAAGGATAGCCGGGCTGATGGACCGCATGGGGTATAAAGAAGGAGAAGTGATCCAGCACAGCATGATCACCAAATCCATCGAAAGAGCACAGAAGAAAGTAGAAGAAAATAACTTCGGTATCCGTAAACGTTTGCTGGAATACGACGATGTGATGAACAAACAACGTACAGTGATCTATGCTAAACGTAACCACGCATTGTTCGGGGAAAGACTGGCAATTGATATCGATAACGCCTTCTATGATGTAGCGGAAAGCCTGGTGACTACACACCGTGAAAGCGGGGATTATGAAGCATTCAAAATGGATGTGATCATGAACTTCTCTATCGAAACCAGCATCACACCTGAAGAACTGGCCAAAGGCGACCTGCAGGCTACAGCCTCCAAACTGTATCATGAAGGTAAAGAGAACTACCAGCGCAAGATCAACGACCTGATCTCTCAAACCCTGCCTGCAATAGAAAATATCTACAAAGAGCAGGGACATCATATCGAAAACATTTCTATTCCATTTACCGATGGCAAGAAAGGGGTGAACGTACTGGCTAACCTGCAGAAAGTAGTGGAAACACAAGGACAGGAAACCAAAAATGCCCTGGAACGCAGCATAACGCTGGCATTGATCGACGAGGCCTGGAAAGAGCACCTGAGAGCAATGGACGATCTGAAACAATCTGTTCAGAGCGCCGTGTACGAACAAAAAGATCCGTTGCTGATCTATAAGTTCGAAGCATTCAACCTGTTCAAGAGCATGGACGGCGAAACCAGCCGCGACATCGTTTCCTTCCTGACCAAATGCGGTATCCCAATGAGAACCCGCTCATCAGAGGCGGCTCCTGAAATCCGCGAAGGCCATGAAGAAAGAACAGACATGAGCCGTATGCGCGCTACGCATGAAGACATGGACGCACCGGCGGCCCAGTCTAACGGCCATGCCCCGGTTGCAGAAGAGGTGAAATCAGAACCTATCAGGCACCAGGGTCCGAAGATCGGACGTAATGACCTTTGCCCTTGCGGTAGCGGTAAAAAATACAAACAATGTCATGGTAAAGATGCTTAATACAGCATCGTAATCATTGATCTGTATATTATTAATGGATCGCAATTTCCCTGTCATATAGGGGTTGCGGTCCATTTTTTATTGGGGCGGTCGGCCATCCGGCCTAATTTCTTTATTTTTGCTGCTATGAACATCAACAGATACATCGACCACACCGTTCTGAAACCTACTACTACACTAGAAGATGTGAAAAAGTTATGCATGGAATGCGTGGAATATGATTTTGCCGCCGCCTGCGTACCTCCTTTGTATGTTAAGATAGCCTCGCAGTTCCTTGGAGCTACCAATACCAAAATAGCCACAGTGATCGGATTTCCCTTCGGCTACTCCGCCATCGAGGCGAAAGTGGCAGAAACAGTACTGGCAATCGTAGACGGGGCAGATGAACTGGACCTGGTGATCAACATCTCTGCTATCAAGAATAACGATTGGGAATATTTGGAAAAAGAAATCGCCAACATCATGTACATTGTACGTGAAAAGAAGAAGGTGATTAAGATAATTATAGAAAGTGGCATATTATTGGAAGACGAGATCGTTAAATGCTGCCAGTTATATAGCAAGTACGGGGTAGATTTCATGAAAACGTCTACCGGCTATGCAGAGAGAGGAGCAACTGTTGAAGCTGTAAAGTTAATGAGGGCCAACCTGCCTGAAAACATACAGATCAAGGCATCCGGCGGTATCCGTACTTATGCTTTTGCCAAAGAGCTGATAGACGCCGGAGCTACCAGGATAGGGGCAAGTGCCAGTGTTAATATTGCTAAAGAGGCGCAGGAAGCAACCGCATAACCAGATTATTCATTTTATTAATTATACAGTATTCATGCAAAAGTTATTCATCCTGGTAGGCTGTTTATTGATCAGTGGCCTGGCCATGGCGCAGGATAATGAAACAGCAACGAATGGGAACGTGAGAGTGATTAAAGACAGCCGTTTAGATGTGCTGATCAGGAAACAGATCTACATCAATAACCTGGCTATCCGTAACCAGTCAGGGTTCCGTGTACAGGTGATTTCTACCAATAAACGCGGAGACGCTAACGAAGCAAAGGCAAAAGTGATGCAGCTGTTCCCGGATTACCGTACCTATCTCGATTATCAATCTCCCTATTTTAAAGTTCGCGTTGGTGATTTTAAGACAAGAGACGAAGCTGCAGAGTTGAGGGATAAATTATCCGATCTCTTCTCCGGCGGCGTATTCGTAGTGCCGGCTATTATTAACGTGACTCCAGACAAAGAACTATCGAATGAAGAACCGTATTAAGGAATTAGCCAAGGCATATGCACCTGAGTTAATAGCTGTCAGACACCACTTGCATTCACACCCGGAATTATCTTTCCAGGAATATAATACTACCGCCTTTATACAGCAGAAGCTGAAAGAATACGGCGTTAATTTTAAAGCTGGTATTGCCGGTACCGGCATCATCGCGTTGATAGAAGGAAAGAATCCTTCTTCCAAAACCATTGCATTACGTGCAGATATCGACGCATTGCCAATTACAGAAGCGAATAACGTTCCCTATAAATCTACCAACGAAGGCGTTATGCACGCCTGCGGGCACGATGTACATACTTCATGCGTACTGGGAGCTGTTAAAATATTGAACGAGTTGAAAGATGAACTGGAAGGTACTATTAAAGTATTGTTCCAGCCGGGAGAAGAAAAACACCCGGGAGGCGCCAGTATCATGATAGCAGAAGGTGCCCTCGAAAATCCGAAGCCCGACGCCATACTCGGACTTCATGTGCACCCTTCCCTGGAAGTAGGGAAACTGGGATTTCATGCCGGTAAATACATGGCAAGCGCCGACGAGATCTATATTACAGTAAAAGGGAAAGGCGGGCATGCCGCTCAGCCTCATTTAACTGTTGATACCATATTGGTAGCTTCCCAGCTTGTGGTAAGTTTACAACAGATCATCTCCCGCAACAACAATCCTTTCTCTCCTTCTGTATTGTCTATCTGTGCATTTAACGGTGGCTTCACTACCAATGTGATCCCCAGTGAAGTGAAACTGATGGGTACATTCAGGGCTATGGACGAAACATGGCGTTTTAAAGCCCATGAACTGATCCGCAAACAGGCTATCGGCATCGCCGAAGCTATGGGAGCCGAAATTGATGTAGAGATACTGGTAGGATATCCTGTTCTCGATAACAACGAAGCTGTTACGAACAAAGCAATTGAATTGGCAACAGAATACCTGGGGCCTGAGAATGTAGGCGATACAGAGATCAGGATGGGAGCAGAAGATTTCGCATTCTATTCGCAGGTTATTCCCGCCTGTTTCTTCAGGTTAGGTACAGGTAACGCAGCCAAAGGTATTACGTCTGGCGTGCATACTCCAACTTTTGATGTAGACGAACGCGCTATTGAAATTGGTATGGGAACTATGGCCTACCTGGCGACACGGTTTTAATTCAACAGTCTTAAATATAAAAAAACGCTGCCCGGAAAGCAGCGTTTTTTTATGGCAGATATAGTTGAATTAAGGTACTGAATTCATCGGAAGCCTGAATGTGCCTGAAAACGGCAGGCGTTGTGTGCAGAGGCTGTCTTTACATACAGTTCCGCTGATGCTTCCTTCAACGAGATCTCCTCTTTGGCTGCCTATCTTGGTGATCGTACAGGTGCCTTCAACATTAAAGTAGTCATTTCCTTTGAAACGCATGCTAAAAGACTGCTCCAGGGTGTAGGTGCCCGGAACGAAAGCCTGGTTGGAACGCAGTCTCCATTCCAGATATTCGCTGTAATTAGTCCTGGCAACATCGAACGACAGGAAATGGTTGCCGACGCTGTAGATAGTATAGGAAACCGCTGTGCTATCCTGTTCTCCGAATGTAAACTTGCTTCCGTCGAAATCGATATTTACAAATTGAGCAGCCGTCTGGCAAACGGTGACGTCTATATTTTCTGCATTGATAGTAACTGTTTTTTCCGCTGTATTGCCGTTATTGGTAGCCGGGTCTATTGCGGATATTTCAAGTTTGGAAGGAGTATCATTGCAGCGTATAACAGAGATAGTATATTTCCCGTCATCCCCGCTATAAGCCCTGTATGTTCTGCCATCGATCTTTGCAGATACGAATACATTTTTCAGGACATTGTTATTACAGTCAGTTATTTTGCCGGTAACCGTCAACATAGGCGCAGTTACATTAATGGCAATATCGCCCAGGTCTGTATCCTTACCCAGCGGGCCGATTGGCTGAGGGTGAGTATAGAGGGTATTCTGGCATTGGCCTATTACTTTCAGCGTCAGCGCCTGGTCGGCAGGCACAATTCCTTCCACTACGCCTTTATCGTCGGTATATGCGAATCCGACCTGGCCATTGGTTGCTTTTAATGATACCTGGGTGCTTTGCAGCGGAACGCCTGTATTATCAGTAAAGCGGATCTTTATCCTGGCCTGTGCAAAAGGGTAATCGAGGTTCCAGAAAGAGAAGTGTTTCACGGTTCCTATATAATAAGAGCCTACCCTCGTAGCCTGGCCTTCTTCCTGCCATAAACCGGTTTTCTCATTAAAATACCAGAGCGGCATGGTAGCAGGTGCAGTTGCCACTAACGAAGAAGGGATCGTGTACCGGATCGTGACGGTAGAGTTGCTGTCGATATGCAGCTCTTCTCCGTTTGCGCCTTTAAGTTCGGCGCCCAGCATGCCGTACGATAACAAGCCTACTTCCTTCCCATCTTTATTGGTTCCTCTAAGCGCCCCGGGCTGAATATCAGCAAACCTGCTGTCTTCAGGATTTATAAGGTTTAACAATACGCTTACCTTTCCTGTATACGGTTCGTTATTGCCGTTCAGTACCTGTTTAGGCTGGAATATAAGCTGGCAGTTGGGAACAGCTACTTGTCCGCCTGCCGTTGCATCAAATTTTCCTGCTTCTGTTTTAGGCAGCAATTGTATCTGAACGTATTTCAGGCTGTTGGCGCTGGCAAGGAAAGTACGGCTGCCATTGAAGTAACCGGTTTTCCGGACCAGGACCAATGCCGTATTTTTCGGCACGTTTACATTATCGAACTTGAAATAGCCATTAATATCTGTAGTACTTTTTTCTGATCCGAAAAATACATCAGCATCTTTCACCGGCTCCTGTTTTTCATCTAAAACCCTGCCCTGAACGCTGGATTTGGTCATTTCTATAGTACCTGGAGGATTGGGGCCTGGTCCCTCCTGTTCGGAAGATTCTTCTTTCTGGCATGCAAAGAAGGCAATGCCCAGGGAAAACAATAACAATAATACAAGGGGAAACCTTTTACTTACCATCATAGGGATTTGTTAAGATTTATGTTTGAAGGTTGAAGATATATAAATTTATTTTAAATAGTTAAGAGGATAATGATCGGCTTTGAATCTGCTGATGCAGCGGGGAAATAAAACGCCGGATAGTTTCATTGAACTTATCCAGCGTTGAAGAATAGCGGTAAGGGGAGATAAAAAAAGCGGGAGGTTAGATAACTTCCCGCTGTTGTGATGATTTATTGCTTATGTTATTTAATTGTTTTGATAGATTTTAGTGCCTCGCCGCTGATCTGCAGTTCGTTCAGGCTATCTACTTTAATATCCGCATACTTGTTGCCTGGCCTGAAATACAGGTTGCCATGTTTTTGTATGGTGATGTCGGCAGAATCGATCTTGCAGTCTTCTCCTACTTCCAGGGAAGTTTGCTGGGCTCCCGAAAATTTCAGGGACCTGATCTCTGAATTATAGATCCTGGCGAAGCCTGCTGCGGTGGAGCTGAACGATAACTGCGGAAGGTCTTTAAAGTCGCTCATGGAGATATCCCAGTTGGTATTATGCGCTTCAATTGTTTCAATAGCTGGGCATAATAAAGTGCCGTTGGAATTACCGGCTATGCGAATGAACAACGTATCTCCCTTTACCTGGTATTGTTCCTTGTTTATACCGGCTATACCGTACTCGTCTGAATGCTGGATATGCACTCGTTCCTGGCTTGCTCCTTCGCCGTTCAATACCAGTACTCTAAATGGTTGCAGGGTAGCTATTTTTATAGCTTCCTCGGGAGCTCTTTTATGGGTATTGGTAATCCCTTTGCTATAGTTGACTCTCAGAACAATTGCAGAGAAGAGCAGCATTGCAAATATCCAACCGCCAAAAGCTATGAGTAGTTTATTACTAGTTTTCATGTCCGTTGAACTTTGATTTTTTAAATTTCTCGAAGTGCGGTTTTAGCTCATCGAGTGTGATACCGAGCAGGTAAAGGTTCCTGAAGAAGCTGGGGAGTTCGTTGTTAATGAACGCTTCTTTTTTGTATTCCCTGATCTTTTTTACAGCATCAGGACTGATAAAATAACCTATTCCTCTTTTATTCTGAATGATCTCCTGTTGCTGCAGTAGTTCACAGGTGCGCATTACGGTATTGGGATTTACTTCCAATGCTACCGCCAGTTCCCTGACTGATGGGATGCGCTCTTCCGGGGGCCACTTATTGAGCAATACCTGTTCGCAGATGTAATCTGCTATCTGCAGGTATATGGCTTGTGTATCTTTGAATTCCATGGCGCAATGAGTTTAAATTTCTTTATCCTTTAACCTGAAATAACTTATTACCAGTATGCAGGGAGAAAGTAAATATTTAACGATGAACAGGTAGGTATCCTGCAGCCAGGTGGGGATCATGTAAATCTCCGTATAGCTGGAATTATAAGGCCCGTATATTTGCTTGCCTACCATTACAAAAGGCAATGTTCTTTTATAGAAATCTCCATCTACCCCAAACAGGCATAGAATAAGGAAACAATGAACAAGTCCGATCACAACCAATACCAATATCATGGAAGGAATTGTTTTGATCAGGGTGTTTTTCTGGAAGTAGGTACTTCCCAACAGGAGAACCGATTGAAGGAAGAAATAGCCTACATACCAATAGTACCGGTAATTGGAAAGGTACTCGTAATCCCTGGCCAGTTTTATGTCTTTATACTTCATTGCCTGTACAACATCTATAAGACCAAGCGTGAGGAACCATCCGATATGGTAAATGATAAGGTAACCTACCGTTGTGAAAAGAAATACCGTGAGGAATTTTTCGAACTGGGAGGCCGGCAGCATCAGGAAGTCTATACCTTTCTCTTTGTTGCCCAACTCACTGAAAGCGCGGCTGGTAACCAGCGCCCCGCCCAGTATTAGTCCTATATAGTAAAAGGGAATAATGTTGCTGACTGAATGAAAACTTGATCTCGTTACAAATACAGCGAAAAAAATCAGGATAACTATTGCGCCTGCCGCTGCCAGCGCGCCCAGTATATAGTTTTTGAGGCGCTCTGTAACATGTTTCTTCAGGTAAAGCCACATGCGTACAGGTTGGAAGAAATTATTAGTATACATGGAATAATTTTAATTAAAGATTTCCTGGATGGGTTTCTGGTTTGTGAGAACAGCATTGAACAGCAGTTCCATATCCACTTTGCTGTGATCGTAGCCGTTATTAGGGGTAATAACATGGTGCCCCTTGATGGAACTATCCGCAAATAGTACAGTACCAATATCTTCCAGCCTGTTCACCGTTTTAAAGCTGAGTTTATCCGTTACTGTTTGAACGTCTTCTTTAAATACGATCTGGTGATTATCTATAATTACAATACTGTCTATAAGGTTATCAAGATCTCTCACCTGGTGCGTGGAAATGATGATGCATTTATCGTCGCTCAGCGCAGAAGCGATCAGCTTCCTGAACTGGCTTTTGGAGGGGATATCCAGGCCGTTCGTAGGCTCGTCCATGATCAGCACCTTCGTATTGGTAGCAAGCGCAAAGCTGATCAGTACTTTCTTTTTCTGACCGTACGACATTTCCGTCAGGTTCTGTCCATCAGGGATGTTGAATTCTTTCAGGTAAGCGAAGAAAGTATTATGATCAAAGTTCGGATAGAAGGGGGCGTAAATACTTACATAGGTTTGCACTTTGATGCCGGGCAGGTAAAATTCTTCCGGTACCAGGAAAATATCCTGCAGGAAAGAAGGCTGCCTTTTAGCGCTGATATGCCCGTTAACCTCGCAGAAGCCCTGGTCAGGGAATATGAGCCCGGCTATCTGTTTCAAAAGAGTGGATTTGCCCGCACCGTTCTTGCCTAAAAGTCCATATACATGGCCTGCTTCCAGGCGCAGGTTGAGATTTTGGAACAATGGCTTGTTTTTACGGTAGCTAAATGTAAGGGATTGAATATTTATCATATTTAGCGATTTAGTGTACTACTTAACTAGTACACTGTAAAAGTACTGATCTTTTTGAAACCGCCAAATAAATTTTCAAACAGGATAAAAAGAGAGGTTTATGTAAATAAAAGAGCGGAGACGACTATGAAAGTCGCCTCCGCTCGTATTTGAAAGCCTTTACGCTTATGATCTGTTTTGCCGTTCTGCGGAAATTAGCCCAGTTCAGGGTACAGCGGGAATTGTTTCATGAAGTTATTCACTTCTCCCCTGATGCCTTTGATAAGGGTTTCGTTGTCGGCATCCATCAGCAACTGATCAACCCAATCAACGATCTGGCCCATATGTTCTTCTTTCAGGCCGCGGGTAGTGATAGCAGGAACGCCTAAACGAATACCGGAAGTGATAAATGCAGATTTATCATCGAACGGCACCATGTTCTTGTTAGCGGTGATATCTGCCTGTACCAGCACCTGTTCAGCTTTTTTACCGGAGATGTTCTTGTTGCGGAGATCGATCAGCATCAGGTGGTTGTCTGTACCGCCGGAGATGATCTGGTAGCCTTTATCAACAAAGCTCTTAGCCATTGCCTGGGCATTTTTCAGTATCTGGTTAGCGTATACTGTATAGTCGTCGGACAGGATCTCGAAGAAGGAAACTGCTTTAGCGGCAATTACGTGTTCCAGTGGTCCGCCCTGGATACCAGGGAAAACGGCTGTATCGATGAGGGAACTCATCATCCGGATCTCGCCTTTCGGAGTTTTCAGGCCGAATGGATTTTCAAAATCGGCGCCCATCATGATCATACCGCCACGGGGTCCACGCAGTGTTTTGTGGGTAGTGGTAGTTACGAAATGGCAATGAGCGAACGGAGAGTTCAGCAAACCTTTTGCGATGAGACCTGCCGGGTGTGCGATATCGGCCAATACGAAAGCGCCAACCTGGTCTGCGATCTGGCGGATACGTTTGTAGTCCCAGTCGCGGCTGTAAGCGGATGCGCCACAAACGATCAGTTTTGGTTTTTCGCGATTCGCTATTTCTTCCATTTTATCATACTCCACTAATCCTGTTTCTTTATTTACGCCATAGAAGTGCGGTTGATACAGTTTACCGGAGTAGTTAACAGCGGAACCGTGAGTAAGGTGACCGCCCATGCTCAGGTCCAGTCCTAATATTTTATCGCCGGGTTGTAGGATCGCCAGCATTACCGCTGCGTTGGCCTGTGCGCCGGAGTGAGGTTGTACATTGACGTATGCAGCACCAAATATTTGTTTAGCCCTATCAATTGCTAACTGCTCGCTTTGGTCCACGATTTCGCAGCCTGCATAATATCTTCTACCAGGATAGCCTTCGGCGTATTTATTGGTCATGACATTACCCATTGCCTGCATAACTTGCAAACTGGTAAAGTTCTCGGATGCAATCAATTCAATGCCATGACGCTGACGCTGCAGTTCCTGGCCGATTAAATCAAATATTTGCTGGTCTCTTTGCATGTTGCCTAAAATTTGCTGCAAAAATAGAGTATTGCCGGATCAAATGCAATCAGGGATTTTACAAAGGCTTAAATACCCCTTTTAACCCAAAATCCTCAAATCTTCTTAATTTGTCCTAATTTCGCCGCATTCGGGGAGCAATTATAATCCTAACGACAATACTAGATGAAGGCAATAATACCAGTGGCAGGGGCAGGCACCAAGCTACGTCCACATACTTATACACAGCCCAAAGCATTAATACCTTTAGCCGGCAGAACCATTCTCAGCATTATCGTTGACCAGTTGGTAGATGCAGGTATCACAGAATTTGTTTTCGTAGTAGGATACTTAGGCGAGAAGATCCAGCATTATGTTGAAAAGAAATACCCGCAATTAACCTGCTATTTTGTACAACAAAACAGCCGCGAAGGAACAGGGCATGCTTTGTCGCTAACCCGCGATGTAGTGGGCGATGACGAAATGCTGATCGTGCTGGGCGATACCATTGTAGAAACAGATTTCAGAGCGTTGATCGCTTCGCCATATTCCATGCTGGGTTTAAAGAAAGTAGACGACCCGCGTAATTTCGGAGTAGCAGAACTGGACGAGGAAGGCAATATTACAAGGGTAGTGGAAAAACCGCAGATCCCTAAGTCGAACCTCGCCCTGGTAGGCGTTTATAAGATCAAAGAAAGCAGGCAACTGTTCGAATGCCTGCAAAGCAATATAGAGAACCAGGTAAAATCGCACGACGAATTTCAGCTGACAGACGCCCTGGAATGTATGATACAACATGGCGTACGTTTCAATGGCTTTAAAGTATCCAACTGGTTCGACTGCGGCCGTAAAGATACGTTGCTGGAAACCAACGCTATCCTGCTGAAGAAATATAAACTGGCAAGCAATCCTGTATTGCCATATGAAAATACTATCATTATCCCTCCTGTAAGCATAGGAGAAGGATGCAATATCAAGAACTCCATCATCGGGCCTAATGTAGCCATCGGAGATAATACAGTGATCAACTATTCCATAGTAAAGGATTCCATCATCGGATCTTTCAGCAACCTGTACGAAGTAGTGCTTAAATCTTCACTCATAGGAAGCGATGCCAACATCCGCGGGCTTAGCCAAAGCCTGAATATCGGCGACAATACCGAGATCGACCTGGGATAAGTTACTTTTCCTATATTCGTTGGTATGGAGAATCGTATTACTACTTTGTTCAATATCCAATATCCCATTATCCAGGCCGGGATGATCTGGGCAAGCGGATGGCGGCTGGCCAGCGCTGTCAGCGAAGCCGGCGGCTTAGGAATAATCGGGGCCGGAAGCATGTACCCCGACGTATTGCGTTATCATATCCGGCAGTGTAAACAGGCTACCAGCAAGCCATTTGGAGTAAACCTTCCTTTATTGTACCCGGATATTGACCAGTTAGTACAGATCATCCTTGATGAGAAAGTGCCTATAGTATTCACTTCTGCCGGCAACCCGAAAACCTGGACAGGCGTTCTGAAAGCCGCAGGGGTTAAAGTAGTGCACGTGGTTTCCAGTACCGCTTTTGCGCTGAAGAGTGAAGCCGCCGGTGTAGACGCCGTAGTGGCAGAGGGTTTCGAAGCAGGAGGCCACAATGGAAGAGAAGAAACGACTACTATGGTACTGATCCCTGCAGTTACAGCGCAGGTAAAGATACCAGTGATCGCAGCGGGCGGGATTGCCACAGGTAAAGCCATGGCAGCAGCTTTGGCGTTAGGTGCAGAAGGCGTACAGGTAGGCAGCCGTTTTGTAGCTACCCCGGAAGCCTCTTCCCATATCAATTTCAAACAGGCGGTGGTAAATGCAAAAGAAGGCGATACCATGTTAAGCCTGAAGAAACTAACGCCGGTAAGGTTATTAAAGAACGCTTTTTTCAACGCCGTGCATACTGCAGAAAACAACGGGGCCGATGCAGAAGCTTTAAAAATACTTTTAGGGCGCGCAAGAGCTAAAGCTGGTATGTTTGAAGGGAACCTGGAAGAAGGAGAACTGGAAATAGGCCAGGTGAGCGCTTTGATCAATGAAATAAAACCGGCAGCCGAAGTAGTTGCCGATATCTGGCAGGAATGCATCGCCACTATAAAAAAACTAAGGGACTTTGCCGGTTAAGCGAAGTCCCTTCTTTCATCAATTATTTTTTACTACCCATTTAAAGGCTTCCTTTAGCGTTATCTTCTTACCATACAACAGGATACCTGTGCGATAGATCCTTCCTGCTACCCAGGTAGAAGCAATGAATCCCCCGATCAGCAACACCATCGATAAACCCAATTGCCAGTAAGGCACGGTGCCCGGCACGCCATAAGGGATCCTGGCCATCATCACCATAGGAGAAGTGAACGGAACGATAGAACCCCAGACAGCCAAAGGACTTTCAGGGTCCTGCACCGCCTTCATCATGATCATAATACCAATGATGATCGGCACAGTGATAGGGATGCTTAATTGTTGAATATCGTTAAGGTCTTCATTCGCAAGACTGCCAATAGCAGCAAACAAAGACGAATAGAACAGGTAACCCCCCAGGAAGTATACTATAAAGCAGGGAATTAAGAGGTTCCATTGGATGCTGCCCATTACGTCCTGTACCTTATGTACCATTTGCGCCGTTTCCGCCTGGCTTAAAGTGGATGCTCCCTGTGATGCTGCCTGCATGCTTTCCGGTGAAACAAATAAAGGAAGCACCAGGTTGAGCGCCGTGATCAGTATTCCCCAGATCAGGAACTGTAAAAGTCCTACAGCCGCAATACCTACTATTTTTCCCATCATGAGCTCGAACGGTTTAACGCTGGAAATCATCACTTCCGCAATACGGCTTACTTTTTCTTCCATTACGCCACGCATTACCGTAGTGCCGAAGATGAGCAGTACAATGTAGATGATAAACCCGCTGCCAAAGCCTACTGCATAGGCAACAGCAGAATTGCCTTTTTTCTCGTCTTTCCCGCTCCTGAAATTCACTTCAGCTTCCGACCTGATCTCCTTTAGCTTAGCGGGATCGAGGCCCTGTTCTTCCAGCCTCTTATTTTCAATAACCTCGTTGATCCGTTTATTGATCTCGTGTTCCAGTTGCATGTTGGCTTGCCCATTGCTGTAGAACTCAAAACCATTAGGGCGTTCGATATCGAATTTCGGGATGTATAAGATCCCCTGGTAGCCCATGCTTTCGTATTTGTTTTTCAGGCTGTCGAAAGACTGGTCTGGCAGGAATTTGAAGTAGACCTCCTGGTTATCTGCAAACTTGTTTTCAAACAGGCCGCTCTGGTCAATCACCGCGATCCTTTTTTTACCGTTGCCGCTGGTGCTTAAGAGGATAGGTACGATGATCATCGCCATAAACGCCAGCGGTACCAGCAGGGTGGTAACAAGAAAAGATTTCTTCCGTATGCGCGTGAAAAATTCTCTTTTTATAATTAAGCTTATCTTCTTCATAAATCAGTTTCTGGAGTTGCAGGAATAGGTTGGGGCGCATTGGCGCTCTCCGTTTGTTTCACCTGTTGTATAAACACTTCAGTGATAGATGGTAATATTTCTTCAAAATAGATAACAGGAATATCCTGCCTGATAAAATGAAGGAGGATATCGTTAGTGCTGCTATCTTCATTCAGTTTCACCGTAAAGGCCTTATCATGTGTTTGTATGATATCGAAGTGCCAGGTGGCCATTTGAGCGGGGTTAGGCATAACGCCCAAGCCAACCTTGAACAGGCCTTGTTTGAAGTTTTGCTTGATGTCGGTAACTGCCCCGTCGAGTACTTTCTTGCCTTTGTTGACCAGCATGATATGGTCGCATATTTCTTCTACCTGTTCCATGCGGTGAGTAGAAAATATGATGGTAGTTCCCTGCTGGCTTAACTCGAATATTTCCTGCTTGATCAGTTCAGAGTTGATAGGGTCCAGACCTGTAAAGGGTTCGTCGAGGATCAGCAGCCGTGGCTGATGTAATATAGTAGAAATGAACTGCACCTTTTGCTGCATGCCTTTACTCAGTTCGTCCACCCGTTTATGGTACCAGGAATGGATGTCGAATTTCCCGAACCAGTACTTTACTTTTTCGGTGGCTTCTTTTTTACTGAGGCCTTTCAGTTGTGCGAGGTAGAGGGTTTGCTCTCCTACTTTCATTTTCTTGTAAAGTCCGCGTTCTTCAGGCATATAGCCAATGTGCTGGATATGGTGTTGCGGATTGAATCGCTGGCCGTTGAAAAGTATTTCCCCTTCATCTGGGTAAAATATGCCGGTTAACATGCGCAGCAGGGTTGTTTTTCCGGCGCCATTAGGGCCCAGCAAGCCGAAGATGCTTCCTGCAGCGATGTTGAAGGAAATATCATCAACGGCTTTATGCGTTTCGTAATACTTTTTAAGATGTCTGACTTCGAGTAGGTTCATACCGGAAATTAGGAATAAATCCGGTATAATCACCGGTTTCAGGCTCCTTTTAGTTTTAGTGCTATGACAGCGGCTATCCTTTCCCCGTCCATGGCGGCGGATACAATACCTCCGGCATACCCGGCGCCTTCGGCGCAGGGATACAGGCCAGCTACCTGCGGATGTTCGAGTGTTTCGTTGCTGCGCGGTATCCTTACCGGAGAAGAGGTGCGTGATTCGGTAGCAACCAGTACTGCCTGGTCTGTATAATAGCCTTTCATTTTCCGGCCGAAGGCTTTCAGCGCGGGCCCCAGGCGTTTGTGTACGGAAGCGGGGAGCACCTGTCGCAGATCGGCGGATGTAATGCCCGGCAGGTAAGAACATTCGGGCAGGGTGGCAGATATTTTTTTCTGTACGAAGTCGGTCATTCTTTGTGCGGGAGCAACAAATTGTCCGCCTCCCGTCTGAAACGCTTTTCTTTCGACCTGCTGCTGGAAGTACATGGCGGCCAGGGGGCCATGTTTGGCGAAGGGAGCGAAATCTGTTTCATCTACCGTTACAACCATACCGGAGTTGGCGAAAGGGTTATTCCTTTTGGAAGGCGACCAGCCGTTCACTACCAGTTCTCCGGGGTCGGTGGATGCAGGAGCGATAATACCTCCGGGGCACATGCAGAAAGAGAAAACGCCCCGTCCTTCGACCTGTTCTACCAGGCTGTAACTGGCGGGAGGAAGGTATTCGCCTCTTGCATCGCAGTGGTATTGCGCGCTGTCGATGATTTCCTGCGGATGTTCTATCCTGACGCCCAGGGCAAAGGGTTTGGCTTCTATGAGGATCTTTTTCCTGTGCAGGAGTGCAAAAATATCGCGGGCCGAGTGGCCGGTTGCCAGGATCACCTGGGGAGCGCTGAAGACTTCGCCGGTAGCGGTTTGTACGCCGGTTACGGTGTTGCCGGCGATGAGGATGTCGGTAACTTTTTGTTCGAAATGTACTTCGCCTCCGCAGTTGATAATTTGCTCTCTCATTGCAGTGATGATATGAGGGAGTTTGTTGGTGCCGATATGGGGGTGAGCGTCGATCATGATCTTTTCATCGGCGCCGAAGTGTACAAAGATGTTGAGAATGCGGTTGATATCCCCGCGTTTGTTGGAGCGGGTGTATAGTTTGCCGTCGGAGTAGGTGCCTGCGCCACCTTCACCGAAGCAGTAGTTGGAGTCGGGGTTGACGATACCGGTTTTATTGAGTGCGGCCAGGTCGCGGCGCCGGGAGCGCACATCTTTTCCGCGTTCCAGTATAACAGGTTTTATACCGGCCTCTATGAGGCGTAATGCGGCAAAGAGGCCTGCTGGTCCGGCTCCTACTATGATAACACGGGGAGCGTTTGGTGGAAGCGGGGAATAATTGAATTGGAGGTATTGTCTTTCTGTGTAGGGTTCGTTGACGAACACCTGTATGGTAAGGATGAAGTATACCTGCCTGGATCTTGCGTCGATGGAGCGTTTCAGCAGGTTGAAGCCAGTAATGTCTGTTGGTTTGACCTGCAGTTCATTAGCGGCGGCTTGTAGGATATATGTATGGTTACTTGCGTGGGCAGGTAACAGTTTGATAGACAGTTGCTGGATCATGTTAGGTGTTTATCCTAAAATATTGTTATTGCTCGCAGGGAAGGTAGCACGCAGAGGCGCAGAGAAGTTTTGGATTGAAGCGAATTTTAAGACCGCAAAGGAGCGAAGATTATGTTATAACAAAACACAATTTTCGCTCCTTTGCGGTCTTAAAATTCGCTTCAATCCAAAACTTCTCTGCGTCTCTGCGTGAATATTAGAAAGGAAGGTCATCGCCAGGGTCGCCGGCTGAAGGCATGGAAGGAGTGCTGTAATTCGGCATTGGATCGGTTCCTGGAGCAGGAGCGGCCATTACAGATTCCATACGCCAGGCATCCAGGTTGGTGATATAGTTCACTTTCCCGTCTTTTTCCCATCTGGTACCTTTGATATTGAAATAAACTTTAACGTTCTCTCCCTCATTGAACCGGTCAACGATACCAGTACGATCCTGTACCGACTGGAATTTAATATAGTTGTTGATAACACGGCCATTAATGTCGTCAGACTTTTCGATAACGAATTCTCTTGTTTTAAAAGTTTCGCTACGTTGTACCGTATTGTACTTCACAATCAGCTTTCCGGTAATTTCAAAACTCATAGAAAAATTATTTTAATTCAGAAGGATCAAAGATAAGGTTTAGTGCAGGCGTGAGCAAAATATTTTTAAAGATAACCGGGCGCGCGGATATAAAAAAAATGTTTGATTGTTATTACTCATAAAACCATTTTTTTAAATGGAGATACTAACATAGTTTTGCACCCTCTTCAGGAAAAGTGTGAATATCTCAACTTACGAAAGTGAACAATCTTTTGCAAAGGAGGTATCTGCGATGTTATTTTATCAGTTATGTAACCATATTTTAAGTAAAAGGGCGAATAACGATGGTAAATAGCTTGTGTATCAAGGAGGATTGATTTAATGAAATCCTTTATGGTAGCGGGAATGAGCGTGTGTTAATGCTAATAAAAAGGAGTTTAGGGATACTGTAATTGGGGGAATATAAACAAGGGTAGATAAATTTTTTTTTTCAACATTTTCTACAGATATTCGTCGTCCTGTCTGAAAATTTTTCAACATCCTGGTTGGAGAATTAGGAATTCGAGAACTAAGCATCCTTAATTAAGAAACAACTAATTTTTTTTATCTCAATGAATAAAACTTGCGAACAAGTTTGGGAAAAGTGTCTTAATATAATTAGGGATATAGTTGAATGGCAGCCGTTTAAGAC
Source organism: Chitinophaga terrae (ex Kim and Jung 2007) (assembly GCF_900107795.1). Classification (GTDB taxonomy): domain Bacteria; phylum Bacteroidota; class Bacteroidia; order Chitinophagales; family Chitinophagaceae; genus Chitinophaga; species Chitinophaga terrae. The sequence continues at coordinate 199,172 of NZ_FNRL01000011.1, forward strand.
ATGGTTTGAACCAATTAAACCCATTAAACTTGAAAACAATGTTTTAACCATCCAGGTCCCCAGCCAATTCTTTTATGAATATTTGGAAGAGCACTATGTGGGATTGTTAGGGAAAACAATTAAAAGAGAATTAGGTAAAGAAGCCAGGTTGGAGTATCGCATTGTAGTAGAGAATGGTACACCACATCAACATCCCAAAACCGTAAACATGCCTACGCAGTTTGCGAAACCTCAGAAAGACAATGAAGTAGATTTCCCCTTAACCATCCATAACCCGGTTAAGAACCCCTTTGTGATCCCTGGTATCAAACGTGTACAGATCGACTCACAATTGAATCCAAACTATACGTTTGATGCGTATGTAGAAGGTGACAGTAACAGAGTGGCGCGTCGCGCCGGCAAAACAGTGGCAGAAAAACCTGGAGGAACCTCGTTTAACCCGTTAGTAATCTATGGAGGCGTAGGGCTAGGGAAGACGCATTTGGCACAGGCAGTGGGCAATGATGTAAAACGTATACATCCTAACAAAGCCGTACTTTATGTAAGTGCTGAAAAGTTTATCAACCAGTTTATCGACCACTCAAAAAATAATATTATCAACGATTTTATTCATTTCTATCAATTGATAGATGTCCTGATCGTAGATGATATTCAATTCTTTGCCCGGGCCGAAAAAACACAGGATGCTTTCTTTGCGATATTCAACCATCTTCATCAATCAGGCAAACAACTGATCCTGACATCAGATAAAGCGCCGAAAGACCTGGATGGCGTGCAGGAAAGATTATTAAGCCGTTTCCGCTGGGGCTTGAGCGCCGATATACAGGTACCCGATTTCGAGACCCGGATGGAGATCCTGGAAATGAAAATGCGCAACGATGGCCTGGAAATGCCTAAAGAGGTTGTAAAGTATGTAGCTTATAATATCCAGTCGAACGTTCGTGAACTGGAAGGGGCTCTTATTTCCCTGTTAGCCCAGTCGTCCCTTAACCGCAAGGAAATTGACCTTGAACTGGCCAAGCGTGTACTGAAGTCGTTTGTTAAAACATCTTCCAAAGAAATTACGATCGAGAGCATTCAGAAAATGGTCTGCGAATATTTCGATGTACCTTATGATAAGTTATTACAGAAAACACGTAAGAGAGAAATTGTACAAGCCCGCCAGATTACGATGTACCTCGCCAAATCGTTCACCAAAAACTCATTAAAAACCATCGGCGAACACTTTGGAGGCCGCGATCACACTACCGTGATCCATAGCTGCCAGACAGTGAAAGACCTGATGGATACCGATAATAACTTCCGCGACAGCGTAATCGAACTGCAACAAAAAGTGCAACTCGCGGCGATGTAGTTTCACGCGAAGTTTCACGCAAAGGGGCAAAGAAGCAAAGCTCGCAAAGGATTTTTTTTAAGAAAAATAAGAAAGCAAAGGGAGCGAAGATTAACATGATCTTTGCTCCCTTTGCTTTTTTAAGCCCTTTTTCTATCTAAAATTTTCCTTTACTTTCTTACTTTTCTTAAAAAAAATCCTTTGCGAGCTTTGCTTCTTTGCCCCTTTGCGTGCCCCTCAAAAAAAAATTAAAATGCTTTTGGAGAATTTAAAACTTTAATTATCTTTGCAACCCCTTCAGGGAAATAAGGTGAGGTGCCTGAGTGGCCGAAAGGAACGGTTTGCTAAACCGTCGTACGGGTTAAACTGTACCGAGGGTTCGAATCCCTCCCTCACCGCACAAAAAAAGATGGGAATAATTAAGCGAAAAAGCTGCTTGATTATTCCCATTTTTTTTGAATTATTCTTTCATTATCCTTCGCATTATTCTCAGGATCAAGTTGAATAATTGGGGGATTAATATAAAAATAGTTTTTTTGCATTGGATTAGCCAATAAAGCATGTGGATCAGAACTTTCGCAAACTTGTAGAATTGCTGTTACCAGCGGGAATATTAGAGTATTTTGACTTAATAGATTCAAATCAGGACAAAGAAGGTATTCACATATACCTGGCGGAAAAGAATAGCATTCCAGTAGAACATCAACATAAGAAAGCTCACTCTAAAGGATTCTTCTCAGAAGTTGTTATTCAGGATTTTCCCATACGCAATCAGCGCGTCATGTTGCATGCAAAGCGCCGTCGGTGGGAAGTTTTGGAGGATGGGCAAATAATAACTAGAGAT
>NZ_FNRL01000023.1 GCF_900107795.1 Chitinophaga terrae (ex Kim and Jung 2007)
GTTGCAGGGCTTTCTGTATGTTTCTGAAGTCAAGTATTTCTTCCAGCATAGCAACTTAATTCTGAAAAAAAAAAATCCAGGGCATTGTCCTTTTCCGGTTCATAGCTCGGCTCAACTCCTGCTATAACTTCCTTCGGCTTCCGGCTTCTGGTCCTGTTACAGCAGTTCTCTTAAGTGTTTCGGTTGTTAACGCTTTGTTATGCACCTGGTCAAATTCCTTTGCCATTCTAACATTCGGTCCTTCAGCTTGTCTGTGAGTCGTCCATCTTTACCCTTGTACTTCGGGAGATGGCTCGTTTCCCTGCCTACTATGACCTCGGCTGACTCCCTGTAAAAAAAAACAGGGCCTCCCAGGGTAAGTGTTATCGCTTTCCATCCATGTAGCCGCTGCATTTACGTTGTTACAATCTGTGTAGTATCGGGTTTTTGTTTCTTATGCAACATCACCCTTGTAACCCCGCCTTGTATACAGTTTCTGTTCGTCGGCCCGGATGTTTGCCGCCAGCTTCCTTCAGATTCCACTTTACAGTGGACACCCTTGCTATTGGCTAATGCTTCCTACTACAAAGCGCATTCGGGACTTGCACCCTAGAGATATAACACATGCCTGGCACACATATAGGAAGCCTGTCTCTGTTTGGAGACAGGCTTTTTCTTTCATCAACCCATACAATATTTTAATAAATTATATTTTTTATATATATTGCACCGGTAATTATCCCTATGCCAAGAGAAAACCAGTATCCTATGATCAAACTGCTGGCCGTTTGTAACGAGCGGCCGGCACTGGTTGCTTCTGAGGTATATCCCGCTAACTAAAAGAAGCTTATGCCATTAAAAAAAATAGCAGCTGCTATGCTTGCGCTTTTCACGATTGTTGCCGGTGCATGCAACAATGCCAAAGATAAAGTGACCGTTAACAGCTCTTTCTCCATGAAGATCGACAATGTATTATACCAGTCGAGCGCTACCTCCGCCTATTTAACAGATACCTTATTTGCCGGCAGGAAGACGCTGATAGTGGATGGGGTGACCAATAATTTCAAAAATCATATGGAATTGATGATCACCTTCCCGGATTCGGTACGCACCGGTACATTCAACAACATGATTGAAATGGCGATCATGGATATTGAACAGAAAACAACAGGGTATGTGGAAAAACAGGTTACCGTAAACATTACAAGCATTAATAGTAAATACGCCGAGGGTACATTTTCCGGCGTAGTAATAAATGGTGAAATAGAAAAACCTTTAACGGACGGCTCTTTTAAAGTCGAAATTATTGATCCTCTTTAAGGATGAGTTTGTTGTAACAAGACCCTGCTTCTATAAGCAGGGTTTTTTCGTTTATACATTATCGTTATGTTATGAAATATATTGTTCATGTTCAGGTAACAAGTGTTTGCTAACACAGAATTTTCATTTTGTTAACACGAAGTTTAAAACAACGGCCAAAAATGATATTATTTTAACCTCATTTACTCAATTTGATTGATTTTTCTGATAGGTTTAGGCCCTTCTTAACAATTACGTAATAATCAGTTAACATTCTGGTTGTTTTGGCTTTCTTCCTTTGCAGCGTAAAATTCTTACAACACAGTTTATGAAATCATTCTTTACGCTACTCGTTAGCATTTTTGTAATCGCATTTTATAACAACGCTGACGCACAGGTAACCACCGCTGTTATATCAGGTAAAGTTTCCGACCCAGGAGGACAGGCAATCCCCGGTGTAACCGTAGTTGTTGTTAACAACAGTACCGGCGCCAAAACGGGTGTACAAACCAACACGGATGGTCGTTACATCCTTCCTAACCTCAACCCCGGAGGTCCGTATACTATTACAGTTTCATTCATCGGATATAAAAAAGAAGAAAAAGCCGGCGTAAACCTGGCTTTGGGAACCAGCACTTTTAACTTCAAACTGCAGGAAGAATCAACTGCTTTAAATGAAGTAGTTGTTACTGCCAACGCAGGCGCCGGTAAATCAGGTACCAGGATCGGTCAGGAGCAGATCAAAAATATGCCTTCTACCAGCCGTAGCCTGCAGGATCTGACCAAGCTGACTCCTCAAAGCAACAACAACTCATTCTTAGGTACTAACTATCGTTACAACAACGTAACAGTAGATGGCGCTATCAACAACGACGCTATTGGCTTCAGCCCTTCATTAGGTGGCCAGAGCAATACCAGCGGTCAACCTGGTAGCAGTACCCGTACCAACCCTGTATCTATCGACGCGATCCAGGACGTTCAGGTGCTGTTAGCTCCATTCGATGTTAAGATCGGTAACTTCCTCGGAGGTAGCGTGAACGCTGTTACCCGCAGCGGTACCAACGAATTACATGGCTCTATCTACGGTTTTGGCCGTAACGCTGCTTTGATAGGTAAAAACAACGCCGGCGACGGTTCTAAATTGCCAAGCGATTTCCACGAATACCAGACTGGTATCAGGCTCGGTTTTCCTATCATCAAAAACAAATTGTTCTTCTTCACCAACGAAGAGATTACCCGCCGTGTAGACCCGGTTATCCTCGCTGCAGGATCTGCCGACAACAATATTTTAACCACCGCAGATGTTGATGCCATCACCAATGTTATGAAAGGTTATGGCGTGGATATAGGAACAGCAGGCAACACCTCTATCTATTCCAACTCCAACAAATTCTTCAACAGGTTAGACTGGCATATCAACGATAAGCACCAGTTGTCTTTACGTAACAACACAATCACTTCTGAAGCTACCAACTTAGAGCGCGACCAACAGAACTTCCGTTTTAAAGGTATCGACTTCAAACAAGTGAACAACCAGACCTCTACTGTTGCTGAACTGAAAAGCAATTTCAACAGCACACTGTCTAACAGCTTGATCCTCGGATACTCCAACATTCACGATTACAGGGATCCGCTGTCTAACCCTGCGATCCCCCAGATCCAGATCGGTGGCCGTACTCCGGGTTCTTTCATCTTCCTGGGTACCGACCGTGAAGCAAGTATCTTCAACATGAAGCAGAAAACTTTTGAAGTAACTGATAACGTTACCATCTTCAAAGGCAAACATACCTTCACTATCGGTACGCACAACGAGTTCTATAACATCACTTACGGTTTCGTAAACTCATGGAACGGACGCGTTGATTACAAAAACATCCAGGATTTCCTCGATAACAAACCTAGCCGCGTACGTGGTAACTATAACTATACCAACAACTCACGCGATTATATCATGTCTAATCCTCCTGCCCAGTTCAAAGTTAACCTGCTGAGCTTATACGGACAGGATGATATCCAACTGACAGATCGTTTCAAAATCACTCCGGGCATCCGTTTAGACTATGCCGGCATGCCTAACAAACAACCGTTGAGCGATAAAACAAGCAAAGCGCCGGTAGATCCTAACTATGGAACTACTTACACTTATACTAAACCTCAGGATATCAAAAACAACTTCCTGAATAACGTGCAGATCTCTCCCCGTTTAGGCTTTAACTACGATATCAAAGGTGATAACAGCATGATCCTGCGTGGCGGTACCGGCTTATTCACCGGCCGTATTCCTTTCGCCTGGTTAGGTTATGCTTATTACAACAACGGTGTTACTTATGGCGCGTACGACCAGAGAGACAACGCTTCAAAGCCGCTGATAAATACTCCGCTGCCTGCTGCTAAACCATCTCCTAACGGTATTGCTGATTATGCCGCTCAAAACGGTGCAAACGTTGGGGACGCAACCAGCGCAACGCAGGTAGACCTAATCGATAACAACTTCAAAATGCCGCAGGTTTGGAGAAGCAGCCTCGCATTCGAATATAATACCCGCGATCAGTGGAAATTCTCTATCGAAGGTATCTATACTAAAGTGATCCACGACCTGATGTTCCAACAGATTAACCTGGTAGATAATCCAACCTACTATGCTTATGATGTGAACAAACAACAGCCTATCTTCAGTGGTTCAAAGATCAACTCCAAATATACCAACGCTTACCTGTTGTCTAACACCAACAAAGGTTTCCGTTACAGCATCACCGGTCAAATCTCTAAATCCTTCCCATTTGGTCTTAACTTCATGACTGCCTATACTTATGGTCAGGCTAAAGATATCACCAATGGTATCCGTAACTCAATGGAATCTAACTGGCAGCTGAACCAGGCGCTGAACCCTAACAACCCGGGCCTGGCTTACTCTAACTTCGATATCCGTCACCGTATCGTTGCTTCAGTTGCTTACAAGCAAGACTGGGGTACCAAAAACAAATGGGTATCTAACTTCAGCCTGTTCTTCAACACTTCATCAGGTTCTCCGTTCACTTACGGTTTCGTAAACACTACCATCCAGGGAACTCCTCAACAGGTGAGCCTTGTTTATATTCCTAAAGATGTTGCTGAAGCTACCAATTTCTTCACCGACGCCGCTGGAGGCCAAACAGCCGCTCAACAGGCAACTACCTTCATGAACTATGTAAACAGCGACAAATACCTGAGCAGCCGCAAAGGCCAGTTCACTGAACGTAACGGCGGCCGTACTCCATGGAATACACAAGCTGACTTCCGTTTCAGCCAGGACTTTAATTTTAAGGCAGGTAAGCAAACACATACTATCACTCTTACCTACGATATCATTAACCTGACTAACCTGTTGAATAAAGAATGGGGTATTCAATACTTCACTCCTAATACGTTCAACTCAACTTCCAGCGTTGGTCTGACTCCAACAGGCAAAGTAGTGAACAACTACCCAACCTACACCTTTACTCAACCTGGAACTCCTTACTCTAAAGACTTCTTTGCATCACGTCATCAAATGCAACTGGGTCTGAGATATAGTTTCTAATCCGAACTATCTATAAAAAAGTTGGGCTGGTTCGTTTGAACCAGCCCAACTTTTTTTCTCTAAACTCAGAATGAGGCGTTCTTTAATAACTTAGAAAAAACAAAAAGGGCAGCTTGCGCCGCCCTTATCTTACTACTAATTCACCAAAATTATTTGATTGCCCAAACAGTACGAACTTCCGCTCTAACCTTGATGGTTTTAAAATCGATATCGCTATCCGCAACTGCACCATCTGCAGATTTGAACATAGCGTTTGCCATCAGCGGGCGAACATCAGAATAATTGTCGGTACCTATTTCCTGTATTTCTATAATACCATCCAGTTTATTACCGATTGCATTCAGCATATATTCAGCCTTTTCTTTCGCAGCCTGCAACGCTTTTACCTTTACTTCTTTCCTGTAAGCTTCCATCTTGCTGGAAGAGTAAGAAGCAATTCGCGCGCTTTCAACGCCTTCGGCATCCACAGCGCCTAAGATAGCATTGATCTTATCCAGCCTGTTAAGTTTCAGGCGATATTGTTTGCGGGCCATAAATTCCAACGGATCTTTTTTCTTACGGGTCCAATCGTAGTTACTGCCGTAAACATTTTCGATGGTGAAATTCTCTTTAGGTACGCCTGCCGCAGCAACAGCATCCTGCAGTTGTTTTTCCAGTACGCTGATCTCTACTTTATTTTTACCTTTTAAGTATTCGCGTAAAGAGATATTGAAATAGATCTCGTCTGGTGTGATCTCCAGTTCCGCCGATCCTGTAACTTCAATTTTCTTCTGGGTTTTAGTATCCTGTTGTTGTGCAAATGCACCTAATGTTAAAATCAACCCTGCAGCAAGTAACAATAACTTTTTCATGATTCTGAGTTTTTATAATGATTCGATAATTTTCCCACATGATGCAGTGGAAGGATGTGTTTCCACAGCATAATTTCTTAAAGTTATGTTAATGCATCAGCGAGTATCCATACGTAACGGATAGCTGTCGAATATGTTACAGGTATGTTTTTATTTACGGCTGTCAGACATCTGTTTCAGGAAATCATACAGGTCGTTCATGCTGCGGATGCGGTTTACAACCAGCATGAAATTCTTTCCGACCTGCTTCAGTTTCGCATTATTGGTGCGGGTCTGGATATAAGTAAGAATATGATTGAAGGTGGGAGATTCAAAATATGGAGAATCAGGGTTGTTGATGAAATAACAACGCAGGTTTTCTTCTTTTAACATCATTTTTTCGAAGCCCAGCTGGATAGCCATCCAACGGCAGCGAATAGCGGTGAACAGGTCTTTAACCGGCTCAGGAAGCGGGCCAAAACGGTCTATCATATCCCTGATGAAAGTTTGCAGTTTGCCTTCTTCAGTGATATTATCCAATTCCTGGTAGAGGTTCAGTCTTTCCTGTATGCTTTCTATATAAGTATCCGGTATCAGGATCTCGAGATCGGTATCAATAGTACAGTCGCTGACAAAATCTTTTTTCTCTTCCAGCTGATCTTTGAACAGGTCGCGGAACTCGTTTTGTTTCAGTTCCCTGATCGCTTCATCCAGGATCTTCTGGTACATATCGAAGCCTATTTCGGCCATGAAACCGCTTTGCTCGCCACCCAGCAGGTTACCGGCGCCGCGGATATCGAGGTCGCGCATGGCGATCTGGAAACCGCTACCCAACTCGCTGTGCTGCTCCAGGGTTTGCAAACGTTTACGGCTATCCTGCGGCAATGTACTCATAGGAGGAGCCAGTAAATAACAGAACGCTTTTTTATTGCTGCGGCCTACACGTCCCCTGAGCTGATGCAGATCGCTCAGCCCAAAATGATGTGCATTATTGATGATAATTGTGTTAGCATTTGGAATATCTACCCCGCTTTCAACAATATTTGTACAAACGAGGACATCATATTTCCTGTCAATAAAGTCGAGGATCACCTCTTCCAGCTGATGCCCTTCCATTTGCCCATGCGCGGTAGCAATAGCCAGGTCAGGACATAAACCCTGGATCAGTCCGGCCATTTCTGCCAGTCCTTTTACCCGGTTGTGGACGAAGTAAACCTGTCCGCCCCGCTCTGTTTCATAATAAATGGCATCCCGGATCAGGTCCTGGTTGAATACCTGCACTTCCGTTTCAATAGCCTGCCGGTTAGGAGGAGGGGTATTGATAACTGAAAGATCGCGGGCGCCCATCAGCGAGAACTGCAGCGTTCTTGGGATAGGCGTAGCCGTTAGCGTCAGCGTATCCACGTTATGTTTAAGTTGCTTGAGCTTTTCTTTTGCCGATACGCCGAATTTCTGCTCTTCATCCACTATCAGTACGCCAAGGTCTTTAAACTTCACATCTTTTCCCAGCAGGGCATGAGTACCGATAATGATATCTATCTTTCCTTCTTCTAATTTTTTCAGCGTTTCTTTCTTCTCTTTTGAAGATTTAAACCTGTTCAGGTAATCTACTGTACAAGGGAAATCCTTCAACCTGTCTGCAAACGTTTTGAAATGCTGGAAAGCCAGGATGGTGGTAGGCACCAGTACGGCGGCCTGTTTGCCATCGACTACCGATTTAAATGCAGCCCGGATGGCTACTTCAGTTTTACCGAAACCAACGTCGCCGCATACCAGGCGGTCCATAGGCGCGCCTGATTCCATATCCCTTTTCACATCGGCGGTTGCCTTGCTCTGATCAGGAGTATCTTCATACAGGAAAGATGCTTCCAGCTCTGTTTGCAGGTAAGTATCGGGCGAGTGGGCAAAGCCCTGTTGCGCTTTGCGGACAGCATACAACCTGATCAGGTCTTTTGCAATATCCTTTACCTGGGTTTTGGCCTTCTCTTTCAGCTTATCCCAGGCATCGCTGCCCAGTTTATTTACCCGTGGCTCTACGCCTTCCTTGCCTGTGTATTTGCTGATCTTGTGCAGGGAGTTGATATTTACATACAACAGGTCGTTATTCTTGTAAATGATCCTGATGGCTTCCTGCATTTTACCTCCTACTTCGATCTTCTGCAAACCGCTGTACATACCTACTCCATGGTCGATATGGGTTACATAATCGCCGGGTTGCAGTTCTCTCAGCGTTTTCATGGTGATCGCCTTATTCTTGTTATAGGCTTGTTTCACCTTGTATTTATGGAAACGCTGGAAGATCTGGTGGTCTGTGTAACAAACGATTTTAAGAGAATTTCCTATAAACCCGCCGCTGATGGCAACAGGTATGGGATAGAACACGAAGTCGGCTTTCAGGTCTTCAAAAATACTTCTGAGCCTTTCCAGCTGACGTGGGTTATCGGAAAATATGAATAGCGAGTATTTGTTCTTGTTATGCCTGTCGAGATCTTTGATCAGCATATCGAACTGCCTGTTAAATACCGGCTGTTCCTGCGTATCAAAGGCCAGCTCCGTAGGCTGGTGGCCGTGTTCAGCCAGCCAGTCTTTGCTGTTGAAAACAATGGTGGTACGTTCCAGCACCTGCTCCATCAGGGTGGATGCTTTCACGAAATCCTCCTCTTTAAGGATCATTTCTTCATCCTCATCGATCCTTACTTTCTGCCCTGATTGTAAAAAGTCGTCCAGCCTTTGCTCCAGCTGTTCGATCACTCCCTGTATGTATGCAGGGTCTTTCATCCATACAACTGTATTGGCAGGAAGGAATTCAAGCAATGATGTTTTAGAATGGGAACCGCTGCCATGGGTATCCATGTTGGCAATCAGGGTTACCTGTGTGAGCTTGCGCTCGCTTAGCTGGGTTTCAGGGTCAAATAGCCTGATAGAATCGATATCTTCTCCGAAGAGTTCTATCCTGTAGGGTTTATCGTTCCCAAAAGAATAGATATCCACTATTCCGCCTCTTACAGCATACTGGCCCGGTTCGTATACGAAATCGGTAGCATGGAAGCCCCATTCCACCAGCTTTTCCAGCAGGGGATCTACTTCCAGTACATCTCCCACCTTTAGCTGCACCATGTTGGCATTAAAGGCTTTGCTCCCGGACACTTTCTCCCATAAGGCTTCGGGATAGGTCACCAATACTTTTTTCCGGATGCCATCGCCCGAGAGTTTCATAAGCGCTTCGGTACGCAGCATGCTATGGCTACTGTTGATCTCATGGAACTGTCCGACTTTTTTGAAAGAATCCGGGAAGTAGAAAATATCCAGGGCCTGGCTGAGTTGCTCCAGGTCGTTATGAAAATAGGCTGCCTCCTCTTTATCGTTTAAAATAAAGAGATGGTTTGCATCAGCATTTGCCCAGGTGCTCACTGCCACGAAACTGATAGCGCTTCCGTTTAATGATGAAAGCTGGAAGTATTGAGGAGTGGGAGATTGAACTCCTTTCACCAGTGCTTGCAGGCGGTTATCCCGCTGAAATAATTGTAATACAGCCTCTAAATTCATGAAGAATGCAAAGGTACGAAGAATTAAATATTAAAGATGCCGGTTGGGTGTTTTTTGGGTTTCTTTAACCCGGGACCCAATCGCTCCATTTCCATATATTTTTGTTATATTCATCATAACGAAAATTTACCGCTCATGGTTGAAGGATGGCTCACTGGTATTGTAACAAAATTGGTGGATGCTACCCACAACACCCGCCGTTTCTGGATCCAAATACCTGACCTCGAAGCATTTCATTTCAAACCCGGCCAGTTTGTAACGCTGGACCTTCCCATTCACGAGAAAAAGAACAAGCGATGGCGCAGCTATTCCATTGCGTCGTGGCCTGATGGTACCAATACTTTTGAGCTGGTGATCGTTTTGCTGGAAGGAGGGGCGGGGAGTACTTACCTGTTTAACGAGATAAAAGTAGGAAGCGAGTTGCAGGTAAGAGGACCGCAGGGAGTTTTCGTATTGCCGGATTCGTTAGAACAGGAGCTTTTCCTGATCTGTACGGGCACCGGCATTGCGCCGTTCAGATCGATGGTTCACTATATTCATCAACACCAGGTAAAGCATGCGCCCATACACCTGATCTTCGGCTGCCGTTACCAGCAGGATCTGCTCTACGCAGATGAGCTGGGTCAACTGGCAGCCGAAATGCCCGGCTTTCATTACATCCCTACGCTATCGAGAGACCATGACTGGACCGGGCATAAAGGTTACGTACACCAGGTATATGAGCAGATGCTGGAACACAGGCCACCCGCCAACTTTTACCTATGCGGCTGGAAAGCTATGATAGATGAAGCCAAGCAGCGGATCATGGCACTGGGCTATGATCGTCATGCAATTCACCAGGAATTATACGGATAATTAAAAACGGTAGCCGATACTCCATTCAGGCACCGGGATGCGGGACGATAATTTGGAGCCGAATTCAGAAGAAATAAAGCCAGACAGGCCGGCACGCATGCTAATGCGGTTGCGCATATTGAGGCGGTAGTTCACTCCCCACCAGCCAAGCCAGGTGTAGGTAGTGGTTACATCATCGTACCAGAGCGAATCGCCCGTCAGGTAAGTCATTCCACCTCCTACTTCCACAAAATGTTTTTTCTTTCCAATTACATAATTTAAGCCGAAAGGAATAGAAAGGATAGTAGGGCGATATTCCGTTCTCTGCTTGCTGCCATTGATAGTACGATATTCGACATATTGCGGAATCACTCCGAGGCCCGCCCTGGCGCCAATCCCATTTTCCTTGCCTGTAAAACGGATATCATAATTCACACCTGCAAAGGCTGTTGGCCCCCAGATGCTGAAGTAAACCTGTTGAAAATAACTGGGGGTAGGTTGATCCGTGGAATTGTCAGTGTTCACTTGCGCCGAAACAGAACAGGCATAAACCAAAAGAGCTATGACAGTTGTAATGGTTGATTTCATATAATATAGATTGTTCAACAGTTAAACGGCCATAGCCCTCTTATGTTACTTAGAGAATAATACTAGATAATTTTGCTTAATACCAATGCTTTCACGGCGGACATTGGAATACGCTCCTGCTCCATAGAGTCGCGGTGGCGGATGGTTACAGTACCATCTTCCTTGGTCTGGTGATCGATAGTTACGCAGAAAGGAGTACCAATGGCATCCTGGCGGCGATATCTTCTACCTATAGCATCCTTTTCTTCATAGAAACAGTGGAAAGCTTGTTTGCATTCATCCATCAGCTCCCTGGCCAATTCGGGCAAACCATCTCTTTTAGTAAGCGGGAAGATAGCCAGTTTGATAGGCGCCAGCTTGGCCGGGAAGCGCATCACTACGCGGCTGTCTTGTTTTTCAGGCGTACTGAGATCCTGTTCTTCGTATGCATTGCAAACAGTGAGCAGGAACATACGATCCAGTCCTATAGAGGTTTCTATCACATACGGTACATAGTTCTGGTTGATCTCTGTATCGAAGTACTGTAGCTTCTTACGGCTGTATTTCTCGTGTTGTTTAAGATCGAAATCGGTGCGGGAGTGGATACCTTCCACCTCTTTAAAGCCAAAGGGGAATTCGTATTCAATATCTACCGCTGCATCCGCATAGTGCGCCAGTTTTACGTGATCCTTAAACTGGTATTTGGCAGGATCAGTACCCAGGCTCAGGTGCCATTGCATGCGCTCTTCTTTCCATTTCTCATACCACTCTTTCTGTGAGCCGGGGCGGATAAAGAACTGCATCTCCATCTGCTCGAATTCACGCATCCTGAAGATGAACTGACGGGCAACGATCTCATTCCTGAATGCTTTACCTATCTGCGCAATACCGAAAGGTATTTTCATCCGACCGGTCTTTTGCACATTCAGGAAGTTTACGAAGATACCCTGTGCAGTTTCAGGACGCAGGTAAATTTCGTTCGCCTCTTCGGTTACGCTACCCAACTGGGTAGAGAACATCAGGTTGAAGTTGCGTATATCTGTCCAGTTAGCAGTACCGCTTACAGCACATTTGATATTATTGGTTTCAATCAGCGTCTTTAATCCGGCCAGGTCGTTTTCTTTCAGCAACTGTTCCATCTGGTCGAGCAGGGCTTTGGATTTTTCAGGATCCAGGGTTTCTGCATATCCTTCGATGAGGTGATCAACCCTGTAACGTTTGTTACTGTCTTTGTTGTCGATCATCGGATCGCTGAAGCTATCTACGTGTCCGGAAGCTTTCCAGGTAGTTGGGTGCATGAAAATGGCAGCATCGATCCCAACGATGTTTTCGTGGAGCTGGGTCATGCTCTTCCACCAATAATCCTTGATATTTTTCTTCAGTTCAGCGCCGTACTGACCATAGTCGTAAACTGCGCTAAGTCCATCATATATTTCACTTGATGGAAAAACGAAACCATATTCTTTACAATGCGATATGATCGCCTGGAATTTATTCTGATCTGTAGACATAGTGGCGCAAATATAAATGGCATTTTTTAAAATACGTATGCCATTATAATATTATGTATATTTAATTGTTTATCCTTCTTCTACCTTTTCGGGGTCATGTGGTACTTCTATTTGTTTTATCCACACCGCATACTCGGTCGGATAGATCTGGGCTCCTGAATACTGAACATATACCCGGGTAAATACAGCCCCAAAATAAAGAATTGCGGCGGAATAATATACCCATAACAGAATGATCACAATAGAGCCTGCCGCTCCATAGGTAGAGGTAACTTTGCTTGCGCCCAGGTAATAGCCGATAGCAAATTTACCGAACATAAAGAGAACAGCCGTAGCAATAGCGCCTACCCGCACGTCTTTCCAACGGATACGTGCGTCGGGCAGTACTTTGAAAATAATTGCAAAAAGCGATGCAATAACAATGAACGGCACCACGAAATCTGCCAGCGAAAATAAGATGCTTGAAGTGAGCTTTCCCGGCAGCAGCTGTATGATCAGGGAAGAAAATAACTCTACCAGCCCGTTGATGGCCAGTGAAACCAGCAATATAAAACCAAGACTGATGACCAGTGAAAAGGAGAGTAGCCTGTTCAGCAACATTCTCACCAACCCGTTCTTTTTGGGTTTAGATTTCAGTCGCCAGATGTAGTTGATAGAATCCTGGATCTCTGCGAACACCCCAGTGGCGCCGATTATCAGGGTAACAAAGCCCACGATGGTAGCCCAGCTCATATCGCCGGAGAGGGAGGCGTTCCTGATCATGGCCTGAATCTGCAATGCAGCTTCGCTGCCCACCAGGCCTTGTATCTGCCCGTAAATATTGCCTTCTACCGCATCTTTTCCCAGGAACAGGTCGCAGAGGAAGATAATAATGATCAGCATCGGCGCTACAGAAAAGATAGTATAGTAAGCCAGTGCAGCGCTCAACTTCAACACCTTGTCATCAATAAATTCGCTGCCCGACTGTTTCAAAACAGCCCACAGGGTTTTGAGCTTTCTGGTTATTTGCATTTGCACAGGGTTTTATATGGAAAGATAAAAGGGTTATCTATTTCAGTTTGGGATTGTTATGGTGACGGGAAGCATCCCGGATATTCTTCTTCTCAAAATTCTTTTCCAGGGCAACCGTCATATCTATCCCCGTCTGGTTGGCGATGCAGAGCAGCACCCACATGACGTCTGCCAGTTCATCGGCAAGGAGCTTCTTGTTATCGCTTTCTTTAGACGACTGGTCGCCGTACTTGCGGGCCATGATGCGGGCCACTTCACCTACTTCTTCTGTAAGAATGGCCATGTTTGTTAACTCGCTGAAATAGCGAACCCCGGTAGTATTGATCCAGGCATCGATCTTTTCCTGTGCTTCCTGAATGGTCATGATGTAGTGTTTTTTTAAAGTTAATCTTTATTCCCGGTTATGCGAATCAATCAGGATGGTTACAGGGCCATCGTTGACCAACGCTACTTTCATATCGGCGCCGAAGATGCCGCGCTGGATAGTTGTACCCAAATCCTGTTCCAGTTGCAGGATCATTTTTTCGTACATGGGTACGGCTATCTCTGGTTTGCTTGCCCGGAGGTAGGAAGGGCGGTTCCCTTTTTTGGTAGAGGCAAACAGGGTGAACTGGCTAACCAGCAACAGATCGCCATTGGCGTCTTTCAGGGAAACATTCATGACGCCGGCATCATCATTAAATATGCGCAGGTTCACGATCTTGGCGCTTAGCCAGGCAATATCTTCCATGGTATCCGAATCTTCTATTCCCAGCAATACCAATAATCCCTGCTGGATCTGACCTGTAACCACTCCATCCACTGTTACGGAGGCTTCGCTGACGCGCTGAATAACTGCTCTCATAATTTCTGGTTTAAAACATCCCGGGAAGCCTGGCAAACAGCCTTATTTCCCCATTTCCACATATTTAAAGTAAATTTGTGATTCACAAAAATAGAAAAATGAATATCGATTTAACCCCTGAAATCACATTCCGTACCGCACGCAGCGGCGGCAGCGGCGGACAAAATGTGAATAAGGTGGAAACCATGGTAGAGGGTTACTGGAATTTCCAGGCTTCTGCCTTGTTAACCCAGGAACAAAAAATGCAGCTCCAGGAGAAGCTGGCCAACAGGATTACAGCAGAAGGACTTTTACAGGTAAGATCGCAGGAGGCGAGAACACAGTTAGGCAATAAACACCTGGTGATCGCCAAAATGAACGACCTGGTAAATAAAGCGCTGATACCTAAAAAGAAAAGAGTGCCAACAAGGCCATCTAAGGCTGCTAAGGAAAAGAGGCTGAGTTCTAAAAAAAAGCTGTCCGAAAAGAAACAACTCCGCCGGGGCGGATTCGAATAGCATGCAACCGCCTTAATTTGTAATTTGCGTCAAAATTTCAGGAATTGAGCATCAAGAAACTGGCTGGACAAACGGTATATTATGGTTTGAGTAATATAATGAGTAAGTTGCTCAATTATTTCCTCACACCTCTTTACCTGGGGGTATTATCAGGAGCGACCTACGGAGAGTATTCCAATGTTTATGCTTTCATTCCCTTTGCCAACATAGTTTTAACTTATGGGATGGAAACCGCTTTCTTCCGCTTTGCGAAGAAAGGCAGGGAGAGTATTGTATTAAGTACATCTACCATTTCTCTCTTTGTATCTACGATCCTCATTTCATCAGTGCTGCTCCTGCTAACCAACCCGATCATCAATTCGGGCGAGGGGCAGATGGCTGGCCTGGCCGGGCATCCTACCTGGTTCATGTATATTGTAATGATCATGGCATTCGACGCGCTTACCGCCATCCCGTTTGCACAGCTAAGGCTGGAGAACAGGCCTATCAGGTACGCGATTATTCGTATAGTCAATATTGTTACTAACGTTTTTTCCAACGTCTTTTTCCTGGTCATTTGCCCCAAACTTTACAGCAATGGATGGCATTGGCTGCCGGATGTACTGGGAAGCAAATCGCTGACCGGTTATATTTACCTCAGCAACGTGATAAGCGCCGGTGTAACGCTGCTCCTGTTCCTGCCGCAGATACGCAGGATCAAATGGGAATTTGACCCAAAATTGTGGAAAGAGATGCTGCACTATGCCTTGCCGCTTATTATAGTGGGGATGGCAGGCATGGTGAATGAAACATTCGACAGGGCGTGGTTCCTTCCTGAATTCCTCCCCATTTCAGATGTAACGGCAAAAAAGGAAGTGATAGGGATCTATAGCGCCAATTACAAGCTGGCTATCCTGATCACGATGTTCATCCAGGGTTTCCGGTTAGGAGCAGAACCCTTTTTCTTCAAACAGGCCGAAAGCGGCGATCCCCGTAAGCTCTACGCCCGTGTCATGAAGCTGTTCGTTATGCTGCTCTGCGTAATGTTCCTGTTTGTGGCGTTGTACCTGAATATCTGGAAGATCTTCCTAAGGAAACCTTTTTACTACGAAGGTTTGCGCATTGTACCAATATTGCTGCTGGCAAACATGTTCCTGGGTATTTATTATAATCTTACTATCTGGTTTAAACTGACAGACAGGACCAGGACAGGGGCGGTTATTACAGTTATTACCGCATTCCTGGCATTTTTGCTGAATTACCTGCTAATTCCGGTACTTGGATATTATGGAGCAGCCCTTACTACAATGATCTGCTACCTGATACAAATGCTGATCTGCTACTTCCTTGGGCAGAAGTATTACCCAATTCCTTATCATATTCCCAAACTGGTAACTTATATAGGCCTGGCCGTTATTACCTATTATGTATATAACTGGCTCAATGTCGGGGTGCTTTCGCCGGCCGACAGGTACGCAGCTACTCCTTTATCCCTGGCGGTGGCGACGCTGTTCTTCGGGGTTTACTGCCTGTTTATATTCTGGATGGAGCGTAAGGAGTTTGCCCGTTTGCCGGTTATAGGCAAATATTTTGCTCCCCGCGCTACGAAGTAAAAATAAAGGGATGAATATTACATTATCTATTAATTCAATATTCATCCCTTTGATTTTAATATCAATCAACCAAAAAAGGATTGGTTCTTTTCTCAAAACCTATAGAAGTATTAGGCCCATGCCCCGGGAATACCCTTGTTTCATCGGGTAAAACGAACAGTTGTTCCCTGATGCTGTTCAGCAATTGTTGGTGATTTCCTCCCGGCAGGTCTGTTCTGCCAATGCTCTGGTAGAACAACACGTCCCCGCCTATGACAAACTGCTGGTCTTTGCAATAGAAAGAGATACTGCCCGGCGAGTGGCCCGGGGTAAACAATACCGTTAGTACCTGGTCGCCAAACCTGATCTCGTCGCCCTCCTTCAGATAAGATTTAGGCATGGGACTGGGGTCGAAAGGCAAATTGAACATCACGCCCGATTCCTGGCTCTTATCCAGTACCCATTGTTCTTTTTCGTGTATCTCTGGCCGTACGTTATACGTTTCGGAGACCAGTTTGTTTCCAAAAATGTGATCAAAATGGCAGTGTGTATTCAATAATCTTATAACATTTAACCCCTGCGTTTGTATATATTGTAATAATTCTTTTCTTTCGTCCTGAAAATAACATCCTGGATCTATAATTATACATTCCTTTTTTCCGTTAATAAGCAGGAAGGTGTTTTCTTGAAGGGGACCAAAAGTGAATTGTTTTATTTCAATCATTGTTACCCGATTTTTTTAGTCTAATTTTAAAAGATCACAATATTATCAATACTTTCTGTATGAACAGATTTATTACCCGGTTAATATTCCTTAATGCCCTATTACTTGGAACGATGGTGTCGGTGGCTCAGACAAATACAGTGGAATTCGGCCAGAATCGGGTGCAGTTTAAGAATTTTAAGTGGAGGTTCTACCAAAGTCGGCATTTCAATACCTATTTCAGCCAGAACGGCCTGGAGCTAGGCAAGTATGTAGCCCAGGTAGCGGAAAAGGAATTACCCCAGTTGGAACAGTTCATGGAAACCAACCCCAGACAGCGTATTAATATTGTGGTATACAATAGTTATGGGGAGATGAAGCAATCCAATATCGGTATAGGTGTTGAATGGCAGAATACCGGCGGCGTGACCAAGCTGGTTGGTAACAAGATGATCGTATATTTTGACGGGAACCACGAAAACCTGCGCCGGCAGGTACGCCAGGGTATCGCCAGGATCATGCTGGAAACGCTGCTCTTCGGTGAAGATATCGGCGAATTTGCAGGAAACGCGGCCCTGATCGATTTCCCTAAGTGGTTTACAGACGGCTTTATTGCCTATGCAGCAGAAAACTGGACAGCCAAACAGGATGAAGAGCTGAAACTGATCATCATGCAGGGCAAGTACAGTAACTTCAACCAGCTGGCTTACGACCATAGCCTATTGGCCGGTAATGCCTTCTGGTATTACGTAGAAAGTAAATACGGTAAAGACGCAGTTCCTTACCTGATGTATATCACCCGCATCAACAGGGGTCTTAAAAAAGGCTTCGAACAGGTACTTAACCTGACGCCTAAACAGGCAACAAAAGATTTCTTTGTATTCTACCAGAAAAGGTTCCAGGAAGATAACAGGAGAAGGAAAACTTCGGCCAAAGGCCGTACTATCGTAGCCCAGGAGATCACTCCGAAGGCCGATTACTACCGTTTCAACCCTAACCCGAAGAATAATTCATATGCTGTAGTACAGTTTAGGAAAGGCGTATACAGGGTACAGATACAACTGGGCTGGAACAAACCAAAAGTATTGCTGCGCAGCGGCGTTATGCAGCTGGCCAACCAGGTAGACCCTAACTACCCTCAAATGGCCTGGAACAATAAAGGCAACCGCCTGGCAGTGGTTTATGAACATGAAGGCAAAACCAAGTTAATGGTTTACGACCTGGTGACACGTACCACGTTAAGACAGGACCTGCCACAGTTCGACAGGGTGATCGATTTCAAATACATGCCTGTGATGGAAAATACCTTGCTGCTCTCTGCAGTGCGGAACGGGCATACCGATATTTTCACCTATAATATCAGCAATTCCAAAACAGACCAGATCACCAACGATGTGTACGACGACCTGGATCCTTCCTTTGCAGCCTTCCCCGGCAAGAGCGGCATCATCTACTCTTCCAACCGGCCAGGCCCTAAAGGCAGGGGTAGCGACACTTCGCTCCTGAACAACCGTTTCAATATCTTCATGGTTGATAACTGGAACAAAAGCGCAGACAAACAGATCACGCAATTAACAGACCTGGCCTATGGTAACGCCAGGCTGCCGATGCAATACAACAATACCCACTTCACCTTTGTATCCGATGCCAACGGTATCCGTAACCGTTATGCCGGCTTCTTTAAATCGCAGGCGGAAGGGGTAGATTCCTTATTCTATATAGGTTCCGAAATATTGCATAACCCGGATAAAGAAGAGCTGGACTCTACGCTGGCGGCTTATGGCACTACTGCTCCCGATTCAGTGGAAGCGGTTACCATCACAAAAGATTCTACCTACAGCTTCCCTATCTCCAACTACCCTTATGGTATCCAGGAATCAAGGGTTACAGGCGAAAAAGGAGAAGTATCGGAAGTGGTACAGTATGCTGATATCAAACGCCTGATGAAGCTGAAAGTAGATACTGTTACGCTGAAGAAGAGGAATATCACTGCGCGGCCTACCAATTTCAGGAAGCAGCAGATGCATGCAGACAGTATCAGGATGGGATTACCTACCTATATGGCGCCAGCAGTGAAAGATACCACGCCGCATACGAATTTCTTCCAGAACGAATTTGCAAATGAACCGGCAGATACTTCCGCTAAGAATACAACCGGTCAGCCAATGCTGGCAAACGAAGCGCCGCTCTTCGAGCAAAAGAAGGACGACAACCAGGTGCTGAAAAAATCGAAGCTCCTGCCTTACAAATTCAAGTTTGCATCCGATTACCTGATACTGCAGCTGGATAACTCGATCCTGATCAACAGGTACCAGCCGTTCACTGGCCAGCCTACAGCGCCTATCAGGTTAGCCGACCCGGTAAATGGACTGATTCGTATAGGCGTTAGCGATCTGTTCGAAGATCTGAAGTTCAACGGAGGTTTCCGTATACCTTCTTCCCTGCAGGGTTCAGAATACTTCTTCACAGCTAACTACCTGAAAAAACGTTTCGATTATAAGTTCACTTACTACAGGAAAGTAGATAAGAATGGCGGGTTCAATTTCATTGATACAACAGGCGGTTCTGCTTCAACCATCTATGCGCCGGCCAAATTCATTACTAATATTTACCAGCTGGAAGCGCGCTATCCGTTCGACCAGGTCAGAAGCATCCGCTTATCCGGAGGGTTGAGAACAGACAGGCTTGTTGTACAAAGCACCGACAAGATCCCGCTCAGCTTCCCTAACCTGACAGAAAAATATGCGTTGCTGCGCCTGGAATATGTATACGATAATACCATCAATCCTGCCATCAACATATGGAACGGAACAAGGTATAAGATATATGGAGATATGAATGCCCAGCTGACCAACAACGGGTTAAATGAGCTGTTCAATGGTCCTAATACCGCCGCAGGCCAGGGTAGATTCACTTATAGCATGGGAGTGGATATCCGCCACTATGAAAAGATCTACCGCAACTTTATCTGGGCAACACGCTTTGCGCTGGATATGTCGTGGGGTACCCGCAAGCTGCTCTACTATTTAGGGGGTGTCGACAACTGGCTGAATCCTCAGATCAATACCAACAACCAGGTAGATATGAGCCAGAACTATGCATTCCAGACGCTCAGCGAAAACCTGAGAGGATATAAACAGAATGCGAGAAATGGTAATAACGTGATGTTATTGAACACCGAATTACGTTTGCCGGTATTCGCAACATTCATCGACAAGCCTATTAACTCAGCCTTCCTCCGCAACTTCCAGGTTACCTCGTTTATGGATATAGGAACCGCCTGGACCAGGAAGTTATCGTTTAAGGATGCTAACTACGCCGTTTATTCCAACTCGAATAACCCGGACAACGCTACCGTAGTTACGCGCATCAAAGAAGGATTCCTCGGACCATTTGTAGGCGGTTACGGCTTCGGCGCCCGTACAACCATTGCAGGCTACTTCCTGAGAGTAGATGCAGGCTGGCCGGCAGTTGCGTTCTTCAGGGGAAGCCCTATCTGGTACTTTGCGATGGGCGTCGATTTCTAGTTGCACGCAGCGAGGTTTCACGCAGAGGGGCATAAGAAGCAAAGAAGCATAAGATATATTTTTTAAGAAAAAAAGAAAGCAAAGAAGTAGGATCATAACAATCTTCTTCTTTGCTTTCTTTTTTTTCGCTTTGGTCAAAATCCTTATGCTTCTTTGCTTCTTATGCCCCTCTGCGTGAACCCTCGCTGCGTGAAACAACTACCATGGGGTACATCAGGCAGAGAAATACGCTCATACAGCATATAAATGCCCAGGCGCTGCGGTGTTCTACCGGGTAGAGGAATATGTTTTTCACTTCCCCCAATAACGAGAATGGGTCCCTGATCACATCCCAGCTGTTATAACGCAGGTATCTGCCGATATAGACGCCGAGGGAACAGAGGAACATTACCGGGAGAGTAAATAACCAGGCAGGCCAGCTGGAATGCCGGTTGCGCCACATATGCTCCATGCTGCGGATAGAGAGGTATCCTAATACCATCCCGTTCCAGGCGAACGAAAAGATCAGGAAGAGATCGTACCAGACGGGTACGCCGCCGTCAAATAAGTGGAAGAGGTCGGTGACAATATAGGGGGCGTTGGGAATAAATAATAACCATACAATAAAACAAGCGTACCAGCCATACCTGTTCTCCATCAGTTGCGGACGCTTTTCCATCCAGCTGGTGATTGCAAACGGAATATAAGCAAGGAACAGGTTCCAGGTCAATGTGGCACGCAACCAGGTGCCTGTATGGATGATCCGGAAAACGAGCAGTCCTATTCCGAATAGCACAGAAGCCAACAACATAAAATGGTATGGCGATTTACTTATTTCCTGTTTTACTTTCTCAACGGTTCTTTTCCACAGCATATGGTTATTTATTTGATATTAACTGAAGATGTAAGGAATAAATATGACAGCCCCAATAATCGCAGCAGCCAATGCCGCCATTAATACCGCTCCTGCGGCCAGGTCCTTGATCACCTTTACGGAAGGATGATAATCAGGGCTAAGATGATCCATTGTTTTTTCTACGGCAGTATTTAACATTTCTGTTGCCCAAACACCCCCGATTGCCAATACAATAAACAACCATTCCGACCTGGTGATCTTATACCAGCAACCGAAGAGGATCACCACTATAGTTGCCAATAAATGAATTAACGCATGCGGTTCGCTTTTAACAAAAGATATAATACCTGAGATGGCATAACCAAAGCTTGCTCTTCGCTTGCTGAGATAAGAACGCACCATGTGATTGTTTATTGATGAATAATGTTTTTATCGTTGGTTCTGGCGCCTAACTGTTGCCAGTTGATCTTTGTACTCACATACATTACAATGGCAAGTATGATGAAAAGACCCAGGCTACCCATCAGCAACGCCTGGTCATCGGCGCTGATCACCACGTAAATGAAACTGTACAGCAAGGCCAACGCTCCTCCGATCAGCAGGGCGATCCGCCTGCTTTTAAATGCAGCAGCCGTATATACAACAATCAGTCCGATTGTCAGGGCGCTGGCGATAATATACGCTAACATAAAGTTAATTTGTTCTGAGATAGAAATAAGTAAAGTATAGAAAACACATAAGGCTAACCCTATCAGGGCGTATTGCAGTGGATGAAGAGGCCGGCGCTGACTTAATTCGATAAAATAGAAGATAAGGAAAGTTAACCCAATGATAAGAATGGCATATTTTACTGAGCGGCTCGACATCTGGTAAACTTCCGTAGGCATAAAGAGCTTCACCCCGAAATCCGATGCATGGGCATTGAATTTATCGCCTATCCACGCCTGGGGGAAACTCCTGTTCAGGTGCTGCACCTCCCAGGTTGCTGCAAATCCTTTTTCATCTATTCTTCGTGTGGCAGGAGGAAACGCCTCGTCGAAAGAGGGGTTTGTCCAGTTGGCATTCAAAGCCACGCTGGTGCTTTTGCCCAGGGGAGAAAAACTAAGGCTTTCAGAACCCCTCAGTTTAAGATCGAATACGAATTCGCCGTTCATGGAGGCAGTGTCCTTAGGGTTAATAGGGAACGCTGTCTGGATGCTGCTGCTGAAAGCTCCTTCAGGCAGGCTGTTTGGATTGAACTGCAATTGTTTTCCTTTCCAGTTCAATACCACCTGGTTGCCAATGCCATTCAGATCTGTTAATTCAATTAATAATAGTGCATTTTGCCAATCCAGGGCGGAAGGAGGGACAGAAAGACTTTGAATGGCGTCGGCGCTGAAACTGCCGCTTAGCTGGAGCTTTGCATTGTAGACCGGCACGGAGAAGATGCCCCGGCGCAGCTTTTCAGACAGCAGTTCCCCGTTTATTTTAAGCTTATCGGGCAGTATATAGGCATATGTAGTTTTCCTGCTTTCTCCCAGGTAGGGAATGGCAATTACAGGTCCGGTTACCACCTGGGCTTTCCCCCAGCTATTTGATATCTGGTCAGTGACCTCAGATTGCCTGTTATGCCGTTCGTTGATCAGGCCATTTACCATAACAGTTGGTATCAGCAGGATAAGTACCAGGAAGAAAATGATAAATGCCTTGATAGCATATCCATAACGTTCAAAAAAAGAAACGGGGGCTTGTGTTGAAGGTTCCATAATTATGAATTTAAAAGTGCTTTGTATTTCAAAGTGTAAAAACAAAAAAAATTAACGGGTGAATTTGATCATATGTTCCAGGGCCGCCAGGTGCCCTTTAAAGGCTTTTTCTCCGGCAGGCGTGATGGCATAAGTGGTATTGGTCTTTCTGCCAATAAACCCCTTATGTACCTTGAGATAACCATTTTCTTCCAGGGTGTTGAGATGCGAGGCCAGATTGCCATCGGTAACCTCCAGCATCTGTTTTAGATCATTAAAGTTCACCTCTTCATTCACCATCAGGATACTCATCACACCTAGTCGGATCCGGCTCTCAAATATCTTGTTTAAATTTCCTATCGGGTTCATGATATAAATTAAAGCGTCAGTTTTCGTTCATACTTCCACCACATTAAAATTCCGTAGACAATGTGTAACACCCCGAAACCAATGGCCCAAAAATACAGGCCTTTACGCAAAAAGAAAAGGTTGATCAGTCCAACAACAATTTCACACAGCCCTAAATACCGCACATCAGACAACGTATATTTACTGGCGTTAATCAATGCCAGGCCATAGAATATCAGGGAAGTAGGAGCTACCAGTACGTCTGCATGATTATAGATCAGGCCTGCAATAAAGAAACCTCCTGTTACCAATGGTATCAAAATATTTATCAGCAGTTTCCGGGCGCTCATATCCCATACGGATACCTGCATTTTTCTCACCCTTCTCAGGGTGAAAAAGGCGCCTGATCCCAACGCTGCCAGCAACACGCAAAGACCCAATATCACCAGGTTCAGCTTCAGATTCCTGAAATCAGCTTCGTCATAGCCTCCCCGCAGGTTGTACCTGACATAGTAGGCGTCGAAGATCAACTTGGCTATAAAAGCCCCGGCCAGGCCGCAAATACCTGCAGCAACACCACTTAAACCGCTTAAGGAGATGAAACGGCTGCTGCGTTCCATCATACGTTTAATGTCTGTAATCGTCTGCAAATGTTGTTGGTCAGTCATAATAAAAAGCACTTTGCACTACAAAGCTAAAATAAAAAGTCAAATTTCAAAATATAATTTTTCTTTATAACAGCGTTTGATACCCGGAACGAACACAAAGAATCGGATAAATACTATAATATTGTTGAAGATTATGGCTGCCTGGAAAAGAATATTAGCATTACTTATCGGTATTAGCGTTTGGAGTCAGTGCGTCAAAGCACAGCAATATAAGATCAGTGGGATTGTTAGAGATGCTCATTCCCAGGAAATCATCCCCTTCGCTACCCTTCAATTTGTTCATACCCAAACAGGTATGGTAAGCAATGCCGAAGGCAAGTATTTATTCGAACTGAATGTTATCCCGTCCGATTCCATACTGGTGCGGGTAATGGGATATAACATCCTTGTATTGCCGGTCAATAAAACGCTGAAAGAGCAAACCATCAATTTTGATGTGTCAAGGAGCGACGTTTCCCTTAAAGTCCACGAAATCAAAGCCAATGTAAACTGGGGCCTTATCTTGCTCAGGCAGATCGTCAAACACAAACCCGAAAATAATTACAACAGGCTAGATAACTATAAGTACGAAATTTACAATAAGCTGGAACTGGACATGAAGAACCTGAATAAGGAGAAGTTAGGTAAGAACCGCTTTACCAAACCTTTTGCCTTTATTCTCGACAATATCGACAGTACATCAGAAGACAAACCCTTTCTTCCCATCTTCCTTACTGAAACACTTTCCGACTATTATTTCCAGTCAAGCCCCCGCAAAACCAAGGAAATTATTAAAGCCGCCCGAACGTCCGGTATTGATAACGAAAGCGTTACAAAGTTCCTGGGAGGAATGTACCAGAATATCAACATCTACGACAACTTCATCCCGGTATTCGACAAACAGTTTGTAAGTCCTATTCATCATAACGGAGGTTTGTATTATGATTACTCGATCGCCGATACGCAGTACATCAGCGGACAAAGGTTCATCAAACTAAACTTTACGCCTAAACGAAAAGGAGAAAATACCTTCATCGGAGACATCTGGGTACACGATACAACCTACGCGGTTTATAAAACCACCCTTTCTGTACCTAAAGACGCGAATATCAACTTCGTGCATCGTATCAGCCTGGTGCAGGAATTCAGGCAACTGCCCGACAGTACCTGGTTCCTCTTTAAAGATAAATTCGTTGCCGATTTCTGGGCGCCAAGCCCCAGGCCCGGTAAAACCTTCGACTTCATTGGCCGCAAAACAACCACCTACGATAATGTGATCACAAATGACACCGCCGCTACCAATATCTTCAGCGACCGGCGATATCCCGAAAACATCGTAGTGCTGGACAGCGCGCGTATCAGGAAAGAATCTTTCTGGGCAGATAACCGGCCGGAAGACCTCAGCAAAAACGAGATAGGCATTTACAAAATGGTAGATACACTACAAAAAATGCCGTTGTTCAAGACTTACAGCAATACCATCCGCTTCCTTGCTACCGGCTATAAACCTCTGGGCCCAATAGAGTGGGGGCCGTATTACTACCTCTTCTCCCAAAACCGCCTGGAAGGTTTCCGCCTGCGGTTAGACCTTGGTACCACGCCGCAATTCAATAAAAATCTTTACCTCTATGGCTACCTGGCCTATGGATTCAAAGACCAGGTCTATAAAGGTAAAATGTCGGCGCTCTGGCTGCTGAAACGGCATCCGCGCACCTACCTGTATGCAGCCTATACAAGAGACCTGGATAACGGTACACATTACTATGATGAAGTAGGAACAGATAACATCTTTACTTTAGCGATCCGCAAAGGCGGCGTACCACAGAAGTTCCTGATGGTAGATGAAAAACGCTTTGAGTTCTTTAAAGAATACTATAGCGGCTTTTCTCACCAGGTATCGCTGATCCATAAGCGGATCAGGCCATTTGAACCATTGCCTACGGCTGTTTTCTATCCAAAAGCCGACAACGGCCGGGACCCGCTCACTACCACGGAAGTGGAACTCCGTATCCGTTATGCATTCCAGGAAAAATTCCTGGAAGGAAACTATTACCGCATCAGCCTTGGGAGCAAGTACCCGATCGCGGAACTCAAACTGGCTGCAGGTATTCCCAGCATCCTGCAAAGCGGGCAAAAATACCAGCGTGTTAACCTGAGTATTTCCGATTACTTTAAACTGCCGCCATTCGGCTCTTTTTATTACAACGTGTTTGGAGGAAAGATCTTTGGTACCGTTCCCTACACTTCCCTGGAAGTGCATCCCGGTAACGAAATCTACTACTACAATAAATACGCATTCAACATGATGAACCGCTTTGAGTTCATCAGCGATCAATACGCCGGTTTCAACGTAGAACATACGATCGGCAATGGCTTATTTGGCTACATTCCCCTGATTAAAAAACTGAAATGGCGGCAGTTCTGGACTGCAAAAGGAGTAATTGGCTCTTTGTCTAAAGAAAACAAAGCGCTGAACCTCAATAATGGTTACCCATTCAAAACACTGGAAGGAAACCCTTACCTGGAGCTGGGTACAGGGGTAGAGAATATCTTCAAATTCCTGCGTGTAGACTTCATCTGGCGTGTAACGCCTGACCAATATCCGAACGAACCAGCCAATAAGAAGTTTGGCGTGTTCGGCAGCTTCAAACTGCAGTTCTAATTACTTATGCTTCTTTGCTTCTTTTGCCGCTTTGCGAGCAACCCTCGAGTATAACTTCGCATGCCTGTTGTATCTCTTCAGGTGTAATGATCAATGGAGGTACGATCCGCATACATTCCGCCGCAAACAGGAACCAATCTGTAATTACGCCTTTGCTGATACAATAGTCGATCACTTTTTTATTCACTTCGAAGCTCTCAAATTCTACGGCGATCATCAATCCCAGTGAACGAACCGCTTTGATAAGCGGATGTTTGAGCTGCTGCAGGAATAACTGTTCTTTTTCCTTTACAGTGCTGATCAGGTCAGATTCCAGCAATGCCTCAAAGGCAGCAAGGCCAGCGGCGCAGTTAACCGGATGCCCGCCAAATGTAGTGATATGCCCCAGTACAGGCTGGTGAGTGATAGACCACATGATCTCGCGGCTGGATATGAAAGCGCCCATTGGCATACCGCCGCCCAGCGCTTTACCAAGCAAAAGTATGTCGGGTACGATATCGAACTGCTGAAAAGCCCAGAGGGAGCCATTCCTGCCAAATCCGCACTGGATCTCGTCCAGTATCAACAATGCGCCGGTAGCGGTACAACGCTCTCTCAAAGCGTGTAGCCATTCGCGTTGTGGCACATTTACACCGCCTTCTGCCTGTACGCTTTCCGCTATTACTGCGGCGGTAGCAGAGGTAATAGTATCGAGCGATTCAAAGTCATTATAGGTTAATCTCCTTATTCCCGGTAGTAACGGGCGATACGCATTTCTCCAGTATTCATCTCCCAGTATGCTCAGCGCACCCTGTGTAGAACCATGATAGCTGCGGTTAAAGCAGGCTATTTCAGTTCTGCCGGTAAATCGTTTGGCCAGCTTCATCGCTCCTTCCACTGCTTCCGCACCTGAATTGGTAAAATATACACAGTTAAGATTTTCGGGAAGATGTTGGGTAAGCCTTGTTGCATAAGCCACCTGGGGCGATTGCACAAATTCGCCATACACCAGCAGGTGCATGTATTTCTGCGATTGTTCCTGTATAGCCTTCACCACCGCGGGATGACAATGCCCAAGATTGCAGACGCTGATGCCGGCGATAAGATCCAGGTATCTTTTGTCGTTCACATCCCACATATACATTCCTTCCGCTCTCACAATTTCCAATGCCAGCGGTGCATCGGAAGTTTGTGCCACATGCTGTAAAAAGAGTTGCCTGTTATTCATATCACTTTAATATAAGCTGCGAAGTTAGAAAACAACTGCTAATTAGTAATTGTTATATTTGTGATAATCACTTAAACAATTTATTATGGCGCATATTATCACTCTCAATGGTAAAACTCCTGAAATTCCTGAAGGCTGCTACATTGCACCCAATGCAACAATAGTAGGCGATGTGGTAGCGGGCAAGGGATGCACGTTCTGGTTCAATGCTGTAGTACGCGGCGATGTGAACAGCATCAAGTTAGGAGATAATGTAAATGTACAGGACGGAGCCGTGATCCACTGTACCTACCAGAAAACGAAAACTATTGTGGGTAATAATGTTTCCATAGGCCATAACGCTATTTTGCATGGCTGTACAGTGGAAGATAACGTATTGATCGGTATGGGCGCCATCGTGATGGATAACGCGAAGATCGACAGCAACAGCATCATTGCTGCGGGCGCGGTGGTATTAAGCGGCACCCATGTTGAAGCAGGTACCGTATATGCAGGCGTGCCAGCCAAGAAGGTAAAAGACATCGACATGGAGCTGATCAAAGGAGAGATCAACCGTATTTCCAAAAACTACCTTATGTACGCTTCCTGGTACGAAGAACACGCCACTGAAACAGAAGAATCCAAATAATACATATTTGAAAAAATAGCTATATTGCAGATAAATACCCTCCTATGAAAAGAGTGATTTATCTGCTTTTAGCTGGCAGTATCCTGTGTACCTCCTGTTCTTCTCAAAAAACGGGCTGTCCTGCCTCCAATTATTACACGAAGGACATTAAGCAACAAAACCGTAAAGCGGGCAAACAAATGCGTCTGTTCTAAACCCCCGTTTTATGCGTAGAATCGTTGCCGTACTCCTCCTGCTGCTGGTAATTTCGTCGTGCCGTACCCAGAAAAAAGGGTGTCCTCAGCCCCGGCGCAACTGGGGCGCCGAAAAAGTGCTGGATGAATTAAGTAAACCTAAACGTTAGTATGTTTCTTCTTCTATAGAATCGAGGATCGTAGCATAACTGACATACCTGTCGGGATCAATGATCCCTTCTTCCACTGCGTCTTTGACCGCGCATCCCGGTTCATTGAGATGCAGGCAGTTATTGAACTGGCATTGGGTAATGAAAGGCTGCATTTCCAGGAAATAATGGGAAAGTTCAGTTTTAGGGATATCTACTATCCCGAATTCCCTGACCCCGGGCGTATCTATCAGGCGGCCGCCAAATGGCAGGTCGTGCATTTCGGCGAAGGTAGTGGTATGCAATCCTTTCCCGCTCCAGCCGCTTACAGCTTTTGTTTTCAGCTCCAGCCCCGGCATGAGGGCGTTTATCAGGGAAGATTTCCCCACTCCGGAGTGGCCAGACATAAGGGTAGTCTTATCTTTCAGCAATTCGGTCACTTCGTCTATCCCGTCGCCGTTCTTAGCGGAAACCAATAATACTTTATAACCGATCCCTGTATACAGGGCTTCAATTGCCTCGAATTTCTCCAATTCCTTATCCCTGTAAATATCTTTCTTGTTGAACACCAGGATAACGGGAATATGGTAGGCTGCGGCAGTAACCAGGAACCTGTCTATAAACCCTTGCGAGGTCCTTGGTTCCTTAACGGTACACACCAGTACCGCCTGGTCGAGATTAGCCGCTACAATGTGTTTTTTGTTCTTGCCATGAGGGGAGGCCCGCACAATATAGTTTGTACGTGGCAGGATATCGGTGATCATGGCATTCTTTGCATTTGCATCGCTATCATCTGCCTCAATAGCGATCTGATCACCAACCGCTATCGGGTTAGTGGAGGTAATATCATCATTCTTCTTGAAGATACCTTTCATCCTGGCCTGGAAGGTTTCTCCATCAGCTGTTTTAACTGTGTACCAGCTGCCCGTTGATTTATATACTGTTGCTTGCAAATGCGCTGAATTTAGACCCCAAATATAAGGAGGGTTTCACGCAAAGACGCCAAGGAAGCAAAGAACGCAAAGGATTTTTTTAAGAAAAATTAAGATTATTAAGGATATATTAAGAAAGTAAAGGGAAAGAGGATCATGCTATACAACATAATCTTCTTTCCCTTTGCTTTCTTATTTCACTTAAAAAATTTCTTTGCGTTCTTTGCTTCCTTGGCGTCTTTGCGTGAACCCTATGGTAAGCTTTTGAAGAGGGTGTATCGCAGTACTACCTCCAGCAGGATACAAGCCAGGGCGATCATTGCCAGGATAAAGAAATGTTCGGCGAAGCGTTTGTAAGAAGTGATCTCCACTTTGGTTTTCTCCAGCTGGTCAATTTCATTGTAGATGCTTTTCAGGTCGTTGGTATTGGTAGCCCGGAAATATTTACCGCCGGTTTCCTTGGAGATCTTTTTCATCAGCGGCTCGTCTATCTGCACATCCTGCATTACGGTTTGCACGCTTCCGTCGGCCATTGGCATGGGGAACGGCGCTTTTCCGATGGTTCCTACCCCAATGGTATATACCCTTATCTTAAAGGCTTTTGCGATTTCAAGAGCGGTTAAAGGGTCTACCAGGCCGGTATTGTTAACCCCGTCTGTTAAGAGGATGATCACTTTACTTTTTGCGTGGCTGTTCCTCAGGCGGTCTACAGAGGTGGCAAGTCCCATACCGATGGCTGTTCCATCCTGCAACATACCGCTTTTCACCTGCATGATCTGGTTTTTCAGCACGGCATGGTCAGTGGTAATAGGGCATTGGGTAAAACTTTCTCCGGAGAACACCACCAGGCCGATACGGTCGCTGATCCTTTTATCAACGAAATCGGCTGCCACACGTTTGGCCGCTTCCAGCCTGTTAGGCTGCAGGTCTTCTGCCAGCATACTTCCCGAAATATCTACTGCCAGCACAATGTCAATTCCTTCACTGTCGATACTTTCAGAGGTATTGGAAGTCTGGGGGCGAGCCAGGGCTACGATCAGCGCACTGATCGCCAATAAACGCAGTACCAGCAGTATAGGTCTGAACCTCACTTTCCAGGAAACAGGCAAGCCTTTGAGACCTTCTACAGAAGATACCATCATAATGGCCTGCTTCTTCTTTCTCCCGGCAAAATACCAGTAAATAAGCACTGGTACCAGCAACAGAAGCCATAAGAAAGCCGGATAAGCAAATTCGATATTTTTCCAGGTAAGCAGCTCCATTCTTTCTTAATTAATGATTTTCGCTTTTAGTCTCCTGGGCCGGTTCCACTTTTGGAGGGCGGGTCCATTCCAGGATCTCTTCCGCTTTCTTCATGCAATCTTCGTGTTCGTCGGGTGTTGGCTGCAGTTTGGCGAATTTGGCCAGGTCGGCTATTGCCAGTAAGCTGCGCAGCTTATCCCGTTGCTGATTCAGTTTGGTGATCGGTTTTATGTTATTCAGCAGTTCCTCACTTGTCAGTTCCAGTGCGGCGATACCAAACTGGTTCTCGAAGTAGGTACGAAGAATGTCTGTCAGGCGTGTATAATATTGTTTGACATCTCCCTGTTGCCACAGCTTCTCTTCTTTCAGCGCTTTCAGGTTATGAACAGCCAGTTCATACGGGGAGATGGTTGGTACGTTCACTACCGGCGCTTTCTTAGGCTTGCGGCGGAAGAACCAGATCAATCCTCCTATCAGCAGCACAAGACCGGCGCCTATAGCCAGGTAGATCCAGTAGTCCCAGATATTCCAGGGTACCGATTGCACTGTTTTAATAGGTTTGAATGCTTTGGTAGTATCTACTGCTACCGTATTCACATCGATCCCGATAGGCTGGGTGAAAGCCGAATCCGGCGTTCCGGAGGCGTCTACCACTTCAAAACGTACAGGGGGGAAGGTCCAGTGGCCGGAATCGAAGCTGGTAAGCGTATAGGTCTGGTGCAGCAGGTGCCGGGTTCCATCCTGTACCGTATCAATAGCTGAACGGTTAACCACTTCGAAATGGTCGAGTGAATCAGGTATTACAGGAAAGGCAACTTTAAAATTTGCATTGCTGATCTGAGCTGGAGTTAACGTAGCGGTCAGTTGCAGTTTTATCTGCTCACCAATCCGGATACTGTTGGTATCTGTTTGCGCAATAACGGAGATCTGCTGGGCCAGCAGTCCGAATGGCAACATCATTACCAGTAAGCAGGATAAAAATATACGTTTGATAGCTTGTCGGTTATCCATGTTAAATCTGCTCTCCTTTTATGCTCTGTTCAGGAAAAATGTCTGTAATGCCTTCACATAGTCTTCATCTGTACGAATGCTCATCAGCTCTGCACCGCTTTTCATAAAAGCATTTCTGCAGTATTGGGAATGCTGAAGGAACTGTTGTTCGTAGTGCTGGCGTACCTTTTTATCGGTTGTATCGATCCATTGGGCAGCGCCTGTTTCTGCATCGGCTACCTGTATCAGACCTACTGCAGGCAGTTCTTTATCCCGCTGGTCGTATACCTGTATTCCTACCACGTCGTGCCTGCGGGCAGCTATGTTCAGAGCTTCCTGGTAGTTTCCTGAAAGAAAATCGCTTAACATAAAAACAATGCTTCTTTTTTTGGTAGCATTGTTAAAGAAGCGGAGTGTTTCTTTGATATTGGTTCCTTTTCGTTTAGGCGTAAATGAGAGTAATTCCCGGATGATGAAAAGGATATGGGATTTACCCTTTTTAGGAGGAATATATTTCTCCATTCCATCGCTAAAAAAGATCACGCCTACTTTATCATTGTTGTTAATGGCAGAAAAAGCCAGTACAGCGCAGAGTTCGGTGATCAGGGCGCGTTTATCCTGTTTCTTTGTTCCGAAGGAAGAGCTTTCGCTGACATCAACCAGCAGCATCACTGTCAATTCTCTTTCTTCTTCAAACACTTTAACGAAGGGATGGTTAAAACGTGCAGTAACATTCCAATCGATCGACCGCACATCGTCGCCGAAGTGGTAGTCTCTTACTTCGCTGAACGACATACCACGACCTTTGAAGGCGCTATGGTATTCGCCTGCAAAAATGTGATTGGTAAGACCTTTGGTCTTTATTTCGATCTGTCTTACCTTTTTTAATATATCAGCTGTATCCACCAGGAAAAAAATTAAGAGTGATCAATCGTTTGTTACGGCAATGCTTAAGGCACTTCTACGGTGTTCAGGATTTCGCTCAGGATGTTTTCGCTGGTTACGTTCTCTGCTTCTGCTTCATAGGTCAGGCCAACACGGTGACGCATTACGTCGAAACAGATGTTGCGAACGTCTTCTGGGATCACATATCCTCTGCGTTTCATGAAAGCGTAGGCTTTGGCAGCCCAGGCCAGGTTGATACTGGCTCTTGGCGAACCGCCGTAGGCGATCAATGGTTTTAACTTGTTAAGTTTATACTCTTCCGGGTGCCGGGTAGCAAAAACGATATCGAGGATATATTTTTCGATCTTTTCATCCATGTATACTTCCCGTACCAGTTTCCTTGCCTCCAGGATATCTCCTGGCTGG
Organism: Chitinophaga terrae (ex Kim and Jung 2007); assembly: GCF_900107795.1. Classification (GTDB taxonomy): domain Bacteria; phylum Bacteroidota; class Bacteroidia; order Chitinophagales; family Chitinophagaceae; genus Chitinophaga; species Chitinophaga terrae. The sequence goes on from NZ_FNRL01000023.1 coordinate 33,127, forward strand.
ATAACCGGGCGGATAGCGGTGTTCATATCCGGGTTCAGGTTCTGACGGATGATCAGTTTTTCTTCTTCCTTGGTAGGGTAGCCGATCACGATCTTGAGCATAAAACGGTCTACCTGCGCTTCAGGAAGCATATAGGTACCTTCCTGTTCTATCGGGTTCTGGGTAGCCAGTACCAGGAAAGGTTCGTCTAGTTTGAAGGTAGTATCGCCAATGGTGATCTGGCGTTCCTGCATGGCTTCCAGCAGGGCGCTTTGCACTTTGGCAGGGGCACGGTTAATTTCATCTGCCAGGATAAAGTTGGCGAAGATAGGACCACGACGAACTACAAACTCATTTTTCTGCTGGTTGTAGATCATGGTACCTATTACGTCGGCCGGCAACAGGTCGGGAGTGAACTGGATACGGCTGAATTTAGCGTTGATGGCAGAAGAAAGGGATTTGATAGATAATGTTTTTGCAAGCCCGGGAACCCCTTCCAGCAATACGTGGCCTTGCGCCAGCAAACCGATCAGGAGCCTTTCGACCATATAACGTTGACCAACGATCACTTTACCTAATTCCATATTGAGCAGGTCCACAAACGCACTCGCCTGATGGATCTTCTCATTTAACTGACGAATATCGGTAGATGTATTTTCCATGCTATTAATTTTTCAGGATTGCTAAAATAAACATTCTCTTGTCAATTAAAACTTATTACTATGTGAATGTGCCGTTAAAATGCTGTTAAACTTGCGCCTGTGGCTCATTTCTGTAAATTTAGCCTTTCATGACGCTGTCTAAATTAATAAAGCCGGGGATATTTATATAATAAATTTCCTATAATGTACCTTTGCGCTGAAGCAGCAATTTGATCACCTAATAAACATTTAGCATGGAAGACTTTGAGCAGCGGTGGAAACCAATTGAACAAATGCTGGCTGAAAGGTTTGGAAAAACTCCGAATATGGAAGCCATCCTGTTCCTCATTGGCGTTAATGAGTTAAACAATCTGACAAAAAAGAAATATACGAAAGAACAAAAGCAGGACCTTATGCACGTTGCCGTATGTACGTTATTGAGCCGCAGCGGGTATTATGAGCTGGAAGGTTACGATAAAGACGGCTGGCCTCATTTCCGGGAACTGCAGCCTGTTCCGAAGTTGGGAATGGAAGAACAGGAACGTTTCCTGAAAGAGCATATAATTGATTATTTTACGGATCATGACGCTTAAAGCCTATATATGAAAAGACTGCTACTCCTTTTTACCCTGCTGTTAACGGTTCTATTTACAGACGCCAAGAACAGGAAGATCAGGATCTCTACCCCCTATGGCGTAATGATCATCAAATTATACGACCAGACGCCCAAGCACCGCGATAACTTCATCAAACTGACCAGGCGTCATTTTTATGACAGTACCCTTTTTCACCGGGTGATCCGGAACTTTATGATACAGGGAGGGGACCCTGATTCCAAACACGCTGCAAAAGGCGCGTTGCTGGGAGAAGGAGATGTAGGCTATACGATACCGGCCGAGTTCCAGCTGGATCTTTTCCATCGCAAGGGAGCCCTTGCCGCAGCCAGGGATAATCGCCCGGATAAGGCCTCTTCCGGTTGCCAGTTCTATATCGTACAGGGTAAAATGTTTACAGATGCTCAACTGGATACATTGGAGCGAACAAGGCTGGGAGGCAGGAAAATACCGGTAGACCAGCGGGAGATCTATAAAACCATCGGAGGCGCCCCGCACCTGGATCAGAGCTATACGGTATTTGGACAGGTTATCAAAGGGATGGAGGTGATCGATAAGATAGCGGCTGTGCAAACAGATAAGAACAACAGGCCGGTCACCGATGTACCAATGAAGATCAGGCTTATAAGGAAATGGCTGTTCTTTTAGTATTTTTATAAATTGAACCAATCTCCGTATTTTTACGGCTCAAAATCAAACTTGATATGAATTTTCCATCCAATCTGCGTTACACAAAGGATCACGAATGGGTTTTATTAGAAGGTAACACTGCCACTATCGGCATTACTGAATTTGCTCAACGCGAATTGGGCGATATCGTTTTTGTTGATATTCCTTCCCTGAACAAACAAGTAAATGCTGAAGAGGTATTTGGCACTGTAGAAGCAGTTAAAACTGTGTCTGACCTGTTTATGCCTGTTACCGGTACAGTTATAGAAATAAATCCTGAACTGGAAGGCTCTCCGGAGCTGGTAAACCAGGAACCTTATGGCGACGGATGGATGGTTAAAGTAACTGTAAATAACCCTGCCGACGTAGATGCTTTGCTGGACGCAGCTGCATACCAGGCGCTGGTAGGCGAATAAACTGATATTCACATCTTTCAAATAAAGGACAACAGGCACACCTGTTGTCCTTTTTATTGCTGTTTTGTTTAACTTGGCGCGCATATGAAAAAAGCATTGTATTATTTGCCTACCGTTATATGGATATCAGTAGTAACAACTCTATGCCTGATGCCGGGAGATGATGTACCTTCCAGTTCGTTCCTGGAGAAGATCCATTTCGATAAGATCGTTCATTTCGGAATGTTTGCGGGCGTTGTATTCCTGACCGGATGGGGAATTTTTAAACATAGGAAACATATATCGGGTACTACACTGATAGCTTTAGTGGTGTTTGCCGCCAGCTTCGGACTTGCAATTGAATTCATCCAGAAATACTGGGCAATAGGCAGGAGCTTCGATCTTTTCGACCTACTGGCAGATTCGCTGGGCGCTGTCTTCGGCGCAGGCTTCCTCAGGTTATTTATAAACTGGTGGTTCAAACCCCGTTCCGCCGGGAAATAAAAATCCCCCCTGTAATCAGGGGGGACGGTATATCTGCTTATGAGAAATAAGTGTATTCTATTATGAATATCTTTTACTGTTGACCAGCTTCTTTCTTCGCTTCTTCTTTCATCTTTTCATTAGCAAAGATTGAGAACTCGCAACGACGGTTAAGTGCACGGTTTGCATCTGAATCGTTAGGCACTTTAGGTTGTGATTTACCATACCAGAAGCCCTGGATACGGTTAGCAGCAATACCTTGCGCCTGCAGGTAAGCAATTACGCTCTTGGTTCTTCTTTCAGAAAGACCCATGTTGTAAGCGTCTGTACCTCTGTCATCTGTGTGACCTTCTACCCTTACATAAGTATCAGGGTATTTGTTCAGGATCTGTGCCAGCTGCCTGATGTTTTCCTGCGCAACAGGAGAAAGATCTGACTTGTCGAATCCGAATAATACGCCAGCATCAAAAGTTACGTTGATACCTTCACCCACACGTTCTACGGATGCATTAGGTATCTCGGTTTTGATCTCCTGGGCTTGTTTATCCATTTTTTTACCGATCAAAGCACCACCAGCACCGCCAATCGCAGCACCAATGATTGCGCCTAAAGCTGTATTACCAGCAACTTTACCGATAACAGCTCCGGCAGCAGCACCGCCTCCTACACCAATTGCAGCTCCTTTCTTCGTATTGTCCATGCTCTGCCAGGTTTTACAGCTAAATAACATGGTTACTGACAAGACCATTGCTACCAGAACATTGAGTTTTTTCATCGTAATAATTTTAAACATGAAGGTTTTTTAAGAATTAATTCTGTCGTCAAAATTAACCTGAAAATTGCAAAACAAATATTCTGCCAATTTGTTTAACATTTCCTAAACAATTGATTTAAAGACAACAGGAGAGTGCATAAATACGTAATGTATCCTTATATATTAAGGATTTATATCTACGTAATTTGTAATTCCAATCAACCGAACAGGTTCTTTAACACGCCTCCCAACCCTTCTTCCAAACCGCCTTTCGCATTACCTTCCTGTTGCTGTTTAGCGCCATTGGATAATAAACTGGTCAGGTCATCAAGGTTCACTTTACCATCGCCGTTCTTGTCCAAACCTCCTGATAAACCTCCCAGGATCCCCTGCAGGTTAATACCGCTTGCAGCGCCGCCGGTCAGGGAATTTAAAATACCATCGAGGCTAAACTGGTTATTGGAAGGATCGTTTGTTTTATGCACCAATGAGCCTAAAACAGTAGGGATAAGGGAAGCAGTGATTTGTTGGGCAACTCCTTTATCCAAATGGAACTTCTCCAATAAAGTACCTAAGAAGTTATTGGAAATGTTGCTGACAACACCATTGGAGGCGGCAGTGTCATTACCATTAAACAACGCCAGCACCTCTGATGCCTGGCCGTTGGCAAGGGCTTGCTGCAAACCGCCTGTGATAGAGGTAGCAGCCGCGCCAACAATTGCTTCATTTTGTGAATTAGGGACAGCCTCGTTGTTAACGACGGTTGTTTGTGCGTGTTCCCGAACGAGATCGAGTAATTGATCTAACATAACAGATTTGTTTTGTTTCATACAAAGAAACAAAGAAAGCGAAGAAGCATACGATTTTTTTCTAATTGAACTAATTGTTAATTCTTCAATCAGAAAAACCTATGCATCTTCGCTTTTCTACGCTTGCCGCGAACTATTATCTTAGCTTCCCTGCTTCAGTTTTTCGGCATTTTCCGCAAACTGCAGGGCAGATATCATTTCTTTAATATCGCCATTCATAAAGGCGTCCATATTGTAGATGGTCATACCGATACGGTGATCGGTTACCCTACCCTGGGGATAGTTGTAGGTGCGGATCTTGGCCGACCTGTCGCCGGTTGATACGAGGCTTTTACGCTGACTTGCGATCGCATCTTCGTGTTTGCGAACCGCCGCTTCATAAATACGGGTACGCAGCATCTTCATAGCAATCTCCCTGTTCGAGTGCTGGCTTCGGCCTTCCTGGCACTCAACCACCACGCCCGTTGGAATATGCGTTAAACGAACAGCCGATTCAGTTTTGTTAACGTGCTGTCCACCCGCGCCGGAAGAACGGAAAGTATCCATTTTGATATCAGCTTCGCGGATATCTACATCCACTTCCTCTGCTTCCGGTAGTACCGCTACTGTTGCCGCAGATGTATGCACCCTTCCGGATGCTTCGGTAGCCGGAACACGCTGTACGCGGTGTACGCCGGATTCAAATTTCAGCGTTCCGTATACATCATCTCCGCTTATTTCCAGTACAATCTCTTTATATCCGCCCACAGAACCGGGATTCTCGCTCAGCAGGGAGGTAGACCAACCCTGCAACTCGCAGAACCGGAGATACATACGGAAAAGGTCGCCGGCAAACAAACTTGCCTCGTCGCCCCCTGTTCCAGCCCTGATCTCCAGGATCGCGTTCTTCTCATCCTGCGGATCTTTAGGGATCAGCAGGTTACGGATCTCTTCTTCCTGAGCCGCCTTCTGTTCCTGTAATGTTTCAGTTTCAGCTTTTGCCAGTTCGCGCATCTCCTCATCTCCACTGTCCAATACTTCCCTGTTAAAGGCAATATTGTCCAGGGTATTGCGATAGGCGTTATAGGCCTTCACTATCTTTTCCAGCTGCCGGTATTCCTTACTCAGCTGGCCAAATTTCTTGTTATCACTAACCACTTCCGGGTTAGTTAAAGCCAGTGATACCTGCTCGAAACGACCTTTTATAGCTTCCAGTTTGTCTATCATAATTATATTTGACTTTTGAGTTACTTCCAATAACCGGGAAAGTGACACAGTCAATTGGGTTGCAAAATTAACATCATTCACGTAAATTAAACAGCAGGAGATTGAAACAGATCAAATTAAAAGGAAAAGATATATTTAACGGCACTCAATTCCTGGGGTCAGAAAACGTCTTAATTGCAGACCAGACGGGCCTGATACTGGATATAGTTCCAACTGCCAAAGCCGGAGATGATGTACAGGAAGTAGACGGAATTCTTTGCCCGGGATTCATAAATACCCATTGTCACCTCGAATTATCCCATATGAAAGGGGTTATTCCCGAACATACCGGCCTTCCCGCCTTCCTTACCCAGGTTATGCAATCCCGGAACCTGGCAGCCAATAACCCGCTGGTGATAGATAAAGCAGAACAAAGCATGTGGGAAGAAGGGATTTCGGCAGTGGGGGATATCTGCAATACTACTGATACCCTGGTAAAAAAGCAGCAGGACAGAATGTATTATCATTCCTTTATCGAATGCATGGGGGTTGCGGATGCAGCTGCCAGTCAACGCTACGAATACAGTATAGGGGTTTTAAACTCCTTCCGGGAAATTTCCGGTCCTTTCAACCAATGCAGCATCGTACCTCATGCCCCTTATTCTGTAAGCCGCTCCCTGTTCCATCTGCTGGCGGCAACTCCCAACAATACGCCGGTTACCATTCATAACCAGGAAACGGCCGCCGAGAATGAATTGTACCAGGAAAAAACAGGAGCATTCATCGATTTTTACCACCATTTTAAAATGGATGCCAGCGCCTTCCAGCCTTCGCAAACAAACAGCCTGGAAGCCTATCTTCCATTCTTCCAACAACAAAAGATCATCCTTGTACATAATACCTTTACTTCGGAGGCAGACGTAAAGTTTGCCCAACAGCAACCGGAGCTCCTCTATTGGTGCCTTTGCCCCAATGCCAACCTCTATATAGAAAACAGGTTGCCGGATATCCCGATGTTGCGGAAATTAAACTGTAATATTACGCTCGGAACTGATAGCCTGGCTTCTAATCACCAGTTATCCATCTGGGAAGAAATCAGTACTGTTCGTCGCCATTTCCCGGAAATACCACTGGAGGAAGTTCTGCAATGGGCTACCTCTAACGGCGCTAAAGCACTTGGAATACAAGATAACTATGGCACTTTCAAAGTCGGTACCCGCCCGGGGATCGTTTTAATCAATCAACATAGCAAAAGGATTATTTAACCACAACAATGAAAGAATTTCTTAACACCGTGATATTGGATAACCCCGTAAGGGATTATCTGATGCTGATTGGCGTACTGTTATTTGTATCATTCATCAAACGATATGTTTCCAAAAGCTTTGCAGCCATACTTTTCAGGCTGGTGAGACATTGGTCGCCCCAACTGGACGAAAAGGACTTTGTCAACCTTTTGCTTCGCCCGCTCGAGTACTTCCTGTTGCTCGTCACTTTCATGGTGACAATAGACAAGTTCACTTTCCCCCAGGCGCTCAATGTATACGTTTATAACCGGATCAAACTGCAGGATGTTACCAACACCTTGCTCAGCCTGGCCCTGAGCATGAGCATTATCTGGATCATGCTGCGGCTGATCGATTTTATTGCTTTGGTACTTCAGCATAAAGCCGACCTGACAGAAGACAAAACCGATAATCAATTCGTGGTCTTCTTCCGGGATTTCTTCAAAGCTATTATACTGATACTGGGCGCCATCGCATTTATCCGTATCCTGTTCGGGAACGGCCTGGTAGAAAAGATCGTAGCCGGCTTAGGTATCGGCGCTGCAGCCCTTGCATTGGCAGCCAAGGAAAGCATAGAGAACCTGATCGGCTCCTTCATTATTTTCTTCGACAAACCGTTTCGTGTAGGCGACACTGTGAAGGTCGACAGTTTCCAGGGAACAGTGGAAAAGATAGGACTTCGCAGCACCCGGCTCCGCACCCTGGAGAAAACATTTGTAACTGTACCTAACAAGAAGATGGTAGACAGCATCCTTGATAATCTATCGCTCCGTACGCAGCAACGAGTGGCATTGCGGCTGGAGCTGGGTACTGACGCTCCTTCGGAAAAGGTATACTCCCTGTTGCAGGATATAAGGCAGTTGCTGAAAAACAACCCGGATATATTAGACAACTACGTGGTTAACCTGAATGATTTCACCAAGGATACTTATGTGATCCAGATCGTGTTCAATACTTACCTGGTAGACGGGCTCCAGTATGCAGCGCTGAGAGAAACGGTGAACCTGGCGGTGATACGATTACTGGAAGAGAAAGAGCTGAAGCTGCCTTCCACAGTCACAAATGTCACTGTTAACAATAACGAGAATAACGAGGGATAAGAAATAAAAGAAAATGCCTGCCAGCCGGCAGGCATTTATAGAAACATTGGGTCAATATAAGAATTAATTCTCTTTGGTGTCTTTGTCTTTCTTGCTGCTGTTAAGCAGGATGCGGCAAAGATCAGCTTCTACAGATTCTTTAGGTGTACCAACGATACGGCCTTCTTCTTTACCGTCTTTGAACACAATGATCGTAGGCAGTTTTTTCACTTTATAATCTACAGGCGCATCTGTCTGTAATTTCTGGTCAGCGGCAAACATTACGATCTGTTCATCAGGGCTGCCGCCGGTGATCATCACTTTATATAATGCAGGAACAACGTTTTTGCTGGCATCGTCCCAGGTCCCCATCACCACAACCATGTTAAAGTTGCTACGGTTGCTTTTGATGTAGTTGAGCATATTTTCATTAGGCTGGTAATCATTTACCCCTTTATAGAACCAGGTAGTAGATGGATCGTTCATGAGGGTCTTCATGTCTATCTTGCCTTTGATTGTCTTTTCATTCTGTGCCCATACCAGGGTTGAGCATAAGAGGCTACCACCCAGGAGTAAAGTTTTTAAACGCATAATGATATTTTTATAATTGATCTTTCAATTCGGAAAGAAATCCCCGCACTTTAAGCAAAGCTTGTACCATTTCGAAGTTTCGGGCAGCTAATTTATGATCTTCTTTCAACTTTTGCTTAGCGCCTTCAATGGTATATTTTCTTTCACGAAGTAAGTGATAGATGACTTTGAGGTAATGAATATCTTCCTGCCTGAAAAGCCTGTCGCCTTTCCTGTTCTTTTTAGGCTGAAGAATATCAAATTCGTTTTCCCAATACCTTATCAGGGAAGTATTCACTTTAAACATAGCGGCTACTTCACTAATAGAGTAATATTGTTTATCTAGTATTATTTTATCCAACTCCATAATCAGATCCGGGTCATCAGCAAATTCTTTCAGCGATTTTCGCCCACGTTTTTTACCTGGGACGGAAGATGTTTCGATAGCAGCTTTAGGGCTGCCTGCTTTTACTTTAACATTTGGAATTGCTACCGCAGCTTCCGTTAGATGCGGTATTCCAGGTGTCGAGAAAAGGTCTAGCTGGTGCATCGAAGTAAAAAACAAGGGTGACAAAAAACTTTTTCATGATGAAGTTAAGCTTTTCGTACCTGGTTTTCGCTTTCGAAGCCGAGATTTTTTGGCGGCAGCAGGAAAATGAAGGATCAGTCAAATGACTGATTTCCAGATCTGGCCAGTTTCAGCATCTTGTCAAATTGCTCCGGCGTAAGGTCTGTAACGAAATAATACACAGGGTCCACTTTTTCGCCGTTCTTGATAACCTCGTAATGGCAGTGGGGGCCGGTAGACTTACCCGTGCTGCCCACCCAACCGAGCACATCCCCTCGTTTAACCGCCTGGCCGGCTTTTACCTTCATACGGAGCATATGCCCGTAGAGCGTTTTGTAACCGTATCCATGCCGCACTACCACGTGGTTGCCATAGCCAACATCACTCAGGCTGGCTTCTTCCACTACACCGTCGCCGGTCGAATAGATAGGCGTACCGCTTGGAGCCGCAAAATCCAACCCTGCATGGTATTTCATTGTTTTATAGATCGGGTCTATACGGTATCCGAAACCGGATGCAATATGTTTAAGGTCTTTATTCGCAACAGGCTGAATAGCAGGGATCGAGGCCAGCATCTGCTGCTTGTTCTTGATCATCTTGTCGATCTCGTCGTATGATTTTTCCTGTGCTTTTATGCGGTTGGTTAACTCCTTTAATAATACGCTCGTGGATGCAACGATCTCGGCACTGGCAAATGACTGCAGCTGTGCAGCTTCTTCATCCCGTTTCACCTTTCCCATTCTTGTACTGTCCGGGATAGGGGATGCTTCGAAGATCACCCTGTAAATCTCATTATCACGGTCCTGCAGGTCAGCCAACGTACCCTTCATCTCTTTCATCCGCCCCTGCAAAGCATCGTATTTTTCTTTCATTGCTTCCAGTTCGGCACGTAAAGACTTCTCCTTTGGAGAATCGACCAACCTGTAAGCGACGGAAAGAAAAATAGCACCGGTAACAATAGCGGCAGATAAAAATCCCAGTATCCGGAGGATTTTTACCCGCAACGATACTACCAGCTTCTCGTATTTTAATGTTTGGGTGTTATAAAAATATTTAACCTTCTTCATGCACCGGGTGTACTTTGAGCGCTTTCTTGCGCAAAACGCAATGACCGCAGATTTATTTCACGAGGCACAAACTTATGGATGCCGAATTTAGTTGGCATATCTTCTCCCACGATTGTAATTTTCGGGTTATACAACCTGTTTTTGCATAATCATACAGGTTTCAATATTTTTGCACTCCCCTGAATACGGCGGGAAAATCAGGCGCACAAACCTAATGTAATTAGATTAAAACATCAACCTTTTGTATGTCTAATTTCTAACTACTTTATAAAAGCTTGAAAAACAAGCAACAAGCTCTTATTAGGTCAATGCTCTTACAAAAACAGAAAAATACATATTAATTCATACCTATATATGACAGCGTCAGAAATACGACAGCAATTTTTAGATTTTTTTGCGTCTAAAGGGCATCAGATAGTTCCGTCTGCCCCTATCGTTATTAAGAATGATCCCACCCTGATGTTTACCAACGCCGGTATGAATCAGTTTAAAGACTATTTCCTGGGCAACAGGGTACCTCCCCACAAAAGAGTGGCCGATACCCAGAAATGCTTACGCGTTAGCGGAAAACAGAACGACCTGGAGGAAGTAGGTATCGATACCTACCATCATACCATGTTCGAAATGCTGGGCAACTGGAGCTTTGGCGATTATTTCAAAAAAGAGGCAATCGCCATGAGCTGGGAACTGCTCACAGAAGTATATAAAATACCAAAAGATAAATTATACGTTACCGTTTTTGAAGGCGATGCCAAAGAAAACATCCCTAAAGACGATGAAGCCTACCAGTTCTGGAAAGAGCATATTGCTGAAGACAGGATACTGATGGGCAATAAAAAAGATAACTTCTGGGAGATGGGAGATATGGGCCCTTGCGGTCCGTGCTCCGAGATCCACGTGGACTGCCGCCCCGATGAAGAACGCAAACTGGTAGACGGCAAAACCCTCGTAAACGCCGACCATCCGCAGGTCATAGAGATCTGGAACAACGTATTCATGCAGTTCAACCGGCAGAAAGATGGCTCCCTGGTACCATTGCCTGCCAAACATGTGGATACCGGCATGGGGCTGGAAAGACTGGTAAGGGTACTGCAAAACAAGACCAGCAACTACGATACAGACCTTTTCACCAATACCATTCATTTCACCGAAAAGCTGGTTAATAAGAAATATACCTTCGGAGATGATAAAAAAGATGTGGCTTTCCGTGTCATCGCCGATCACGTAAGAGCTATTTCCTTTACCATTGCCGACGGCCAATTACCGTCAAATACCGGGGCCGGCTACGTGATACGCCGTATCCTGCGCCGGGCTGTTCGTTACTACTTCTCGTTCCTCGACGTACGGAAACCTTTGCTGCATGAGATAGTGCCAGTGCTGGCAGCGCAGTTCTCCAACGTGTTCCCTGAACTGGAAGCACAGGTAGATTTTGTGAAGAAGGTAATATTTGAAGAAGAAAATAACTTCCTGCGCACCCTCGAAAGCGGTATACGCCGGATAGAAGACTTTATGCAGCAAGCCGCTACCAAGGTAATTGACGGCGCTACCGCATTTGAACTGAACGACACTTATGGGTTCCCGTTAGACCTGACCAACCTGATTGCCGCTGAAAAAGGCTTTACGGTAGACGAGAAAGGTTTTGAGGCAGCGATGCAACAGCAGAAAGACCGCTCCCGTGCTGCAACAGAGCTGGATACCGGCGACTGGGTGGTATTAGACGAAACCCCTAACAGCATATTCGTAGGTTACGAACAACTGGAAAGCACTACCAAGTTATTGAAATACCGCACCATTAAAGCAAAAGGAAAAGAGCAGTTCCAGCTGGTTATCAGCCAGACTCCTTTTTATGCTGAAAGCGGCGGGCAGGTAGGCGATACAGGTACCCTGCAGTTCGATGACGAAACCATACACGTAGTTGATACCAAGAAAGAAAATAACCTCACCATCCTGTTCACCGACAAACTGCCGGCCAACCCGGCTGCTGTTGTTAAAGCAAAGGTAGATAAGGTTAAGCGGCTGGATACAGAACGCCATCACAGCGCTACCCACTTGTTGCATGCAGCCCTGCGCCAGGTACTGGGTACGCACGTAGCACAAAAAGGATCTTTGGTGAATGCTGATGCGCTGCGGTTCGACTTTTCTCATTTTGCCAAAGTAACTGATGAAGAACTGGCGCAGATAGAAGCGATCGTAAACGCCAAGATCAGGGAAAATGTTCCTGTAGTGATCAAAGAAATGCCTAAGGATGAAGCCCTGAAGCTGGGCGCTATGGCGTTGTTCGGCGAGAAATACGGCGATACTGTAAGGGTAGTGATCATTGATCCTGCTTATAGTGTTGAACTCTGCGGCGGTACTCATGTTGGCGCTACCGGAGAACTGGGATTGTTCAAATTCGTTTCCGAATCGGCAGTTGCAGCCGGCGTTCGCAGGGTAGAAGCAGTTACCGGCAGCAAAGCGGAAGCTTACATCAGCGAACAGTTAGCTCAACTGAAAGACATGAAGGCAGCTTTAAAGAATCCTAAAGACCCGGTTAAAGCCGTAGAAACCCTGTTGCAGGACAAGTCGTCGCTCGAAAAACAAGTAGATGCCCTGGAACAGGAAAAAGTCCGCGCACTTGCCAGCAGCCTGCGTAACCAGTCGGAACAGATAGACGGCGTCAACTTCCTCGGAAAAGTGGTGCATGTAAACAATGCAGAAGGTCTGAAACAGCTTTCGTTGCAGCTGAAAAACGATATTCCTGACCATGTACTCATATTTGCAGCCAACATCGGCGGTAAGGCCAGTATAGCGCTGACCATCGACGAAAAACTGGTAGCATCCAAAGGTTGGGAAGCGCCAAAGATCATCAAGGAACGTATTGCTCCATTGATCAAAGGCGGCGGCGGCGGACAGAAAACCTTCGCTACCGCCGGGGGCCAGGAAGTAGATAAACTGGACCAGGTGATTTCAGCAGTAAAACAATTGTTATAATTCTTTATTAAGCCGGATCTTCGAGGGTCCGGCTTTTTTCTGCAAAGATCTATCCCCGTTTACCATCCCCAACAATAACAAGCATGCCTGGCTTGCGTTTTTTAACTTTTTCTTTCCTAACCCTCCCATTAATTTTGCCATAGTTGATTTTTACTTAAACAAAATTTTTTTGTGATATGACCAGGTTATTGCAACTTCTATCGTTGGCAGGTTTTATATTTCTTTTACCTGATCCGACATATGCACAAACCAAGAGTAAACAAAAAACGCAGCTTGGCGAGTTTGATGAAATTGTGATCAAGCACAAAAATGCCAAAGACGCTAAAGTAACAGTTGAGATCAAGGATGGCGAAGTGCTGGTAGATGGTAAAAAACTGGATCAGTACTCCGATCCCGGTATTTCCGTGTTCAGAAGAAAGATCGTTCCAAGAAATGGCAACACTTTCAATTTCAATAATAACTTCAGGAACTTCGGAGGACCGGACGCTGATGAAGCAGATGAGATCGTTCCGAAAGCTGTGCTGGGGGTGATCACCGAAAAGAAAGCGGCTAACGGTGTTACCATCAAAACTGTAGGAAAAGGCACGCCTGCCGAAAAAGCCGGCCTGAAACCAGGCGATATCATTACTGCTGTGGACGACGACCAGATAGATGAGCCACAGGAATTATTTGAAAAGATCAGTGAATACCAGCCGGACGACAAGGTAACCGTTTCTTACCAGCGTAATGGTAAATCCGATAAGGTGGCTGTTACGCTTGGCGAACGCAAGGCATTAAATGCTGAGGACCTGGGTATTTTCCCAGGCAACCCTAGGGCTTTTGCTTTCCCTCCGGGCGGTGGTTTCAGGAGAGGAGGCGATGGTTTCAACAACTGGTTTAATTGGACAGATGATGATCCGAAATTAGGCCTGCAGGTACAGGATACAAGAAATGCAGAAGGCGCAGAAGTAATTGGTATAACTGCAGATTCTCCTGCTGAAAAAGCTGGTTTCCAGAAAGAGGATATTGTTGTTGAACTGGAAGGAAAGAGTGTTAAATCGGCCGGCGATCTGTCCAGGATCTATAAAGATAACCAGGAAAAGGACGAGATAACGGCAAAGGTTAAACGAAACGGGAAAACTGAATCATTAACCGTCCAGGTGCCGAAGAAACTTCATAAAGCAGACCTATAGAAAAAGCCGGTTCGCCGGCTTTTTTTATTTCATTATCTGTTTGATCATCTTCAGTTTTTTTCCGAAAGGAGGGTATTTGATAGGAACATCCAGCCAGGTAGCGGTTTTAAGCATGCCTTTGAGATGTGTAAAAGTATCGAAACTGTATTTCCCATGATACCTGCCCATCCCGCTATATCCTTGTCCGCCAAAGGGCAGATCCGGATTCGTCAGGTGTACCATCGTGTTATTTATGCATCCGCCTCCGAACCGCAGTTGCTCTATCACCATTCTTTCCACTTTCTTCCTTTTGGTAAATACGTACAAGGCCAGCGGGTAAGGATGCTGCCGGATGGCTTCTATGGCCTGCGATAGTTCGTGGTAGGCCAGTACCGGCAAAACAGGTCCGAAGATCTCCTCCTGCATGAGGGGTTCCGACCAGTCAACATCGTCCAGGATGGTAGGCTCAATGTACAGCTGTTCCCTGTCGGTTTGTCCTCCGTGTACAACATGCCCTTCTTCCAGGTAGCCTTTTACCACGTCGAACCTTTTTGCATTGATCATCCGTGCATAATCGGGGCTTTTAGCGGGGTCTTCTCCAAAAAACTGTGTTATAGCCGCTTTCATGGCATCTATCAACGCCTGTTTAACCGACTGATGTACCAGGATGTAATCCGGCGCCACACAGGTTTGGCCTGCATTCCAGAATTTTCCCCAGACGATACGTTTCGCCGCCACATTGATGTTCACATGCTGGTCTACCAGGCATGGCGACTTCCCTCCCAGTTCCAGTGTTACAGGCGTCAGGTTAGGTACGGCCATTTCCATGATCTTTTTGCCAACAGGGATGCTGCCTGTAAAGAACACATGATCAAAACGTTGCTGCATCAGCAGGGGGATCACCTCGGCTCCGTCTCCTTCTATTACGGTGATATATGCGGGATCAAAAATACTTTTTATCAGTTCCGCCGTTATAGCGGCGGTTTTGGGCGCCAGTTCGGAAGGTTTGATCACAGCGCAGTTGCCGCCGGCGATAGCGCCTAATAAGGGACTGATAAGCAACATGAAAGGGTAGTTCCATGGCCCGATAATGAGGGTAAGCCCTAATGGCTGTTTATACACCCTGCTGCTGCTTGGATAGGTTACAAGAGGGGAACTTACCACCTCAGGTTGCATCCAGGCTTTAAGGTTATCGAGCATATAGTTAATTTCCTCATATAAAAATCCTACTTCGCTGCCATAAGCTTCCACCGGGTGTTTACGCAGATCTGCATGCAAGGCCGCCAATATCTTCTCCTCGTACTGCTTAATCCCTTTTTTCAGCTTTTTCAGCTGCTGTTTCCTGAAAGCATAAGGCAGCGTGGCGCCGGAAAGGAAGTACTTCTGTTGCGCCTGATAGAGCTGAGTTACCTGGGCCATATTGATCATAGGTGAAAATTTATTGGTATCTATCCCAATTTATGGATTTATTGGGAGCGAATAGCCTGAAATCCCGGTATTATTTGAATATATTTGTGGGAATCAGTATGGATATATGAGCGATATATACAGCAAATATGAAACAGTGATCGGGTTGGAAGTACATGCCCAGTTGCTTACCGAAAGTAAATTATTCTGCAGCGATAGCGCAGCCTTTGGCGGCGCGCCCAATACACATATCAGTGCCATTACTATGGGACACCCGGGAACTTTGCCCCGGATGAACCGCAAAGCGGCCGAATACGCCATTAAACTTGGCCTTGCCTGCCACTGCGATATTGAGAAAGACAATTACTTCGCCCGTAAAAACTATTTCTATCCAGATCTTCCGAAAGGGTACCAGATATCTCAACATACGGCTCCTATCTGTAAAAATGGTTACCTGACCATCAGTACGGATGCAGGCACCCGCACAGTAAAACTGAACCGCATCCACCTGGAAGAAGACGCCGGCAAACTGCTGCACGACCAGGACCCTCAATACAGCTATGTAGACCTGAACAGGGCGGGGGTGCCGCTCGTTGAAATCGTTTCCGAACCGGATCTGCACAGCGGCGATGAAGCTTATGCTTACCTGACTGAAATGCGGCGCCTTGTTCGTTACCTGGAAGTATGCGACGGCAACATGGAAGAAGGCAGTATGAGATGCGACGCCAACATCTCTGTAAGGTTGAAAGGCAGCACTACATTGGGTACCAAGGTAGAAGTAAAGAACATGAACTCTATCCGTAGTGTTAAAAAAGCAATAGAAGTAGAAGTTAAAAGACAGATAGATATCATTGAAAGTGGCGGAACCATTATCCAGGAAACACGTAGCTTCGATGCTGCAACAGGCAGCTCCTTCTCTATGCGTTCCAAGGAAGAAGCGAATGACTATCGTTACTTCCCGGAACCGGACCTGGCCCCTTTCCACCTCAGCGATGAATTTATAGCGCAGATCAAAGCATCTCTTCCTGCATTGCCTGAAGAGTTGATAGAACGGTATACCATGCAATATGGCTTAACCGAATATGATGCAAGAGTGATCTGCGATGATAAAGCCACAGCCGCCTATTTTGAAGAGGTAATAAAAGCAACTTCCCATTACAAGGCTGCATCGAACTGGGTATCCGGCCCGGTTAAATCATGGCTGAACGAACAAGGGAAAGATATCTCTCAATTCCCCGTTTCACCGGCGCTTTTAGCGGCGCTGATAGAATTGGTAGACGCAGGAAAAGTGAGTTTCTCCATTGCTTCTTCACGGATATTGCCGGCAATGATAGCCGAACCTGGCGATCCCCTGGGAATAGCCACCAGGTTAAATCTCCTCCAGGATAACAACGCAGATAATATTACGCCGATCATCGACGAAGTATTGGCAAAGTACCCGGATAAAGTAGCCGCTTTCAAAGGCGGAAAAAAAGGATTGATGTCGTTGTTTGTAGGAGAAGTGATGAAACTCTCTAAAGGCAAGGCAGATCCAAGACTCACTAACGAGTTGCTGGCCGAAAGATTGAAAAGTTAATTATTGCATAGGTCTTGATGAATGTTAAAAATAAATCCATGAAAAAAGTCTTACTGTGGTTTGCTGCCGGCCTCCTGATAGCAGGAATAGGTTGTAATACTCAATCAGAAAAAGGAGAGTTCAAAATTGAAGGGCACCTGAGTAACGCGCCTGTTGGCCCGGTAGTATTAGAAGAATTAACGCTGGATAATGTTAAAGTAGTAGATTCAACTACTGTTAAAGATGCCAGTGGCAAATTCACTTTAAAAGGAAGTGTTCCGGAACAGGGGTTATATCGCGTTGTATTCCCTAACAATAAATTTATATTGCTGTCGCTCGATGCAGGAACCATGAAAATTGAAGGTGACCTGAACAAGCCCGACGAGATGAAATTCAGCGGTTCTGAAGCTACTACCGAGTTACAGCAGTTCATGAAAGATATCAGTGCACAGTCTATCGTTCTTACTGAAGAAATGAGAAGGCTCGACAGCCTGCATGGCACAATGCCTGATAGCCTGTTCCAGCCGCAGGTAGCTGCGTTCCAGCAAAAGGAAAAAGATTTCGAAAATGGTTTCTTCATACTGGCCGATAAAACAAAAAATCCTGCTAACGCAGTATTTGCATTAAGCCAGGTAAGGAACGGCGAAGAATTTATGGCACATAAACAAGTGCTTACCAATCTTACTACCCGCTTCCCTAAAAACACGCTGGTAAAAAGTATGACCAGCAAGATCGCGGAACTGGAAAAAGCAGGAGCTACCAGCGATGCTGGCAGTGCAGATGCAGATACTCCATCGGGTATGAAAGTAGGCGAGGTAGCGAAAGATTTCACCCTGCCGGATGTAAGCGGTAAAAATGTTAGCTTAAGTTCTTTCAAAGGCAAGTTTGTATTGGTTGATTTCTGGGCCAGCTGGTGCGGACCTTGCCGCCAGGAAAACCCTAACGTGGTGAGTGTTTACAACCAGTTTAAGAATAAGAATTTCACTGTACTGGGTGTTTCCCTGGATAAATCCAAAGACAAATGGTTGCAGGCAATTAAAGACGACGGCTTAACCTGGACGCATGTAAGTGATCTGAAACAATGGGATGCAGCGGTAGTGAGCCTTTATGGCATCAATGCTATCCCTACTAACATGTTGTTAGATCCGCAGGGTAAGATCATTGCAATTGGCTTGCGCGGACCGGCCCTGGAAGCGAAGTTAAAGGAAGTGATTAAGTAATATTATTCAATAAAAGATAATAAAGCAAAGGAGCGAAGATAGTCTTCACTCCTTTGCTTTATTATCAATTTCAGAATTTTGGATTCCCTTATCTATTCCGGTCTTTTAATTGTTTGAGTAACCGGATCAAAAGCGCCTTCATCCACGGAGAAACTAACTTTCAAAGTCATAGAGTTATCGCAGGCGTTAATAGTGCCTGTTCCCTTGGCTACCCAGTTGTGGTAGGGGTAACCAGGAAATGAAGGGGCAATAGCTTGTTTATCGATCACGATGGTTTGCGATTTCTGGATAATTTTTAGTTTCAATATGGCTCCCGGTACTGTAGCGTAGTTATTAATTCTAATGGTAGAATCATTTTCTTTTGTCAAAGTAACCGGATAGCTCGATTCCAACACATCAGGATCATCAAGGATCATAGCACCGCCTCCCTTTACATTTGAAAGACTGTCAATATTCAAGGTACATACCTTTTTGTAAGTAAGTATAGTATTGGCCCCTGGAGTATTCAAAGCATCTCCGCCATAAGGAGCAAGATTGAAGGTATCAGTACCATTTACTCCGTAAGCGAATGCTGTTAAAAGCTTCCCACTTTGGAGGGTTATGTCAGGAGAAATAGTGAACTGATCATCAATTTCTACCTGATCCGGAGTTAATCCGAAAAGCTGCGCCAACTGAGGACCGGTAACAGTGATCTTTGTGGGAAAACTTGTTACATCAGCTTTCAGTGTTTTTACATTAGTATAATCGTCGTTCATTACCACCCGTACATCCATTTTCTGAGGAAGTGGTTTAGGATAAAATACATCCAATGTAAATGCAGTGGAAAAGCTATTTACATCCTGTATTAACTCATCTCCGGCCGGATCCTGTGTCAGTTTTGGAAAGACACCGGTTTCTATTCCCTCCGGAAGTTTAGGGTTGTCGTTTTTCCGGCAACCATAAAAACCCGTGACTACGGTGAATAATATCAATGAACCTATTATTATCTTCTTCATAGAATCTCTTTTAAATTGCATAAATACTATTACTATTTATCCCAGAAAACGGGATACGTATCGGGTTGTTTCTGAGCAGGGGCATTTGGATTTACATTTAGCTCATTGGCCGGCCAAGGGAGGGATAAAGGATATTTTCGCGAAGCAACCACCCTTACTTTGGGCTGAGGCACTCCAGGTCTGGAAGGATCACCATTGATAGGCGGTTGTACAAAACCTCCCGGCGCTTGCTGAGGATTACCCGGATCGAACAAGATTGGGTAACCCGTTCTTCTGTAATCAGTGTATTGATCGCAGCTAAAGCCGAAGCTTTGAATCCACTTCTGAGTCATGATTACCTCCAGTTTACGGGCGGTTGACCCGGCGTCGTATACTCCCATAATCTTATTAGCATACGCCACATCTGATGTCCCTGCCAGTTTAGGAATAGATTGACCGCCATTGGCAAGGTTCACTACCTGGTCTACCTGGTTAAAGGACTCCAGAATGGCGGCTCTCAATGTAGCTCGTGCATCCCCAGCCAATACGCCAGCATTCATTAACTCCGCCTCGATATACAACACATCCGCGTAAGTAAGTAAGCGTAACGGAGCTGCTCCTGTACCACTCGAAGCATTTACTACAATATGATCTCCCTGGTCGTAACGGCCTCCAACAGGGTAAATTCCAAAAACGGTCATACTGCCGTCCTGAGACCTATCCCTGTTTGGGCCTGTTGAACCAAAGTAGATGGATATAAAAGCGCTATCGCGATAATCGGTCCCCCCACCGGCTGAAGGTGCATCCACTTTATTTTGTGTATAAAAATAGTATGGAATACGCGGATCGACGATACCGGTGAAGATCCTTGGATTATAACCTTTCATTATCTCGTAGAACCAGGGGCTTTGATAGTGTGACTTCTGGGTGGCAAAATATTCACTAAAACCCGGATTCCTGTCGTCAGGCGACGGACTTTTTCCATACTTCATCATAAAGCTGTTATCCCAGCCACTAATCAGTTTCCCTCCATTCACTAAAGCAGTAACTTGGGCGGAAACATTGGTAGTTAACCTTATTTGATTATAGAGTTTCAGTTTAATGGTATTAGCTAACCTTATCCAGGAATCCCGGCTGCCGCCATAAAACAGGTCATCGGTCGTTGGAGCTATCTGGTTGCCACTGGTAGCAGAAAGATCTCCAATTGCCTGGTCTAGTAGCTTGAAGAGTTCAGGATAGATATCCTGTCCTTTATCAAACTTTGGATAACGTAAAACTTCAGTAGAAAATTTATTTGCCTCAGAAAAAGGAATATCTGCAAAAGCGTCTACAAACTGACTAAACCCATAAGCTTTCAATACGCGGCCTATGCCAGCATAAGTGTGGCTATTGGACGCATCTGCCTGTCTGATCATTACTTCAACATTTTCGAGGAACCCGATATAATCGGCAGACGAGTTTACTCCCTGGGCACTGTAAAAATCGCTCCAGGCGTTATTTATATCGAACTGGGTTCCAGTTGCGCCGTACTGGTCCTGTGATTCGCGCACAGTTACCTGGTGCATGTAAACAGATAATACCTCTGTTAAACCTCTTGCACCGCGGTTATCGTTAGTAAATCCTAGGTCGTAAGCCAGGCCCTGTTCAGCCGCTACTAACAACTGCGGCAAGGAAGCAACAGTAGGATTGTTCGGATCCGTATTAATATCCAGGAATCCCTTTTTACAGCCAACCATGGCAGCAAACGTGACTAGGAGTATATAGCTTAATCTTTTCATCGGTTCAATAGTTTTCGTGAATTAGAATGTCACTTTCAGGTTAGCGCCGAATCTGCGGGTGGTTGGAGCGCCAGACAATTCAATACCTTGAGTATTGGTTGAGCCAAAACTTCCGACTTCAGGATTGAAGTGGGTATACTTTGGCATCCCAGGCGCATAGAACCAAAGATTACGGCCAGTAAAGGAAAGGGTCAACCCTCCGATCGGTGTCTTATTAAACCAGTTTTTAGGGAAATCATATCCTATGCTTAACTCACGGAATGTGTAAACAGTGGCATCATATACATTCCACTCTGTTGCCGAGTTAATAGCGAACGTCTCTCCAAAATAGCTTTCAAATAAACTGATCTGGGTATTGTTTGGTATCTTCTGGCCTTTACTGTCTAACAATGGGGTCCCCGGAGAATTAGGATCCCCGTAATATCCTGGGATCACGATGAGCTTCTCACGATCTCTTGTATCGAGGGTAACCCCACGACCAAGTAAAGAACTTACGGTTACTGAGTAGATATCACCCCCTCTTGTAAGGTCGAATAACGCACTCAGGAAAAAACCTTTATAGTTCAGCGTTGTACTCAAACCAGTTTTAAAGTCCGGGTTAGGATCACCAACCATTTTCTGATCCAATGCCCGGATCAGCAAACCGGTTGAAGGATCTATCAGCAGGTTGCCCTGGTCGTCGCGCGCGTTGTAAGTACCACGCAAATAGCCATAAGGTTTGCCTGCTTCAAGATATGGACTCATTTCGTCTAATACACCATTGAGTTCCAATCTTTCTACACCTTCTTTCAACTCTTTAACTATACTGCGGTTCTTTGTAAAGATCCAGTGGAAACTCCAGGTAAGGTTTTCGTTTCTAACAGGAATAAAACCCAGGTCTACTTCTATACCTTTGTTGGAAAGTTTACCATAGTTATCAATAACCCGTGTAAAACCGGACGAAGATGGAAGTGTTAGTGGGGCAATCAGATTAGTTGAGGTACGTGTATACCAAGCAAAATCAAGTGTAATTCGTCGATCAAAGAATTCGAGGTTGGTACCCACTTCAAAGTCTTGTGTGAACTCTGGTTTCAGTTCTTTGTTACCCGCAGTAGGGTACTGTGACGCACCAGACTGGCCAAGGAAAGCGGCATTAACATTAAATGTATTAGCTAATTGATAAGGGTCTGCATCGCGGCCCACTTTTGCCCAACCTGCCCTTATCTTACCAAATGTCAGCACCTTACTGTCCATCTTCAACGCTTCTGTGAATATAAAGCTCGCGCTCACACTAGGATAGAAGTAACTACGATTGCTTTTAGGCAGCGTGGAAGACCAATCGTTACGGCCTGTGATATTCAGGAATAACCATTTCTTATAATCCAGGTCGATCTCTGCAAAAATGCCCCAGAGTCTCCTGCGCCTGAAGACATCCTCTGTAGGAAGTACACTTTTGGTGTTGCTGAGAGAGTAAACACCTGGAGCCACTATATTCTTACCGGTAAAGATCTGCGATTTCGTCGTACGTTGGTTAACGTTATGACCAATAATACCTTTGAATCCAAAATCTTCATTCCTGAATTTCGGCGTGAAGGTACCAATCAGGTTGGACTCAATTTCAGTAAAGCGGTAGTTTTGTTGTATGATCTGTCCAACACCTTCAGAACCCCTTGATCCTATATCCACTACTTCTTTACGCAGGAAATTCTGGGCATTGGTACCTATCTGGTAGCTGGCGCTAAACCATGGGGTAATGTTATCATAGTTAAATTTCAGACCGGCTACATACCTGTCTGTTGCCGTATTTACAGTATTATGCAGGAAAGCCCAAAGCGGGTTATCGTACTGCGCACTGTTAGTGGAAATAGGTTTGCCATCGGGCGATTGATATGGCAAGCCTGCCAGGTTCCAGTTTCTTCCCAGGAAGAGGTTACGGGCAAAGGAAGAAGTTGCGCCGGTTACCTGGTTCTCACCGAAGGTACTGCCTGCCTGATTGCTGGTACTGTAGCTGAAGTTACCGTTAACGGTTAATCCGTTTGTCAACCTGGTGACACCACCAATGGCCATGCTGGCCCTATTAAAATCAGAATGCGGTACATAGCCATTCTGGCTTAGGTAAGATGCAGTGGCGCTTAAAGCTGATTTTTCATTTCCTCCATTTACTGAAACAGAGTTTTCAGACAAGAACCCTGTTCTGAATAGGTCTTTTACGTTATTCGGAACTGCCTCGTATTTCATGTTACCAGAGGCCGGAAATAATTCAGGATAGTATTTGAAGTAATCAGCCCAAACCTTCACTGAATCCACCGATTTGAAAGCAGCGCCCCAGGAACCGTTGGATGCCGGGTTATAGGTAAATGCACTACCTGTACCATAATCGTTCTGGTATTCAGGATAGCTGTTGATCGTTTCTAAAGCGATAGAACTGGAATAACTAACTTCCATTTTCCTTCGGCCTATCGATGCGCTACCGGATTTGGTAGTGATAATGATCGCGCCGTTAGAAGCCCTGGAACCGTATAATGCAGCGGCGGCGGCGCCTTTCAGTACCGTCATGCTGGCAATATCGTTCGGGTCAAGAGAAGATAAACCACTTCCGTAGGCGCCCCCACCGGAGGTCTGGTTGGAAGTAGATATCTGATCATTATTGTAAGGAATTCCATCTACCACGATCAACGGTTCGTTACTTCCGAAGAACGAAGTGTTACCGCGGATCTGTATGCGGGTTGCGGCGCCGGGAGTACCCTGGGAAGTACGGATATCAACACCCGCAACTTTACCCTGCAGCCCTTTTAACATATCCGGCTCTGATTTTTGAAGGATCTGGTCTGGTTTTACTGTGGCTACGGAGTAACCGAGTGCGTTTTCGTTACGTTTCAAACCCACGGCAGTTACCACCACCTCACCTAATTGTTTTTTATCAGCTTCCAGGGTAACATCGATCGTGTTGCCCGGGCCAATAGGAACTTCCTTAGTGACATACCCGATAAAAGAAAACACCAGCGTTTCACCATCGGCAATGTTATTAAGCTTGTAAGTGCCCTCTCCGGAGGTCATTGCTCCTTTGTTTGTGCCTTTAACTACGACAGTTACACCAGGCAGAGCTGACCCGTCTTTTGCGTCTGTAACCTTTCCGCTAATCGTTCGGGACTGCGCAAATGCGTTGAGAACGCCGCAGCATAAAAACAGCCATAGTAGTAGCTCTTTTTTCATAAGCGACTGATTTTGATTTGACTAGTTGATTTGACTAAAGCAGTTAACAAGAATTAAATTACGATAAATAAAAAGAATAAAAAATTAAAATAATGGATAAATGATTGACATTCAATTAATAATATTTACGATATCTGAAATTCTACATATTTGTTAAATAATAGCTAAATAACACCTAAAGATTTGGAATTGTTGAGAAATAGGATAGCAGTGGCTATATTTTTTTTATCTCTATTTATAAAGAACTCGCTTAAAAAAATTTTGAGAAAGAAAGAGGAGGATAACTAACAAAAAAAGGAGGCTATACGAACGTATAGCCTCCCGAGTTTTATTGAACAGGAATGATTACTTATTGTATCCCGGGTTTTGAACCATATTAGGGTTGGTATCCATTTCTGTTTGAGGAATAGGATAAGCAACATATGGATCTTCTGGTCCAACAACTTTAGACTTCAATGCATTTGCATCCGGGATCTCGCGTGTTCCGTTCTTACGGAAGAGGTCGGTCATACCAAATCCTTCACCCACCAGTTCCAGTCTTCTTTGTTTGCTGATCTCTGCCAGGACAGCAGTTTTATCAACACCTACAAATGGATCCAGTCCGCGTTTTGCTCTCAGTTTATTAACATCAGCAACAGCAGCAACGAGATTGCCATCTTCCGCATAAGCTTCAGCACGGTTTAACAGCACTTCGCTGATCCTCAGCACCCGTACATTCACCAGGCCTACCTGACCTTGCGCTTTGTTACCGGAAAATTTCATCAGGTAATTGTTTGCGCCATTATCAGCAACCAGCACCTGGCCAAGACGCGCATCTTTTTTATCCAGCAACGCCATGAAAGCATCGGTTAACCTGATATCGCCATATCCGCCATTGGCAGCAGGCACATACATATAACCAAAGTTATTGGCGCCTAAACCATTGTTGACAGTGTTACGAACAGAAAATATTTCTTCTGATGTTGCACCATCTGCATTGAAGATATCAGCTACCTGGCTGGCTTCATACAGATCATATTTATCAACCAGTTTGTTGGCTTCGGTAATTACATTTTTCCAGTCGCCTTTATACAGGTATGCACGAGTTAACAGTGCAGTAGCTGCATCGCGGTTTCCTTTGAAAATACTTGCAGCGCCGCCTTCGGATTTACCTGCTGGCGCTTTTTGTTGTGCCACTTTCAGATCAGCGATAATAGCCGCATAAGTTTCTTCCAGTGTGCTGCGCTTAGGTTTATAAGTATCTGGTTTATCCAGCGACTCAGTAACCAGGGCAATACCTGTATTAGGAGCAGTTAAGCCGGCTTTAACAGCGCCGCGGTTAGTATAAGGCCTGGTGTATCTTCTTGCCAGGTCGAAGTTGGCCAGCGCGCGCATGAAGTAAGCCTCGCCACGGATTGCAGACGTATTGCTGGTTTCAGGCAGTTTGTTAATGATCACATTTGCCTGGTTCACCACGCGGTAAGCATTCAGGAAAGTGTTGGTTTGCGGAGCAACCAACGGAGCATACATTACCTGGAACTCGCTCAGGAACCTGTTAGAGTTCTGGGAAGTGATCTTCATGTCAATACCTCCGAGATCAGTAACGATCATGAAATCGCGACCATAATATTCGAGGGCTTGCATGCGTGAGTACATACCGTTGGCGAGAATACGTGCATTCGCTTCCGTTACTGCATCTTTATCGCTCAGTGATGACTGTGGGTCCTGGTCCAGTTTGCTGCAAGCAGAAAACATTCCGGCAGTAGCCAAAGCCAATATGGAAAGTTTAGAATATTTAAACATAATCGATTCTTAAATTTTTGTTTTACTCAATTACAGACCCACATTGATACCGAATGTAATTACCCTGGCTGTTGGATAACGGTAGAAATCAGTACCTGCGTTAGACACAGCCACGTTAGCCGTGCTGGTAGGAGGAGCAGGGTTAGTGTTGATCTCAGGATCCCATCCTTTGTACTTAGTGAGCGTGTACAGGTTTTCTGCCTGTGCATATACTCTTAAGTTTTGAAGTTTGGTTCTTCTCAGCAGGGATTTAGGCAGGTTATAGCCTAATTGTACATTTCTCAGTTTCGCATAAGAAACATCTTCTAAGAAACGAGTGGAAGAGCTGGTAGAGCCAGATCCGTTACCCCAGATAACTTTAGGCCTGTCGGAGATATCGCCTGGTTTCTGCCAGTGATCCAGTGCATCTTTAGCCTGGTTGCCGGTAGTATTACCACCATCGCTTTCCAGGTTAGCGCGGTTTGAGTTGTATGCTTTGTTACCAGCGCTGAAAGTGATGAACACAGAAAGATCGAAGTCTTTATAGTTGAATTTGTTGGTGAAACCGCCGGTGATCTTAGGCAGTAACTGACCAGCATATTGTCTTACAGCTTCTGTGTAAACGGAAGTTGGTTTGCCGTCAGCACCGATCCATTGTGCAGCACCGGTTTCAGGATTTACGCCAGCCCAGATAGGCATGTACCAGGAACCGAAAGGCATACCCACTTCAATTCTCTGACGGGTACCGGAAGGAATAGCCTGGTCGCCGCCCAGTGATAATACCTTATTCTTCAGTGTAGCGAAGTTCAGGTCGGAAGTCCACTGGAAGTTTTTAGTCTGAACAGGTACGCCACCAACGGTGATCTCGAAGCCCTGGTTCATCATTTTACCAACGTTCATAGTCATGGTAGAGAAACCGGTGGTCATAGACACTGGTTTTTCCATCAATAATGCAGAAGAACGTTTGTCATAGAATCCGAAGCTACCATATAAACGCCTGTTCAATACAGCTACGTCGATACCTACGTCGAACAGGTTTTGTTTTTCCCAGCTCAGGTTCAGGTTAGCAGGTTGTTTCAGGTAAGCAACTGACTGACCATCGTAAGAACCTACGAGGCTGTACAGCGGCTGATAAGGATAGTTGCCCAATCCTTCTGCGTTACCCATCACACCATAGCTTGAACGAACTTTCAGGTCGTTTAACCAGGAAACATTCTTCATCCATTCTTCTTCAATAATACGCCATGCAGCACCTACTGAATAGAAGTTACCATAACGGCTGTCTTTAGGGAAACGGCTGGAGCCATCTCTCCTGTAGCTACCGCTCAGGAAATATTTATTTTTATAATCGTAGTCTACTTTACCGATCAAAGCCTGGAAAGCATAGTTCAGCTCATCACCAGCCATATCGAAGTAGGTAGAACCTGCATCCGGCACTTGTGAAGCCTGGCTAGGGAAACCGTTTTTAGCGCTGTAGTTCCATACCCTGTTAGAGAAAGAGTACTCGTTACCTGCCAATAAACGGAAGCTATGATCTTTCTTCACTGTGAAGTTGTAAGTCAGCAATTGCTGAGTAGTATACAGCCCCATGTTAGTATTCACGTTGTAGAGGTAACCGCTGTAGTTACGGCCATCGTAAGAGTTTGGAGAAGTCCATTGTTTCTCACGGATGTTGGTGATCTCAGCGCTTCCTTTAACTACAAAACGTAAACCATCGATGATGTTGTAGCCTAACGCAACATTGAACACAGTTTGACCAGTGTTGCTCTTGTTGTAGTTGTTAGCAACAGTGCTCAGGAAGTTACCGCCACGCAAAACAGGACGGTAAGAGCTAGGGATGCTGGAGAAATGATCCCAACCTACAGTGCCTGGCTGACCAGCGATATAACCATTGGTAATGTTACCGTTGTCGTCGTACGCCGGGATGTAAGGAACGTTAGACAGAGCGCCCATCAGCGGAGAAGAGTAGGAGTTACCTGCACTTGCACTTCTCATATCGGTATAAGAACCGTTCACTTTAAAGCTCAGGTCAAATTTGTCGTTGAATTTGTGGTCGACGTTCAGACGGCCATTGTAACGGCTAAAGTTTGATCCTACCAGGATACCATCTTGTTTGAAGTAATCGCCTGATGCGTAGAACAAAGTTTTTTCGTTACCGCCGCTTGCGTTGATACCGTAAGATTGGGTTTTACCTGTGCGGAAAGCCAGATCCATCCAGTCAGTATTAATGTCTGCCAGGTAATCAGGGCGGTTAGCCAGGATCTGTGCTTCGGTGAAAGTAGGAGTACCATCATTTTTTGTTGCATTTTTCATCGCTTCGCGTTGATACTGCAGCAATTCTGATGAATTCATCATCGGGATGGTACGTGCCAGGTTCTGAACACCATACTTTGCATTGAAATTGATCTTGTTCACTCCTTTCTTACCGCTCTTGGTTGTGATTACGATCACACCATTAGAACCGCGGGAACCATACAATGCAGTTGCAGAAGCATCTTTCAGTACAGTGATGTTCTCGATGTCGGCAGGGTTGATAGAAGAGATCACATCGTAAGTAGCAGTGTTCTGAGTGAAGTCGCCAGATGATACGATAACACCGTCTACTACATAGATGGGTGCGTTGCTTGCAGAGATAGAACCCACACCACGGATCCTAACTTCTGTTTTTGCACCTGGCTGACCGGAGTTGGTTGATACAGCAACACCGGGAGCGTTACCTTGCAGCATCTGATTTACATCAGGCAGGGCTACGTTGTTGATCTTTGCACCACTGATAGTAGAAGCAGCAATTGTTGAATTTACTTTCTTCTCTACAGTGTAACCTGTTACGATCACTTCTTCCAGGCTTTTTGCGTCTGTTTTCAGTGAAACATTTACAGTAGAGGCGTTGCCAACCGGAACTTCTTTCTGCTCGTATCCGATGAAAGAAAATACTAAAGTGGCATTACCATCAACCTGTAAAGTGAAAGATCCTTCCGGATTCGTAACAGTTCCTTTACTGGTGCCTTTAATTTGAATAGTGGCACCGGGAATACCTGAGCCATCTTTGGCATCAGTCACTCTCCCTGTTACAGTGCGGCTTTGCGCGAAAGCCTGTCCGCCCAGGAATAGAACGGACAGGAGGAGAAATAGAACTTTCCTCATAAGCATGATTTTGTTTCCTTAACCTAAAAAATAAAAAAGCATTCGTAAGGCCCATTGAGCCTCAAAAATTTTGGTTCCCGTTAAATGAATCGAAAATACAATGGTAAACTAGGCTGTCGAGTTGGCAGCGAGTTGGCAGACAAGTGATTTCTTTCTATTTCTCAGTCTGTAAATTTTCTCATTAAGCAAATTGATTACTACACTTTTGCGATTTATACAATAAATCACACGAAAGTGTAGTAAACTTCCTTCTCATAAGCAGTTTCCTTAGCAAATTTTCAATCGGCTTCAAATATAAACTTTCTTAACAAAAAGTTAAGCCAGAAAATTTGCGGATAACATTTGGATAACAGTCTTTTAACATACTGTTAACAAATAAAATAAAATAATAATTTGTAAGAAAATGAAAATAAAACAAGCGGCAAGACTACCGCCTGTACTCATCAACCAAAATCTAAATCGAGATTAATGTTGCCCCACTTAAAGTGAGGCCTTATATCTTAAGACAAGGATAGCGGATACGTTTTTAACAACTCGATCAGGGCATTAAACAAGTCCTCGTTCCTGTTATTGAACCGGTATTCACATTCTTTCAAATGCAAATAAGCCGTATTCCTGTTCAGTCCCTTAAACTTAGCCAGCCGATGCTTGGTTAAACCCCAGAACGCGTCTACATCATCCATCTGGTGCGTATCGGATGTCTGGCCTAAACGGTATAACCGGTATTGGCCCAGGTCCACTACACCGTTGAACTTACGCAAACGCTCGGCAGCGCCCTGGGTTTCCAGGACAGAACGCCCCCTGGTAGCAGCATGGATCATAGAGCGGGTTACATCCGGGAGGATCTCCGTATGCACTCGTTCTCCAGTTCTGCAAATACCGAAGATGACAGGTTTTACTACCTTTTCAACTTCTGTTCTTACAGCTACCAGCGTGTCTCCATCGTTGTCTGCTACTGAAAGTGCGAGCCTTGGCTCATAAATGGGAAGAGGCGCAGGCACGGGATGCAATGTCTCGCAATAACGTGCAATCTGTTGTCTGAGTTTCTTCAGATAACTGTTGATAGTTACCCTACTCACGCCACTGATATTGGCAATCTGTGTGGCGGTCAGATCATCGGCAAACAGCCGCAAGATCTCCTTAAATTTGCGCTCAGATAAGTGAGCACCCTTTAAGTACTTATTTTTCATGAACTATGTGGTTAGAATGGCATTATAAACCTCTCACTTTTTACTTATATTATATGCTCATTTTTTACAAACGGCTATACAAGTATTTAAGCGCTTCCCACTAGATCAATTGACTTATAAGCACCTGAATTTCTTATGTTTTTTAAATAATTAAAAAAGGGCATAAGCCAGGTAATTGCTTATGCCCTTTTTATGATATTTTTTATCAAACTGCCGCCTAATCGCGGTTCTTCAAACCTAATTCCGCGACATCAATATCCTTTTCTTCATCCAGCGTATTCCATAATTCCTTCTTCCTCGCCTTCTTCAGCAACGCTTTCTCCATCCATAACAGCAACGCCGGGAGAATAGTCAGGTTAGTGATCATTGCCATTACCAATGTCAATGAAGTTAGCCATCCTAACGCTTTTGTTCCGCCAAATCCTGAGAAACTGAATATCATAAATCCTGCAAACAGGATCGCTGATGTATAGATGATACTTAAACCGGTTTCGTGGATGGTTTGCTTTACAGTAGCACTGATATCAAGATTATTCTTTGGCAACTCCTGCTTGAAATTCACCAGGAACCTGATAGTCACATCAATCGCAATACCCAAGGCAACGGAGAAAACCAGTACCGTAGATGGCTTTAAGGCAACGCCCGCCCAGCCCATCACGCCGGCTGTTACAGCCAGCGGAATTACGTTAGGGATCAACGATATCAGCAACATCCTCCAGCTGCGGAACAGGTATAACATACACAACATGATCAGCAGGAACGCCCACATAATACTTTCCATCAACCCATTGATGATGAAACGGGAACCTTCCTGGAAGATAACGCTGGTACCGGTGAATGTCACTTTATAATGCGCCGTATCAAATATTTTGGCAACCTGGGGTTGTAAGGAGTCCAACAATTCCGGCAACTTTTTAGATCCAACATCTTTCATGTTCACACTTAACCTGGCAACCTGCTTGGTACTATCCATAAAAGATGAAACCAGTTTGGTGAAGGTAGATGCATCTCCTCCTGCATTGGCCGCACCTTTCATACGCAGGTAAGGCGCAAGGAAGCCAAGATCGAACTGGTTAGGTACTGCATAGTTGGAACTATCGCCGTTATAGTAAGCCTGTTTCGCAAACTTAATCCCTTCTACCACAGATAATGGCCTTCCAAAATCAGGCTGGGAAGCGATCAATTGGGTAAGTTCATCCAGCTTGTTCAGGGTCTGCAAACTCACCACGCCATTCTTCCTTTTGGTATCTACTGCGATCTCCAGCGGCATTACGCCTTTGAAGTTCGTTTCAAGGAATTTCAGATCTGTATACAGTTTGTCGGTATGCGGAATATCGTCGAGCATATAACCTACCGACTGCAGTTTGCTCATTCCTATTCCCGCCAGGATGAGCATAATAACGCTCACGCCATAGACCCAGCGACGATATTTGAACACCAGGGTAGTCAGCAAACTGAGTATTGAATTAAAGAATTTATTCTCGAGATAATTGGTATGTTTCGCTTTTGGCGGCGGCAAATAACTTAAAACTGCCGGCAGGAAAATAAATGAGATCAGGAAGATGAACATGATATTTAATCCTGCCACTGCACCGAATTCTTTCAGGATAGCGCTGTTCGTAAAACAGAACACGCCAAAACCGATAGCCGCTGTAATATTGGTGAACAGCGTTACAATACCCATACGTTGTATCATGTGTACCAGCGCTCTCGACTTATTCTGGTCTTTTGCATATTCGGCGTGGTACTTACTGAGAAAATACACGCAGTTAGGTATCCCTATCACTACAATCAATGAAGGGATAAGACCTGTCAGCAAAGTGATCTTGTATTTGAACAATACGATTGTAGCTACGGACCAGATCACGCCGATCGCAACCACGACCATCGACATGATCACTGCGCTGAATGAACGGAAAAAGGAGAACAGGATCAAGGCAGTGAGGAGGAACGATATCTTGAGGAAGAACTTCAGTTCATCCGCCACTTTGGTAGCCATCACAGTTCTTATCAGTGGCAAGCCGCTTAAACGGACCTCTGAATGGTGCTTCTCCTGGAAATCGTTTGCCAGTTTGGTGATCTCTTTTACTACACCGGTACGTTTGGGGGAATTAAATACATCCTTATTAACGTAAATAGCCATGAGGTATGCATGGCTATCTGGGTTATAGAGTAAACCTTTGTAAAAAGGAAGCTGGTAAAATTTGTTAGCCAGGCTGTCAACGGTTTGCTGGTTGGAAAGATCACCGGCGAACAGCTGGTGCGCCTCCAGTTTTTGTGTGCTGTCATTTTTTACCAGGTTGATGGCCATCGGTACGCTCATGATATTTTCCACGGCGAAAACCTTCTTCATATCCTGGTTCAGTTTCACATAATCCCTGAAGTAATCTGCCTGGAAAAACTTATCTGTTTGCACGGCCAGCATCAACACGTTACCATCACTACCGAACTTCTTTTTAAATTCCTGGAACTCAATGTACTTCTGGTTATCTGTAGGTATTGTTGCCACATAATCGTAAGACATCTCTACTTTGCTGGCAAAGTACCCCATTATACCGGTACTAATGAATAGCAGGACAAGTAATAATAATCTGAATTTTAGCACAAAGCTGGCTAACCGTTGCCACATAAGGACTTCCATTTTGGTAATGGGCGTAAAGGTAAACAAAAATAGCTAAGCTGATAGTTAACAACTCTTAACGCTGCTACAATAAACCAGGTTAATTCCTGTAAATTTGCGCTTTTACCGATATTCAATGCTACATAAAACCCGCGGTATCGTTTTACGTGCGGTGAAGTATGGAGATACAAGCCTGATCCTGAGTGTATTTACAGAGCTTTTCGGATTGCAATCATACATTGTAAATGGCGCCCGATCCTCCAAACCTAAAGCTGCAAAAGGGAATTTGCTCCAACCGGGCAATATCCTGGAGATGGTCGTATACCACCAGGATATCAAGAATATTCACCGCATCTCCGAGTTCAAGCTGGGACATATCTATACGTCTGTTCAGTTAAACGTGGTAAAGAATACGGTAGCCCTGTATATAATAGAGTTGCTGCAAAAATGCCTGAAGCAACCGGAACAACACCTGGAATTGTACTATTTCACTGAAAATACTTTGCGGTATTTAGACCTGGCCCCCATGCCGGCTATCGCCAACCTGCCCCTGTATTACACCCTGAAAGTAGGGGAGCAGCTGGGCTTCAGGTTAAACGGTCATTTTTCAGAATACACCCCATTCCTCGATCTGCAGGAAGGTACATTCACAGACCTCCCTCCGCATCACAGCTATCACCTGGACCCTGAATGCAGTGAACTGACAGACAGGATATTCCGTTGCGCAGGGATCCCTGAACTGGTTACCATTACAATGAGTAAAGACAAAAGGAGAAGATTGCTGTACGCCTACCTTGATTTCTTTCAACTGCATTTGCCCGATTTCACGGAGATGCATTCGCCGCCTATTCTTCACGAGATCTTAGACGCCTGATCAGCGGCCTTTTTACCGGCTTCAGTAAAGAAACGGAGATCCACTTTCCGGCCGTCGAATTCGGCATAGGAGAAGTAGTTGATCCAGTCGCCCAGGTTGATGTACCGGCTGTTATCTTTCAGTTGAATATCCAGCGGCAGGTGCCGGTGGCCGAAGATGAAGTAATCGAAGTGTTCTTTTTGCAAGACTTCCTTGCTGTAAATAGCGAGCCATTCGTTCTCTTCGCCGAGGAAGTGTTCCAGCTCCTGGCCGGTTGCAGCCCGGCTTTTGCGGCTGAAGTAGTTGGCGAGCGCTATGCCCCAGGAGGGGTGAATAGCAGAGAACAGCCATCTGCAAACGGGGTTGCGAAATACTTTTTTCAGGAATTTATAACCATGATCACCGGGGCCAAGTCCGTCGCCATGGCCTATGTAAAAGCGTTTGCTGCCTATGGTAAAAGTTTGGGGTTCGTAATATACCGGTATATCCAGTTCATCTTCAAAATATCCATCCATCCACATATCATGGTTGCCAATGAATACGGAAATACCTATGCCTTTATCTCTTAACGAAGCAAGGCGGCCTAATACACGGGTATACCCTTTAGGGATCACGTGTTTGTATTCGAACCAGAAATCGAAGATATCACCTACCAGGAAGATATGGGCAGCATCGGCTTCTATCTGGTCAAACCATTGCAGGAGCAATTTTTCCCTTTCCCTGCTGGCGGCAGGATCAGGCACTCCCAGGTGAAAATCAGAAGCAAAGTATACTTTCTTATTGGCAGGTAACTGGATCTCCATTTCTTTAAAAAGTAATAGCCTTTAGTGTTCAGCTTTTAGTAATGTGCAATGATATTACTAAAATCCAATACTAAAGGCTATAAATTATTTCATGCTATTATTCGTCTACTAAAAATACATACACTTCTTTAGGTCCGTGAATGCCGACTACCAGTGTTTTTTCAATATCTGCTGTGCGGCTTGGGCCTGTAGCAAAAGAGATAGAAGAAGGCAGATCGTTGCCATACTTATCTTTCAGCTTATTCAGTGCATCTTTTAAATCGAATACCAGTTGGTGCGTATAGGCAACAATGATATGTACGGGCGCGTATACGGGAAGGGCGCGGCCACTTGGCTGGGCGGCGCTTAACACCACTGTTCCGGTCCTGGATACCAGGTATTCGCAGTCTGTGATGGCGGCATCTGCTTCGTGCATGGTTCCGCGGTTCAAGACGTTTAATTGATCCTGGTTGATCTGCTTTAAGAGAGCGGGCGTCTGGCAGTATACATTATGCCAGTCTTTGTGTTCGCACAAGGCTCTTAAAGTATCCAGCAATTCTCCTTTACTGCTGCAGAAAACGAACTTTCCCTGTAAGCGGGTGAACTCCTCTGCGAACTTAATTTCCAGGCTTTCATTCTCCGTGCGGAAAACAGACGAGTTGCCCTCCGAATTTGGGAAGGGCAACTGAACCGGCTGACTGAGCGCATTTCGCACTCTTTTCAGAATATTTTCCTTGGCAGGAGAGATTTTCATATCACTCTTAAGCATTAGCTGGTGAAGGTGAAGGATTGATGATGTCGGATGGATGGATACCATCTGTGGTCATTCCTTCATTCTTTGGATGTTCTTTATGCGTATCAAAAGGACGTTTACCGATCAGGCGTTCTAGGTCGGCCTGGTAAAGTACTTCCTTCTTCAAAAGTTCCTGAGCTAATATTTTTACTGCGTCAATTTTTTCTGTGAGCAGTTTTTTAGTTCTTTCATAAGCGCCTTCGATCAGTTTACGCACTTCTTCGTCTATCAGGCGGGAAGTTTCTTCTGAGTAAGGCTTGGTGAATGACTGATCGCTGTTCGGATCATAGAACGAAACGTTACCAACTTTTTCGTTCATACCGTATACGGTTACCATAGCGTAAGCCATACGGGTGATCACCTGCAGGTCGTTTTGTGCGCCTGTAGAGATCTTTCCGAATACCAGTTCTTCCACTGCACGGCCGCCGAGGGTCATACAGATATCATCCATCAGCTGCTCGGTGTTATACAGGTATTGTTCTTTAGGCAGG
Organism: Chitinophaga terrae (ex Kim and Jung 2007); assembly: GCF_900107795.1. GTDB lineage: Bacteria > Bacteroidota > Bacteroidia > Chitinophagales > Chitinophagaceae > Chitinophaga > Chitinophaga terrae. The sequence continues at coordinate 69,107 of NZ_FNRL01000023.1, forward strand.
TACTGAGCATACCCTAAGGCAGCAACACCGCGCGGAACAATGGTTACTTTTACCAGTGGGTTAGCGTGTTCAAGGAACCAGCCGCAGATAGCATGACCTGCTTCATGGTATGCGATCACTTCTTTTTCTTCAGGAGAGATGATCTTGTTCTTTTTCTCCAGACCTCCTATTACGCGGTCGATGGCGTCGTTGAAGTCTTCCATTTCAACCTGTGTTTTGCCTTTACGTGCGGCGATCAGGGCTGCTTCGTTACAAACGTTAGCGATGTCGGCGCCGGCAAAGCCAGGAGTCATGGAAGCTAATTTCTTGATATCAAGATTTGGAGAAGTTTTGATCGGTTTCAGGTGAACTTCGAAAATAGTTTCCCTGCCGGCCAGATCTGGTTTGTCGATAGAGATCTGACGGTCGAAACGCCCTGGGCGCAGTAACGCGCTGTCCAGTACATCCGGGCGGTTGGTAGCAGCCAGGATAATGATACCGCTGTCTGTTCCGAAACCATCCATTTCAACCAGGAGCTGGTTAAGGGTATTTTCGCGTTCGTCGTTGCTCATCATCACGTTTTTACCCCTGGCACGGCCGATGGCGTCAATTTCGTCGATGAAGATGATACAAGGCGCTTTTTCCCTGGCCTGTTTGAACAGGTCGCGTACCCTGCTGGCGCCAACTCCTACGAACAGTTCCACGAAATCGGAACCGGACATAGAGAAGAATGGTACCTGGGCTTCGCCGGCCATTGCTTTGGCCAGGAGGGTTTTACCGGTGCCCGGAGGGCCTACCAGTAAAGCACCTTTAGGAATTTTACCACCTAAAGAGGTGTATTTCTTAGGGTTTTTCAGGAAATCCACGATTTCCATTACCTCTACTTTCGCTTCGTCCAGACCTGCAACATCGTTAAAGGTGATGTTTACACGGGTGCCTTTATCGAAGAGGGTTGCTTTTGATTTACCAATGTTGAAGATACCGCCAGGACCTCCGCTACCGCCGGCAGGGCCGCCCATTTTTCTCATGAGCAGGATCCACAAACCAATGATAAGGATGATCGGCAGCAGCAACTGGAAGATAGGTTCGAACCAACCGGTACGCTCGTCGTACGAGATCTTAACCTGGTTTTCGATAGGAACTCCTTCCTGTGCTTTATCGATATCTTTTTTGAAACTTTCTTCACTACCGATTGTAAAACGGAAGTGCGGTCCAGGATTTTCGCTACCAAATTTCGTTTTGTTTACAGCATTGAATTTAGGCAGTTTAAGAGAATCCGGTTTTATGTAGACTTCTACATACTTTTTGTTCACAACTACCAGACGATCAACGTCTCCTGGTTTCAGGTAATTTACCTGGAACTCCTGGAAACTGATCTCTTTGCTAGGAGATTTCCAATCTCCCGCCAAGTTCATTGCAAGCAGGGCTATGCCGATAATGGCATACACCCAGTATATATTGAACTTCGGTCCTTTCTTAGGTGCTTTCTCTGAACCCTTGTTGAAGTTATTGCCTCCTTTTTCCATAATCTTACGCTCCTTTACGGATGTTTATTGCTATCAGAATAATATGAATAATTAAATTCTAAAACAACTGTTTTGTTTAGTCGTCTGTGTGGTCCATTCTATCGGCATCACTCCACATTTCCTCCAGATTATAGAATTTCCGGTTTTCGGGCTGGAATACATGTACGACTACATTCACATAGTCGACCAATACCCATTGCTGTGAATTAAAGCCTTCATGTTTATATGGTGTTTCAGATGTATTTTTTTCTACCTCTTCCTCCACATAATCCGCGATTGCTTTTACCTGGGTGCCTGAATTGGCTTCACATATTATAAAGAAATCGGCCACAGCTTCAGGAATCTGGCGTAGATCCAGGGATACGATATTTTCCCCCTTCTTATCCTGTATGGCCTTAATGATGGTGGTAAAAATTTCACTTTCTCTGGTCAGGCGTTGTTGCGCCTTCTTTCTAGTACTCAGAACGGTTAAGGGTGCCAATAAATCTCGTTTTTGTTAAAAATAATCTTTAATTGTCAAAGTTACTAAACAAGCAGTAATATAACATGTTTAATATCGCTCGCGGGGGCCCGGATTTGTTAAGAAAATAATAAAATGAATTACTTTTCGGGCTGGATTCAGACTAAAAATGATTCATGTGATTGGACACCCGTTATATATATTAGACGAAGTTGGTAGCACCAATAACTATGCCATGGAACAGGTCAATACCGGCAAAGTGACATCCGGTACAGCCTGGTTCACCAGTAACCAAACAGCCGGTAAAGGTACCCGTGGTAAAACATGGATAGCCCAGCCCGGAGATATCAGCGCTTTAAGCATTGCTCTGCAACCATCTATGCTGCCGCTTTCCAGGCAATTTATGCTGAGCGTTGCCGTAGCGCTCGGCGCAGCCGATTGCTTCATTTCCCTGGCAGGAGACGAGACCGTAATAAAGTGGCCCAACGACATTTACTGGCGTGACAGAAAGGCAGGCGGCATCCTGATCGAGAATGTTTTAAGAGGCAGCATCTGGCAATATGCCATTATCGGTATCGGGTTCAATGTAAACCAACCTGCCTTCCCTCCTGAACTACCCAATGCAGTTTCCTTACTCCAGATCACCGGCAAACGCCGGGAAGCCATTGAAGTAGCAAAAGTCCTCTGCGCCTCGCTCGAAAACAGGATAAAACAAATACATCCTTCCAACTATGAAGCAATGCTGAAGGAATATACTTCCAGGCTGTTCCGCTGGCAGCAACCGGCCTTATACAAAAAAGACGGCGAAACCTTCCGGGGAACCATCCGGGACGTGCTGCCCGACGGGCATCTGTGCCTGGAAAAAGAGAGCGGAGAGATGCTGAAACTGGGTTTCGGGGAGGTAGAATTTGTACTCGGTTCCCAAAATCACTGAGCCATATAACTTTGCTGCTTTTTCTGCAACCGCTGCTGCAACAGGGAATGCACATCGCCGGTGAAACCGGAGAGCAGGTAAACCTCCGTTCCCCAGCCATACTCCCGTGCAAAGGGATCTGAAAGTTTTCCGATCCTTTGAATATTCCCGATCCCTTTGCTCGCTGTTGAGTCGGGACCGTGTCCGATTTTGATCACATAACGGACGGTGTCCGTTTTCGGAAACCAGAACACGTAATCAGCTTCCATGGCTACAGCAAAAGGCATCTTCCCTTTATTAAAATAATTCAGGGCGCCGGCCTGGCCATAATTATCGCACAGTACAAGGGTATGCTTCTTTTCCGCCTCCGGCACCTGCTGCCAGGCTTTCAGCCCGAGGGCCGACATTTCTCTCCACCCCAGCATATCTGCAAAGTCTTGCGGGATCTCATGCTCTTTTCCATCTTCCCATCTAGAAAGACCCAACGCCTTAAACCGCGCCGCTTCCCTTGCTACCCCTTCCGGCTTCAGCAACGGAAAAGCCGCGTTCAGGATCAGCACAAAAGGAAAGACGATCACCGCCAGCCAGAGCAGGCGCATATATTTCCAGCGTTGGAAAAGCTGCTCCCAGTAGGTACTCCCGAAAGCCAGCAAAGTAGGGTATAAGCCCAGCGAATAATAACTTTTCGCTTTCAGGTAAACGAACAGCAGTATCGTAACAAAGTAAATTATTGCAATGCTCCTGTATGGCCTGAACGGTTTATAAAACAACAAAGCCAGGAGCCCGGCCACGGTAAGAAATGCTCCTCCAAGAAAAAATATAAGCTGCCCCGTAATAAAATCCATCCTGTTGTTATGCACCAACTGGGTTTCCGCCAGTTCCTGCATATGATGCAACACCGGGTAACCGTGCTTTACCTGCCAGATGATATTAGGCAGTGCTATCAAGACAGCCAGCCCTATAGCCGTATAAAAAGCGTTTTTCCTGAATACAGCCCTGAGCGGCGTCAGTATCAATGCAACCAGCAAGCCGACTGCGAAAAAAAGAATATTGTATTTGTTCAATATTCCAACGCCCAACACTATACCGATCCAAATTATGTAAGTATCCTTAGGGTTATTGATATATTTTATCAACAACCACAAGATAATAGTCCAGGCAAGTATATCCACCGAATTAGGCTGGTAGAACATGTGAATACGCGTCATTCCCGAACAAAGGAATGCAACTCCTGCCAGCAACTGGGCAAACCAGGAACCGCCAAGCATATTGATCATCTTCCAGGTAAGCAACATTGTCAATACCCCGTATAAAGCAGGAAAGAACCTTACCCAGAATTCGGTATTGCCCAGCCATTGTATCAATAATGAATTCCAGGAGGTTAAGGGAGGAACAGATAGATAGCCGCCGGCAAGGTGGTTGGCCATATCGAGATGTAAGTATTCGTCCCTGTGCAAATCGTAGCAAGGATTAACTACCAGGTATTGAAGGAGGATCTTTGCAATTAATAAGATAGCTAATAACCACAGCGGGTTATTTTTTTGCGGGGATACTGTTAAAGCATTCATAGTATGAAAAAAGCGGAAATACAGTTTGGTGCCATGTATTTCCGCTTAGATAAATATCTTGTTTGTAGGCATTGCAGTAATTCCCGATTACCGTGCAATCATTTTCTGTTGAAAATGATAACAAGATTTTGGTTGATAAAGTGCGTTAACAAATTGTGAAATTTCCCTGATTTAAAAAAAAATGAATTCGCAACATTGCTGCATTTTATTTCATGCAACATCAACAGCTACTTCGTTTTTTTATAGCCCCAATCGAGTAACCACTTTATAACCTTTTCTTTATAATCGCCCTGGATAAGGATTTCACCATCCTTCACACTACCGCCGGTACCGCATTTTGTTTTTAATTCTTTACCCAGTTTCTCAAGGTCTTCTTCTTTACCAACAAAACCTGTTACCAATGTAACTACTTTACCGGCTCTTTGTTTTTTATCCAATATCACTCGCAGCACCTGATCCGCAGGGGCAAGGGTATTCACTTCTTCTTCCGGTTCCTGTTGAAAAGAGTAATTAGGATCGGTAGAATAAACTATACCGCCTGCAGTATTATTTTTCTTTTTAGACATAGTACAATGTTTTAAGGTTATCCGTTCACTATTACAGAAAGCGCGGCAGGCTGGATGCGAATGTTAACCGTGCCATCCTGTGTTAACGGCACAGCGTCGCCATCTACCTGCAGGTATTTGAGATCGCTGCTCTGAATAGTGATATTCTTTCCTACATAATGTTTAAGATAACGGGTTTGATCGATGTTTCCAATCAAAGAAAATACACTCATTGGCAACAGGCCCATTACGCCGATAGGCGGAACAATGCAAAGATCCAGCTGCCCGTCGAATACATTGGCTTTGGGCGCCAGTTTGAACTCGTACCCGAACTGGTTGCCATTGGCCACTGTTAACAGGAATGCTTTGGTAGAAATAGGTTTACCATCAATATTGATTTCGTAAACAGAAGGATCGTAAGAGTTGAAGCTCTTCAGCACCAGTTTTGCATAACCGCTTAAGCCGCGTTTGGTATTGTTCCTGAACTGTTCTGCCACCAGCGCATCAAACCCTACGCCTGCATTACTTAGAAAAAGATGTTCGTTCGCGTAGCCGACATCTATTTTCCGTTGTTGGTTGTTGACGATGAGGCGTAAAGCCCTGGCAATATCGAGCGGTATCTTCAGCGCACGTGCCAGGCCATTGCCGCTTCCCAGCGGAAGTATGGCCAGCGCGGTTGTGCTGCCGATCAACCCCTGTGCTATTTCGTTGATAGAACCATCGCCGCCCACTGCTACTACTATATCAATATTATTCTTCACTGCCTCCCTTCCCAGATCTGCGCCATGGCCCAGGTAAGCAAGATATTCGATCTTTACATCGAACTGGTCTGCAGGTAAATATTTACTGATAGCGCTTCCCAGCCTTTTCTCCCTGTCGGTGCCTGCCTTGCGATTGATGATAAAAAGTATCTTCTTCAAAAGAGTTGATTTATAAAATAATGGCTTTTAAACTTAAGTCCAGGCTTACGGCATGGTGTATAATGGCTCCAACAGAAATATAATCCACTCCTGTTTTTGCATAGTCTTCTATATTATCCAGAGTGATCCCGCCAGAGGCCTCTGTTTCATACTTTCCGTCTATCAGCTTTAGAGCAGCAACAATATCGGCGGGCGCGAAGTTGTCGAGCATGATCCTGTTCACCTGCCCAACCGCCAGCACTTCTTTTACATCCTCTATATTCCTGGTTTCCACTTCTATCTGCAATGGGAGGTTCTTTTCCTTTAAGTAAGCAACGGTATTGGTGATTGCGGCGGTGATACCGCCTGAGAAGTCGATATGATTATCTTTCAGCATGATCATATCATATAATCCCATCCTATGGTTTACGCCGCCGCCGATGCGAACTGCTTCTTTTTCCAGCATACGGAAGTTAGGCGTTGTTTTGCGGGTATCCAGGATCTTTGTGTGGTAGCCTTTAAGCTTCTCAACGTATTGGTGAGTAAGGGTAGCGATGCCGCTCATTCGCTGCATGCAGTTCAGGATCAGTCTTTCGCCCATGAGGAGGGTATGCACCGCAGCTTCAGCTTCAAATGCGATTTCGCCGGCCTTCATTGCTTCCCCGTCTTTTTTATAGGGAGTGAAAACGGTGAACATATCCAGCCATTTCAGGATGGCCTCCGCCACCTGCATGCCAGCCATGATGCCGTCTTCTTTGATCTTTAACACTGCCTTGCCTTTGGCGGTGGGAGGGATACAAGCCATCGTGGAGTGGTCGCCGCTTCCTATATCTTCGGTCAGGGCACTTCTTATAAACGCATTTAATGCTGCTTCTTCTAACATAACTGATAAGATTAACTTCTGCTCCCTAAAGAATTCGCTCCTTCACAGGGGTAAAATTTCCCAAAAATAAAAAGTGCCTCGCAATATTTGCGAAGCACCGGGGCTTTTCAATTATTTATATTGGCATTTTTATTTGTTCTCAAAGCGCAATTCACTGAGTACCACTGTATTGCCCTTCTTTTGAAGGAAAAATGTAACCCTGTAATTGCCTCCGGAAGAAGTCATGTTACCAATTCCGAAACGAGAATTATCACCACCCTGGTGAGCCAGCTCAAAAGATTTAACCGGATTCTTGGCAAAGAAATCCTTTAAGATGATCTCTGCCTGAGCTTTACTGTAAGAATTCGATTTTCCGGCGATATTTATTTCGACATTGGAGTCGAAAAGCCTGGAAAGCCCATTAACATCACCCTGTTTAAGCGCAGTTACAATGTCATCAAACGGACCGGCCGCCACAGTAACAATAACTGGTTTAGCTGATAATGTTAATGCATTAAAAACACCTCCCAACAACATAATCCCCAGCACGATCAATAGCTTCTTCATTGTCAGTTATTTTATTAAAAATGTGATTTTGCAAACACAAATTAAAAGCTAAAACTATGCCAAAGCGCCTGCAAATCAATAAAATCACATTATCGTGGTAGGGATGAATCAATAAACAATTAATACGGTTTTAAATATGTTATAATTAGAATATAGTTTAGCTATCATCTATGCAATTTTGAAATTATCTGACTTAATCGCCATTAAGTTTATTTTTGCAAAAAATTTAAACCCTTTATAATTACTTTCACATCTTCTGAAGTGATATATTTTTAAAAACCTGATAGGATATGGAAAAAAAAAGAGCCATTCTGGTAATTATGGATGGATGGGGCGAAGGTAAAGTACCATCAGCCGATGCAATAGCTCATGCTAAAACCCCTTTTGTAAGCAGCTTATACAATAAATATCCACATAGCCACCTTGTTACCTGTGGCGAAGCAGTAGGATTGCCCGACGGACAGATGGGTAACTCAGAAGTTGGTCACCTCAATATTGGCGCAGGCCGGATCGTTTACCAGGAACTTCAAAGGATCAATGTAGCCATCCGTGAAGGAGAACTGGCTAAGAATCCGGTACTCCAGGAAACGCTGGCACATGCAAAAGATAATGGCAAAGCCCTTCATTTAATCGGGCTGGTAAGCGATGGCGGCGTACACTCGCATATCGAACACCTGAAAGCACTGGCTACCATCGCCAAAGAAAAAGGACTGGAAAAAGTATTTGTTCACGCCTTCACTGATGGCCGTGATACAGATCCGAAAAGCGGGCTTGGTTTCCTGGAAGATCTTTCCGCACACCTGGATAAAACCGTTGGTAAAATAGCATCTGTAACCGGCCGCTATTATGCCATGGATCGGGATAAACGCTGGGAAAGAGTAAAGCTGGCCTACGATGCACTGGTAAACGGTACCGGCGCCCTGACCCAGGATATTCCAACAGCTGTAAAAGCCTCTTATGCAGAAGGCGTAACCGACGAGTTCATTAAACCGATTATCGCTACGGCAGATGGCGAAAAACCGCTGGCTACTATCCAGGACGGAGACGCCGTACTGTGCTTCAACTTCCGTACAGACCGGTGCCGCGAGATCACCCAGGTGCTCACCCAGGAAGCGTTCCCAGACTTTGGTATGAAGCCGCTGAACCTTTTCTATACCACCATGACCGAGTACGATAAAACCTATAAGAATGTACATGTTATCTTCGAAAACGATAACCTGAACATGACGCTGGGCGAAGTACTGGAAAAAGATGGCTTAACCCAGATCCGTATTGCAGAAACAGAGAAATACCCTCACGTTTCGTTCTTCTTCTCGGGCGGCCGCGAAAAAGAATTCAACGGCGAACGCAGGATGATCGTAGCTTCTCCTAAAGTAGCCACCTACGACCTCAAGCCTGAAATGAGCGCCTATGAAGTTACCAGCACTATTGTACCGGAACTGGAAAAGAAATCAGCCGATTTCATTGCGCTGAACTTCGCCAATGCCGATATGGTTGGCCATACCGGCGTTTTTGATGCTGTGGTCAAAGCCGTTGAAACGGTAGACAGTTGCGTGGAGAAAGTTGTGACCGCTGCCCTGGCAAGCGATTATACTGTGTTCCTCACCGCCGACCATGGAAATGCCGACTTCATGATCAATCCTGACGGTTCTCCTAACACTGCCCACTCCCTGAACCTGGTTCCATTCTTTATTATCAGTAAAGATTTCAATGGGCCGGTAAAAGACGGTAAACTGGGCGATATTGCTCCAACTATCCTGAAATTCATGGGATTGCCGATCCCAGCGGAAATGACGGGAGAAGTGCTGGCCTAGTTTCTCGCAAAGAGGCTGAGGAAGCAAAGAAGCATAAGATTTTTTGACCAGAGCGAATATTAAGAAAGCAAAGAAGTAAGATTATAATGCAATCTTCCTCTTTGCTTTCTTATTTTCCTTAAAAATATATCTTATGCTTCTTTGCTTCCTCAGCCTCTTTGCGTGAGACCTCTCCGTGAAAAGTTTTTTACACGGGCTGTAACATTTCGTTTATGCCCCCCGTTTAACTATGGACCCCTGAAATAATTTTCAGCCCAAAGGTTGAATGATATATTTTTTAGTGCTCTCGACAGATTTGCTCATGCATCGATGCGCCGTTTTTACGGCGCATTTTTTTCGGCTCTTAATCTTAATTTTGTAGAATGATTAAATACTGGTTAGGAACAGCACTGACGATCCTTGTTGGCCTGAGCGCCTGTAAGATGACGGACCCGGCCCCGGAAGACAAGAAGTCCAGGAAATTCGCAGATCTGCCGGCTTACTTTAAATCCGAAAATTCTCAGTTAATTTCAGGAAATTATATATTAAATAAATCGGTCACCCTCAATAATGAAGCTGATAAGGTTAGCAGCGTAGCCGACAGCACAACAGTGCACGACCTGCTTAAACCCTTCCAGGACATTGACCTGAATAAACCTTCCCTGAAAGAAGAATACGATACTTCCAGCATCTACGATTCCTTTTCGGGCAAAACCACTGTGATCTATCAATCGAAAGGCAAACAAACATCGCCGTCCGAAATTACAATGGAGCTGGATAAAACAGGTAATATCCAACAGATCAATATACATTCCTATACCAGTAACCTGGTGTATGAATACCGCCAGGACCTGCAATACATCCGTCAGAAACAGGTCCGGATGGCTACTTACCAGAAAATAGCATTTCTGCAACCTAAGGTATTAGAGGCAGTTGTTAGCATAGCACCTAAAAACGGGAATTAGTTATGACAGGAGCAGAGTTTCAGAATATATCACATACCATCCCTCTTGAAGCAGGGATCTACAAATACTACGATAAGAACGGCACTCTTCTTTATGTTGGTAAAGCCAAAAGTTTAAGGAAAAGGGTCAGTTCTTATTTCGTCAAGAATCACGATAATTATAAGACAAGAAAACTGGTGGAACATATCCACCATATTGAATTTACTATAGTGAATTCAGAACAGGACGCTTTCCTGCTTGAAAATTCGCTTATCAAACAATTCAAGCCCAAATATAACATCGAGCTGAAAGACGATAAAAGCTATCCTTATATCGTCATCAAACATGAAAATTTCCCGAGAGTGTTCCTCACAAGGAACGTCATCAAAGATGGCTCAGAATACCTTGGTCCATTCACCTCCGTAGGAAAGGTCAGGGAACTGCTGGATATCATCAAATACAACATCCCCCTGCGTACCTGCAATCTTAACCTGTCGCCCGAGAACATAAAAAAAGGCAAGTTCAAAGTTTGCCTGGAGTATCACCTGGGCAACTGCAAAGGCCCCTGCGAAGGATTACAGACCGAAGAGGATTACCGGGAAGGCCTGCAACAGGTAAGGAATATCCTGAAAGGAAATCTTTCTCCCATTGTCAACCTGTTCAAGGAACAGATGATGGAGCATGTTTCCAAAATGGAATTCGAAAAGGCGGAGATTATGAAAAAGAAGATCGCCAGCCTTGAAACCTACTCGGCCAAGTCTACTATCGTGAACACCCGCATGGGTAACGTGGATGTATTTTCTATCATCAGCGAAGGAAATCATGCCTATGTGAACTACCTGCGGATCCTGAACGGGACGGTTGCTGATACCAAAACAGTGACCCTCGAAAAACAACTGGAAGAAACGGATGAAGAAGTGATGGTTTATGCCATTGCCTACCTGAGAGATGTTTTTAAAAGCATCACTACAGAAATTATTGTTCCTTTCCCAATTTCTTACCCCGAAAGCAATATCACTGTAACTGTTCCGAAAGGCGGAGATAAAAAGAAGTTGCTGGAGCTTTCGGAGAAGAACGTGAATTATTTTAAAGAAGAATTATACAGGAAGAAGATCCTTCACCTGGAAGGAAAATCTGACTTTGAAAGAAAACAGGTATTGTACCAGTTACAGGCCGACCTCGAACTGCCTGTACTGCCGGAGCATATCGAATGCTTCGATAACTCCAACTTCCAGGGCAGCTATCCTGTGGCCGCCTGTGTGGTGTTTAAAGACGGAGTGGCTTCAAAAAAAGACTACAGGCATTTCAATATTAAAACCGTTGAAGGGATCAATGATTTCGCTTCTATGAAAGAAATTGTATTCCGCCGGTACAACCGCCTGCTGGCCGAACAGCAGCCCTTACCTCAACTGGTGATCATAGATGGAGGTAAAGGCCAGCTTGGCGCCGCAATGGAGAGCATCAGGCAACTCGACCTGATAGGTAGCATGACGGTAGTAGGATTGGCCAAGAACGAAGAGGAGATCTTCTTCCCGGGCGATTCGGAGAGTATCAAACTGCCCTACAACAGCGAAAGCCTTAAACTGATCAGGAGAGTGCGTGATGAGGTACACCGTTTTGGTATCACTTTTCACCGCCAGAAAAGAAGCAAGGGCACTTTCAAGAATGAACTGGAAAGCATCAAAGGCATAGGACAAAATACGGCAACCCAGCTGCTGAAGACTTTCAGGTCTGTAGCCCGCATCAAACTACTTTCGGAAGAAGACCTGACGAAAGAAGTAGGCCCGGCCAAAGCTGCACTTATCTACCAGCACTTTCATAAGAGCTGACCTGTGCCCTGATAGCATTTTCCGCCTGCAAAACGTGGCGCCGGATATGCGCTACCAGGAACCCAAAAGTATCGCCAACTGAGAGCTTCAGGTACTTAGACAGCGAAGTAGCCACCTTAACCTCCTGTATATTTATTTTCTCTGCGCGCGTTAACAGGGCTTCCATTTCGTTCTGCTGTGCAATAAACTCTGTGATCACTTTTACCGCATCCAAACGAACATGCGGAACATGATCTTTAGGGGATTTCATTTTAGAGGGGACAGTACCATCCTCTTTCGGCTCCATCAGCTTTGTGAACCAGGCGCCCAGCCAGCTGCTTTTAAACATCGGTTTGGCCGCTTTGCCACGTTGCTCCGCCTGCCGGATAGCCTTTTCCAGGGCGGGAAGATAAAACCGGCCATATGAATTCAGGTGTTCCAGGCATTGAAGAGCGCTCCACTTCCCTGGAAGGGGAGGTTCCTGGAGGAGATCTGGCGGCGTTTCATTCAAAAAAAATCCTGCTTTGCTACGAACTACAGCTACTTTCTCTTTCAGGGCCTGCAGGTATTCTGCGCTGTTTACAGGGGGCATATCGTTTATTTTAGTGCAAAAGTAGAAGAGGCCTTGCTGAAAAATCTTTGTGCAGATCAAGATTTTCAGAGTTTCACCGTACTTAACAATTTACTGAAAGTAGCCGGGTCGATACCCAGGTAAGAAGCCAGGTACTTATGCGGTATCAGCTGCAAGACATGCGGACTTCGTGTCAATAGTTTCCTGAACTTTTGTTCAGCAGTGAATGCGATCAGTTCATTATATCGTTCCAGGACGCCCGACAGGGCAGCAACAGAGCCTATCCTTACCCATTTCTGTAACAACGGGTACTCGTCTGTAAGCCTGACGAAATCGGCGAAGTTTAATCGCAGCATTTCGCTGTGGGTGAGCGCTTCCAGGTACCAGGGGGAAGGCTTTTGCAGCTGGAATGAGTCCATTATTCCTGAAAACGAGCCGGTATAGGAAAAGATCAGGGTAGTTTCTTTTTCGCCATCCAGCGAGAAGACCCGTTGTACCCCTTTGACTACAAAGTAGAGGTATTTTTCTATTTCTCCTGTGGGGGTGATGATTTCCTTTCTTTTGAATTTCACAGGCGTCCAGCAGGCGGCCAGGGCTTCCCATTCGGTAGCCGGAAGCGGCATGATGGCGTTAGCTGTTTTATGTAGGAGGTCGAGCGACATGCCTGAAGTTAACAAAAAAAGCGAATGACCTTGGCCATTCGCTTTTTTGATATAAGAAGATCCTGTTATTAGTATTGCCAGAGATCCTGTTCTTTATTAAAGATACGGTCTTTGATGGCCTGACCTTCGAGGAGGCGCATTACGCCGTCTTTAATATAGTCTTTGATCTCGCGGTTATAGGTGTTGTTTTCCTTCACGATATAGCTGCCGAAGAAGCGCATTTCGAAAAGGTCTTCCCAACTGATAGTAGATGCGTCGTTGTTCTGGTTATACACATCGTGTTTGGCCAGAACGGCGCGGCAGTCGGGATAGTAAACCCAGAACAACGGGATGGAAGCGCGAACGGAGCCATCTTCGTTGATGCGGGAAACCATAGGGGCGATGCCCAGTATACGAACTTTAAGGGCGGAAGCCTCTTTATCGAATACCCATACTTCTTTTATTTTGTATTGTTTGATGGTACGGGGATCGAAGTCGTCGCGGGTTGTCACCATTTTTTCTTCACCGGTAACCGGATCTATACTACGAACGGTTCTTTCTTCACCACTGAGCTTATTCTGAATTTCTTCATAAGGCATGATAGTAGTGAAACGGTCGTCGATGGGGCTGAAAGCCTCAATCTCTTTATTCTTGATAGCGTTAAGCAGTATATTGATGAACAGTTGATTGACGCCGCTTTCATCTTCCACATTGTATTGGAATGGGAGATTGATCTTTTCACGGATATCTATCACTTGCCAAACACGTTTTTCCCAGAACCTGTCATCTTCGCGGATATAGTCGTAAGCGATAGGAGTGCGTTCTCTGGCGAGGCCGCGTTCTACAACTCCGTCTACGCGCAGTGATTTGCGCGGCGTATCAGAAACGGGAACAGTGATCCCATCGGGGCGCAAAGATGGCGGAGCGGCAGGAGGCGGAGTAACAGTGTTGCCCGTTGCAGGATTTACAACAGGGGTATCCGTGGATGTTGGTTCTGCGGTAGTAGCCGTTCTGCGACGGGTTGTACCACCACGGCGCTGTGCTTCGGCTGCTGTTGCCAACATGACCAACAATAGAGTGCACCAACCAATTCTGTTAAATATTACTGCTCGCATAATTCAGTAATTAATGACCGTTAGTTTAATTTAAAGATAGTGCTAGGCATAGAACGAACTACGTTGTCTGGGCCTTTCACTTTAATGTTTTCGAAGAAAACCTCATCGCCAGGGCGCAGAGCGCGGATTGAAGCGGCTACGCTACCCGGGAAATAAGCAGACGTTGCATCACCTTCCTGGTATTCTTTACCTTTTGCAGAAATACCTACGCGGTAACCAACCACCTCATATTTTACGCCTTCGAATTCAAAATCTTCAAGATCAGCACGCAAACCGCCCTGTACTTTAAAGTCGGCAGCTTTCATACTACCGCCTTTGTTGGTACCTACTTTCAGTACCGGATCAGGAACGCGTTTTACGCGGAATTCTTTCTGGCCGAGGGTTTTGGTTTTACCATCGATATTTGCTACTACGTTGATCACCGCTTTACCTGGCTGGCTAACTGTAACGATGTATTCGCCTGAGCCACGTTTAGTGATGTTACCACCACTGATGGAAGCAGATACCTGTTCGGCAGGTACACCGGCAGCAGAGATAGAGATCGGGTTCTGCAGGCCGATATACAGTACGTTCATTTTATCTGCGGAGATGGAGGTGGTAGAAGCACCTACATTATAAGTTTCTGTAAAGGGATAGGACTCAGGAGCGCCGCCATTAGGGCTAGGTAAGGTGATAGTGCCGGAAATTGTTTTTTCTCCGATTCCTGTTGCCGGGATTTCCACGGTGGCTAAGCCATCTTTTGCCTGGATGGTCTGACCATTTACAACGATAGTAGGGTTTACAGTGGTGCTATAAGCTCCTACGGCGATGTTGGCAGTCAGGGTTTGACCCACCATCAGGTTTTTAGAATTCAGGGAGATGAAAGGTCTTACTTTATCAAATTTGAAAGAGGTAGCGTCGATCTGGCGGAACAGGTCGTCGATGATCACTGATTCAGAGTTTTTGATATCGTTCTGGAATTTACCTAAGATGGTAACGGCAGCGATGGTAGGCACCATATTGAAATGGTAGGTAGTCCAGCTTTTAGGACCGCCGCCATGGTCATCGTTACTTTTTCCAACTTCAATTTTCAGCGGTAAAGTTTTTTCAAATTTTGATCTGTCTTTAGGCGAAACGAAAGAGAGCAGTTTCTCGCGGAGTTCTTTCAGTTTGCTTTCTAATTCAGGACCTTTTTTGTTGTTTTCCATCACGCGGGTAGGAGCGTCCAGGTCTGACTTGGATTTGATCTCGCCGTGTTCGTCCAGTCCGCCGCTTTCCTTGATGATGGTATTTTTCAGTTCCTCAACGTAATCATACATGCTGGCGGAGATTTTTTTCACCTGCAATGCTTTTTCACGGAAAGGAGCTGTTTTAGCTGCATTGTCTTTCATCTGTTCATCGAATTGGGTGTAGATGAAATTGTTCTTATCAGCTAAGGTTTTGTTAGAAGTAACGATAGAATTATTGACGATATTAAAAGCGTTTAATATTTCAGCAGAGACGTTCAACGCGAGCATGGCTGTTAAGACCAAGTACATGATGTTGATCATCTTCTGCCTGGGATCTTTAGGTAGTGCCATAGTTTAATTTGAGATTTAATTCAAAGTTTTTGATTGAAACTATAAGCTGTACCTTATCTGCCACCGTGCATAGCAGTGAGCATGTTACCGTAGATCGAGTTCAGGTTGCTGAGGTTTTTAGCCAGCAATGAAATTTGTTCCTGAGTTTTCTTAGCATCTTCGATACTACCGCTCATTGCAGCAGACGCATTCTGCAGGTTGCTGTAGAATTTGTTCATTGCTTTCAGGTGGTTGTTGGTATCCTGGAGTTCCAGTTCATAAATAGCGTTCAGGGAAGCCAGGTTTTTAGTCATACCCTGCATTTGAACATGGAAATCTTTAGTTGATTCTGATGCGCTGTTGAAAGAAGAAACGGCAGCAGCGGCGGTAGTGTAAGCGTTGGCAACATTGCCGATAGCGCTGGCAGCTTCCCTGGTTTTCTGGGTGTAATCGCCGGTTGCAGCAACCACATCGCTGATGTCTCTCATTTTGTCAACAGTTGTACCTAACTTCTGGAAGTTTTCGCTCAGGCGTTGAAGGTTAGCAGGGGTGATGTCTGCTTCCTGCAGCATTTTGTCGAGACCTGCAACAGCCGGGCTACCAACTACAGCAACTGCAGGAGCGCCTTCAGCATGACCGCCTGAATCTGGAACGAAAGCATACACGAAGAAGATGAGCGCTTCAGTGCTCAGACCTAAGATCAAAGCAATATCGGCTCCCCGCCAGTGTTGCAGTTTAAATAATGCTCCGATGATTACAACAGAAGCAGCAACGCATACAAAAAAATTCAGCCATTTAGCTTTGTTAGGATTCATAGCCATAGGTTAAAATTTACTGGTTAAAGTGTTAAATGTTAAAGTCTGTATGGAATAGTTAATTCTCAAAGATTTGCAGTTAATAGAGTGTATCATAAAAACAGATTTTAGGTTTACTCTGTGGTTATAATAATACAGGCTATTAATCATTTTGGTTTAATCTAACGGTGCTTTGATCTTCTGCTCAGTGCAATTGTACATCTGAATCCTACATACGATTTTGCACTATCCTGGTATTCATATGTTCTGGTACCTGATTGTAAGAAATATCCAACGTCTTTCCAGGAACCGCCCCTGATCGCTTTACGTTTCATTTTAGGAGGTGCGTCGTCTGGTACGTCCATTCTCAGATATGGGTTCATATCTGAGGTAAAGGAGTAGGCGTTTTCATAAAAGATATCTGCAGTCCATTCCGCTACATTGCCGGCCATGTTGTATAAACCATAGTCGTTAGGCCAGTAGGCGTCGGCTCTTACGGTGTAGAAGCCGCCATCTTCCGGGTAATTACCTCTACCAGGTTTAAAGTTGGCTAACAGACAACCTTTTTTGTTCCTGATATAGTAACCGCCCCAAGGGTAAGGGGTTTGCTCTCTACCGCCACGGGCTGCATATTCCCACTGCGCTTCGGAAGGCAGCTGGAATTTATCTTCAGTGAATAATTTATGTGCTGCACGGTAATCTTCCCAGAATTTACTTCTCCATTCGCAGAACGCAGTAGCCTGGTGCCAATTTACACCAACAACAGGATAATTATCGAACGCCGGATGCCAGAAATACATACGGGTCATTGGTTCATTGTAGGCATAAGAGAAGTCTCTTATCCAGCAGAGTGTATCCGGGTAGATAGGTACATCCTTCTTTACGATAAAGGTGGAACGTGGTTTACCCGCGTTCTCCCTTAATTTGGCTTTATCCCAGTTGAAAGTCTCCTGGTGGTAGATCAGTTTTCCAACATCAATATCCTTACGGCCATACAAACGATCTGCTTCTGCATACACCATGGCATCCAGTTTTTCGACAGTCGCTTTGTCTTTCCAGTTGATCTTCTGTTTCCAGTCGATAACATCCACACCGTCGTCAGATTTTACATGACCTAACAGGATGTGGGCAATCGAATCCTGCACCCATTGAACGAACTGACGGTATTCATTGTTCGTGATCTCGGTTGCATCCATGTAAAACCCGGAGATGGAGATAGACTTGTTACGTGCAGTGTAAGCATAGTTCACATCTTCATCGCTGGGACCCATGTGAAAAGTTCCGGCTGGTACGTATACCATCCCGTAAGGTACAGGGGGAGTGTACTTTGGTCTTGGGCTCACGCCAATCAATTGCCCTTGAGCGTTTTTAGGGGTTTTACTACCGCCACAGCCGGCCAGCAGGGAAACCAGCACTATTGCCAACAGACCTTTTACATAGTTAAGCTTCATAAGGGTAGCTTTCATCAGAATATGTTTTTTCTTTAACCAGCCTGGTGTGACATACCTGCATACAAGGGAACACAACTCTCATTTTTCACCCGCTTTGTTTATATGAAAGATAGCAAATGTAATAATTAATTTTAATCCGTAGTGACTTTTTATCCAACTTTTTCAATTCCGTCAAATCCGTTCCGTAAGTAGTTTAAACGCGCTTTTTAACATTTTATTATATAAAGTCATTAACATTTATTTGAACGCTACCCCTTCATCCTGGCAGCAAGTTACATAATAATTATATTAAATTAATAATTTCTTTTATATAAGAAACTGGTTTAATACAATGATAATCTTTGCACAGATAGACAAGGGTTTCATTTTCATACTCCCGACCATTTAACAATGGTATATCCGTGACAGTTTTTGAAGCGCCGACCAGCACCCGGAACGGGATAAACCAGTTACCCGCTTCATTCATTCTTTCTAAAAATTGTGGACCAACGATTGCCAGCTCGGGGGTTCCTTTTACGAACTGTAATAACTGGATAGCCCAAACGCCAAAAGAAGTAGGATAGCGTACAGTCGTTTGCGATATTGCTGAAACAACAGCCAAACTCCTCTCAGCCCATGCTTTTTGATCGAAAACAACAGAAAGATACCAAAGGTTTTGAATCATTATGGCATTCCCGCTTGGTACCGCCCCGTCGTAAATCTCCTTTTTCCTCACTATAACGTCATTCTGCCCTTCTATTGTATAATAAAAGAAAAGTTGTTGCTCATCCCCGAATTGCGAAATTACAAATTCAGTGATTTTCCTTGCTTTATACAAATAATCCAGGTTCCCGGTTATTTCCTGCAATTGAATCAGCGCCCGTATAAGGTAGGCATAATCGTCCAGGAACGCAGGATATTTAGCCACGCCATTCTTCCAGGTATGCTTAAATCCCTCTCCCTCTGCAAACGCCTTCAGGGCCCATTCCATCTTTGCAACCGCAACGTCCCGGTAATGTTCGTCGCCCAACGCCAGGAACGCTTTGCAATAGCTGTGTATCATCAACGCATTCCAACCCAGGATTATTTTGTCGTCCAGCCCTGGCCGGATCCTGTTGTTGCGCACCGCCATCAGTTTTTCCCTGCATCCTTTCAACATTGCGTTCAACACCGGGGCGTCATATCCTCTCTCGGCCGCAAACTGCTCTAACGGCTGCTGTACCCATAAAATATTAGTATGTTCCCAGTTCCCTTCTTCCGTTACGCCATAATATTCGCAGAACGGCGTTGCCTGTTCGCCCAGGATATGATGGATCTCCGCCCTGCTCCAGGTATAAAACTTACCTTCAACACCTTCAGAATCAGCATCCAGCGCGGCGTAGAAGCCTCCTTCAGGCGAGGTCATTTCCCTTTCAATAAAAGAGAGTGTATCCCTGATCGTTGTTGCATAACTTTCTGCACGGGTCAGTTGCCAGGCGTCGCATAACACATCGACCAGCAATGCGTTATCGTACAACATCTTTTCGAAGTGCGGCGCCAGCCATTTTTCATCTGTCGAATACCTGGCAAAACCGCCGCCCAGCTGATCGTAGATCCCGCCCTGCAGCATTTTATCCAGCGATAATAATGCTTGTTGCAGGCCTTCGGGATGTTTCCAGGCGTGATGATATCTCAGGAGATAGCTGATAGCAAAGGTTTGCGGGAACTTTGGCGCCCTTCCGAAACCACCCCAGAGCGTATCCGCCTGCTTTAAGAGGTTTTCTGCGACGGTATCGCACTGTTGCCGGGTGAACAGCTCTTCGACCGGCAGGTTCAGGATCGGCGCCTGCAATCCGAACTGCGACGACTGATGAATATGCGATACCAGGTTCTCGGCCTGGCTTTCTATTTCTTCACGGCGGTTCTGAAATGCATCGGAAATAGACAACAGTACATCCGTCCACGACGGACGGTTGTATGCCTTAACGGGAGGGTAATAAGTGCCCCCGTAAAACGGTTTTTTATCTGGTGTGAGAAAAACATTCAAAGGCCATCCGCCTGCGCCGGTCATAGCCGTCAGGGCGTCCATATAGATATGATCCAGGTCGGGTCTTTCTTCCCTGTCGATCTTTATATTGATAAAATGATCGTTCATAATAGCGGCGGTGGCTTCATTTTCGAAGCTTTCCCGCTCCATTACGTGGCACCAGTGACAAGCTGCATAGCCGATACTCACCAGGATAGGCTTGTCTTCCTGCTTAGCCCGTTCCAAAGCTTCATCTCCCCAGGGGTACCAATTCACGGGGTTATGCGCATGCTGCAACAAATACGGGCTCGTTTCACTGATAAGCTTGTTCATGGTTTCCGGACTTAGATTTTAGTGCTACAAATATTGAATTATTTCCCGGAATTTTTATGAGTTGCTATATTAAATCAAAAAGGGCCGGCCATTGCCTGGCCGACCCTTCAATATGTTGCTGGTAGAATTATTTTTTACTTAACGAAGTCAGGTACTGTTCCAAAGCGGCAACCATAGATGGCGCCTGCGGTTGGGGAGCTTTTACATCCAGTCGTAATCCGGCTTCTTCAACAGCGGCTGAAGTGGTAGGACCAAATGCGCCTATATGCGTTCCGTTCTGTACAAAACCAGGTACGTTTTCAAATAACGATTTTACGCCGGAAGGGCTGAAGAACACGATCATATCATAGTTGGTAGCAGCCAATACTTCCTTTACGTCCGTAGATACTGTTTTATAGAGGGTAACAGTAGCGTACTCACATTTGTTGGCCTTCAACCATTCCTCGATATCTTTTTTCTGGCTGTCAGAACTTGGGAAGAGGAACTTCTCGTTGTCTTTGTGTTTATTCATTACCTCCAGTACGCCTTTGGTAGAACCGTCCGCACCAAAGAATACCTTACGTTTGCGGTAAAGGATGAACTTTTGAAGATACAACGCAACAGCTTCTGTGATACAAAAGTATTTGCAATCCTGCGACACTTTAATCTTCATTTCTTCGCAAATCCTGAAAAAGTGATCTACCGCGTTACGGCTGGTAAAAATTACGGCCGTATAACTAAGGATGTCGATTTTCTGTTTTCTGAACTCCTTAGCTGGCAAACCCTCTACCTTGATAAAGGGGAAAAAATCCAATTTCACATTGAATTTCTTCGCCAAATCATAGTAGGGCGATTTTTCTGTTTCTGGCTTTGGTTGAGAAATAAGGATTGACTGAATTTGTTTACCTTGCAAATCTTTTTTTGGCCCGCCTTTTATCATACGTTTTTTGCTCTTGTGTTAACAATAGGCGATAATCAGGGATTACCAGTTAACCAGATATTCTGTAGCACCTTGATCAGAATCAAAACCGGCGCTACTTCGAATGCGCAAAGGTAAAGAAAAAAATGCAATTTACTGAAGGATAGATACTGTTTAACTAAGGAATATGATCTAATATACCTGTACACAACCAGTAACACAATAAAAAATATTGAAATATACAGGAAAGTATCCGCTATTGTTGGTTTACAGAAGGCCAATATCACCAGGAAAGGCACTAATAATATACCCAATACCTTGTTGATCAGGTATAAAATAAAGACATACGCATCTGCCAGCTCCGAGTTGCCGAATAACCACCCGCAAAAACGCAGCACAATAAATTTCGCTCCATAGATCAATCCTACCATCATGATCAACCCCGGTATCAGCAGCCATGGTTCCGCCTGCGGGAAGATCTGCATCCTGAAAAGCACCAGGTAGAGGTAAACGCCAAGGGCAATGACAAAAAAGGCATTCATCAGGAAGTTAGGGAAGGGGGCCTGCGACAGCTGGTCTTTCAACTGGCGCTGGCTCAGCGTAGGATTCAGGAATGCCCTGAAAAGATCTGCAAAGTATTTACGGTATGATAAACGGATAATGCTCAATAACAACAAGACTCCCGACATCAGGTATATCAGCCAGTCAAGGTCTTTATACTGCCTTACAGGATTGGTATCAACAAACCTGGGCCTGCCGGGTTTCAGGAAATCATTTTTCTGCGCGAGCTCTTTCAGGTAGATCTCATAAGGAGTGGGAGGCAGCACTTTTGGAGGCGCTGCAACCGCCAGGCTATCTGCCTTCAGTTTAACTGTGTCTTTTGCGAGGGCTGCCGAATCAACCTTGTGTATAACCGTACGGGTACTGTCTTTCTTCACTGCGGGTTTACGGATCACCCGACGGGCGGTATCGGTTCCCGTACGTTGAGGTGCGGGATTTTGTTGCACAACCCTGGAGCTTTCAGGTTTAACAGAATCAGCATTTTGCGCCTGTAAAGGCCAATAAACAAGAATAAAAAATAGCGACAATAACCAGTTTCGCACCAGGAAAATATTTTGCAATGACTTTATAATCGGTTTTTCACAAATATCAATCTCCCTCAACTTTGGGAATACAGCAGCAATTAACACCGTCCTGCTCACAAAACAAAACTGCAACGTAAATTTGATGCCACAAAGATATTAAAATAGTCCATAGTTGACCGGTAACAGGTCACCGTAAACGAGGTTTCAAGATACACATGTCCGGCATTTATTTACATATTCCTTTCTGCAAACAGGCTTGCTACTACTGCAATTTCCATTTTTCCACTTCCAGGCAGCACCAGGAGGAAATGGTGAATTGCATCCTGCAGGAGATGGAATACCAGCGGCAATACCTGGCCGGCGAAACTGTTGAAACCATTTATTTCGGCGGTGGAACGCCCAGTTTACTGAGCGAAACGCAACTGGAAAAACTGCTTAACCGCCTGCATGCGCTATACCCTATAACGGCGGAAGCGGAGATCACGCTGGAAGCAAACCCTGATGACCTGTCGGCCGACCGGCTAAAATCACTCAAAGCAGCAGGCATCAATCGCCTGAGCATTGGCGTGCAGTCGTTCCGGGAAGAAGACCTGCGCTGGATGAACAGGGCTCACGACAGCCAACAAGCAATAAACTGCATTACACACGCACAGGAAGCGGGGTTTACGAATATAACCATCGACCTTATTTACGGTGGGCCAACCCTCAGTGATGAAGCCTGGGAGGCCAATGTAAAACGGGCAATCGCGTTGGGTATCCCACATTTATCCTGCTATGCACTGACAGTTGAACCCGGCACTGCACTGGATCATTTCATCGCCAAGAAAAAAATGGAACCCACAGATCCGGATAAAGCGGCCCTGCATTTCGAATTGCTGATGCAGTGGTTGAAAGAAGCGGGATACGAGCATTACGAGATCTCTAACTTTGCGCTTCCCGGCTGGCATTCAAGGCATAACAGCAGCTATTGGCAGGGAAAACATTACCTGGGCCTGGGACCTTCGGCCCATTCGTTCAATGGGCATTCCAGGCAATGGAATATTGCCAATAACGCCCTTTATATGAAAAGCATCCAGGCCGGAACAGTGCCGTTTGAAATAGAATCGCTTACCACCAGTATGCAGTTCAACGAGTATATAATGACCACTTTACGCACTTCGGCAGGTTGCAACCTGGAATGGGTAGCCGAGAAATTCGGTAAAGACAGGGTATTGCACCTGTTGGCTCATAGCCAGCCTTTTATAGCAGCGGGGAAAATGGAAAGGGCAGGAGAGGCATTAAGACTTACTACAGCAGGCCGGTTGTTTGCAGATGGAATAGCCGGGGAGTTGTTTATATAAAAAAAAGCTGACCAGTTAAACCGGTCAGCCTTTGTAATGTTGAAGAAAAAATAAATTACCAGCCAAGAACATAAGCGAAGATCAGCGGAGCTACGATGGTAGCATCTGATTCTACAATGAACTTAGGCGTGTGAATATCCAGTTTACCCCAGGTGATCTTTTCATTAGGCACTGCGCCTGAATAAGAACCATAAGAGGTAGTTGAGTCAGATATCTGGCAGAAGTAAGACCAGAAAGGAACATCGGTCCATTCCAGGTCCTGGTACATCATTGGCACAACGCAGATAGGGAAATCGCCTGCAATACCACCGCCTATCTGGAAGAATCCGACACCTTTACCTGAAGAGTTAGCGCGGTACCATTCAGACAGGAAGATCATGTATTCGATACCGGACTTCATAGTGCTGGTTTTCAGGTCGCCTTTAATGCAGTAAGAAGCAAAAATGTTACCCATTGTACTGTCTTCCCATCCGGGAACGATGATAGGAATATTTTTTTCTGCGGCGGCCAGCATCCAGCTGTTCTTCGGATCGATCTCGTAATTTTCTTTCATTACGCCGCTCAACAGCAGTTTGTACATGAATTCGTGCGGGAAGTAACGTTCACCTTTTTCATCGGCTTCTTTCCAGATCTTGTAGATGTGTTGCTGAATACGACGGAAAGCTTCTTCTTCAGGGATACAGGTATCTGTAACACGGTTGAAACCTTGTTCCAGCAGATCCCATTCTTCCTGCGGACTCAGATCGCGATAGTTAGGCACTCTTTTATAGTGAGTATGAGCCACCAAATTCATGATATCTTCTTCGAGGTTTGCACCTGTACAGGAAATGATATCAACTTTACCCTGACGGATCATTTCTGCGAAAGAAATGCCCAGTTCGGCCGTACTCATTGCACCGGCCAATGTCACCATCATTTTACCGCCTTCCAGCAGGTGTGTTTCATATCCTTTGGCAGCATCCACCAATGCAGCGGCATTGAAGTGGCGATAATGGTGCTGGATAAATTGAGAAACGGGTCCCTTGTTCATGTCATTTAATCATTTATACATTAACAGTCTGGCTAATAAAGCCTTAACAGTGGGCAAAGTTAAGATAAATTTGGAGGCGCCCAAGGTTATAAAAAAAGTGCCTGGGTAAAAACCGCAGGCACTATAATTTTTAACACTAACTAAAACTAAACTAAGCTTTCTTCATTTTTTTATTGGTACGAAGGGTTCCGTCTTCGTCGGCCTTTACTATGATCCAGGAATCTTTGTTTTCCAGGGTCAGGTAGTAAACGGTGTGTTCGTCGGCAGTATACTCAACTACGGAATAGATGGAGCAGTCGGAATACTTCCTGTTCAACCTGCTCAGCACATTCAGCGGCAGTTGTTCTCCTGACAGGTAACGGCTGGTAGCCATCAGGCTGCCGTCTTCGCGGTAAAAGGCAGTCACTTTATTATTATTTAAAGTGAACTTGGCCGTAAAGGTTTTATTATCATCTGTATACCATTTCACGTCTTTAGCGCCGGCAAAGGCGTCAGTGAACGAGGTAGAGATCTTTTTGCTTACGGTTGTTTCGTAAACGTTCGCAAAGAGCGAATTTGCATACAATAAGATGGATGCTCCCAGGATTGCAATTAGTTTTTTCATGGCGGAAAAAATTTATTGTGATTGTTTGTTTTACATTTTGATTACGACCCAAAGCTACATCGCAACTGGGGCGGATGGCAAGTGATACTTTACTGGTGGGTTTACATGATTAGTTGGGGTATCCGGTAATGGACGTCCGCCTGCCCAATACTGTACAGTAGCGGTTATAGACGCCCTCCTGTCTGTGTGTTGGTTCAACTTTGCCAATGTTGCATGAACGAAAGTTAAGATATTGTTAAACTGGATAGATTTTCAGGTGGTCTGTATAACTGGCCGGCTTTACCATGCACAGCGGCAACAACTTGATAACTACATACTTAG
Source organism: Chitinophaga terrae (ex Kim and Jung 2007) (assembly GCF_900107795.1). Lineage (GTDB taxonomy): Bacteria > Bacteroidota > Bacteroidia > Chitinophagales > Chitinophagaceae > Chitinophaga > Chitinophaga terrae. Next base: position 94,676 of record NZ_FNRL01000023.1, read on the forward strand.
GTTAGAGACAAAAATAGTTAGGCTGAACCGCATAAATCCTTACCTTGCCCTGTATGAATTACCTGGCCCATGCATATTTATCGTTCGAGCAACCCGCACTGATCACCGGGAATATGATAGCTGATTTTGTGAAAGGCCAGTCCAGGCTTGCCGTTTACGATCCGGCGATCCAGGCCGGGATCCGGATCCACAGGGCTATCGATACGTTCACCGATCAGCATCCGTTAACGCTTCACGCCAAGCAGTATTTCAGGGCTTCAAGCGGGTTATATAGCGGCGTATTCGTTGACCTGGTTTATGACCATTTCCTGGCTACCGACCCCGAAAAATTCACGGCAGAAAGCCTGCATTCGTTTGCCCGTAACGTTTACAGCATCATCCGGAAGCAAGAAGAGGCGTTGCCTCCAGCATTTATGAAAATGTTCGGGTATATGGAAGAATATAACTGGTTATACGGCTATCACTATATCGAAGGGATCTTCAGGTCGATGAGGGGTTTGGTACAAAGGGCAAAATACCTGGAAACGGATGCCAATATCATCTATGCTGTATTCATGGAACACTACGAAAAATTAAAAGCCTGTTACCAGGAATTTTTCCCTGAATTACAGCAGTATGTGGAAGGGTTGATCCGGGAGGAAATCCGCCAATAGCTTGTTAAAAAGCCGGATCGGCACTTTTCAGATTGCTTAAAAAAGCTAGGTTTGCCCAGTCATTTTAATTAGAAAAACCTTTCCGGATGTTTAGAAAAATTCAATTGCTTGCCACCTTTGCCTGCCTGTTAAGTATTTGTGTAAATGCTCAAGACAAAAAACTGCCGCCTTTAGACGCCAGCCCGATGGATATGGCCTATTATCCTGTAATGTACCCGTATACGGTGAAAGTGAAAGGCGAACCGGGTACCCTGGTTGCAAGAGTTATTTACAGTCGCCCACAGACCAAGGGCAGGGATATTTTTGGGAACCTCGAAGAGTATGGCCAGATATGGCGTTTAGGCGCCAACGAGGCTACGGAGATAGAGTTCTTCAGACCTGTTATTATCGCCGGCAAAAACATTCCCAAAGGGAGATATACCATGTATGCGATCCCAACAGAAAAAACCTGGACTATCATCCTGAATAAGGATACTGATATCTGGGGAGCTTTTAAATATGATCAGAAGAAAGATGTTGTAAGGACAGCATTGCCGGTAATGGCGCTGGATACACCGGTAGAAGCATTTACAATGGTATTTGAGAAGGGAGATCCGGGCGCTAACCTGGTGATTGCCTGGGATAAAGTGAGTGTTAGTTTACCGATCAAATGGTCTGAGGGTGCAACAGCTAAGAAAAAGTAATAAAAAAGAAAAGCGGTAAGAATACCGCCTTAAGAATTTTAACCATATCCTATGAAAAACCTGGAACAAATTTAGTCCGATTGCGAGGTTAGAGGAAGAACGATTTGGTGAACGATATAAAAATGTTCGTAAGCGTCGGGATTTATACGATCATATTTTAATATTACAGGAAAATGGCAGATGACATCCAGGTTGTCTGCCATTTTTTTGTTTACAAAATGATGTTGGCTAAAGGTGTTGAAAACGGTATATTTGAAAACCGCCAAAACCGAATTAGCGATTTAAAATCATACAGATATGAAGCCAGGTACTAAATTCATACATGCCGGTGTAGCCCCAGATCCATCAACCGGCGCCATTATGACCCCTATATTCCAGACATCCACCTATGTGCAAGACGGGCCGGGTGTGCATAAAGGGTATGAATATGCCAGAACACAGAATCCAACCCGTGATGCCTTACAAAAAGCGCTGGCAGCTATTGAAAATGGCAGTCATGGTATCAGCTTTGGCAGCGGGATGGCTGCAACGGATGCAGTAATGAAATTATTGAAACCGGGAGATGAAGTACTGGCAACCAACGACTTATATGGCGGTTCTTACCGTATTTTCACCAAAATATATGAACCATTGGGTATCAGGTTTAAATTCATTGACATGTCGGACGCTGCAACTATTTCGCAGCACCTGAGTTCTCAGACCCGGATGATATGGATAGAAACGCCAACAAACCCCCTGTTAAAGATCATTGACATAGCCGCCTGCGCTGAAATAGCAGCGGCGCACAAGGCGTTGCTGGTTGTAGACAATACATTTGCCTCTCCTTATTTGCAAAACCCCTTAGACCTGGGTGCTGATATAGTGGTTCATTCGGCTACCAAATATCTTGGGGGGCATAGCGATGTAGTACATGGCGCAGTAATAGTGAAAGACGAGGCCCTTGCACAACAGTTGTATTTCATCCAGAACTCATGCGGGGCAGTGCCTGGGCCGCAGGATTGTTTCCTGGTATTGCGCGGCATCAAAACCCTTCATGTGAGGATGCAGCGGCATTGTGAAAACGGGGCCGCTATAGCGCAATTTCTCCGGAACCACTCCAAAGTGGATAAAGTATACTGGCCGGGGTTTGCCGATCATCCAAATCATGCAATCGCCGCCACCCAGATGCGCAATTTCGGAGGCATGATCTCTTTTACCCTGAAAGACGATCGCCTGGAAGCTGCCAACCGGGTACTTAGCAACACTCACCTGTTTTCGCTGGCCGAATCGCTGGGCGGGGTAGAGTCGCTGATCGGGCACCCGGCCAGCATGACGCATGCCTCTATACCCAGGGAAGAAAGGCTCCGGAACGGCTTAGCCGATTCTTTGATCCGCCTGAGCGTGGGGATCGAAGATGCAGACGACCTGATTGACGATCTTGATAAGGCTATAGAATAACTATCGGTTCAAAATCCGTTCGAAGAATTTTCATTCCAATTTTTATCTGTAAAAATTATCTTTACCAACGCGTACCTTTTTGCCCTAACCATATCCCGGGGGTTTCCAGGGCTATCGTTACCGATAGTGTTAGAAATACCTTGCCGATACAGTAAGTTATAATATGAAGATCCAGCTATTACAGGAGTTCTTAAATGCCAAAGCCGACTATTACGATAATCCGGATTTTATTGCAGATGATCCTATCAGTATCCCTCACCGGTTCAGCCAACTGCAGGACATTGAAATAGCCGGTCTGTTCGCGGCAGTACTCGCGTGGGGAAACCGCACCAGCATCATCAACAAATGTACTTCGCTGCTAAAAATGATGGATAATGCGCCTTACGACTTTATCCGCAACCATCAGCCGAGAGACAGGATGAAGCTGATGTCGTTCGCCCATCGAACCTTTAACGGGCTTGATCTGCTGTATTTTGTCGAGTTCCTTCAACATTACTATTCCAATGTAACATCGTTGGAATTTGCATTCAGCGGGCATATCAGCGCCCAGGACGAGAATGTAGAAAATGCGCTGATAGGCTTCAGAAAAGTCTTCTTTGCATTGGAACACCCGGAAAGAACAGAAAAACACATTGCCACTCCTGCTAAGAATTCGGCCTGTAAACGACTGAATATGTATTTACGCTGGATGGTAAGAAAGGACGAAAATGGCGTAGATTTTGGACTATGGAACTACATATCTCCATCACAGTTAGTATGTCCTGTAGACATACATGTAAGCAGGGTTGCTGCCCGCCTGGGACTTATCCCGGAAGCAAAATCCGACTGGAAAACAGCAGTAGCGCTTACACATGAACTGAAGAAACTGGACCCGGACGACCCGGCGAAATATGATTTTGCGTTGTTCGGCCTGGGAGTGATTGAAAAGTATGTTTGATAAATAAAATAGTAATGAAAAGAATTTTTGGCCTTCTCACTTTCCTTTTTGCTTTTTCTATTGCCAATGCGCAGCAAGGCGGCGCATACCTGGACCTGAGCTATACCTTCCATAAAGGCGAAGTATTTGAACTGGAGCAGAAAAGCAGAACTGAAACCTATGTTACCGTAGATGGGGTTGTACAACGTACTACAAGAGACTACAACAACCTGATCTCTATTGAGGTCACCAATATAGAACCGGGAAAAACTACGTTGACATTTAAATATAAAGACCTGAAATTCAATTTCAACGCAAAGAATAACAATATCTTCGTAGATGCCAAGGTAAGCAAACCTGATGAACCATTCCAGGGCGCACTGAAAGCTATCCTGGATCAGCCTTTCACAGTTGAAATACAAACCACCGGCATTATAAACAAAGTAGAAGGGTTAGACGCCCTGGTGGATAAAGCCGGCGAAACATTCAACACCCTGAAAAAAGACGAACAGGAAGCCTATAAGAAACTGATCAAAGACCAGTTCGGAACGGATGCCTTCCGCGGATGGCTGGAACAACTTTTTGTGATGTATCCTGCCCATGGTATTAAAACAGGTACCCAATGGGAAGAGAACGTACCTATGCGCGGCGACCTGGTTGGCCGGGTAGACCTTTACTGGACTTTGCAAACCTGGGACTCGCAGACCGCGAAGATCAACGGCACTGCAAAAATGAAAACAGATAAGATCCAGACTATATTCCTGGACGATAATGTTAAAGCAACAGCAGAGATCAGCGGCACCACCACTTCCAATTACCTGATCAATATCAGCAGCGGACTTCCTTCTATTTGCGTACAGAACAGCGAAATGGCCGGCGATTATACCTACATTGCCAAAAAGATAAAGAATAATAAGAAAGTACCTGCCAAGATCATTACCAATGCTTCTTACAAGATCAAACAAATGAAGTAATGACAACCTTACCCGTAAAATATCTCCGGGAAACTGCTGCGTGGGTGCAAGACGCCTTAGAAGTTCGTGTACCCGATAATGTGAGTACAGACCAGCTCCTGGAGATATTGGCCGAAAGGTTGGAATCATTGATCAGCAAAGATTTTCAGCAATTTGTTTACTTGCTGTACAGGATCGATGTTTCGGAAAAACGGGTAAAGCAATTATTGAATGAAGCGGCGTTGCTGGGCACAGATCCTTACAAACCGATTGCGAGTTTGATAGTAGAGCGACAGTTGCAGAAAATAATTTCGCGGGCGAGTTTCAGGCAGGAGGATTTGCCGGATGATGAGGAGAGGTGGTGATTCGTGAGTTGCTGGTTAATCTTACAATACCAACTCACTTTACGCTAACCACTTAAGAGACTATTACAAAAAGTGTGTCAGTTAAAAGTTAACTAACTTTAAACTGACAATATGGAAAAACAGAATTTCGATTTTGAGGCATTTAAGAAGCAGGCTGCTACCCGTTTGAAGAAGGGTGACACGCTGCTAGGTAAGGATGGGGTGCTTACTCCATTACTAAAAGAGTTCCTAGAAGGGGCTCTTGAGGATGAACTTGAAGCACATATAGAAGATGATATAGAGCCAATAGAAAGAACGGGAAGGGCCGTAAACAAGTAAAACCCCCGATAGGCACCGTTGATATCAATCCTCCCAGGGATCGTAATGGTACATTTGATGGAACAAACCTGTCTATAATTGGAATCAAACTCTTGGCCATTTATCTATTATCTTTGGTGACAGGCTCAAACTCAATCTTTAAACCACTGATACTTTATGTAATACTACCGATGCAGCCAAATTTAACCGTATCCAAGATAAAACAAACTATTGCAAAAAAATAAGGAAGTTATATGTGAGCTCGTCGATTCTTTTATCATCAATGGAAAAATTAAATTTACTGCAATAAATTCAACCTGTATGGCTCTTAAAAAATGTACGTTACCTTTTATAACTTTATTCATGATGGCAACCTTACCTTGCTGCTACTCCCCTAAAATATTTCTCTCAAAAGAAGAACAAAGATTCGCAGACTCTTTAGCTAACGTGTATTCCGCCGATGTTAATCTACAGCACGACTATAAAGCAATAAAAGAAAATAAAAAAAACGGTCAATTTTGGATAGAATTAAAAAACGCACAGCACCAAAATTTCTGTTCGGTAGACAGTCTTTTAATAAAAGAAATAGCGTCAAATATCGCCACACGCTTCTCTAAAATAATGAAGTACAAACCAAACTACAACTCAATCGAAATTGTATTTATCAAATCTGAATTTCCCGACAAACAAACGGAAAACACTATCTGTGAAAAACACGTCATTGTTAATACAAAGAATCCCAGTACCGCTCAAATAACTTACTGGCATTAATTACCTCATAACCTCTAAAGCTCTGCATATTTAAATAAAAGCAAAGCTTTAGGTTTAGTGAATAACATTCATTTTCTTCTATAAATTACACCGTCAGATGTTTCAATCCGCTGAAAATCTTTTGAATTAGCTACATCATTTAAGAGGGTCTGCAAATCATTAATAACAGTAGTGGAAACAGTCCCACCATGAGCTTCTCCAAGCCCCCCTTTGTCATACTGTAGTTCTCTCTTAATGCCCTTCAAAGGGAAATATTGAGCGATTGGATCTCTTAAATTATGAACTTGTATCCCTTTTCCGCTGCTTGTATGTTCAAACTCATCAGCTTCATCTGGCGATAAATATAAAACGGTACCTACTGTATTACCTTTCGTATCACCCCAAGCATTTTCAGATAAATAAGCTGCTATACCTGCGGCAAAGGCTCCCCCCTCACTATGAGAAACTATGTTGAATTGCTCGTCAGGATTCATTTTTGAAATCCATTCCTTGTAGTGTGCTTGTATGTCTTCCCTTTTTTAGAATGTTTAGTTTTAGTACAGCCGTATTATTCTCTACACTCATTTCTAAAGTGTCAATATTGCTGCTATTATTTTTCATAATCAAGTAGAGCTTCGATTTTACTTTAGGAGGGGTTGCGACAGTAATCCCAATTTCTTGATCTGTCCCCCTCAAGCGAATTAGGTTTCCTGAGGGATATTCATGTTCCTCAATTATGGCGTTTCTGCGTTCCCTTATAAAAATCAAAGGACTAAAAACAAAACCTTCTTCGCTAAGCAAATCGCCTTTCCTATTGTAATTTGAAATATAAAATGTTTTCCCTCCCCAATCTTTTACATAATATTTCTGAATAACATTTCCGTTAAAATAAAAGAGAACTTCTCCATACTGTTTGTCATTAATCCAATAACTGGCTGATTCTAGCGACCCACTTTCAGAATACCAAAAAGCTCTCCCATTTTGTTTGTTTTGGGAAAAATGCACTTTGGATATTTTTCTACCGATGCTGTCATACTGCTCCTCCCAGCCCTCCTTTCCACCATTTACATAAGGCACTTCACTTTTCAAGCTCCCATTCACGTAAAAAGATTTATATACCCCTATTCCCTTTGATGGATCTTTTAACGTCAAAATAGATTCAAGCTGTCCGTTTTCATAATAGCTAGTTATCGTCGCAGATGTATCATTCTCTTTTTCGACCGAGCCATTTTTTTGAATGCATCCAAATAAGCAAACCACTGGTATGAGGATTGTCCGTAAATAGTGTAATGTCTTATCTATAAACAATATCATCTATTATTTTTTAGGTAATGTAAAGATGACGAAATTTCCTCCTCCTTTCTGCCCGCATCTATCTGATAAAAGATCAAACAAACGCTTATTCGTATAATACTTCCCGGTAGTCTTATTTACAAAAACACCAAACCTGTCCATACACCATTCTTCTTTCAACTTATTCCGACAAATTACTATTGCTGCCCGTACATCAATAGCACGCGGTTTAACAGGCTTAAAATTTGGCAGCAGATCTTTTAGTATATCCGCCCCCGTTATATCGATCGTCTTCAATGATCCTGCAAATGCAGCTTTGAAATATTCGCAAGGCACATCCTCAACGGTTTCTGTTGCAAAATCTTCATATACCACGCTGAGTTTCGTAACCTTTACCTGGGCGCTGGCAGGCAAATAAAACAAAAGGATTAACGCTAAAAACAATTTTATGTTCATAGTGGAATATTAATGCAACCTTACAGGGATATGCACTTCTGTTAGCGTATTGACTTCTGTTCCGGAAACTTTCCTGATCCGGATATGACGCCTGGTATACTCCGAAAATAAGGAATGCAGTTTGCTTTTTTCTTCTTCTTTCAAAAATATCCGTTTGCCATCTTTCCAGGTTTGGAGGCTGGCAATTGTAAAACGTTCTGCCGATCCTTTTTTATTGATAAATACCGACAAAACTGCCAGACCGGTTACCTCCAGGTTACCGGGTAACTTAATAAAAGTAGTTTTAGTTGTAATAATGAAAGGGAAGGATACTTCGTTCTTCGTAGGGTTCTCCGTTACCACAGGAAGGGTATGGGAGGCTAGTAAACAATTTGAAAACATACATCTCTTTTCACTAAGATGCGGCAAAAAGGGATTTTCAATAATTGGGATATAAAAAAACCGGCTATTCAGCCGGTTTTTCCTAAAACATTAATTCCTTTACCTTTTCTTTATCTTCCTTCTCTTTTTTCAGATCGAAAAATGTTCCGAACACCCTATCCCAAATCGAAGAGCTTACACCGAAACCCTTGTCGTCACTTTTGTAGTGATGTAAATGGTGATTTCTCCATAAGGGCTTCATAAATGGGAAAGGAGGGTTCCAGGCATGGATAGCATAGTGCATGCTTCCGTACAGCAGGTAACCAAGCAAAAAGCCAGGGAAAAACATAAAAGTTATCTGGCGCAGAAAAATATACTGCGCTCCGAAAATAACAGATGCTAAGATCAGGCTTGGCACCGGTGGCATGAATAACCGCTGTTTGTCTCTCGGGTACTCATGGTGATTACCATGCATGACATAGATGAAACGGCGAACTTTTGGATTATCACTGGCAAAATGGAAAATAAACCTGTGCATAATGTACTCGAAGAACGACCAGAAAAACATGGCTCCAAAGAATACGGCGGCTACAGTTCCAACGCTGAATCCTAAAGTTGCATGGCTATAATACAACATATAGCCGATAATGGGCAAATACATACCCCAGATCACTAATGGATGCGTTTTCGTTAGCATCTCCAGATACTGGCTTTCAAATAATCTTGCCTGTCCTTTGTTCTTAATCTTTTCAAACTTCATAACTCCCAAAGTTTTGAGGTGCAGTTACGGGATATGAATAAAACCTTCCTAAATACCTTGCCGAAAACTCAAAATGTATTAAAATTTGAATATATCAGCCTTATTGACATGCAAAAATACGATGTTCATTCATTATTTCGCTCAATCAGGATATTTAGCCGGATTAATTCTCCCGGTAATGTATATTGAATGACCTGAGGTCAGGCCGGTACTTCCTTTTCCGTTGCAACTCATACTGGTATATGATCTCCCCAATCTCCCTGAAGAAAGGATACCCCTCTTCTTCATACTCATACTTGTTATCGTTTAAGATCCCATCCCGGTTCACATACACGGTACCCGTCAGCATGAATTCTATATTATGTTCAAAATCAACAATATAGGCAGCATCCGTCAGGAAACCGTACGACCAGCCAGCCATATTAAATACACGGATAGCAGGGGGAATGTTCTGCCGTCCCGACTTGAAAAAAAAGAACTTTGTAAAACTGTCATAGTATTCCGAAGTATCATACCTCGGCCACTTACTTTCTGACGGATAAGATGACATATACCCCCATAACAATCTCAAATCTTCTTTCGTTAATAAAAAACGGCTGGCTTTGGGTACCGATGTTGGAAATAGCACAGATTGCAGCATATGCTGCAGGTCTGTCAATGGAAAAATATTGTGCCTGGTGAAATCCATCGGCTTAAACACCAACTTCTCATCCTTATCCCAATACCCTTTCCCGATAAATATCTGCCGGCTGAAATCAAACGTTATCGTGTCTATCATCTCAGGCTGCTGATAGATCACCTGGCCGTTGCGCACAAACCTGATGGGATTGGTTACCCTGTTTTCCTCTTCCGTGAGCGGCATAAAACGCCGTATAATCCTCACATTGCGGTAACCCTTCTTCCAGAGTTCTTCATTTATAGCCTGCTGACCTACGAATTCGTATAGCCGGTTATAGGCATCATTGTCACTTACCAGGAATATTTTTTTGATATAGTGGGCAACCGATGGCAACCCGTTTTCGGCGGTGGTGTCTGTGTGCGCCTGCACCTGTTCCTTTCTTACGCTATCCGTTAGCATCGGAGTATCGAAATTCAGTCCCTGTATCCCCAATTTCCTTAGCTTCTCCAGGGCTAACAATGCCACCGGCAGTTTAACCGTACTGGCAGGGTTAAAATACAGCTGGTCATCCACTCCATAGTTATGATTGGTAAAGGAAGGCACATTATGCTTATCCCTGTCGATCTGGGTATAAATTATCTGGTATCTGAAAGAATCCGGGTGTTGCAGGATATGTTTCAGGCCGGGAGATGCTTTCTGCCATATCAGCTTAATTAGCAGGGAATCGGCGGACTGGCGGGCTACAGCTATCGACCTGCAGGCGAACATACAGATTATCAGAAAACAGTAACGCATACACGATGGTTCGTACTTATAAATATACCCATTTTCGGCGGATAGAAAGCATCTTCTATTGCCGCAATGATGTTATATTTGAGCCTTCATACAACCAGAACAACCAACAACCATGAAATTAGTAAGCTACTTAAGAGAAGAAACCGACCAACTGGCCATACTGGCAAATGGACTGCTCTACAATACACAAGACCTGCACCCCGATCTGCCCAATAATATGGGAATGTTCCTCATGATGTGGGAAGATGTAATAGAGATAGCCAAACAGGCCGACGCAATGCTGAAAGAAGGCAAACACCCCGGGGGTACAACCGGTATCCCGGTTGACTCGGTAGACCTCTTATCGCCGGTGCCTTTCCCTACTTCCTGCCGCGATGGATATGCATTCCGCCAGCATGTTGAAGCTGCCCGCCGCAACAGGAAAGTACCTATGATCCCGGAATTTGATCAATACCCGATCTTTTATTTCACCAACCATAACGCTATCCAGGGTCCCGGCGCCGTTTCATGCATGCCCGACCATTTCCAGAAACTGGATTTTGAACTGGAAGTAGCGATCGTGATCTGCAAAGCCGGCAGAAATATCACAGCGGCCGAAGCAGACGAATACATTGGCGGATACATGATCATGAACGATATGAGCGCACGCACCCTCCAAATGGAAGAAATGCTGCTCAACCTTGGCCCGGCCAAAGGTAAAGACTTCAGCACCGTTGTTGGCCCTATGCTGGTAACGCCGGATGAACTGGAAGCCTATAAGATCCCGGCGAAGCCAGGTCATACAGGCAATAATTACAACCTGAAAATGACCTGCAAAGTAAATGGCATCCAGGTAAGTGAAGGAAATATGGGAGATATGGACTGGACATTTGCTGAAATCGTTGAACGCTGCGCGTATGGCGCCAATATCCTGCCTGGCGATATTATCGGCAGCGGTACCGTAGGCACCGGTTGTTTCCTGGAACTCAACGGCACCGGCAAACTGAACGATCCGGAATATAAAGAACAATGGCTGCAGCCCGAAGATGTAGTGGAAATGGAAGTAACCGGCCTTGGTACCCTTACCAATATCATCAAACAGGAAGACAGCGACTTTTCTATCCTGGCTTTAAAGAAAAAATAGTATGCAGATAGATCCTTTAAGTATCAAAACCAGCGAGTTGCATGCTTACCTGCTGGGGGCGGTGGCTCCGCGGCCTATCTGTTTTGCCAGCACCATGAACGCCGAAGGTCAGCCTAACCTGTCGCCTTTCAGTTTCTTCAACGTTTTCGGCTCTAATCCCGCTACGCTGATATTTTCTCCTTCCCGCCGGGTAAGGGATAATACAGTGAAACATACCCTGGAAAATGTAATGGCTACCAGGGAAGTGGTGATCAATGTGGTGAACTACAACATGGTGCAGCAAGCTTCCCTGGCCAGTTGCGAATACCCTGCAGGCGTAAATGAATTTGAAAAATCGGGCTTCACTCCGGTGCCTTCCGAAAAGATCAAACCATTCAGGGTAAAGGAAAGCCCTGTGCAGATAGAATGTATCGTGAAAGAGATCATCGTAACCGGACAGGAAGGAGGCGCAGGCAACCTCGTGATCTGCGAACCGGTAATGCTGCATATCACCGAAACCATACTGGACGCCAACGGCAAAATAGATCCGCATAAAATAGACCTGGTAGCAAGAATGGGAGGCGATTATTATTGCCGCGCCTCCGGCAATGCCGTGTTTGAAGTAGCGAAACCCAATACCAAACTGGGGATCGGCGTAGATGCGCTGCCTGCAGCCATCCGGAACAGCAGCATCCTCACTGGTAATAACCTTGGCCAACTGGCCAACGTACATGAACTGCCATTCATTGATCCGGCATTTCATGACGATCACCTTAAAAACATCATCCAATATTATAGCGTCACGCCAGACGAAATGGAGAGGGAGTTGCACCTGTATGCCAAACAGTTGCTGGAGAGAGGAGATGTGCGGGCGGCGTGGCAGGTCCTCCTCGCGTAGGTTCACGCAAAGGGGCGGAAGGAGGCAAAGGGCGCAAAGGATTTTGGATTGAAGCGAGTTTTAAGAAATAAAGGAGCGAGTTTTAGTTTTAAGAAGAGGGAGTGAATTTTTAAGGAGGAGAGGAACGTATTTTAAAAAGCAAGACAACAAAATAAGAAAGCAAAGGGATTAAAAGATCATTGTATATAACACAATCTTTTAATCCCTTTGCTTTCTTATTTTCCTTGAAAAACTTTGCGCTCTTTGCCTCCTTAGCAACTTTGCGAGCCTACTTGGCTCCGAATACTTTCTTCAGCAAATCAGTAGTTCTGGCGGCAGGGTTAGTCCGGATTGCCGCTTCCTCTTTGCCTATCTGGTCGAACAGGGCGTTTACTGCCATGGTAGTTACATAGTCTTTGAGGTCAGGATTGGCTTTATTGAAAGTAGTAGGCAGTTTATTGTAGGTATTCACAATGTCGGTGTAATACCTGGTAGCTGCCGTACTGTCGAGCGTTTTCTGGATCACCGGAGCAAATGCTGCTTTCAGCTCGTCTGTTGTTTTACTTTTGAAGTAATCAGTAGCTGAAGTATTGCCACCTTTAACGAGGTTTAAAGCGTCTGTTAACGTCATTTTTTTAATAGCGTTAACGAAGATAGGAGCTGCATAACCTACCGCTTTCTCTGCAGAACGGTTGATCTGCAAAATAGCCTTATCTACCTGGCTGCCTAAGCCTATAGACCGCAGCGTGTTCTCTATTTTAACCGCATCCGGGGGAAGTAATACCTTGTAAATATCACTGCCAAAGAAGCCATTAGTTTTATTCAATTTGGAAATACCTGCGGAAACGCCTTTGGCCAATGCTTCTTTAATAGCGGAACCAGCGTCGGATTCAGTAATACCAGCCAGGGAAACAGTTCCGGATGAAGAAGAAGTGTCTTTGGCAGTAGTTGATTGTTCCAGCCTTTTACTCAATTTCTTTAAAAACTGGGCATGGCTTAATTGCGTCAGGAGTAAACATCCCAGCAATACCGATAATGAACGTCTAAGCATAGTATTATTATGAACTTTAATGTAAGTTCAAATGTAAAAATTATTCGCGTAAAGCCAACAATGGAATATGTGTCTGGTACGCCAGTTTGGATGTACGGCTTCTTTTAAAGAGCGTTTCAAACAATCCGTGTTTCTTTGGAATGGTGATGATCAGGTCGGCCCTGTTAGCATCCGCAAAATTCATGATGCCTTCCACTATTTCTTTATCGTCTACAAAATGAAATACAGGATTGTATTTTTCCAGGATAGTATCCAGCAGCAATGTTTCGTAAGGGGTATCTGAAGAGAAATTCTTATTGTTATGATCGATATTCAGCACATGCACTTCAGCGTTAAAGAGGTCGAGGAACCTGGTTAACTGGCTGATAGGCGTAGATTCTACGATCTTCTGCAGGTCAGTGGCAAACACTATTTTGCCAATTGGCCTGAACATGGCGCCTCCCGGCACTACCAATACCGGGTAAGAAGTGGTTTTTACCACGTCTATTGTATTTGATCCTACCAGCACTTCTTCGAGCTTCGTTCCGCCGGTAATTCCCATTACAATGATATCCACTTCCTCTGTTTTGCAAACATCTTCTATGGTTGCTGCAAGCAGGGTATTATCGGCTCTTGTCACCAATGTTATTTCCGGAGGCACAAGATCTTTAAGTTCATTCCGCATCTTTTCCAGTCCCTCCAGGCTGGCTTCCTTCAAATCGTCGGGGTTTACCATGGGAATCATTGTTGGCACATCCGGGATGGGAACAATGAGTTCATACGCATGGTATAAAACGATACGGGTAGCGCCATAGTTGGTAGCCAGGGAAATGGCATAAACAGCAGCATTGTATGCTGTATCTGAGAAATCGGTAGGTACCAGAATTGTTTTCATATATAAACTTTTAGATACGGTGACCAATAAACGATCCGCACTGGTATATATACGTTTCAGCGGTTCTTTTGTTGAATACCTAGCATTCTTCGTACCAAATCGAGTAGGAAGTGAGGGATTATTTCCCTCACTGTCCTCTCACACCACCGTACGTACCGGTCTGGTATACGGCGGTTTGTTAGAATAATTTAATCTGACTTTCTGTTTTCAGATAATAGCGTTCGTAAAATCCGACATAGCCTTCTTTCCTAAAGTATGCGTTGGTGAGGGTTCTGCATAGTATCGGACTACGAGCCGCACGGCTGTAACCTATACTCGTTTTGCTCCACATCCTTGCGTAATACTTTGATAAGCCAAGTTTTATAAGATTACGGTACCGGTTACGGATGGTTTTCCATTGCTTCCAGATACATATGCGCAGACGATTGTAGA
>NZ_FNRL01000032.1 GCF_900107795.1 Chitinophaga terrae (ex Kim and Jung 2007)
ATCCCAGCTTTTAACGGAATGGAGCATGGTCAACGGCATCGAATTTTTATATATCCAGCCCGGAAAGCCCACGCAGAACGGTTTCGTGGAAAGATTGAACGGTACTTACCGTGATAATGTGTTGGACTGCTACCTGTTTGACACATTGGACGAAGTGAGGGAAGTTACCTGGCAATGGATGGATGATTATAACAATCACAGGCCACATGACAGTCTTGGAAATATGCCACCAACAGAATATGCTGCTCTATCCAATTTTGAAAGCGATAAACAGGCGTGTTAGGGTATTTAGGTTTAGGTTAATTTGAAGAGAATTTTGTAAAATTACACAGTCTTAATTTCGGGAAGCCGACACACTCATAAATATCTGGATATCAATTATATGTATTTTTCAATATCAGGTATTTAGTTTTATCTACCTTCCCCACACTACCATTATTAAATTAAATTCTCCTTCCCCAAAATTTTAGATGCTATTAAAATATATAGCATAAAGGCATAACCATAACTAGCACCCCTCTCCCTTCACCCTCCCTTAATAATACGATCAGGGTTATCCCCCTGCTTTGCTCTAATCAAAATTCTTAACTCATTAAATCTATACCCAATGGTAACAGTAAAAAATTATTTTTTAAATCAGTCTACTGATGGTAAAACCTATGTCTGTCTTGAATTGATAGGAGAAATTGAAATCCTCATTTCAGAAAAAACTGGGAAATTCTACGCAGATGTGAAAAAGTGCAAAATCCCTACTAGAATTGATGAAACTACAGCCAAACTTATAGTTGGCAGGGAAATACCTGGCTCTATTGTAAAGAAAGAATGTGCTGCATGGGATTACACTATTCCTGCAACTGGTGAAGTAATCACCATTCACCACAGGTATGAATATGAGCAATAATCTCATCAATTTCCATTAATCACATCACTCAAACAAATGAAAGGTAGACCTGTAAAGGGTTTGCCTTTCTTTTTTTAGCAAAAGTTTAAAATATTCACAATGTCACATACTGAACTTTTAGCAATTCACCCCAACAGAACTTATCTTGATTTTGAAGATGTATCTACTGCAAAACCTTTTCTACAGGCCAATACAGATGAATTTACATTTCAGGAAATTAGGAAAGACCACACGATTCCTTGTTTTGCGAAGGATAATGAACCTTTAATTTCTCATTGCGACTTTATTAATGCCACAACTGATATAATCACTGATTTATTCAAAGGAGAAACTATTTTAAGCCCCAATATCAGATTATCTCACCCAATCAAGGGTAGAATACCAGAGGCAAAAGATAAGGCAGCAAAAGAACTCCTAGAGCATGAAAAGACCCTATATTATGAAAGGATGGCTTTTATTATCGAAGTACCTACAATTTCTGCTGTTATAGCAGGTAACAGGTTAAACCTCACCATTGGAGGGGTTAAAGCTTACTCTCTGGATAATCTTTACAACAAAAAGGGTGCTGATGAACACTTTAAAGTATTCATTGGCTTCCAGAATAAGGTTTGTACAAACTTGTGTGTATCTACAGATGGATTTAAAGCTGATTTGAAAGTCAGGAATATGCAGGAATTACAAAATGCTATATACTGTCTACTTCAACAGCATGATTCAGGCAGACAAATTGCACAACTGAAATCACTTGCTAATTACCATTTAACTGAAAACCAGTTTGTGCAGCTTATTGGCAGATGTAAACTGTATAATTATTTGCCAGCAAAAGTTAAAGCAGATATTTATCCTCTCTTATTTGGTGACACACAGATTAGTGCTATATGTAGGGATTATTACAAGGATGAATCTTTCTGTAGATCAGACGATGGCAGCATTAACTTATGGAGGTTATACAATCTGTTTACTGGTGCTAATAAAAGTTCCTACATCGATACATTTCTGGATAGGTCATTAAATGCTTATCAATTCACTGAACAGATAAAATTTGCATTGGATAACCAGCACCATAGCTGGTTTTTAAATTAGTTTTTGTAAGCATATGGGTTAGTATTTACAGGTCTAGATATTTCTATATCTGGCCTTTTTTAGTTCCAAAAATATATGGCTGGCCTATTCAGGCTGGCCTTCTTTATTTAATCCAATAATCAAGCATCATGAAATATGAGGTCTACAAAGACCTGTACATAAGGGATATGTATGCCATATTTGAATTATTCAGCATTGGCCCCAAGGGTTTAATACCTAAAAGAATTGCTTTTATTCCTACAGAATATCCAGATATTTATAACCTCGTCTTTGGGGACATAAATAAGAGTGATGAAATAGATGATTATTCTGTTAGTGATAATGGAGATAGAAATAAGGTATTAGCTACAGTAGCATATGCTGTTGAAATCTATTTAAATAAGCATCCAAATAGGTATGTTTTCTTTACTGGCAGTACAAAGGAAAGGACAAGATTGTATAGAATGGCTATAGGATTGAATTTTGACGAATTATCCACCAAATTTAATATCTATTGTCAAACTGATACTGGAATTATTCCTTTTCAAAAAAACATATCAACCACAGGTCTTTTAATCAAGAGAAAATTATAAATTTACTGCTATGGCAAAGAGAATCATAAAATATAAAAGCAGTCTATTCCAACAGGAAGTCAATTTAATTATTGACAGCAAAAGTTCTGGAATTGATTTAAAGAAAATTGCGCCTGAAAAACAAGCCAAAGTTAATGAGGCTTTAAGAGGGATAAAATTGCCTAAGTAACATAAGTTTAAAACTTCTATAACAGCCATCTGACTAGTTCAGGTGGCTTTTTTTATTTAGTTCAAATTAATGGGCTGCCTATTGGTAGCCTTTTTTATTTCAATAAATCTGATAATCTAAACATGGAGACAAAAACAATTCAGAAATATCAGGAATTTTTAAGCAAGTCCATCCTGATAGACCAAACACATTTAATTGCTATCCTGTTGGATAAAAAAGCACATGACCAATCCTGTTATATCCACAACCATCTTGAATATACAGGAATTTTGTCTAGTGGTGCCTTTTGGGCCACAGAGGATATGTTATGGGTTAAGAAAGAAGAACTTCTAAAAGACATTGACAAGCTGAAGATTTCAAGGGAACAGGATACAATTCTGGATCATAAGCAACTGGCTAAAGACATGGAGCAGCTTACTGCTGATCTGAAAAAGGTGAAAGAAATGAAAGGGAGGAAAAGAACTATATACCAATGGCTGTTGGTTCCACATTGGTTAAGTGCGGAATTAATTACAATGGGAGAAGTCGTATTTAGAGCCTTTGGCTGTAGCTGGTGGGGTGTTTCCTCCCTACTGGATAACTATTTCACCAAAGAACAGGTATTACTTGACCTTATTGAGGAGGTGGATATAGTGGATATTCATTAAATAAATAATTTATAAAAAACTAAAAATTAGCAAAAATGACAAGTAATAAAGCAGAAATAAACATGCTACTTGACATACATACCACTTTTTCCAAACTTCCTGTTACATTCAGGGAGTTGGTATCAGAGGAATGTAATTGGAGTACTCCCACCTTTTACAGGAAAATGAGAGGTAGGGATAAAGCTGATCCCAATAACAAAGGGAGAATTATACCAGCTTTAAGTAAAGCAGAAAAGGAGGCTATTATACGAAAGACCCAAGTGGTATATCAGGAATTAACTGATTTCTTGGAAAAGTATAGTACTAACTAAAAGTTAGTGCCTTTGGCTGAAAAAGTAGGGTTTGGGTGTAAAAATAGGTGGAAAATTAAAAGGTATTGCCTGAAAGTCTTTACTGTATTAGGTTTTAAACCCAGGATCATGCCCTGGTGGGACCACAAGATAGAAAAGGCTTTCGGCAAAATGGCGCGGAAAGCCTTTTCTGTTTGATACATGTTTTGACGTTTATAGATGGAATTTTTTAACCCAATCGGAAGGAATTGAGCACTTATTTTCCACAAAATTCTTTAATTTTTTTATCGAAGCTATAAGCAACGATTGCGAAAGTTGCTAAACGACTACTTACTTTTAAAGACTTTAAATATTCAGCTTCTGCTATTTCAATCGCTTCATCGTGAATAGCTGTAAACTCCGCTTGTTGGTATGGGTCAGGAAATTTTTGTTTTGCAACTGCATAGCTGGAATCATCAAGAGCAAGTAACCTCTCAATGAATTGACAAAATGAAATATTGTGTTTATCAAGCACATTGAGCAATGTATCAAATCTCTTTAGATCTTTCTCACTAGTAATTTTAGGTAGTATTTCGATGGTTTTGTTGCTTTTACGTCAAAAACGAAATTAGTTGCCCACTATGAAAAAACGTTGGGCGCTGTTCATGTTGGTAACCATAAAATGATTATCTTCCAGAAGCTGCGACTAAACTCATTAATAGATAGTTTAAACTATAAACACATGGGATACATTAGAGAACCGAAAGGGATTGATTTTGTGGTTGATCCCAAACCTTTGACAGAGGAAGACAGGAAAATGATCCGAGATGCTATTGCTCATTATAGAGCAACAGGTCGTAAAAAGCGTTTTCCTGTTAGAAAACGATCAACTAGTACTGTTAAAAGACAGAAAACCAAGCACCGATAAAGGTCGATAAACAGCAAAGTCAAATAAAACGTAACTTGTGTCTTGTATGCTGGAAATAAGAAAAGATCTATTACGTTTGAACATCACATGTCTTTACACTCCCAGGGCATAACCAATCCAGGTTAGTAATAAGGTTAATGAATCTCCCCTGCAAACACCGATGACACGGGCATTTCAATAAATCCTTTGGCCACAAAAAATATCAGCCCTTCCTATTCCCACAAGCCGCGCAAAACGACGCCCGCGGCGTCCTATACGGCTTTCCACATTTTTCGCAAGGCTCGCCATATTGTGCAATACGATGGTGCATAATAGCATTAGGGTTGGTTTCTGATACCCCGGTAACTTCCCGGTAATAATCCAGCAATTCTTTAAAACGTTCTTCGTATGTTTTCCTTTCCCTGTATCTAAACGCTTTACCATAAAGCAAATAAGCTTTCTCGTACTCAGCTTCATCAAGCATAGGTACTTCCGCTTTACACCGCCAACACCAAAGAATTTTCATAATTTCGATAATTAATATCAGTCTTAAGTTAACCTAATCCAGATGATCAAATTTACTACCGGAGACCTGCTCCTTGCCCCTGCCGAAGCTCTTGTCAATGCTGTTAACACTGCAGGGGTAATGGGCAAAGGAATAGCGCTCCAATTCAAAAAGAGATTTCCGCAAAATTATAATCTTTATAAACAAGCTGCAGAGGCAGGACAACTGGAAACCGGCAAAAATTTCGTTGTACAAAATCCTACAACCGATCCTGTAAAATGGATCATTAATTTCCCTACTAAAAAACATTGGAGAAGCCCGTCTGAACTGGAGTACGTAGTAGCGGGATTAGATGATCTGCGGAATGTAATTAAAGATCTGAAAATTAAGTCTATTGCCTTACCTGCCCTGGGATGTGGAAACGGCGGATTGGATTGGAACATTGTTAAACCAATACTGGAAAACAAACTTGAAAGCCTGGTAGAAGTAGAAATACTTATCTACGAACCAATCTAAAAAAATAGCGCCGGTAAAAACCGGCGCAGCCTATCGGGAATGTCAAATCAAAAAAAGTCTACTCTTCAAGGTGAAACCGCCGTTTCACCTCTTCATAATTTCTAAAAGCACCTAACCGGGCATTGCCAAATTCTCCCATATATTCTCCTGAAATCACTACTACTTTTATTGCAGCGAAAGGAACAGGATACCAGTCATAAAGTGAGCCGGGAGAATGCGGTTCAGGTAATTCCTTGATCATAGCGCCAGTAATTGTAGGCCAAAAAGTAAGATACCAGCTATTGGCGGCAGGATCGTCGTTCAACAGGTAGTTGACATGGAACAAGACATCCGATGCAACAAAGGCCCCATTGTCGTAAATCGAACCCTGGTAAGTATATGGAAAGGTTTGCCATTGAAAATAACCTCTGTCGCCCCTGAAACTCCAATATACCAATACTGCACCATGGTCGTTCGCTTCCTGCCAGTTAACAGACGTAGGAAGATCGAAATGGATCGGATATTGCAAGTTCGCCGTACCCGTGATTCCTTTATCCTGGTAAATATTAAAATTCGGGCTGCTATAGGTAAATACTTTTACAGATGCATTGGAGGCGGAAGACAGCTCCAAACCAAATCCCCACCCTTCATCGGTTTTAGGACCATAGAGAATGTGATTGGTCTTGTCTAAATAATAGTCGCCGGTTGAACCTAAGGCCGGATCAGGTGTGCCATCTCCACTTAAGATCTGACTTCCCGGAGCTCCGGGATCACCTTTTGGTCCTTGTGCACCAGGATCACCTTTTGGTCCTTGTGTACCAGGATCGCCCTTCGGTCCTTGTGCACCGGGATCACCCTTCGGTCCCTGCGCACCGGGATCACCTTTCGGTCCCTGCGCTCCAGGATCACCTTTTGGTCCTTGCGTACCAGGATCACCCTTCGGTCCTTGTGCACCAGGATCACCTTTTGGCCCTTGCGTACCGGGATCACCCTTTGGTCCCTGCGTACCAGGATCACCTTTCGGTCCTTGCGTACCAGGATCTCCCTTAGGTCCCTGTGCACCTGGGTCTCCCTTCGGTCCCTGCGCTCCCGTATTACCTTTCGGTCCCTGCGCACCGGGATCTCCCTTCGGTCCCTGTGCTCCCGTATTACCTTTCGGTCCCTGCGCACCAGGATCCCCTTTCGGCCCTTTCATCGAAAACAACGCTGTCCACCCACTGCTGGTCTTCGGCCCATAAAGCATTCCGGATATCTTATCAAGATAAAAATCGCCAACCTGCCCGATATTGGCAGTCGGCGCTCCATCACCGGCATACATGGTAGTTCCGTTTTTACCGGCAGGTCCCACCGGTCCTTGTATGCCCTGCGCCCCTGTGTCGCCCTTGGGGCCGGGACTACCATCTTTTACTACAGGAGAATAATAGGATGGCGCATGATGTCAATGCGAGTCCTGCAACGAGAATCTTCATTTTCGTAGGTTTTAAATGGATGTGGTACTGGGTCGCTGTTACGAAATATAACCTTGCAGTCGATCTTCAGTGTACGATATAGGAACCGATATTCACATGATTTCTGGGGAGCGCCCAACAACAACAAAAGATGTATTGAGCGCAAATCTATTATAGATAGCGGGCGGGGCAAATAGCCATTTCTAGGTATTTTTTATTTCAGAATTTTTTAATCAGGAATTGCAAATGCCTGTTGCACCCACTCAAAACCTGCAGCCTTTTTATTCACATACCCAATACCCGGCCAGGGAAGATGATACGCGAAAACCGCCTGCTGTTCATCCGCTAACTTATCCAATACTTTCCTGCGGGTAGCGGTTGCAAGATCAAAATCCGTATCTCCGTCAAAACCCCATTCCGGATGCGGGAAAAGCAATACGTCCGAATGCATTAGATCAGCGATGTGAGTGATAGATTCTCCATTTGAGAAAATATGCACGAGCGAATGCCCGGGAGTATGGCCCGGAGCCAGTTCCAGGCGGATGCAATCAAATAGCGCAGCGCCATCATCAAATAATTGCAGCTTTCCACCCAACTTTGTAATGGTTTGTTGCGTTGCCTTGGTGAACGTTGCCAGTAATTCTTTATTCGCAAACTTCGACCTGGAGAAGTCCTGTGTTGGAGCCATCCAGAAAGCATGCTCCTTCTTCGACAGGTGAACAGTTGCATTAGGGAAGATCGCCGCTCCTTCTTTCGTATAGACGCCTCCGATATGATCAGGATGCGCGTGTGTAATGATAATCTGTGTGATTGCAGCGGGCAGAATACCAGCATCGTTTAAGCTTTCAGGCAACCAACCGGAGTTAGGGCCGAAGCTGAAACCTGTCCCGGTATCCAGCAAAATAATTTCTTTCCCTGTTTTCACTACCAGAATATTCAAACCCAGATCAATTGCGTCTGTAGACCTGTGCTGTTGCTTCAGCAATGCATTTACTTCCTTTGCAGGCGCACCAGGCGCAAATGTTGGTTGTATTGGCTGCATATGTAAATACCCGTCTGTTACCACTGTAAGCTCCAACTCTCCTACATTAAACCGGTGAAATGACCTGTTACCGGTCAACTGGGCAAACAACCGCCTGAATGGTATCGCAGCCCCTATTCCAATAGCCATTAAATTCCTGAATACTTGTCTTCTTTGCATGATTGCCGTAATTTTTTTCAAAGCTATGAGAGTACTATCTTTATGACAAGTAGGTACTTTTAAGTAGGCTACATACTAAAAGTATACTATTGTTGAAAATCAATTCAATATTTCTTTTTATGAAAGAAAAAAATGCAATAGAACCGGTTTGTGCTGTCGACTATGCTTTCAAAAGAATAGGCGGTAAATATAAAGGACGATTGATCTGGTACCTCTATAATCACGAGGTAATGAGATACGGGGAACTGAGAAGATCCATTAAAGACATCACCCCTAAAATGCTTACGCAAACACTGAGAGAGCTGGAAGAGGACGGGTTGATACTAAGAAAAGTTTACTACGAGGTTCCTCCGAAGGTCGAATATACTTTAACCGAAGTAGGAATGGAACTGATCCCCTTTATACAATACCTGAAAGATTGGGGAAACAAACAACTGGAAAAAAGCAACCTGCCTGCTATAGAAGCAAGTTGCGGATAAATGCCCTGCTAAAATGAAAGACCCCCTGGAAAATCCAGGGGAGCCGTTCTATTTTAATTACAAATCCACGTTAATGAGTTGGTTACCATTCTCAAAAGTGGCTTGTTGAATTGCACATCGATCTGGTTCAAAATAAGCGCCCTGTGGATCAAAGCGTGAAATTGGCGACAGGAAAGAATAAGATTGTTTTTGCAACTGAATTCCCTTACCATTTACGCTGATCTTATCCATATCTTCAAACCCATGCAGCAACAAACTAACATACCGGAAGTTAGAACTGTAGCTACCGGTTACTTTATCGAGCTGTAATTGTTTTTTAGCCGGATCATAAGTTATACTACGCTGGTAATAACCGCCTTTCTCATAGTCGAAGCTTTCGCCATCATCTTCATAATACACAAACGTGTTTGGCTGATCACCCCTGTAAACGTGCAGGTACAGCGTGTCTGCGGGCTTTTCAACGGTCGATTGGGTTAATGACTGCATAGGTATGATACTGCTTCCTTTTACAAAAACAGGCAAGGTTTTGAAACTCAAAGAAAGGATCTGTTCCTGCTTTCCATTGAAGACCTTATCTGTGTACAGGCTATACCATTTGCCCGCAGGAAAATATACCTGCCCGAATTCTTTAGTACTTTCGAAAGGCGCTATCATAAAGGCATTTCCGAACTCAAACTGGTTCTGGAACCTCGTGTCGTAAACCGACGGATCAAAGGTATTGTCGATAGCCAGCGTACGCATCACGGGAACGCCTGTACGACTTGCCGCTGCCATATTGCTGTAGAGGTACGGAAGTAAACGATAGCGCAGGTTGATGTAATTTCTTGTGATTTCCAATGCTTCTTCTCCAAACGCCCATGGCTCGGCCGATTTGGTATTTACCTGGGTATGATTCCTGTAATACGGAATGAATGCGCCAACCTGCATCCAGCGGGTATAAAGACCAACGGTTGGGTTGCCTGTAAAGCCGCCTATATCCATGCCGGCGAAAGGCATGCCGCTAACGCCAAGACTATTCAGCAACCTGACCCCGAGCAGCATATGATCATCTTCCGCCCTGTTATCGCCCGTCCAGATAGCAGTATAACGTTGAGATCCTGCATAGGCTGCACGTGTTAAAAGGAAGGGCCTTTTATTCATATTTTCCCTGGCTCCTTCGTAGCTGGCCCTCGTCATCTGCAACCCATAAATATTATGCGCCTGCAAATGACTTGCGGGGTGTCCTTCCATGTTGAACAGCACATTGTCAGGCATTTTCTGTCCCCAGGTCGCGATCTCGTTCATGTCATTCCATATGCCATTAACTCCTGCATCGGTATATCCCTTGATCTGGGTTTTCCACCACTGGCGGCCTTTCGTACCGGTGAAGTCCGGAAAGTGGCACCAGCCTGGCCAAACCTGTCCTGTATAGTATTTGCCATCGGGGTATTTAATGAAGATATCAGACTGCTTGCCGCTTTCGTAGGCGGCATACCCATCCTCCACTTTAATTCCGGGGTCCACGATCACCGTAAGTTTATAGCCCATATCAGCCAGTTTGCTGCTCAACTGTTTTGGGTTTGGGAAACGTTCTTTATTCCAGGTGAACAACTTGTAGGAATCCATATAGTGGATGTCGAGTGTGATACCGTCTGATGGTATCTTTTTCTCTCTTAATGTTTGCGCAACACGCATTACTTCTACATCCGGGTAATAGCTGTACCGGTTCTGCTGGTAGCCCAGGCTCCATTTGGGAGGTAAAGGCATTCTGCCGGTGAGGGAAGTATAGGAAGAAATAATGCCTGCAAGGGTTTGATGGTAGATGAAGTAGTAATTCATTTCTCCATTCCTCGCGCCAAAGGAAGAGAACCTGTTGTTGCTTGCTCCGAAATTGAAGTCGCTTTGCCAGGTATTATCGAAAAATATCCCGTAATTCAGCTGGTGATGAATACCTATGTAAAACGGGATGGTGGCATAGAGGGGGTCGACATTCGTGGCATAACCGAATTTATCGGAATTCCAGTTGGTATACCCTTCATTTCGCCTGTCGAGGTTGCCTACCTTCTCTCCCAGCCCGATGAAGCGTTCCCCTTCCTGCATGGTTTTATAGCTGGTTACTGCGTCTCCTACCCAGGAGGTGGTTAATCCTCTCTCATCTTCATTGATCACCTGGCCATCGATTGTCAGGAAACGAATGGAAAAAGGAGTTTTAGTGATCTCTACCTGCAATGAATCTGTAGCTACTACAAGTGATTGGGCCGATTGATTGGTTTTAATCTTTGTAGGAAGAGGATTGGCGATAACAGCGTAAGAAAAATCAGGTCCAAGAGGTTGTTTATCTATTCGTACACGCGTAATAGTTGGACTGTAGACGGTTATTTCCGCATAGGCATTTTCTGCGGTTATTTTGATCTGCTGGCCTGCGATATCCACTTTCTTCACGTTGCCGATGGTACGAACGGGCGATTGGGCCCCCGATTTCAGGCAAAATAATACCAGCAAGCCTTTCAGACAAAGGCTCTTATACTTTTTAAACATAAAAAATGAAGATTTTTGGTATAAAATACCCCTGCCACATTATCGTTTTAATGAGCATGGAGCAGGGGATTTTATAACAGGCAGGCATTGGCCTGCCTGCAGGTAAGCGTTAATAACCCGGGTTCTGTTTCAGGTTTGGATTCACAGCCAGGTCGCTGGTTGGAATTGGGAATAACAAGTATTTTGGATCATCCGGTTGTTTCAGCTGCCAAGGTTCGAGGTATTTGCCGAAACGGATAAGGTCTTGTCTTCTCCATCCTTCCCAGTAAAGCTCACGGCCTCTTTCATCTATCAGGTTATTTAAAGTAAGGGTAACCAAAGGAGTTGCCCCGCGTTTAACCCTGAGCGTGTTGACAATCGCGAGCGCCTGCGGAGCTGAGTTGGTTCTCAGCAACGCTTCCGCTTTCATCAGCAATACATCGGCATACCGGAAGAATACAAAGTCGTTGCTGGCTTCATTACCGCTTGATTTCATATCTGGCGGATATTTAACAACCCTGATGCCGGCAGCTTCAACGGCATCGCCGCTTACGCGAATTTCTATATCACGTGTGAAAACCAGCGGGCGACCGTTCCTGTCCAGGATCTTTTCTCCTTTCTCGTTGTATTGTTGTCCTACCAGGAATCCGACCCTTAAGCCGCTTACATCTGTAACGCCCGGATAGGTACCGCCTTTCCTTGTATCGGAATCTTCAAACTTGTCGTAGAAATCGGAAAGAGTGGTGAAGCCATTCCATCCGCTTGGCGTTTGCCTGTAGTGCAGGGTGCAGGTCCAGCGGCAGTAAACGTTGTTGCCGTTACGTGCAGTGCTGAGCCCCGGGCCGTTTTGCTGGGTGAAAATGTTTTCCGTCGACAATACGTCGTTGTCTTTGGCGAAGTTGTCGAAATAGTTATTTGCCAAAGAATAGCTGCCGGTAGCGGTGATCTGGTCGGCCAGCGTAACTACTTTCTGCATATCGGCGGCATCGAAAGTCGGGGTAGCGCGATTCAGGAATGCGCCTTTGTTCAGGTAAACTTTCATCAACAGGAACCTGGCTGCATCCTGGTTAGCTACATAAGCTCCTTTTGCTTCTGCGCGGGTAGGGAGATTAGGCAGAATTGCGGTAAGCTCGCTGATGATATAATCGATCGCTTCCTGTGGCTGCAAAACTTTTGGCGCCTTTAACAGGTCTTCGCCTGCATTACGGAATGCTACCTGGCCAAAGAGATCGAGGCTTCCGAAGATAGACCATGCCCGGAGGAAACGGGCTTCTGCATCGATTCGTGCAGAGGGTTTGAAACGAAGTACGTTAGTAGCGCTGAACTGGTCGAGAAGCAAAGAAGAATAGGCTGTCTGAACACGGTTGTTATCAGGGGTCCATCTGTGTTCATGCAGCTCGCGCCAAACGCCTCCATCGTCCCAGTCGCCGCCTCTTGTAGGGCCAAGACAGGCGTCTGTTGTCATTTCGGAAAGACCAAAGGTTTGTGAGAAGTCCTGGTAGGCGTACTGCATGTTGTCGTAAGCGCTTTTCAGGAGTTGATCGGCAGTCAGTAACGAGTCGGCTTGCGGCTGTGTTAATGCACTACCCAGATTTTCTTTCAGACTGCAGGCAGAATATGCCATGCAGCCTGCGATTACCAACGTGGATTTGAGAATATTTCGAATCATAATAATCAGTTTTTAGCAAGAAATTATAAAGAGAATGACAGGCCAAACATCACGTTCCTGGCGGTTGGATAAGGGATATATTCGATACCGAAAGAAGAAACGCCATTCAGGTTCTTATCTGTATTCACTTCAGGATCGAAGCCAGTATACTTCGTGATCACGAAAAGGTTCTGACCTGTAACGTATATAACAGGATTTTTCAGCACATTTCCGAAGTTTTTGAACTGGTAAGAAAGAGTGATGTTGTCCAGTTTCAGGAAGTTACCATTTTCGAGGAAGCGGGATGAAACGGCCGGAGAGTTGGTCCTGGATTCTCCATTTCCGATCACTGATTTCGCTACGTTCCTTGAACCGAGGTTATTGATAGGTAAAACGGTGTTGGCGGTGTTGTTATAGATCTGGAAGCCAAATGCGCCATGGGAGCTGGCATTCAGTTTCCATCTTTTATAACTTACTTCCGTGTTTATACCTAACAATACTTTAGGGTTAGGATTGGTCATATAGTATTTCTTACCGTTTTCGGCGTAAATGCTGTTGCCTTTATCGTCGAATCCTTCAAATTTCTGCAGGTAGAAAGTGTTGAGCGGGTAACCGTTCTCCAGGCGCTGGGAGGAAGCGTCAGACACTCCCTGTCCGTCGATCGATCCTGTTCTGACAGTTGGGCCATAATAGCCTTCGAATTTGTTTTTCAGGTAGGTGGCGTTCACTCCGAGCGTCCAGTTCCAGTCTTTGGCCCTGATGATATCGCCTTTTAATGCCAATTCAACACCCGTATTCATCACTTTTCCCGGGAGGTTGATCCAGTAGTTGGAAGCGGGAGCCGGCTGCATGGTAGGAAAGCTGAACAACAGGTTGGTGGTATTTTTCAGGAAGTAGTCAATGGTACCGCTGATGCGTTCTTTAGCGAACCCGAAGTCGATACCTACGTTCAGTTGTTTGGATGTTTCCCATTTCAGATCAGGGTTGGCAACGTTAGAGAGTACTGCGCCACCCTGTACCATTACATACTGGGCCTGTGAAGCGCCGGCAGGGAACTCCTGGTTACCGGTGATACCATAACCGGCTCTCAGCGCGAGGTTGCTGACAGCGGTGCTGCCTTTCAGGAACGATTCGTTGATCACATTCCATTTAGCGGCAAATGAAGGGAAGTATCCATAACGGTTGTTAGCTCCAAATTTGCTGGATCCGTCGGCCCTCATGGTAACGGTGAGGATATATTTGTCTTGCGCGTTGACAGTTGCTCTACCGAAGAATGATTGCAGTTCAGAAGTCGGGTTGCGGAAAGAGTTCATGAATGTATTTGTTTGAGTAGGCGCCTGCAGCATATCGGTATATGGCAGGGCATCGGTTGGGAAACCTTTGGCGCCAAGGCCGATACCTGAGTACTCAAATTTTTGTGCTTCGTAACCCAACATTGCTGTAAGGTTCCAGTTATTGCTGAATTGATTGTTATAAGTTAAAGTACTGTTGAACAACTGGGTATTCAGTTCGGCAGTATTATAGGCTGCGATGCCATTGCCTTTAACCTGGTCGATATTGATGTTCTTTGCGATTTGCGCACGGCGTTGTCCTACCTGGTGGTTCACGCTGTACATCGTTCTCAGTTCCCAGTGATCGTCGAATTTAAAGTAAGGAGAAATGCTTCCGAGGATATAGCTGATGGTTGCTTTATCGTCGTACCCGGCAGACATGAGGGCCGGGTTCACCGGTTGGGAAGTTTCCAGGATGTTGAAAGAGCCATCGGCATTATACAATGGCAGGGTTGGGTTCCATTGCAGGGCCTGGCCTATAAGGCTGCCGGTAAAACCTGCGTTGTTGGAGATGGGCGCCAGTTGTTCTGCCGTTTGTGCCGCCATGATATTATAGTCGATTCCCAGTTGTTTGCTGTCCAGGAATTTATTCTGGCCGCTTAAAGTAGCAGTGTATTTTTTCAGGCCGGATTTCTTGACAATACCTTCCTGGTTCAGGAGACCAAAAGAGGCGCGGTACCTGCCGGTTTCGGAACCGCCGCTCATAGCTACTCCAACGTTTTGGGTGATGCCTTTACGGAGAATGGAACCCAGACCATCGGAGCTGGAGCCGCCGTCGCCGGTTTGATTGTATTGTTTCAGGGCTGCACGGTATTCTTCGGCATTCAGTACATCCAGTTTTTTCATGATGCTGCTCTGGCCAATAGAATAGTTGACATCCAATTGCATAGTGCCGGCATTAGCCTTTTTGGTATTGATGATGATAACGCCGTTAGAGCCACGGGAGCCATAGATGGCGGTGGCGGAAGCATCTTTCAATACTTCCATGGTGGCAATATCGTTGGAGTTAATAAAGTTCAGGGGGTTAGCGTCGGGGGTCTGACCCAGGCCTGTTAAGCTAAGGGCAGGGCGGGCAACACGTCCGTCGAGCGGAATTCCATCTACCACATACAGGGGCTGGTTACCGGCACGAACAGAAGAAACGCCCCTGATCCTTACAGTGGCGGAAGCACCGGGAGCGCCGTTGTTATTCAGGATCATCAACCCGGATACTTTACCCTGGATCAGCTGATCGGGAGCGGTAGTGATACCTTTATTGAAGTCTCCGGCTTTTACCTGGGCGATGGAGCCTGTGAGGTCTTTCTTCCTGGTGGTACCATAACCAACCACTACCACGTCGGTAAGGGTAGTATTGGCCTGGACAAGCTGGACGTTGACGCTGGATTTATTAGCAATACTCACTTCCTGGGAGGTAAAGCCAATAAAGGAAACGATTAAGGTGTTACTGTTTGCAGGTACGGTTAGCTTAAAAGCGCCGTTCGCATCTGCAGTGGTACCGGAAGAGGTACCTTTTACCTGGACAGTGGCACCGGGGATGGCGACGCCGGAGTTGTCTGTTACCTTTCCGGTAACTGTCCTGTTCTGTGCAAACACCATATGCTGTAAGGTCAACAGTATGGTGCACAGAAAAAGAGATTTGATGGATCGTGTCTTAAACATAAGTGGATTTTTTAGAGCAATGAAATGCTGTTCTTAAAGCGTTTAGTTGATGGTTCAGTGAATTTCTGATCGGGCAATAAGAAGCCAGTCGCAGTGTTTTACTGCAAGTAGGCAACGTGGATGCAATTAAATTTTTCTTTTAAGTTTTCATCGTGGAACGACTATGGGTCGCTGCTGTTAATTAGTGATTTTTTAAACGGTTTTTAGATTCCTGGTTTTTATCAAATCTAATGATGACCAAAGTAAATTATGAATCATCAGGTCAACAACTTTTACAAGCAAAATATAGAAAATATTGTCCAAATTTTCAAGTTAGTGAAATTGGATGTATTGATAATCAATTAAATATGATTGTATATAAATATTTTTAATATAAATATTTTGAGAGAATTTTAAGAGCATTTAAAGGGCTTTAATCTCCATAATCCGCTGCTCAAATTCGTCGCTGGGCACTAAAGAGCGTTTCTTGATCTTGGTCTTATATGCATAAATGGTGTTAACAGAATACTCGAGAATGCTGGCAATTTTTTCGTTGTCGTTCACCCCTATCCGGATCAGGGCAAAAATTCTAAGGTCCGTGTTTAGTAATTCATTTTCTTTCAGTACTACTTGGTTTTCTTTATCAAACAATTCGTTGAATGCGGAAACAAAATGAGGGAAAATTTTCAGGAATACCCTGTCGAAATGCATGAAAAGCTCTTCTCTTTCCTGGCGGATGTTAATATTATTGATGATATACCTGACCTCGGAGGTAGATTTACTGTCGGCCAGTTTTTGTTCCAGGGTATGTTTCAGTTTTTCCAGTTTGGCTATATAGGTAGCGTTGATATTAAAGCAGTATCCCACATACTCTTCTTTGATCTTATTTGCCTCCAGCAACTGGTTATTGATCTCTTGCTGTTTGAGGTGGGCTTCTGTAATGATACGCTGGGCGGTTTTTAGTTTTTGCACCTGCCTGAATACTGTAATTGCCAGAACTACCAGCGCAATTACCAATAATGTGGCAATAGCTGCATAAATGACCAGCGAGCGGGTTCGTTCTTCTGCCGTTGTGATCCTTTCGTGCTCAATGATGGGTAAAATACTGCTTACCATCACCTTCCTTTGTCTTGCCCCATAAAATACCGCTTCTCCGATGGCCCTTTCAATGCAATGAGAAGCATTTTTAATATCTCCTTTCTCAAATAGTAAAGTAGCGAGACTATAACTGGCCATTGTTTCCTTGGTGGAGGTCCTGATATCGGCAATAGCCGAGCGCATCATCAGGGCGATCGCCGTATCCATTTGCCCGGTGGCCACGTAAATGGCGCCCAGGGTACAGGCCGAAACAGCAATCTGCCTCTCTGTGAGCCCGGGCTGGTTCAGGTTCGGGTAAACCGCGAGGGCTCCCGCCACGTTACCCAGCTTGAACTGCTGCAGTCCTTTATTGTACCGGTACTCAAAAGAGTTGGGCTGCATGAGCGCCAGCGCAGAATCGATATACGTGCTTGCTGTTCGGATATAATCCGGTGTATAGTATTTATCCTGGTTATAATCGGCCAGGTCGAAATACAACCGGCTTTTCATCAGGTAATATTCAATTTTAATGCTGTCGGGAATTCCATTTGCATTGATGGTATTGACAAAAGCAGCTGTTTCGGTGAACATGCCGCTCGACAATAATATATACCCCATTTTCACTTTGGCTTCCACGATCCGGTTGGGGTCATGCAGGTGCTCCGACAGCTCTTCGAGATGACGGGCATACACGAAGGCGGAATCAAAATTGAAAACTTTATAGGCATTATATAACTGCAAATAGGATTGATATAATGACACAGGGTCATGAGACGTCATTTGAAGCCTGTTCCGCAGGCTGTCAATACTCTTTATTTTGAAGGAGTCATATAACGTGGACTGCTCCATTGCTTTGTTGAGTTCTTTCAGCAGGCTGTCGGCCGGTGATTTGGCTTTTACAGCGAAAGGAACAAACAAAAGTATGGCAAGGCAGCTCAGGATTCGATTCATAGCTCGATTGATAAAAACCAGGTCTTGGCTAAATTTAAGTGAACTTTTTTGATAAAACTAACAATAAAATGATCACCCTCTCCAGACCGGAATCCGAAGAGGGTGACTATATTTTTATATGCAGCGCTTTACTGGACTTTTTTCAGCGAGTAATTATTCTTGCTGTCTATTGCTCTCATTTCATTGTCGAGTTGCCGCAGCTCATTTTCTGAAACCTTCTGGAAAAAGCGTTGCAGGTTCCTGTCTTTATCCGGGTTGAGTTGGATTACTGTGGCAGCCGGATCGGAAGGCGTTCCCTGGAGCACTGCAAAATTTCCTTCACTGGGGAACGACAGGTTTTTGCCCTGGTAGGTTTCTTTCATCCTGAAATGGTTCTCTTTATTTTCGGAGTTGATGGACAACGTCAGTTCTGTGGCTATTCCCTCACAATCGGCGCAAGGCAACGTGCCTGAATAAGTGGTGGTAGTTACTACTTCGGCGCCGGCGGCTGTAGTGGCGTTGTCTTTCCCTCCTGTTTTGGCGCTGTTATGGCAGGCAAAAAATATTATAGAGATCAGTAACAGCAATAAGTTTTTCATATACGTGTTTTCTGTACATAACAACATGAATACTTTATTGTTTTCATGGTACCAGTTCAAACACGAAGAACTGTGATTCTTCTTTGTCGGAGAAGTTATTATCGGCTACGAAAACAAGGCTCTTATGGCCGTTTGGCAGAACAGGACCAAAGGTTACGCCTTCTATATTGTCGATATACCTGTTTAATGCAGTGAAGTTATAGAGCAGTTTTTTAGTTGCCGGTTTGAAATGAGTATCCTGGCTGAGGGAGTTTACATTGCTGATGTCAGTGGCGTTCTCCAGGTCTGCAAGAAATACTTTGATGGTGCATTCCCGGGTCCCGGTAGAAAAAGAGCGTTCTATGGTTAATAACTGGTGATCAGACAAAGGAAGGATATCTGAAATGCCGTTCACCTTAAAGGCATTTGCAGGAGTAGCCGGTGTTGCGACTGGTTCCAGTTTGTACGCATATTGCGCAATTGGTTGCCTGGTTTGTGCGTTGTATTTAATGATCCGGGTAAACGCAGGACCGTCCGTTACTTCGGCACGGGGACCATCTTCATACCTGGGTTCTTCCAGGCTCACAAACATATGTTTATAATTGCCGGAGAATCCCAGTCCTTCAAACACTCCATTTCTTCTTGGCCCGTTCTCGGTGGCCTGCATGAGGAACTGGTTGGGCAGGGCAAATGAATCTATATACTCGCCTGCAAGGCTTATTTCATAAATGCCGGGATTGGTGATCACGGTATCCTGGGGCGTTACGATCCTTTCTCCTTCGCTCGACCATACCAGGCATTTTTTTACGGGGTTATACCGCATGGCTTCCGGATCTGGCGTCAGTGCGGGATTAGTTTTGGAATCGGGATAGGCCGATCCGTTCGGCATCCGCAGCGTAGTAACGTTTGTAATGCTAACGCTATCAAAAGAAGTATTGTTGAACCAGAGTTTGGCGGTGTAGAACCTGGCGGGATTGATAGCCGACCTGTCGTCGCAGATCATATAGTATTCGCCGGTTGCAGGATTGTAATCGATGCCCGAAAGCCCGCCAACCGTTGTATTGTTAAATGAGATGTTGTAAGGAATGGTATACTGACCTACCAGTTTTAATGTGCCAATGGAGTTGTTTCCCGGCTGCCGGGTAGTTTTGCAGCTGTTGAAAATAAACGTCAGCAGCAACACAATAATGGTGTTACGCAGATCGATACATCCGAAGCAATAGTTTCTCATGCCGGCAAGTTAGCTAATCCGGGTTAAACTAATGTAAAGGCCGATACAAAAAGTACCGGCCTGCTGGTGATCTGTTAGTGTGATCAGGCTTTAATGAAAAGTTTTGCTATCGGCAAAACTTCCGCCATGCTCAAAGGCGCGCCCAGTGGCTTTGAAGGGATGTAAATAAAAAAGCCATCACTACTACCGGTGAGGGTAATCGTGATGGCCTGAAAAAAGATAGGATCTTTTATACTGATCTGCCTCTAATAATATTAACAAGTATGGCTATAATGGCCAGAACCAATAACGCGTGAATCAGAGAGCCGGCTGAATAAACGAAAAATCCCAGTATCCAACCGATGATCAAAATGACGGCTATCAAATAAAGCAGACTGTTCATATTTAAAGGATTTGGTTCATTCTCCGTTATCAAAATTCTGTGCCAACTGGTTAATAGGTTTATTTACAATGAAAACGTGCAATTGGGCGGGGTTCTGTTGTGGAAGCATCTCCCCCATCCGAGCAAAAATGGGTCACAGAGTTATATATTAATACTTTATAAACGCCTGTATGAAAAGCTTTTAGGTGTCTGGATACAAATTTGTACCACCTTTTCTAAAAATTAACCACAATGCAGGACGAAAAACTCGGAACCATCTTAAATGATCTCGTAAAAATCCATGAAGCCCGTATAGCCAGTTATGAGAAAGCCCAGGCAGCAATAGAGAGCGAAGATGAAAAAGCGTTATTTCAACAGATGATGGAAGACAGTAAAAGGATCATAGCAGAATTGCATGAATTAATGTTAGCGCACCAGGATGAGATTGAAGGAGAGGAAGGGCGCGTATACAGGGCCTGGACTGCTATCCGGTCGCAATATGTAGGTAATGACAGGCATACTGTCTTTTCTTTTTGTGAATACGGAGAAGATACTGTACAATTCGCGTACTCCAGCGCCTTACATCTTCCGGTGATAATGCCTTACCGCTTACGGGAAATACTTTCTCAGCAACAAGATAAACTTAAAGAGTCGCACGATACCATAAAAAGCTACAGGGATGTAGTTCATCATTAAGCCTGCTATTGTGCAGCGCCCTTTTGTCTGTTCTTTTTATTCATATTCGGTACAGATAAGGATGTTCAGTTTACCCATGCTATTTTTGAATTCATGATATTCCAATCATACTTATCTTAATAAGTAATATGGCAACTACGGGATTTTCGGTACAGGGCTGCTTTTTCATCGTTTAAAGCAGCCCTTTTTTTATGTCCTTCAATTACCTTTTTAAATTCTTTTTAAAAGAAAACGGGGGTTAAATCGCTGCTTTTATTCAACGACTTTTTATCCTGTTCATTTTATTCAGTGCTAAATCTGTGTTTTAAAAATCACAGTACTGTATTACCTTTACCCAGATCTAAAGAGGTACCCCTTGTAATATTTTAACCTCCCCATGAAAAACAACAAATGATCAGGTGACCTAACCAGTCACCTTTTTTATTTACCATATATGGCTCCAGTCTTTCCACACAGGGTTTAATCCCTGGCTGCAAAGCGAGGCCACTACTTCTGCTACGCTCCTTTCATCGGATATTTCAAATTGCTCCAGCGACTCGCGATTAATAGTATAACCTCCGGGATTAGTACGGGAACCTGCGCTCATGCTGGTTATACCTACCTGGCATAATAAATCCCGGAACCTGGCTTCCTCACGGGTAGAGATACTTAATTCAACATCCGGGTTGAAAAGGCGGTAGGCGCAGATAAGTTGCACCAGTTCCCTGTCGCTCATCTCTACTTTTGGATGCAGGCCGCCGGAGAAAGGCCGGAGCCTTGGAAATGAAATACTGTAGCGGGTTTTCCAGTATTGTTTCTCCAGGTAGGTCAAATGCAGGGCTGTGAAGAAGCTGTCGGTACGCCAGTCTTCCAGTCCAATTAAAACCCCTAACCCGATCTTGTGCATTCCCGCCTTCCCCAGGCGGTCAGGGGTAGCCAGGCGGTAATGGAAATTAGACTTCCTGCCCTTGGGGTGATGCAGCTGGTAGTCGGCCTGGTGGTAGGTTTCCTGGTAAACCAGCACTGTATGAATGCCTAATCCCGAAAGTTCCCTGTATTCCTCTTCTTCCATTGGCTGCACCTCCATCGAAAGTTGTGCAAAATGAGGCCGGAGCAACGAGATGGCTTGCCGGAAATAAGGCATACCTACCATGTGTCCATCTTCCCCTGTCACCAGCAACAAATGCTCGAACCCCAGCGCCTTTACGGCTTCTGCTTCCTGTAGGATCTCCGCACCGGTAAGCGTTTTGCGGGGAACTTTGTTTTGCAGGCTAAACCCGCAATAAGTACAAATATTCTTGCACTCGTTAGATAAGTACATAGGAATATACATCTGCATATTATTCCCAAAGCGTTGCCTTGTCAGCAGCATACTTTTATGTATCATCTGCTCCAGGAAAGGCGCGGCAGCCGGCGAGATCAGCGCGGCAAAGTCTTTCAGGGAAAGCGTAGCGGCATTCAGCGCCGCCTGCACATCCTCGCGGGTAGCCGCATAGATCTGCGATTTAACTTCGTTCCAGTCGTACTGTTCAAATACTTCTCTAAACATTTTGCCTGGTTTCTGATTCGTTTAAAAATGCGATCATAGGGCTGGATGCAGAAGCCTGGAGAGAACTGCCTGAAAGGCCTGCCTCATACGCCATCCGCCCCGCTTCTACCCCCGCTTTAAAGGCTGCCGCCATCTGAACGGGTTTGCCGGAAGCAGCAATAGCAGTATTCACCAAAACTGCATCGGCGCCCATTTCCATTGCCTTGGCTGCATCAGAAGGACTGCCTATTCCCGCATCTACTACCACAGGTACCCTACTCTGGCTGATAATGATCTCCAGGAATTCCGCTGTTTTCAATCCCCTGTTGCTGCCAATGGGCGAGCCAAGCGGCATTACAGCCGCCACTCCAACGTCTTCCAAGCGTTTGCAGAGCACAGGGTCGGCATGCACATATGGCAATACCACAAATCCTTGCTTCACCAGTTCTTCCGCCGCCAGCAACGTTTCAATAGGGTCCGGCATCAGGTAGCGGGGATCGGGATGTATTTCCAGTTTAACCCAGTTGGTATCCAGCGCTTCCCTTCCTAACTGTGCCGCATATACGGCCTCTTTGGCTGTTCTGGCGCCGGAAGTATTGGGCAGTAAACTGATCCTCGGATGCCGGAGATGCGCGAGCATATCATCGCCGGGATTATTTAAATCAACCCTTTTCAATGCTACTGTTACCAGCTCGGTGCCGGAAACCAGCAAGGCGCTCGACATAAGGTTGTTGGACGCAAACTTTCCCGTTCCTGTGAACAAGCGGGAGGAAAAGACTTTATCAGCAATCGTTAATGATTCCATGAATTATCAGGCATTTAAAAGTTGATAAATTTTTTTGACGGTAGCGGCGCGATCGGCGGCGTTGGTGATCAACCCGCTAACGGCGATCCCATGCACGCCTGCGGCTACCAGGTCCGGGATATCTTCCAGCGTTAGGCCGCCGATGGCGATCAGCGGGAGGTTGATCCGTGCTTCCTTCATGGCAGCAAGTATCTGCTTATATCCCTCCAGGCCGAGGATGGGACTAAGCCGCTCTTTAGTGGCCGTAAACCTGAAAGGACCTACTCCTACATAGGTAGCCAGGTTTTCTGCATGTACCCGGATCTGATCAAATGTATTGGCGGTGCCCCCGACCAACCGGCCGTTCCCGGCTATTTGCCTGGCCGCCGCTACGCTCATATCTTCCTGCCCTACATGTACGCCATGCGCATTTACCTGCGCCGCGATCTGCGGATGATCGTTGATGATGAGCGTAGCGTTATAGCCTTCGCAAATGCGCCTGGCTTCTTCGGCCAGGGATGCGACTTCCGGCAGGGGTTTGTTCTTTACCCGCAACTGTATCCAGTTGCAGCCTGCGTCACAGGCTGCCGCAATGTTTTCCAGGTGCGGGCTTTGTGAAATATATTGTAACTGACTGATCATAAATGATGGTATCCTAAAAGAGATGAATGACTTGCCAATACTTTCTCCGTATATCTTTTCCCGTTACTGCATGCATCTGTCAGCTGCTGGCCGTTTGCCAGGCATGCGGTGATAGCCGCGGAAAGGATACAACCGGAGCCATGTTTGGCGGTTACGGCAGCAACTCCCGGAGAAATTGTGTACTCCAGGCCCTGTGCATATAAAGTATCGTGGCCTGAAAGGCGCGTTCTGTGGCCTCCTTTGAGCAATACATTGCAATGTGCGGAGAGTTGCAGAGCAGCCAATTCGCCATCTTCACAACCCGCCATCAGCTTTGCTTCCTCATAATTAGGCGTTACCAGGTAAACAGACCTGAGTAATTTTTTCCAGGCCGCAAAGGGTGATTGCCCGTGAAAATCGAAGCCGGTGGATGATTTAACAACAGGGTCCAGGATCAGGCGGATGCCGGGCTGCAACCTGGTCAGTTCCTGTACCAGTTCCAGGGTGGCTTCCACTCCGGGCATTATGCCGATCTTGCAATACCCGATATCTCCTGTTGCCAGCAATGGTTTTGCCTGCGCCAGTATCTCGCCGGTCCTCAGCCAGGAAACAGACAGGAAGCTGCTTGCTGTTTGTACAGTAATGGCCGTACAACAACCGTAACCAATCACCTTGTGTTGTTCAAACGTTTTGATATCGGCCAGCAGCCCGGCTCCCCCGCTGGGGTCCAGCCCTGCTATGCTCATAACTTTTGGGCGCTCTGTTTCCATGCCTCCAGAATGTTTTTAAACCTGTTAATTGCGTTTGCCGGTTCTTTCCATATTGCTCCCAGTAAGGCTGCCCCGGTAAAACCCCATTCCCGCAGCCGGGAGATATTTGTGTCATCAATACCTCCCAGCGCCAACACGGGGCGATTGAATTTTCCAGCACTCTTATTATGCATGCCTTTATACCCCGGTTTGGAAATGCTGTCGAACACCGGGCTTAAAAGCAGGGTGGTGAACCGGGTATCCTGTTGTTCAATTTCCGATGGGTCGTGCACTCCCCTGCTATGTTCCAGCCCCGGAACAAAAACCGGATACTTACTCCAGTGCACACCGGCCAGGCCATATTTCAGCGCCAGGGTATGATGATCGCGGACCAGGATATTCGGGTAGGCGTTGCTTGGTAGTTGCTGAAGCAACTGTTCATAGTTTTCGGCCGTCCACCCGGGTTTCCTGATCAGCAGCCTGTCGGCGCCGGCCTGCAGCAGCGCCGGTATGATAGCGGCTTCGTGTTCCACGGCCTGCGGAGCGGTGATGATCCACAGCATCAGGAGTATATTTCCCCGCCTTGCTGAACGAAGGCGGCAGCCATTTCATTCATTCCTTTTTCGAGGGCGGTAGCTTCGTTGAGCCCTTGCGCTTCCGCATAGTCGCGCACTTCCTGGGTGATCTTCATAGAGCAGAAATACGGTCCGCACATCGAGCAGAAGTGAGCGATCTTGGCACCTTCAGCAGGAAGTGTTTCGTCGTGGTAGGACCGGGCCGTTTCCGGATCAAGAGAGAGATTGAACTGGTCTTCCCATCGGAATTCGAACCTGGCCTTGCTTAATGCATCATCCCGCAGCTGTGCCACAGGATGGCCTTTTGCCAGGTCGGCGGCATGTGCGGCTATTTTGTAGGCGATCACCCCTTGTCTTACATCTTCTTTATTAGGAAGTCCCAGGTGTTCTTTAGGCGTAACGTAGCAAAGCATGGCAGTGCCCATCCAGCCTATCATTGCGGCCCCGATAGCGGATGTGATATGATCGTACCCCGGCGCAATATCGGTGGTTAAAGGGCCGAGGGTATAGAACGGCGCTTCGTGGCAATGCTTCAGCTGCTTGTCCATATTTTCCTGGATCAGGTGCATAGGCACATGTCCGGGTCCTTCGATCATTACCTGTACATCATGTTTCCAGGCGATCTTGGTAAGTTCTCCCAATGTTTCCAGTTCCGCAAACTGGGCGGCGTCGTTGGCATCGGCAATGCTGCCGGGCCGCAGGCCGTCGCCGAGCGAGAAAGAAACATCGTAGGTTTTCATGATCTCGCAGATCTCTT
Organism: Chitinophaga terrae (ex Kim and Jung 2007); assembly: GCF_900107795.1. Lineage (GTDB taxonomy): Bacteria > Bacteroidota > Bacteroidia > Chitinophagales > Chitinophagaceae > Chitinophaga > Chitinophaga terrae. Next base: position 25,656 of record NZ_FNRL01000032.1, read on the forward strand.
CGAAATGCGTGTAGAGGAAGTTTTCGCGGTGATGGGCCAGGCACCATTTGGCCATGATGGAGCCGCCGCGGGAAACGATACCGGTAACGCGTTTGGCGGTAAGCGGTATGTAGCGGAGCAATACGCCTGCATGAATGGTGAAGTAATCAACGCCCTGTTCGGCCTGTTCTATCAGGGTATCACGGAATATTTCCCAGGTCAGGTCTTCCGCTTTTCCGTTCACTTTTTCCAGCGCCTGGTAGATGGGTACTGTGCCTACGGGAACGGGAGAATTGCGGATGATCCATTCACGGGTCGCGTGAATGTTTTTGCCGGTACTGAGATCCATAAGGGTGTCGGCGCCCCATCTGCAGGCCCATACGGCTTTTTCGACTTCTTCTTCTATGCTGGAGGTAACGGCGGAGTTGCCGATGTTGGCGTTTATTTTTACCAGGAACCGGCGACCGATGATCATGGGTTCACTTTCGGGATGATTGATGTTGGAAGGGATGATGGCCCTGCCGGCGGCTACTTCCTGGCGAACGATCTCGGGAGTGATCAGTTTGTCGGAGCCGGTGGCAAGCTGGTTTTCACGGATGGCGATGTATTCCATTTCCGGGGTGATGATCCCTCTTTTGGCGTAGCTGAGTTGAGTGAGGTGTTGACCGGGTTTGGCGCGGAGTGCGCCGTTTTCTGCACGGGCAACATCATTTCTGTCGAGTATCCAGGTTTCCCTTATTTTAGGAATGCCGATGGCGGGATCAATGGCGATGCCGGGGTCGGTGAAGGGGCCGCTGGTATCGTATACTACAACCGGTTTGTCGGGTGTTTTGCTGTTTCGTGTGCCCGTTAGCGTTATTTCCCGCATGGCTACGTTGATAGGATGTAAAGTGCCCCTGACGTATATTTTTTTTGACGCAGGCAGGGGTGACCGGCTGATGGCCGTTGTTGAAGTGGTCATAAGATGTTTTAATTTTTAGACAATAAGATGCCGGTCCGTTAACTAACGGAAACGGTTATACGCTATATGGATGCGGGGATCAACCTCCTTGAGTGGCGCGGATAATAGTGATATTATCGGCGTCGGAGACCAGTTGATCGGACCAGGAATTTTTGGGCACAACCTGGTTGTTGACAGCAACCGCGATGCCTTTGTGAGAGGAGATTTGAATAAACTGTAAGAGTGCAGCGATAGTTGTTCCCTGCTGCACCGCATAAAGTTCATTGTTTACAAACACTTCCATAGTGATTGGAATTAAAAGTGAACAATAAACTTTAAGGATGTGAAGATGAGAGAGGTTCAGTGTTACTTTTCCCTACGGCAGTCCGAACTGCTTCAGGTACTGAGGGTATCATCTCAGTTTATCCTGGTTCAGGATAAACACCCCTAAAGTGGAGACGAAAGTAGAGAAAAAAAATGAATTGCAGGGAGAAATAAATTTGATTGGAGTGGAAGAAAAGTAAATTGTAATTTTAAGGGTATGAGGCTTCACTTAATTTTGGGACTATTACTGTTATCGGCCTGCGGGCAATCCGGCAAGCGGGAAGCGCCTAAGGAAACGTATTCCGACAGCAGCCTGATTGGGATCGCAGACAGCAGTAATGCCGGCATTCCCGACAGCACAACTGCTGTTGCAGATACGCTGTATATTGATGCAGCAAAGCTCATAGGAAAATGGATAAGACCTGTAGAGGGTCTTGACAAGGAAGTGCAGGGTTTTCAGTTAAGAAAGAACGGGACAGCGAAGTCTATTAATATGTATACCCTGGTATATGAAAAATGGCAGCTGATAAACGACACCCTGCTTTTGTGGAATCATTCGGAAGGCGTGAGGGACACGACTACTATCATTGATACTACTATCATCAAAGCATTATCAGATACTTCATTGGTATTATTCCCTATAAAAGCGGCTGATGGCTATACCGAACATTACATTAAGCAGTAATTATCAGTTATAGATCTGCCAGAGTCCGACCAGGCATGCTACAACAGCCATAAATATTCCAGCGGCAGCCAACTGCATATCATCTATATTTTTCCTGCCTAAGAACAAGGATATCAACCCGATCACAGCGGCAACGGCGCCGGCTGCAACTGCATAGGAAGGCGTTTTGGTAACGAAGGCAAAAGCGGCCGCCAGTATGCCGATAAAAAGGGCGAGGAAGCAAGCCGTTTTTGTTAATGTTGTTGAATGTTGCATAGCATTTTGAGTTTTTAATAAACGGGTGAAGAATGATTTATTTTGTTATTGAGCGTTCCCATGGTACTTTAAGCAATTCTGATACCTTTTCGTATTCGGGTCCCTGGTATTCTTCCAGCCCGTATCGCAGTTTTGTTACATCCACTTTTTTAAAGGTCCCGAATATCCTGTCCCATATCGAAAAGATGTTTGCATAGTTCGTGTCTGTTTCCGGCTGGTAATCGCTGTGATGTACCTTGTGCATATCCGGCGATACGATGACCCAGCTTAGGGAATTATCCAGCCATTGAGGCAGGCGTATGTTGGCGTGATTGAACTGGGAAAAGAAGGCGGAAGTGCTCTGGTATAGCATAATCATCCAGAATGGTATTCCCATTACCAGGATGGTTATAAACAGCGCGCCAACACGCCAGATACTTTCTACGGGGTGGTGCCTTAATGCTGTGGTAGCATCGATCTCTGTATCTATATGATGTATTTTATGAAATTGCCACAGCCAGGCGTTCTTATGCTGTACCCAGTGAATGAGCCAGGCTCCCATGAAATCGAGCATTAGTACAGCCAGCACTGCGTGCAGCCATAAGGGTAGTTTCACCAGGTAAAGCAGGCCAAATTGCTGGGCGGTAGTGAACCGCGATATTTTAACGATGAGGAATGCCAGGCTGGTATTGATTATTACGGTTGTAAGAGTAAAGAAAAGGTTAGTACCGGCATGACGGTATTTGTTCCCTTTAAAGTGGAAACGGGGAGCGATACCTTCGAGGATCCATAACAGCACTAAGCCACTTATCAATATAACGGTACGCCAGGAAGAAGGAATATGTTCAAAAAAATTGACCATATAACATTAGAGATCTTTCCAGTGTGTCTTTTTTTATTACTAGCTAATATTGGTTCTTCTAACCGGGCAAAAACAAAATCTAACGAGGATACGGGGTGGGAAAAGTTATCAACCAACTATTTTCCGTCTTCAAAAATTACAACTAATTACAGAATAAATAAAATTGTTCTTTTGTGCTACCAGCAAGGTATTGGGAGGTATGGTATTATGTATTACTATTTAAAATAAAGCAGGGTTCGCAAGCATGGAAGGAAAACACGATAAAAATAAAACGGACTGTCTCATGATGAAGAGACAGCCCGTTTCGAGTTATATTGACTGGTATTAGTTATTCAGCATTAAAGGCATTACCAGCATCAGCAGATCTTCATTTTCTTCTTTTTCGGAAGGTCTGAGGATGCCTGCTTTGGTAGCAGTAGCCAGGTCGATAGAGATTTCATCGCCTTCTGATACGTTGAGCATTTCTATCAGGAATTTGGCGTTGAAAGCTATCTGCATGTCGTTGCCGGTATACTGGCAGCCCATGCGTTCGTTACCTTCGAAGGAGAAGTCGACATCCTGTGCAGAAAGCTGCAATTCGCTGCCGGTGATGTTAAGGGCAACCTGGTTAGTGCTTTTGTTAGCAAAAACGCTTACGCGTTTTAAGGCGTTCTGGAAGTCGTTCTTTACTACAGAAAGGCGGTAAGGGTTGTCTTTAGGGATCACTACCTTATAGTCAGGGAAGCGGGCATCGATGAGGCGACAGATCATTTGTGCGCCTTCATGTTGCACGAAGAAGTGGTTCTGGCTATAAGAGACTTTGATTTCAGAATCATTGTCAGGCAATGCTGATTTCAATAGGTTTAACGGCTTTTTAGGCACGATAAAGCTATCGGCTTTCGGGCATTTAACGTCTGTTCTTACATACTTTACAAGCCTGTGCGCGTCTGTGGCAACAAAGGTCAGGCTATCCGGCGACAGCTCGAAGAATACGCCTGTCATTGCCGGACGAAGATCATCGTTGCTCACGGCAAACAGCGTTTTATTAATGGCAGTAACCAATCCGGTAGCTGTCATTGTAAAAGAAGTAGTGTCGTCTGCAGCTGGTTCTTTAGGAAAGTTTTCGGGGTTCTCTCCCATTACTTTATACTTACCATTGTCTGACGTGATTTCTACTGCGTAGGAGTTCAGATCAATGTGGAAAGTGAGTGGCTGATCCGGCAGATTTTTCAGGGAATCGATCAGGATCTTCGCAGGAATACAAATTCTTCCACTTTCCTTCGCTTCCACCTCCAGCTTCACCCGCATCACAGTTTCCAGGTCTGTGGCAACTACGGTCAGTTCGTTTTTGTCAATCAGGAAAAGAAAATCCTCCAGTATCGGCAATACTGTATTCGAATTGATAACCCCGCTGATCTGTTGTAATTGTTTTAATAAAGTAGAGGAAGAAACAATAAATTTCATGGTCTATATTAATTTGCTTATCATTTTTGCCCGTCGGGTAACCTTGTATTTTCGCTGTATTCACACGTTACCTAGCATAAAGGTCAAATGTACTGTAAAACAAAGATAGTAAGATTTGTTCAACCCTTTATTTCATCACATCTTATACACGTTATTAACAACGTTTTTCACAACCGCAGACCCGGGTTTCATATATGTATTTTTTTAAATAACAATTATCGGTAAGTTAATGAAAAACAATGTTCTTTAGACACTGTTCAAACATTAAAGGTTTTTGTTAATTAAATTGAAAAGAAGAATTGCTTTCTTTAAAGCTATGTTCAAATAGGTTAATTTTGCCGCGCGATAAGATTTACCAAAACAATAAATACGCAGGTTATGAAACTGTCTCATTTAGCCGAAACACTGATTGGCTCAGAAATCATCAAACTGGCTGCCGACATTAAAGAGAAACAGGCAAAAGGTGAAAAGATCTATAATTTCACCATCGGAGACTTTGATCCAAAGGTGTTTCCAATCCCTGAAGCATTTGAGCAGGAGATCATCAACGCGTATAAGGAACATCTTACCAATTACCCGCCAGCCGACGGGATCCTGGAACTCCGCCAGGCTGTAGGTAAATTCATTGCCGAAAGAGAAGGCCTCACTTATGACCCGGCCAAAGAGATCGTCATCTCCTGTGGCGGCAGACCTATCATCTACGCTACTTTCAGAACAATTGTCGACAGGGGAGAAAAAGTAGTTTATGCTACTCCTTCCTGGAATAATAACCACTACACTCATTTCCTGGAAGCCGAACACGTAGTGTTGGAAACTACCCCGGAAAATAACTTCATGCCTACCGCAGCGGAATTGAAACCGCTCCTGAAAGGCGCCTCCCTCCTGGCTCTCTGCTCGCCGCAAAACCCAACCGGTACTGCTTTCAGCAAGCAACAGCTGGAAGAGATCTGCGACCTGGTGCTGGCAGAGAACAAAAGCAGGGGTGCAGACGAAAAGCCGCTGTACGTATTGTTCGACCAGATGTATTGGGTGCTCACCTTCGGCAATACCGAACATTACAACCCGGTAACCCTCCGCCCGGAAATGAGAGACTACACGCTCTTCATCGATGGCATGAGCAAGGCTTTCGCCGCTACCGGCGTAAGAGTGGGCTGGGCTTTAGGTCCGGCTCCCGTTATCGCAAAAATGAAAGCGATCCTCTCCCACGTTGGCGCATGGAGCCCAATGGCAGAACAAAAAGCTGCCGCCCGCTACCTCGTCCAAAAAGAAAACGTAGACGCTTACCTGAAACATTTCAAAGCCGAAGTAGAAGAACGGCTGGTAAAATTCTATGAAGGCTTTGAAGCGCTGAAAAAGGAAGGTCATAAAGTAGACGCCATCGCTCCACAGGCAGCCATCTACCTCACGGTAAAATTAGACCTCGCAGGCAAAAAGACCGCCGACGGCACCGTACTGGCCGACCAGGCAGCCGTCACTTCTTATATATTAAATGAAGCCAAACTGGCGCTGGTACCGTTCAACGCCTTCGGCGCCGCTAAAAACTCGCCATGGTACCGCCTCAGCGTAGGCACCTGCGTAAAAGAGGAGATCCCCGCCGTATTCGCCCAACTCCGGCAGGCACTCTCTCAACTCGTTTAGGTTCACGCGAAGGTTTCGCGCAAAGAGGCCAAGGAGCAAAGAAGCATAAGGATTTTTTTTAAGGGACATAAGTTTTTTTAAGGGAGGTAAGTATTAAAAAAGGATTTTAAGGAACATAAGGAGGAGCTTAAGAAGCAATTTTTTTAGTACATATACATAAATCGGCAAGGAAGCCATACGATCACCGTCGTATGGCTTCCTTGCTTTTTAGATTATTTAATTCAAGATAGCAATAATTATATATAATTATTAATCAATTATAAAATCTTCTCTTAAAATTCTTAAAATCTCCTTACCTCTCTTAATAAACTTATGTCCCTTAAAAAAATCCTTATGCTTCTTTGCTCCTTGGCCTCTTTGCGTGAAACTTCTGACTTTTTGACTTTTGTAATCGAAAAGTTAAATACATGTTAAAAGGTCAAGGGTTGTTACTAATCCCGAAAAAGGTAGTAATTTTGACTTCGTAACTTAAAAAGTCAAAAAGTTAATGCATACAGAGTCAAAAGATGAGATGAGGGATAAAATCCTCGAAGCCGCTCTGAGGCGTTTTACTCACTATGGCGCTTCTAAAACAACGATGAACGAGATCGCAGACGACCTGCGATGCTCCAAAGCGTCGCTGTATTACTATTTCCCTGATAAGAAGGCAATGCACATGGCAGTGTTGGAGAAAATAGCGGAAGCCTATTTTCAGGAAATGGAAAAAGAGGCCGACAATGTTAACTCTGCTACCGAAGCATTAATCAGAATAGTAGACATCCGGAAACAATTCATAAGCAAATTCTGTCGACTGGAAATCTTTATGTTATTAAAAGATGCCAGCGATTTAATGTTGCAGGAAAAGAAAAAAGGCATGGAACGGGAAATTGCGTTGCATGTCAAGATCATAAAGGCAGGAATAGCATCAGGAGAATTTAATGTAAAAAATCCGGAACAGATAGCGGAGTTGTTAGTACAGGCATGTGCAGGACTTCGTTTCTCTGTACCTGATCACATAAGAGAAGATATGGATCTGGATGATGAGATGTTTGAACTGGTGATGGAAAAACAAAAACAGTTGCTGGAGGTATTTATCAACGGTATTAAGGCATAACAGAAGATTATATGGTGGCGAGAGAACGGATATTAGATACAGCGCTTAAAATGTTCAGGATATACGGCGTTAAAGCGGTAACAATGTTCGACATTGCCCGCGATTGCGGTATCTCCAAGAAAACAGTATATGAACATTTCCAGGATAAACAGGCATTGGTAGATGAAGGCCTGCAGCAACTGTTAACTAACCATGGCGACTATCTGAAAACAAACAGCCAGGAAGCGGCCAACGCCATTGAAGAATTATTGGGTAGCACAAAATATATCACCAACATGGCTAAAACACTGAACCCCGTGATGTTGCACGACCTCCAGAAATATCATCCTGATATCTGGAGCAATGTAGAAAAGTTTAGATCAGAAGGTGTACTGTACAGCATAAAAGAAAATTTAAGAAGAGGTATGGCGGAAGGCCTATATCGTCAGAACCTCCACATCAACATTGTAGCCCGCATGCGCCAGCTGCAGCTGGAAGCGGCTTTTGATCCGGAACAATACCCTGCAGATCAGTATGAAATGCAAACAGTAATGGATCAGGTTACAACTCACTACTTACTTGGAATTGCTACAACCAAAGGACAAGACCTGGTTAACCAGTTCCTGCAAACTAAAAACGACGTATTGTAATCGACTACGCTAACTAATCAAAATTATGAAGCGATTAAAGTTAACGCTTATCCTCTTGCTGGGGATAGGGGTGTATAATGGCTATGCTCAAGCGCCACTGACTTTGAAAGAGGCATTGAAGTTTGCGCTGCAAAACAACCAGCAACTGGCAAAAACGAAACTGGACGAGGAAATGGGTAAGTTCAAAACACAGGAAGTTCGCTCCCAGGCCCTCCCACAGGTAAATGGTAACGGTAACTATACCGACAACCTGCAACTCGCTAAATCCATCTTACCCGGCGACGCAATAGGCAAACCCGGTGAAAACATCGTGATCGGTTTTGGTGTGAAATACGGCGCCAGCATCGGCGCTGAACTCAACCAGCAGATCTATAACCAGTCTGTATTCACAGGACTGAAAGCTGCAAAGGCCGGCGAAGAATACTATAAACTGGCTACTCAGCAATCGACCGAAGATGTGATCTACAACGTAACTCAACTTTATTATCAACTGCTTATCACCCAGGAAAACCTGAAAAGCCTGGATAGCAATATATTGAAACTGACAGATCTCGTGACTGTCACCAAATCGCAGTACGATAACGGGCTCGCGAAAAAAATAGACCTCGATCGCATCAAGGTAAATCTCACCAATTATCAAACCCAACGTGTACAAACGCTGAACCAATATACCATGCAGGTCAACAACCTGAAAAAAATAATGGGCATGCCATTACAATCAGCGTTCGTCATTCCTCCGTCTTCTCTGAAAGACATTGAATCTTCCGCTGCTGCTGTTCTGCAGTACGATGATGCTAATATGGAAGAAAGAACAGAGTTGAAATTGCTTCGCAAGCAGGAAGAACTGCAACTTTTCCAGAAGAAGGCTTACCAGGCGGAGAACTACCCTTCCCTCTCCCTGTTTGGCCGTTACTCTTACAGCGGTATGAGCAACCAGTGGATGTTTGCAAAAGATCCGGTGAACAGCACCCTCTGGTATGGCACTTCTGCGATAGGCCTCTCCCTGAAGATCCCCATCTTCGATGGTTTTGGCCGCCGCTCTAAAGTAAGCCAGGCCGATGTAACCTTACGCCAGCTGAAACATACAATGGAAGACACCAAACTGGCCCTCAATACCCAGTACGAGAACGCCAAGCTTACCATACGCACGAATATCACCGCTATTCATTCGCAGAAAGAAAACATGGAGCTTGCCAATGAAGTGTACTATTCTACACAGAATAACTACCGCCTGGGTCTTGCCAGTTTAACAGACCTGCTCAATGCAGAAACTTCCCTGGCCGATGCCCAGAACGCCTATAACGCGGCCCTGTTGCAATACAGGCTGGCAGAACTGGATATCATAAAGAGCAAGGGCAACCTGAGGGATCTTCTAAACTAAATCTACAAACGAAAACAAATAGAACACACAAACTATTTTGCTGATGAAAAAGATATTAATCTGGGGTCTTGTTACTGTTGGCGCTTTAGCGCTGATCATGTGGAAGCTCAATGCCAATAAAAAAGCCAACGAAGCAAAAATTGAATTTGTAAAACAAAGCAATATCGGGGATGTACCTGTATTGGTACAAACTGTTAGCAGCAGCGATTTCTCCAACGCCTTCCAGGCAAACGGTAATTTTGAACCGGTTCGCGAATTAAGCTACCTGGCCGAAACTTCCGGAAGGATCACCAAGCTGTTGGTAGACGAAGGCAGCGTTGTAAAACAAGGGCAACCTCTCGCCTATATCGACGGGCAGATCCTGAACACCGACCTGGAGTCTGCCAAAGCGAACCTGAATCAACTTAAAGTGGATGCAGAAAGATATGAGGCGGCTTTCCAGACAGGCGGCGTAACCCGCAAACAGGTAGATGACGCCAAACTGCAGTACGAAATAGCCAAAACCCGCTATGAAGCAGCCAATCGCAGGGTTAGCGATACTTATGTTAAAGCCCCTATCTCCGGCATCATCAATAAAAAATATGTAGAACTGGGCGCCTACTTGTCTGTAGGTAATAAAATGTTCGACATTGTAGATGTATCCCGCCTGAAACTGGCGGTTTCCGTACCGGAAGCACAGGTTGTTAGCCTGAAGAAAGGACAGAAGGTAGAAGTGACTTCAAACGTGTTCCCTGAAACCAAATACGAAGGCGTGATCACTTTCATTGCTGCAAAAGGCGATAACTCGCTTAACTACCCCGTTGAAATGGAAGTGACCAACTTAGGCGATAAAGAACTGAAAGCCGGTATGTACGGTACTGCGCACTTCTCTGATCCAACTGCCGAGAAAGCGATCTTCATTGCACGTACCGCTTTTGTTGGCGGCGTAAACAGCAACGAAGTATATGTTATGGAAGGCAATGTTGCCAAGAAGAGAAAAGTAGTTGCCGGAAGGATCATTGGCGATAAAGTGGAAGTACGCCAGGGTTTAAAAGAAGGAGAAACTGTTATCACCAGCGGTCAGATCAACCTGACAGACGGAGCAACAGTAACTGTTCAGCGCGGAGCTGCCAAGTAATGTGAGGATCAAACTTTTTGAAACATGAAGATTACAGAAGTATCGATAAAACGACCTACCATAGTAGTGGTTGTTTTCACTATCCTCACCTTATTAGGGGTGATGAGCTACAAGGCGCTGAACTATGAACTTTTGCCAAAGTTCAGCTCTCCGATAGTGACAATCTCTACTGTTTACCCGGGCGCTTCCCCCAACGAGGTGGAAAGCACCGTGACCAAGAAGATTGAAGATGCGGTTGCATCTATGGAAAAGATTAAAAAGATCATTTCCAAATCTTCCGAAAGCCTTTCTATTATTACTGTTGAGCTGAATAACGATGCAAATGTGGACATCGCGCTGCAAGACGCTCAACGCAAGGTGAACGCTATCCTGGCCGATCTGCCAGGCGATGCGAAACCGCCTTCATTGAATAAATTTTCGCTGGACGACCTGCCTATCATGACCCTGTCTGCCACTGCAAACATGGACGATAAGAAGTTCTATGACCTGGTAGATAAAAAACTGCAGCCATTATTATCCCGCTTGCCGGGCGTTGCACAGGTATCGCTGATCGGCGGCCAGGAACGCGAGATCCAGGTGAATGTTGATCCTAAAAGATTGCAGGCGTTCAACCTGTCTATCTTACAGGTACGCCAGTTGATCACCAATGCGAACCTCGACTTTCCTACCGGTAAGGTAAAATCAGCGAATGAGCAGATCCTTGTTCGCCTGGCGGGTAAATATAAAAATGTAGACCAGTTGCGCAACCTGGTGCTTAAAACAACAGAGAACGGCACACAGGTAAGGTTGTCTGATGTAGCGGACGTACAGGATGCGCAGAAAGACGCTGAGCGTATTGCCCGTGTAGACGGCGTAAACGCGATTGCGTTGCAGGTGCAGAAACAAACGGATGCCAACGCGGTAACTGTGAGTGAAGAAATGAAGAAAACGATTGCCCAGATCGAAAAGGACTATGCGCCCAATGGCCTGAAAATACTGGTGGCTAACGACTCGTCCGACTTTACCCTGGAATCTGCCGACTCTGTGATCCATGACCTGATCCTGGCGGTGATCCTGGTGGCTGTAGTGATGCTGTTGTTCCTGCACAGTATTCGTAGCGCCATCTTCGTTATGATCTCTATCCCCGCTTCCCTGATAGCTACCTTCATTGGTATGAAGCTGATGGGCTTCTCGCTGAACCTGATGTCGCTCCTGGGCCTTTCGCTGGTAGTAGGTATCCTGGTGGACGACGCCATCGTGGTACTGGAGAACATATACAGGCACATGGAGATGGGTAAGAACAGGGTTAGGGCTGCTTATGAAGGAGTGAAAGAGATCGGGTTTACCGTTACTTCCATTACCCTGGTAATTGTGGTGGTGTTCCTGCCGATTTCCCTGACCAACGAGCTGGTATCAAAAATCCTCCGTGAATTCTGCGTGGTGGTAATGATCTCTACTATGCTCAGTTTGCTATCGTCGTTCATGATCGTGCCGCTGTTATCTTCCCGCTTCGGTAAGTTGGAGCATATCACGGGCAAGAATATCTTTGAGAAATTTATTTTATGGTTCGAGCGGCAGTTGCAGAAATTCACCGTTTGGATGACGGGTTTGCTGAAATGGGCTTTGAGTCATAAACTGGCGACCGTAGTGATTGCGATAGGTTTATTGTTAGCATCGTTCATGTTGCTCGGTAAAGGATATATAGGAGGTGAGTTTATCCCGAAAGGAGACCGCGGTCAGTTTATCGTATTGCTGGAAATGCCTAAGGATGCATCTGTAGAACAAACCAACCAGGCTACCAGGACTGCTGAAAAATACCTGAATAAAAAACCGGAGATCACACGTTTGATCACCACTGTAGGGCAGACCAGTGAAGATGGCTTCGGTACATCGCAATCTACTGCCTATAAATCAGAAATCACCGTAATGTTGGTTGATCCTGAGCATAGGAAAGATGCATCTGATATTTATGCAGCAAAGATCAAGAAAGAACTGAAAGGCATTTTGCCTGGCGTGAAAGTGAAAACTACCGACGTGAGTATCCTGGGTACAGCAGAAAGAGCGCCTGTGGAACTGGTAGTAATGGGATCGGAACTCGACAGTGTGATGAAGTTTGCAAAACGGGCAATGGATACTTTAAGAACCGTTGACGGGGCAACAGAGATCAAGCTGACAGTGGAAGACGGTAATCCTGAGATCAACGTGCAGGTAGACCGTGATAAAATGGCGGCTCTTGGTTTAACACTGGATGCCGTGGGAGGTACCATGCAAACAGCCTTCAGCGGAACAGCCGACGATTCTAAGGTCAAATTCCGGCAGGGAGATTATGAATACGATATCAATATCCGGTTCGATGATTTCAACCGCAAGAACCTGGATAATGTTGCCAATATCCAGTTCCTGAACGATAAAGGGCAGTTGATCAAGTTATCGCAGTTTGCTACCATCACTGAAGGCTCAGGCCCAAGCCAGCTGGAAAGAAGGGATAAAAATACTTCTGTTTCTGTTCAGGCGCAGGTAATGGGACGCCCTAGTGGTACAGTAACCCAGGAGTTTGCAGCGAAGCTGGAGAAGATGGACAAGCCTGTAGGTATCAGCTACCTGTTTGGCGGAGACGCTGAAAACCAGGGAGATTCATTTGGTACATTGGGCGCTGCATTGCTGATCTCAATTGTAATGGTATACCTGATCATGGTGGCGCTGTACGATAACTATATTTACCCGTTCGTGGTACTGTTCTCTATTCCGTTGGCGATCATCGGGGCCTTGCTGGCGCTGGCATTGACCAACAATACGCTGAACATCTTTACCATTCTCGGTATGATCATGCTGATCGGGTTGGTGGCGAAAAATGCGATCATCCTGGTAGACTTTACCAACCAGATGAAAGAACAGGGACAAAGTACTTACGAAGCGCTGATCCATGCGAACAACGCACGTTTGCGTCCTATTCTCATGACCACTATTGCGATGGTGATCGGTATGCTGCCGATTGCGTTGGCAACCGGTGGTGTGGCTTCTACCAAAAACGGTTTGGCCTGGGTGATCATCGGCGGTTTGATCAGCTCTATGTTCTTAACGCTGATAGTTGTACCGGTGATTTATATGATCGTGGATAAGATCATGGCTAAATTCGGTATGGGGCGTGTATCCACTAAACGTTATATCCGCCAGCGGATGGTGGCCCCTTACGAGGAAACTGCTTTAAGTGAAATTCATCAGAATTAAAGATATGTTACTAACAGTGTAACAGTTGTAGGTTTAGGTAATAGCCGGAGTAATCTTACTCCGGTTTTTTTTGCTCTTTTTTCGGAAAACTATTTTTGTACTTTTATAGCGTTACAAAAATTTTATATGAAAAAATTATTCCCCTTAGTATTGTTGTTCTCCTCTCCTTTCCTATCCTACAGCCAGAAAGTAATTACAGGAGTGCCCTCGCCCGAAAGTATTATAGCCTACAAGGACGGGTATTTTGTTTCTTCAATTGGCCAGAAACTGGCCGCAGTTGACAAAGATGGCGATGGTGCGATTGCCTTTGTAGACAAGGCAGGAAATGTAAAAAGCCAACGCTATTTTGATGAAGTGCTGAACGCTCCCAAAGGAATCGACATTGTCAACAACCAGCTGTATGTAGCTGATATAGATCATCTTAAAGGATTTGATATTGCTACAAAAAAGAAGATCTTCGATCTTAACCTCGAAGGGAAAGCCCAACTGCTGAACGATGTGTATGCCGTTAATGATTCCCTGCTATTTGTAACCGACTCATTTACCGGCGATGTATTGCAGGTAAACCTCTCCTCCGGCCAGTATAAAAGTATTGGTACGGTTACAGGTGCCAATGGAGTTTTATTCGATAAGAAGTCGGGTATTCTCTATGTCTGTTCAATGGGAGAGCAGTTTAACGCACAGGGCAAATTGTATTCAAAGAAGTTAAGCGACCATGCAGCTGCTTTTGCTCCCGTAGAAGGATCTCCTGTGGGGCTTTTTGACGGTATTGTGCAAGTGGATGACCAGCGTATTATGTTGTCTGACTGGCAGGGAATTGATGGTTCAAAACCCGGCAACCTGGTTACCTATCATATCGGCAAGAAGTCGTATACCCGCAAGGAAGTAAAGCACTCGCCTGCTGATATAGCGATCGACAAGAAAGCCAGGATGCTGCTGGTACCAAGGTTATTGGATGGAGAGATAGATGTAGCGGCATTGGAAAAATAGGTTTCACACAAAAGGAAAGCAGTATTTAAACCGGTTACATACTGCTTTTTTCTTTCATTTAGTGTAGCCGGCAGTGTTAGACTCACAAAGCCGGTAACGAGTTAAATCCGTGCATTTCTTCTTACCTCATCAAAACTATAGGTGGCAACGGTTTGCCCGTTTTCAAACACTGTTTGCAACAGGTCGCTGGCGCCTGGTTCTTCGCCAACTCCAACAGTTTGGAATTTGTCCGCTACATTGACCAGTTTCAGTTTGCCGGCTTTGGATTTTTTGAAAGATGTGCGCAGGTTGCCGTTTGCATCTAATTCTACAGGCATCTTCTGTACATCTATACCTTTACCATTTACAACAGCATAAGAGCATTTCAGTGCAAATTCCTGTGTGTCGCGGTTCACTCGCTGCAACAACGCGCCGCCCATACCCAGTACCAGGTTTTCGGCGCTGAACCCGGCTTTTTTCAAACCTTCATAAATGCCGGGGATAGAAGAATAGCTGATACCGTCGCCTTGTATCACCCTCACCTGAGGAGGCAATACCTTGTATCCTTTCTCATTAACGGTATAACCGAATTTGTTCGTGAGAATGTCTAATACCCTGGTCAGGGTCTGAACAGGATCCCCGCTATCGGGACGGATCACCAGTGTTCCTTTCCTGTTAAGGATCTGTTCTTTCAGTTCAGTACCCCAATATTCTTCACAAGCGCGGAAGATGTTATAGGAGTCGGAAACACAAGCGATCGTTCCGGTTGGGAATGTGTCTAAAACATGTTTAAAGATGGTCAATTCACCTGCTTCGCCAAGTAGGGTACAAATGGAGTGTTCCGTTGCCGGAATTGAAAGGCCGGGAGCCGTAGCTGCGTTGTAGAATTTTTTGGCGAAAACAGAGCCGGCTATGGTGTCGCTGCCGGAAAAATTGACCAGGTGGGCGCTGCCACCGATGCCTGCGCTTTCTACTGAGCTGGCGCCTCTGAATCCAAAGTCGTTCAACACAAAGTCGATGCCTGCGAATGCGCTTTCGCTCGCAGTTTCAGTATAATATTTATAGACTATTTTTTTGATCTCCCTGGATACGGTAGCTACGGTGCATGGGTACCAAACCTGCATCAGCAGCGTTTCCAGGAAGTTGGTTAACCAGTAGCATTCAGGGTCGGTGTTTTCGATGGTCATCAGCACATTTTTCACCGGAACAACAGTGCCTTCGGGAACAGCCTTGATCCTCACGGGCAGTTTGCCGCCGTAGTGGTCAATAATGTATTCGAATTTGCTCCTGTCAAAAACATCCGTTCTGCCAAAAACTTCATTCAGGGTCTGTTCTGCTTCATCCAGTTTTTCTTTGGTGAAAACAGCGCCTTCCAGGTATTCTTTCAGGAAGTATTGCAGGCCATAGAAAACAGTTTCGTCGAATTTGCCGCCCCGGCTTTCTAAATAAGAATAGATGTACTGGGTGCCGGGAATGTATAATTTATGGTGAGAGTATTTATATGCGTCGGCAAGTAATATGAGATTCTCCTTTGTCATGGTGTGAGGTTTTAATCTTAGTAAGCTATTTTTTCCATCAGTTTTTTCATCAATGGAATATGAGTATCTATTATTTCGTTTTGTTCTATCAGTTGAGGAAGGTCTTTTACCGCTACCCAGCGTAAGGCGGCGAGGTCGTCGCTTGCTACAGGGGCGCCTGCCAGCAGTTCGGTGCTGAAAAGCGTAGTGATAATTTTATTAACCTCGCTACGGTATCTCCAGTCATCTACCCTCAGGGAAGCTACGTATTTTAACGGGCCGATGGTGACATCTCCACATTCTTCTTTTAACTCCCTGGCGGCTGCTGCTTCAAAATCTTCATCTGTGGTGTCGGCAAACCCGCCGGGCAGACGCCAGGCAGATTCTTTCGGTTTCCTGCCCAACAGCAGTTCTTTGTTATTATTCCTGAAAACCGCAATGTCTACGGTTGGGAAAGCGGTTGGATAAAGGCTGTAGGTACTGTAGATGATGCCGGCCCTGAAAGCTTCCGTATCCAATACTTTGTCTGAAATAGCTTCCCGCAGGGCGGTGGCGTTATAGTCCTGTACCGGTGGCAAAGAAGTAGTAGGAAACCTGCCGGAATAACTTCCTATGAAACTATCCCGGCTGCCATACAGCAGGAAGTTTTCGTTAGGGAAGGTGGTTTGCAGCAGGTCGTCTAACCCGGCAGACCATACGATATCGCTTTTCTGATCGCTCAGCGGAAGTACAATGATTTCGGGGAACTGCTGTTTGATCATTCGTTCGCGGGTACAATAATCGAGTGGATTTTTCCTGCTTCCTTTAACGGGAGCTACTCCCAGCACAATTACAGTCTTATTATGATGTTGCTGAACTTCCCGGATCAAGGCAAGGTGACCTTCATGTAAGGAAGGTGTCTGGAACCTGGCTATTATTACGCCTATTGACTTTATGTTGTGCATAACAATCTATTTTGTGTAATTGTTACACAAATATATGAGGGTATTTCTAAACCACAAAATATTTTATGTAAAATTTACACAAATAGATAAAAAATCAGATCTCGAACACCATTCCTTCGTTTTTCAGCTTGAAATAGCGCTCTTCATCGAAGGAAAAAAGTTTAGCAGGACGGCCCTGGGAGATTTGCTTTTGTTTTTCGTTATGTGAGATTAGAATACCTAAGTGATTGATTTTCTTCTGGAAATTCCGCCGGTCGATCGGCCTGTCCAGCAACGTTTCGTATAGTTTTTCCAGGTCGGCGATCGGGAATTTCTTATCGAGGAGTTCGAAGCCGATAGGTTCGTAACGGATCTTGTTGCGAAGCCGTTGTATAGCTACGTTGATGATATTCTGGTGATCGAAAGCCAGTTCCGGCAGTTCTTTGATGTTGAACCAGTCGGCGTCTTCGGCGTCGGTGCTGGCGGCGAGTTTGAAATTGGTCGGGTTAACAAGCCCGAAATAAGCTACGGATACGATGCGGCCCCGCGGGTCTCTGCCTGCATCCCCGAAAGTGTATAGTTGTTCGAGATAGTTGATACGCACGCCGGATTCTGTTTCCAGCTCCCGGGTAACTGCTTCTTCCAGTGATTCGTCGTCTAATACAAACCCGCCTGGTAAAGCCCAGCTATGCAGGAATGGAGGGATAGTGCGTTTGATCAGCAACACTTCGATGCCTTCTTTGGGCTTATAGCCAAATACGACGGCGTCTACAGTTAATTGGATATTTTGTTTAATAAACACAATCTCTTACAGGTTATTTTGCTTGAAGGTATTGATCTAATTGGGCAGTGCCTTTGTGTAAATTTACAAACAAAGGATTTTTCTGCGGATCAAACACTATAATAGTGCTTTGTTCCCAGATATCCTGGGGATGCGGCAGCTCGATCATCACCTCCTGCCCGTTGGCCCGGCGGAAAAGCAGGCTGTCTTTCCCTGCAATATGCGCCTGGAATCCTTTCTGGGACAAGTATTCTGTCAGGTTCTTTCTCAATTGAAGCACCGAATCCGTCAGCGGGTCGGAAGCGGGCTTAAATTCCCTGTACACATAGCATTTCTCCGTCACCACATCGTATGCAGACCTGTCTTTGGTTTGTTCACGGGCTGTATTGTTACAGGCAAATAAGGCTGTTGCAACTAACAGGAAAGAACATATTTTTTTCATAATTCTCATAGCATTTAATTTTCGTAGCAGTCATAATTCCGCTGTCTGTAAATTTTGCCATCTCTGAATTCTATAACGCTGCAGATAAAAGCTTTCATAACCTGACCCCGCCGGAATTTGCCGGCGTCTACTCCTATCTCGCCTGTCCATGTTGCTTCTACAACCAGGGTATTGCCCGTTTCCACCACTTTAACCACGCTAAAGTGCTGAGATTTCAGGATGACCTTATTAATAGCCATACTTTCCAGCATAACATCGAAGTTCCGCTGTTTGACTTCTTCAGACAACAAATTAGGATAAGCTGTCTGGATAATGTTGGGATGAAAAATAGTGGCATATTCAGCAGCATCTACTGAGAAATTCTCCAGGAGATGGAAGTACCGGTATATAAGCGCCAGTTTTTCGTCCATTAAGCAGGGATAAATTTATGCGAAAATAATCATTAGGGACGATGGAACCTATTGTGCGCTGGTAAAAGCAAGTTTATCCTTGCTGTTCGTTTTGTCTATGATCCTGTATACGAGTTTGATCACGCCAAGGGTACCGTCGTAGTTGATCTTGTTGTTTTCCGGAACCAGTGAGTTGGTAGAGAAAGAAAGAACGGGAATATGTTTTTTGAAGAAGGCGGCATGATCAGATACGCCGGCAGTGTTGCTGACGTTCAGGCGAAACCCTTCGGGGCTTACCTGTTGCAGGATGCCGGTCCAGTCGTCAGACGAGCTGCTTCCGTTCACCTGTAGTGGCTGATCGGGCGATAACTGGCCGATGCCATCCAGGTTGATCATATAGTTAACCGTTGACAGGTCAATGGTTGGGTGAGCGGCAAAGTAATTGGAGCCTGCCAGGTTTTGCTCTTTACCTGAAAAGGCTACTACCAGGTAGTTATTATTATGGAGGGAAGAATTGCGTAAAAGCCTTGCCAGTTCGAGCAAAGCGGCGGTGCCGCTGGCGTTGTTGCTGGATTGTACGCTGCTGTCCCAACCTGGGAAGTCGTAATGCGCTCCCAGGATAATAGTACGGTCTGCTTTATTATTGATATAACCGATCACGTTAGTGCCGTTACGCTTGATATTGTCGAAGGCTACGCGGATATTGACCTGGAAGCCGTTGGCGTCATCGGCGCTTAAAAGTTTGCTGGTTGCGTCATTTACCCATACGGCAGGGATGGAAAGAGCTGGTGTCGCTTCCTGCAACCATTTCTGTACTTCGGGTGCATCTACCTTGCCGTTATAGAAGATAACGCCGGTTGCACCGGCCTTTTCAGCTTCTTTTGCCAGGCGGAAGCATTGCTGGAGGGTTGTTAGCTGGCTGGAGGAATCTATATCTTCCATGTTTATGAACCAGATGTTATCGGGTTCATTCACTCCTGTGATCACTTCGCCTTTGGCGGTTTTCTGGGCGCTGAAAGGCAGGGGCAGGAAATCGCGGCCGGTCTTCAGCGTTTGCTGGTCGATTGTCACCGAACAGTTGGCGGAAGGTTCGCGGCTTTCTTTTACTGTAAAGGCCTGGAGGTAACCGTCGTTACCCATTGGGGTAAGTCCGGAGTTTTTCATCTGTTCCGCGAGGTAGTTTGCGGCCAGTTGCTCTCCCGGGGCGCCGGTACTCCGGCTTTCGAGCTTGTTGCTACTTAAAAAAGTGATGTGCGATTGTAGGTTGCCAATGGTTTTTCTGTCCTCTTTTTTCTGTGCATTAACAGATATGGTTATCACAACCAGTGGTAACAGCCAGGTTATCTTTTTCACAGCAATAATATTGGGTGTTAAAGCAAAAGTACGAATTACCCCTATCCATCTATTAAAATCCTGCCAAATCTTTTTTTCTAGTTCATTGTATTTGAACTATTTATAATGTAAATATCATGAATCGTCTTAGCACTGTCATTCAGCGCACCTTCCTGGACGTTAATAGTTGCCAAATCCCTATTTTTGCCCCGTTTTAAAAACGTAGTATGAAGAACACGCCTTTTACTGAGAAGCACATTGCATTGGGAGCGAAGATGGCCCCATTTGCTGGTTACAACATGCCTATTTCCTACACTGGTATTAACGACGAACACCATGCGGTTCGTACAAATGCCGGCGTTTTTGATGTAAGTCACATGGGCGAGTTTATTTTAAAGGGTGAAAATGCATTGGACCTGATCCAACGCGTTACCAGCAACGACGCATCCAAGCTCACTGCCGGTAAAGCCCAGTACAGCTGTTTACCTAACAAAGAAGGCGGGATAGTAGACGATCTGCTGGTATACTGTATTGAAGAAAATAAAGTATACATGTTGGTTGTTAACGCCAGCAATATCGAAAAAGACTGGAACTGGATCAGCTCATTTAACGACAAGGGGGTTGAAATGCACAACATTTCAGATAAAACCTGTTTGTTGGCGATCCAGGGACCTAATGCCGCCAGCATCCTGCAACCATTAACGGATGTAGACCTGATAAATATGAAATACTACACCTTTGCGAAAGGCGCTTTTGCAGGGGTATCCAATGTGCTGATCAGCGCTACCGGCTACACCGGGGCAGGAGGCGTGGAGATCTATTTTGAAGACAAAGACGGCGATGCATCGAAGATCTGGGATGCAATTTTCGAGATCGGCGCTCCGAAAGGACTGAAACCTATTGGCCTGGGCGCTCGCGATACCCTGCGCCTGGAAATGGGCTTCTGCTTATACGGCAACGACATCGACGATACTACTTCCCCTATGGAAGCAGGTTTGGGATGGATCACCAAATTTACCAAACCATTTACATCAAGCGAGCTGTTTGCACAGCAGAAAGCCAATGGAGTAACCCGCAAACTGGTTGGATTTGAAATGATCGACAAGGGAATCCCGCGTCATGATTACGAAATAAAGGATGCAGCAGGTAATGTTATCGGTAAAGTAACTTCCGGTACGCAGTCTCCATCTTTACAAAAAGCAATAGGCCTGGGCTATGTTCAGACAGCCTTTGCAACACCCGAAACAGAGATCTATATAGCCGTTCGCGATAAGGCTTTAAAAGCAAAAGTGGTAAAAGTACCTTTCCTGAGCTAGGAATAGCGGGGTAAAGTTATTAATTTCGTTGGCCGCGTTTCGTACTTCCGGGTGCGAAACGCTTGAAATTTATACCACCATATCTATGCCTACTATTCATTTAACTACCGTTATTCATGCGCCTTTACAGCGGGTGTTTGACCTGAGCCGGAGTATCACACTGCATAAACGCAGTATGGAACACCGGCAGGAAGAAGCTATTAAAGGCCGCACAAACGGGCTGATATCATATAACGAATCTGTGACGTGGCGGGCAAAACACCTTGGCAAAATAAGGGAACTGACCACCCAGATCACAGCCATGCAACAGAACGAGTTCTTTACAGATGAGATGACGCAGGGCGATTTCACTTATATGAAACATGACCACTATTTCAAAGAAATAGATAACGGTACAGTAATGATAGATATCATGGATTTTGGCACCCCATATGGTTGGTTCGGAAGAGTGTTTGAAAAACTTTTTCTTCATAACTATATGACAAAGCTCCTGCAGCAAAGGAATAGTACGATCAAGGATTATGCAGAGAGTGACAAGTGGAGAGTGATCCTTGATTAATTTAAAAACAATTGAATGTCAGAAAATCACAAACCTAGCCTGGAAGTATGTTTATCCCCGGCTTTATTGCATCTGTACGATGTAAAGAACAGTATTGTAGTTATTATTGATGTGCTAAGGGCTACGTCAACTATTTGCACTGCCCTGTACAATGGCGCAGCAAGAGTTATCCCGGTTGCCAGCGTGGAAGAATGCGTGAATATCGGCCGTGCAATTGGCGGTATCACCGCCGGTGAAAGGGATGGCCGGATAGCGGAAGGACTGGTACATGGCAACTCCCCTTTCGAATACCCACGTGAATTTATAGAGAATCAAACGCTGGTGCTGACCACTACCAATGGTACGAAGCTGTTGCATATGGCTAAAGATGCCATCCAGATCATTACCGGTTCTTTCCCTAATATCAGCGCGGTTTGCGACTACCTCGTGGCGCAGGGACAAAACGTCATCCTGGGCTGCGCAGCCTGGAAAGACAGGGTAAACCTGGAAGATACCCTCTTTGCAGGTGCAGTGGTGAATCGTATTAAAGCGCATTTTGATATCAACTGCGATTCTGCCATTGCTGCCGAAACATTATACAATGCAGCAAAAGATGATATCTATACTTTCATGAAGCAGGCCACTCACTATAAAAGACTGGCGAACTTCGGGCTTGAAAAAGATATTCAATATTGCCTCACTCCTGATGGCGCAAACGTGTTACCGCTGTTTAAGAACGGGGAGCTGATAGCAGAATAAAATTGTAAGGGAGATTTTTAACTTTTTCTGAAAAATCTCCCTTTTCATATATAAAAAATTGATTTATATTCTGTTATAATTGCATTATTTGTTAATAACCCAATCTTCTTTCTATCTCCTTTTTACAAACCACCAGTTAAGCGATTTAATAACACTAATAGCACGTTTCAGCTGCGCCGAATTAGAAATTTTCTGCTTACTTTTGTGGATTGCCTTTTTATCAGCTGCAAAAAATTTTTCGATACTTATTAACCCTTGGCTGGTAAATAAAAAAGCAGGCAACAACGAATAGTATGTCGCTACCCCATTTGCTAAAATATGTTTACAACAACGGCACTGATGAAGTGATCCGCAGGGGGAAGCGTATCTTTTCGACAGGAGGGGTTGAATTAATTGAAGCCGATCCAGTCTTAAAAACCGCGACCTTCCGCGTAAAGAGCGACACGCATGCCAATTATTATCGTGTTTCCATCGCAAAATATGGAGATCCAACCGGTATGTCTATTAGGTGCCAATGCCCTTACAACCTGGGGGATATTTGTCGCCATGAAGCTGCTGCCCTTTTTCAGCTCCAGGAAATGCTGGATAAGAACCATTTCGAAAGTTTCGAATCGCATTTTGATCAGCATCATACACTGATCAAAATGAAATCTATTGACCTCAAAACAATCAAACTGCTTACTTCTGCTGCCAGTTTTGAGAAAGCAGAAGAACTGGCTAAAAAAAGCCCTGTAGTAATCAACTCAGCAAAGGATGAAAAAGTAGAAGCGGTGCTCAAATTAGACGGGCACGAATACCCGCTTATCATCCAGCGCAACGAAGAGCGTTTTTTTGATACCCACTGTACCTGCGACGAGTCAGAATATGCGCTCTGCGTGCATAAGACAACACTCTTCCTGCAATTACTGCAAAAATTCGGTCCTTATTATTTCGATACCTTAAGGAACTGGGATAAAGAGAAAAACAAACTTTTATCATTATACGGCTATTCCCTGTCTGATGACCTGGATGGCAAATTCGCGTTCAGTTATACAGATGGAAAACCCTTCCTGAGGGTGCTCGATCCATCTATCAAAC
Source organism: Chitinophaga terrae (ex Kim and Jung 2007) (assembly GCF_900107795.1). Taxonomy (GTDB): domain Bacteria; phylum Bacteroidota; class Bacteroidia; order Chitinophagales; family Chitinophagaceae; genus Chitinophaga; species Chitinophaga terrae. The sequence continues at coordinate 49,231 of NZ_FNRL01000032.1, forward strand.
GGGTGGATGGCTCTGCGATCGGCCGCCAGGCCGCCAGCCCAGCCCCTCCGCAGCCGGAAGAAACCATTACGATCTCTCAACGGCTGGCTGTTGTTTTCAACGCCAACGAACAATTATACCCGCATTTCAAAATAGACCTGGTAAGCGGCGAAGTCAACGAAGAACAAACAGCCTTCGTTTCCCTGGCCAGCAAACTGGATCTCACGAAGTATGTTGATTTTTACCAGTTCAAGGAAAAAGACAGGGAACTGATAGCTCCTATCCGTAAACTGCAGGGGCCCGAGGTAAGCAAATTCCTCTCTAAAAACTCTCCCTTCGCAGGGATCTGGGAAAACATCACCCACGAGAACGAGGAAGAACTGCCAACAGAAACCAAAGAACTGATGCTGGAATACCTGCATCCTAAACTGGCTAAACTGTTCCCTCAGCTTGCAGAACACAAACTGGTATTTGTTCTCCCTAACCGCCAGGCGTTCAAGACAAAAAACCTGGAACACCTGCAGATAGGGGCCGACAGGTTAAAACTGATCATCAAAACAGAAACGGGAGATACGCACGTAACCATTCGCTGCTACGTGAATATCGAAGGCGAAATGATCAGCATTGCTGATAATGCCTGGGAAAGTTCACTGCTCTTCCTGTATAAAAACGTATTGTACCTGTTCGAGAACCCGCAGGATGCGCTCCATGCGGAACTATTCAGGCAAAACGGCGAACTGCGCATCGCAAACGCCGAATGGCCGGTATACCTGAAAGATTACCTGCTGCCGCTCAGTAAACAATACGATATTCAATTTGATAAAGAACTGCTGGCAGAGGTAGACGACCTGATGCCCGAACCAAGGGTATTCCTGAAAGAGCTGGGAGAAACCTTCATCATCCAGCCGGGTTTTGCCTACCGTCACCAGGAAGTGGAATGGAATGATGAAACAAAGATCACCATCCAGGAAGGGAACAAAGTGCTGATCATCCATCGTAATAAGGAAGCGGAAGATGAGTTTGTAAATAAACTGCGTACCCTGCATACCAACTTCCTGACCAGCGAGAACCATAACTATTTCTACCTGCGCGCTAAGGAAGCGTTGAAGAACAACTGGTTCTTCCTCTTCTTTGACGCGCTGAAAGAGATGAACGTACGGGTATTCGGTTTCGACTCCCTGCGCAACTTCAAGTTCAGTTCTCATAAACCTGTAACCAACCTGCAGATCAGCTCAGGCATCGACTGGTTTGATGCACAGATCGAGGTATTGTACGGGGATCAGAAGGTAAGCATAAAAGATATTAAGCAGGCTTTAGCCAATAAACAAAACTATGTTCAGCTGGCAGACGGTTCACTGGGGCTTTTGCCGGAAGAATGGTTGCGTAAATACTCTCTCCTGTTTAAAGTGGGAGAAGAGAAAGACAAAGGACTTAAGCTCAGCAAATACAATTTCAGCGTAATTGATGAACTCTATGAGTTTATCGACGACGAAGCCGTGGTAATAGAACTGGAACAAAAACGCAGGAAGCTGCTCCAGTTCGACGAAATACGCAATATTTCGCTGCCGCATAACCTGCACGCCAACCTGCGTCCATACCAGGAAAGCGGCTTCCAGTGGCTGAACTACCTGGATGACATCAAGTGGGGAGGTATCCTGGCCGACGACATGGGTCTTGGTAAAACCATCCAGGCGCTGACATTCCTGCAATACTACAAGAACAAAAGCCTGAATAAAACCCTTTCCCTGGTTGTATGTCCTACCACGCTGATCTATAACTGGGAAAATGAGATCAGGAAATTCACGCCTGATATCTCCCATCATATTCATCACGGGCCGGCACGACTGAAAACCGCGGAAGAACTGTCCAAATTTGACGTGATCATCACCACGTACGGAACATTAAGAAGCGATATACAGCTATTGATGAAACTGGAGTTTGATTACGTGATACTGGATGAATCGCAGGCTATCAAAAACCCGCAATCCAAGGTGACCAAGGCGGCACAGCTCCTGCAAACCAAGAACAGGCTGGCTTTGAGCGGTACGCCAATGCAGAACAACACCTTCGATATATATGCGCAGATGAATTTCCTGAACCCGGGAATGTTGGGAAGCGTAGACTTTTTCAGGAATGAATTTGCTACGCCTATCGATAAATTCCAGGACGAAGACAGAAAAGAACACCTCCGTAAACTGATCTATCCGTTCATCCTGCGCCGTACCAAGGAACAGGTGGCAAAAGACTTACCGGATAAGATTGAAACGGTTATCTTCTGCGAAATGGACCCGGAACAAAGGCATATTTACGATGCTTACCGAAATACTTACCGTTCCAAGATCCTGGGTGTGATAGAAGACCAGGGTATTGAACGCTCGCAGCTGACCATCCTGCAAGGCCTGATGAAGCTGCGACAGATCTGTGATTCCCCGGCTATCCTGAATGACACGGAGCAGTATCCTAACCACTCTGTGAAGTTGCACGAACTGACCCGCGAAATTTCAGAGAACATCGGCAACCATAAGGTGCTGATCTTCTCCCAGTTCCTGGGTATGTTAGGCCTGATCAGGGAAAGGATGCAGACAATGAAGATACCGTACGAGTACTTTGATGGCAGCACCTCGACCATGGACAGGGAAAAGGCTATTCAGAACTTCCAGAATAACGATGAGTGCAGGGTATTCCTTATCTCCCTGAAAGCGGGAGGCGTGGGTCTGAACCTGACAGCGGCCGATTATGTATATATCGTAGATCCGTGGTGGAACCCGGCAGTGGAACAACAAGCCATTGACCGTACTCACCGTATCGGGCAAACGAAAAATATCTTCGCTTACCGGATGATCTGTAAAGACACCGTGGAGGAAAAGATCCTGCAACTCCAGGAACGTAAAAAATCGCTGGTGAAAGAGATCATAGCTGATGACAGTGGATTTGTGAAGAAACTGACGAAAGAAGACGTGCTGTACCTGTTCAGCTAATCGATATTTTATTATACGCGAGGCTACCTTTACTTAGTAGAGGTAGCCTTTTTGTTTGTTAAGAACCCTTTCACTTTTTGCATAGACCCTACCATTTCTGCATGGTTTCATTTCCTTTATCTTCTTTCATTTTTCTTATTATTCAATATAATGAACTGAATATAAACGACTTAAATATCTGCTTGAAGGATCTGGCATTTAGATAGCATATCTCCTGGCATCAAATAAACAGATCAAAATGTTACCAGATTCAAAAATTGCCATGTTGATACGCTCACAGTTACCGGGTATTTCTTTCCCGGCCAACGGGCAGCCGGCAGGCAAAGTAGCCGTAAGCAAAGTAATTAACGCGTTTGCCGATTACACAGGCCGAATGATCCGCTCCGGCAGCCTTGGCGAGGTAAAACGTTGTTTTACCATGGCAGGCGTCCTCTATAAGAACGGCAGCAGTACACTCCGTAACGCCATCGAAGGCGTATTCGTTTATGCGCTCTCTCCCCTGCTTCTTAAAAAGCACCAGGCATTGCTCCCGCTGGCATTGAGGAACGTCAGGATTCAACAATTACAAACTATTTAATTCTAAGCGCGATGATGACCGTATTAATGGTTTTAGCCGGTTTGGCGTGTTTTGTCCTCTTTTTCAAGTCTGTCGACTATTTCGAAAACATTTAACAATAAGAAAAATGACTGCACTATTTGTGTTATCCATCCTTGTTTTCGGCTACATGTTATACGTTTTGCTGAAACCTGAAAAATTCTGATAGCAATTATTTTAATCCAAGATATACATGAACACAGCAATTGCAGGCGTTATTGCTACCTATGGCATTACGCTGTTACTGGCCTGGCCACTATCCAGGTACATTGTAAAAGTATTCAAAGGCGATAAAACCTGGCTTGATTTCATGTCGCCCCTCGAAAAGCTCTTCTTTAAAATTTCGGGGATCAACCCGAAAGAAGAGATGAACTGGAAGCAACACATGAAAGCATTACTGACCATTAACCTGGTTTGGTTTATATACGCCTTCTTCGTGTTGATGTTCCAGGACAAACTGCCGTTGAATCCCGATGGCAATCCCGGCCAATCTGCCGACCTGGCATTCAATACGGCCATCAGCTTCCTTGTAAATTGCAACCTGCAGCACTATTCAGGAGAAACAGGCGTGACTTATTTCACGCAGTTGTTTGTACTGGCTTTCCTGCAGTTTGTAAGCGCCGCAACAGGTATAGCAGCACTGGTAGTGGTATTTAAAGCGTTAAAGGAAAAAACAACTACGCAGTTAGGGAACTTCTGGGATATATTCCTGAAAACGATCACCCGCATCCTTTTGCCAATAAGCATTGTAATAGCGCTGATCTTTATTTTCAACGGGATGCCCGCCAGTTTTGAAGGCAAGGACACGGTAGTGACTATGCAGGGCGATACAGTTAATGTATCCAGGGGGCCGGTTGCCGGGTTTGTAGCCATTAAACACCTGGGAACTAACGGGGGCGGATGGTTTGGCGCCAACTCGGCGCACCCGCTGGAGAATCCCAACTACATTACCTGGATGACCGAAATGGTTGCGCAGGTAGTGATCCCGATCGCAATGGTATTTGCCCTGGGGCTCTTCATCCAGCGAAGGAAATTTGCCAATATCATTTTCGCAATAATGACCCTGGGGATGATCATCCTGCTGATCCCTTCCATGCAGCAGGAAATGGCCGGCAATCCAGCTATTGCCAAACTGGGAATAGACCAGGCCGCCGGCGCTATGGAAGGCAAGGAAGTAAGGTTTGGCGCAGCGGCAACCGGCTATTGGAGTACAGTGACTACTATTATTTCCACAGGTTCGGTTTGCGGATGGCACGACAGTACCATGCCTATGACAGGTTTAATGCAGATGCTGGGTATGATGTTGAACTGCCTGTATGGCGGATGCGGCGTAGGTATCCTGAACTATTATATCTATATCATTATCGCGGTGTTCATCTCGGGGCTGATGGTAGGCCGTACCCCTGAATTCATGGGGCACAAGCTGGAAGCCAGGGAAGTGAAGATCGCCGCTTTGATAACGCTTTTATCTCCTTTCCTGATACTGGCTGGTACTGCGCTGTCGTCGTGGATCCTGGTGCATTACCCGGATATAAACTGGGCGGTGAAGCCAGGCGCATGGCTGAATAATCCCGGCTATCACGGGTTTTCGGAAATGTTGTACGAGTATACATCTTCCAACGCCAATAACGGCTCCGGTTTCGAAGGCCTGGGCGACGGAAACGTATTCTGGAACGTAAGCACCGGCTTTGTACTGATCCTTGGACGTTACTTGCCTATCATCGGCCCGGTGGCTATTGCAGGTATTATGGCGTCTAAAAAATATGTGCCCGAATCTGCCGGTACATTAAGAACAGATTCGCTCACTTTCGGGGCAATGACGTTTGCAGTGATTATCATTCTTACTGCCTTGTCTTACTTCCCTGCACTGGTATTGGGGCCGATAGCCGAATATTTTTCCCTGTAAATTCTAATAGACTTAATTAACATGAAGCATAGTAATAAATTGTTTCCTAAAGACCTGGTGATGGAAAGCCTCAGGGAGTCTTTTGTGAAACTGAATCCTAAACTGATGATCAAGAACCCGGTGATGTTTACCGTGGAAATTGGTACAGTGGTGATGTTGATCGTGACCTTGTATGTTTGGTTTACAGGGCACACAGACCAGGGTTCTTTAAGCTGGAACGTGGCGATCTTCCTGATGCTGCTTATCACCGTATTGTTTGCCAACTTCGCAGAAGCTATTGCAGAAGCAAGAGGTAAAGCCCAGGCAGAGAGTTTGAGGAAGACGAGAGAAGATACTCCTGCCAAAAAAGTATCCCTGGTCGGAGAAATATTTACGGATGAAATAAAAGTAGTTTCATCTTCTTCTTTAAGAAAAGGCGACATATTCGTATGCGAGCCGGGAGATATTATTCCCGCCGATGGCGAGATCATAGAAGGGTTGGCAAGTATAGACGAATCGGCCATTACCGGCGAAAGTGCGCCAGTGATCAGGGAAGCCGGCGGCGATAAGTCCAGCGTGGTGGGCGGAACAAAAGTATTGTCTGATCACATTAAAGTAAGAGTGAGCACAGAACCCGGCGAATCCTTCCTTGATAAAATGATTGCCCTGGTAGAAGGCGCCAGCAGGCAGAAAACGCCCAACGAAATAGCATTGACAATCCTGTTGGCCAGCTTCACCATCGTGTTTATCATCGTATGCGTTACCTTAAAACCGTTTGCAGATTATGCTAACACACCTATAACTATTGCCGCCTTTATCTCATTGTTTGTATGCCTGATCCCAACCACGATAGGCGGATTATTATCTGCGATCGGTATAGCGGGGATGGACAGGGCTTTAAGGGCCAACGTGATCACTAAATCAGGAAAGGCAGTAGAAACAGCAGGAGACATTGACGTGTTGCTGCTGGATAAAACCGGTACCATTACCATCGGAAACCGTAAAGCCACTAATTTCTATACAGCCAAAGGCGTGAACCAGGAAGAGTTTATCAGTCTTTGCGCATTAAGCTCGCTGGCCGATGAAACACCGGAAGGCAAATCCATCGTGGAGCTGGCGGGTAAAGAAGTAGTGAACAAACTGTCGATAGCCCAGGCTACCATGGTGAAATTTACCGCCGAAACCCGTAGCAGTGGCGTAGATATGCCCGACGGAAGACGTATCCGCAAAGGCGCCTATGATGCAATTAAAAAATTGACAGAAAGAGAAGGTCACAGTTTCCCTGAAGAAGTACGCACGAGAGTGGAAGCTATTTCCAAAGATGGAGGTACCCCGCTGGTAGTGGCCCTGAACAGTAAAGTACAGGGAGTGATTGAGTTGCAGGATATCATCAAACCCGGCATCAGCGAGCGTTTCGACCGCCTGCGTAAAATGGGCGTAAAAACTGTGATGGTAACAGGCGATAACCCTTTAACAGCAAAATATATTGCTACCAAGGCAGGGGTAGACGACTTCATCGCGGAAGCGAAGCCGGAAGATAAAATGAAGTATATCCGTAAAGAACAGGGCGAAGGGCGCCTGGTAGCCATGATGGGAGACGGAACCAACGATGCCCCTGCCCTCGCCCAGGCCGATGTGGGAGTAGCGATGAACAGCGGTACCCAGGCGGCAAAAGAAGCAGGCAACATGGTAGACCTGGACAATGACCCTACAAAGCTGATCGAGATCGTGGAAATAGGAAAACAGTTGCTCATGACCCGCGGTACATTAACCACTTTCTCTATCGCCAACGACGTGGCCAAGTATTTTGCGATCGTTCCTGCCCTTTTCGTGGCTTCCATCCCGGCTTTGCAGGCTATCAACATTATGAAGCTGCATAGCCCTGAAACAGCTATCCTCAGTGCCGTGATCTTTAATGCTATTATCATTCCGCTGTTGATACCGCTGGCCTTAAAAGGCGTGGCCTACAAACCTATCGGCGCCAGCGCTTTATTGCGCCGCAATCTCCTTATCTACGGAGTAGGCGGGATCATCGCTCCTTTTATCGGCATCAAACTGATAGACATGTTTATAGCGCTATTCTTTTAACTGATTTAAACTATTGAATAAAATGAAAAAGTATCTCTGGCCATCCATCAAGCTGACAATAATACTGATCGTATTGCTGGGCGGCTTATATCCCCTCTTTTTATCTGCAGTGGCCAAAATGGCTCCCGGTAAGGGAGATGGAGTGAAAGTGGTGCATAACGGAAAAGTGGTAGGATATGAAAATATTGCTCAACAGTTTTCTGATGATAAATATTTCCAGCCGCGCCCTTCTACGGTAAACTATAACGCTGCGGGATCGGGAGGCTCAAACAAGGCGGCTGGCAACCCGGATTACCTGAAAAGTGTGCAGGAACGCATAGATACCTTCATGGTGCATAACCCTGAAATTAAAAGAACTGATATCCCGGTAGAGCTGGTAACTGCATCAGCAAGCGGTTTGGACCCTGACCTTTCCCCGGCCGCCGCCCTGGTGCAGGTGCCCCGCATCGCTAAACTCAGGGGTATTGCTCCTGAAAAACTGAAAGATCTTGTGGCCAAAAACACGAAAGGCCCGCTGCTGGGCTTATTTGGGGTGCCAACCATAAACGTATTGAAGTTGAACATCGCATTGGACGAGATGAAGTGAAATCAGCCTTCCCATACCATGAAAGATCCTATGAAAACTCAGCACCGGTAATCCATTACTGGATTGCCGGTGATTATCGGTAACGCCTATATTAAATTATACATGAAAATTAAAGTTATTCTCATATTGGCCAGCCTGCTGGCTGCAGCTATCACTATGTTTGCACAAGACAGTACAAACATCAATAAGAACAGGAAACTTACATTCTCGGGCTATGCGGAAGCGTATTATAGTTACGATCTTAATAAACCATCGGGCCATTTAAAACCGGGTTTCTTATATAACTACAACCGGCATAATGAGCTGAATCTTAACCTGGCTATGTTAAAGGCCAACTATACCTCCGACAGGGTGAGAGGCAATCTCGCACTGATGACGGGTACATATGCCCAGTACAACCTGGCGGCTGAACCATCGGTATTCCAGTATGTATATGAAGCCAATGTGGGGATAAGAGTGGGCAGGCAGGTATGGATAGATGCCGGTATTATGCCGGCTCATATCGGCTGGGAGAGCGCTATCGGGAAAGACTGTCCTACCCTTACCCGCAGTATAGCTGCTGAAAACTCGCCGTACTACGAAACGGGGGCTAAAATTACCTGGACGCCCAACGACAAGTGGTTATTCTCCGCCATGTACCTGAACGGCTGGCAGAGGATCAGGAAAGCCGATGGAAGCCAAACCCCTTCTTTTGGCACCCAGATCACTTTTAAACCGAGTGCAAAAGTCTTGTTGAACTGGAGCACTTATGCAGGCAGCGACCTGCCGGATAGCACCAGGCAAATGCGCTATTTTAGTGATGTTTATGGTACCTTTAATATAACAGACTGTTTTAGCCTGGTGGCAGGTTTCGACTACGGCATACAACAGGTTGCCAAAGGCAGCAGCAGTTATAACAGTTGGTATAGCCCTGTTATTATCGGGAAGGTTGCAGTAACAGACAAGATAGCAGTTGCAGGGCGGGTAGAATATTACAGCGATGCGCATGGCGTTATTATCAATACCGGTACAGGCAATGGTTTTAAAACGTTGGGTTATTCCCTGAACTTCGACGTTAGCCCTGCAAACAACGTGCTTTTCAGGATAGAAGGCCGGGTGTTCGACGGGAAGGATAAGATCTTTATCAGAGGAACAGACCTGGCAAACACCAATACCTCGCTTACAGCTTCGCTGTCGGTTTGGTTTTAGCTTATAATTATGGATACAAAAGAAGCATCCGTACAACATTTCCTGGAGCTGGCCAACAGGAGCGGCAGAGGGAAGTTTAAGATCTACATAGGCATGAGCGCCGGGGTAGGTAAAACCTACCGTATGCTGCAGGAAGCGCATGCCATGCTGAGGAACGGTATCAATGTTCAGATCGGGTATATAGAAACCCATGGGCGAACAGAAACCCATGCGTTGCTCGACGGCCTGCCGCAGATCCCAAGGCGGCAGGTATTCTATAAAGGTAAAATGCTGGAAGAGATGGATCTTTCAGCTATTTTGCTGTTAGCGCCCGACTGGGTTGTGGTAGATGAATTAGCTCATACCAACATCCCGGGTAGTAAAAACGAAAAACGCTGGCAGGATGTAGTAGACCTGCTCAATGCCGGTATAAATGTTATCTCGGCGGTTAATATACAGCATATCGAAAGCATTAACCTGGAGGTAAAATCTATTACCGGTGTTGAAGTAACAGAGCGGATCCCCGACCTGTTGCTGAAAATGGCGGATGAAGTAGTGAATATAGACCTGACGGCCGATGAGTTGATCACAAGGCTGAAAGAAGGAAAGATCTATGACAGGTCGAAGGTTGAGAATGCGTTAAGTAATTTTTTCCAGGCAGATAAGATATTGCAGTTAAGAGAACTGGCGCTGAAAGAAGTAGCTACGCAGGTGGAAAGAAAAGTGGAGACGGAGATACCGCGCAGCCTGCAGATGCGTCATGAAACTTTCCTGGCCTGTATTTCAAGCAATGATGAAGCGGCGAAGAAAGTGATCAGGAAAACCGCGAGGCTGGCAACTTACTACCATGCCGACTGGTACGTGTTATACGTTCAGACCCCCAGGGAAAGCGCAAACAAAATTGCATTGGCCAGCCAGCGCCACCTGATCAACAACCTGAAACTAGCCACTGAACTGGGGGCGGAAGTATTGCATGTACAGCATTCCAGCATCTCAACCGCCATCATTGATACGGCGCTGGCTAAACAGGTTACCACTATTTGCATGGGAAAACCTCATATCAGCCTTTTCCGCATAATTTTGAGAACCAATCTTTTTAACCAACTGTTAAAAACTTTGTCGTCCAACGATATTGATATCATCATATTATCATGAATAAGTTCAGGTTAAAAACGAAAATTACAGTAGGGGTACTTTTCCTTTATTTGATGCTGCTGCTGGTAAGTGTGTTGGGGTACTACTACCTGAACAGGCTAAACGAAAAGGCAAAAGTTATATTGAAGGATAATTACGAGTCGCTCGACTACTCCAAGAATATGCTGGTTGCCCTGGAAGATATGCATAATAACCGTGATAGCGGCATCCATGCTTTTGAGGCTAACCTACAAAAACAAAGCATCAATGTTACAGAACCCGGGGAGAAAGCGGCTACCCAGGAAGTAGCTACGGCCTTTGCTGCATTCAAAAACGGGAGCAACGGGGATGTAAGCGTAATAAAGCGGGGCATCTACAAGATCATGGACCTGAACATGAACGCCATTGTTGGCAAGAATGAAAAGGCAAAGAAAGCGGCTGATCATGCCCTGATGTATATTGCCATTATCAGCGGTATCTGTTTCTTATTGGGATTTACCTTCGTTTATAATTTTCCCGGGTATATTGCCAACCCGATCCACGCGCTGACGGAGGGTATAAAAAGTATTGCCAACAAACAGTATAGCAAACGACTGTATTTTAAATCAGACGATGAATTTGGAGAACTGGCGGCGGCGTTTAATACCATGGCCCAGCGACTGGATGAATATGAACATAGCAATCTTGCACGCATCCTGTTTGAGAAGCAACGTGCGGAGGCGGTGATCAGCAGCCTGAAAGATGCTACTATTGGGTTAGACAACAACAATGTTATCCTGTTTGCCAACACCCCTGCCCTGCAGTTGCTGAACCTGAAAGAGAAAGACCTGGTAGGCAAGCCTGCCGCAGAAGCGGCCCAGCGCAACGATCTGCTGCGGTTTATGATCAATACCGGCGAAAATGCTCCCGTTAAAATTGTGGTAGACGGCAAGGAAGCCTTCTTTACAAAGGAGATGAGCGATATTACCCATGAAGAGAACCGTATCGGTTACATCATCATCCTCCGGAATATCACTTCCTTTAAAGAACAGGATTTGGCTAAAACCCACTTCATTGCTACCATTTCTCATGAACTTAAAACACCGCTGGCCGCTTCTGATTTCAGTATTAAGTTATTGGAAGATGAAAGAACAGGAACGTTGTCTGCAGAACAGCGGGAATTGATCGATAGCCTGAAGCAGGATAACAGGAGGATGATCCGGATTGTGAGCGAATTACTGGACCTCTCACAGGTCGAAAGCGGGAATATACAACTGAAGCCCCAGGCGGTAGCTGTAACCAATATATTGAACTATGCGCTGGATGCGGTTAATAAACAAGCGGCGCAACGGAATGTAATGATAGAAGAACATGTTGCAGAGAACCTGCCGGAAGTGGTGGCCGACGTTGAAAAAACAGCCTGGGTATTGGTTAACCTGCTGACCAACGCGATCAGGTATTCTGCTGATGGAGGGAAAATATTACTTGATATAAACGAGTCCCCTTCCGGACAGGTAGCATTTTCGGTCCAGGATTTTGGAAAGGGCATACCTGCGGCTTTCCAGGATAAGATCTTCCAACGGTTTTACCAGGTGCCGGGCGCTAAGCAGATACAAGGCAGCGGGTTAGGGCTTGCTATCAGCAAGGAGTTTATTGAAGCCCAGGGTGGCGTTATTGGTGTAGAAAGCGAAGAAGGCAAAGGCAGCCGGTTCTTCTTTTCATTGCCTGTAGCCTAGGTATTTGCCAGGTGTTCTTCGATATAGTGTACGTTTTGAAGATAGATAGACTGTATTTGTTCTACCCGTTCCTTTACATTGTCGAGGTTTATCATCTGCCTGGCGTCCATTTCCAGTTCTTTAGCCATTTGTGAAGCGTCGGGCATGCCGGCAACGGAAAGGTTGAACTTTACCTGGTGGGCAAGGATGTAAAAGTTGTTCCATTTTTTTTCATCTGCCAGCCGTTGAAGCTCTTCAAACTTTTGCGGCAGTTGCTTGACCAGTTCTTTCAGCAATTTTTTAACGCTGGCTTTATTGCCGGAGAACATCCGGTATACGACATCAAAAGATAAGCCCTCCTGAACCGGGGCGGCAGCCGTTGTTGCGGTTGTTGCCGGCTCGGTTATTTTTTCTCTTGTTCCCTTAAGTATTTTATAGACCAGGTCTGCCGGCTCAAAGGGCTTGGAAACATAATCATTCATGCCGGCCTGGAGGCATCTTGCTTTTTCGTCTTTCAGTGCGGAAGCTGTCATGGCAATGATATAGGTGTTGATGTTTTTATTTCTTATCTGCCGGGTTGTTTCATATCCATCCATTTCGGGCATTTGTATATCCATGATGATGCAATCATATTTTTTGTAGTCCAGGATTTGCAGGGCTGTTTTCCCGTTTTGAACAACATCTGCCCTGGCGCCTGCGTCGTGCAGCGTCTGGAATGCAACCTGCTGGTTGATATCATCATCTTCCACGATAAGTATATTTTTCCCGATCAGCGGGGCATCGGTTTTGGCCAGCCTGTCTGTTTCTTCTGCAACCGTATTTTCTGCGCTGACCTGGAATGGGAGTTCTAAATGGAAAGTGGCGCCGGCATTCAGGCTGCTTTCTACTTTAATGCTTCCATTCAATAACCCGATCAGTTCTTTAGTGATGGCCAGTCCAAGGCCCGCTCCCCCATATTTGCGGGAGTTGCTGGCATGGGTCTGGGAAAAGCTTTTGAAGATAAGTTCATGTTTTTCGGGTTCGATCCCGATCCCGGTATCGATAATGGTAAAAGCGATGTTGACCTGGTTTTCCGTTGTTTGTTTTGAGGCGAGGGATATTTTTACGGTAATGCTTCCTTTGGAGGTGAACTTGATAGCATTTTCCGCGAGATTGGTCAGTATCTGGGTGAGCCTTACATCGTCGCCTACCAGGTGTTGAGGGATATTCTTATCTACCTGGGTAATGAAGGTCAGCCCTTTATCTTCCGCCTGTAATTTCAACGGTAACAGGGTATTGGCAACAACTTCATGGATATCGAACACCTCTTCCTGGATATTCAGTTTACCGGCCTTGATCTTGGAGAAGTCCAATACTTCGCTGATAATAGACATCAGCCGGATAGCAGACGACCTGATGGCGGTAACGTAGTTGAGCTGTTTGGGTGTGAGTTGGTTTTTCATCAGCAGGTTGGTCATGCCGATGATGCCATTCATAGGCGTTCTGATCTCATGGCTCATATTGGCCAGGAACATTTCCTGGGCGGCGATGGCTTCCTTTCCTCTTTTGTTGGCTTCTTCAACGGCTGCGATGTAGTTGGCTTTTTCTGTAAAGTCCTGCCCTATGCCGCAGATGCCTATCATTTCATTATCGGCATTCCGTAAAGGGAATTTTGTGATCAGGAAATGATATTCTTTGCCATTCCTGTAAATAGTATCTTCCAGCTTTACCCTGGTGTTGGTGGCCATCACCTCTTCGTCGAGCGACGAATATTTATGTACCCATTCGAAAGGCAGTTCCTTATCTGTTTTACCAATAATATCTTTCTTCGCTACATTCATCATCTCCGAAAACCGGTTATTAACGAGCAGGTACCTGCCTGGCATGTCTTTTACGAACATCATGGAAGGCATGTAGTCGAGGATTGCTTCGAGTCGTTCCTGCAGGTATTGGACCTGGTCTTCGTTTCTTTTCTCCTTATCTATATCCCTGACCATACATTGAAATTCTTTTACCCTGCCATCAATATCGTAGATAATGGTAACCAGTTGTTCTACCCATTTTTTATTCCCGGCTTTGGTGATGATCTCGAACTGTTTAAAGGAGTAATCGTCGCCGTTCTTAACCTGGTTCATGTAAAACTCCTGCAGTTCTTTATGCGTCTCTTCCGACAGGAAGATGGAATAATGTTTTCCTACCAGTTCGGCGCTGGTATAGCCTGTCATTTCCGCGGCGCGTTTGCTCACGGATATAAAATGCCCGTCGAAACTGGATTTATATATGATCAGTTCAGATTCTTCGGCCAGGCGGATAAACGATTGTTCCCGTTTATGGAGTTGGTTGGCGCTCCTGCGTAGTTTCATGAACAGGCGGTAAATATATCTTCCTTCGCCGATGAGCAGGATCAGGGTGAAGATGCTGATGATGATGGTTGTCCAGAAAGAATAAAGGGTATAATGAAGATCTTTATCTACCTGGTTGATCAGCTTATTGCGATGGAGTTGTATAAAGGCGTTGACTTCTGTAAGCAGGGAAGCCCGCAGCGCAGTTCCCCCGGAGGCGGTAATGAGTTGCCTGGCCAGTTGCGGATCGTTGGGGGTTGCATTTAAGACTTCCTGGTTATAGTTCTTTTTTTCGTTGACAATGCGTTGAAGGTTAAACAGGATGGTATTGGAGGCGCTGTCTAGCAACCCGTTTCCCTGCAGGTTGTTGAAGATACGCTGGATACTATCGGGGATTGCCAGGTATTCCGGGGACAGTTGCGTGTTATTTTTCAGGAGCATGTTCCTGATCGCGGTGGTATATTGGTTTTCCAGCATGGCAATGCTTCTTACCTTGTCGATCAGGCGATTGGTCTCTGTCATGGTTGCGGCGGCAGTCCGGCTTCGTTTCTGGACCATCCAGGCGTAATAAACAAAACCCACCAGCGCCATTACTACTACCAGCACTAAAGCTAATACAGTATTGAGTATTTTCTTCATCCTAAAAGATTCGGGGGCAATTTGAAAGCATTGGCAGGGGTTATGACGGTATTTAAGGAATTGTTACTTCAAATTAGCATATTTTATATGAATATTGCTATTCATCTTTGTTCAAATTTCTGGTCATCTGGAAAAGTTGTTAGCCAAAAATCAGTTTTTGTGTACTTTCGGGAACGCGAATGTTTACACGCAAACTTATTTTTCAATATTTTAACCAATTGTGTTACAATCATTCCATTATATTTGCCTAATATTCTTTTTCCCAAGTATGTATAATTTATGAAGAAAATACTTTTTACCCTTGGTCTGATAGCTGTTTCTTTAGGGGTTTTTGCGCAGGACGGCGGCTCTCCGATGAATAAAGCGGTTAATAAGCTAACCCGTTCCAACGACTTCCTGATGGTACAAATTGCCTATGAAGGCTGGTCAGGAACTCCGGATAGTATCAAGACAGGTCTCAACCGTGGGTTTAACATCGCCCTAATGTACGATTTCCCGTTCAAAAAGTCCAAACTGAGCATTGCGCCAGGTATTGGTATCAGCACCAGCGGCGTTTATCTTAAAGATCATACAATGGATATCCAGGGCAGGTTAAACGCTAACCAGGTTTCTTTCCCTGTAACCAATACAAAGAAGAATAAAGTAGCTACCACTTACATAGAAATTCCCGTGGAATTGCGCTATCGCAGCGTTCCTGATAATGCCAACAAAGGCTTTAAAGCTGCTATCGGCTTAAAGATAGGCGCCCTGGTAGATGCACATACCAAAGTAAAATATACCGGCGCTAACGGTACCAAGAACATAGATAAAGATGCAAACAGGGGATTCTTCAACCCATGGAGGTTTTCTGCTACCGGCCGTATAGGTATGGGCAACATTGCCCTGTTCGGTTCTTTTGCCCTGAATCCATTACTGAAAGACGATAAAAGCAATGTTGATATCAAAGCTTACCAGATCGGTATAGCCATCAGCGGCTTATAATAACGATATTCTAAAAAGTAAAAGGGTCCCTGCAATGCGGGGACCCTTTTACTTTTTTAGCGCCGATAAGCGTTTATTTGCCTTTGAATACCGGCTTACGTTTTTCCAGGAATGCCCTGATCCCTTCTTCATTATCCGCCGAACTGCCTGCGATCTGCTGGCAGTAGGCCTCATAATCCAGCACCTTATCCAGGTCTTCTGTCATTCCCTTGTTCAGTAACTTTTTCAGTAACCCGATTGCTTTGGTAGGAGCCGCTGCATAATACGCCGCTTCTTCGGCAACCGCGGTATCCAGGTCTGCTGCCGGAACTACTTTATTCACCAATCCCAGCTGCAGGGCTTCGGCAGCGGAGATCTTCGTTGCTTTGGTAGCCAGTTCAAAGGCCCGGTGATATCCTACTGTCCGGGGCAGGAAGTAAGAAGAGCCTGAATCCAGTACCAGTGCAATGTTGATGAATATCTCTATCATGCTGGCTTCCTCGCTGGCGATAATAACATCGCAGGCCAGGGCGATGGAGCATCCCGCGCCGGCGGCCACGCCGTTTAACCGGCAGATGACGGGTTTAGGCATTTGCCGTATGGCGCGGATGATCGGGTTGTAACGCAGGCGGAGGGATTCGCCTAAATCGCGCTTCCCTCCTTCCATGGCGGCTTTAAGGTCCTGACCACTACTGAAAGCTTTCCCGGCGCCGGTTAAAACTACCACTCTCACTGTTTCGTCCTTTTCCACTTTCTTCAAAGCATCCTGCAATTCATAGCTCTGCGGATCATTAAAGGCGTTGTATACTTCAGGCCTGTTTAGTGTGATGGTAGCAATACCATCCCGGATTTCCAATAGTAAAGTCATTGTTTTGGTGTTATTTGATTATAAAGTCTCTTTCAGCCAGTTGAAGAACTCCCTTTGCCAAACAATTGCGTTCTGCGGTTTCAGCACCCAGTGGTTTTCTTCAGGGAAGTAGAGGATCTTGCTCTTGATCCCTTTCAGCTGGGCGAGCTGGAATGCCTGCAAGCCCTGCTCAATAGGCACCCGGAAATCGATGCCGCCCTGGATAATTAAGATCGGCGTATTCCAGTTATTGGCGTATTCGCTCGGGTTAAAGTGCTTATAGATGTTGGCATTGGCCGGGTCCCAATATGCTCCTATATCCCAGTTGGCAAACCAGAGTTCTTCTGTAGTGCCATACCAGCTTTTAAGATCGAACAGGCCATCGTGGGCAATGAAGGTCTTGAACCGGTTTCCGTGCACTCCTGCCAGCATATAAACAGAATAACCGCCGTAGCTGGCGCCAACTGCACCCAGGCGGGACCTGTCTACATAGCTTTCTTTGCTTACCTCGTCAATTGCGCTCAGGTAGTCCATGATCGGTTGTCCGCCCCAGTTCTTACTGATAGCTTCATTCCATTCTACTCCATGGCCCGGCATGCCTCTCCTGTTAGGCGCAACAACAATATATCCCTGCGAAGCCATCAGCTGGAAGTTCCACCTGTAGGAATAGAACTGTGATAAAGCAGATTGAGGGCCGCCCTGGCAATAGAGCAGGGTCGGGTATTTTTTTGCAGGGTCAAAATCCGGCGGGAAGATCACCCAGGTAAGCATTTCTTTTCCGTCGCTTGTTTTGATCCAGCGTTTTTCCACTTTGCAGGAACCGATCCTGGAGTAGATGTCATTGTTTACGTTGGTGAGCGGAGTAACGGTTCCTTTATTCAGATCAACTTTAAATAATTCGGCGGCGTGGTTCATATCTGTACGGGAAACTACCATGGTGTTTCCTGCCTGGTCCAGTATACCGTTGATATCGAAATCGCCGCTGGTGACCTGGCGTATATGCTTTTCGTTTGTTTGTGCCAGGTCTTTCTGGAGGCTGATCTCCAGCAGTTGTTCTGTTCCTTTTATTACTGCGAGGAAGTATATTTTTTTACCATCTTTACTGAAACGGGCGGAAGATACGGTGCCGTCCCATCCCTTGGTCAGGTTGGCTTTTTGGCCGGTAGCCCGGTTGAGGACGATGATATCGTTTTTATCTGCTTCATAACCGTCGCGGGCCATGCTTAACCAGAGCAGGTATTTGCCGTCGGTGCTGAAAACCGGGGCTACATCGTACCCCATCATGCCTTCTGAGAGATTGCGGGTTGTTTTTGCAGCCAGGTCGTATTCGTATATATCGGTATTGGTGCTGATCGCATAGTCTTTACCGTATTTTTTCTTGGTTACATAGATGATGCTTTTGCCATCAGGGCTCCAGATCATATCTTCCGGGCCGCCGGAAGGCATTTGCGGGCAGTCGTGCGGTTCATCTTTCATGATATCCACAGGCGTGCCTACGGTACCATTTTCGTAGCTGGCATAGAAAACATGGGAGAAGTTGCCGTCTTCCCAGGTATCCCAGTGCCTGTAGTTCAGGTTGTCGTATATCTGGACGTTGGATTTGGGCAGGTCGGGATAATGGTCGACGCCTGATATCTTTTTGATCTTAACCTCGTTGGAAAAGAGGATATGTTTGCCGTCGGGGGAGATGCGGATATTCTGCATTCCTCCTTCTACATTGGTCTTTTGCACAACAGAAGAGCCATCGGCATTCATTTCGTACCATTGGCCTTTCAGGGAAAACCCTATTTTATTGCCCGGCAGAACGGCCACATCGCCTTCAGCGCCGGGAGTTTGGGTCAATTGGCGAGGCGATCCTCCTGCTAACGGGATAGCATAGAGGTTTTTCTCACTTTTATTTTCTGCCAGATTGATCTGAGATACGCCATAGATCACTGTCTTTCCATCGGCACTCAAGGCCTCTCCGCTTACTCTGCCCAGTTGCCAGAGCAATTCGGGAGTCATCTTATCCTGGGCTGTTGCCATAGTTGATATGAATAATCCTGTCAGTAAAAAAGATTTATACATGATTGCAGTAAATTGTTTTGGATCGGGTAAATGTAGGAAGAAAAGCGGATTTAGCCAGTGGCGCTTTTTTTAGGGGATCGGGCAAATTCTTGTAAATTTGCAGCAAATACAGAAACAACTTGATAGAGAAAAAACAAGTAGTACAAAAAGAAGAAAGAGCTGTTATTGTTGGAGTGATCACCCGGGAACAGACAGAGCGCCAGGTTAATGAGTTCCTGGATGAACTGGAGTTCCTGGCGGAGACGGCCGGAGCTGTCACTGTAAAAAGGTTCACACAACGCCTGGCGCATCCCGACAGGGCAACTTTCGTAGGAAAGGGGAAACTGGAAGAGATCTTCCAGTTCATTGCCGGCAGGGATATTTCTATCGTGATCTTTGATGATGAGCTTACAGGCTCTCAGATTGCCAATATTGAAAAAGTACTGAAAGTAAAGGTTATCGACCGTAGTGACCTAATCCTGGATATATTTGCCCGCCGCGCCCGCACGGCGCAGGCTAAGGTGCAGGTAGAGCTGGCGCAGTACCAGTATATCCTGCCGCGATTGCGTGGTATGTGGAGTCACCTGGAGCGCCAGGGAGGCGGTATTGGTAGCCGTGGTCCGGGTGAAACCGAGATTGAAACGGACCGTCGTATCGTTAAAGACAAGATCGCATTGCTCCGCAAGCGGCTGGAGGAAATCGACCGGCAATCGCTTACCCAGCGTAAGGAACGGGGAGAATTTATCCGCGTTGCTTTGGTCGGGTATACGAATGTGGGCAAGAGCACTATTATGAACTTGCTCAGCAAAAGTGAAGTTTTTGCAGAGAATAAGCTGTTTGCAACCCTGGATACCACAACCCGTAAAGTGGTATTTGAGCAAACGCCTTTCCTGCTGAGCGACACAGTAGGGTTTATCCGCAAACTTCCTCACCATCTTGTAGAGAGCTTTAAATCGACCCTCGACGAGGTAAGGGAAAGCGATATCCTGATACATGTAGTAGATATTTCACATCCGCAATATGAAGAGCAGATTGAAGTGGTGAACCGTACCTTACAGGAGTTGAAAGCATTTGAGAAGCCAACGATCATGATCTTTAACAAGATGGACCTTTATGAGGCCAATACCTTCGATAAATGGCTGGAGCCGGAGGTGAAAGAAGAGATCCTGGCAACTTTAAAGCGCGACTGGGAGGTTAAAACCCAGGGTAACTGCGTGTTTATTTCGGCGTTGGAACGGCGGAATATCGATGAGCTGCGGAAAACCATTCTCGAAAAAGTGATCCAGCAATACCGGGAGCGTTACCCTTATAAAACCGAATTCTTTTATTAATGGCTAAAGAATTGTCCTGGTACCAGGTAGATGAAACGAATCTTCCCTTAACAGAAAAAGATATCCAGGTTATAGAAGTAAATGGCAAAAAGATCTGCTTTACCCTTTACCAAGGGCAGCTTTTTGCATTTGCCTATAAGTGTCCGCATGCTGGAGGGATTATGGCCAACGGCTTTATAGATGCTATCGGTAACGTGGTTTGCCCTTTGCACCGGTATAAATTCAGCCTGAAAAACGGCTACAATACCAGTGGGGAGGGGTATTATCTTAAAACTTACCCGTTGGAAAAGCGGGAAGACGGGTGGTGGTTAGGGTTAGAAAAAAGTGGGTGGTTTTGGTAGTGTAAAAGTTTTTTATTCGTTGAATTCCTTTGTGGTAGCGGTTTTGATAGAAATGAACTAAATTTTTTTAAATAAGATTTTGCAGAAATAAAAATTTATCTATTTTTGCAATCCCAAATCGCGCAAACGATTAGGGAAAGATAGAAGGTTATTCCTCCTTAGCTCAGTTGGTTAGAGCATCTGACTGTTAATCAGAGGGTCGCTGGTTCAAGTCCAGCAGGGGGAGCCATACTAGACTGGTCGGCAATTTTGCCGACCTTTTTATTTTTGGTTGCTTGGAAAACCTTGTTATTACTGGTTATTAGCTGGAACACCTCATTCACTTGACCGGTTCGAAATGAATTATTTTCATAAGTCAATTTTCCTGGGAAAATCGAACCTATGAGCTTTTGTTTTACTTCCAGAGGTGCCTGATCATAATAGTGTTGAATATTTCCAACAACTGACAGGCCGAAAGACAGATATTTTTTAAAGGGCGTTTTTTCCATTTTTTTATCTGTGATCTCTTTGTTTAGGGTTGCCATTTCTGAAGTGTAGCGTTCTTTAATGGCTACATATTCAGCAATAGGTAATCTTTCATCAAAATAGTCGTCCTCTACTTTTTTGATACGTTTCTGTATTAGTGTAATTTTTCCCTGCAAATCCTGAATAGCCTTCAACCGCTCTAAATCATCTTTCTTAAAGACATCTTCTAAAATATGTTGGTATAATTCTGTAATTTCTTCCGGTACTACCAAAGAGCGCAAGAAAGAGTCAAAATCGCTGTGGATACCGTCTGTCCCATATCTGATCTTACAGCTATTATTTATACAGTGATAGTAATGGTAAATCTGCTTATTTCTGCTTCGTGAACCACTGGCAGTAAGACCACCACCACATTTTGGACATTTAAGGTACTGCCTTAGTGGATACGTATTTGTTCGGTTTAAGCCGAAATTGAAATTTGGCTTTTTGCCTTTCAATATATCCTGAACAGTATTAAAAGTACCTTCATCAACAATTGCAGGGTGAGCGCCTATAACATCATAGGCCGCCTCTTTTTTATATTCTGCAATATGTATTTTTCCTATGTACGCGACATTGCGTAACAAATTCAAAAATGCTTGTTTGCCCTGGTAGATACCTTTAGGTTTTAATTTCTTTCTTACTTCCTCAGCAGAATAAACGCCAGTAGCCATCAAATCAAAAGCCTCTTTAACCAATGCGGCTTTATCATTGGGAACTAATGTGGATTTTTCGTTAACATCTCGAAAGTTATCATACCCAAATGGCGGTGTTCCCGTCCAAAAGCCTTCCTGCCTTGATCTACGGGAAGCCTCTTTTGTACGGATTGCATTTTTATCATTTTCAACCTCTGGAATGGTAAGGTATAAAGCCAACAATACCTTATTTTCAGGAATACTTAAATCCAATGGCTGCTCTGTAGCATCCACTGTAATGCCCCAACTGCCTAGTTCACGTATTACTTTTAGTGCTTCTTCTGCATTTCTAGTAAACCGGTCCCATCTTAGGAATAATATAGTATCAACCTGATTTTTATTTGCTTTCAGAAATGCTATTAATTTTAACCACTCTGGCCGGTCGAAAGTCTTTGCGGAGTGATCTTCACGTATAATCTGTACTATATTATAACCTTTAAGGTTGCAATAAGTTTTAATTGCAAGCTCTTGGTGATTAAGGCTATATCCACTCCTTGCTTGTTCATCAGTTGACACTCTGGTGTAAATGATTACATTCTTTCTCATGGTAAGTGTGGAGTTGCTAACTTAGTCGGCAGATCAAGTTAAGAACAATAAAATATCTTAATTTTGAAATAATGATTAAAGTCCGTAGAAAGTACGATCGCATTTTTAAAGAGCGAGCAGTTGAATTAAGTAAAAACAGGAAGAATCTTTCTGAGCTAGCTCGTGAGTTAGGAATCTCTGCTGCCCAATTATATAAGTGGCGTAAAGAGTCAGAAGAGTTTGGATCAGGAAGTTTCCCGGGGAATGGAAATATGAAGCAAACGCCAGAACAAGAGCGGATTAGTTTCTTGGAGAAAAAACTTAAAGACTCAGAACTGGAACTAGAAATACTAAAAAAGGCCATAGGCATCT
>NZ_FNRL01000012.1 GCF_900107795.1 Chitinophaga terrae (ex Kim and Jung 2007)
GGGGAGAAAGCCCCAATGCAGTCAAAATGCAGGTCTATTGCGTGCTGATCGCTCAATTACTGATGGTGGTCATCAGAAAGAAAGCTGCCACGAAAAAATCTTTTGCTAATATGATCACCGTTATAAGATTACACCTGACAAGCTATGTTGGACTGATGGAATTTATTAAAGACACATATAAAGCATGGAGAAAAAAACACAATGCATCATCGCTTGCCTTTTCACCGTAATAAAGGAGGGGAGCTTCCCCCCATTTTGAAACAATCAAACTTTAGGCTGTAATCCTTATCAGAAAGGGATTACAGCCATTTTTAACCCGATTTTTGTCGGACAATAATGAATTTTTCTATTTCTTTTTCTTAAAGTTCCGGCATATAGTTTCGTGGTACTTACGATTAATGATCCAACATGGTTTCCTTTTTTACATAAATTTTTACAATTTGCACGCGAAGGAGCAAAGTTTTCACGCAGAAGGGCAAAGATAGCAAAGGAGCAAGTATTTTGTGAAATAAGAAAGGAAAGAGAGATTGTGGGGTGAAAATACATTTATATTTGCTCCCTGAGCTGGTTAACAACCCATGCCGCTATAAAATATATCCTGATGTCATTAAATTATCTGAATTACTCAAACATATTTCCTGCTGATCGTACAACAGCGGTGAATGCAGCACTGGAAAAAGCATTCGGCAACACTGTTATCAGCGAAGCTACGCTGCTGGCAGGCGGCTTATCCGGCGCGCCTGTGTATAAGATCATTGCAGGAGATCGCCCCTATGTTATGAAGCTGGATATACCGCATGCTAATACGGCAGCAGATCCTTTTGTGAAAATTGCATTGGCAGCGGAAGCGGGGATTGCTCCTCCCCTGCGCTACAAGAATGCAGAAGCGGGTATTATCATCAGCGAGTTTATCGAAAACAAGCCGGTACGGGCGATTTTCAACGGCGAAACGTTGGCTGTTAAACTGGCGGAAGCGGTGAAGAAGATACATGCAGTACATTACGACGTACCAGGCAGCGATATGAAAGAATCGGTCGATCGTATCCTCGGGACCTTTCTTCAGCATCGTATCCTGTCGGGACCGGTGCCGGACGAATGCCTGCAGCAATACGAAAGAGTGAAGGCGGTTTACCCCTGGGCCGATACGGACAAAGTATTCAGTCACAACGATCTGAATCCTTCCAATATTTTGTGCGACGGGGAAACCGTCTGGATCATCGACTGGGATACCGCCTTCGTTAACGACAGGTATGTAGACCTGGCAGGCGTGGCTAACTTTTTTGTCCATAGTCCCCAACAGGAAACGGCGTTCCTGCAAACCTATTTTGGCGAAGTAGATGATTATAAGTCTTCCAGGTTTTATGTGATGCGGCAGGTAAGCCGGATCATTTATGCAATGATGATGCTGCAACTGGCTGCCAGGGCTAAGCCAGCGGATCATGCGCACGACCAGCAGATGGAGGGCATGTACCTGAAAGACATTGGTCCGTTGCTGGGCAGCGGCGCTTTGTCGCTGGCTACCTATGAAGGGCAGCTCAGCTACGGTAAAGCGCTGATGAACGAGGCAGTGCAGCAGATGCGTACTCCCCGGTTTGAGGATGCGTTGCATTTATTAGGGAGTTCCAGGTAAGGCAGGATTTCCCTTTCCATCATCTTATATTTATCATTAATACATATACCCCAGTAAAGTAAAGTTCTGGTAATTAGAGAATTGTATTACAATCTTTTGCAATAGTTTCATACCTTTGCAAACCAAAAGACTATGTTTGAGAATTTGAAAATGGGAATATTAGGGGGCGGTCAGCTGGGTGCTATGTTAATACGGCATGCCATTGATCTTGGCCTCAACGTTTCGGTAATGGAAAAAGACGCCAATGCGCCTTGTTCACGTTATACGTCTTCTTTTTTTTGTGCCGATACCACTTCATATGAAGCAGTATTGGAATTTGGCAAGGGCCTGGACATTATTACAATAGAGCGTGAAGCTGTAAATATTGACGCTTTGCGCGAACTGCAGAAGCAAGGGGTAAAGGTTTATCCATCGCCCGACACTATTGCAGTGATCCAGGATAAATTCACTCAAAAACAATTCCTTCAATCGCACAATATTCCGGTAGCCGCTGGGGAAGCAGTACAAGGTAAAAATGACCTGTACGCCCTCGAAAGCAAACTGCCTTTCTGTCTTAAAAAGCGCCGTGACGGGTATGATGGTTATGGCGTGATGGTATTGAAGACAAAAGAAGATATTGCATCGGCTTTTGACGCGCCATGCGTGGTAGAAGAACTGGTAGATATCAAGCGTGAAATTGCTGTAATTGTAGCCAGGAATGAACATGGCGAAGTGAAATGTTATGATGCGGTAGCAATGGTGTTCTCTGAAGAGAAGTTTATACTTGATTTCCAGGAAGCCCCGGCGCAACTGGATGAAGCCATCCTTAAAGAAGCCGCTACCCTGGCCGAAAAGATTGCAGAGGCGCTCAACCTTGTTGGCATTGTTGCCGTGGAAATGTTTGTAACAAAAGATAATAAAGTTATAGTGAACGAACTGGCGCCAAGGCCGCACAACAGCGGACACCATACAATTGAAGCCAGCGTTACTTCACAATACGAGCAACTGCTCCGCGCCATATTAGGCTTGCCGCTTGGCGATACCAGCCTTCTCTTCCCTTCTTTAATGCTGAACATACTGGATAGCACTTCACTGAATGCAAACAAAGAAGAAAAGATAAAAAGCATCTTAGCGGTGCCGGGCGCACATCTTCACTGGTATGGCAAAATTGGTCACAGACCCGGCAGGAAAATAGGTCATATCACCATTGCAGACAACACAATGGAAAGCGTACTGTCGAAAGCTGAAATCATACGAAAAGTTTTAAATTAAAAAATATGAAACAGGTAGAAGTAGGCATTATCATGGGCAGCAGCTCCGATGCACCTATTATGAGCCAGGCGATCGAGGTTTTAAAGAAATTCGACATTGGCTTTGAATTCAACGTTGTATCGGCGCACCGTACTCCCCAGAAAATGTTTGAATACGCATCTACTGCAGAACAGCGTGGTTTGAAGATCATCATCGCGGGCGCCGGCGGCGCAGCACACCTTCCGGGTATGGTTGCCGCTATTACTACTTTGCCTGTAATTGGCGTTCCTATCAAATCATCCAACTCCCTTGATGGCTGGGATTCGCTTTTATCTATCGTACAAATGCCTGCCGATATCCCGGTAGCAACAGTTGGCGTTAATGGCGCCCGCAATGCAGGTTTGCTGGCAGTACAGATATTGGGAACCAGCAACAGCGCACTGAGAGAGAAAGTAGCGGAATTGAAGAAGGAGAATAACGAAAAGGTTATTAAACAGAACGAAACGTTAGATCAGTATAAATAAGGTTTAACAGTTACCAGGAAAAGGATACAGTGAACTTCAGGTTTGACTGTATCCTTTTTTTATGCCATTTACTTTTTACCAAGTACCGGTTTGCACGAACAACAACACCACTCCCATCACATGACAGACAATGGAGATTATTCCTGAACAATTATTATAAATTTGGGAAGACATCATATATAGCCTATGTCCACCTACGTTTTTTTCAATGTTCCCGCATATGGTCATATAAATCCAACGCTTCCCATCGTTGCAGAGCTAACCCGGCGCGGCCACCAGGTTTATTATTGGACCCATGACTCCTTTGCTGACGTGGTGCAGCGGGCAGGCGGCATCCCTGTTGTTTTACCGGGAACGCAGCAGGATCAAAATACGAAGCCGCCGGGCGATAAAGAGATTGCGCTTTTACCGTTTTTCATGGCGCGTGAATTGCCGCGCGCAGTACCGGAGATTTTGGAGAAGTTGAAAAATATAAAGCCCGATTGTATAATCTCCAACACCATGCTGCTTGCACCCAGGCTGGCGGCACGGATATCGGGATTGCCGCTGATCGGCTTCCGGCCGTTTCATAGCGCCAGGCGACAGCAAAAGATCGTTGAAACATTCACCGACCCAAAATTCGAATTACTTGCGCATAGTGCAAATGAGGCGCTTACAGCAGTAACAACATTATACGGGCTCCCTCGTCTTACGCTTAAAGAACTGCTTTCAGAGATACCGGAACTGACGCTGGTCTTTCTTCCAAAAACATTCCAGGTACATGCAGAACAGTTCGATGAACGTTTCCTGTTTGTTGGGCCATCGTTTACAGAACCGCAACCAATTCCGTGGCCGGTAGCTGAAAGCAGCAAATCGACGGCGATCAAAGTCTATATTTCACTGGGCACATTACGAAATAACGAACCTGGTTTCTACCGCATGTGCTTTGCCGCTTTCCCGGCGCCCGACTGGAGCGTAGTAATGTCGGTCGGTGAGCAGATAGACCTGTCTGCGCTGGAGCCTATTCCAGGCAACTTTGTGGTGAAACGTTCCGTTCCCCAGACCTCCCTGCTTCCAAACGTAGATGTCTTTGTTACGCATGGAGGCCTGAACAGCACAATGGAAAGTTTGTATTACGGTGTGCCTGTGGTGGTTTTCCCGTCCATACGGGAACAGTTGACAACAGGAGAACGGGTACGGGATCTGAACCTTGGCATTATGCCTGACCGTGATACTGTTACAGCGGCAGTACTTCGCGAGGCGGTAATGACAGTATACAAGAGCGAATCGATCAGGCATTCTGTAAACGAGATAAAGGATGCAATCCGTAATGCGGGAGGGTATTTGCGCGCAACTGATGCTATTGTTGGGTTTCAGCAGGCTTTTCCTCCGCACACAGTGAGGTTCATATGAACAGTAATGGATGAAGGCCGGCTTCCTTTTTTACTATTTTTTTCATGGGTTTAAGTTGAGTTGTGGAGAATGATGCTATGCGATGGTAAAGAGGAAGGATGCAATGATCATCCATGCGCCAACGATGATTCCCAGTATTCCCAGTTTGCCTTGTTTAGGTGCAACCTGTGCCCGGATACGTATCGCCTTTTCCCTGGCCTTTTGGTTCCCTGAAAGAAAGAACCGGTTGATGAGCGGGAATCCGAGCAAAAAGCCAAGGCATGCCTCCACAAGACTGCCTGCGGTTAAAGTACCCCACCAGATAGGCGTCGAAGTAAGCCAACCCAGGTTCAACACAGCGGTTACAAGTCCCCATATTCCCCAAAAACAGAAAATAATCCCGATCCATCCCTGGTAAGGTTCAACTTTTTCCAACAATTCCTTTGCGTTGGGTTTCTTTGATAAGATCAGGGAAGGAACGGCGATAATGCTCAGCAGGATTAATGTAATTCCGTAAACCATAATGTTGCATTTTTTAGTTAAGAGATTGTTTGATACGGTTGTTCCGTTTTGTTGTGCAACAAAGGTAGGCAGGCGGAATAGGGGCAGCAACCTCCTATCCAGTGAATTTCAATACCCTGTTTTCAGGGGGTTAACTGAGAAGACCTAATTTGACAGCGTACCTGGTAAGTCCTGCCAGGTTGCGTACTTTCAGCTTCAGGATAAGATTTTTCCGGTAACTTTCAATGGTATGTTTGCTGAGGAAGAGTTTATCAGCAATTTCCTGTGTAGTGTATTCTTCCGCAATCAGCTTCAGAACATCCTTTTCGCGGGAAGTAAGCATTTCAAGGGTTTCCTTCTCCTTATTGAAAACGCTTTTGAGATAGTCCTGCTTTACGGCTTCGGAAAAGTATTTTCCACCTTTGAGGATTGTTTTTACCGCGGCCAGCAGTTCTTCTGAATCCGCATTTTTCGATAAAAATCCATCGACATTATTCTGGATAAGCGCGTCGATCATGTTGGCGTCGGTGTGCATACTTACTACGAGCGTACTGATCTCCGGCCTTTTTTCCTTTATATAATTATTCAGTGTAATACCGTCTACATCCGGCATACTGATATCGGTAATAACAAGATCGACCTGTTCGGCCAGATGCTGGTCCAGATAGTTCATAACCAGTTTACCATTATGGGCATAATAAAGCACATGAAAGTCCTTTTCCTGTGCTATCAACCTGATAACGCCTTCCAGGAATAATTGATGATCGTCTGCAAGAATAATATTATGCTTCATAACATTTAGGATTTAAAGGTATTTCAATGTCTATCACAGTGCCTCTTGAGGGAAAAGAATCAATAGAAAATACGCCATCGAATAGTTTCACCCGTTCGCGGATATTCTGGAACCCGATGCCATATTTAACGGTTTCGAGAGAAAATCCCCGGCCATCATCTTCAAACAGCAACTTCAGTACGCCATCGAGTTGTGTCAGTTGTATTTCCACTTTCGAAGCCTGGCTGTGTTTCTGGGCATTGGTGATCAATTCCTGGATGATCTTATAGAGCTCCACTTTCAGCGAAGTACCGATGCGATCAATTTCTTCGGCCGGAAAAGCGTGGAAAGTGATGACAGCATTACCCGGCATATCGAATTGCCTGATATAACCGGTAATGAGATCGGCAAAACCCGTGTTGCTGAATTTCTGCGGTACAAGGTCATGAGAAAGATCACGCACCTGGCGATAAGTATCATCTAACTGCCGGATGAGGCTTTCCATCCTGTTCACGCGGGTTGGATCAGAGAGTTGAAGTTTTATGGCTGCAAGATTGCCGCCGATACTGTCGTGCAATTCTCCTGCGATCCGTTTCCGCTCCTTTTCCTGGCCGCTGACAGAGGCTTTAAGCAATTCCAGCTCCTTATCTTTCAGCAGCGCCGCAATCTTTTGCCGGTTCATTTCCTCCATCGTAGCATTTAGTTTGCTTTGGGTCTGCAATTTCTGGTAATACATATACAATAGTCCTATAACCGGCAGCAATATTACGAGAAACCCTATCAGCAGGCTGTATTTTACCGTTTTCTGATGATTTAATTCATTTTCCTTGTTCAGTATTTCTTTTTCTTTACGGGCGGTCTGGTATTTTATCTCCAGTTCATTGATCTCCTTTTTATTCTGCCTGTTCAATACTTCCCTGGAAATGCCCATGTACTGCGTCATAAGGGCATAGGCATTTTTATAATCCCCTGTTGCCGCATAGAGATTACGCAGGCTGTTCAACACTTTGAGCTGCGCTTCCACGTTATTCCATTGAAGTGCGTTAGCATAGACCAACGACAGCAAAATTTTTGCGTTATCATACTCTTTTTTTGTAATAAGGAGATCCCCCATCCTTTGTCCTGCACTGATGTATAAGTCAAAAAACCTGTGTTGCAGCGCATCATTTTTCACCTCGTTGTAAATGGAATATGCATTCGCAGACTGCTGGCTCAATTCTTCTATGATGCCGAGCGTCAGTTTCGCCTGCAGTTCTTTCTTTTCCTGGTGTTGCTGACGGAAAAAAGCCAATGCTTTCCCGGTGTATTGCTTTGCCTTTGACAGGTCTTTTTGTTCAAGAAAAATAGCTCCTAACCGCTCATACACCAAATGTTCGATCTGTATATCACCGCCGGTATCCAGGAGGTCGTTGTACGCAGCTATTGCTTTATTGTATTCCTTCCGGGCAGCATATATGTTGGCTATACCCAGTTTGTAGTCATTCACAGCGATTTTATTGTTGAGCGACTCGGCCATCC
The DNA here is from genome assembly GCF_900107795.1 of Chitinophaga terrae (ex Kim and Jung 2007). Taxonomy (GTDB): domain Bacteria; phylum Bacteroidota; class Bacteroidia; order Chitinophagales; family Chitinophagaceae; genus Chitinophaga; species Chitinophaga terrae. The sequence continues at coordinate 7,547 of NZ_FNRL01000012.1, forward strand.
TGATCCCCTGGAGGTAAAAGCGTAATGCCTCGTCATACAATCCTTCTTCACTGTAAGCGTTGGCCAGAGTAAGATAAAGAGAAACCTGGAAGAGATGTTTTTCTGCGGAGGGAAGACTACTCAAGCTAAGACTGTCGATAAGCTGCCGGGTATAGACTATTACCGAGTCCGTGGTGCCATGAGCGGCATGGAAAGCCAATAGCGGCTCTGTAGCCGTTATTTTCGTCGTGATATCAGTGGCCTGGCGCACTTTCCATAAAAGGGAGTCCGGGGTTTTAACAGGCACCTCTCCATATCCTGTAAATGCGGCTTCACTTTGAGCGAGGCAGGAACAGGAGATAGCCAGCAGGACTGCAAAAAGCAGAACCCACGCTTTGTTTTGCCTGGTTCGGGTTAATATTATGGCATCCGTGATCAAGAAAAAGATTTTTGTTTGGACGCGGAAGTTAGTAATTATAGAGATTATTTCAGGCATTGAATGAACAAATGGAGGCAATTGATGCCCGTAAACTGCCTGGGATCACGTATTTCACCGGATATCCAGGGCCCGCCGTCTTTTTATCTTATATTAAACTTTATATTTGCCCAAACTCCTATACTAATCTTTCTTCCGATGAAAAAGATACTTCTTGCTATAGCATTTATTTTTTCGGCTTTTGCAGCATGGGCACAGGAAAAGATCACTGATGAACTTAAAGCGCTTTCCGATAACGGAAAATATGATGAAATAGTTAGCAGGTATACCTCCAATACCAGCGCCTACCCGGCAAAGGCCTTGTGCTATATCGGACAGGCGTATTATATGAAAGAAGATAATGAGAATTGCCTGAAATATATGGATATGGCCATTGCAAAGGACTCAAAAATTGCAGAGGCTTATTATCTAAAAGGAATGACCTATTCGTATATGGGAAAATTTGAGGCGGCTATCCCTTTGCTCCAAACGGCAATCGGCCTGCAACCAGCGGAAGCCGACAATTATAGCGGGCTTGGAGACGCATATTATAACCTGAAACAACAGGATCAGGCTTTAGCGGCTTATCAAAAGGCTACATCGCTCGACCACTGCCCAGACAGGCCTTATGTTATGATAGCCCAGATCTATACAGACAAAGAAGAATACGCGAAGGCAATTGAAGCATATTATACGGCGAAATCAAAAATTTCAAAAGAGTCTGCCTCCTACCTGAGTGTGTTGTACAATTTGGGCACAATGGAATACCTGCACGGTGATGCAGACCACGCCGCTACCGTGCTCACAGAACTGATACTAACGGCGCCGGATGATTATCCTTCCTATGCCCGGTTAATACAGGTATTTAATCGGCAGAAAAAATATGAACAGGCACAACTCTATAAAGAAAAACTTTATGCAGCCCACAAGGATGGCAAACTACCTGGTAACATGCAAGACAGGTTCTGCATCGACCAGTTTAAATGGAAGGATTACAGCGTAATGGTATTTGAACGGTATGAAAACGAAAACAAAGGCCGGATTTACTACAAACATATCTTTTATGTACTCGACAAGCAGGAACAAACCGCTTTGAGCGTACAATCTGAATTTTCGCCCATATCTGTTGAATTAAAGGGACCTAAATACCTGCTCTGCGCCAGCAAAGGCAATTCGCACCTGAACCCGGGTATCGGGTTAAAAGAGGATACTAAATATGAGAACCTTAAGGCGCTGGCGATTAAGCTTTTTGAAAAATATCTTGAATAAATAGTTTTACAACCTGCACGAAATCACTACACTTTGCAATCGCTTGTTGTCGGCCGCAGGCAGAGCAACAACATGGCCACTGCGCCCAATATCACCAGCGACATCAATGCAAAATCCCGCCCCAGATGCCCGGCATCCGTGCTCTTGCCCAGGAAATCCGTTATAACGGCGCCTGAAAAAACACCGCCCATATTCATAATGCCATAGGCGGTAGCACGTTTGGCGCTGGGCACAAACTGGCAAAGGATAGGCATATTGTTCGCATCAAACATCCCAAAACCCACCCCAAAGCAAAACGAGGCAGCAACCAGGAACAGGGGCGAATGGCCTAAACCCAGGAACAGTAATGCAGGTATGGTTAAACTCAATCCAATTGCACTGGTATAGATCCTTCCCCTGATGTTGCGTTGTACCCATTTATCGGATAAAGGTCCGCCTATCGCCACACCAATGAAACAGGAAACAGCGGTGGAAATAGTCGCCAGCGGGCCTGCTTCGCCCATGGGTACATTTAAAGAACCGGCAAATAGTGTAGGCAGCCAGTTCTTTATAGCCCATCCCGGGATACTGGGAATAGAAAAATAAAGAAAGATGATCCAGAACGGCAGCAATGTTACTACGCCTTTGATACCCCGAAAAAAAGGAGGCCGTTCTTCCTTTATATCCGGCCTGTGTTCCCGCAAAAACAAGATCAGCACAAAGGAATATACAATCCCAATAATACCAAACCAGTGAAATGTTTGCTGCCAGGAAAACGCTGCGGCAATAGTGGCGCCAAAACCGCCCAACGCCTGCCCGGTATACAGGCCAGTCATATGGATGCCTACTGCCAGCGAACGGCTACGCGTACTGTGATAATCCGCGATCAGCGATAACCCCGCCGGGATATACAGCGCCTCGCTGACGCCCATCACGGCCCGCAACCAGTACAACTGGTTAAACGTAGTGGCGTATCCCATCAACAATGTAACGGCAGACCAAACAAACAGGCTTCCTACAATCAGCGACTTCCTGTTAATCCTATCGGCAATCATCCCCGAAACAGGCGACATAAAACCATAGATCCACAGGAAGATAGCCATCAGCCGGCCAAAGCTGGTAGCGCTTTCCAACTCCGATATACTTTGTTGGATAGCCGGCTTCATGGTAGATAGCATCTGCCTGTCCAGGTAATTCAGCAACGCTACTACCCACAGCAACCCAACTACCATCCAGGGATAATATTTATTATTTTTCATCAACATGTTCAATGGGAATGTTTAGTGGCGGTAATTACATGCGGCGTTCTTGTGCCGGGTCGTACTTCTCCGCCGGGCAATACGACCATGCCATTCCAATCTACCAGTGTAGTGGTTACAGGCGCCCAGATACTGCCGTTCGGATTCGTTATGGCGTCGGCGTTCCGCTGAACAGCTATTTCTCCCTGTACTTCCCAACTATCGGCTTCCGTATCGTAAACTAACACTTTATTGGAAAACCCGGGGTGCCGTTCACGCAGTTCAGCAGCCCTGGCAGCGTCTTTACCGTCATCGCCCCCGAAGATGACAAGCTGGTTGTTACCCGGATGCCAGGCCGGCGAAGGCGCCGCTACCACGGCGGCAGGAAGTGCTGCACAATGTGACCAACCGCTGCCGGGGTTATAACGGTAAGCATCCCGCAGGTAACCGCGCTTGCCTGCATGCAATGCTGTGCCGCTGAAAAGATAGAAATTATTGCCAGCCGCTCCCGCTACGCTTAACATACGCGCCTCTCCGGGCCAGGAAGGCAACTGCTGCCAATGAGCCAGGCTATCGCCCACCGATAGATCCAGCATATAAAAATCATTTACCGCTGTATCATCCGCCGGCTGGCGCAATCCACCGGCCACGTATATACGATCCTGTACCTTTGCTCCACAAGTGTTAGCCAATGGTACAGGTAATGCCGGCAAGGTATCTATGCGCATGCGCCCTGCCTCCCATACAACCCGGAATACATCCCCGTAGTGACCATCGGCATTGCTGCCGCCGATGCAGATCAGTCCTTCGTTATCGCAGACGGAAACCCCGTAACCCAGCGGCCGTGGCAATTTGCCAGCCAGTCGCCAGGTTCCGCCGGGCTTCTCCATTACAAAAACATGATCGTACCAGGTTTTCTTTCCTCCGTTCCAGGGCGTACCCCCGTTGGGGAAATTACTGCCGCCTGCCACTATCAGCGCACCATGGGAAGTGCCGGCAAACGATCCGGCAAACCCTGTGCTGTCGGGCACCTCGGGCAGCGTATCCCAATGCAGGGAGAGCGCGGATGTTTCCGCGCTCTTATAGTCACAACTTTCGTTCATCAAACAGGTTAATATAGCAATTATGAAATAGAAGATCCGCATAAGCAAAAGTTAAACGGCAGTATGAGTTACAGATCCCAGCAGGGCTGCAAAACCGATCTGCTCCAGGTACGCTGCTATCTTTGCCTGTTGATCATCGGTCAAGGCTTTTAGCGGCAGGCGGCAAGGACCCAGGTCTGTTCCCAGGAGTTTCATGATCGCTTTTTGCGCCGGGATAGGCGAATACCATCCCAGGCATTGGATCATTTTCACCGCCTGGTATTGCATTTCCCTGGCAGCTTCCAGTTGCCCGTCATTAAAGAGTTGCATCACCTTCAGGTATAACGGCGCAGCGAAGGTGTAGGTACTGCCAATAGCGCCTTTTGCGCCTACCGACAACGCCGGCAACAACAGCTCATCGTAGCCGAAGAGAATATCAAATTTCCCGTTCCCGTAATTCAGGCAGGCCTGGTATTCGTGCAACGTACTGGCAGTATACTTGATGCCAGCCAGGTTGGGAATACGCTCCTCTCCCAGTTGCAGGAACTCCAGCGGGTTCACGGCTACGCCGGTAATCGCAGGAATATGATAATAATAGAAAGGCAACGCCGGCGCTGCTGCTGCAATCTCCGCCATGCAGTCTACCATTGTATGTGCAGAAGCAGGTTTAAAATAAAATGCGGATACTGCGGAAATAGCATCCGCCCCTGCCTGCTGGGCATGCGCAGCCAGCCTGCGGGCTTCCGCGATGGAAGAATGGCCCACATGCACCAGCACCAGGCAGCGTTTGTTCACTGCTTTAATATAGGCTTCTACGGTAGCCATGCGTTCCTCGGAGGTAAGATTAGGTCCTTCCCCATTGGTGCCGCAAATGAATACTCCTTTAACGCCCTGGCTTACCAGTTTATCTACTATCGCCTGTACCAGCGAAAGGTCCAGGGACCCATCCGCATGAAATGTGCTGAACGTTGCAGCAATCAATCCTTGTATTTTCATGTTCGTTATTTCTGTTTACTTGTTTGCTCCAGCCATTTGGTATTGAATTTTCTCAATACCAGGCTGTAATTGAATCCTTTGTTCTGCTGCGTGTTGGTTTCATACAGGCAGTAGATCACTCCTCCCGGGCCGGCGGCCATATCGCTATATCCTGCGGGACCGGTGCTAAGCACCTGGTGCAGGTTCCAGGTATTGCCATCATCGAATGATATACTGGCTGAAAGATTGGCACGGGGATGTTTTTCTATATTCCTGCTGTCTGGATTCACGAAAACGATGGCAGGTTTGCCCTGCGGTTTCCAGTCGCTTACCCGTACAATACTGGCCATACAGGTAGGATCGAACAACTCGTCGGCATACCGTGCGGGAGTCCAACCGGCAATACCATCTGTGCTTACGCTGAAGGCGCGTCGCTTCAGGGGCGATGGATTACGAATGCTCATGAGTACGCGGTTATCTGATAATTCGACGGGCTGACTTTCATTCGGGTTCGGAATTAACGCTGAAGAATCAGCAACGATAGCTCCCCGATGCCAGGTCTGACCGTGATCGTCGCTATAGATGGTAGCCACGCATGAAGGGCTGTGACTTCTGCGGGGTGTGAGTTTGCGGCTATCCGCCAACCACACGGCTGCAAGCAGCCGGCCCGAATGCAGCTGGATACCGTGGCCAGGGCCAGGCGCCAGTACTTTCCAGTTATACTCCGGTTTGAACTGGTCGTATACCGCGGTGATGTTGCGGGGCTGCGACCAGCTTTTACCATCGTCAACAGACTGTATATACCAGGCCTCTTTGTAATCTTTCTGGTACAGGAGATGCACTACTCCCCGTTCATCTACAATGGGTGTAGGATTGCCTACCGGCCCCTGTCTCATCGTATCCAGGACTTTGATCTCACTCCAGGTTTTGCCGCCATCTGTACTGCGGCGCATGATCAGGTTCATATCCGCCCAGTCGCTGGCATTGCCGATGCGCCCCTCGCAAAACGCGATCAGGGTTTGTTTCGGCGTCAGCACAAGGGCCGGAATCCGCATGGAAGCATATTTGCTGTCGGGTTCCAATACAACATGTGTTTCGTTTAACGCACCGCCACCTGCCGTTCGCGTGGTGCGGCAGGCAGTTATCATACTGCCGGCAGCGATGATCAATAAAAATAGTCGGGTTCTTCTCATTATCCGTAGTATTCTATTTGTAACCTTCTGTTTGTGTCATGTTCGGGTTGTTAGCCAGCACTGTTGTATTGACAGGCCAGAACAACGGCGTGGTCTTGCCTTTCAGGTTAGGCACGTAATTGTAAACATCAATAATGCCTCCTTTGTGAAAGCGAACCAGGTCGAACCAGCGCTTGTTCTCGAAAAATAGTTCCCGTCCCCGTTCGTCCAGTATCTCCATTTCTATCGCCTGTTTTGACATTGCACCGTCGTAAGCGTTTATACCTGCACGTGTTTTCACCAGATCCAGGTACTTTTTACTGTTGGCGAAATCGCCCAGCTCCGCGTAGGCTTCTGCCTTCAGCAGGTACAGATCGGCAAGGCGGTAGATGATAATATCATTATCCGCATACCGGTCGTCGGCATATACAGTTCCCGGATACTTGGTGATCCAGCTGATCTTAGGCCCGGAAGGATACATATCCGCAATCCAGGTGAATGGAATGCGTTTGTCTGCAGGGTCTGTGAACAGCGATTTCGACAAAGGACTGATCTGGTAAGCGCCCTGGCCGTTGGTAGAATTTTTCACATAAGGGATCTGCTCCTTGTTGATAGCCCCTTCCAGTACGTCTTTAAAAGGTAATGCATTCTTGGCATAATTTCCACCAGGTGTTTCGTCCTTGCTGTAATATGCGGCCATTAGTACTTCAGTATTACCTGCAGCGCGTACGCCGGTAACTTTGGCAAAATCGGCATTGAGTTGTACGCCTGTTGCTTCCACTTCAGCAACTGCATTCATGGCGGCCTGCAGATCAGCCTCCACACCGCCTATCACCCTTGCTTTCCATAGCAGCGCGTCTGCCTTCATAGCCATGACGCTTCCATATGCAAAACGATATTTGGAAGGATAAGCGGTTTTCGAAAAACCGGACATGCTGCTGAACTGCGCTGCGGCAGCGTCCAGGTCGGCCAGCACCTGCGTCATCACTTCTGCCCCGGTGGAACGCTTATGCAGGATGACGTTTTCGTCTGTAATCGCTTCCAGCACGATGGGTACGCTGCCGAATACACGCAGCAGGTGGAAATAAAAATAAGCCCGTAAGGCCAGCGCCTCGCCGGTGATCTTCTTTTTCAGATCAGGGTTGGAACTGAACGGGAAAGCTTTGATCTTTTCCAGCAGCAGGTTGCAATGCCCGATGCCGCGGTACCATTCTGAATAATTGACTGCCCCGTTGGACGGTGACAATGTTTGCGACCAGGCCACTCCGAAACGTGAGTTGGTGGCAGATATCAATTCTTCGCTACGCTCGGTGCCATAAGTAACGTTGTTGGCTATACTCCGTAATACGGTGTAAATGCCGATCACGTTCGGTTCAAAATCGCCTTCATTCTGGAAGAAAACCTGCTCAGTGATCTGCGATTGCGGTTTTACCTCCAGCAATTTGTCGCAGCTTGTGAGCAGCGCCAGGAGCAATATATAACAGCTAATTCTTTTCATACTTCATGATTTAATATTAGAACCTGAGATTTGCGCCCAAAGAAAACTGCCTGGCCCTTGGGTAGCCGCCCGGGTCGAAACCGCTGTATATTTCAGGGTTCAATCCTTTATAAGCAGTAAGGTAGGCCACGTTGTAGATACTGCCGGAAATATTCAGCCCCGATGCGTGAATCCTTTTAACCATGGACGCGGGGAAATCGTACGACAGCGTGATCTCACGCAGTGCAAGAAAATCGCCTTTCTCAAACATCACGGATACATCAGAGTTGTAGCTGGAGTTATTACCCAGCGTGGCATTTCGCAGGTAGTTGCGCTGACCATAGTCGTAATCGGCAAAGGAGAAACGGGCATACTTTTTACCCTGATCGCCCTGTTCTTTCCAAACATCGTTGCCCAGCGCCTGTTTAGGCGCCCCTTCGTTAAACGCGCGGCCCTGGCCCATGGAACGGGCAAGCGCACCGTTGCTGATCATGTGTCCCAGTGCATAATCCAGGTTCACGCGCAGGGAAAAGCCTTTATAGGAGAAGGTATTTTGCATACCGCCCAGTTTATCAGGGTTCCGGTAACCGATGAATACCTGGTCTTTTGTATCGATCACCCCATCGTTATTAACGTCTTCGAAAATGAAATCACCGCCGTGTTTACCCACTTTAATACCCTGTGGAGAGGCAAGGTTATCTTTCACTTTTGCATTCCATGCAGCAGCTTCCTCGTCTGTTGCAAACACACCCAGTACATGATAACCGTAGATAGCGTAAGGCCGCTCGCCTACTGCCAGGCCGCCTGCCTCCACTTCTTTGCCTGCGGCTTTGTCGTAGATAATATCTCCACCCTGGCGGTTCTTAGCCCGGCCATTATCAGGCAGTTCTGTGATGGTGGTCCTGTTGAAAGCAAACGTGAAGTTGGCATTCCAGCTGAACGACTTTGATTTGACAACAGTGCCGCCTACTGCAACTTCGATACCGCGGTTGCGCAGGGAACCGTTGTTATAGGTAATGTCCGGGAATGGAGCTTCGGATGGCAGCGGTTTTGAAGTAAGCCTGTCCTTCGTCAGCTTGCTGTAATAGTCTAATGATAGGTTCAGGCGGTTGTTGAAGAACCCCGCATCCACTGCGATGTCTGTAGTTACGGTAGATTCCCAGCGGAGGTTAGGATTAGAAAGCCCTGCACGTACAATACCGGAACTTACAGCATAGGTAGCGGAGCTGTATTTGCCATAGGTATCTGCAATGCTAAGACCGCTGAGGCCTGCAGCGCCCCAGCTGGCGCGGAGTTTAAGGCTGCTCACTTTGCGGCTGTTCCAGAATTTCTCCTGGTCTATATTCCAGCCGGCAGATACAGACGGGAAGAAAGCATATTTATTACCCGGCGCGAAATTGGAGAAACCATCGTAACGCAGTGACCCACCCAACAGGTAACGCATTTTGTAATCGTAGCTGAATTGCCCGAACAAGCTGGCAGAGCGGGATTCGCCAAGGCCTGTGCGGAAGTCCAACACATTGCTTACTACCTGACCGTTAATAATGGAAGTAGGATCTTCTTCTATCGTATATATGTAATCGTTAGCTGCCCGCTGCGATCCCATATCTTTTTCGTGGTTGGTATTACGTGTGAAGTTCATACCGGCGAGTGCGGAGAAGTGATGATCGTTGTGGATGCTGAAATCGTATTGCAGCACCTGGTCGAGCATCAGCTGCCGGGAACTGTTGGTATAATCGTCTTTCCAGCGTTGCTGCGCCGGTTGTATTTCGTCGGCCGGCGTGGCTTTGCGCATGAAAAGTTCTGTATAGTCTTCCAGGAGGTAAGAAAGAGATGGGCGCCAGTGCAAACCTTTGGTAATGGTAAGGTCGGCGCCGACGCGTGTGACCAGGCGTTCCGTATTGGTGCGCATATCATCGTATTTCAGCGTGTGAAAACGATTGCGTACGGTGTACAGTTCACCAAGGGCAGGGTTGCCATCGTCTTTATAAATGCGGATCAGGGGTGTGATACGGATAGCGCGTACCAGGTCGTTTTGATAGGCGTCTACATAGTTCGGTTTTACATTCTGGTAGTTGACCATGAACTCAAGGCGCAGGTTGTCGGATGCGCGGTAACCGAAGTTGCCCAATGCGTTGTAGCGCTGGTACCGGGTGCCTACCAGTACGCCTTTCTGGTTCGTATAGCCCATGGAAAAGTTATAATCGGCCCTGTCTGTGCCACCGCTCAGTGTAACATTGTCTGTATTGCTTACACCGGTGTTCCAGAGCAGATCCTGGTAGTGGTTATCAGCAAACAGCAGCTTGGAACCGGGATTAATAGGATCGTCCATTGTTTGCCAGCCATGAGCCAGGAGGTTATCGACGTATGCCTGTCCTTCTACCTGCACGATGTTGTCGTATAAGGCAGTGAGATAGGTGCTTTTTCCGAACTGTCCTTTTTGCGTAAATACTTTTGTACCGGCGGAGAACCCGGCGTTGTACAGGAGGTTGTTTTTATCCAGTGCGTCGCTGGTTTTGGCTACTGTTGTACGTGCGAGGCGGAGGTAATCAGCCGCGCCGAGGTAATCGTAGTTCCTGGCCTGGGTTTCCCAGGTGGTGCGGTGATTGAGAGTGATAGTTGATTTCGTGTTGAGTTTACCTCTTTTTGTTTTGATAACGATAACGCCGTTGGCGCCACGTGCGCCATAGATGGCGGTGGAGGCGGCGTCTTTCATTACCTGCATGGATTCGATATCGTCGGGGTTTACGTCGTTGATCGACCGGAAAACGCCGTCCACCACTACCAGCGGGTTGGTACCATCAACGGCGCCAACCTGTGCGCCATTGTTATTGGCCAGGCCCGAGCCGTAGACGTTAGGTTTAGTGCCGCCGCGTATAATAATATTAGCGGCGCCAACGCCTGGTTGTCCCTGGTTGATAGGTAAAGATACGCCAGCAATCTTACCCTGCATAGCCTGTACAGGGTTGGGATTGGGATTGTTCTTCAGTTCTGCGATATCCATTTTGGAAATGGAGGCAGTATTTTTTTTCACGGATTGTTCGGTGTAGCCTACTACCAGGACTTCGCCCAGTTGGGAAGAAGAGGTAGCCAGCATGATATCCAGTGCGGCGCGGCCATTAACGGCAATGGTAGCTGGTGCATAGTTCATCATGCGGACCAGCAGCGTTTCGTTACCGGATGGCAATTTCAGTGTAAAGCGGCCATCGGGGCCGGTGGCGGTTCCCATGCCAGGGTTGCCTTTTACTGCTACGCTCACTCCTATGAGCGGTTCTTTTGTGGCGGAATCTCTTACTGATCCGGTTACAGTAAATCCGCTGTTTTGGCCAAAGCTTTCCTTTACCCCCAATAATAGCAGGAGGTAGCAACAAAGTTTAAATAACCTCATTTGCGCGAGTTTAAAATGTGATATGAGTATAGGTCCCCTTTACCACGGGAACGTGGAATGCAATTATTTCATAACGTAAAAATAGTATTAGTAGTTATGTTCTACATAATAAATGTAGGAATTGTTTTTTGATTTCAAAATTTTTGAGAGAAATTTTTCCGGGAGAAGTTTATAAACAAGAAAGCAGCAAAGGTCTTTGGTCCCCTGCTGCTTTGATGGAAGGAAGAAGCGCCTGCGGCGCTGCGTTTATTTTTTAAGTTGCTGCAACCGGTCGAAATGTGGTTGCAGGTGTGCCAGCATACCTTCTTTAAAATCCTTCACGGTACCTTTCCGTAGTATTTTAACCAAATCCTGATGGCTAACCTTCCCCGAAACGCTTTTCCGGTTCTCCAGCTTTATTACATAGCCAAAAATAGGCAGGAGGAGGTTTTGGAAACGTTTCATGGTGTGGTTGCCTGTCATCTCGTACAACTTGCCATGGAAGGCTATTTCGGTGTTGATGCGGAAACTTTTTTCTTTCACTTCGCGGGCGGCGATTTCTTCCAGCTCGTCCAGGTCTTCCGGTGTTTTACGGAGAAAAAGCAGGTCGGCGATGCCCATTTCCAATACCAGGCGGAGTTCGAAGAGGTCCTGCAGTGTGGACTCGTCCATGATTTCGGGGTTCAGCACTTTTTCAAATGTGCCTACAATATCGGGGTTGGAGATAACCATACCGGTTTTCTTCTTAGTTTCTATGATCCCGAGCATTTTGAAGCGGCTGAGGGCTTCCCGCACTACGTTGCGGCTTACACCGAGGGCGGCGGCCAGTTCCAGTTCCGTAGGCAGCGGATCTCCGGGTTTAAAATTTTCTTTGGCGAAATACTCCCGCAAACTTGCTTCTACCCTTTCTGCCATGGATCTGGAAGCGATTGGTTTAATACCGTTGACCATTTAGGATATCTTTTTGTACTACAATAGAACAAATTTACATAAATGGGGAGATTTTCAAAGGGGTATTTAGTATACCGCTGACTTCAATGAGTTAGTCATTGGAAGAAGATGCGCTTTAATTATAACACAATACCGGGAAGTTCCTTTACACGGTTACTTCCTGATATAATTGGATCGCGGACCTCCTTTATGGGGGAATTGAACATATCCTTCCGGCGGCTGTGGAAGCAGGGCTTGGCACTGTGTCGAACATAGATTGGTAAGTAAGGGCAATACATTATTACCTACCCAAAGGGAGATCCAGCGTTGATTTGTATGCCCGTAAGTCATTTCTTTTTGGCATATACTGCATTTAACGGTTTCTCCATGATACCTGACAGGATTATCCTTCAGATCCGGAAATCCACGCTTTCCCTTTAAATGCGTATAAAGCACCCGGGTGCTAACCTTACTGCTGCGAAGCCTCGTGCAATTCGTTATTTCATAGGGATACCAATGTAAATTGTCGGAAGTATATGAGTTAAAAGTCTCCAAAGCCTCCATTTGTCCTATTTCCGGAGGTATGCTTGTTAGCATACTTCCATATAAATCCACATGCTTTACGTTTTTCATTAAACCAATAGACTCGGGCAGGGTATATATCTGCTGATAGCATTCCTGGCCAATGCCCTCAGCAGGCGAAAATATCTCTCTTTCTTCCTTTATAACGATGTCGATATATGCGCAAAGTTTTGTCCAGGCCAGGGAATTCCGGTCTTGGAGATGGTTTTTTATTTTGGGGAAAGTGCTTTCCATGTTTTTTTATTACTTTAAAAGTTAATTTGGTCTCGGTTTATCATTGAGGAATTAGCCTAAAATGTTGGTCGCTTGGCTTGACAAGATATTTCTTTATCACAGAGTTTTTACAAGAAAAATGGGCTGATACCAATTCAACCGCTACAACGCCGAATCCATTATTAATGAAAACGATCAGCTGTTAATGCAGATAGATCGGCAATAGGAAATTTAAGTTAATCCGGTTACATTTACCTTTCCAATACACATGAAATTTAAATTATTCAGAACTTCCCGTCCGGTGATTCCCTGCTTCGAAGTTTTAAAAAAATCTCCAATAAGGGGCCATTATTTTTACAGGGCAGCGCAATGGCGCTGGCTTAATCGTGATATGATAACGGTGATTGACAGCCATGCTTCAAGAGTTTTTACCATGAACCCCTGGCCCCAACTGATTTTCCTGGCAGCTAATGGTAAACTAACAATTACAGAATATGTCAGCCATTTGGCAGGCAAGTATAAAAAGGAGATCCCATCGGACTTAGATAACACTGTCCTATCTATGATTGAGCTGCTGTTAAAAGACAAGATAATAGGTCTGTCGACCGTTCCAAGAGAACCCGATCCTGCGAATAACCTTCCCATTAAATAGAGATATAATGAACATTGTAACCATTATTCGCCAATTTAACGAACGCCAGGAAATTACCGTTCCTGATCTTGCCTGGTTAACTGCAAATAAACAAGAAGTATATAGTTACCTTCTTTTACATTTTCAACATGATTTTGCTATTGCGGTGCTTAATACATTGACGAATCAGCGCAAAGCACAACAGTACGGGCCCGGCATAGAAGATATAATGTTTGGTTGCCTGTTAGTAGCGCTTCACCGGCAGGTCGAAGACTGCCTGATCATCTGGAAAGCAAAAAATGTCGATTTCGACGCTTATTGCGGTTTAGACATTCAGCTAGTAGCTTTTATGGGCGTTGCCGCAACGATTTCTTTTTTGCAAACAAGTAACGATCCGGATGCATCTAAAGCGCTGGCTTTTCTGCTGGAATGTGAAGAGGCGGGAGAATTTGAGGAGTTGGATGGTTATTATTCTGGTATTTATAACTGTTGGTGGATGAGTTAGTAGAGGTAATTATCTCCCTCTTTGGCGCCTCAACTTACCACCTTGATTCTGGAAAACTGTAAAAAACTAATAAACTATGATGCTGTTCTTGGTCAGCTTTACCACCTCGAAAAATTAATACTGGGTGATTGTGTTCCGTTGATCTCGATAGCACTTTTTCAGCGTTGCTTTATTATACTGACAAGCTTATGGTATTTGTTCTTTTCTTTGACCTATAATGTTTTCCTTTATTAACAAACCACACATAATGAAATTTTAAATTTTGAGGTCGTTTACCATTCAATTTGTATCCATTTGGATATTGCTAAAATAATTAGTATTATTGCCTGATAATTAATAATCAAAGCTTATCAAAATAACCTCTTTATACAGGAGGTCGTTTTAATGTCAAAATGATAAATCATGCCCTCTATAAGAGACAAAATAATAGATGCACAAAATGACTCAAAAATATTTGCAGAGTTTTTCGCGGGAATAGGCCTCATGAGAATGGGGCTTGAAAACGCAGGATGGAATATTGCTTACGCAAATGATATCGATCCTTCAAAAGAACTTATGTATAAACGGCATTTCAATGATGAGCAAAATCATTTCCAACTAGGCGATATACACCAAATAGCCGGAGAATCCATACCAAAAGTTAATTTAGCTACAGCCTCCTTTCCTTGTACGGACCTTTCTCATGCAGGGCGACGCGAAGGACTTGCTGGAAAACAATCATCGGCTTTTTGGGGATTTGTCAGAATTTTGGACGAAATGCAAGAAAATAAGCCTCCGATAATTTTACTTGAAAACGTTATCGGCTTTCTCACGTCACACAATGGAAAAGATTTTCATAGCGCGTTGACAGCACTAAATAAACTAGGATATGCTGTTGATGCCTTTATTATTGATGCCTCACATTTTGTTCCCCAAAGCCGCGTTAGGCTGTTTATTGTTGGAAAACTTGAGTCAAATGATAACATCATGGAAGAAAAACAATTGTCATTTTACGAGAGCAAGATCCGGCCAGCTAAGCTAGCCAATTTCATATGTGATCACCCTGAAATCAATTGGAATATAACTTCCTTACCACCTTTACCTCAACGCGAAATACAATTATCTGATATTGTCGAAAACCTTCCAGATACGGCGGCAGAATGGTGGAGTGAGGATCGAGTAGAATATTTACTTAATCAAACCTTCGATCGTCATCGTATCTTACTTGAAGAAGCTAAGAAGGGGAAAAAGTACACATATTTTACAGCATTTCGGAGGATTAGGGAAGGTAACTCGATGGCTGAAGTACGCTCAGACGGAATCGCAGGTTGCTTGCGAACACCTAAAGGAGGGAGTGCTAGACAAATATTAATAAGATCTGGGAAAAATAAAATAAGCGTTCGATTAGTATCACCAAGGGAATGCGCGAGATTAATGGGAGCTGATAATTACAAGATAACCGGTAATATCAACAGAGATTTATTTGGCTTTGGTGATGCTGTTTGTGTTCCCGTTGTAACGTGGATTGCTGAAAATTATCTTAACCCCTTGCTAATTAAGTTAAAAGCAAACTCTGAAAATCTAGTATTCAATGCAAGCTAATCAACCATCTACAACGTTTGAAAATTGGTATAACTCACTAAAAACAGTAAAAGCGAATGGCGGGCCTGCTATTGGGACTATTGCTGCCAGTTTGGTTTTACTTGATCGATTGAAAAAAGACTATAATTTAGATATACGCTCCCACCTTGCCGCAGGAGGAGCACAAATTAAAGGTGTTAGTGGCGCTGCTGTGGCTACCATTCTAAAAAGCTTTAATGAGGAGCGTCCATTTGCTCGCGAAGGGGGAAGAACTAACCGAGGCGTCCTAGCAGAAGTTAAACCGCTACTCGAAGCATTAGAATCTCTTAGTTTAGAAGCATTGACTGAATTTGATCGTAATGCAATATTGAGTTCGTTTCAGGAATTTTTGGTCGAGCGTGTCCGAGATTTCCATAATCGCCAAAAGCTCAAACTTGTTTTTGATTCTAAGCGTTCAACCTGGCAAATTATTCATCAATTAATAAAAGCCGCTCAAACAGAAAATAAAGGCGGCCCGGTTGCCCAACATCTTGTTGGTGCAAAACTGCAACTTCGGTTTCCAGACT
The DNA here is from genome assembly GCF_900107795.1 of Chitinophaga terrae (ex Kim and Jung 2007). Classification (GTDB taxonomy): domain Bacteria; phylum Bacteroidota; class Bacteroidia; order Chitinophagales; family Chitinophagaceae; genus Chitinophaga; species Chitinophaga terrae. The sequence continues at coordinate 23,547 of NZ_FNRL01000012.1, forward strand.
TACAAATTTCAAATGAACCAACGAGCGCCGCTGATGCGCCAACTAATAGATGGGGAGATTTTTCTATAAACAATACTATTTTTCATGTTACTGTAGCTCCAATGCCTGCGGTATTTGAAAAATGTCAAAAAAATATAGATCAAGGTTTAAAAGCATACTTACTTGTTCCAGATTCAAAGCTTGCCGCGGCGAGGGAATTGGGTGAGCAACTTTGTGGAGGATTAATTGCTGTTGAATCTTTGGAATCATTTATCTCTCAAAATATTGAAGAAATCAGTACTTTCTCCAATGATCAATTAAGGCAAAACGTTATAAGTTTAGTAAAAATTTACAATGACCGAGTAGATAAGGTAGAAATAGATAAATCCTTAATGATTGAACTTCCGTCGAACTTAAATGATTGAGACATGACTGATGTATTTAACAAGGGACAGCGTAGCGAAGTAATGAGAAAAGTGAAATCAACCGGTAATGCGTCAACAGAGTTAAAACTAATACAGCTATTCAAAGCGTTAGATATAAAAGGGTGGCGAAGAAAATATAAACTTTTTGGAAATCCAGATTTTACTTTTCCAAAATTGAAAGTTGCAGTCTTTGCAGATGGCTGTTTCTGGCACGGACATGATTGCCGCAATACACGCCCCTCACAAAACAAGGAATATTGGACAAAAAAGCGCGAACGAAACATTACTCGTGATAATATTGTTAATCAGCATCTGAGTACTCATAACTGGGTTGTTATCAGGCTTTGGGAATGTGAAATAAAAAATGGAACTGCGGTACGAAAACTTACTCCTTTAACTGAAATAAAAAGGTATACCCAGAATGACGCTTACGGTTTTCAGTAGAACACTGTTGACCAACGTAACAGTGGGGGTAATATGTCGCGCGATGTAAATGGTGAAATTCTTTTGAATAATATAGAGGTTTAGCTATTTCCTCGAGGTATCCGTTGGAGCGCTGATTGCTTTTGATGGTTAGCAACACGGCATTGGCAAAATAGTGCGGATATTCGTGGTACTACCACAGTGTCTTTGATTAATGGTAATGGCACCAGGTCTTTTCCATGTTCTTCACGATCCAGCCTTCGCCCTAAAATACAGCAGATAACTATCGGCCATGCTATATGGTAATAGTGTCCAATCTCCTTTGCTGACGGATATTTTAGCAGATGATTATTTTTTTCCAAATCTCTAACAAGTCTGTCAACCGCCACCACAGGAAACTTCGCCAATTCCGGTAGACAGAAAATAAAACCTGAGAACAAAGTGAAATCTCTTTTTTACATGCTACATGACAAAGGAACAGTTAGCGCTGTAATGAGTAAAATGAAAAACTACCGTTGCCTGAAAACTTAAAGAACATTCAGTGAGTTAGTGGAATGAGACTACTTTGATTTTTATGCGACTAGCTTTGTGTGCAAAGAAATGTTGTTCTAATTTGTGAAGTTTGAAGAGATTCGCTACGTTTTGTAAATTAGTAAACGCTCGTCAATATGTAATTAAGTATGGAGAAAAAAATTAGGGTCTTACAAAGGAAACTCAACTAAACACATGACTAAAAAAATAAAACCCCACGTTGCGCGTGAGGTTTATATTCATCCTGTGATCCCGTTGGGACTCGAACCCAAGACCCATACATTAAAAGTGTATTGCTCTACCAACTGAGCTACGGAATCAATTACCCCCGTTTCATTAACGGGAGTGCAAAGATAAACAATTTACTTTCTCTTCCAAATTCATTTTCAATTATTTCTGCTGAGTTACCGCCGGCGACGGATTAAACTTCGCCTGCAACAACTTCATAAAATAACCGCCAACCACACTCCTGGCCTGGAAACCCACCATCTTGCCATTAGTAGTTTCATGCCAGTCACTTAACGGAACACGTGTAGGCGTACCTGTTACATAGCGCTGGAGCGGGTTCACCAACGCGTCAAAATCCTGCCTGTTATCGGCGAGTACAGCTGTCCACATAATCCAGTCGGATTTAGTGTAGGTCTTGCGACTGTCGAGTGGCAAGCCGAATTCCTGTTGTTTGGTGAGATAGTATTTGATCTCTTTCTTATAAACGTCGGGCGAGAAAAGATTGAAGTTTAAAACCTTGTCCCAAACCATGTTGTATTTCTGGCTCCAGGTGTTGCGGCTTTCAAACGCCAGGGCAAAGTGATCGCCGTCATCTGCCAGTTTCACCCAGTTGCCGGCCATCTCTTTGGCTGCGGCTTCATATTTATCTGCAACCGTGGTTAAACCCTGCATGCGCGCCAGCATAGCATAAGAACGAATACCGGCAATGGCTTTCAGCGAAAGGTTGGTATTGCGGGCAAGATGACCGGCAAAGTCGTCGGTACATAACTGGTTGGCCGGATCAAAGCCTTCTTTCATCAGGTATTCGGCCCAGGTGGTGAGTGTAGCCCAATGTTTCTTTGCATATTCGGCATTGCCTTCTGCGCGTGCTATGGCGCCTGCCAGCACCAGCATGTTGCCTGATTCTTCTACCGGCATTCCTTCTCCATATACCTGGCCGTTGGCTAATGGATAGGTGCCCAGGTCGTGCGCCGCATAAGGCTCCTTGAATTTGCCGCTTTCAGAGAAATAGAAGATGCCGTTCATCATGCCTTTCAACAGGTCGGGGTTGTATATTAAAAATAACGGGGCAGATGGATAAGTTACATCTACGGTATTGATACAACCATTGCTGAAGTTTTCTTTAGAGAGGAACAAGATCTCACCCTGCGGACTCTTAGCCAGTTTGTGTGCTGAGATAGCCTGGCGATAAGCCAGTTCGCAAAGCGCTGCGTAAGTCTCCCCTCCCGCTGCTACCGCATCTGCATGCAGCTGCCGGTTGAAGGCTGTGCACCTGGCCAGGATGCTGCCGTAATCATTATAGGCTGCATTCAGTTGTTTATCGATGGTTTGACTGGCATCATTCTTCCACCAGGCTTTTAAGTTAGTATGGAAATATTGCAACGCGTACAGGTCGTCATATCCTAATAAGAACAGTTGTTCTTTAGGCGTGCTGTTCACAGCGCCCAGGTTTACAGCTGTTGCCAGCATCAACTGTTTTTTGCCGGCTGCGGGAGCGGCTTTGCCGTTTATGAAAGCATCTTCTGCTCCTTCGGCTGTTGAAATATACTGATTAGGTTTGGAAGAAGATGGGGCGGCTACATACATATAACCCCAGTCGATGCGCAGGTTATCGCCTTTCTTCTTCAACACCGGTTGTTCAACGCTTCCTGCTTTCAATACAGACAAAGCGCCATTGGTATACCTGGAAGCCGCTACTTCCTGGCTTGGTACGTTCACACAAATATTCGTTGATGCACCAAAATATACTTCCACCTGGTGCGAAGCATTATCGTTTGCTGCAACCTTATAAGAGATGTAGGAAACCGGGCGGGAAAGCAGGTTCAGGTCGTCCATTAATAAAGGAGAAGTGAAAGTAAGGCTCACATCCACTTTTCCTGCGGTGAAGTTATACTTCGTTTGGGTGGCGTTAACCTCTACGCTCTTCTGTTCCGCCTTTTGGGCCAGGTTCACTGCCGGCTCCTTTACGGCAATCCCTGCATCCAGGAAAGCGCCGCCGGCGGTGTTTTCGATATGTATTGCCAACACGTTCCCTTTCTGTTTCAATTTACTTTTTGCAGATGCCGGGATAGGAATGAAACGCGGATCATTATGCCATCCTTTATGCCTGTAGATCTGCTCCCCGTTCAGGTAAACAACTACGTTATCATCATGCCCTATTTTCAGGAGCAGGTCGGCAGCCGGATCTGCCAGGTCGAATGTTCTGCGGGTCCAGAGATCGCGGCTTTTCCATTGGGTACCATCAGCATTGTCTTCGTCTGTAAACGGGGCTTTACCCGTTTTCCAGCCTTTATCATTGAAGCCGGGCGCTGTCCATTCGCCGGAGGGCGCTGTTTCTGTGTACTTAACCCGGTAACTGCTTTCGTCTGATGTGGGAAGTATAGCCTTGTAGTTGTCTTCATTCTGCCCTAATACCTGGTAGGTCACTCCATCTACTTTAACCAGGCCAACCAGCGATTGTTTGGCGCCGGTCCAGTGAGTAGTGGTGCTGCTGTTCAGCGCATCGGTGTTCGACCAGATACTGAAATACGGATCGTGTGTGATCAACGGGTAGGCAGGCGCTTTCTGCTGTGCCATGGCTCCTGAACAGATACCCAGGATGCCTAAGGTGGTAACTAATCTCCTCATAAAGGGAATTTATATTACAATTAAGTGTATAAATTACGTTTTCTAAAAGTAAACTTCTTATACTACCCTTCATAACCGCTCATCAAAATATAATAATCTTAAGGGGAGATATAAAATAGAATTGGAAAACAAAAACGCAGACCCTAGTCCGCCTTGGAGGCCCTGAGAAGCCTTTTCAGTACGTTTCAGATCTGCGTGTACCTTAAAATAAGGTCAATCATTTTGATGCAGGGATCGCAAAAATACACTTTTACACGAAATCTATATTAATTTTTCGTGGGATATAGTATGTTGAGTTGTTGGAAGAAAACATGCTCATTCAATTCTCTTACTTCTCCCGGCTGCAGCCCTTCCAGGGCCAGGTTTTCAATGGATACGCGGATCAGCCGCTGGCACCTGTGCTTCAGCGCTCCCACCATCTTCCTCACCTGGTGATATTTCCCCTCGGTCAACGTTATCAGCAACCAGGTCTGCGGCGCATCTATGGGCAATTCACCCGGCCTGTCGGGCAGGGTGGCTGGCCGCTCCACGATTTCGACATGGGCTGGTTTGGCAATATAATAATCATCGCCGCTGATTCGTATAGGCACGCCTGTTTGCAAGCGCTTCAGCGTGTTCGCCGTCATACGGCCTTTCACCCGTACCAGGTAGGTTCGGGTATGCGGCTTCCCGCCACAAAACAGCAATTGCGTTACCTCTTTATTGGTGGTAAGGATGAGCAACCCTTCCGAGTCGCTGTCGAGCCGCCCGATGGCATGCGTGCCTTCCGGGAACTCGAAATCCAGGTCGCCGAGGAGCCTGACGGGTACTGAGCTAACAAATTGCGATACCATACCCGGAGGCTTATTAATGATAAAATACCGGTGTTTCACTTCTTATAACAACAATACATCGATCCTGTGAGCCTGTACCAGCTGTCGTTGTTCCGACCAGGAGAATACAGTAAAATAACCATCCTGGGAGGCCACCAGGGCTATGCAGTTGCGTTGGTCGTGCACAAACTGGGCAGCCGACAAATGCCTGGTTCCCCCGATCGCGGAAGGATGGATCAATACCGGGTCGCCCCCTTCCACCGGTTCCGACAGCGCTACCTGCTCTATAACGGCTGCATCGCGGGCACGGGTGATCTTGGCGCCGAATGCCAGTAGTTCCTGCCGGTCGTTGATGATAGTAGCCCCGTCCACCGCTGTAAGCCCGGTGATATTTTCAACCTCCCTTTTTAACGCATTCTGCCAGTATATCTCCGTTACGCTTTTACCGTCGAACTTCAGCAGGTCGGCCACGCCCGAAAAGGCGGGATGGATAGGATATTGTAGTGGGTGGATGATAGAGTTTTTCCAGGCATCGGAATGACTGGGAGTTACCAAAAGGATACCGCCCCTTTTATGAGCCCGCATGGATACCGCTATCTGGATCAATACGTTCACGCCATTATTCCATATGCAGGAAGTGCTTACGCCCAGCAGCGATTGCAGGATCAAAGGACTATCAGGCAGCAACCCGCTCTCTTCATTCACGATCTTTACCTGGTCGCCCCTCAGCACCGCCACGTTGGTGAATTTACCGAGACCCGCGGCCCTGCGGTGTTTTACTACCAGCAGCCCGGGTTCGGAAACATCCAGCACAAAACAGAGATTAGGCAGTCTGATGGTGGTTCCCCAAACGTACAGGTCGTCTCCCTCATGCCATACGCCTATATGGATCCCTGCCCTTTCCACTCCCGGCGCCAGCTTGGTGAGCAACTGCGGGGTGAGGCGGATAGGTTTTTCGAACAGGAGCGGCTTCCCGGCCTGCGACGGCGGCAGGAAAGCGAGTGATATGCGGATAGGTATTCCTTCTTCTTTTCTTAAACTGGCCCAAAATGCAACGTCTATGATCTTCTCCACCTGCCTTGCATTTGGCACCACTGCCAGGTCATCTTCCCCGTTCTCCCGGGCAATTGACAGGTGCTTCATAAAATGGCTCTCTACTATCGGCGCCACTTTTACAGCAGCCTGGTAGGTGGGCTCATGTATTATATCCATAAATCTGTTAGCTAACTTTTAAAATGGGGTATACTAAATTAACCCTAAGGCAGTCCCCTCCTGCTAAATTAAGTCATTTTACAATGAGTCCGACAGCCCTTCTTTCTCAAAATTATAAGTTTCATCCACATAGTTGACAAAATAAGCGAAAATACTATTAAGGGTAGTGAATTTACCGGTAATACAATTGTGCCGAATACACTAATTTTCTAACACTTGTAACCACGCGTATGGAAGTGACCAATTATAATGAAAGACTGTTATTGCAAAACCTTGCGGCAGGCGACGACCAGGCTTTTGCCACTGTATTCCATCACTACCGTCATCGCATCTACGCTATTGCCTTAAAACTCTTAGGTACTCCGTCCGGCGCTGAAGACATTGTACAGGACGTATTTCTGAAACTATGGCTGAAGAAGAAAGAACTGAATGCCATCGAACATTTTAAAGCCTATCTATTTACTGTTACACGCAACCATATCTTCAATGCATTAAAGAAATTAGCAAAAGAGCAAGCCATGGAGTCGGATCTTGCCAGCCATATCCCTGAATTCTCAGACCATATAACAGTTTACAAACAATACGAGGAGATCCTGCAGACGGCTATCTCCCAATTGCCTCCTCAACAGGAACTGATATATAAATTGAGTAAGGAAGAAGGACTTAAACGCCAGGAGATCGCTGAAAAGCTGCAGCTTTCCCCGGAAACCATCAAAGTACACCTGGCCCATGCCATGCGTAGCATCAGGGCTTTCTGCCTAACGCATATGGACCTGAATACTTTCATTATTTTATTATGTTTCTTTTATTGAAAAAAAATTTTGGGTAGCAACTAACCCATTTTTCCGGTTTCATTGTCTCCTTTAATAAACCACGTTAGTCAAATGACGATATCCCGCTTCCGGTATCTGTTTAAACGCTACTATTCCCAGTCCTGTACCTGGGAAGAACGCCAGGAGTTCCTGTTGTTGCTGAACCAGTCGGAACACGACGAGGAGCTGAACGCATTACTGGAAGAGCTGTTATCTGAAGAAGAAAGAACTGAGAGAATGCCAGACGAACCGGCCATGCGCATACTGGAGACCATCATGAGTACCACTGTACCGGCTAAACGAAGCTACAGGTCGATGATCGTAAAGTCTGCCTGGTGGATAGGCAGCGCAGCCAGCGTTCTGCTGATCGCCTGGTGGGTAACGAAGCAACGCCCGCCCGCCTTTAAACCGGTAGCGTCTATCCAGGTAAAAGATTCCAGTTCCAATGCCCGGCTGATAATCGGATCAGGAGAAGTAATTGACCTGGGTAAAAAAACAGACGACAGCATTACCGTGCAACAGGGGCTGGCCGTCAGCAAAACAGGCAACCAACTGGCCTATGACCAGTCAGCCAACGCCACTCCTACCATCAACACCCTGATCACCGATAAAGGAGGTACCTACAAGCTTGTATTGCCCGATGGTTCTAAAGTATGGCTAAACGCCACTTCCTCCCTGCGTTTCCCCACCTCTTTTTCAGGCGAATACCGGGAAGTAATGGTAAACGGAGAGGCGTATTTCGAAATAGCCGCCAATGCCAAACAACCATTCATTGTAACTACTCCCAAAAGCAAGGTGGTTGTACTGGGCACACAATTCAACATCAAAGCCTACCAGGAAGAGGAACAGGAATACACCACCCTCCTGCAGGGCGCCGTGAATGTAGACAACGGCCATAATATAAAACGATTGCAGCCAGGTGAACAGGCTGCCATATCAGACGGCGACCAGATCAGGATACGGAAACCCGATATCGAAACAACAACTGCCTGGAAAGAAGGCAAGTTCAGGTTCAATGATAACATACAGGTGATCATGCGCGAACTGGCGCGATGGTACGACTTTAAAGTAGTTTATGTCGGAACAGTTACATCAAGGTCCTACGAGGCCTCTTTCAGCAGGAAAGACTCGTTGGAAGAAATATTACACCAACTGGAAATGACAGGAGATATCCATTTTTCAATAACAGATAAAACCATAACAGTAAGTCCCTGAGCTAGATGATACAAACAGGGTACAGATCAACCAAATCAGTTAAAAACTAAAACATTCACCTCGTTGGCAGACATGACGCACTGAGCACGCAATATGCTCCGGGCAGCTCTATGCCTGTCCCCTACGAAACAAACATGAATTCCATTTATGATGCAGACTCGCTTAGTCCGGCAGCGGCACCGGCATGTCCATTTCAAATCAAAAACAATTCTCGTTATGAAGCTGACTTTACTACTGCTTATTTCCGCTGTCTTCCAGCTGAAGGCAGCCAATAACGACAACCAGGTAACCCTGCACGCGAAAGGTTTACCCCTCATAGAGGTGATCAAGTCTATCAAACAGCAAACCAGCTACCAGTTTGTATTTGACATACAAATGGTAGAAAAGGCCAGGCCGGTGAATTACTCTACCGACGCCGCTCCCCTGGAAAAAGTGCTGGACGATATTTTCAAAGATCAGCCTCTTACTTATGTCATCGTTAAAAAGAATATCATCATCAAAAAGAAAACGGTGATCGCGTCTTCCGTTCCCGAAAGCGTGAGGATGAAAATAAAAGGACAGGTAACCGAAAGCAACGGCAATCCTATCGTTGGCGTAACCATCGTTAATAAAACAGGACGCGGCAATGCAATAACAGACGATGTAGGCGTTTTCACCATAGAAGTCAATATAGGAGACAGCATCCAGTTCACCATGGTGGGTATGGACCCTGTGGTAGTGCAGGTGAAAAATGATAAACCGCTGAAGGTTGTTATGCACCCCAAAACCTCCGATGTGAGCGAAGTGGTGGTAGTAGCCTACGGTACCCAGAAGAAAACAAGCATGGTCAGCGCCGTTACCAGCATCAATCCCAAGGAGCTGAAAGGGCCAACCAGTAACCTTACCACCATGCTGGCCGGACGCCTGGCCGGGGTAATCTCCTACCAGCGAAGCGGGGAACCGGGTAAAGACAATGCCAGCTTCTTCATCCGCGGTATCACTACCTTCGGCACAGGAAAGGTAGATCCGCTCATCCTCATCGATGGTATGGAGTCGAGCACCAACGACCTGGCCCGCCTGCAACCCGACGATATTGCCGGTTTCTCTATCCTGAAAGACGCCACCGCTTCCTCTCTGTACGGCGCCCGCGGCGCAAACGGCGTGGTACTGGTCAGCACCAAATCAGGCGTTGAAGCGCCCACAACTTTCAATGTAAGGTTCGAGAATTCGTTATCTACCAACACCCGCAACTTTAAGTTCGCAGATAACATCACCTACATGAAACTGGCCAATGAAGCGGTACTTACAAGAAACCCGCTGGGCATCACCGAGTATTCCCAGTCCAAGATCGATCATACAGCCGCAGGCGACGATCCCCTGCTTTATCCCAACAACGACTGGATAAAACTCCTCATTAAAGACTACACCAACAATCAACGTACTAACTTCAACGTTAAAGGTGGAGGCAAGATCGCCCAATACTATATTGCCGGAACGTATAACGTAGACAACGGCATCCTGAACATCGACAAACGGAATAATTTCAACAGCAATATCAAACTGAAAAATTATTCTCTCAGGTCGAACGTCAACATTAACTTCACTCCTACTACCCTTGCCATTGTAAGGACCTACGGCCAGTTCGATGATTACAACGGGCCTATTGGCGGCGGGCAATCCCTTTTCAGCCAAACCATCTGGGCCAACCCCGTAAAATTTCCGGCCATTTATCCATCCAGCTTTGCACCTCAGTTACAACACCCTCTTTTTGGCAGCGCTATCAGGCCCGGAGCCAGCTCTGTACCCGGCGACGGCGGAAACCTGCTGAATAACCCCTATGCCAATTCGGTGAGCGGGTACCAGCAATATAACAGTTCTACCCTGCTGGTGCAGGTAGAGTTAAAGCAAGACCTGAAATTCCTGCTGCCAGGCCTCAGCGCCCGGGCCATGGGGTATACGGAAAGATATTCTTACTTCGATGTAAGCAGGTCTTACATGCCGTATTACTATTCCCTCAACTACGACATGTACACCAAAGAACCGAAACTTACTTCTCTTAATAACAATGGTACCGAATACCTGAACTATTCGCCGGGCAACAAGGTACTGAACACTACCTCTTACCTGGAAGCGGCCGTAAACTATGGACAACAGTTCAACAAAGTGCACAATGTTTCAGGAATGCTTATCGGTATTTTCAGGAACTACCTCACCGCTAACGCGGGAACGCTGCAGTTGTCGCTCCCTCACCGCAACCAGGGCATCAGCGGCCGTTTTACTTATGATTACGATACCCGCTACCTGGCCGAGTTCAATTTCGGTTACAATGGGTCTGAACGTTTTGCCAGCAACCACCGTTACGGGTTCTTTCCTTCTGCCGGTATTGCGTGGAATATTCATAACGAAGACTTCTTCAAACCTATTATCAGGAAGATCGATAAGCTGAAAGTCCGCGCTACTTATGGACTTGTGGGTAACGACCAGATAGGAAGGGACGAAGACAGGTTCTTCTATCTTTCTGATGTAAACATGAATGCCGGCAACCGGGGCGCCACGTTTGGAGAAAGATACAGCTTCAGTAAGCCAGGGATATTTGTAAACAGGTATGAGAACAGGGACATTACCTGGGAAAAATCCTATAAAACCAACCTGGGCCTGGAAGTAGGAATGTTTAACGGGTTGAATGTGCAGGCCGATTTCTATTACGAGCACAGGAAAAACATCCTCATGACCCGCAGCACTATCCCAACTACGATGGGCCTCAGCTCTCCTATCCAGGCCAACGTAGGCGAAGCGGCCGGTAAAGGGGTAGATATCGCCGTCGACTATACGAAAGCGTTTAAGAACAGCGCCTTTGTGCAGTTCAGGGGTAACTTCACCTATGCTACCAGCAAATTGCTGGTAAACGAAGAGCCGAAGTATCCTGAAGCCTACCGTTCCAGGGTTGGTCAACCTCTTTCGCAGACTTTCGGGTATATAGCAGAGCGTTTATTCGTTGACGATAGAGAAGTTGCCAACTCGGCCAACCAGAACTGGGGCCAGCAGGTAATGGGCGGCGATATTAAATACCATGATGTAAATGGCGATGGCAAGATCACCGATGCAGATATGGTGCCTATTGGTTTGCCAACCACCCCCGAAATCGTTTATGGGTTCGGTATTTCACTGGGTTATAAAAACTTTGACCTGAGCTGTTTCTTCCAGGGCTCTGCCAGGTCGTCTTTCTTTATCTCGTCTTATGAGATCTCGCCTTTTGTTGCAAACGGAGGCGGACAACATGGATTGCTGCAGGCGATTGCAGACGATCACTGGAGCGAAAGCAACAGGAACCTCTATGCTTTCTGGCCACGATTGAGCGATTATTTTGTAAATAACAATAACCAGACTTCCACCTGGTGGATGCGGAGCGGCGACTTCCTTCGCCTGAAAACCGTTGAACTGGGTTATAGTCTTCCGAAACACTTGTTGGACAGGTTCCGTATCACCAACCTGAGGGTATACGCTAATGCCTTTAATCTCTTTGTGATCAGCAAGTTCAAAACCTGGGATGTTGAGATGGGCGGTAACGGCCTCGGCTACCCGGTACAAAGAGTAGTGAATATGGGAGTTAACCTGGGTTTCTAACAATTAATACATCTAACAATGAAACGCTTACTTTATATACTGATCATTTCTGCGGTTGGCTTCAGCAGTTGTAAAAAATTCCTGGATGTGATCCCGGACAACGTAGCCACTATCGACAATGCCTTTACCATGCGGCAGGAGGCAATGAAATATCTTTTCACCTGCTACTCTTACCTGCCATTAAATGGCGACCTGTCGTCCAACCCCGCCCTGCTGGCAGGCGATGAATTCTGGATGGAACGCCCATACAGCACCAGTGAAGAACCCTGGCAGATCGCGCTGGGCTTCATGAGCGCCAATAATATCTATATGTCCAGGTGGAATACCTACTTCGCCGCATTGAGGGATTGCAACATCTTCATCGATAATATCCATAAAGTAGTGGATATGACACAATCGGAGAAAGACCGCTGGACAGCGGAAGTTAAATTCCTGAAAGCCTATTACCATTTCCTGTTAGTGCAGATGTACGGCCCTATACCTATCATTTCAAAGAACCTGCCTATTTCCAGCACAGCAGAAGAGGCGCAGGTACCACGCGAGCATGTAGATACTGTATTCAATTATATTTCTCACCTGATGGATACAGCGGCCGCCGACCTTCCGGAGTTCATTGCCGACAAGGCTACAGAACTGGGCCGCATCACCAAGCCTATTGCGCTGGCCATCAAAGCGCGGGTATTGGCAACAGCCGCCAGCCCGCTCTTCAACGGCAATTCCGACTACTCCGGTTTCGTGAACTACGACGGCAAACCGCTGTTCACCGCCGCCTTTGATGCGAATAAATGGAAATTAGCAGCAGAAGCCTGTAAAGCAGCAATAGAGGTCTGTGAAAAGAACGGTATCACTTTATACAAATTCAACCAGCTGGGAGTAACGTTATCGGATACACTAACCCGGCAGATGAGCATCAGGAATGCCATGTGTGAAGAATGGAATGCAGAAGTGATCTGGAACAATCCCAATACCAGGACCTATGAACTGCAGCGACAGGCCATGCCAAGGCTCGACCCGGCCAGGATCGGCAATGAGATCAGCCTGGGCGCCGTAGCCCCTACTATGAAGATCGCCGAACTGTTCTATACAGATAAAGGAGTGCCTATCACAGAGGATAAAACCTGGGATTACAATGGCCGCCTGAAGCTCAGAACAGCCACCAAAGCAGAAGGTGAACTGATCTATGAAGGATATACCACCGCATCCCTGCATTTCAACCGGGAGCCACGCTTCTATGCCGACCTGGCGTTTGACGGCGCTATGTGGTATATGCAGAACGGCACTTATCATATAGAATCCAAAGCCGGGCAATGGCAGACCCGTAAAAATATCTATGATAACAATGTAACCGGCTATTTCGCTAAAAAGGTGATTAACTGGAAATACGTGATCCAGGAAGGACAGAGTATTTATGTAGAATCTTACCCCTGGCCGGAGATCAGGCTGGCCGATCTTTACCTGCTCTATTCAGAAGCCCTGAATGAGCAGAACGGTCCTACGCCCGAGGTTTTTGTTTATATAGATAAAGTAAGGGACCGGGCCGGGTTGAAAGGCGTACAGGCTTCGTGGTCGCAGTATTCGAAGAATCCTGGCAAACCATCTACCAAAGAAGGTCTTCGCCAGATCATACAACAGGAAAGGATGATAGAACTGGCAATGGAAGGATCAAGATTCTGGGACCTGCGCCGCTGGAAACGCTGCATGGAAGAGCTGAACAAGCCGGTGACCGGATGGGATATCGACCAGTCAGATCCTAACTTCTATTACCGTATCAGGACAAGGGCGCGTCAGAGTTTCCAGACCCGCAATTACCTGTGGCCTATCAGTTCCCAGGACCTGATGAACAACCCGAAACTCGTTCAGAATCCAGGCTGGTAATTTTTCAACATTAACACTATGCACATGAAAACACGTTCATTCATTTTATATACTTTCCTGCTGCTGGCCGGTTGTACAAAAGAAGAACATAAACCGGTGAACACTACCGGCGAACAACCGGATGTGGTGAAGAACATCAGCGTTACCAATCTTCCCGGCGCTGCCAAACTGGTTTACACCCTTCCTGATAATAAAGACGTATTGTATGTAAAAGCAGAATATACTATCAGGAATGGGGAGAAAAGAGAAGTACGATCTTCTTACTATAACAACTACCTGGTAGCCGACGGGTTCGGAGATACAGCCGAACATGTTATCACCCTGTATGCCGTTACCCGTAATGAAAAACAGTCGGAAGGCGTTGCCGCCACCGTAAAACCGCTGGCGCCGCCCGTGCTCAACGTTGCCCGCTCGCTGAAGATCAGGGCCGATTTCGGGGGAGTGAACATCTCCTACGCCAACGACGCCAAGGCCGATATAGCCATCGTTACACTCACCAACGACTCTTCGGGTATTTACGGCCCTGCGGATGTCCGTTACACGAAACTGGAAAAAGAAAGCTATGCAGTAAGAGGTTATGCGGCGGAAAAACGCAAGTTTGGTTTCTATGTCCGCGACCGTTGGGGCAACCAATCGGATACCCTCCAGTTAGAACTTACACCCCTATACGAAAAACTGCTGGACAAGAACAAGTTCAGGGAAGTTAAACTGCCCGGCGATGTAGACTATGGCTGGGGATTGCCTATTCCTAACCTCTGGAACGGCACCTTATGGCACTCGGCCGATAAACTGGATGGCATGCCGATGTGGATCACCTTCGACCTGGGAGTAACGGCGCAGCTCAGCCGCATAGCCTTATGGCAACGCCCTAACGAGTGGATCTACCTCCAGAACAACGTCCGCAAATTCGAGATCTGGGGTTCTACCAATCCGGCTTCCGATGGCAGCTGGGGCAGCTGGACCAAACTCGTTGAGCATACTGTTATCAAGCCATCCGGCCTGCCTGTTGGCCAGGTAAACCAGGCCGATAAAGACGCCGCAGCAGCCGGCGAACAAATGGACGTGCCGTTGAGCGCTCCAAAGGTCAGGTATATAAGAGTGAAAATACTTCGTACGTGGACCGACGGCGGTTACGCTGCCAATATCCAGGAAATGAAGTTCTGGGGAAATGATCAATAGTGTTCATCATCAAAAATTCCATTATGCAATCTTTATATAAATATGCCTGCCTGGTATGTGTTCTGCTCCTGGCGCTTGCCTGCAGGAAACAAGACGACTATAAGAAATACCTGGGCAACGGCGAAATACGGTATACGGGAAAAGCGGATTCCCTACAGGTTCACCCTGGCAGGAACCGGGTACAGCTCTCATGGCTTTTAATCGCAGACCCAAAGATCAATCGTTCCCTGATCTATTGGAACAATCACCGCGACTCCCTAAACCTGCCTATCAAACGGGGTGAAGGAGTAGACACCATCCGCTGCTTTATTGAAAACCTGGAAGAAAGAGCGTATACATTCGAGGTATTTAACTACGATGTAGACAACAATATCTCGGTAAAAACAGAAGCTACCGGTTTTGTATATGGCAGCCTGTATGAAGACGCCCTGCTTACAAGAGCCATCGCAGGGGCGGAGCTAAAAGGCACGCAGGCGGAGATCTCCTGGGCCGATATAGATACAACCGGCGGTATTGTTGGCATGCAGATCAGGTATACCACCTCCGACGGCAAGCTGCATGATACCATTATCAAAGCGCAGGGAACAGGACAGGTAACCATACTGCCCGACTACAATGCCATGCAACCATTTGAATACCGTACCCGTTACCTGCCGGATACGCTGGCTATAGATACTTTCTTTACAAGCTACGATAAAAAATACGTGCGGGCGGATATAACAGAGAAGTATATACGTAATGCCGGCAATCCATTTATCAGGGACGATAACCAATCGCACGGCGATCGCTTCGGGCAGCTTAAAGACTGGCAGTTCAACAGCGAAGCCGGCAAAAACGGCACCTACGACAACATCGGGGGCCAGGGCCGCCTCACGCTCTGGATCTGGGATAACGGCACCATCACTAATGGAAAAATATACCAGACCTTCACCCTGCCAGCCGGCGAGTATAAATTCGAAGCGGATGTTTCCAACATCGACGGAACACTGGAAAACACCTGGCTCCTCGTTGCGGCCGGAGATCAATTACCGGATGTCGAAAGCGTGAGCACCGCATTAGGCGCCGCCAGGATAGTGAACAATAGCAACAAACAAATATCGGCAGCCTTCACGCTATCAGCCGAAACCAAGATCACGGTGGGCTTCACGGGCACCTTCACTAACCCCGCCGAGCAAACTATCCGCGTGAACAAAGTCTCTCTAATCAAAGACCGCTAGTTTCACGCAGAGGGGCAGAGGGAGGCAAAGAGGCAAAGATTTTTTTAAGAATAATAAGTAAGCAGAGAGGCAAAGAGTTTTTAAGAATAATAAGATAGTAAAGAGTTTTTTTTAAGAATAGTAAGGAGACAGAAAGGAAAGGATTTTTGATCATACCGATTTTTAAAAAGCCAAGAATCGAAGACTATGTATATAACATGCTTTTCGATTCTTTGCTTTTTTATTATTTCTTAAAAAACCTTTGCTTACTTATTATTTCTTAAAAACTCTTTGCCTCTCTGCTTACTTATTATTCTTAAAAAAATCTTTGCCTCTTTGCCTCCCTCTGCGCCTCTGCGTGCTATTTATGCAAGGCTTTTTCGCGGGCCTTTTGTTCCTTGCGTTCTTTTTTGGCTTGTTTGCGGAAATAGCCCCGGAAGAGGAAGTTATTCCGGAGGGCCAGCATATTGGTATCCAGTTTTTCCGTACTGGATTCCAGGTTTAGGATGGTTGCCTTCAGCGCATCCGCGAAGAGGGTATCATGCAATATCATTCCCGCTACTGCGCGTTCGTCTTGCAGGCCCTCTTTGATGCCGACGCTGGCGTCCTGCAATTGGCTGACGGCATCGTTGGCGCGTTGTGCTGCGAGGTTCATATCCTGCGAGGCGGTGCGGAGGTTGGAGAAGATGACGGTATCTGTAACCAGGTCGTTGGCCAGGGAGCCCTTCCTATGCAGCTGTGAAGCGTAAGAGGCCAGGGCTTCCGTGAGGCGTTGGGTATTGCCTACGGTAACTTTCAGGCCTGCAACGGCGCGGCTGAGATCATCGTATACCGCTTCATCTTTCAATAATTTACCCATAGAGCCTTCTCCATCAACCATTCTTTTGGTAATGATCTTCAGGTTGTCGGTGATATCGACGAGGCTTTTGTTATTGGTTTGGAGGGTAGACATGATCTCGTCTGTGCTCAGGCCACTGCCAACGGTCAGGTGATCGCCGTCTTCGATGACCGGCATCTGGACTGTTCCGCCGGTTAGCATTACCATTTTATTTCCCATCAGTCCTTCGGAGCTGATTGTTGCTACCACGTCTTTATGCAGGTACTGGCTGGAAGCTTTGTCTATCACCATGTCAACCTCGATCTGGTTGGCCTGCAGGAAACGGATCTTTTTTACAGTTCCTACTTTAACGCCGGAATACTGTACGTTCCTGCCTACGGCGAGACCTTTTACATCTTTGAATACGGCTGTCACATTCACGTTATTGGTGAAAAGCTGCTGCTTTTTTCCCATCATAAAAACAGCCGCTATAAAAATGACCAGGCCCAGAAATACAAAGATGCCTACTATTACTGCTCGTCTTTTTCCTGTTTCTTCCATAACTTATTGTGTAAAGTTGTAATCGTAAAAACTCTTGATCAGTCCTTCCTGCGTACTGAACACTTCATCAAACGTGCCTATCTTAAGGAACTTCCCTTCTTCCATTACCGCCACCCGGTCGGCCACCGCTTTGGCACAGGTGAGATCGTGGGTGATCACGATGGAGCTGGTATTAAATCTTTCTCTTACATTCACGATAAGGTTATTCAATTCAGTACTGGTAATAGGATCAAGACCCGATGTAGGTTCATCATACAACATGATCTCAGGTCGCAGGATCAGCGTTCTTCCTATCCCAATCCTCTTCTTCTGACCTCCCGACAACTCGGCCGGTAACTGGTTAATGGTTTCCGGCAAACCGATTGCTTCCAGTACTGTATTAACGGTTTTGGATATCTGGCTTTTAGTCATGCTCCTGTTATTCCTTCTCAACGGGAAAGCCAGGTTCTCGCCTACTGTCATACTATCATATAAAGCGCTGCTCTGGAAAGAAAAGCCCACTTTCAGGCGCAATGCCCTTAAGGCCGGGTAGCTTAACTGGTTAACATCTTCTCCCAATACGATTACCGATCCGGCGTCGGGTTGCAATAACCCGATAATGATCTTGATAAGCACCGACTTACCGGTTCCGGATCTTCCAAGCACCGCGAGGTTTTCGCCTTTGAACAGGTCCAGGTCTACTCCCCGCAGCACATGTTTATCGCCGAAGGATTTATAAAGCCCCCGTATTTTGATCACTTCCTCGTTCTTGTCTATATAATGCGTACCTTCTGCCATAACCTAGCGGATTGAATTAAAGATGTGCACAATGATCACTTCTTCGATAAAGATGAGGAACATAGAAACTACTACAGAAATATTGGCCGCTTTACCTACTCCCAAAGTTCCCTGCGTGGCGTTAAACCCCTGGTAACAGCTTACTACGCCAATAGTAAATCCATAAACGATGGATTTGGTTAACGCTGTCGTATAATCGAGAAATGTTATTTGTGCGAAGGCATTGTCAAAAAACGCTACCAGGCTGGTTTGTTCATGTGCATGAACGTCGAAATACGATCCCATGCAACCAATCAGCGCGTTGTAGAACATAAGAATGGGCAGGCAAACTGTCATGGCTATCACCCTTGTTACAACCAGGTAACGGAAAGGGTTAATGGCAGAAACTTCCATGGCGTCTATCTGCTCGGTAACTTTCATAGACGCCAGTTCCGCCCCGATGCTGGAACCTACTTTACCCGCGCATATCAGCGCGGCGATCAATGGCGCAAGGGCTCTTACCACCGCAATGGCCACCAGTGAAGGCAACCAGGCAGTAACTCCAAATTCCGACAAGGTCGGACGCGATTGCTCGGTAAATACCACTCCTGTAATAAAACCGGTTACTGTTACTAACGCCAACGACTTATACCCTACCTGGTAACACTGACGGATAAACTCCCCCCATTCGATCGGGGGCCGTACCGCCTCCCTCACCAGGCGGCGAATGAAGTCGAAAATGTTGTAGAAGTTGAGGAAAAACCTGTCAATTTTCCCGTTTATTATTGGTTTATCCGATTTTCCGTTGGTTGAACTCATCTTTCGTGCATATGCTTACACTAATTACAAATCTGTGCCGCTTTTGTTAAATATTACGGGCAGGTAAAATCATAATTCTGCTGATGAGCCCTGTAAACCTCTAAAACAAAGGAGGTCGACCAGCGTATGCCAGTCAACCTCTCTAGTTATTTTATTTATGATATTTCCAGCGCAGTGGAGATGTATTCTCAGAACGTTTAAATACTTCCCCGTTTCACTGAATCAAAGTCGCATCGTTAATCCGCCAACATAGTTCCGTCCCGGCGCGGGGTTGTAAAACCTGTTCCCAACGGCATTCAGGTCATTTCCCAGGCTATACGAAGCATTCAGGAGATTATACGCTCCCGCATACACTGAAACGGGGAAACGCATATTCAATGGCAGCTGCCACTGTATATTCGCCTGCAGCAGGTGATAACTGCCGGCAAACACGGTATTTCCATCTTCCAGCGGCAAACGGCTGGTATAGGTATGCTGCACATACAGGGAAAGCTTCGCAGGCAATAACCCATGCAGGCTGCTCACCAGGATGGTTTTAGGCACGCCGGTCACCCGGTTGCCCGAATAATCTTTCTGCCCCATAATATAATCATCAAACAGGAAATCGCTGTAGGTATAAGATTCCATCCATTTCAATCCCCTGATCAAACCATGGGTACCGGGGCGCAACAACCAGAAATATCCCTGGGCTTCAATTCCTTTCTGTTTCACTCCTCCGGCATTCACATAATAATCATTCCCCCCGGCGTCCACTCGCCTTACAATGGCCTGGTGCATCCGGTAATAGAATACCGCCAGGTCCAGTCCTGCCCTGCCGTTGTTGGTATTTGCCCTTAACCCGGCTTCATAATTCCATCCATTTTCAGGCTCCAGGTTCCGGCTGGCAACGGCGGAAATTTCTTCAGTGGTAGGCGGAGAATAGCCCCTGCTAACGGTAAGCCGCCCTGTCAGTTCCGGCGTGAACAGGTAGGATACAGAAACCCTTGGCATCAGTTGTACATTAAACTTGTTGTCGGGCTGCAGACTATTACGGTATTTATAGCTGAAATAATTGACGCTGGTTGCAGCTTCAAAGGTAAATCCCCCTGCCATGGCCTGGAAGCGGGTAAAAAAGAAATGCTGATCGGCGGCTACTTTATAAGCCCGCTGGATGGTATCCCTTACTCCTTTCTTATTTCCGTATTCAATAGCGTCGGTGGTGGTTTGCTGCCATTCCAGTCCGTTCAGCCATTTCCATTGAATGGCGCTGTTGCGGCGCGGATCATTCTCCCATTGCAGGTAGGTTCGCAGCCCCACTGTATTTTCGTCTCTTACTTCATACTTGGTGATGAAAGGATTTTCGAAGTGGGTAGTCTGGCCGAAAACGGCAAGAACATGTTTTAAACGGGGATTGAATTGCGCTTCGTGTACCAGTCCGCCCTGGAAGGTTTTATTATAGATACCGGCTTTTTGTGTAAGGGCGCCGGGGATAGCCGGCGTGCCGGGCCTGGCCTGCCGCGGATCTGCCTGGGCCTGTGCCTGGGTAAGTCCGCCGGGGGTCAGGTACGAAAGATCCGAATAGAAGGCCAGTAACTTCAACGCATATCCCGGTTTGTATTCCCAACGTTGGGTCGTTTGCGTATAGGAACGTTTCATGTTGGTGTTCTGTCGATAACCATCAGCTCTCTGGTACCCCTGGAATACCTGCAGCTGGTAATTTTTCCATTGCTGCTGGTAGCCTATGCTTCCATGAAAAAGTCCGTAGCTGCCGCCTTGCAGGTTCAACTGCAGGTGATGCGTATCTGCCGGCAAAGGCGCTAACGACAGGCGTACGATACCTCCTGAATTGGCTCCGAACATGCTGTCGTCAGGGCCTTTCAGGATCTCGACGCCATTGACCGCGTCCTGGTCTACCAGGTTTAAATAAGTATTTCCACTT
Organism: Chitinophaga terrae (ex Kim and Jung 2007); assembly: GCF_900107795.1. Lineage (GTDB taxonomy): Bacteria > Bacteroidota > Bacteroidia > Chitinophagales > Chitinophagaceae > Chitinophaga > Chitinophaga terrae. Next base: position 44,536 of record NZ_FNRL01000012.1, read on the forward strand.
GCATCCGTCAACGGAATATCGTCGGCATATATCCTCACATTCCTGATCCCAAACGGAGAACGCAGCAGGCTTCCGCGGATCGACAGCCGGTAGCTGCCCGGAGAACGTTCTTCCATCCTCACACCTGTAACCGTGTTGAGGGCAGGCAATAAAGAAGGCCCCTGGTGCAGCTGCAGGTCAGCTGCTTTTAATATACTTACGGCAGTGGGTACCCGTTGCAGGGAAGCCCTTGAATAGTACGACTGTACCACCACTTCTTTCAGCAGCTGCGATGTATCCTGTTGCGCGCTTGCCGCAACAGCCGTCATCATCCATGCTCCTATCATTAAGCCTGTCTGTTGTTTTCTCATGCCAGAAAGATAGAAATAATTTGTATCAACCGGAAGAGATACAATTAAACCCCTATATTTACGCCCTTCGAGATGATTAACATGAAAAACAGATTGTTACTGATCGGGGGATTGATAATGAGTTGTCATACTCCCTCAACTGACACAACGGCCAAAGATTCAGTGGCCTTCACACCCGCTCCTGTCGGGGAACCTGCAACGTTGAAACCAGCAGCGCCGGTTTACACTGGTCCGGATACCCTGGGCGGCGATTTCAACGGGGATGGGGTGATGGAATATGCATTTGTAAAGAAGGTGAAAGAAGGACAAGGCAACCCGGTAGAAGACGGAACGCCGGACGAATATGCGGTGGAGTTCTCGAACAACGAAATTCCTTCCATCAATATCGGCTGCTGCGAAGCCCTGCTCATAGGGGAAGGTGATCTGAATAAAGATGGGAAACCTGAGTTCAGCGTGTACCAGGCGCCGATGAACGGCAATACCTATACGCTGACCACCTGGACCTTCGCTGCAAATAAATGGAACCCATTGTTCCCTTCCTTCCTGGTGCCAACCGGTGGAGATGCGTTATCTATGAAAGAACTGGAGGGAAAAGTTTACCTGAGAAATGATAGCCTGTTTTACCAGGAAACAGATGTTTCGGAAACATTTGAACTTAAAGAGGCGCCTGTTAACCTGCCATCAAACTAATTTCAAAACCAATATTTTATGAAGCCTGTTTGGTATAAATCTTTAATCCCTCACCTGCTTGCTGTCCTGATCTTTGTCGCACTCGCATTCACTTTTTGCAGTCCTGTACTGGAAGGCAAATCCCTTTTTCAATCGGACATGATGCACTTTAAAGGGATGCAGAAAGAAGCGCTGGATTATTACGAAAAGACCGGCGATCTTCCTTTGTGGAGCAACAGCATGTTCGGCGGAATGCCCACCTATGTATTTTATACAGGGCCAAATGCCAACTACCTTGGCGCCCTTAATAAAGCCATGGCGTTGTTCCTTCCCAACCCGGTGAATATGTTCTACCTGCTGATGATTGGCATGTATGTGCTTTGCTGTGTATTGCGGTGCCAATACTGGATACGGATCTTAGGAGGGGCGGCTTACGGGCTGGCTACGTTTACCATCACCAGCATTGATGCGGGGCATATAACGAAGGTGATGGCAATGGCGTATATGGCGCCTGTGCTGGCCGGTATTGTATTGACCTATCGCGGTAAATACCTTATTGGCGGTACGCTCACACTGCTGTCGGCTGCCTTGCTGATCTATAACAACCATCCGCAGATCACTTATTATACTTTCATTATTGCCATCTGTTTCTTTGTTGCAGCACTGATCAATGCCTACAAAACGAAGGAGCTGAAACGGTTTGCCATCGCTTCTGTTTTGCTGGCGGCGGCAGGCGCTCTGGCGGCTGTTCCGGCTATGGATAATTTGCTGGTGATGAAAGAATATACGCCTTATACCATCCGTGGAAGCCAGTCGGAGCTCACGCATAAGAAAACTGCGAACGTGAGCAGCGGGCTGGATATTAATTATGCTTTCCAGTGGAGTTATGGTAAGGGAGAAACATTCACCATGTTATTGCCTCACCTGGTAGGCGGATCAACCGGCGAGAAGTTATCTGCCTCTTCGCATGTTTATAAAGAACTGGTAGCTATCGGCGTTCCGCAGGCGCAGGCAGAAAATGCGGTGACCAACGGGCGCTGGCCATTGTACTGGGCTGGCCTTCCCTTCACTTCCGGACCGGTGTACATAGGGGTGGTGATCTGTTTCCTGTTCATACTGGGACTGTTCATTGTAGACAGCTGGCACAAGTGGTGGCTCCTGGCAGCAACACTGACAGGCATCGTGTTAAGCTGGGGATACAACCTGCCGGGGTTGAACAACTTCCTCTTCTATCATCTTCCTTTTTATAACAAATTCAGAACGCCTACCATGGCGTTGGTGATCCCGCAGCTCACTATGGTAACGCTGGCGGTGATGGCTTTACAAACACTGATCTATGGAGAGAAGGATAAAACATTTTTAACACAGCACCTGAAAATCGCTGCATACGTGACCGTAGGATTGATTGCCTTGCTGGCCTTTGGTGGCGGGGTATTGTTCCGCTTTTCAGGGCCGGGCGATACTGCATTTGTTAACCGTTATGCGCAGATGCTGGGCGGGGAGATCAATGCAGCGCGATTATTGGGCGCATTACGGCAAGACAGGGCCAGCGCCCTGATGCAGGATGGCGTAAGAGCGCTCTTCTTCCTTGTACTGGCAATTATGCCGGTATGGTTTGCATTAAAAGGTAAACTGAACACTACTTACGCATTGGTAATCATTACCTTGGTAACGGTCATCGATCTCTTTTCCATCGGCAAACAGTATATGAGCGAAGATCACTTTACAGAAGATCAGCAGCTTAGCAACTACACGAGTCCATCGGCGGCCGACCAGCAGATCCTGCAGGATAAAGACCCGTATTACCGGGTATTGAACCTGACCACCAACCCGTTCCTGGATGCCAATACTTCTTACTTCCATAAATCCATCGGGGGCCAGAGCCCCGCTAAACTATGGATATACGAAGACCTGATAGAGCGCCAGCTTTCGAGGAATAACATAGCGGTCCTGAATATGCTGAACACCAGGTATTTTATTGTGCCTGATAACCAGACGGGCCAACCTGTTGCCCAGCGCAATCCTGGTGCATTAGGGAACGCCTGGTTTGTAAAAGCGATACAATGGGCGCCGGATGCAGAAAGCGAAATGAATGCGCTGGATCACTTCAATCCTGCCGATACAGCGGTGATCGACCAGCGATTTAAACCGCAGGTCGCAGGTCTTACACCGTATGCCGATAGCGCTTCGAAGATCACTCTAACTAAATATAGCCTCAACGACCTGGCGTTTAAATCAGAGAACGTGCGGGAAGGCCTGGGAGTGTTTTCGGACATCTATTACCCGGCTGGCTGGAAAGCTTATATTGATGGTAAAGAAACGCCGATCATCAGGGTGAACTATGCGTTGCGGGGGCTGAAGATCCCGGCTGGCGAACATGAGATCATTTTCAAGTTTGAACCAAAAGCGTTCTGGATTGGAAGGCGGATCAGCAGCGTGGCTTCAGTGGGCATAATGGTGCTGGTAGTTGCCGGGTTTGCCTTGAGTATATACTTGAGTATATACAGGAAAGAACTTTAAAAGAGAGGACGCAAAAGATAGCAGAGAGCGGAGATTGATCTCCGCTCCTTTAGTTTTATTCACTATGATCACTAAAAAAGATCAGGCCTTTGCGATACTGTAAGCCGGCTCGTATTTCACCAGTCGCAGTTTTGGTTTGCTTTCGGGGATTTCTATGCTGAAATCCTGTGCGAACAGATTCTTCAACTGTGCTTTTAATTGGAGCAGGTTCGACTGTTTGGTTAAACCGGTTGTAAAGCCTTCCAATTTAAGCGCCGCTTCACTCGATGCAAGATAAGAAGTTGAATACCAGACAATTGGAGTTGTTTGCAAACTTCTGATGTTCAAAGCTTCGGGGAAGGATGGAACAAGGGTTGACCCATTGGCCGGGGCATCCATGAAGATGTAGTCGGGTTGTAGTTCGGGATGTTCTTGCAGGTATTGGATAGCTGACTGAACATTGTTGTGGCAGATACATGCTTTACTATTTCCCAGCAGATCTAACGCCATGTAAAATTGGTTACGCCGGTCATTATCCGGGTCAATTAACAAGCAGGTTAATTTTTCGTTCATTGCAGGATAGATTTGTAGGAATTTATAAGAGGCATATAGATGGGTAAGACAACCCTCTAACGATCGTTCTGTTGTAACCTGCACAAAAGTACATCAGGAAATTGACCTGGAAAAAATATTATACGGCCGGCAACACCACGTTAAAGCTAGCGCCTTCATTTACAGCGCTTGTGGCGTAAATAATTCCTTTGTGATTCAAAACAATTTTCCTGCAAAGGGCTAAACCTATACCTGTTCCTTCGTAAGCATTCCTGTCGTTTAGCCGTTGAAAGATCTGGAAGATCTTTTCTGCATATATCTGGTCGAACCCGATACCGTTGTCGGTAATGGAAATGAGATAGTATTTCTGCAACGGGTCCAGGTCGGGCAGTACCATTACTTCATCCTGGGTGAGGAAGCGGGAATAGATCTGCACGAGCCCCTGCCGGTCGGGCGACAGGAATTTCAGTGCATTGCCAATGAGGTTATGCAGCAGCTGGTTCATCTGCAGCGGGCTGACAGTAAGCGTAGGCAAATGATCTACGGCTATTTCCACGGCGCCCTGGTTGATGGTGACCTCGAAGTCTGTCAATACATTCTTCAGTATCTCGTTCAGGTCCGTTTCTACAAATGGTTCCTTCACGTGTACCAGGCGGGAATAATCCAGCAGTTCGTTGATCAGTTGCGACATTCTTTTAGCGCTCTGGATCACTTTCTCCAGGTACATGCGGCTGGAGTCTGACAGCAGTTCCTTGTTTACATTGTACAATATGCCGGCGAAGGTATGGATCTTCCTCAGCGGCTCCTGCAGGTCATGGCTGGTTACATATGCGAATTGTTCCAGTTCCTGGTTTGATTTTTCCAGGAAGGCGTTGGCTTCTACCAGTTCCCGGGTCCGCAGTTCGACCATTCCTTCCAGGTGCACGGCCAGCTGCATGTATTTGGCTTCGCTTTCCTGCAAGGCCATGAAAAGGCGCCGTTGTTCGGTAATATCCCTGGCAATCTTCGACGCACCTACGATATTTCCTTTCAGGTCTTTGACCGGGGAGATAGTAAGGGAGAGATCCAGCAATCTGCCATCTTTCGTAATCCTTTTTGTCTGGAAATGTTCAACCCTTTTACCCGCTCTGATCTGTTTCAGTATACTAACCTCTTCATCCAATTTGTCTTCAGGGATGATGCGGGTTATGCTGGTCCCGATCATTTCAGCGGCGGTATAGCCAAACAGTTGTTCGGCCGCCGGGTTCCAGCTGGTTATAATACTATTGAGGTCTTTACTGATGATGGCATCGTCAGACGATTCTACGATGGCCGCCAGGCGGGAACCTTGGGTTTCCGCCAACCGTTGTTCGGTGATATCTACAAGCATATTTACTGCGCCGTATATCCTTCCGTTTGGGTCGAACAATGGGTCTGGGTATGGAGTTACAGAGCGTTTGGTTCCATCGGGCCTTTCTATTACTATCACGTCTCCGCGTACCGGCCGCTCTTCTTTTACAGCGCGGGCCATAGGACTCTCGTCCAGCGGCAGCGGCGTAACGCCGTCGGCCATATAGAGTTTCCAGGAACCGCACCATTTGTCGACGGTGGCATTAGGCACCCTGCCCCATAGTTGGGCGGCGGCTTTGTTATACAGTAGTATCCGGCCCTCTTTATCGCAGGTATAAACGGCGGCGGGCAGGCAATCTAATACCTGGCGGTAATGGGTGTTACCAAAGGTTTCCCTCAGGCGTTCTACAGAAATTCCCAGGTTGCCGGATGGCAGCATGGGTTCTTCGTTATTCAGCTGGAAAGCCTGGAGGCTGCCAGGGATTCTCAGTTGTTCTTTAGGTAAATGATGTTTGCCAACAGGGATGCATACCGTAAAAGTGCTGCCAACTCCCGGATGGCTGTTGATCTCTATTTCGCCGCCATGCAACCGTACAATGGCATTTAAGCCCTGTAAGCCTTTGGCGAGATGGATATCGGGCTCTGCAAAACTTTCCTTGATAGCATCAATCAGGCTGCCCGTCATGCCGATGCCTGAATCCTGCACGGCAAAACAGATCCTGTCTTTTTCCTGGCTCAACCTAACGGCAATAGCGCCGTTCTGCGTATGCCTGACGGCGTTAGTAAGCAGGGTCAGCATCATCTGCTCCCACATGGGGCGGTTGATATAGACCTCTGCAGACACAGGAGCAAGGCTTAAAATAAGTGTCAGGCCGGCATCCTGTACCACTTTATCGAATTGTTCGAGGACCTGCCGGCAGAAAAGGGTAATATCTGTTCTATCAAAAAACAATTCCTTAGGCTCCAGCGGGGCGCCTATGCACATAATGCCGCTTTCCGCTACCGAAGGTCCCGGAAGCGGGCTGCCAAAGAATTTATAACCGCTGTCGCGATGAATAAGTTGAAAAAGGGGGTCGGACTGGGGTGCGGAGCCGCCCTGCATGCACAGGTTGATCTTTTCCTCTAATTCCGTCCATTTATCCCTGAACAATTCGCTGGCCGGCCGACCCATTGCTGTTGGATGTTTCCCTTGGAGCAGTTGAATACAGGCGTCATTATAAAAACTGATCTTCTGCTCTCCCCACCATATAAAGATGGGCTGGGGCGAAGAAAACATAATCCTGATACACGTCTGGAGGCCCGCTGGCCATTGGGAGATAGGGCCAAGACTAGTTAAATTCCAATCAATTGAACGGATCGCCTTTCCTGATTCTCCTCCTCCCTGTAAAAAGTTGGCAACTGGTTCTGATGATTCCCCTACAGAAGCCTGGAATGGAGCATTAATCATTGTAAAAAAATCTATACTTAACAGCACTTGGTTGATAATCCTCCTCCTATATTACCTACAAATTTCCACAACCAACACAACAACTGAGTAAAAAAATGCACATATGGTCTATACGGCTAAGCAAATCTTCTTATCAATAGTGCCATTTTAAGCTAAAAAATACATATCATGATAATATACTCCACAAATTATTCCATAATATGATCAGTTGTTATTTTTTTCCACGAAACTGATCTGCCCATTGGTTTCCAGGTAGGCTTTTTCAATATCGGCGAGCGACTCCTTCAATGTTTCTATCCTGAGGCTTTCTATGAGGTCTGAATAGCTCAGGTTCGCCTTTTTCATATTACGCCAGTTGATTACACCGTCATCAAACAATATTAAGGGGCTTCCTTTCACAAGCAGGTCTATTTTCCCGTTAATGGAAGCCAGCCAGGACAGAAAACGGTTAATAGCCACCATAGCGGCTGTGGCGACCACTGTAGGGAGGAACGGCGACGCCCCCACGATCACCCTGGACAGCAGGGCTCCCATCATGATCACTATAATAGTATCGAAAGAAGTCTTTCTCCCGAATATCTGCATGCCCCCCAAACGGAGAAGCATCAACGTAATGAAAAACAGTACTACTGCCCGTATTGTCATCTGCAATACGCCTAACTGATCGCCGCTTCCCCAAAACGTTTCCAGGATACTCATTTTTCAGGAAATTTAATCTGCTCATAGGCAGGGGCTGCTTCTATATAACCCTGAGGCATAAACTCTTTTCCCTCCAATTCATTATAGGATATAAAAAAATGCTCCAATTCCTTGATGGCCTGCGTTGATATCGCATCTACTCCTTTATAGGCCTTCGACATCACCGGAACTGCAATATACCTGTCGTTCCGCACCACAGTGCCGTCTTTTTCCCGTTGTTGCGCCTTGATCGCGCCTAACAAGCGACATTTGATCAGGCAACCGGGGAAACTTTTGAATTCAGAGATCACCAGCGCGTCCAGGGGATCGCCATCTTCGCCTTTAGTACCCAGGATAAATCCAAAATCATAAGGGAAAACCATCCCGGCAGGCAATATCTTATTTAATACAAAGAACTTTGAGATCGGGTCAAAATCATATTTTTCGCTACTGCCTCTCGGCGTTTCAATGACAACTGGTAACTCTTTAATGATCATACTCACTGTTTGGTTAAACTTAAAAATCAAGAATAAAGAGGACTATTATGCGAAGAAACAAAAAAAGGACCAACCAACGCATCAATATAATGATACAGGCATAATGATTGTGACGATTGATGAAAAAACCATATCGTTATGAGCCAGTTTCAAGTTAAGGTGGGAGGACACGAAATAGGAGTTACGCAGTCAGACGAAAATACGTTCATAGTCAGGCTGCCCGACAAAACAATACACCTGGTCAGGAAGCAGGATAACGAGGGCGCCAATCATTGGTTTGAAGAAGGGAAAGATAATGAAACGCCGCAGTTGAGCGACCTGGGAACCGCCATCGAAAAGCACCTGCTATCCAATTGATCAGCGGTTTCCCTTGTTGTAAAAGATGCAAAGTCCATCCTTCCCCGCAACAATAATATCTTTTCGCCCGGATCCCGTAAGATCCGCCGTTACAAAGTATAACCCTACTCCTTTAGTTCCATAACTGATCACCTGTTTGCTGAAGCTTTCATTGCTCCATTTAAAGTAGTAGACGCCGCAGGGATCTGCCGCCCCCGGATCATGATCGTTATGCGCCCGGTAACGCTTGCCGGTGATCAGTTCAGGAGCTCCGTCGTTATCTATATCTTCCCATAGCATTGTATGATATTGGGAATTATAGGGATCTATAGCGTGTTTTATCCAGCTGCTGTTGTTGGTCTTCTTGTTTTTACGCTGTTCATACCAATCCAGTCCATAGTCGTGCCCCTGCCCTACTATGAGGTCGGCCAGCCCGTCGTTATTCACGTCGGCCACTATAACGGGAACGCTTACTGTACCCAGGTTAAAGGCTGCATGAAAGATCCACTTTTCCCCGAATGGTTTCTTAGGCGCTTCCAGCCATCCTTCCGGCACCACAATGTCTGTTCTGCCGTCGCCGTTCATATCTCCAAACCCAAGCCCGTGGCCGGATTTGCGATCAGATATTTTGATGGGAACAAATGTTTTGCTGTTCTTGTCATGTTTGTAGATCACCAACGGATCGTTGGGGGTATTGGGAATGATCTCCATTACGCCGTCTCCATCAAGGTCAAAAGCCCGGGTAGTTTCAATATTACCGGGTGTTGCGATCTCATGTATCTTCCACTCCTCCTCGTTACCGGGGTTTTCTTTCCAGGTCAGTTGTTTGCCGAACCATCCACCTGTAACAAAATCCATTCTTCCATCGCCATTCACGTCGAAGGGAATAGTGGAAAAATCGTCCCAGTACTCGCCAAACTGCTTTACCGGTCCTATATAATGCCGGCGGAAGTAGTCAGGCCCTTCGTACCAGTAAGCCCCGGAAACGATATCGGGCTTGCCATCATTATTTACATCAAAAACAGCTACAGATTCATAGCTTTCGGAAGCGATCACCTTTTTTTCGAACTGCATCACTCCATGGGCCGGAGCCTGGGAATAAGCGGCAGTCGCCAGCATAACGGGAATAATCGGGAACAGGTATGTTTTCATATGGCACTGTTAAAAACGTAAAGAACAATATAATGGTCAAATCTGATAAAACTGTCCTGTGGTGTCCTGTTTGCTGAAGATCATTTTTTTTGTTACCTTGCATGCACTTCACGAAACTTATTCCCGGAACTTTATTGCAATCAACATGCTCACGACAGTGAAACAGTTATGTTTTGTCATTACCGGCGGGCCGGGAATGGGCAAAACTACTTTGATCAATGCGCTTCAGGAAGCGGGGTACGCGACTGTCCCGGAGAGCGGGCGCAGTATCATCAAACAACAGGTAGCAACAGGCGGAACTGCGCTCCCCTGGCTGAATACCATCGCATTTGCCAATGCCATGTGGGATACCGATTTCCAGCGATACATGGATCATAACAACACCGCAATCACCTTCTTTGACAGGGGATTCCCGGATGTTATCGGGTATTTAAGACTATGCCGGTTACCAGTACCGAATTCCATGCTTGCAACGGCCAGGGCTATACGATACGGCCCCAAAGTATTTATTACGCCTCCGTGGGAAGCTATTTACCGGGCGGATGAAGAAAGAAAACAACCATTTGCTGAAGCCGTGGAAACCTATCATCAAATGAAAAGCCTGTACCGGGAGCTGGGTTATGAAACCATTGAAATACCTTTGGTTACCGTGAAAGAACGGGTAGCTTTTATACGGGCGGCGATTAGCTAACACCGCGACAATAAAACGTCATGAAGGAACGCCATTTGGTACGGCGACTATTTGAGATGCGCCGTCCTGTAATGTTCCAGTAGCTCATCACCACCGAAGTCGTGCTGCAAATCCCTCATCACGGTATGAACATGATTGGCGTTGTTCTGAGTATTGTCGTATTCGATAATGATAGTAGGCCCCTGGATGCGGTAATAGTAAGGCTTGCCGGGCGTATGCTGTGTATCGCCGGCCCAGGCGAAATACAGGTTGTCCCACCCCGCTTTTTCGATTTCCTTCAAAGTACTTTCAGCGAACAATTTCGTATAGCGATGTACGTATACTTCCAGCAATGCCAGGAGTTTTTGTTGTGCGTCCTTACTCAGCTCACTATAACCGACGCCCATTGGTTTCAGCAACTGTACTTTCCTGCTGGCGCCGGTAATGATCTCGGCTGGCGCATTGGTATTGATCAGGGCCTTTTTCAGTTGTTCGGGCTCCAGCGACTGCAGGAGTGCGAAACCTGCGGCGGTTTCTTCTTTCAGCACCTCTTTCCCTTTTTGCTCTCCTTCCTTTACAACAGCAGGATTAGCACCCATAAAGCCCGGCGTACCGGCTACAAGGCGGTTATTGTCTGCCGAAAAGCTAAAGGCGGCGTGATGGCCTTCGAACCTCCAGCCCCAGACGCCTTTGGAAGCGGGTGTTCCAAAGATGGTGACAAAATATTTGCCGGGGTCACGATAATGATCGTCGGGTCCTCTTTTCTCCAGTTCTTTCAGCACCTGGTCCAGCTGCATGATATCCTTTACCTTCCCCGTTCCTGATGCGCTTAAAGAATTGGCCAGCAGGGTAAAAAGCTTTTTACGTTGTACGTCGTTCAATTCATTGACGGAAATGCCTTTGCGGTTGTCGAGCGGTACATATGCAAACCTGTACCTTTCCGCGGTATCAAACGGGTATACAGTCTTCTGTTGCTGGGCTTCCGACAACGATTGGAGAAAGGAGACTGCATTTTTCGCCATGTCCTGGGCATGGACTAAAACTGTTGCCAGGAGCAGGCATGTAGCACAAAGTAAGGTACGCATGGCAGAACGTGGAATTTGAAGTAAGATAGAAAAAGAATTCTGTACATGCAAAGGGGCAGGAAAGATAGTGTGCAACTACCTGTCCCACCCCGGTTAACGTGAAATTTCAGATCATTTAAGGATCATCACCGGTACTTTGGCCGACCTGGTGATAGCTTCCGAAATGCTTTTATGGGTAAGCGTATAAAGGAAGCTGTGCTTTCCCGGCAACGCCACAATCAATTGTACATCGTTGGCAGCGGTAAATTCGGATACATGACCGATAATATCCTTGCTGCTTTCATAATGAATATCGTATTGGAACGGAGAAAGATATTCGTGCAGTTCCGCCTCTGTAGCTGCATCCGGCTTATACTCCCCTTCGCCGGTATTTACGTTAAGCGCTAACAGGCGTGTGATAGCCCAGTTAGCAGGGATGGCGATATGCTGTAGTTTGCCCAATACATGCAGCGCCTTGAAATCGAACGGTACAAGCGCTTTATCGACCGGCCGGAATGTATAACCCGCCGGCACTACCAATACCCGCACGGGGCTGGCTTTTGCAATGGCTATCAGGTTCCTGGCTATCAGCCCTTCTTCTGCGACATGCGGATTGCTGCCCAATACGATCATTGTCACCTCTTCCTGACGGGCCAGGTCAATAACGGCCCTCAGCAAAGGCGATTCGCTTAACGCGATCGTTACCTGTATATTTTCATTTTCGGCCGTAATAGCAGCAGCCATGCTTTGCAGCCGGGCCTGGGCTTCTTCCCTGTCGGCATTTACACTGACGTGATCCACGGCCGCATAATCCGCCGACCAGACAATGCCGCTGAATACGTTCTCATAAAATGTTTTCAGCAGGATGATCCTGTTATATTCATACTGTTTACTCCAGGCAGTGGCAAATCGTACCGTTTCGTCGGATGTTGGAGTAAAATCCACCGGTACCAGCAACGTTTTCATCATTGTTTCCTAAGATTTTCGTTCATTTTCTGAATCTGCGACAAGGCAACCTGCAAATCATTCATCTCCATACCCATGGTCGCTTTTTCATACATTTCACGGATCCATGGATTTAATTCCTTCTCCAGCGCCCTGCCTTTTTCTGTCAAATAGATAAGTTTACTTCTCCTGTCGTTCTGATCTTCTCTTCTTTCTACCATCCCGCGCTTTTCCAGGTTGTCTATCAGGTAGGTCATACTGGATTTATCCTTCACAATAACATCTGCTATCTCCTGTTGATTCACTCCATCTTTCCTGAAAAGGATACCTAATATTTCCAGGAGCTCGAATGTGATGTCCACGTTCTGTTCCCTGATCTTAACCTGTAAGTTTTGACGCATAAAGGTGCGCATTTCACTGATGGCTCGTCCCAGTTCCCGCGCCAGGTCTACAATATTGTGTTGCTTATTCATCAGACAAATATATTGTTTTTAACCCGACGAACGTACCTGTCATATCAGTGCGCCGCATCCGCCAGGTTTACTTTCTGTTTGTTGGTTTTCACCAGCAACAGCACGAACGGAACGCATACCAGGAACATCACGCCCACCCAGAGGAATACGTCCATATACGAAAGTACGGTGGCCTGTTTCATCACAGCGCCGTCCATGATCCCATATGCTTTGTTCTGCGCAGTTACTATATCAAATCCTTTGGCCCTCATACTTGCAGCCATTTGTGCAACACGGTGCTGTACATCAGGGTTGTTTACATCCAGGTGATCTACCAGGGTACTCCTGTGGAGATCCGTTTGCCTGGTTACAAAAGTGGAGATCAGCGCTACGCCGAATGCGCCTCCCAGCTGGCGCATCATTCCTGAAAATGCCGCGCCCTGGCCGATTTCCTGTCCTTTCAGCGTAGAGAGCGACATGGTGCTGACAGGCACCGACAATAATCCTAACCCGAACCCGCGTATGATCAGCACCCAGAAGAAATCTTTGCTGCTGGTATCGGGGGTAAGAATAGTATAAGAAAGATAACTGTAGATGAAGAAAACTGTCATGCCTATAGCGATGAGGTATTTTTGCGGGATGCCTTTCTGTATCAAAACCGCTACCACCGGCATCATCACCGCTACGAACAAGGTGCTTGGCAACTGCAGCATGCCTGATTGCTGTGCGGTCCATCCCAAAAGCGATTGGGTATAGAGCGGGATGACAAACGTAGACCCGAACAAACCAAAGCCCATGATAAAAGACAACACGACTCCTATCCGCAGGTTCCCGTTCCTCAGCACTCTTAACTCCACTACGGGGTATTTATAAACCCATTGCCTCCATATAAAGAAGAACAGGCCAAATACGGCTGTTACAGACAAGACGATAATCAGGGAACTGCTGAACCAATCTTCTTCCTGTCCTTTTTCCAATACAAACTGCAGGGAACCTATACCCACCATCAGCAGGAAGATGCCCAGCCAGTCGACCTGCGAAGCATCGCGTTTCTGCTCGTACTGCGGGCTCCTGACATACTGCAGGGTGAGCAATGTAGCAATGACCCCGATAGGAATATTGATATAGAAGATATAAGGCCAGCTGTAATTGTCGATAATATACCCGCCCAGCGGAGGTCCCAGGGTTGGGCCAACGATCACACCCAGCGTATAGATCGCCTGGGCAGTGGCTCTTTTTTCAGCAGGCCAGCTTTCAGTGATAATAGTTTGCGAAGTTACCAGCAATGCTCCTCCTCCCAACCCCTGCAGGAAGCGGAAAACAACCAGTTCCCAGATATTGGTGGCATTGCCGCAGAGGAAAGAACAAACAGTGAAGAGCATGATCGATACGGCAAAGTAATTCCGCCGTCCGAACTGTTGGGAAAGCCAGCTGGTCATAGGTACGATGATCACATTGGCTAAAGAATAGGCAGTGATAACCCAGCTAACTTCATTCAGGGTAGCGCCCAAACTACCCCTCATATCTGGCAGGGCAACGTTCACAATTGTTGTGTCAATGATTTCCAGCAGGGCACAAACTACTGCTGTGATGGTAATGATAATACGCCGTGAGCCATATTCCACCAGCGATGTTGGCTGTTCCATTTAACAGGTAAATTGTACAGCAAAGGTAATAATTAGTTTGAATTCAAACTAATTATTTTAAGCAAGGGTCCGCTGATAATGACGAACATTTTTAAAATCGCATTCTTAGTCTTTTATCCGTGGAAGAAGCGGTTTCATAGCTTTGAGCAGCATATTGGTAATAACCTGGTAACCTTTGTCTGAAGGATGCAAGCCGTCGTAGGTCATATTTACAGCGGCTAACGGGTACGGATATTCTTCCTGTTTGGTATCAAACGGAATATCCTTGTAAGCTGGCCAGGTATAGTTTTTATATTCCCCTGTCTGAGGGTCTTTCAGCCGTTTGAACTTCACCGCAGTTTCGGGGGTAATGCCGCTTTTCCTGTAGAGGTCCACTTCGACGAGTTTTTCTTTTGCGGCTATCGTATCCAGCGCCTGTACAAGACGCAGCAGCGTTTGTCCGGCCTTGGGTTTGTAGGAACCATACGCATTATTATTGGCATCCTTTATATAAACAAAGTCGCTGCGCTGCAGCGGGGTCATAAGAATAACAGGCGCATCGGGGTTCAGTGATCTCAATTTATCGATAATCGTACGGAAAGCCCCGTTTACAGTGCCGTTACCGGTTTTATTCTCGTAGTCGGCAAATGTTCCGATAGGTAAGCCGGCCCACCAGTCGTTCGTTCCAAGGAAAATGCTATATATATCGGCCCGCGGGAAATTCAGTTCTTCAATTTTATTAGCTATCCCGCAGGCGGTCCACCCGTTATAACCATGGTTGATATACTGCAGTTCAGGCAGTTGTTTTACCACCCGGCTCATATACCCGGCGGTTATACGATTGCCGGTTTCATCAGGATGTTCGTTCAGGTAAGTGATCGAGTCGCCAATGGCTACCCAGGTAAGTTTGCGTGGAACAAAGGATAACAACGTTACTGCAAGGACCAGGAACAACAGGCTGCCAATGCGATATTTCATATTTGTCGCGTTTATCGTTGAATGATAATAACGCTAAAGATAAAAAAATATGCTTCATTTTCAGGATGCTGTCACTGCTTCATTTTCCCTTCATTTACTATTGCCGGCCAACGGCGGGGTTTCAGTTCCTCTTCAAATGAATAATCAAAAACAGATTTATGCTCAGTCATAGGCCCGGGTTCTTATATCAAAGATATTTATTCCGAAACAAGACTCAAAGTTTTTTCCAGGTCAGGCTAACAACCACTCTTTCAGCAACACCCTGCAATTAATTATCTTTTCTACCAGGTCTGCCGGCGTATAAAAATAGTGGTTAGTCGCTTCAAAACCGATCCGCGAGTCTCTCAGCTGGATATGGACCAACTCCTTTGCCAGCCTGATCTCATCTTCCAGTAAACCAATCAAAGTACGGTTCTCTTTACCTGCCCCTTGGTTTCTCAGCGTATTAATCTCCACCTGGTTGGCGACGCTGGCATAGTGCAGGGCAACTACCTGTGCTACATCTATTTCCCGAAGCAGGGAAGCCTTTTCTGTTTTTTGGAGAGGGCGCTTTGCCACTTCCTGTTTCAACGTTCTTATAGCCTCATTAAAACCTGTGGAAACTTTCCTGAGCTGACTTATAAAAACAGGCGCCGGGTAATTTCCAATCCATTTTTTTACGTCGTCGTAAGGCAAACCAACCATCGTTGCTGCGTACCCGGTAGGTTGCTGCCACAATAAATTTGCAGGTCCCATTTGCAAAGGTGCGAAGTAAACGGTGGAACTATGGTAAGGAAATTCCTTAAACGCGGTACTGAATGCCTGCCAGGCTTTGACTACGGCATTACCTGCCGCGCAGAAACGGGATGCAGCCACCTGTTGCATGGCAGACAAAGGAGTGGAAGCAGCATCGCTTCCCATTGCGGCCACCACTTCAAGGTTAGGGGATGGATAACCGCCCAGGGTCCAGCCCAACATTAAACCATCTACCTGTTCTTTTTTCAGGTTGGCTGCATGCTGCGCTACATTTTCTACTGCGGGGATATACGGTACTGCCGCTATCTCCCAGGTATTGCCTGCCTGTATCTTGGCAATAGTTTTCAGTCCATGCTGCTTTGCCAGTGCCCAATGCTTTTTTGCCCTCGGGCCCGGACCGATCGCTGATATTGAATATTCCCCTATTGTATTCTTCACCCCTCCTCTTTCTATTTCGAGCGCCCATTCGCTTACGCTCATGAGGGCAGCGCCAGCAGGGAGTTGTGGGATAATTGCCGGTGCATAAGCATCCTGCCATCCCCAGTCCCAGACAATTAATCCGGGCTTGTGCAGCTGGCTGCCTTTCTTTATGCCTTGCATGTAGAGGTTATTCAGTTCGGCGATCACCGTGGCAGCGCCCCTGGGGCCGCACCTCAGGCATTCGGCGCCCCGGCCATGCGACCAGCAGTTGGTGAAGTTCTCGGATGCAGTAATAGAAAAGAAACCCGCAAGGTCGGGTACCCGTTGGGTGATCATAGCTATTGAATTAACGATGTATTGCTGTACAGCAGGGTGACTGGTACACAACGCCGCCTGGTTGCCGATAGTCACACCCTTTAATTCGGGGTGTTCTTTAAAAAAGGATAAGGGCTGGAAACGGGGTTCGTTCAGGTACAGGTAAATACCGATGCCATGCTTCTTCGCCCGTTGCACCAGGCTGGCTAGGTTGTCCAGGCGCCGCTCCCAGGATTCGCTCACCTCGGGGTTCCAGGGAAACGGCGTTAGTTTGCTCAAAACGATATGCATCCAGGTACTGTCCATTCCCGCTGCTCTCATCCTCTCCAAATAGCCGTCAGGATATGGATCAATGCCGGGGTCTAACAGCGGATCGCCAAACAGCGCGAAATAGGCGTAGCCGAAACGGGGACTGAAGCCTGAATGCCTCTCCCTTTTCCTGGCCGGCGGCTCCGACAACTGGTTTACGAAACTGAATAAGGGTTCTTGTTGCGCAGGATAACCTCCGCCAAATTCTTCTCTGATGAGTGCAGCGATATATTCCACGCGCCGCCTCGCATCGTCACCCGGCGAACGATAAACAAGCGGTTTGCAATCCGGTTTGCTACTGCCCAGTTTGATGAAGAAAAAATCATCTTCCTGCAACGTAAAATCCAGTTTCTCTTTTGTCCATCCGAGCAGCTGCAGCAACTGGTTCTCCGGCAGCAGGTGCCAATTGCGTCTTATAACGGTAAGGTAACTACGTTGTTGCTGCTCCTCGCTTATCACCGGCGGTGCGGGCAACCCCATTGCTTTACCGAGGGCCAGTATTTCCGCAGGTTGGGCGTTTACAACCCGGGCTATCTTTGGCAAAGGAACCAGGTGCCAGTTTCTCCACACGAAGGTGTGCAAGGCATCCGGGAAATGAGGAAAAGCGAGCGCCTTATTTTCCTCCAACTTCCATCCGGCAAACAAACCCCGGGGAATAAACAGCCCTGCGGTGACCAGGGAGCCGGATAAGAGGAATGAACGGCGTGAAAGATCTTTCATAACGCGAATGTATAAACGTTTAATTATTCAATTGCTGCAGCAACGTGATCATATACTCCCTGGCTCCTGTGGCCGGGTTCACATTGATCCCGTTTTCCGTATCATGCGGCGTATAATCGAACACCCACATGGCCGACAAAGGAACCTTATTAACCAGTATCGCGTTCACCAGCTCTTTGTATTTTTCCTTTGCCGTTGCCGCTCCCAGCAGCTTTTCCTGCGCGCCGAACTCGCCTACAAAAAGTGGCTTCTTCAATTGTGCAGCAGCTTCCATTGTTACGCGGATGATCTCTTCCAGCGAAGCAGGACCTTCGGCGAAATAAGCCCCCTCGTTATCGGGGTACTGATGGATGGATAAGGTATTGACGGGTCCCGGGTTCTGTTCGTCCAGCATCTGCCGGTACTGGGCTTTCGTATCTTTTTCCCAGCTGCAGGTTCGCGCCAGGTTATAGGCGCTGGCCCGTGGATTCGCATTGCCGCTGATAATGATGCGATGTTTATCGAATTTCCTTACCTGTTTTGCAAACGCTGTCAACGCAGTTTGCAGGTCGGCCAGTGAAAGTTTATCAGCTTTGGAACGGGTAGGCGGCGTGCCTGCGCTTACCGCTACCGGTGGCAGGTTGTCGTTATCGCCCGGCAGATCGATCACCAGGTTGTATTCATTTCCAAATTCCCAACCCCAGATCGCAGGAGAATGCCGGTAACGTTGTACCAGTTCTTTTACGTAACGCTTCATGAAAGCAATGGTCTTGCTTTTTGGATTTCCCCACTGCCCTACCGGTTCTCCTACCAGGTCGGGAATGGTATTTACGTTCCAGCATACAGAAGGGATCAGGCCAATACCGATTTCCTCTGCGGCCTTCACGAAAGCATCCAGGTTTTTATAATACCGCGCTTTATCTTCCAGGTAAAGGGTGTAATTGACCGGCCAGAAGCCGCTGCACATGAACCTGGCGAATGGAATGTTCCTCGCTTTCAGGTACCGGAAACCGGCTTTATAACTGGTGTCGCCGGTTGCGTTTTTATCCAGTGTACGTGCAAATGCGTTGAAATAGTTTACGCCCGCTCCCCTGAAAGGCTTTCCATTCAGCAGCAGTGTTCCTGTTTTGTTCACTGTAAGCCCCGGTGCGGGATGACGCTGGGAATAAGCCAGGCGCCCGCATACGGCTACCAATACCAGTAAGGCATATATTCTTTTCAAGATACCAGGTTTGCACCTAATATACTGTGGAGTTCTTATGTTCGCAACCTGTACTGTAGGGTAGTTGCGATTTATTTACGGAGCGGGTGTTTGCGGTTCCAGGACCTGGAGAAATAATAAGCGCAGTCTTTAATAAACTGGTAAAAATCATAATCGTTCTCGAACGACAACAACATTTCATAGGTTGGCCGGTATTCTACCATGAATGCTTCCAGGGCCGGGGATTCCAGTCCCGTGATCTTTTTAACCAGCTCTTTATTGAACCGGTGATCGATATACTTGTCTTTCTCATCCTGTATCAGCAATCGCCTGAAGGCTTCTATACGTTTGGCTTTGCGTAAGCTAAAGAGAAGATCGAGGTTTAATCCAACGCCTGCTCCGCCGCTGCTGGAGGTCAGGTAATCCCTTTCGAAATCGAATACTTTCCGGTACTCGTTCCGGTTTTCAATGGAGTCGACGGTATATCCCCTGCGCATGGCCGTCACTTCTACCGTGGGCAACATATGTACATCAACATGCAGGCTCATATCAAATGAGCGGCTTGTCCTGATCTCTTTTACGGGAAATTTCATCGTGGCTTTTCCCTGGTAGGAAAAGCAGATAGAATCGGTTGTGGGAACCATGATGCTGTAATGGCCTGCTGAATCGGTAACCGTTCCCTTACCGGAAGTACTCATTACAGTTACACCAGCCATCCCGAATTTAGCTGTGCGATCGTATACTGTACCATAAACGCGTACCTGCGCGGCTGATACAAAATAAGACAGCAACAAAAGCAATAAAAAACACAATCGTTGTAATAGCTGGTAGTAACTCATTAGTGCCCAATCTAAGCCACGACAAAGAAAATATCAAGGACTAAAGAAATATTAACAATTTATTGGGTAGTATTTCCTTCGCCTGTTCCTCTTCCGGCTTGGCCAAAAATAAGGCTTTTCGTGATTTATCAATCATTCACCCATTCGGTGATGAGTTCTACGGTATAGTTTAGTTGTCCCTGCGTTACTGGCGTGGTCACTTCTCCAATACATTCTCCATGTATGCCGGGGAATATCGCTAACCTGCTTTCGGGCAGCAACCTGAACAACTTCACTGCATGTTCGTTCTGGATAACGTCGTTGTCGTTCTGCAGGACCAGTGTAGGAGCTTCTATGCTTTTTATCAGCGCTTCGTCGATGTCTTTGAACGCTTTCATTCTTTCCACATCGCGCTCGAACATAGTTTGGAGGGCCTGCCGGTCCGGGTTTACGTCGAGGAAAGCGGATTGCAGCCGTGCCGGCATGTGATCTAGCGTAGCATTGTTGAATCCGTCGAAGAAGCCGGGAGGCATCCCGCTACGTTGAAAAAGCGCCGCTACCAACACCAGTTTATCGACCAGTTGCTTATGCCTGATGCCTATTTGCAACGCTGTGGTAGCGCCGTTGCTGAAGCCAAGGAAACTGGCTTTGCTGATACCCAGGTGCGCCAGCAACGCTGCCATATAATCGGCGTCCTGTTCAAAGGTCAAAGGCCGGCCGTTATCTTTTGTTCTTCCGTGGGCTTGCATTTCTACCGCAATAACCTGGAAACTGGCTGATAAATAAGGGAGGATCTTACCGAACGTGGATTGAATAGTGGAACCGCCGCCATGTATCAACACCAGTGGTTTCCCGGCGCCATGTATTTCGTAATAGAGTTCCAGGTCTTTTAAGGAAGCGAACATAGTTGTATACTTTTTGTAAAAGTAGTGATATGAATAGGATTAATGGGGTTATGAACGGGACAATTTTTATGGGGAAGCAGGACAAACAAAAAAATCAGACCACTCCCCGACCGCAAAATAGTCTGCCCCAATCATCCTTACAACCATTTGCCAAACTTCCGGATATACCAGTTCTTAACTACTTGCGTAAGCACACAATAGCTTGCCAGTATAGCAATCAACCAGGGAAAATATTGCAATGGCAATGGTTCCATCTTCAATGCAGCGGCAAAAGGCGAAAAAGGAATGAGTATGCCTACAAGCATGATCCCTGCTGTGAGCACTACTACCGGCAACGCCGCCCAACTTTGCACAAAGGGTATCTTCCGTGTCCGGATCATATGTACAATAAGGGTTTGAGATAAAAGCCCTTCTATGAACCAGCCACTTTGAAACAACGACTGGTTGGCCGGAGCCGTTGCTTTAAACACGAAATACATCAGTGCAAATGTGGCATAGTCGAACAGGGAACTGATCGGCCCTATGAACAGCATGAACTTTTGTATATCGCCCGCCTCCCACTTCTTTGGTTTCAGCAAAAATTCTTCATCCATTTTATCCCAGGGTATGGAGACCTGGGAAATATCGTACAACAGGTTCTGCACCAAAAGTTGTACAGGCAACATGGGGAGGAACGGCAGGAAGGCGCTGGCGCCAAGCATGCTGAACATGTTCCCGAAATTGCTGCTGGCCGTCATTTTAATGTACTTGATAATATTGCCGAATGTCCTTCTGCCGTAGATCACTCCTTTCCGCAATACCATCAGGTCTTTTTCCAGCAAAATGATGTCTGCGCTTTCCCTGGCAATATCTACCGCCGTGTCTACGCTTATTCCAACATCGGCATTCCTCAATGCGGCGGCATCGTTGATGCCGTCGCCCATAAAGCCAACGGTATGGCCTTTGTCCTGCAACACCTTTACAACCCTTGCTTTTTGCAGGGGACTTAGTTTTGCCAGTATGGAAATATCATCTATCTGTTGCTGCAATGCCTCGTCCGACATCCCATCCAGGTCGTTGCCCAACAGTATCCTGTTAATGGGGATGCCCACTTCCTTGCAGATCTTCCGGGTAACGATCTCATTGTCTCCTGTCAGCACTTTTACATTTACGCCAAGTTGCTGCAATGCGCCGATAGCCACTTTAGCAGAAGGTTTGGCAGGGTCGAGGAAACCGATGAATCCTGTCAGCACCATGTTCTTTTCGTCCTCTACAGAATAGGTCAGCGCCCGGTCGTCGAACTCGCGGATAGCCACCAGCAATACCCGCAATCCTTCTTCATTCAGCCTCCTGGATGTTTCCAGCACTACCTTTCTCATTTGTTCGTCCATAGGGATCACGATGTCGCTTTCGATATGCAGTTGTTTGTTTTCGCCGAGGTCAAATGCGTGGCTGCAGAGATCCAGGACCTCTTCTACAGCTCCCTTACAGATCAGCAGGTGTTTGCCGTTCCGTTGCTGAAGGATAACGGACATGCGCCTACGCTGGAAGTCGAAAGGGATTTCATCTACTTTTAAAAAATGCTCCTCCACTTTCAGGTAATCATGCAACTCCACATGCTCGAGGATAGCGATGTCGAGCAGGCTTTTTAAACCCGTCTGGTGGAAACTGTTCAGGTAAGCCCATTTCAGCACTTCCTCATCTTCGTCGCCCAGCAGGTTCAGGTGCCGTTCCAGCACTATTTTATCCAGGGTAAGGGTACCGGTCTTGTCTATACAGAAAACATCCATGGCGCCGATATTCTGGATTGCGTTCAGGCGTTTGACGATCACTTTTCTCTTGCTCATATTCACCGCGCCTTTAGCCAGGTTGGCCGTTACGATCATCGGCAGCATTTCGGGAGTAAGTCCTACAGCTACTGCAATGGCAAACAGCAAGGCTTCGATCCAGGCGCCTTTTACAAACCCGTTGATGAGAAAGATCAGGGGCACCATGACCAGCATAAAACGAATCAGCAGGTAGCTGACCTTATTAACGCCCTTATCAAAGCTGGTAGCAGTCCGTTCGCCGACCAGCGACCGGCTCAGGGAACCGAAACAGGTCTGGCTGCCGGTGGTAACCACCAGGGCTGTGGCAGCGCCGCTAACCACGTTTGTACCCATGAAGCAGATATTCTCCAGTTCCAGGGGCGATTTCGCATCAGCCTCTCTTACTACCAGCGCACGTTTCTCTACCGGCAGGGATTCGCCGGTAAGCATAGCCTGGCTGACGAAGAGGTCTTTCGATTGCATGATACGGCAATCGGCGGGGATCATATCGCCGGCGGAAAGATGTACTATATCCCCCGGTACCAGTTGCCTGATATCTATTTCGCGCCTGCCTTCATTTTTTCGTATTACCGTAGCCGTTGTTCTGACCAGGCTTTTCAGCGCCAGGGCAGCTTTATTACTCCTGTATTCCTGGAAAAACCGCAGGAAGGAAGATACCAGCACCATGATGCCAACCATCAGTACTGTTTTATAATCCTCTTCCCCGGGTTTGGCCATATAAACATCCATGACCAGCGATACCAGGGCTATTAAAATAAGTATCCCGATAAAGGGGTTAATAAACGCTTTTATTAACTGCAGGTACCAGGAAGGTATTTTTTCGTAGTGCACTTCATTCAGCCCATGAGCTTTGATGCGCTCTTCCGCCTGCGCGGAAGTGATCCCGTCTGCAGTCGTTTCCAGCATGGGCAGGTAATAGTTCTTATCATTACGGCTGGCGTTCTTCAGTTTAACGATCGCTTCATCGTTCATGCCGTTGCCGTTGTAAGTAGCGGTAAGCCTTGCCCTGATATTTTCTCTAACTGCGGTAAGCATGTCGGTCTTTTTTTATCACCTGGTTTTCAGGATGCCTGGCTGTCACTTCCCGGCTAACCTTTGTAACCGCCTGTTCGATAGGCGGCTGGAAACAGGTAATTTGTGAGACGGCAAAAGTAAAGCCCTTCATAGAAGCCGGCGGTTAGAGGCCATATAGAATGTTATTAGGAAATCATTAGAGCTCACTTGTCTGAGAAGGGCCTTTAATGTATCTTACCTGCTATTATCCAAGCACCAAAATATGATCACAGGAACAGGAGCAATGACGGCCCCACAGGTCGATCCCTCGCTATTTAAAACCAAACAACATTTCCAGGTACTGGATGGACTGAGAGGCGTGGCTGCGCTGGTAGTGGTGGTATTCCACTTTATGGAAGTGGTATACACTGATCCTGTTACCAACGTGCTGGGGCATGGTTTCCTGGCGGTAGATTTCTTCTTTTGCCTGTCGGGTTTCGTGATTGCCTATGCATACGATAACAGGATGAAACAACTTGGGATAGCGGCGTTCTTTAAATCGCGGATCACCAGGTTGCATCCGTTGGTGGTGCTGGGATCGGCGCTTGGATTGGCGGGTTTTCTTTTTGATCCTTTCAGCGCAGGGATCGGCGACTATTCGGCGGGCCGGATCGCGCTCCTTTTCCTGGCTTCCGTTTTAATGATCCCGTTTCCTGTCATGGCCGACCGCTATTATAATTTGTTCGGATTGAATGCGCCGTCATGGTCGTTATTCTGGGAATATGTTGCCAACCTTCTTTACGGCCTGTTGTTATGGAAGGCGAACAGGCGGGTGCTGGCCGGTTTACTGCTGGCAGCAACGGGAGCGATTGCCTTTGTGGCTTATACGAAAGGCAACGTCGTGGGCGGATGGAGTAAAGAGAGTTTCTGGGATGGGGCGGCGCGGGTATCGTTTTCCTTTCTAGCCGGCATGTTGTTGTTCCGGTATAACATCATCATTAAAAACAAACTCGGGTTTGCCGGCCTTGCCGTTTTATTACTGGCTGCTTTGCTGATGCCTTATTTTAAATACAACTGGCTGGCCGAATTGCTGGTTGTGGTTATTTATTTCCCGTTGCTGGTAGCGTTAGGAGCAGGTACACAGGTATCAGGCGTTATGGAGAAGATCTGTTCTTTTTCCGGCAAGCTTTCTTATCCTTTATACATGACCCATTATATGGTGATCTGGTCGTTCGCGAATTACTATAATAAATATAAACCAGGGGGCGCCAAGTTATCGGTCATTATTACCGGAGGGGTGATAGTTTTAGTCATATTTGCTTACCTGGCTATGGTACTTTATGATACGCCGGTAAGGCGGTATTTAAGCCGTAAACGTAATCCTGGTTGAATTTTAAGCAGAAATTAATATAAGATTAAAAAGTCAGGTTTCGAAAGTTCAACAT
The DNA here is from genome assembly GCF_900107795.1 of Chitinophaga terrae (ex Kim and Jung 2007). Lineage (GTDB taxonomy): Bacteria > Bacteroidota > Bacteroidia > Chitinophagales > Chitinophagaceae > Chitinophaga > Chitinophaga terrae. The sequence goes on from NZ_FNRL01000012.1 coordinate 69,427, forward strand.
CAATATAAAAAATTGATTATCAACATAATAAGAATAAAACATTTTATCTTATAACACAAATCTGAGTAATCAGATTGTCATTAATTTCTAACAGGAATGTTAAAACGCATGAATTAAAACATTTTGAAGTTACCCCCTCTTTTCCCGGTTTCAAAGTTTTACTAGCTTTGGCGACCAAATGAGACTAGCAATATTTTTTGTATACCTCTGCGTCTATTTTATACAGGGAGATAATCATCTTCCACTACGTACGTATCAGCACGTAGCCAGCTATTCTCGTACTCATTCGCACATCGAAAATCCATATCACCGCAATTTCCTGAGTATGTTGGAAGACATTGCATCCATCAGGGATGTACAGGAACCGGAAATGGAAAGCCTGATCAGCGATGATGTAGAAGATGAAGATCCGAATACCTGTTTCAGCTCGAAATATAAACTGGTGCCCCGGCATCGTACTCCCTCCCATTCCACTGTTTTAAGTTATCAGGGCAGGTATGCGAAAGCGCCTCCCTCTCCGGGTCAGTTACCGTATAAATATCTCGTTCAAAGTTCCCTGAGGATCTGATCTGACCCCGTTTCAGTGGGCAAAGGCGTATTCGTGCATTCCTATAACGAACCACCGTTGCCAAATGGCATATTCATGCCCGTTACACCTGCCAGCTGATGAAACCAACCTGCCCGTTCCGGGCAACTTTACAGTGCAACCTATCGCTTATTTATTAATATCATGAAGAGAATCGTCATGTTCACAGGCTTGTGTGCATTCTTATGTCATACCAGCTGCAAGCCGAAAGAAGAAGTAAAAGAAGAGGCAAGCAAGTATACTGTTACCAGCCCGCTTGTAATAGATACCTCTTTTACGAAAGATTATGTTTCCCAGATCAGATCTGTTAAGAACATCGAAATCAGGTCACAGGAAAAAGGTTATCTCCAAAGCATCTACGTAGATGAGGGCCAGTTTGTAAAAGCAGGTCAGTTGCTGTTCCGCCTGATGCCAAACGCCTTCCAGGCCGAGCTGACCAAAGCGGAAGCCGAGGCCAAAGCTGCAGAAATTGAATTGCAGAACACGAAGATGCTGGTAGAAAAAAACATCGTTTCCAAGAACGAACAGGCCGTTGCCCAGGTAAAATTAGACCAGGCAAGAGCAGAAATCGCACTGGCCAAGCTGCATCTTTCCTTCACCGAGATCAGGGCGCCGTTCGACGGAACCATCGACAGGCTTCCCAAAAAGATAGGCAGCCTGCTGGAAGAAGGCGAACTGCTTACCACCCTCTCCGACAACAGCCAGATGTATGCTTATTTCAATGTATCAGAACCTGAATACCTCGAGTACCAGACCAACCTGAAAACGCGGGGCGACAACCAGGTAAGCCTGCTCCTGGCCAACAACAAACCCCTGCAATACAAAGGACAGGTAGAAACAGTGGAAGGAGAATTTGATAATGAAACAGGCAATATCGCTTTCCGCGCCAAGTTCCCTAACCCTGACAAACTCCTGAAAAACGGGGAAACAGGAAAGGTGTTAATGACCATGCCACTTAAAAACGCCCTGATCATCCCTCAAAAAGCGACCTACGAAATACAGGATAAAAAATATGTTTTTGTAATAGACAAGAACAACGTGGTTAAGTCAAGGAACATTACCATCGGCGGCGAACTGCCAGACCTGTATATTGTCGAAAACGGCCTCTCTGCTACTGACCGCATTTTACTGGAAGGTGTACAAAGGGCAAAAGACGATGATAAGATCTCTTACGACTACCTGGAACCTAAGCAGGTGGTTTCCCAATTGAAATTAAAAGCGGAATAGCAGAATCATTCAATAGCGAGTGCAATGTTTAATAAGTTTATACAAAGGCCCGTCCTGTCCATTGTTATATCACTGATCATAGTGTTCCTTGGCGGACTGGCTATAACCCAGCTTCCTGTAACGCAGTTCCCCTCCATTTCGCCTCCTAAGGTGAATGTGACGGCAGAATACCCTGGCGCGAACGGCGAATTGATGATCAAGTCTGTGATCATCCCGCTCGAAAGAGCGATCAACGGGGTACCGGGAATGAAGTACATGACCTCCGATGCAGGTAACGATGGCGAGGCCTCCCTGCAGGTAGTCTTCAACCTGGGCACCGATCCTAACCAGGCCTCCCTGAACGTGCAGAACAGGGTAGCGTCGGTAGTGAACAAACTTCCGCCGCTGGTGGTACGGGAAGGCGTAAAGATCACCCGTGAAGAGTCGAACATGCTCATGTATGTAAACCTTTACAGCACGGACCCGAACGCTGATCAGAAATTCCTTTTCAACTTCGCCGACATCAATCTCCTTTCAGAATTAAAAAGGGTGGACGGCGTCGGATTTGCCGATATCCTTGGTAACAGGGAATACGCGATGAGGATCTGGCTGAAACCAGACCGCATGCTGGCATACAAGATCTCCGCCGATGAAGTGATGAAAGCGCTGGATGAACAAAGCCTGGAAGCTTCTCCCGGCAAAACCGGCGAAAGCTCCGGTAAAAGATCCCAGTCGTTTGAATATGTACTGAAATATCCCGGTCGTTTCAACTCCAAGGAACAATACGAGAACGTAGTGTTGCGAGCCAGCGCCGACGGGGAGATACTGCGACTGAAAGACGTAGCGGATGTAGAATTCGGCAGTTCCATGTACGACATTTACTCGAACCTGAACGGACGTCCTTCTGCCGCGATAGTATTGAAACAATCTTATGGCAGCAACGCCAGCCAGGTTATTAAAAATGTGAAAGCCAAACTGGAAGAGATCAAAGCCAACTCCTTCCCTAAAGGGATGAACTACGAGATCAGCTACGATGTATCCAAATTCCTGGACGCTTCCATAGAAAAGGTATTGCATACCCTGGTGGAAGCGTTTATCCTCGTGGGGCTGGTAGTATTCCTCTTCCTGGGCGACTGGCGTTCTACCCTCATTCCTGCCATGGCGGTACCTGTATCGTTGATCGGTACTTTCATGTTCATGCAGTTCTTTGGCATCACCCTGAACCTGATCACCCTCTTTGCCCTTGTACTGGCCATTGGCGTGGTGGTAGACGATGCCATCGTGGTGATTGAAGCGGTGCATGCGAAAATGGAATCGGAACACCTGTCACCGTATAAGGCTACGAAGAAAGCGATGTCGGAGATCGCCGGCGCGATCATCGCCATCACCTTCCTGATGGCGGCCGTGTTTATTCCGGTAGCGTTCATGTCGGGGCCAGTTGGTATCTTCTACCGCCAGTTCTCCATTACCATGGCAACAGCGATCATCCTTTCAGGTATTGTGGCTTTAACGCTCACGCCTGCACTTTGCGCCATGATCCTGAAGAACAACCATGGCAAGCATAAGAAGAAAACGCCTGTCGATAAATTCCTGGATGGTTTCAATAACTCCTTCAACCGGATGGCAGGAAGGTACCAGCGTATCCTGAGAGCCATCGTTAACCGTCGCGTGATCACCTTCGGTATGCTGATCGCTTTCTGTATCGGCACTTACTTCCTTAACCGTACGGTACCCGCAGGTTTTATACCCAATGAAGACCAGGGAATGTTCTATGCAATTATCCAGACCCCTCCGGGATCGTCGCTGGAACGAACCAACCAGGTAGCGGAAAAACTGCAGAAGATCGCTGAAGGTATAGAAGGCATCCAGTCGGTATCTGCACTTGCCGGGTACGAGATCCTGACAGAAGGTACAGGCTCCAACTCCGGTACCTGCCTGATCAACCTGAAAAGCTGGGAAGAACGCAAACATTCCGTACAGGAGATCATTGAAGAACTGGAAGAGAAGTCGAAAGATATTAAAGGCGCAAACATTGAATTCTTCCAGCCACCGGCAGTACCGGGATACGGAGCAGCAGGCGGTTTCGAGTTGCGATTGCTGGATAAATCAGGATCGGGCGACTATAAGAAAATGGAAACTGTCAGCAACGATTTTGTGAAAGAACTGCGCAAACGCAAGGAGCTGTCATCTGTTTTCAGCTTCTACAGCGCCAGTTTCCCACAGTATATGTTGCGGGTCGATAATGATATTGCACAACAGAAAGGGGTGACCATCGACAATGCGATGAATACTTTGTCGACCCTGATAGGAAGTAACTACGAGATCAGTTTCATCAAATTCGACCGCCAGTATAAAGTGATCATCCAGGCCTCGCCTCAATACAGGGCTTTGCCGGAAGATATCCTGAAGCTGTATGTGAAAAATGATAAAGATGAAATGGTGCCGTTCTCGGCTTTCATGAAAATGGAAAAAGTATACGGGTTGTCGGAGATCACCAGGCATAATATGTACAATGCGTCGGAGATTAGTGGTTCCGCGGCGCCGGGCTACAGCAGTGGCGAAGCGATCAAGGTGATCAATGAGGTGGCAAAGAAAACGTTGCCGAGAGGATTTGGCATCGATTGGGCGGGTATTTCCAAAGACGAGGTAGCACAGGGCAACCAGGCTATTTATATATTCCTTATCTGTCTTGGTTTCGTATACCTTATCCTTTCTGCACAATACGAAAGTTTCATTCTTCCGTTGTCCGTGATCCTGTCGTTGCCGGCGGGTATTTTCGGCGCCTTCTTCCTCCTGAAATTGCTGGGATTGGAAAACAACATCTATGCACAGGTAGCGATGGTGATGCTGATAGGCTTGCTGGGTAAGAACGCTGTTCTGATAGTGGAATTTGCCATACAACGGCATAGCATGGGCCGCTCGGTGCTCGAGTCGGCAATGGAAGGAGCCAAAGTAAGGTTCCGTCCTATTTTGATGACCTCTTTCGCATTCATTGCAGGTCTGATCCCGCTGATGCTTGCTACCGGTCCGGGTAAGATCGGCAACCGCACCATTGGTACGGCTGCAGCAGGCGGGATGCTGTTCGGAACAGTGTTCGGGGTGATCGTAATACCGGGCCTGTACTACATATTCGGACGCATAGCCGAGAAACGCAAATTCGTGAAAGACGAAGAAGAACTGCCGTTAACGGAAGAACTAGAACTCGAAGAAAGAAAAAATTAAAATGAACAAACGGAAAATAGCAAGAGACCTGGGAGTATTTGTTATTTGCCTGGCAGTAGCCAGTTGCAGGATCCCCCAGCTCTCGACACGGGAAGAAAACAGATCGGTTCCCGGATCCTTTGATCAGGCGCAGGATACAACCAATATGTCATCTGTTCAGTGGAGGGAATTCTTTAAAGATAAAAACCTGGCCGACCTGATAGATACCGCTTTGAAGAATAACCAGGAGTTGATGATCACTTTGCAGGAAATAGAGATTGCAAGGAACGATATCAAAAACCGGCAGGGAGCATTGCTGCCTTCCGTGGGAGCCAGGGTTGGCGCAGGCCTGGAGAAAGTAGGAAGATACACCAGCCAGGGCGCCGGCGATGCATCTACAGAGATCACGCCGGGCAAAGAAGTGCCTGATCCACTGGCCGACTTTACCATTGCGGCCTATGCGAACTGGGAAGCTGATATCTGGAAAAAATTGAGGAACTCCAAGAAGGCGGCGATCTCGAGATATCTTTCTACGGTAGAAGGGAAAAACTTTGTGATCACTAACCTGATCGGAGAAGTAGCGAATTCATACTATGAGCTGCTGGCTTTAGACAACCAGTTGGTGATCGTAAAACAGAGTATTGAACTGCAGCAAAACGCCCTCGAGATCGTAAAGATCCAGAAGGAAGCCACTAAAGCTACAGAGCTGGCCGTACAGAAATTCCAGGCGGAAGTATTGAAATCACAGAGCCTGGAGTTTGATATCAGGCAACAGATAAAAGAAACAGAGAACAGGATCAATTTCCTGTTGGGAAGGTTCCCGCAGGAGATCCCGAGAGATAAAAGCAATTTCCTGCAACTGCTGCCGGAAATGGTGAATACGGGTATTCCTTCGCAGTTGCTGGCTAACAGGCCTGATATCAAGAAGGCGGAATTGGAATTGCAGGCAGCGAAGCTGGATGTTAAAGTAGCGAAAGCGGAGTTTTACCCATCGCTCGGTATTACTGCCGGCGTAGGCTTCCAGGCATTCAAGCCGTCGTACCTGTTCCGGTTCCCTGAGTCGCTGCTCTACTCTATTGCCGGCGACCTTGCTAGTCCGCTGATCAACCGCAATGCCATCAAGGCAGAATTCAGGAATGCGAACGCCCGCCAGTTGCAGGCCATCTATAATTACGAACGCACTATCCTGAACGCCTACCTGGAAGTAAGTACACAACTTTCGAATATCAATAACCTGGCAAAGAGTTACGACCTGAAATCGAAACAGGTGGATGCGCTGAACAGGTCTATCAGTATTGCGAATGACCTATTCATGTCGGCAAGGGCTGATTATTTCGAGGTATTAATGACCCAGCGCGATGCGCTGGACTCCAAGCTGGAGCTGATAAAGACGAAGAAAGAGCAGTTGAATGCCGTAGTGAATATTTACCGGGAGTTGGGTGGCGGATGGAAATAATTTGTTGATAGGTTTTAGTTGAAAGGAAGGAGAGAGTTTTTCTCTCCTTTTCTTTTTTAGCAAAATCCGGTAAAAAAAATAATTTTGTACTATTCATTACAATATCTACCTTTGACATGGAAACTTAATAATTATGGCAGGTCGTCCAAAAATCTTTGATGAAAATGTGGTGGTTGAAAAGGCAACGAGCGTCTTTTTGGATAAATGTTACGATGCAACCTCCGCTGATGAGCTTTTAGCAGCCATGGGCATCGGGAAAGGCAGTTTTTACCTGGCTTTCCAGGGAGGGAAACAGGAATTGTATCAACGCTCCCTGCAACAGTTTTCAGACAGGTTTAGCGGGAAACTGGAAACGGCTATTGCGAATGCGCCTAATGGCATTGATGTAATAAAAAGTTATTTCTATGCCATTGCTGAAGGCAATAAAGCTACGAAATACAGGGGTTGCTACCTGGGCAATGCTTTGGTGCAATTATCGGAAAAAGACAATAGTACCAGGGAAATTGCCGCCAGGCTGCTGGGCAGGTTACAGGAGATCTTTACTGCCGCTGTGAGGAAAGCACAGGCAGCAGGACAATTAAAGACAACGGCAGATCCGGAACTAATCGGGTTGCATCTCTGCAATTTCTGGAATGGCATACATGTAACCAAAAGAATGGGAAAATCTCCAAAGGCTTTGCGGGCATTGGTCGATTTAAATCTTCAAATTTTATCATAAATTTTTTTTGTCAAATTTTGTACTAATTAGTACAGAATAAAATTTAAAAACAATGAACATTCAAAACAAAACCATACTTATTACCGGCGGCGGTTCCGGTATTGGGTTAGAAATTGCCAGGTTGTTAAGCGCCCAAAACAACAAAGTAGTTCTGGTGGGCAGAAACGCAGACAGGATCGCCGCGGCAGCCGATGCCATTCCGAATGCACATTTCATACAGGCGGATGTAACCAAAGAAGCGGATGTAGAGAAGCTGGTTCAGATACTGGAAGACCAGTATAAGGATCTGAGTGTGCTGATCAACAATGCCGGTGCTGCATCGTATTACCGGTTGAACGATACAACCAACGCTTATTCCAATGCAGCCGCAGAGATCAGCGCCAATTACCTCGCTCCTATCAGGCTTACAGAAAAGCTGTTGCCTTTATTGAAACAACAACCGGAAGCAGCGATCGTGAATGTTTCCTCCATCGTGGCGTTTGTACCGAATATTACGATACCAACCTATTCGGCCAGTAAAGCTGCCTTACATGCTTATACGCAGGCATTGAGATTATCGCTCGGTGATCAGTCAACGATTAAGGTGTTTGAATTAATGCCGCCATTGGTAAACACCGATTTCTCCGAAGCAATAGGCGGTAAAGAAAGAGGCATACCGCCTGTGGAAGTAGCCCAGGCGTTGCTGGACGCCTTCCGGGATAACAACTACGAGATACATGTAGGACAGACTGCACAACTGCGGCAGTTCTTTTTCTCTTCGCCCGCCGAAGCGTTGCATGCTTTCAATAACAGGTGAACAGACGCCCCGGGACTGCTTGTTTACCAGGTAGTTCCGGGATCTTTTATACTTTTGATCTGCCCTGAAACTATTCTAGCTTTAATTTTCTCCCGCCGAATTGTTTTACTCCCCGTAATTTGCACCCTCGTTTGATTTCAGAAAACCTGCAATCGTAAACGCCAGATCATTTGTTAAACTAAAGTACTGTGAAAAAATTTTTGCTATTAACCGCGGCCTGTATTGCCAGCTTATGTTCTTATTCCCAAAGTTTTATGCATGGTGTTGGTATGGTAGTGATGGTAGATAAAATGCCATTCAGGGATGCCACCTCCTCTTTCGGATTTACTTATTCTCCGCGCCTGAATTTCCTGGAGAATGGAAACACGTCATTATCAGTAGGCCTTCCGCTGAGCGCCGCATTAGGCGGAAGCTACAATGTTCATTACGGATCTTACTACGAAGAAGAAGGCAATATCCGGTATTCGTTCAATGCACCGGTTATAGTGAATTTCAACTATGGCAAAGGCGCTACCCGGAACGCCGATAAACGCCTGGGATTCTTTGTTGGCGGAGGCTATGCTTATTATTATTCAGGCCAAACAGAGTTTTATTCCGATGATGAAAGCGCTGAATTCAACTACCATCGCGGTTCCGGCACCACTGGTCCTGTTGGTAATGCCGGTATGCGTATCGGGGTAGGACGCCGTACCCATAATATTGAGATTAAATTCAGCTATATGAAAGGACTGGGCGATTTCAGGCCGGATGTTTACACATTTGCAACATTGTTCAATTTCTAACCTGGCAACCTTGCCAGCATAAAAGGGCCGACCAGCGATGGACGGCCCTTTCCGTTTTCATAAGGCGTTAATCAAAAAACTATTTCCGGTTACCTGGCTGTACTTCCCTGTTCTATTTTTGTTAACTGTGCCAATGTGTATGCACCAATCGCCATCACCAGATCCCTTACCGCCACATCAAAATAATGCCCGCCCAATATTAGCTGAAGCGCGATGCAGATTAGCCAGGCCATTACAATATAAGCGCCGATGAGCGGCCTTACAAGTACGATCAACCCCGCTATGATCTCAATCACTCCAACCACTTTCATAAATACCAGCGGATCAAAAGGGATCAGTGCCTTATTTAAATAATCCACCCAATTGGTTAGCAAATTGGTGAATTTGTCGAGCCCCGCCACGATCGGCACAATACCGAACGTTAGCTTTAAGGTTTGCTGAAGTTGCTTGATACTGGACATAATTATTGGTTTTATATACATTAGAGCATCTCCGGCGCAAATGGTTACAAAATATTTTAAACTCTTTTTTTTCAAAATTCTGTAACCTTTTAAGCATCATTTCATCTATTGAATAAGCAAGCGCAGATGACAATGATTCCTATAACCGATGATACGCTTATTACCAGCATTTTAGCCGGCGAAAAGCGCCTATATGAGCAATTGATCCGTAAATACAGCCAGCGGCTGTATCGTATAGGAATGTCAGTTATAGATGATGAAAGTGAAACCAGGGCAGTTATGCAGGCAACATTTATTACGGCCTTTGAACAGCTGCCCAGGTTGGAGCAGCGCTCCTCTTTCGGCTCCTGGCTGGTAAAGATGATGCTGGATCAATGCTATGAAAAGCAGAGGCAAAATACGCCGGCGCAAACTCACAACGATGACTACAACCTGATAAACATGAATACAGTAGTAAACGAATCGGCCAATAAAGACCTGGGAAATGCCCTCCAGCAGGCGATTGAAAACCTGCCGGACAAGTACCGCCTCGTTTTTGTATTAAGGGCAATTGAAGACCTGTCTGTACGTGACACCTGCAGCATTCTGAATATTGAAGAATCTAATCTTAAAATTCGCCTTAACCGCGCTAAACTCCTGCTGCGGAAAGACCTGGCTCCTTACATAAAGAATTATGTTTACAACTTCCATCTTTCCAAATGCGACAATATGGTAAATGCTGTATTCGACCGGTTAGGGATCTCAAAATAATTTTAACTCCACTATTGTTTCCAATCCCCGTTAAACGGGAACCGGCTTTTAACAACGGATGTGACTGCCAGGTACAGTCATTTTACCGGATAACAGATGTCTCCATGTCACCGAATCCCGACGCTGATAAATGATAACAGGTTGACTACATTTCTTTTTAGTCAACCTGTTTCTTTTAAAAAGAAGTTTGTTTCTTCTAATGGAGGATCTTATGACCTTATCCAGGCTAACAGATCCTTGTTGATAGTTTCTGCTTCGGTAGTAGGCATGCCATGAGGGAAACCGGGATAAGAAATGAGTTTACCGTTTTTCAGGAAGTTCATTGCATTTGCCCCGATGTTGTAAGGAACGATCTGGTCATCTTCGCCATGCATTACCAGTACGGGGATATCAACGCTTTTCAGGTCTTCCCTGAAATCTGTTTCTGAGAATGCTTTCACACATTCGTAATGCGCGTTGATGGCCCCCATCATACCTTGTCTCCACCAATTATCGCGGATGCCCTGCGATACTTTCGCCCCTTCCCTGTTAAACCCGTAAAAAGGAAGGGTAATATCCTGGTAGAACTGGGAACGGTGTTTCGCGGTATTATTGCGGATATCGTCGAACACGGCGATAGGAACGCCATCGGGGTTGCTCTCATTTTGTACCATGATTGGTGTTACTGCGCTGATCAATACTGCCCTGGCCACCCTGCCTTTGCCATATTTTGCGGTATAACGGATCACTTCTCCTCCACCGGTTGAGTGACCAACGTGTATGGCGTCTTTCAGGTCCAACGCATTAGTCAGCTCTGCAACATCAGCTGCATAAGTATCCATATTATGACCGGTAGGCGATTGACTTGATCTTCCATGCCCTCTCCTGTCGTGGGCAATTACCCTGAAACCCTGCTGCAGGAAAAACATCAGCTGGGCATCCCAATCATCAGCGGATAGCGGCCAGCCATGGTGAAATACGATTGGTTGACCAGTTCCCCAATCCTTGTAATAAATTTCAGTTCCGTCTTTTACTTTGATCTTACTCATTGGTTTCGATTTATGTTATTGGTTATTAATAATCAGCCCTATCCTGTCATATGGTTATAGCCCGGGCTATGGGAATGGAATGTTGCGGTAAAAAAATCAGCCTTCGGATAGGTAACACGATTCAGGCGAATCTTGTTCGTCTGTTTTCCAATAAAGTGTAAAGGCGCTTAAGTATTACAACCAATAATACGATATAGCGACGGGTTATGGAGATTAACTATGGGTTAAATCTATGGGCAGGAAATAATGATCACCTAGTCGCCAAGACAGCAATATCCTTCACTTCCACCGTTGTGCTGTGATACCCGCTTACAGACACATTGATCATGGCTTTTCCTACCTGTTCCAGCGTCAGCACATAACGGGGAGCCAGGAGTTTCACTATAGGATAAATGGCTGCCAGTAAGGTATAGCCGCCTTTTACATTTTTAGCTCCTTTGGTCGGCTTCATAAAAGCAGGTCGGAAATTATATACAGCCTTAAACGGCAGTTTAACGAGAGCGTTCTCCGTTTTACCTTTAACCCTTGCCCACATCAGCCTGCCTTTTTCTGTACTGTCGGTACCCGCGCCGGATACATAACAAAAGGTCATACCCGGATTGGCTGCGGCCAGCTGTTTCGCAAAATTCAGTGTAAGCGTATAGGTAAGCGCGTAGTAAGCCTCTTCTTTCAGGCCGATAGAAGAGACGCCTGCACAAAAGTAGCAGGCGTCGTATCCCGTTAGTTTATCTATCACGGAAGAAATATCGTTAAAGTCCCTGTGCAACAGCTCCGTTACCTTCGGATCAGAAACGCCCGATGGTTTCCTGTTAACCAGCAGGATCTTCCCTACCTGTTCATTTTTTATACATTCCTGCAACACTCCTTCACCAACCATTCCTGTTGCTCCAGTGATAATTACGTTTAGTTTCATCTTAGTCTGCGTTTAGTTTTTCTTCTTCCAGGTCTATTTTGTGCAGGAACTTGCGTATGATCTCTTCATCGATACGCTGTTCATTTTTATTCTTTTGTATAAGATGTTGTCGCTGCCTGTTCAACACGGCGATGTATATAGCTTTAATATGCCCGGACACCGCTCCTGTTTCCTCGGCATTTAACTGGTTTTCCCAGTACGTGGAAAGCTTCTTCAATACATGGCTGTTTTCCAGTTCCGCCTGGTGATTAGCGGCCAGGTAGTTCAGGGATTCGGTTGCCAGTTCTTCACGCAACAATTTCTCTGTTTCCTCTTCCGGCATATGATCGTCGAATGCGGGTAGTTTTATTTTACGGATAATGATTGGTAATGTTAAGCCCTGAACCACCAGGGTAAGAAGGATAACCACGAAAGTGATATATAATATCAGGTTCCTGTGAGGAAAGGGCGCTCCGCCTTCGATGGTTAGGGGGATAGACAAAGCCGCTGCCAGGGATACCACCCCCCGCATGCCTGTCCACCCAAGGATAAACGGAGCCCGGGTGCCGGGATTATTATCGGCCACTGTAATAAAGTAACTGGCTATACGTGTAACGATTACGGCTCCGTAACCTGCCAGCATTCTGCCTACGATCAGCACCGCCGTGATCAGCAAGCCATAACCTGTAGCTTCGTAGAAGCCTATACCTTCAGATTTCAGGCTGGAAGTGATTTCCGGCAGGTCTAACCCTATCAGCATAAACACCAGCCCGTTCAGGAGGAATACAACACTTTGCCAGACGTTCTCCCCCCGCAACCGCGACGAGCCGCTCAGGAACCGGTGGCGCTGGTTGGAGAGATAAAGCCCGCCGCTCACCACTGCCAGAACACCGGAGGCATGCACTTCTTCTGCCACCATATACATGGCATATGGCGTTACAAGACTGAGGATAATATCCATATTCACATCCGTAGGCAGCCATTTATGCGCTTTCAGGAATACAAATCCCACAGCCAGTCCAATAGCTACCCCTCCTACTACCATCCATACAAAACTTAACGCTGCCTGGTGCATTACAAACTGCCCGGTAGATACGGCTATTGCTGCGAAGCGGAATATAATAAGCGAGGAAGCGTCGTTCAGCAGGCTTTCTCCTTCCAGGATAGACGACATTCGTTTAGGTACTTTCACAAATTTCAGGATGGCGCTGGCGCTCACCGCATCAGGAGGCGATACGATCCCTCCCAGCAGGAAACCAAGGGCCAGGGAAAACCCGGGGATAAACGAGTTGGCTACCAGTGCAACGGAAATGGCTGTAAGGAACACTACTACAAACGCGAAACTGCCGATGATCCTTCTCCAATGCCAAAGCTCTTTCCAGGAGTTAGCCCAGGCGGCTTCGTACAATAATGGCGGAAGAAAAATAATGAATATCAGTTCGGGATCGATCTTCAGGACAGGGATACCGGGGATAAAACTCAGCAGCAGGCCTGCCAATACCAGCAGCACGGGATATGCTACTTTGATCTTGTTACCCAGCATTATCAGCAAAACGATCAGCACTATCAGGGCTAAATAAAACGGAAAGTGATCAAGCATATTTGGTCTTAATTATTATAGAACGGGGAGAGCCGGTCGCAATCCTTTACAGTACACCACCGGCCCTCACAATCAGTTAACTCTCGAACGTTCCGGAAATTTACAGCTTTTTCTGAAAAAGGAGCTGATGCAATTGGAAGACCAAATAATACTTCCTGGCGCCTATTTTCTTTTTGAAATAAAATCGTCGTTCATTCCCTTTCCTTGCAGGATATAAGGAATGTACTTTTCAATTCTTGCAGTACGGGTTTTGGATTGTTTGGGTTGGGAGAAATAAAAGATATATGCATTCTGGCGGCCAGGAGTTAGCGCCTGGAATGAAGTTTTCAGTTTTGTGTTCTTGCTGAACGCCGACCGCAATTCCTCAGGTATGGGCAGGGCTTCTTTCTTTACATCTGCCTTAATGCCAGCTTCCTCCGCTTCGATAGCCTCGTAGATATATGCTTTAATAACAGGGGCCAGCTTTGTGATCGTTTTGGCATCTGTGAATCTCATTTGCCGGCCAACCACAGTATTTTGGCCGGTTTTTACCAGTACGCCTTCCGGATCACTCAACAGGTATCCTTTAAAGAACAACAGGGCGCAATAGTCTTTAAACCCCTGGATGATAACAATGTTTTTGCCATGGTGAGAATAACAGGGCTTGCCCCATTTCAATTCCTCTGTGAGGTCGCAACTGAGAAGGATCTTTCTCAGTTTTTCCATTTCATCATGCCAGTTGGTGGCACGGCTGAGGAAACTATCGATTTTCGGGTTCATGTTATTTCAGTTTATTCATTACTTCCTGTATCCTGTCATGCGCCATGCTGAGTCCTTTGGCAAAAGGCAGTTGCAGCATTTGATTACGGCGGCCTATGGATTCGTAAATAATGTGCATGGTTAGCTTGCTGGTATCGTCTGTCAGCCTTTCGAAGTCCAATATTTCCAGCTGTACTCCAAACGCTGCATTCTCCATTTCAAAAGTTCTTACGATCTTCCGGTTAGGACTGAATTCATGAAAAACGCCATTGGCGCGGAAGACCACGTTCCCTTTAGGGTCCTTTGTTTCGAACTGCCAGCTGCCGTGCTTTTTGCTTTCATGTTTCACCACGTTGGTACTCATCCATTGTCCAACAATTTCCGGATCTTCATATGCTTTAAAGAGCAGTTCTACAGGCAGGTCGAATTCCCTTGTAATAACAAGGTCCTGTTTTTGGTCTTCAGCGTTCACTTTGGTTTTCAATTCCATATTTTATGCTTGATTGTTCTTGTATTTTTTCATGATCTCTTCCAGCTTGTTGAACCTGTCGTCCCAGAACTGGCGGAATGGCTCTATGAAATCGGCAATCTCCTTCATTTTGTTTGGATTTAAGTGGTAATAGATCTCTCTTCCATTCTGCTGCTGGTTCAACAACTCGCATTCCGTAAGGATCTGCAGGTGTTTGGATACAGTGGGCCTGGCGGTATCGAAGTTGGAAGCGATGGCGCCTGCCGTCATGGCCTGCGAAGCAACCAATAACAGGATGGCCCTGCGGGTAGGGTCTGCTATGGCCTGGAATACATCTCTTCTTAAGTTCATTGCGTAGCTATTTGACTACAAATTTATAGGTAGTTATTTAACTACACAAATTTATTTTCAGGAAGATGGAAATCGTTGGCATCTCCAAAGAATCATTATTTTTACCCGATGAACACTGTTTTCCCTGCTACTTACTCTACCCTGTGCCCTGAGGCTCTCGCAATATTAATCACTGAAAAATATGGGTTTGATTCGACATGCCGGCTCCTGGTGCGGGGAGTTGGAGACACTTACCTTGTCGAGGCACCTGGTGCGCGGTTCATACTAAGGATTTACCGCCGCTCTCACCGCTCCTTTTCCAATATCCGGGCAGAAGTAGAATTATTGCAGGCGTTGAAGCAGGAAAATATAGCCGTAGCTGATCCCATCCCTGACAACAACGGGAACCTGATCCAGGCTATCCAGGCCATTGAAGGGGAGCGACATGCTGTTCTTTTCCGTTATGCCGAAGGACAGGCGCTCAAAGTACTGAATGAAAACCAGCTATTGAATTTCGGCCGGGAAATGGCCCGCTTTCACAACGTGTCTTCAACTGTTGTTATAGGGGGAGAAAGATGGAAGCTGGACAACGACAGCATGTTCATCAAACCTCTGCAAATGCTGGAACCTTTCTTTGCGGAAGATCCGGAAGGCTTTAACTGGCTTAAACAAGCTGCAGGTAAGGCGATGAACGAGCTATCCGGGTTGCCGGCAGGCGCATTTTCTTCCGGCTATTGCCATTTCGATTTCCTCCCGAAGAACGTGCATTTCAAAGGCGATGCTGTAACGTTCTTTGATTTCGATTTCATGGGCTATGGATGGTTGGTGAACGACCTGATGTCGTTCCGGCAACATTTTATATTGGATGTTTATTTAGGAAGAACAACAAAAGAAGCAGCGAATAAGGATTTTGCTACCTTTCTCCGCGGTTATAGAGAACACCGGGAAATAAGCGATGCAGCACTCGAGGCTATCCCCTATCTTGGTCTTGGGTTTTGGCTTTTCTATATGGGATTCCATACTACCCATGACCAGTTCTACGCCTTTATACAACCAGGACATCTGAGTACTTTGATACGGTTATTTCAGCACATCACGGCAACATACTGGCCGGTTGCCGTTCCATGATCACGGTAAGGGCTATATTTACCCTTCCCGGAAACGCCGTTAGGTACTACAGCCGAATTTAAATACCTTTAGTACAGTTTGATACACCTCACTATTAAAAATTATTATGATCATTCTAGCTAAGATCTTTATCGCCCTTGTTGCCATTGAGCATATTTTTATTTTATGGATGGAAATGTTTGCATGGGAAACTGTAGGTAAAAAGGTTTTCAAAACTTTGCCGGCGGAGTTGTTTAAACCTACCAGGGCATTAGCTGCCAACCAGGGACTCTATAATGGCTTCCTGGCGGCAGGGCTTATCTGGAGTTTTTTTATTTCTTCTCCGGAATGGCAACGCAATATTGCCTTGTTCTTTCTTGGCTGTGTTATCGTGGCGGGGATTTATGGTGCGGCCACAGCGTCCAAAAGGATTTTTGTAACTCAAGCAGGTCCGGCGATCGTAGCGTTTGTGTTGGTTTTACTTGCTTATTAGGTATTAAATTATTCGATCAATGAAACCTATACTTATTCTATTTCTATCCTGCTTTTTTACAGTGGCAGTCTGGGGCCAGAACCAATTACCTAACACGAATATTGACGAGATTACGGATATTGGAAAAGCATTGTATAGAAGCGAAATGACATCCTGGTTGGGGACAGATGCATTCATGGCCAATTTTAAAAGTCTTCGTGCAAAAACAGGAGGATACTTCTCCTATGAAAAAGACAGCATGCTGCATTGTATCTTCTATTCAAAAGATAGTATCAGCAAGGTGCTATGTGTAATTTCTTTCGATCGCAACTTCAGCTCCAATGTTTCACAGCTAGACCAGATAGAACGGCCATTTACAACTGAAGAACAGGACTATTACGAACTTCGCAAGGCCACACAAAAAGCATTGTTGACCGACACAATTTTCAAGTTTTATGAAAATACTAACCCCAATATCGTTCCGTTAATCAGGAACGGTGTAAAATCAGTATATGTATTAACGGGTCCTAAATCTGACAATGTAGTCATAATAGGCAATGACTATCTTTTATCTTTTAACCAACACAACGAACTACAGGGCATTAAAAAGCTACACAAAAACATTATCCCTATCAGCTACACCAACAGCGATTCTGCATCTGTAACTATGCATAGCCACCTTCCGGAAACAGGCGACTATATTACGCCAACAGATATCTGCACACTAATGCTCTACGAAAAAGCCGCAAAATGGGAGCAGCATATCGTAATGTCTAAAAACCATGTAACCATCTGGGATTGTAAAAATAACCGGGCAGCCGCCCTAACCCGGGAAGCATGGGAAAAGATACAAAAGAACTATTAACAACGATCTCCAGACTTCTGTCTTTATTATCCGGTTCATATACTACAGTCAAAAATATAAGAAACTGCTCCATGTTACATTTCTAAAATGGCACTTTTTATGTTGACTGCTTTCAGTGTCTACAAAAATTTTAACTTAACAACATAATAAATTTTACCTGTAAGCCCCGTTTGCAGGTATGTCAAACGCAAAATCATCTATTATGGAAAACTTCAAAACAACAGTACAGGCATTCAACAACCTGGTCCATGAATTTAAGTTTGCAGAAGCCCTTGATAAGTACTATGATGATGATGTGGTATCCCAGGACAACACCAACGAACCTACCAAAGGCCTTGCAAACCTGCGTAAAGCAGTAGATAGTTTTGTTGCCAGTTCTGGTATCGAAAAGATTGAATTATTAAACTCGATTGCCGAAGATGATCTCTCTGTCGCTCACTGGCATTATGTGTTCACCCATCCCAAAGTGGGCAAACTGGATTACAAACAAATATCCGTTCAACGCTGGAAGAACGGGAAGATCATCCAGGAAAACCACTTCTATAACTTAGGGTTTTAACTCACCAGTTAATTGTCACCTGCTGATTGCCTGCAATCCGGTAAACTGCATGGCCATCGTCGGTAACATTACTGATCAATGTAACCGGCTCCCCATTCAATGTAAAACGGAAAGCAGGCAATGGTCTTCCATTATTCCTTATCATTACCAGGGTGCAGTACATCCTTTCATCTCCTTTCACCCTGAAGTCTGCCTGTTTATCCTTGTAGCAAAAATCTGCTATCGGATAATCCACATACAACATAAAATCCTCACCCGGCAATTTGAAGTAGTGACGAGGCACAATACAAAACGCATTCCCCGCGCCATATACTTCCTGCCCTACTTCCCCGCATTTTTCCCAGCCGTCGTGCAGGTCTTCCAACGCCACCCAGAGATCCGGGTCCACTTCCCCTGTTTTAGTGTCTTCGTGCAGCATTTCCCGTGGCAACATAGGCGGACAGTAGAAGCAGGCCCTGTCGATCAGGTACCGGATAAATTCTGCGGCCAGCAGCCGGATAGAAGGCAATACTGGTTCTTCATCTCCCAGCGCCAGGTATTCGTGTAAGGAACAGAACACTTCATGCTCCTCGTAAACGGCCGTGTAAGGCGCGTCGTTCAGCGGAAACTGGGAAAAGAACGATGGAAAATGCTTTCCATACCCGTAGTTGCAATCCCACAACCTGACATTCCGGAAAACATTGGCCAGGCAAAGGAAACTCAGATCCAGGTATTTGCGGTTGTGCGTGATCTTCCAAAGCCTGAGCAATGCTTTGGCTGCAAATGCAGTGTTATTGGCCTGGTAAAAAAGATCAAAGCCAAGGCCTTCCAGCGTATCGGCAGCCTTGCAGGCTTCATCCAGGTATTGTTGCTCTTTTGTTATCTCCCAGGCCTGCAACATAACCTGGGCATATAATCCTGCCACATCTTTCTCTCCTCCTTTACCAGGCTTTGTTTCCTCTTTTACCACTTCCAGGGTATCCATCTTATAAAAAACAGGCCATTTGTAATTAAAGTGATGGGCAACGTTGATAGCAAACTGTATGGAGTCGAGAAATAGTTTCCTCGCCTGTTCGTCTCCTATTAATGCCAACCTGGAAAGATTTAACAAAGGATGATGCAGATACCAGGCATCCATTACCATTGGCTGCTTCTGCTCTTCTTCTCCATCCAGGATATCTTTGGCGGCAGGCAGCCAGCGCATGACGGTTTTAATATCTGGGTTGTAAAACTCCGGCAATCCTTCTTTTACCTGTTCAATAACCGGTAAGTCCTGTTTACTCCATTCCCTGTATTCAACAAGCGGAAGCAACACGGCCAGTTGCACCATTATTTCGGGCGGGGTTTTGTAATCACACAGGTAAGCATTCAGGTAAACCCGGCCTTTCACTTGCGTCCAGCAGCCATGCTTCTGCAGGTCGGCCAGGCTTTTCTCCAGTATATCCGGCCACTGCCTGTAATGAGTATCAGGCTTCGGCAAATGAAGATAGGCTGCAGCCAGCAGGTCCAGGAACTGCCGGGTGATCGCTGCTTCGTTATTTGCAGCTTTCTCATCAAATGCCACAAAAGCATCATTAATGGTAACAGGTTGCCCGGCTGGTAAAGGATGGTCGAACGACACCGGAAGCGCCAATCCCAACTCCGGCCATTCGCCTCCTACCACTTCCGCTGCACTGGTATGTGTGATCTCATTATAATCAGCAAGCGCAGTGAGGTTTTGCAGGTACAGTACTCCTCCCTCGCAAGGCTGGTCAAATGTAAGGTAAAGCAAGCCTGAACGGGTTCCTTTCTGTTTTACCTGTACAGTTCCTTCGGGGTATGCTGTTGTTCCGTTTTTTGCCGGTATTACGATATCACGCGGCCAGAATGGTATGGTTACATCAAATCCCGGGGTCAATATCGTTTGATAATGCAATACGGGGTATCCGCCTTCCATAAATTTAATTTCTACTTTCATCTCTCCTACCAATGTCCGTACCTGCAAGGAGAGACCTGCCGGCGTCTGCGCTGATGACAGCACATCCAGGCTGCAATCGGCACAGAAGGCCGCCCTGAACAACATTGTAGCGCAGGACGACCAGCTGACAGAGATCCAGACCGCATCCGGTGTTGCGTGAACCCGGAAGGTATGCTTTCCAATTAATCGTTCATAAATAAATGGTACGGATGTATTGGCAAACGTGCTACAGGCTGTGGCGGCCCAGGGTGATATCGCTTTCATAACTTTATCTGTTAATTTTCCACTTACATGCTGAAGAAGTATAGCCAATAATCCAGGGCATCAGAAAATCATGCCACCGGTTTCAGGGTTATTTAAAGATCAATGCGCAGGTTATCAGATCATCTGCAAATGCGGCCGTATCTTCATTTCCACCACATCGCAACGGGTTGGCTGACTGAGCGCATACAATATTGCTGCTGCGATATCGTCCGCTTTCAGCATTTTTAATTCATCTATCTGTTGCTCCTGTTCCTCAGGTGGGATAGGCTGCATATCTGTACCAACGGCCCCTGGCTCGATCAACGTCACTTTAATACCGAGTTCATTCACTTCCTTGCGCAGGCTTTCAGAGAATCCCTGGATCGCGGATTTGGTAGCCACATATACCGAGCTGTCCTTTTCCCTTACATCTGCGCTCATTGATCCAACCTGGATGATATGTCCTCTCCTATGCACCTGCATCCGGCTGATGGCTTGCCGGGCGCAGCTCATATATCCCAGCAGGTTGATGTTGACCACCTTCTGCCAATCTTCTCTTGACTCGCTCATCAATCCATTATAGGCTATTGCAGCATTGTTGATCAGGATGTCCAGCTTGTTAAAGTGATTATCTACCACTTTAAAAACTTCTTCTATCCCTTCTTCTGTTCCCAGATCGGCATTCACCGGATATACATCTGCAGATGGGGCTTCCTGTTGCAGCGATACCATGGTATCTTCAAGGTGTCGGGGATCCTGCCCGACAATGATCAACCGGGCGCCCTGCTTCGCCAGCAAATGCGCGGTTGCCCTGCCAATACCAGCGCTGCCGCCGGTTAATAAAATAGATTTCCCTTCCATGCTCGTTGGGAGGTAATTCAGTAAAGAAACGGACGTGCTCATAAGACTTTTGTTAATGGTTAAATGGAAAAATCAGGTTTTCACAACAGGTGTGACGCCAAGAATTGTACCACGCAATACGTATACCGTTGAACGTTAGCCTGCTGAAAACGGCTGCCTGTGCTTACTCCAGGGACATCAACAAAAAAGCACATCCACAGATGTGCCTTTTATAAATTCTCATAACGCTTGTAAAATCCCGCCGGCGTGCCATTTGCCGCTGCTATCTTCTTTTCTTTACAAAGCTGCTCCGGACAATTTCATAAGTATACAATGGCAGGGCCCATCCCATCCAGAACAGGGGAACCGTTACCGCCTCGAAGCTCCCCAGTTGCTGCACATAAGGTATTTTATAAACATACCCCGAAATGAGGAAGGCAACCGTTACCAGGTAACTTCTTATCATCCATTCCTTGTGCAGCTTAAATTGTTTTTTTACCGCAGTATACCATGCTATAAAACTTGAGCTGATCCATACGCTGGCCCATACCTGCAGGGTAAATGCGTAAGCCCAATTGACCATATAAGCAGTTGTTGAGGCCAGTACAAGGGCCGAAAGACTGCTAACCAAAATAGCCAGCAGGTACACATATCCTATATACCGGTGCAGCTTCATGCTGTACTGGCGTAATTTAGGCCAGAACTGAACCAGCCCGGTGACCAGCGCGCCTCCGCCGGCGGTAATATGCGCTACCAGGAACCAACGCTGATCATAGTATTTTCCCAATGCTTCCGGCGTCATCTGCAAATAATGATCTGCCCCATGCATGAACAACCAGGTCAG
This sequence comes from Chitinophaga terrae (ex Kim and Jung 2007), assembly GCF_900107795.1. Lineage (GTDB taxonomy): Bacteria > Bacteroidota > Bacteroidia > Chitinophagales > Chitinophagaceae > Chitinophaga > Chitinophaga terrae. Next base: position 91,306 of record NZ_FNRL01000012.1, read on the forward strand.
TATGCCTACCGAAATCCATATCAGCAAAGGTAAGAGATCACGAAACCCAAGGTCCAGCCGGTCTTTTGCTTTTAATTCGTTTTGTATTTCCATCCTTAAATTCATTTAATACAACAACAAATATCACAGGAAGAAAAAACCAGGACAATAACCGAAAAAAGATTCGGTATGTCCCCGCTTCACGCTAATAAGAAGAATAACTAACTTTAGGAAGAATATTGAAGATATGTACACAAAGAAAATACAGGAAGACCTGGACTGCGGGATGGTGCTTACCATGAAGGTACTGGGCGGCAAATGGAAATGCTGCATACTGGATGCTATTCATAAAGGCATGAACCGTCCCAGCGCTATTGCCAGGTATATACCCGAAGCATCTCAACGGGTCATTGAAATGCAACTGGCAGAACTGCTCTTCTTTGGCGCGATAGAAAAATGCCCTGAAACTACGCCTGTTTATCCTAAAAGAACAGAATACCGCCTGACCAGCCTGGGTGAAAGCCTCTTGCCCCTTGTTGCCTATATAGATGAATGGGGACTTAAAAATGCCGGTGTTATTAAGGCCAGGCTCAATGAGCTGGAAGATTGCGCGCCCGTTTCCCTATAACAGGCTAGTCGTTCCGCAGGCTTTTAACAGGATTCATAGTGGCCGCTTTTATAGACTGCAGGCCGATGGTGCATACTGCCACAGCGACCAGTAACAAACCCGTTACAGCAAATGCCCACCAGGGAATGTTAACCCGGTATGCGAAATCCTGCAGCCAGGTGTTCATCGCCCACCATGCCAGCGGCGTTGCAATCACAATCGCAACGATCACCAGCTTCACAAAGTCGCGGGTCAGCAACTGCACAATACCCCCTACGCTGGAACCAAGTACTTTCCGGATACCTATTTCGCGGGTACGGCGGGATACATTGTAAGCTGTTAATCCCATCAGTCCAAGGCAGGTAATAAAAAGGGTAAATATTGAAAAAACATTCACAATCTTACCCAGCGTCGCGTCTGCCTGGTATTGCTGGTTAAAGGTATCGTTAAGGAAGAAATATTCGAAGGGGTGAACAGGAAAACGGGCATGCCACTTCTCTTCCATGGCAGACAAAGTATTCCTGAAGTCCTGACCGGTTATTTTCATCACGAAGTAACGACCGTCATTTCCCGCGTTGTAATGTATCATTGGCAGCAACGCTTCTTTCAGTCCCCGCTGGTGGAAGTTCTTTATCACTCCAACTACCACCGGATGTTCTCCGTAAAAATTCAACCGCTGACCAATGGCCGCATCGGGGCTGCTGAAGCCCAGCCGCTTGCTGGCTTCTTCGTTAATGATCACCGCATTCATATAGTTGGCCGGTCCGGTAAAATTGCTGCCAGCCGCCATTTCCATATCCAGGGTTTTAACAAAGCTGGTATCTATCCCATATACGTAATAGTTATAGCTGGAATTCCTGGTATCTCCCATCCTGGTTACACTGGAAGTGGTGGAAAGATTATCTAAACCTAATCCCGGCACACAACCGGCTACAGATACTTTGCTGATGCCGGCCAGCTGTTGCAGGTCGTTTCTGAACGCCGCCACGGAAGTACTGTCGTTCTGCAGATCGGGCGTTCTCAATACCAATACCTGGTTGATATCCATGCCCAGGCTTTGCCGGCGCATAAAAGACAATTGCCGGTATACGATAAGAGAGGCGATGAGCACTACGGAAGCAACGGTGAATTGTCCTACTACCAACATTTTTCTCAAGCCACCTCCTTGCCGGTTGCCGGTGAAACTGCGACTCAACGCGCTGAGCGCTTGAGTTGACGACAGCGCATAAGCGGGATAAACACCCGATAACAAGGCATTAAGCACAAATAAACCGCCGCAGATCAGCCAGAAGGAAGGCGATGTAAAAATACCTGCGGTAGCGGCCTTGCCAACCAAACTGGCATAGAAAGGCAACGATAATTGCACCAGTAACAACGCAAGCAGGAAAGCCAGGAAATTTACGATAAGGGCTTCTGTAAGGAATTGAAGGATCAGCGTCCAACGGGTTGCTCCGAGTATCTTTTTGATGCTGGATTCTTTCATCCGTTCGCCCGACCTGGCGGTAGTAAGATTTACATAGTTTATGATCCCTACCAGGAGTACCAGGAAGGCCACTATTTCAAGGAATTTAACGGTTTTAGCGTCGCCGTTCACTTCAGGCTCAAATGTTTTCCTGGAATATAAATGAATATCCCTGATCGGTTCTGCACTGTAAACATTGGTCTTCAACCTGGGCACCGTTTTACAGATCGCAGCCAGCCTGGCGTTGAAAGCGGCAAGATCGGTTCCCGGTTGCATCTCCAGGTAAGTAAAATTATTATTGCCGTTCCAGCTGCTCAGATCATACCCTCCTGCCTCTAAAAAACGGAGGGTAACCAGGAGATTGTATTTAAGATGGGTATTGCCTGGCAGATCTTCTACCACTCCCGAAACGGTAACAGTTCTGCCCAGCAATTTCAGTGTTTGGCCAACCGGATCGGCGTCTCCGAAGTATTTACGGGCGGCGGAAGCAGTAAGCACGGCATCCATAGGGCCTTTCAGCGCTTTTGAAGAATCGCCTGCTATAAATTTCCTGTTGAAGATAGAAAACATAGAGGGATCTACTGCGTAGATGCCGGTTTCGAGAAATGCCTTTTGTTGTGCTGTACTTACCTCGCATTGTTCGATACGCTGTACACGCACATAATCTTTTACTTCAGGCAACTGCGCTTTCAGCAATGGGGCCAGCGGAGGGTGGGTCTCGCAATCCGTGGTTACATAGGTATTGTCTTTATACAGGTTTAACGTTACCCTGTAAATATTGTCAGCCTTCTTATAGATCTTTTCATAGCTGCGTTCGAATTGCACATAGTGAATGATCAACAGGAATGCCGCTATAGCCACGGCCAGTCCAACAACATTCAGCAACGTATAAACACGGTCTTTGCGCAGGTTACGTACTGCAAGTTTCAGGTCTTGAAGGTTCATTGTATAAAATTAGATAGATAGCCGGAAAAAAGCAGGCTTTATGCCAACTATCTATCTAATTCATTTTCAATCTATCTACCATCTCCTTTATGTCCATAAACGGACAGGAATGTCCGGAATCAGGTCCTGATCTCCCTTCTCATAAAAAGAAAATAAGCTAATGCAAAGCAGGCTGTTGTTGCCGCCAGCAATCCTGTTACCTGTGGCCATACGATCATCAGGCTTTCTTTCAGTGGCAAAGGTGCAGGGATGGCGCCGGCCATTTGCTCCATTGTTAACGGGCCAAGACTTCTTACAGAAGGCATCAGCAAGGTAGTGGCGGCATCGGTGTACAACTGGCTGGGAGCTACCCTGAGCAAGGAAAGCACCAGGTTATTGTAAGCAATAATGCTATCCTGCTGCAGGTAGGCCGGATCGGGAAGTATGGCGTTCATGATCATGTTTACGATGATCTGGTAGAAGATGGTAAAGAAGAGCCATATGCCGATAGCGGTAAGCGCAGATGTAGCCGCATGCCTGAATTTCACCGACAGGGTAATGGCCAGGCTTAGCCAGAAACCAACGTAGATGACGCTTAACACCGCGAAGGCCAGTATCCTGAATAGTTCAGACGCTTCCAGCGGCGCACCGGTAATGATCATTCCCCCGCCTATCATCAGCAATACCAGGCTAAAGAAAAGCGTACCTATCACTTTCAGCGCTGCATAAAACTTAGCCAGCAGCAGGTTATCGCGGTACACCGGCTGGGCCATCAGGCGAATAAGCGTTCCATTGTTCTTTTCTGCATTTATTGCATCAAAGCCCAGGGCAATGCCCAGCAAGGGGCCCAGGAAACTTATAAATATATGAAAGGTAGGCAGCGTATTATCTGAAGTGGTCAGCAATTTCAGGTAAACGAAGATACGGTCGGGATCATTGAGATTGGTGGCCGCCTTCCTGATATTGCTCAACGAAACGTACATAGCCCCGATAAAAGTAAGCAGGATCAATACCAGCATTATAATAAACCGCCAGCTCCTGATGTGGTCTCCCACTTCCTTGCGGACCATTACCCGGAAAGGACTGGCAGGTGCATGTTGCCTGAAAAAAGGATTGAAAGCGATTAGTGACTTCATCATTGAACATGTTTTTTGGCATTATTCTCAAAAAAGCGCTGGTAAATTTCATCCAAGCCATATTCTTTTTTCTGTACACCGGTGACGTTTAAACCTTTGTGAACAAAGAAACGGACAATATCGGGAGTAATGTCCTGGCTGCACGATAATTCTACGCCATATTCGCTGGTTGCGGCCTTGTTGACATGCTCCAGTTGCTGCAACTCCTGTTGCAATGCCTGGGCGTTTGCCAGGGGCTCCCTGACCGTAACCTGGATCACATACGATTCTTTGCCGAAGAGGTTTCCCGACAGGGTATCTATGTTACCCTCCATCAGCAGCTGTCCTTCTACGAATATGCCTACACGGTCGCAGATCTGTTGCATCTGGTGCAGGTGATGCGATGATAATAAAACGGTGAGCCCTTGTTGCCGGCTCAACTGGCGGATCAGCACCAGGAATTCTTTTATCCCGGCAGGGTCTATACCCAGGGTAGGCTCGTCCAGTATCATCACTTCCGGTTCCCGGATCAGGAGATCTGCCAGCGCCAGGCGCTGTTTCATACCACGAGAATAGGCGCCTGTTTTCTTATACAGTTCATCGCCCAGGCCAACCAGTTCCATTGTTTCCCGCGCCTTTACCGCTATCTTTTCTTCCGGGATGCCCGACAAACGGCCTATATACATCAGGTTTTCCAGGGCCGTCATGTTATCATAAAACCCTACGTTATCCGGCATGTAACCCACTTTCCTTTTCACGGCGATGGGATTATTGGTAGCGTTGATACCACATACCAGGGCTTCGCCGGAAGTAGGTTCCGACAAGCCCAGCATCATCAGGATAGTAGTGGTTTTACCGGCGCCATTAGGACCCAGCAAACCAAATATTTCTCCTTTATTTATTTTAAGGGATAGATTTTCGACAGCTTTCTTTGATCCGTAATGTTTCGATAGCCCGTTCAGTTGAATGATTGGATTTTCCATAACGCTTATCTCCTTCCATATTTACGAATCAGGTAATAGACAAGACCTACAGACAATAATATTACCAGTATGCCTATCCATCCGGAGAGTACAGAGGTTTTGACGGTCATACGGAAGTTAGCAGTGGCATTCACTTCGTTATTCCGTACAGTGAAGTTTGTAACGTAATCGCCTGCAATGGTCTTATCCGGTACATTCAGCGTTGCTGTAACGTTCTGGGATTGGCCCGCTTCCAGCCTTTCGATCTTTGCCGGCTCGAAAGTAGCGTTCCACATTACGGGCGCCTGTGCCGAGAGCTCCAGGGAGGCAAGCGGCAGGGTGCCGGTGTTTTTAACTACCAGTTCAATTTTTTTGCTTCTTCCTTCGGTCACATCATCGCTCAGGCGGCCGGAAGGAGTGGTCAGTTCAACGCTGTAGCTGCCTTTCACTACCGCTTCCAGGGGCACTTTAAGGGTATCTGTCGCGCTGATAGCAACAACGGGGATATTGTATTTGCCCGGTTTAACGGAAGGAGATGCCTGTATTTCAACGGCAATATCCTGGGTTCTGCCGGAGTCGAGTCTTAACCCGGCAATCTGTGTTCCTTCTGCCCGGAAAATGACAGTCCAGCCATCGGGCATATCAGCGGTAAGATCGTAAGCCTGGGTATGCCCGCTTCCGTTGTATAGGGAAGTGTTGTACCTGAACGGCTCTTTGGCGGTGGACTCAATGTTTATCAGCCTGGCTGTAAAAGAAGATTTTCCTTTTTTAACCTGTTGTGCAGTTGCAGGAGTCAGAGAGCTACCGAGGATCAATAAAATCAAATAAACATTCAGATGGAATAAACGTACCGACATAAAAATGAATTTTTTAACTGACTTTGGATAATAGCAGGCTTGAACTGTTCTTAATGAATAACAGTAGCTTGACGTTATTTTTTTTGTACCCAGGCAAAAAGCCGGAAGCGCTAAACGCTGTATGGCGTTAAAGCAGTAAATAATCAGCGGCCGCTGATCAGGAAACAGTGTTTGATATGGCAGTTATGCTGCCTGGCGGAGGAGTTTTAGGGATAATTAGTTTTCCGCTTGTTTTGGCTGTCGTGGAATCCCGGTTTGACGATACCCTTTGATGTAAAGCTTCTAATTTTAAATTGTCTGTCATGCTAAATGAAATTGAATTTGATTTAAAAACAATATCATGTAGAAATAAGTCTCTCATGGCTGCCCTTTCCTATCTTTTAAACAGGGCGGCCAATTGATTGCAAAAAAATTAAAGTTTTATTGACCAAAATGATAACCGAAAGTTAAATGCTCATTTGTTAGAATAATGTTAAAACCGGGCTGATAACACAATATTCATCCGCTTCTAACATCTTAATGTTATTTCCTCCATTGGAAAAAGAAAGTACTTCCTTCATCTTTCACCGATTCTACCCACACCTTTCCTCCCTGGGCTTCTACGAGGAGTTTCAGGATATTTAGTCCTACGCCGGTTCCTTTGGTACTTTCACTATCCACTTTTTCGAACAGGTGAAAAATACGGTCGTTATCCTTCTCCGCTATCCCCGGCCCATTGTCTTTAACATAGAACTGGTAATAATCCTCGCCATCCGTTCCGCCAATACTGATTTCAATTTCCGGTTTGTCGCCATATTTAATAGCGTTGCTGACCAGGTTTTGAAATACCTGTTGCAATTTCTGGCGGGTGGTAAAAAGTTTGGGCAACTCGTCCTGGATGTGGATGTGCACATTGGCCGGCGGGAAAAGGAAATGAACCAGTTGAACGAGCAATTCTTTTACGTCTACCAGCTCTTCGGGCTGGTTATCCTGGTGTTCGCGGCTGTATTCGAGGATGGCGGAGATCATGTCCGACAGTTTGCCGGAGGCGTCTATCGCCATATCCAGGAAGCCCATTAGTTCGGGCGCCTGTTTTAATTGTTCTTCTTCTTTCAGCATTAAAAGCAGCCCGGTGACCCCGGCCAGGGGAGATTTGAGATCATGGGCCACTACATGCATAAAACGTTCGAGCTGGCCGTTGACCATTTCTTTCGCTTTCAAGGCCTGTTTTAATTCGCGCTGGTAGTGGTATAGTTTTTCGAATACGTCTACCTTGGCCCGGGTGAGGTGTTTGCTCAGCGGTTTTGCCAGGTAATCTACCCCTCCTTTTTCAAAACCCTTCAGCATATCTTCTTCATCTTTGTTGGTTGCAGTCACAAAAATGATGGATATGTTGCTGGTTTCCGGCGCGGCTTTCAGCAAACGGGCTACTTCGTAACCATCTATATCCGGCATTTGTACATCCAGCAATATTAACCCTATATCATCCCTCTCCTGGGCAATTTTAATGGCCTCGTGGCCTGAAGTGGCAAGTAAAAATGAACGGCCTTCTGCTTCCAGCATGCGTTGCAACACTAATAAGTTGGCTTTGTGGTCGTCTACTAACAGGATCGTAAAATTGGTTGTCATGATGTCGGCTTCGGTGCAAATATAAGGCTTAAAAGTGCAGACATTTACATATAAATCATATCTTTACTAAAAGTCGCCGGACTAGCAACCATAGCCTTACCAGACAGGGCCGTCGGCCATTGGGCAGGAATAAAATCGAGAATCATTACCGTCATAAATTCCCGGTAAACGAAAAGGATCAATTAGTAGAATAACCGCAATTGAGCAATATGTACAGAATACTTGTTATTGAAGATGATGAAGTAATGCCGAAGATCATTGAACGTATACTTCATAAAGAAGCTTATCACCTGGACCACGTTGTGAACGGGAAAGAAGCCCTCCAAAAACTCGAAGAAACCAACTATGGTTATGATCTGATCATTACCGACATTATGATGCCGTATGCAAACGGGTTTGAAGTATTAAGCCGGGTGAAGAACAGGAAAGAAGGGAAACCGATCGCTGTTATCATTGTGTCAAATGCCGGTAACGAAGACATGATCCTGGAAGGATTCAAACTGGGAGCAGACGATTTCCTGAAAAAACCGGTGATCCCTGGCGAGTTGCTCATCAGGGTAAAGCGATTGCTTATGCGATACCAGTAATTTTTTGGGCTGATATATATTTTATTGACCATTTCCTGTAACCATGGAAACCGTATTTGACTTTTTTATGTCCATAGTGGACCGGTTCCGTTATGCGCCACTGGTGATCCAGATAGCGGTGACGTTTACGTTCATTGCCGTTACGCTTACCGCCATAGCCTATCTTTCTATTCTCATTAACCGCTATCGCAGTTATCAACGGGAAAAAAAACTGGCGAAACTGAACCCATTGATCGACGATCTGCTAACCGAGCACATCCTCATGAATGAAGCGCTCTATAACGAAGAAACAGTAGAACCGGTAGTTCCGCTGGAAGTTTTTGACAAACCGGTTTTCTCAAAAAAATGGGCGCGGCAGGCGTTGATCAACCGGTTGACCATGTACCGTGATAATGTGCAGGGCGCCATGGGTGAACAGCTACGCTATGTTTATTTACAATTGGGCCTGGACAAGGATTCTCTCAAGAAATTAAAATCCAGCCGCTGGGACCATAAGATACAGGCATTGGCAGAGCTGACCAACATGGATGTTCCGCTGGCCGATGTAATTATATTACCGTTGACCAATAGCCGTAACCGTGAGTTAAGGGCAACGGCACGCCACGCCTACATCAAACTGAGTAAGAACGAACCGTTCAAATTCTTCGATGTAGCAACAGAGCCGCTGCTGCGATGGGACCAGATCGAATTATTCCGTATCATCACCACATCCGACCGTATTGCCATTCCCAACTTTGCGCAATGGATCACTTATTCGTCCAATAAAAGCATCGTTTCCTTCTGTTTGAAACTGGTAGAACATTACCAGCAGCTCAGCGCTGTACCAGCCGTTACCAAACTGCTGGATACCCGGGATCACTACCTGAGGGCCAATGCTATCAATTGCCTGGGTAAACTGAAGATCGAAAGTGTGGAAGATAAACTGATCAGCATGTACGACAGTCAGCCGCACAACTGCCAGGTAGAAATACTAAAAGCTATCGGCCGTATCAGCAGTGGCAAACATGTGGATTTCCTGCGACAGGAATTCCTGCACTCTACAGACTTTGAAATCCGTAAACACGCGGCCAAGTCGCTCATCAACAACCAATGGGCAGCGGAAGCACTGGTCCAGGAACTGGTAGAAACCGCAACGAGGGAGAACAAATTGATCCTGAAACATTGTATGAACCCGTTAATTAAATTCTAGTCAGCAGATGAACGGTATATTCTGGGAAACAGCAGGTAAATTTTTCGAATCCGGTATTTTCGTATACGGCACTACGTTATTGATCACCTATGCCCTGCTGGCAACATTTTCCATTATCGCGGTACGTGCCTATGCCAGGAAGGAACAATCCTACCAGGCAGACCCGCTGCTGAGCTCTCCCCTTGCCCCCGGCATCACCGTATTGGCCCCGGCCTACAACGAAGGACTCACTATTATATATAATGTCAGGTCCCTGATGACGCTTGTTTACCCGAAATACGAGATCATTGTCATCAACGACGGGAGTACCGACAATAGCCTTGAACAGTTGATAGAAGCGTTTGAGCTGGTGGCAGTTGATTTCGCCTATAACGTTAAAATCCCTACGCAGCCTGTCCGCAGGATCTATAAATCCTCGAACCCGGCATATTCGCAATTAACGATCATCGATAAGGTGAACGGCAAAAGTAAAGCCGATGCGGTGAATGCCGGCATCAATGCCGCTTCGTTCGATTATTTCGTATGTACAGATGTGGATTGTATCCTCCATGAACATACGCTGATAGAGCTCATAAAACCTGTATTGCAGGAGCCTAAACGCAGGGTGATCGCCACCGGCGCTACTTTGCGCATTGCCAATTCATGCGAATTCGACCAGGGAGTAATGACGAGGATGCGCCCTCCCAAACAATTATTGCCCCGGTTCCAGGAAGTGGAATACATCCGTGCTTTCGTACTGGGAAAAATGGGATGGAGCCTTATCAACTGTGTTCCCAACGTTTCCGGGGGGCTTGGGCTTTTTGATAAAGAAGTGGCTATCCGCAGCGGAGGGTACGATTTCAGCTCGTTCGGCGAAGATATGGAGCTGATGACGCGCATGTGCCGCTATGCCTGCGATAACGGGATCGACTATGCGATCCGGTATGTACCCCGTACATTGTGCTGGACAGAAGCGCCGGTAACGGTGAGAATTTTCGGCCGCCAGCGCACCCGCTGGGCGCGTGGACTGGCCCAGCTGATGCATGCGCATTTCCGTATGTTCCTGCGCCCCAGGTACGGACGTATGGGAATGGTCATCTTCCCATATAATTTTTTCTTTGAGCTGCTGGCCCCTGTAGTAGAAGTGGGCGGTATAATATTTTACATTACCGGCGCTATCCTGGGCTGGATCAACTGGCCAACGGCCATCCTGCTGTTAATATTCGTATATACATACTCGGTTATGATCACTACGCTGGCTATCCTGTGGGATCAGCTAACCTTCAGGTATTATAAGAGCTGGCGGGAAGTGGCATATCTCTGCTTTACGCCTTTCATGGAAATGTTCCTGTATCACCCGTTGATCGTATTCTTCTCGCTCCGGGGGTACTTCTTTTTCCTTACAGGCAAGAAAAGCTCCTGGGGTAACATGCAACGCCGCGGCTTCCAGCAAAGGACTCCCGGCGCCGCCCCTGCAAATTGATCAGCTATTAAACCTTGAATACTGTGGAATGGTTAAAAAATTTTTATGAGAGCTTCATTTTTGTGTATGGCTGCACCATGCTGCTGATGTATGCAATCCTGGCTTTTCTTTCCCTGAGAGGCATCCTGCGTTACAACCGCAGCCAGAGCTATGTGGATTATACCCAGCTGCTGGATTCTCCCCTGGCTCCGGGAATTTCCATCATAGCGCCGGCTTTTAATGAAGGCGTGACCATCATCTCCAATGTGCGCTCCCTGCTAACCCTGATGTATCCAAAGTTTGAGGTGATCATTATCAATGATGGAAGTACCGACGATACGCTGGAAAAGCTCATCAATGAATTTGAACTGGTAGAAGTAGATTTTGCCTATAACGAAAGGATCAAATCACAACCAGTAAAACGTGTATTCAAATCTATTAATACGGTTTATGACAAACTGCTGGTTATTGATAAGGTGAATGGCAAAAGTAAGGCAGATGCTTCCAATGCAGGGATCAATGCAGCGACTTACGACCTTTTTCTCTGTACGGATGTAGACAGTATCCTCGAGAAAGATACCCTGCTGCGTATGGTGAAGCCGTTCATGGACGAAGAGCATGAAAAAATAAAAGCGGTCGGCGAACCTTGCCCCGAATGCGGTTACGTTCATTTCGAAGAAGACAGTACCAAGGTAATTGCCTCCGGCGCCACGCTGAGGATGGTGAATTCCTGCGAAGTGGACGAAGGGGTGATCACCAGGGTAAGACCGCCACGTAACTGGCTGCCGCGCTTCCAGGAAATGGAATATATCAGGGCTTATGTACTGGGCAAAATGGGTTGGAGCGTGATCAACTGCGTTCCAAACGTATCGGGGGGCCTGGGACTTTTTGACAAAGAAGTAGCCATTAAAGCGGGAGGTTATGACGGGCAGTCATTTGCCGAAGACATGGATATCGTTACCCGTATGTGCACTTACATGATCGACAACAAACTGAAATACGCGGTAAGGTATATCCCCACCTCCCAATGCTGGACAGAAGGGCCGCCTAACCTGAAAGTGTTCAGCCGTCAGCGTACCCGTTGGGGACGCGGACTGGCCGAGATCATCACCACTCACCGTAAGGTACTTTTCAATCCCCGTTATAAAAGACTCGGGTTGATAGTGCTGCCATACAACCTGCTCTTCGAATTCCTGGCGCCGATCATCGAATTTACAGGTATTATCACCTATATCTACCTGATCGCAACAGGACAGATCAACTGGCAATATGCAACCATACTGCTGGGTTTTGTATATCTCTATGCAGTGATGATCACCACACTGGCTATCTGGTGGGACCATATCACTTTTCATTATTATAAGACCTGGAAAGAAGTAATAGGACTGGCATTAATGGCTTTTATTGAGCCGCTGATCTATCATCCGCTCATTGTATTTTTTGCATTGAGGGGATATTATTTCTTCCTGACAGGTAAAAAACACTCCTGGGGTAATATGCAGCGCCAGGGCTTTGGTAAAAAGAAAACAGCAAATGCTTAGTTCAAAATATAGCCGATGAGGATACCCGTCTTGAAATTTATGTTACCGCTGCTCGCTGCCGTTGCAGTTACAGAGGTGAACGCACAAAGCAGTCGTACGAAAAAGTCGGCAGACGAACTCTATGACGAAGCGGTAAAAGCTACAAAGGCGCAACAGTATAATGATGCGATCCGCCTCTCCAGGGAAGCGCTGGATAAGCAACCTAACTTTACAGACCAGCAACTGCTGCTCGGGAGGCTTTACCTGTTGACGAACCGGTATGACAGCGCCCGCAAGTATGTTAAAGAAGTACTTGCCAAAGCGCCCAGGTACCGCGACGCCTATTTCTACGCCATCAATATAGAACTGGCACAGAAGCAATATGAAGAAGCGGAATGCTATGCGGATATGGGACTTGGCTATTTCAACAACGACAGGGATCTCATGCTGAAGAAGCTGGGTGTGATGGACGCTGCACGTAAATTTTACCAGGGAAGCAACTATGCCAACCAATTACTGGATAAATACGGAAGCGATTCGCTGGTGCAAAAAGCGGCAACAGGGCATTTCCTGGAAGCGGGAGATTATTTCAGGAAGAATGGGTATGGCAACCTTTCCCGCAGCAATTACGAAAAAGCGCTGATGATAGACCCGGCCAATAGGGAAGCCAGGGAAGCTATCACCAGCATGTATATACGTGATAATAACTATTCGGCAGCCCTGGAAAGGATCAACCAGGAGCTGGCTGCCAGCCCGGGCTCTTACGACCTGCTGATGAAGAAGCTGGGAATACTGCAGGAAACGCATCAATATGCAGAAGCGTTGAACCTGCTGGAAGTGATCATTAAACGGTTCCCCGGCGACACGAAAGCCAGGAGCCAGCAGGTTACCCTGCGCATGGAAGCGGCTGCATATTATGCCAATACCGATCCATTTGCCCTTTACCAGGGAGTTATTGAAAAAGATCCGGGCAACAGGGAGGCGCTGCTGAAACTGATCGGCTTGAGCATGTCGCGGGGCGCATACAGGGAGGCTCTTACCTGGATCAACTTTGGACTAAAAAGAAGGCCTGAAGATATACAATTGCTGAACCTGAAAATTGATGTACTGGAAGGCGACAGGAAGTATTCCGAAGCAGCTTCGCTGGCGGAGCGGGTTATGCAACGGCAACACCCAACGGCAGAACAGATCGACCGCTTTGTTCGGCTTAAACTGGCCAGTGGCCGCGATTACATTGCACAACAGCAATATGCAGAAGCGCTCAGTGAATTTGAAAGCGCCTACAAAGCCGCACCGGCAGATACTACGGTTCCTGATATGCTGGCCAACACCTATCTCCTGCTTAAGCAACCCGCCCAGGCAGTAGCTGCGCTGGATAACGCGCTGGAAAAACACCCCGGGAATGCGCATTTCCTCTTAAAGAAAGCCAATATCCTGGCAGATATAGGGCAGTACGACCAGGCTGCCGCTATTATAGAAACGCTTTTACAACGTTACCCTGCTAATGAAAACTACAGCGCTCAATTAAAGGAGATTCACCTTAGCGCCGGCAGGATCTTTATGCAAAACGAAGAGTATGAGCAGGCGCGGGAACAATTCCTTGCTGTGCTGGCGGCAGATCCTAATCAACCGGATGCCCTGCAATACCTCATTAATGCAGAAAGCGCCATGCAACAACCGGATAACGCGCTTGCATACGTGGAGCAGGCGTTGCAGCGCGACCCTCATAACAGGGATCTCCTCTTTAAAAAAGCAGGCATCCTTAGCAGCAGGCAACAATACGCCGAAGCAGACCTGATACTGGACAGCCTCCGGCAACGTTATCCATTCACCGCCAGGTACCGTACCGCGTATACCGATAACCTGCTGGCGGCAGGGGCAGCCGCGCAACGCAGGCAGCAGACAGACAGCGCACTGCAATTGTTCAGGGAAGTATTGAACATCAACAGGAAAGATTCTATGGCCCTCTTGTACAGCATCAACCTGTATAACGGCAAAGGAGCTTACGACAGCGCATTGGCATATGCAGACCAGGGCTTAAGATACTATCCAAACAACACAGCTTTTCTTCAGAAGAAAGTAGTAACACTCGAGAATAAAAAGGATTATGCAGCGGCAGCTTTGGCAGCGGATACGCTGTTGCAATACAACAACACCGGCGCCAATACCGAGTACGCAGATTACCTGCGCAGTAAAACCCTGCGCAACCAGTTCGGGCTGTTCTTCCTCCGGTCGACCTACGACTATGGCGGCAATCGCTGGTATAATATTGCCACCGTGGAATACAGGCACTTCATGAAGAAAGGCAGTTATGCAGCCAGGCTTAACTATGGAGGCCGGCAGGAACAAGGCACCGGCCTGATGGGAGAACTGGAACTTTACTATACCCATTCAAAGAAAATGTATTCGTATGCCCTTGCCAGTTATGGTACAACAGATGTGTTCCCGACGGTAAGACTGGCATATTCCATCTTCAGAAGTTTTGGAAATTACGAGGCAGAACTGGGCGCCCGCTACCTGAAAGCGGATACCGCTAATGTTATTTCGGGCGTAGCCTCCATTGCCAGAACATTCGACGATTTCTATGTAAATCTCCGGGCCTATGTGATCAGCGACCAACCGGATATTTATTCTTCATTTACCCTGACTACCCGTTATTACCTGAACAAACACCAGGATTACGTGTCGTTGGTTGCCGGCCTGGGAACGAACCCCGACGACCGCAGCCGGCTTGTGCAGTTCCCGCAGCTGGCAGGATTGCTTACCCGCAGCGTGGGAACAGGTTACCAAAAGACATTCAAATACCGGACAACGCTTGGATTATTTGGCACATGGATCAACCAGAAGATCAGCAATACAATATTCCAGAACCAATATGATATATACGTAACGCTCCAACGAAAATTCTAACCTCTATATGTACCGAATTATGACACTCCTACTTTGTTTCCTTACACTGTTTGGTAACAGTTGCAGTTCCTGGAACAGCGACATCTCGCTGGTTTCAGGGGGTAAGAGCCAGTATGTGATCGTATTGCCGGCGGATGCAGGGAAGAATGAGCAACATGCTGCACAGGTATTGCAGGAATATATAAAGAAGATGTCTGGCGCAACGCTCGGTATTATAAAAGAGAATAACTACAAAGAACAGCCGGCTGTGTTTATCGGCCGTACTGATCATTCAGAGAATATATTAACGGAGAAAATAAAACCGGAAGGTTTCCTGCTGGCATCCGACAACCGCGACCTGTACATTGTTGGAGGAAGCGGGAAAGGAATTGTGTATGGCGTTTACACATTGCTTGAACAATACCTGGGATGCCGTAAATACAGCCAGGAACCCGCAATGGTTCCTGCGAAGAAGGATATTCGTATCCCCGCGAAACTGCACGACATGCAGTCGCCCGCTTTCGCCTACCGGGAAACCTACTACCCTGCCGCTTTTGATAATGAGTACCTGGAGTGGCACAAGCTGCAAAGGTTCGAAGACCTCTGGGGGATCTGGGGACACTCATTCTTTAAACTTGTTCCTCCCGGCGCCTGGTTTAAATCGCATCCTGAGTATTTTGCGCTGGTTAAAGGCGTAAGACAGCCCACGCAATTGTGTTTAAGCAACGAGGCGGTATTTCGTATCGTGACAGACACATTGCGCAAAGCCATTGCTGCTAACCCCGATGCTGTCTATTGGTCAATTGCCCAGGAAGATGGAGCCGGTTACTGCACCTGCGATCTGTGCAGCAAGGCAGATGCGGAAGAAGGCGGTCCGCAAGGCTCCCTGATCCGGTTTGTGAACAAAGTAGCGGCGCAGTTCCCCGAACAACAGTTCACTACATTATCCTACCTCTATACCGCCAAACCTCCTTTGCATGCAAAACCAGCGGCGAACGTGATTGTAATGTTAAGTACTATAGACGCTTTAAGACAGGAGCCGCTGAGCACTGTTACTTCCGCCGCCGCATTCAGGAAGAACCTGGAAGGATGGGGCGCCATCACATCACGCCTTTTTGTATGGGACTATACTACCCAGTTCACTAATTACCTGGCTCCTTTCCCTAATTATGCGAACCTGCAGGCAAACCTGCAATACCTCTCGGACCACCGGGTGAGCGGCGTTTTTTCGCAGGGCAGTGGTAATACCTATAGCGATATGGCCGAATATAACAGCTATATGCAGGCTAAGTATCTCTGGAACCCGAAAACAGACGCAGGTAAACTGCAGGGTGATTTTATGCAGGGGTATTATGGCAATGCAGGCAAAAGCATGCAGCAATACCTGGATGCTTTGGTAAATACGATGAAGCAAACCAAGGCCAGGTTAGATATTTACGGTAATCCTGTTGCCAATGCAAAAGATTATTTATCGCCCAAGGCCATAGATGCTTACAGCCAGTTGCTGGACAAAGCAGAAGCGGCTGTCGACGGTCAGCCGGCGCTGTTAAAACGCGTATATGCGGCGAGGTTACCGCTGGAATATACTGTTCTTCAGCAATCCCGTTTCTTCGGTACAGAACAGAACGGTTACCTTGTGGCCAACGGGAAAGAATATACGGTAAATCCACGCTGGCTTGAAAGAGTTCAGAAATTTACGGCGCTTTGCAAAAATGCAGGTGTGAAAGAAATGGCGGAAGGAGGTACGGACGTAGACGGATACCAGCAGGAATGGGATACCATTTTTGCCCGCAAATGGGTGAATAGCCTGGCCTTCAGGGCAAAAGTCACTTTACAGAACCCTCCCTCTGAAGATTACCCGGCTAAGGGGCCTCAAACGTTGACCGACGGGCTGGAAGGCGGCAAAGATTTCAGCCTTAACTGGCTATTTATCTATGGTAAAGACCTGGCAGCAACAATAGATCTGGGCAGCAGTCAACCCGTTAATAAAGTATTTATGCATTTCCTGCAGGATGCGCGGCATTATATTTTTACGCCTGTTAAAATAACCATTGCCGGTTCTGAAGATGGGAACAGTTTTATTGAATTGGGTGCGCAAACATTGCCGCCGTTGCAGGAAGAAGATTATAGCGTCAGGAGCGTACCGGTATCTTTCCAGCTAACGGGGAAGGCAGTACGATATGTGAGGGTTACAGGTATCTGCCCTGCGGATATTCCTCAATGGAGGGAGGCCGCTGCGGGCAAGCGGCCTGCTATATGTTGCGATGAGGTTTATGTTCAGTAAAGATCAGGGTAGTTTCGCGAGCGTTTGTTCAATAGAAGCAACCGCCTTTTCCAGTTCTATATCCAGTTGCTGCAACTGCTCCTTTGTAGCTCCCTGGCTTTCCGTTTCGAGGATCACTTTTTCGAGGTCCTTCAACCCGGCATAAGTAGTAACGCTCTTCATACTATGGCAGATCTGTGCAATGCGCTTTTCATTGCCGGTCATATCACTGTCTTGCAGTTCCTGACGGGCTGCTTTACAGTCTTCCAGCAATAATTCAAGCGTTTCCCGGAGTACAGGATCGCTGTCGTCTTTACTTCCCAGGTACCCCATCAGCACCGTGATATCCAGTGGCTGAGGCGAAGGGGTTTCTGGTTCCCCGGGTGTTTTTTCGTGGTTCTTATTGACCCACTTGTTTACCATCTTCAGGATATCTTCTTCCAGGAAAGGTTTGGTAAGGAAGTCGTCCATCCCTGCTTCCAGGCATCTTTCCCGCTCTCCTTTCGTATTACCCGCGGTAAGTGCAATGATTGGAGTAGCCCTGTCAGGATATAACTCCCGGATGCGGCGGGTGGCGTCATACCCGTTCATATCCGGCATCTGTATATCCATGAACACCAGGTCGGGTTGTTCTTTCGTGAAAAGAGATACGGCTTCCACGCCTGTTTTAGCTTCCAGGATAGCTGATTGCGGCAACGACCTGGCGATAATGGTTTTGATCAGCAGCATGTTAACGCTGTTGTCTTCTGCCAGCAAAACCTTCAATAACCTTTGTTCCGGGCCCCATGCCTGTTGGTCGGCAGACTCCTCTCTATCGTTCTTAGCGCCTGTAGTACAGAGGCGCGCCAACGCATGATAGAGTTCCTGCATTTTAACGGGTTTTACCAGGCGTTGTTCTACCTGCAATTCTTCACAGGCCCGGATAACCGTTTCGTCGTCGGAGGAGCTGTAAAGGAAGATCACGGGTATGCTGATACCGGTCTGGGATGTCATCTGCCTCATCTTCCTCAATGTTTCCAGTCCATCCATTACCGGCATATGGTAGTCCATGAGGATAGCATCGAAAACCCTGCCTTCCATCAGCATTTGCAACGCTTCGAAACCGTTCCTGGCCATATCCACCTCGATATTCTTCAACATCAGCATCTGCCGGATAATAATGCGGTTATGTTCATTATCGTCTGTGATCAGCACGCGTTTGACGGCTTCTATATTATCCCAGTTCAGCGGCGGGCCATCGGCTGTTTCCAGGTTTATTTCAAAGAAGAAAGTGCTGCCAGCTCCCAGTTCACTGTCGAGCTGCAAACGGCTGTTCATCAATGCGAGCAGTTTATTGGAGATAGTAAGCCCCAACCCGGTACCTCCGTATCTTTTGGTAATGGAGAGATCTTCCTGGGAGAAGGCCTCAAATATCTTTCCCTGTCGTTCCGGCCTGATACCGATACCCGTATCTCTTACTTCAAACCGGATAGTCCGGAAGTTATCGGCAGTTGCGGCGGAGACAGGATATATCTTCAACCCCACCTCTCCTTTTTCTGTGAATTTAACTGCGTTGGAAAGCAGGTTAACCAGTATCTGTTTAAGACGCAACTGGTCGGCGCATATAAAGCGAGGCAATTCCGGAGAGATGTCATAGATCATTTCCAGTCCTTTGCTCTGGGCCTGAAATTTCACCATGTCGCTCACCTGGCTGCTCATTTCATAAATATCTGTTTTCTGTATATCCAGTTCCAGTTTTCCGGCTTCGATCTTGGAGAAGTCGAGAATATCGTTGATGATATTCAGCAGGGTACCGGCGCTTTGATTAACGATAGACAGGTATTGGTGCTGTATTTCGCTCAGACGGGTTTTTAGCACCAGGTCTGTAAACCCGATGATACCGTTTAAAGGAGTTCTGATCTCGTGGCTCATATTGGCCAGGAATTCGGACTTTGCGATACTGGCTTGTTCTGCCAGCAGCTTAGCCTGGCGGAGTTCTTCCTGGCGAAGTGCATTCTCTGTAATATCTTCCAGGAGAATAGTGATCCCTCCTATTCTGCCTCCGGCGAGATACCAGGGCCTGATCTCCCATCGCAGGTGCTGATCGCGGGTCCATCCCGGCGGGCGCCAGATAAATTCTTCATTCTTTTCTATCCTGCCGGCCAGGGTGTTGCGGTATACCTGTTTAAACTCCGACGGTACTTCAGGCAGGAACTCCTGGACATTCTTACCATATAACTGATCGCTGTCCAGGCCTGTTTGCTCCTTCCATGCATCACTGAAGGCAATGATACGCAGTTCCCTGTCGAGCATTACTACGGCCGCCGGCGTTTGTTGAACGAAGGCAGACAGCTTCGACTTTTCTTCCTGCAACTGCTGCTCCGCTCTTTTTCGTTTACTGATATCTGTTGCAATATGCAGGTACCCGGTCAGTTCATTATCTACGTTCCTGATTGCGGAAATGGCTACAGATACGTTCACACTGGAACCATCTTTCCGGATGTAGGTCCACTCCTGTTGCGAGGCATCCATTTCCTGCGCGGCTTCCAGTGCAAAAACTTCCGGGATGCTTACGCCATAGGCCATTGCTCTTTCTTCGAGTTCAAAAGGATCATGAATGGTGACAGGAGTATGTTTGCCCACCACTTCCCTGGAGTTGTAGCCCAGCATCAATTCAGCGCCCTTGTTAAAAAGAGTGATGGTACCGTCGAGCCCTGTAGCTATGATACTAACGTGAATGGCTGATTGCAGCAGGTCTTCCAATAGTTTCCTGGAACGCTGTATCTCCTCTTCCAGGCGTTTTTGCCTGTCGATATCCTGGAACGTTCCGAATAGCCGTACACATTTTCCATCTTTAACAACCGGGCTTCCGATGACGCGTATCCAGGTTTCGATGCCCCGCGCAGTGACAATCTCCAGTTCCAGGTCGTAAGGTATATGTTGGTTAATGGCCCGCTCTACAGCCGCTTCCAGAATCCGGCGGCTGGCAGGTTTATAAAAGCCCATGGCTTTGTCCAATTCCGGTACAAAGCCATCCGGTACGTCATGAATGCTGCAGGTTACATCCGACCAGTAAATCTTCTGTTTAACAATATCATATTGCCAGAACCCGATCCTGGCCACACTGTTGGTTTGTTCCAACATCTGGGTAGTCCATTTCAGGTCTTTTTCCAATGCATGGCGTTCGGTTATATCCAACGCATTGGCAATTACATAAGGGTTGCCTTCTATCGAGTATTCGAGCACGTTATTATACAGCCAGATCCGTACGCTGCCATCCCTGTGGCGTGTGTGCATGAGACCAGATACTTCCTTATCCCTTTCGATGGCTGCCAGGTATTCGAATACGCCGGCGCCAAATTTTTCCGGTACAATGTCCCACAGGGTACTTCCTATCAGTTCTTCAGGTTTATATCCCAGGCTTTCGGCGCTGGCCAGGTTCACTGCCAGCAGCTTTCCATTCAGGTCGTGCATACACATCATGCCGCGGGAGTTATTGAAAAATATCCTGAACTGGTGCTCGTTTTCCTGCAACTGCCGCTCTTTTTCCATTACCTGGCTAATGTCGCGGCCAATGGCAAAAATATCGCCCGAGGCGGCATCCGGCGACGCCATCCATTGCAGGTAGATATAATTCCCCGAGCTGCTGCGCATCCGATTGATAAAATTTACCGTGTCACGACCCTCGTTTAGCCCTTGAAGTTGTTGGGCAGAACTTTCAACATCCTGCGGATGCAGTATTTCAAAAACAGATCTGCCAATCAATTCATCCTGTTTCCAGCCAAGTAATTTTGAAAATGCGGGGTTTACAGCTTTCAGGCTACCATCTCCGCCAACCAGGCAGAGAAGGTCATTTGCCAGCAAGAAAAATTTGTGGAAGTAGTCCAAATTGTCTCCATCCCGAGGAACAGATTGGTTTACCATAGAATTCGACCGGTTAATACTCCAAGGTACGAAAACTAACGCATAGTATTTTTACATTTGCATTTGGCGTAGGTTTAATACAACACAACAATCAACACACAATGTTCTGCGAAGAAAAACTGAACGAACTAAAAAAGGAATTTCCTGCAACCGATTTTAAAGACCCATTCTATGAGGGGCCGGCCATCATTGAGAAGATCATACAAAAGCTGTTTGAAAAGCGGATAACGGGCGATTTAGATCTTTTCGAAAGGATCAAAGACAAAACATTAATAAAGAAATGTACAGTCACACAACTGTTCGGGGAAGTGATCCCGGCGCTGGGAACATCGAGTAATTACTGGTTGCTGCTGTTGTCGAAATACGGCGTTCCTAACCGGGTATACGACTGTAAAAGCGTCGCTATAAGCAAGATTGCAGGGATGCTGTATCCCTTATCTTTTTCAGTTGCAGATAAAAAATATAATTGGGCAATTTGTTTTAAAGGCGAGAATAACGAAGTGGAAATTTACAAGAGTAAAAATGCAATAACTCCACTGGGTTAATCTTTAAGCCAGTTCGCTCAGGGAGCTATCCAGCCAGTACTCGTACCAATCCAGGAAACTGAGTTTCTTCTCGTTACCGAGTTCCAAGGAAGGATAGATACCGGCATCATTTCCCCGGTCATCAGACCATATATAACCGTGCCGGAGCAGATCCAGTTTTTCCTGTATCCTGTTTAGCTGTTCTGTCATAAGATCACTTGTTTAAAGTTGTTTCAAATCAAAAAGAACACCCCTTCAAACTTATGCAAATTACCGGTAACAACCATGAAAGATCAGGCGTCCAGGTTCTGCTGAATAAATTTTTCTGCATAGCTTTTTATCATACCCCTTACGGCCCGGAACTGCGCCATGATCTCCTCCTCGGTGCCGGTTGCTTTAGCAGGGTCAGGAAAATTTTCATGGAAGAGCATAGCGGAAGATGGGAAAAAAGGACATCTCTCCTTTGCATTATCACATACCGTGATCACATAATCAAATGGTATCCTGCTGTATTCAGCAATATTGTTGGAAGTATGCTTTGAGATATCAATACCATCTTCTGCCATTGTAGCTATAGCACGGGGATTAACGCCATGCGTTTCCACGCCTGCGCTGTAAATCTCCGCCCTGTCGCCGGCAAAATATCGTAAATAGCCTTCGGCTATCTGGCTGCGGCAACTGTTTCCTGTACAGAGTACCAAGATCTTTTTCATGTAAGAAGATATTTTAAATAAGGGATGTTTTATAATACTTGCGTTGAATGCGGTAAGCCACATTCACTAATGCAATAAGGGCAGGCACTTCTACCAGCGGGCCTATTACACCGGCAAACGCCTGGCCGGAGTCGATCCCGAACACCCCGATCGCAACGGCTATAGCCAGTTCAAAGTTATTGCCTGCAGCAGTAAAAGCAACGGAAGCGCTCTTCGAATAATCTGCGCCAGCCCACTTGCCCAACAGAAAGCTGACAGCGAACATAATTATAAAATACACGATCAGGGGAATGGCAATCAGCAACACATCGCCGGGGATCTGTACAATTAGATCTCCCTTCAGGCTGAACATTACCACAATAGTAAACAGCAGGGCGCATAATGTAACAGGCGATATGGCCGGTATAAACCGCTGCTGATACCAGTTCTCGCCTTTATAACGAACCAGTATAAAACGGCTTGATACGCCGGCAAGGAAAGGAATACCCAGGTAAATGCCTACACTTTTGGCAATCGCCGTCATTTGGATGTTAAGCGTTATGCTCTCCATGCCCAATTTTGCCGGCAGCCAGGTGAGGAAAAAATAAGCATACACACTGTATAATAATACCTGGAAGATACTGTTGATGGCTACAAGTCCTGCCGCATATTCCCTGTTCCCTCCTGCAAGGTCGTTCCATACTATTACCATGGCAATACACCTGGCCAGGCCTATCAGGATCAAACCTGTCATATACCCCGGGTAGTTATGCAGGAAAACGACAGCCAGCAAAAACATCAGCAGCGGTCCGATCACCCAGTTCAGCAACAACGACAGCAACAACACCCGTTTATTCTTAAACACGGCAGGTATATTCTCATATTTAACCTTTGCCAACGGCGGATACAACATAAGAATGAGCCCTACGGCGATAGGGATATTCGTTGCGCCGCTGTTAAAGCGGTTGATCAGCGCCGGGGCGGCCGGAACAAAGTAACCAATACCGATCCCGATGGCCATTGCGAGGAATATCCAGATAGTCAGGTACCTGTCCAGGAAACCTAAAACCGGACGGGCAACAGGCGCACAATTTCTCATTATTATTCGTTTGTTTTAATTGCCAGCCTAAGCAGGTCAGCTTGCCCGGGCGATCGTAATATTACGATCGCCTGGAGTAAAAAAATCAACAGCACTTATCCTTCAGGTCCACATCCACAAAGAAGGCATTAAACAATGCTTTATACTGTTTCCAGACCTTTGGATTAATACAATAGCAAACACTTGCGCCTTCAATATTTCCCTGGATGATACCGGCGGTTTTCAACTCCTTCAGGTGCTGAGAAGTAGTGGCCTGGGCAAGCCCGAGTTCCTCCACCAGGTCGCCGCATACACAGGCGTTCGTTTTAACCAGGTATTGCAGGATAGCAATACGCGCCGGGTGCGCCAACGCCTTGGCCATCATTGCCAGGTCGTTCTGCTCTTTAGAAAAGAGATCTGATTTTGTAGTTCCCATAATCGCAATATTACGATAAATATTTTTCCCGCAAAAAATATTTTCTTCAAAACAGGAAGGCATTTCCTGAACGAACGAAGAAAACACTGTGTTGTATAATCTTTGCTGTTCAAAAAATGCCTTCGCTGCAATTAGGGTAACAATATACCGGCGGGGATATGTCCTTCCGCCGTCTTAAAATCAATTGACAACAGCTCCGCAATAACCGGCGCCACATCTATCAACTGCATTTCTTTTATCCTTCCTCCCTTTGCAATACCTGCTCCATAAGCAATAAAGCCTGTCTGGATCTCCCTGAAGTCAGGATAATAGCCATGGGTGCCTCCTTTGGCAGTTTTCACCAGTTCGCCCTTTGCGCTGCCACTGATAGTAGTACCTGGCGCCGCAGCCAGGGCCAGTGCAGCAGCAGGATCGGCGCCCACTTCCTGCAATTGTTTTTTGGGA
This sequence comes from Chitinophaga terrae (ex Kim and Jung 2007), assembly GCF_900107795.1. Lineage (GTDB taxonomy): Bacteria > Bacteroidota > Bacteroidia > Chitinophagales > Chitinophagaceae > Chitinophaga > Chitinophaga terrae. The sequence continues at coordinate 115,786 of NZ_FNRL01000012.1, forward strand.
ATGATCTTAAACAAACGACGCTGGGCCACAGGCAACCCGGCCAGCAATTTTTCAACTGCTTTCAGCGTAGCGGCATCGTTAGGATCTTTCAGGTGCAGGAAAGCCGATCCGCCTGCAGAATGGAACTGCGCTTTCCAGTCGCCTTTGCTGATATCATTCATTAACCCTGCCTTCGCCAGCAAAACATTCGGTGCAAAAGAAGTTTCGATGTTCACGAATCCATGATCTCCTGTAACAATAACGGCGGTACTGTCCTGTATTCCTGCTCTTACCAGGGCATCCAGTATGGTACCGATTGCGCGGTCTGCCCCGGCAATCGCTTTTCTCACCAGGTACCCGTCCCTTCCCTGCATATGTTCATAATGATCAGTGCAGGCAAGGTGCAGGGTCGTAAAGGCAGGCTTGTATTTCGAGATCATGTATGCTCCCATCCTGGCAACGTTTTCATCCATGATCATTTCTTCTCTCACCATGCTAAAATCATCGGGCAACAGTTTGCCTGTTGCAAATTCCTGGACTTCTTTCCATAAAGCGGCAGGACTGGTCACCGCAGCAGTAGCGGCCAAACGATCATTTCCCTTTCCTATAGGCCAGATGTCGGGAATATTATAATCAACAGGCGCGTTAACCGTTACGGGCCAGATAACGTTTGCACTGGTCTTCCCCGCTGCTTTCACCGCGGTATAAAGGGTTGGTACATTGATGGATTTATAATCCCAATACCATTTGCCGCTACCGCCTGTCGGTTCGAACGGCGCATTATAATATACGCCGTGCTTTGCTGGCTTAACACCTGTAATAATAGAAGTGTGGTTAGGATATGTGACGGTAGGAAATACGCCATAGACGCCATCTGCCGCTACCCCACTATCTTTCATCTTCATTAAATTGGGCGTTCCCCAACCCTGTTCCATGTAAAAATCCGGTCTGAACCCATCAATGGTGATCAGGACAACATATTTCGCCCGCTGTGCCGATGCTGTAAAAGAGGCGGCGCAGCATAATAAAAAAAGCAGTTTCTTCATCGCTCAGTCAGTTTGCTTATTTCCAGCCTTTATTTTGTTCAAGCGCCGGGTTCAATACAGTTTCATTATACGGGATCGGGTAAACGTACTTATAGTCTTCCCATTTGCGGTCTATATTATCCAACCAGATAAGATTCCCTTTAGCGCCTCCTGATAATTTAGCCTGGTCATTATCGATAATAAAGTAATACACGCCAGGCACCTTCGTAGCAGGTGTTTGTTTAACAAAGGCAACATCCGGTTTATTATCGCCGTTCAGATCGATCAGCTGATCCATGGCCGGCACGTAAATGCCCTTATATGATTTCTCCAGTAATTTACCGGCATTCCACCTGATCAGGTCTGCAAACCGGAAACCTTCCAGCACCAGCTCTATACCCCGCTCCCTGCGTATTTCCAGGATAACAGGATCGCTGATCCCCGGGAAGTACTCCTGCTGCAGGTACGGATCTGCGGTTAGGGGCCAGTCTGTCTTTTGTATGCCCGCACGCTGGCGAAGCGGCTTAATGGTCTTGTTCCAGTCGTCGACCGATAGTTTTCCTAACTCCGCTTTCGCCTCAGCTTCATTTAACAATACTTCTGCATAACGGATCATGGGAATAGAATTCCAGTTCTCTGCCACTCCGTCTGTCGCCTTGCTATCCAGTGTAAATTTAAGCGGCTGGTAACCTGTATAGGTATACGTAAAATCCGGCGGTGCAATCACGCCCTCGCGGGTATATTTACCCATGCGGATGGTTTGCTGCAAACGTTTGTCGCGGCCCTGCACTTCCACATCAAAATGAATGGTATCGAACCCGGGTTTATCCGTAAACCGCGAGCCATCTGCATTCAGGTAAGTATCTGTAAAGGTTTTCGTAAGACTCGCACGGTTGCCATACGTAGCGCTGGTATAAAACCAGTTGGCATCATTGAACACGCGAAGCGATTTATTGCCTACATATGCCAGCATCACTTCTGTACTGTTAGCCGCCTCGCTTATAAATAAGTTGCGATACCAGGTAGCGCTGTCCCCTGCCATATTCAGTCCATACTGTCCTCCCTTGCGCACCGCTTCCGCCGCGCCGGCTGCTTCTTCCAGCCATTTCTGCGCGTCCGGCAGGTTCAGATCGGCCCTGTACTTCCTGAGCGTGCCTTCAAACAGGCAAACGCGGGATTTAAATGCCAGCGCTACTGCACGGGTGATCGTAGATGCTGTATTATCTTTTTTATCGCGGATATTGGCGCAGGCAAAGTTCAGGTCGGCCAACACGCTGTCCATAACCAACGTGCGCTTGTCCCGCGGCTTATATAGTTCCGCATCTCCTATGCCCAATGTTTTGTTGTAAAAAGGCACATCACCAAAGCGTTTTACTTTTTCGAAATAGAAATAGGCCCTGAAGAAACGCGCCAGTCCTTCGAAATGCCTGCGCGCTTCGTCCGTGATCTTTGCCTGCCCGAAATGCTCCAGGAAATAGTTCACATTCCTCAGGTCACCCCAGCTCCAGCCGCTGGAATTCACGGCAGTATAAGCATTCTCACGGATATAATTATTTACATCTTTCCCTGCTACATAATCGCTCATTACATCTCCCCTTATAATATCATTGCCCGTTGGCAGCATGTTATAAAAAGAGTTTGCATAGAGCTGCAGGTCAGCCTCTGTATTGAAAGCATTACCAGGACTGAGTTTATCGAAAGGTTTTAAGTTCAGGTCTTTATTACATGCGCAAAATGCGAGCATCAACAAAGGCAGTATCTTCTTTTTCATTCTTGCTGTTTTAAAGTCGTTAGAACGTAAGGTTTACACCGAGTGTATAAGTTTTCAGCATAGGATAGGCCATTCCCTTACCGGCATTCACGCTCAGTTCAGGGTCTGCGCCTTCGATCACTTCCGGATCAACTGTTCTCATGATCTTATACATAGGGCTCCAGGTCCAGAGGTTTTGTCCTGTGAAATATACTTTTGCGGCCTTAATGTTAGCGCGTTGCATCCATCTCGTGTGCAGGTCATACCCTATTGTCAGGTTTTTAAGGCGGATGTAGGCTGCGTTCTGTACGTATTTGGATTGCTGTACTACTAACTCGGCGTTGGAGTTAAGCGCAGTGTATCCCCTGAAACGCGGGAAATAAGCGTCGGGGTGCTCGGGCGACCAGCGGTTGTCCATGATCGCTTCTGGCATCCAGCTGTAAGGACGGTTATATTGGCCCCAGAACAGGGAGGCGTCTGTTCCCGGCCACCAGTCGCGTTTGCCGATCCCCTGGAAGAAAAAGCTCAGGAAAACATTATTCCAGGTAGCCGACCCGGTAACTCCATAAGCATAACGTGGTTCCGTATTTCCGACGATCGTACGGTCGCCGGGGTTATCCAGGGTGTTAGTACCCTGGTCGATCTTATTGTTGTGATCGAGATCCTTGAATTTGATATCTCCCGGCATCAGGATGTTAGAGTTGGATACACGAATGAACGACTGATCTACAGCATATTTCCGGATCTCGTCCTCGCTCTGGAAATAGCCGTCGTTCACAAATCCCCACATATCCCCGATGGTCATTCCTTCATAGTAGGTATCCAGTATTTTCTGCGGGTTGTTGAACTTCGTAACTGTTGATACGTAGTCGGATAGTACGCCACCAATAGTATACTGCAGCGGGTGACTTCCTACGTTAAACTGGTCGGACCAGTTCAACGACAATTCCCAGCCTTTGGTTCTCAGGTCGGCATAGTTGCCTTTGGGAATGCTGGCTCCAAACACTGCGGGAACAGGCAACCCAACGGTGAACATATTGGTAGTGTTGCGGGTATATTTATCGAAAGTGGCTTTGAAACGATTGTTCAGCAAAGCCAGGTCAACGCCGAAGTTAAGCGTGGTAGACTTTTCCCAGGTAAGGCCGTCAGGGATTACGTTAGGATTGCTGGTGTAATCAACCAGCGCACCGTTCACAATACGGGTAGTTTTCTTTACGCCCATTGTTTCAAGGAACTGGTAAGGATCTACGTTCCCGTTACCCAATGCGCCATAGGAAGCCCTGATCTTCACATCTGTGATCAGCTTGGGATCTACATGCCAGAATGCTTCCTTAGACAGTCTCCAGCCGGCGCTCATAGATGGGAAGAAGCCAAACTGCTGGTCTGACGGGAATTTGGAAGAACCGTCGTAACGGCCGTTCACTTCCAGCAGGTACCGCTCGTCGAAATTATAGTTGAAACGGAAGAAGCCTCCCATAGTCCGCCATTCATTCCCTCCTCCTGTCAGCGTATAGTTGATACCGTTCATCAGGCTGAAATCGGGCAACGATGGGTTAATCAGGCCATCGCGCTGGTAGAAACGGGATTTGAATAACTGGTATTCGTAGTTATATCCTACCAGGATTTTAAAGTAGTTTTTGCGGATGGTGTGTTCAAAGTCTGCGTAGAGGTTAGCGCCTGTGTAATTGGTTTTTCCATTGTTCTCGTTCATTTTGCTTTCACCTCTTTCCAGCATTACGCCAGGCGTTTTGCTGTAAGGTACGGGAGTATACAGGCGCTGATCTACGTTATTGGTATATGCAAAGGTAAAATCACCGTTCACATGCAATTTGTTCTGAAAGAAGGAAGTGGTGAACTTCGAGGTATTGCGGATCAGCATTTCGTTCCAGTCGGAATAGTTGTTCCCTGAAATGAAGCTGCCGAATACGATAGCCGCGTTCTCTGTTAACGTACCATCCGGGTTCCTCAACATGGCAATAGGGAATGCTTCGTCTGAGATCCTTCTCCACACCGGGGTATTGCCGGGATGGTTGAGGATAGGGAAGAAATATTTCCTCTGCGAATAGTCGAAGTTGTTTTCAATACGCAGCCATTCATAAGGCTTTACCGCACCTTTGGCGCGTACGTTATACATTTTGAACTTATCTGGATTGTAACGGAAGATACCAGCCTGGCTGTTGTAACGGCCCGACACATAATACTCGGTTTTAGCGCCGGCGCCGGATACGGTCAAAGCCTGCTCCGTAGAAGGGTTCCGGTCGGCGTACAGTTCCTTGAACCAGTCGGTATTGCCGTAATACACGTAGTTACCGGTTGCAGGGTCGATATCGTATTTAGGCAGGGAAGGATCATCGTTCCTGCGTTTCAGCTCGTCCAGGTAGTCTAACGAGAACGGGAATACGCTGTTGGCTTTCTGGGGATGCGATTTGTAATCGTTCCAGGCATTGAATGCTTCGTCGAAGTTCCTGGCCCATTCGTAACCGTTGGTAACAAATTTAGGTTTTACGGTATGGTCGTTCAGCGAAATGCTGCTGGCGAAGTTGATCTGCGCTTTATCTTTTACCGGCTGGCGGGTAGTGATCAACACTACGCCAAAGCTTCCCCGGGCGCCATAGATGGCGGCTGATGCGGCGTCTTTAAGTACGGTTACGCTTTCAATATCGTTAGGGTTGAGAAGGTTGGGATCGCCGGGCACCCCGTCTATCAACACCAGGGCCGAACCGCCGGCGCCGATACTGGTAGTGCCGCGCACATTATAGGTAGCGCCGCGGATAGGTTTACCATCGGTCATCCGGATGTTCAGGTTAGGCAATACGCCTTGCAATCCGCGGGTGGCGTTCACCATAGGGCGGTTCTCGAACACTTCCCTGCCTACCTGGTCTACGGCGCCGGTCAGGTTGATCTTTTTCTGGGTGCCATATCCAACCACCACGACTTCGGTAAGTCCTGCCGTATTTTCTTTCAGGATAACAGATATTGATTGTTCTTTAGCCGGGTCCAGGTCTGCTTTCCGCAGGGTTTGGGTAAGGTAGCCCATGGAGCTGAAGGTAAAAACATAAGGACCCGTCTGGCCTGTATAGTCAAATGTAAATACGCCACTCCCATCGGTAATGGCTACACGTTTATGGGTAGAGTCGCTTTCACTTTTCAGCTGAACGGTAACACCCGGTACAGGCATTCCTTTTTCATCTTCAATCAAACCTTTGACCCAGGTTTTCTTTTGTGCGAATGCTGAAATATGGCAGATCATCACCAGGAGGAATAGGCTCAGAAAAGCGTTCCATTTTCCGTTGATCAGGGGCAAGGCTCCGCCCTTCACTACTTTGTAGCGATGTGTCATAAGTTGAACGATTTATTTAATTACTGATTTTTTTCTATTGAATATCCTTTAGCAGTTGCTTTGATTACCAGGTTGTGCAGGATCGCGATACGCGACAATACTTTGCCGAGTGAATCCACTTCCCTGATCTGGCCTGTGTATACGACATCCGATGGTAACCCGTTTTTAATATTGATCTGAACATGGTATCCTTTTGCGATGGTCATCAGCACGCTGTCGAGCGGCTGCGACTCGAAGCTTGCAGTGAACCCGGTACGCGAGCCGTATGATACGGGTTTCTCCGCCCGTTGCGCCACCGCAGTTTTGGTAGCCGGCCCACTGGTCACGGCGTTCGACCTGGCTACGTTATACACCAGTTGCTGACCGGGCAACAGGTAAACATCCTTCATTTTTGCCCTTACCTGTTTTACTACCACTTTACCTGTATGCAGTTCCACATTTACATTATCACTGTTCCTGTTCCCGGTGATTGTAAAGGTTGTTCCCAGGGCGGTAACAGAGAGGTCGTGGTTATAAACTGTAAATGCGAGGGTCGCATTCTTCGCTACATTAAAAAAGCCTTTGCCTTCCAGGTAGACGGCGCGATGATCTTTACCGAAGCCGGTGTCAAAGCGCAACGTTGATTGAGCGTAGAGGATCGCCTGGCTGCCATCCGGGAGTCTTACGCCTTTAGGCGCTGCATGGGTATTGTTTATTACGATGTTGGATGGAACAACAGGAGAAACGGCGGCAACGGGCCTTGCAGCAGGAGTTGACTGTTCCAGGAAGAAGAATGCAGCAGTAGCTGCCAGGCCTGTGAATATTGCCGCCGCAATCCAATAACCAATGCGATATATACGGGGTTTACGTACCTTCCTGTATATATTGTTATATATTGAATTCATTTCGGCAGGCGTCAGCTCAGGCTCCATATCGGCCCCCTGCGAGTAAGTTTGCTGGTACCACCCGTTATATTCTTTCAGTTCTTCCGGTGTTGCTGTCTGATCAAGATATTTCCCGAGCAGGTAACGAAGTCGTTCATCCGTCATTTTATTGCCCATTTACCAGTATATCACCTGAACGGAAAAATTCCCCCACTCCTTTTTTTGAATTCATATTAAGTTAACATTGGAGGATTTTGTTTACAAGAAGTTAACACAGAAAAAAAAACTGTCAGGTTATTTTTGCACCACAAAGAGCCAGTCCCATCATCACACCTTGTAACCATACATGCAATAACTTATGGCAGCTTTCGAAACAGGGCGACGATAAATCCTTCGAACTGCTATACACCAGCACGGCAGCATTCCTTGCTAACCAGGCATTCCGTGTATTGAAGGATCGCGAGCTGGCAAAGGATATCTTACAGGATGTATTTGTAAGCCTTTACCTGAAACGCGAGACGCTGGGCGCGGATATTAATATCCTTGGTTATTTAACCAATGCCGTCAAATACCAGACTTCCAATGCACTGCGCAACGCGATGGTAAAGGATGCGCATCACCAGGCCTTATTACTGCATGCGCACCGGCAGGAAGCCGCACAGCCTATGGCGCCCGAGCGTTCGGCGCTGCGGAGAGAAATAGACAAAAGCATACATACCCTGCCACAGAAATGCAGGGAAGTATTTATGCTTAGTTATTACGGCAACCTGGGGTACAAGGCCATTGCCAAGGAAATGGGCATTTCCGTAAAAACTGTCGAAAAGCATATGAGCAAGGCATTGCAGGCCCTCCGCCGCGACCTGAAAGAAGAACATGTTGCCGGCTTGATGGTAGTTACCCTGACAATGCAGTATTGTGGTATATCTTGAATAACCGGGTCTGTGCTGAGAATAAAAAGTGATACTGATTCCTATTTATTGCTGCCTACACGTTGCTGTTCAGTGTCTGCCCCCCCGGTTTGCCTGTTACGCCTGGCTGCATTATTCTCTTTCCCGAATTTATAAGTAAATGCAATAGCGATATTCCGGGTATCAAATACATTCAAGTATGTAACCTGGGTTTGCTTCACATTGGTGATATCTCCGCCTATTTTTAGTGTATGAAAGATATCATTGACGCCCAGCCTCACCGTCCCTTTTTCTTTCAATATCTTCTTCCTGACACTAACATCAAGCTGCCACAGCGGGTCCCGGGTAAACTGCGCCAGGAGGTTATCGCCAATATACATGGCAAACAGTTCTGCACTCCATCCATGTTTAAACTGGAATTCATTGTACAGGGAGCCGCCCCAGGTATTCATGGAAGTATTCAGGTTTCCTTCATCCGGCAGCGTTGATTTGTAAGTCCTGTAAATATCCTGCATATAGAGCGTTGCCCTCCACCAGGCGGTAAGGTCAAGCGAACTGTTTATAATAATCCCTGTACCGGTATTCCTGCCTATATTAGAGCTGCGGGAAATAAAAATATTTCCTTCCTGTTCTATAGTCTCCCTGATCTCCCCTCTTGTAACATTGTATAAAAAGGTTGCGGAGAATATGCTTTTATACCTGTAAGACAATTCAAGGTTATTGGCATACTGTGGTTTCAGGAAAGGGTTACCGGCGCGATAGGAGAATTTATCACTAAAGAACAGGAAAGGATTCAGGTTATTATAAGCTGGCCGGTCGATCCGCCGGCCATAAGATAAAACCAGGGTATTATGTCCTGCAGAGTCCAACTTATAGGTAAGATAAGCAGTAGGAAACAGGTCTGTATATTTCCGGCGGAACGAGGAATCGGGATGCGTAGGATTTCCCAACTGGCGCCCTTTGGCAACAGTATTTTCTGCCCTTAAACCTGCCTGCATGCCCCATTTGGGGAACTCCTTACGGAAACTGATATACGCCGCATTAATATTTTCCTGGTACCTGAACCTGTTGGTTTTATCATAATCCGGCAGCGCTATTCCGTTGCTGACATTAAAATATTCGGCAGCGTTATCGGTTCTCACGTAACTCGCTTTTGCGCCAAAGTCGACCCTTGCTTTATTTTTCAGGGGATGTACATAATCCGCTTTTGCGCTGTATACGTCGAAGTTCCCGGGTAAGCGGCCCAACAAGTTATCCTGGTTTTTGAAAACGTTTCCCGGCAGGTATACCGTATTCTGGAATTGCTGAAAGCCGTTGGAGCTGTACCTGATATAATCCAGGTCGGCTGTCAGCTCCCTGCCGGTGCTGTCGAAGCGTTGCTGAAGATTCAGGTTTATACCTCCGTTCTTCCATTTATACCTGCCATCAAGATACCCTGCAACTGCAGAATCGGTTATTTCCGCCGCATCGTACAACCTGCTGTTGGTATATTTCTTTTCGCCATTTGGCCGGGTTAACCCGTTCACTACAATGCCCAAAGTGGTTTTTTCCGTAACCAGGTAGTCTAACCCTAACCGGAGATTAACGCCATCGCTGGTATTTTTATTGAAGATGTTCATCTGAACGCCTGAAGACAATGCGCCATCCGGTTTTTCATAGCGCCTGGATATATCTGTCCGTACATAATTGCGATCTCCGGAATATCCCAGGTTGCCGAAGAAGTTGATCTTATTATTACGGTAGTTGAAATTCACTGCGTTGTTCGATTTCCAGTATACAGCCTGTGTGTAACCCAGGCTCAGGTTGCCATTGAAACCTTTGACAGTGCTTTTTTTCATGCGGATGTTGATCACGCCTGCATTGCCTGAAGCCTCGTATTTAGCGGGTGGATTGGTCATTAATTCAATCTTCTCAAGAGTGCTGCCGGGCAGGGATTTGAGGTAATTGGCCAGGTCATTGCCGGCCAGGTAAGTAGAACGGCCATTGATCAGCACCAGCACCCCCTCTTTTCCATTTAAACTGATTGCACCATTGCCTGTTACCATTACGCCGGGCGATCTTGACAATACTTCCAGGGCGTTGGAAGCAGCGCCGGAGATCATTGCATCCACGTTTACCACGATCCTGTCTACCTGCTGTTCTATCAAAGGTTTCTTTGCTGTAACAGAAATGGTTCTAAGCTCCCTGGCGTCGGCAACTCTTAGTTGAAGATCCGGCAAGCTGGTATTGATGTGCTGTGTATCCAGCGTAAACGGCTTGCTTTGATAAGGTTCGTACCCCAGCATGTTAATAAGCAACTGCCAGTCGCCGGGCCGGGAAAAGGATATAGAGAATCGGCCATCCGGCCCGGAGACCGCTGTTTTTACGATAACAGTATCGCCAGCTTTTACCAATAAGATACTGGCGCCGGGAACAGGAGCTTTCTGCATATCTGTTATTCTTCCCCTTATTTCCTGGGCCAGCACGGGAAACGTGGCGACAAGGCAGGTGATTAAAAGTATAAAACGTTTCATCGTAATTAATTTTGGATCGCAGGGGCACGACATGGCCGTTCCTCATGATCGGATGAGAAAAAAGGGATCGTCGCTGTACCAGCGTGTTATTGTAAAAGGAAAATATTGTTTATCGTGTAAGCCTAATTGTTAGTGCTGCGCGGTTTAACCGGAGAAACAGGAGCTATGGCGTTTACAGGTTTGGTGGGAGGAACATCGCGCGATACATTCCGGCTGGTGTCGCCGCTTCGTTGCCGGATCTCTTCTTCCCGTTGCAGGACTTCGCGTTCGCGTTTGGCATCTGCAGCCTGTCTGGCAAGACCTGTAGCATACCTGATGCTATCAAGCCGGTTGCGTTCCTGCTGCTGTTGTTCATGCACCTGTTGCAGTTTATCCCTCTCCTGCTGTTGCAGTTCACGCATCGCCTGTTCCTGTTGCCGGCGAAGCAGCATGGTATCATTCCCACGGGTGTGCGCAGGAGTAACGCTGCCTTCCGTTATATGTTGTTGCCTGTTGTCTGGCTTGATGGCGGGAACCTGGTACCTGATGGGTTGAATAACGCCTTTAATGGTATCGGCGGGGGGCCATATGCCGTGTTTCTGCGCCTGTGTTTTAGCAACAGGCGCCAATGCAATGGCTGCAAGAATGAATACACCCGTTGCCAGGAAAAGTTTTTCTTTGATATTTAAGTTCTTATTGTGATTATAAACCATCCTCTTAACCCTCTCCAGCAACTGGTGTTTGCTCTCTGCAAAAGCCAGGGCTGCCGGGTTATCGTTTACCCCTAACCGGTATTCCTGGAATGCTACCAATGCTTTGATATAGGTTGCTTTATTGTTGCTGCCATGCACTGCCAGGTCGTCGCAACAATGTTCCCTTTCTTCCCGCAACAAGGCAGAAAGCCAGTAGACAGCAGGATTAAAGAAGAAAAATATCTCAACAAAGCTTTGCAGCAGGTTGACGAAATAATCTTTACGGCGTATATGCGCCAACTCATGCAACAGGATAGCTTCCACCTGGTCTTCAGGCAATTCGGCCATTAGCCCTAACGGAAGCATGATCACAGGTTTTAGCCACCCGGTAACTACAGGTACTTTAACCAACATGGATTCGAGCAACTTTACCGGGGCGCTGATCTGAAGTTTTCCGGCCAGCTCTTTTACTTTATTATTCCAGTGATCGCCCGGCGGATATACGCCATAACTCCGTATGCGCCTGATATATGCCAAACCTGCTATCATCTTGAGGAACTTGATCATAAATATGATAAACCAGCACAACACAAGCAAGGGAGCATTGCTGTCGCAATATGCCGCAAACTGTTGCCGGAAGCTGGCAGCCACGGTTGCAGCCTGGCCGGTAACCAGCGGCGCAGCTGCTGCAGGCGCTGTTGTACCAGGGAACAACAGGTACATGGTTACGCCTGTTGTAGCAACAAAACAAAGAAGTATTAAGGCGATGAGATTATAACGCAGTGCGGGAGCCGAACGCCTGGTAAGCAACAGAACGGCGCCAGCGGCCAGTGAGTATCCCAATCCCTGCCAAAGGGAATGAATGAAAGTCCAGCAAAGCGCCTTCAGCACTGACTCTCCCCATCCTGCATTTACTAATAGCATTTCCATAAGCCGGGTTTATTTGAATCCATCGAGTTTACCAAGCATGTCTTTCACCATTTCCAGTTCCTCCTTAGCAGTATTCTTATCTGCCAGCAATTGCAATATCAGCTTGCCCGCAGAGCCGTTAAAAGTAGTGTTGACGAAACAGTTGAGCAGGTAACTTTTAGTGGCCGTTTCATCCAGGCAGGCGGTGTATATATGCTTCATGCCCGATTCATCTTTTTCCAACATTCCTTTTTCGGCCATCAACTGCATAAGTTTTAACGTAGACGTATAAACGACCTGTTTCGCCTCGTTCAGTTTATCATTGATAAACCGGACAGTGGATGGACCATATTGCCAGAGCACCTGTAAGATCTCCAGCTCCCCGTTTGTGGGTCTTAATACCATGGAATCGTTTTCGTAGTGCTTCATAATTCAAAGGTATGAAACTTTTCGTACGAAACAAGTATTAGGATATAAAAAATTTTAAATGTTACAAATCAAATAGTTACAAAATGGGTAAGTAAACTCAGGCATATTGATACCGGGTAATTAGTACTCCACCGGCTGTGGTTAACGACGTTTGCAGTTTCAGCCTGGCGTAGCGGCGATCGCCAGTAAAGAACCGGCGGCCCTCTCCTAACACTACCGGATGTATCATGAGTACAAATTCATCTACCAGGTTGTATTCTTTCAGCGCTTGTACCAATTCACCGCTGCCAAAGATGATCAGTGTTTTATCGTGTTCCTTCTTCAACTGTGCGACGGTATCCGTCGCCTCGCCTTCCAGCAGTACCGAATTACTCCAGGGCAGGTGAGCGGAAGACCTGGACACCACGAACTTGGTCACCTTGTTCAGTGCGTCGGTCATCGGGTTAGGTGGCTGATTTGGCCAAAAACCATACAGATCTTCATAGGTAATGCGGCCTGTCAGCAGCGACCATGGCCCTCCCATAGCCTCGCCAATTACCTGTTGCATTTCCGGTGCGTTACCTGCCGATGCCCATCCTCCGTGAGCAAATCCATCCCGCGTATCTTCATCCGGCCTTGCAGGCCCCTGGTATACGCCATCCAGGCTCAAATGTTCAATGGCAATTATCTTACTCATAAAAAATTTGTTGGTTTCTTAAAAGTAAAACGCCGCTGGTAAAAATAATGGGGCAATTAAGACAATCAAGGGGTGTAACTGCTACACTTCCTCCGCAATCCGTTTTACTTCGCTCAGCGCCTCTTCCCATCCAGTTACTGCATCATCATAGGCGGCATCATCCAATGGCTGGGCCATGTCTTCGCGGCCAGTCAGCACCGTCTGCGTTCCATCTTCCTCAAAGGTATAAGTGACCTCCGAAATCGCCTCAGCTGTTGCCTCATCGAACAAACTATGCCTGATGATGCGCATAGGTTGAAATTCCAGCAACTTCCCGTTCGTTACAACTGTGCCGTCGGGCCGCCTGAAACCAAATGAACTGCCAACCTTCCAATCAGTTTCATAATAACCGCCTAACTGTTTGGTGATCTCCGGGTCGGTGAATACCTTCCACACCTGCTGGATAGGCGCATTTATTTCAATCCTTTTCTGGATATACTGGTTTTCCATCTGGGAGCGTATTATGGTTATCAATTACTGTAAGTTAACAAAAAATGGGCAGCGGAAAGACGGCGGCTCAGCCTGTAAAAAAGCAAATTCGTGAAATTTTTATTAGTATATAAACGTTTACTTACTATTTTTACTACCTTTGCCTCATAGTTTAGAAAACAAGGTTATGAGACCAAAAAATTTAGAAAAGGAAAAGGCCATACGCGCGGTTGCATTGCAGATCATTGCCGAAGAAGGACTGGAAAACCTCTCGATGCAGAAACTGGCCGCAGCAGCCAACATTTCTCCCCGTACTATCTACATAAAATACAGAGACAAAGAAGACCTGCTGATCAAACTCTTTATTGAAGAGGTGCTCGTTAACTTCGAAAAAGCGGCTATGGCGGGATTTGATGATAAAATGGATTTTGCCACGGGCATCAAAACCCTCTGGTCAAACGTCTTCACGTACATGACAAAGCATCGCCATGAATTTTCGTTGCTGCGTTATGGTCAGTCTTCTCCCCTCCTCAACAAAGCTTATGCAGAACGGGGCATCAAAGAGGGCGACTACTTCAAACCATTCCTGGCATTTTTAAAAGCACATATAACGAAAGGGCATATACGCAATTACCCGCCGGATATTTACAGGGCGCTTCTTTTTGCGCCGCTATTCAACCTGCTGAACGAGTACTTCGATTACCTGGAAAGGCCCAAACAGATCATTACTAAAAAAGTAGTGGATGAATGCTGTGAAATGGTTATCAAAGGCATCTTAAAATAAATGACAAATGAATATTTTAAACAATAAGAAGATCGCCATTATAGGCGGAGGACCAGGAGGTTTAACGCTGGCCCGGTTGCTGCAAAACGCAGGAGCAAATGTTGCCATCTGGGAACGCGACGAACATGAAAATGCCAGGCCTAAAGGTGCAACGCTCGACCTGCATGAAGAGTCAGGACTCAAAGCCCTGGAAATGGCCGGCCTGATAAATGAATTCTGGAGAGATCACCGGCCCGGCGCCGACAGAATGCGGCTGGTCGACATCCATGCGCAAATCAAATTCGATGATCATACCAATGAAGGCGAAGACCGGTTACGCCCGGAAATCGACCGGGGACCGCTGCTGAAGTTATTATTAACATCGTTAAAGGAAGGCTCTGTTCACTGGAACAAGCAATTTGTTTCACTCGCCCCACAAGATAAGGGCTGGACTATTACGTTCAAAGACGGCAGTACAACATATGCCGACCTGGTTATCGGCGCCGACGGGGCCAACTCCAGGGTCCGCCCCTATTTAACCCCTATAAAGCCATTCTATTCAGGCTTCACTATGGTGGAAGGAACGGTGAAAGATGCAGCGCAACAGATTCCCCGGATCAGCGCCTTGCTGAAAAACGGGAAGATATTTGCATTGGGGAACAGCCAAAGCCTGATCGTAAGTTCCAAAGGAGATGGCAGCCTGGTGTTTTACACCGGCGGCCGTAAAACAGAGAACTGGTACAAGGAAAGCGGTATAGATTTCGGCGATCAACAACAGGTACTGGCCTGGTTTAAAGAAGAATATGCAGCATGGGACCCTATCTGGCAATCGCTTTTCGAAAAAGCAACCCTTCCTTTTGTTCCACGCCCGCAATACTGTATGCCGTTTGATCAATATTGGAAGGCCTCTTCCAACCTCACGCTTTTGGGAGACGCCGCTCATTTGATGCCCCCTTACGCCGGCGAAGGCGTTAATATGGCAATGCAGGATGCCGCAGAACTGTATGAATGGCTGACCAAAGAAGGCATAGCAGACCTGGAAACCGCTATCAGTGGCTATGAAAATCAAATGAGAGCCCGGGCATCTGCAGCCGCGCAAATGTCGATGGATTCAACGATAGCCCTGCATTCACAGGAGGCAATAGAGTGGATGCTCGGTATATTCCGGTAGGTTTATACCCCGTTCTTTGTTACGCGGTTACTGAATTTTACCGGTTGCGGCAGCCGGTGTTTCCTTTAAATAAATACGATAAAGCTCAAAGAATGTCGGGGCATCCAGCAGCTCGATGGATGGATCCAGTTTCTTCAACTCTTCTACCACACTTACGTACCAGGCGGGACTCTTCAGGATATTCCTGAACCAGTGAAATGGAAGCAATGCTTTCCGTTGCTGTACCCGCGCCAATATGTGCCTGGCAGCGGCATGCGGATCTTCTTCATTCACATCATCATCCGATCTTAATACCGGCATATTGTTATGCAGTAAAGTGAGTGGAGATTTCTGGGGAATGATGCCGTTAGGGCTGAAAGATGCGTAAGCATCCAGTCCTTTAGCGTTCAGGCCAGGCGCCAGGCCGTCGATAATAAATCCTGTAACGGTAACGCCCCAACGTTTATAATAGGGTTTGTTATGCGCCGCCCATGCATCCAGCCCATCGGGCAAACCGGAAACAGGACGCGGCGCCTGCAACATTCCCGGCATCAGGTAACCGGCGCCATTATCCGCTGCTGCAAAATAATCATTGGCTGTTGCTGTTTCCCGGCGGTAATCCAGCGCCATAGGAACCCGTTCTTCCAATACAGGGCTGATACTCCACATCAGGGGAACTTTGCCCCGCATAGGATGATCCCAGATCACAGGCGTAGTTTGATACACCCAGGACGAGGCGTCATAATCGCCAACGTAGAAGATGATAAAATTTCGCTTGTTAATATTCACCCGTCCCTCGCCGGTAAGGTAACCGCGGGCTTTCAGCGAATCTGCATTTATCCAGGACTGCGGATATTTATCCTTTAACGGGAAATGTTGCCAGAAGGAAGCATTGGCCAATGCGCCGTAGTTAATAGCGTCAGCATCTTTAAACGCATTGTAAGCGCTGATGATCCGCGAGTACTCCCATTCCGTTGCCACATCTTCATGCGCTCCATTTGCATGCTTTGTGTATTTGAAAGCCCATGGCGGAAATCCGCCGATATAGGCATATTTCTTTCCTTTGTTCTGTTTATAGGCTGTCAGCAGGATTTCTTTCATAGTTTGCAGGTCTCTGCCTTGCTGCTGCCCCGGATCGTCGGTGGCCGGTTCATCCCCCCATGGACTTAGGTCGAAGAAGAAACCCCTCCGGCTTACAAAGAAATCATGGTTAGTCAGCGTATGATGGTTCCTTGCCGCAATGCCCGGATGTTTCATCCATGCCTGGTCGATATAATAAGCGCCGTAAGCAGTGTTGCATTTCCCTTTAGCCAGGTAATGTGTGAGCAACCATATATAGGCATCGTTCTTTGCCGAGCCGGTAGAAGACCGTTTAGCGCCTGGTATCATACCCTGGCCGGTAAACAGTGATGTACCGTTCTTATTCAGCAGCCATACTTTTACCGGCAAACGGGGGCCCGACAACACCACGCGCGAGTAGAGGCTGCCGGGAGCAGTGTCGTACCGGATAGCCACCAGGTCTTCCACTCCTGCTACACAGGAAGCGATATTGCTGGTTGCCGCCACTGCCGGATCATATACTACCGCGCCCTTAACCTGGTTCCGGTATGCAGTGAGCACTGCAACAACATCGTTGTACCGTACCGTGTCCCTGTTGGCCAGCCATTTACCCTGCTGCCTGTATTTATCCCACCAATACCTGTCGATATTCTTTCCTTCATTTTCTACCAGGAAGATATATAGCTGCGGATGTGTCCTGTTCACTATCCCTTGCAGGGTAGCGATGGCATGAGTATGGTCCCAGGCTATCCTGGTACTGTCCGGATCGCGAAGATTGTATTTCACTGTATAGCTCATGTCCAAAACGCCTAACAGTTGTTTGCTTTGTGCAGCAGCATAAAAGGCGCTGATCAACCATAGCCCGGTAACGAGGAATTTTCTTTTCATGTACGACTCTTTGGTAAGGCCAGGTGTAATAATAATAATTTCATTTTTGATTTGCTGATTAATTAAGGCCGATTGCGGTTCTGCCAGCCTTGCCAGGTTGGGGATCGCAGCAGTAGCAGCTGTTTCCGGCTCTCTACACCAAAGCGCAGGCAGCCCTGCCGGCATCTCTATCCATTCACTCCCTGAAGCTCTTTATGGGTAAGGGTTTGCAAAGGCTTTTCTCCGCCGCAGACCAGATATTAAGCGAATCGGAACGATTGTAGCCAAATACCTGCCATACCTGCAACTGTAAGAAACAAGCCTGTCAAACAGGCCGGTTGCTCATATTTACCTGTAATTCCATCAATGCTAACCCAAAAATTATGATCATGGAAGAAAAGATGAAAGCGGCAGTAAAGACAGCCGACGGAGAATTTGAAATGTGCGAAGTGGACATACCGCAACTAAGCCAGCCCGACTGGGTATTGGCAAGAGTGAAGGTAGCGGGGATCTGTGGAACAGATCTTCGTCACTGGAAGAAAAAAGAACCCAGCCTGGAAGGAAAAATCATGGGGCATGAACTGGCGGGAGAAGTAGTAAAAGTTGGCGAAGCGGTTAAGAACGTTAAACCCGGCGACCGGGTAGTGATCGAAACCCTGCTGGGCGACGGAACTTGCGACTGGTGCCGCATCCAGCAATACAATCTCTGTCCCAATCTCTATGAAGTGCGTATGAAAACTATTTCGCAGGCCTTTGCGGGATATGTTGCCGGTCCATCCAACAAATTCTATAAGCTGCCCGATCATGTCAGCTACGAAGAGGCGACACTGTTAGATACTTTTTCCGTTTGCATGCATGCCATTCAACTCAGCGGTTTAAAACTGAACGATAAAGTAGTGGTAATCGGCGCCGGGCCTATCGGCTTGGGGCAACTTCAACTGGCTAAGATCTGCGGTGCAGATGTTCTCGTAACAGATGTGGTAGACCACTCCCTGCAGGTTGCAAAAGAGCTAGGCGCCGACGAAGTGGTGAATGCGAAAACAAACGAAGATGTGCTGAAAGCCGTGAAGGAGTTCACCAATGGCAGAGGCGCGGATGTAGTGTTCGAATGCGCAGGCGGCGCTTCGATGCCTGCTACCCTACCGCAGGCCACATCGTTTGCCCGAATTGGTGGTAAAGTATTAATAGTTGGAGGGTTTGATGAAGACACCTCAATTGATCTTAAATGGCAGGAGATCCAGAAAGCGGAGATCAAACTGATCCCTAGTGCGAGCTACTCGTTCTGGGGCATCTATCCTGAAATGCAGATGTCGCTCGACTTGCTTGCAAAAGGTAAGCTGAATGCAAAAAAACTGATCACTCACCGGTATAAGCTGGATGACATCAACCAAGCATTTGACGTCGATTTCAATAAGGAGAAGACCGGCGCCATCTTCATCGCCCTCGAAGTTTGATGGCACGCAATGTTTCTCGCAAAGGCGCAAGGTTGGCAAAGAGGCTAAGATTTTAAGGAGTGAATTGGATTATAAGAAGGGGAAGAAGAAGGATTGTGGTAGGTTGATAAGACAAAGACCCAAATTTTTGACGGATTTGGCGCTTTCTGAAGAAGAAGGATTGTGGCAGGTTGATAAGGCGTACTACGACGATATATTTTTGAGTGGAACACGACGATGTGTGAATAGTAAATAGCCCGGTTATGCCGGGCTATTTTATTATCTGTGTTTTCGTTTACGCGCCTTTGTAACCGTGAAGATCACTGCGGCGCCGATAGCTGCGTATATCAATCCTTTACGGATCATTGCCATACGGTTATACTTCCATTCTGCGGGGTAACCACGTTCACGATAGAAATCGGGAAAGTGCCCATTGCCGATGTCCTGTATCAATCCTTCTATCATTTGTATCCTGTCGGCCAGTATTAATGGCAGCCAATGGCCAAAGCTGCCTTCACTATAGCGGAAAGCGTAACGCCTGATTGCGCCGCTGAGGCCTGCAGGCGGCTGTCCTGTTCCGAATACCGCGGTGAGGCCCGGCCGTTCATTCGAATGTAGTACCTCCACGCTTTCCCGCTGCAATTGGGGCCGCCGGTAATTGAGGCGACGATGGTCATCTCCGGTATATTTCTTTATCGGGTAGGTTGGTTCATTGGCAGGGTTGGCGTCTGAATTCCAACCTTTAATATTGTTGTGCAATTCATTATTTTCCATGATCAGGTATTTTATTTTATGGAATTAATACTGTTTTGATGCAATTATCGAGTTTGGAAGAAAATATCCGATAGGCATCCGAAACTTCCGCCAATGGAATACGATGTGTGATCAGGGCTTTGGGTTCTATATGCCCCTGCTGTATATGCTCTATCAGTTTTGGCAACAGCCTGATCACAGATGCCTGGTTGGCGCGGATGGTCAGTCCTTTATTCACTACATTACCGATAGGCACCATGTTAAACGTAGGACCATATACGCCAACTATGGATATAATGCCTCCTTTTTTCACTGAATTGATAGCCCATTGCAGGGCCGTAGCTGCACCCGCCTGCAACAGCAGGTTCCGGCCTGTCAGTGTTTGCAGGGCGCTTCCTTCCGCTTCGCAGCCTACCGCATCGATACATACATCGGCGCCGAAGTAATCCGTTGTTTTCTTGATGAATAGTACCGGGTCCTGCATGGATTTGAAATTGTACGCTTCACAGTGCGCAAACTCCCGGGCAAATTCCAGGCGGTATTCAATATGGTCGATAATGATCACCCTTGCAGCGCCAAAAAACCAGGCGCACCTGGCAGCCATAATACCAATGGGACCTGCCCCAAACACAACAACAGTATCGCCGGTTTTAATGCCTCCCATTTCGGCAGCCTGGTAACCGGTAGGGAATACATCTGTCAGCATTACGGCATCTTCTGTATCCATCCACTCGGGGATCACATAAGGGCCTACATCCGCAAACGGCACGCGAACATACTCTGCCTGGCCGCCGCTATGGCCGCCGGCTGTATGCGAATACCCGAATATCCCTCCAACAGCTGTAGCTTCAGGATTGGATTCATGGCAGTTTCCATACAACTCCTGTTTGCAGAACGGACATACTCCGCAGGCAATATTGAAGGGCACCAATACCCGGTCGCCCTCTTTCAACCTCGTAACGTCGCGCCCCACATCCATAACGATCCCGGTGAATTCGTGACCAAACGTGGAGCCTATACGCGTGTCAGGTACCAGGCCATGATAAAGATGAAGATCTGATCCGCAGATGCAGGACCTTGTTACTTTTACTATCGCATCGCCCGGATGCTGTATCTCGGGGTACGGCATATTATGATCCGCACGTACGCGGTAGGGACCGCGGTAGTTCATCGCTAGCATATTTCCCTTTTTTAAAAATTAGAGTATGGCTGCGTCTTTAATGGCGCCGTATTTCTCCGTTTGCTGTAAGATTATCGTGCCAAATAACAATGTACAGCCTGCCGGCAGCGGCTTTGAGGCACACTGATATTCAGGTTCGTTGACGTTCCTAACCATGTTGACGAGGCCCGAAAAAATTCCGGATTGCGTAAACTTTTCCCTTTTCGTCGGCAGACCTTTGCAAAGTTTAATCAACCAGTCGCAATCCGATGTCCAGATTCCTGTTTTTGCTGACCGCTCTTTTCTGCACGGCAGCAGCATACGCCCAAAACGGTACCATTACGGGTACTGTCACAACCAGCGATGGCCAGCCGGCCATCAATGTAACCATCAGTATCGAGCATACGAAACTCGGTGGTATCAGTAATGAAAAAGGTGAGTATAGCATTAAGAATATCAAGCCAGGTAACTGGACCTTGCGCATCACTTCCGTGGGCGCTGCTACCCAGTTGAAACAGGTAACGGTATCTTCCGGCCAGGTACAGGAACTGAACTTTACATTAAATGAAAGCGCCGCCCAGCTGAACGAGATCACAATATCTTCCCGCCAGATGAATAAAGAGGATAAGAGTGTTGCCAAGATGCCTCTAAAGAACCTGGAGAACCCGCAGGTCTATACTACTGTATCTGCCGAACTCATGAAACAACAGGGCATTACCAATTACGATGATATTATGCGTAATGTTCCCGGATTGTCTCAAACCTGGCAATCGACAGGCCGCGAAGGCGATGGCGCTTCTTACTTCGCTCTCCGCGGTTTTGAGGCACAGCCGGTACTGATGAATGGTCTTCCGGGCCTGACCAGCGGCAACCTGGATCCATCAGATATCGAATCTGTACAGGTGATGAAAGGACCCTCAGGAACCTTATTCGGCGGCAGTTTCCTCAGTTATGGAGGCATTATCAATACCATCACTAAAAAACCTTATTACGGGTTTGGCGGAGAGGTAGCTTATAATATCGGAAGCTTCGGCCTGAACCGTGTAACCGCCGACGTTAATACACTGCTCAGCAAAAAGCAGAAAATTGCAATGCGCTTAAATGCTGCATATACTACGGAGAATTCATTCCAGAACGCAGGCTTCAGGAAATCATTCTTTGTAGCTCCTTCGGTTTCCTACGAAGTGAACAATCGCCTTACCTTACAGGTAATGGCGGAAATACTGGAAGAAAAGAGGGCTGTTCCTCCTGTATTCTTCCATAACAACCGCAGTGCGCCATTAGACTTTAAGAACATCGAAGAACTTAACCTGAACGTAAAAGAGTCATTTACCAGCAACGATCTTACTATCAAAAATCCCCGCATCAATGTAAAGGCCGAGGCCCTGTATAAGTTGTCCGGCAACTGGAGTTCGCAGACCGTATTCTCCTATGGCCGTACCAGGTCCGACGGCATATACACCTATATATGGGATGAAGATCCCGGCAACAACTGGTTCGGTCAGGATTTCCATAAAGAAAATGCCACAACCAGCACCATCGACATTCAACAGAACTTCAATGGCGATTTCAAAATAGGCAACCTGCGCAACCGCCTGGTGGCAGGACTTGACTTCTTCAGGCGAAATGCAGTTGATAAAGGATCCGGATGGATCATCGGCAGAAATGTAAATCCACAGGGCGGTGTTGCTGATGTTACAGATCCTGAGACCCACGAAGTCATTCAACCTGCCCTGCCGCTGACGAAAGATGCAATATACGGCGCACTGGCGGGTACAGAAGGCAGCAACTCAAATATCACCAATGGTTATTACAGCGCATATGTTTCGGATGTATTGAACATTACGCCGAACTTCCTTGTCATGGCGAGCCTGCGGGCCGATTACTTTCATACAAAAGGAGATAAAAATGCAAAGGAAGACAAAGGCTACAACCAGTTTGCCTTATCACCGAAGTTCGGGTTGGTATACCAGGTAGTGCCTGAAAAAGTATCTGTCTTTGCAAGTTATATGAATGCTTTCCTGAATGTAGCGCCTTCTCCGCATTACGATACAACAGGAAAACTGGAATACACAGCTGTATTCAAACCAGAACATGCAAACCAATGGGAGTTAGGAGTGAAAGCAGATATCCTGGCGGAGAAATTATATGCAACTGTTTCAGTGTACGATATTAAAGTCGGCAATAAAGTAATACCCGATGCCCGCAATCCACGCAACTCCACGCAAGGCGGTAAAGTGGGCAGCCGCGGGTTTGAAATAGAGCTGAACGCTCACCCCATTCCCCAACTGAACATTATTGCAGGTTATGCATATAACCATATTGAAATCCTGGAAGGCTATGGAACAGATTTTTATAGCGAACCGGGCAGAACACCGGGAGGACAAGGCCCTTCGAGCCTTGCTAATTTCTGGGCCACTTATAAAATATTGGGTGGAACGTTTAAAAACCTGGGTATTGGAGCAGGCGGGAATTATGCCGGCAGGTACAAGGTAATCGATAACAGTGTAACAGGGGTATTTTATCTTCCAAGCTATGCCTTGTTAAACGCCGGCCTGTTTTATAATGCAAAGCATTTCAGGTTATCATTCAACCTAAACAATATCAACAACAAGCAATACTACACCGGTTATTGGTCTGTCAACCCCCAGAAACCAAGGAACTTTGTGGCAAGTGCGGCATTTAAGTTTTAGAAGTAAGCTGCTATAAAATAAGGGCGTCCTGGTTGGTTCCGGGACGCCCTTCGTATTTTTTTCGCTACTTCAGCCATGGGCTGCTGAAATCAAGCTGCTTTAATGCCCGCTGGATGTCGGGATTCGACATGAACAATTTCCAGAGTAAACCGCTGCGGTAATTTTCTATCATCACAACGATGGGTCCCTGGTCAATAGCCACGTATTGGTTGTCATACCAATTGGTAGTTTCGCTGAAGGCGTCATAAAAACCATATTCTCCCCAGAGCCTATCTCCTACCCTGTTGTAAAAGTAGCGAAGCGCCTGCATAGAATATTCAGGCGTATAGGGGAAAGATGAAAGCGCTGCGCTGGGCGTGATCACTCCCAGGTCGTTGGTTGGCGAATGCGCATCATAGGAATTATGACTATCACTGGCTGTTAATCCCCAGCAATCAGCACTATAGCCCTTGAATTTCTTCGGGTTCTCTATACAATACTGGCGGTTGATCAGCGTATGGTTCTTATTTTGTTCCCAATAATCGGCATACCGGTCTTTCAATCCATTGGGGTCCAGCCCCAGGAAGGAATAATGGGCAAAGAACAGGGGGCCGCCATATTCGAAACCGAGTGGTAGTTTGATACCAAAGTATTCTTTCCCGTTATTGAAGTAATTGCTCATTGCCCAGCCCTGGTGATAAACCTTCGGGGATACAGGGTAATTGGGAGAAGCCACAGCAAGTATGTAAGCGATCAGGCATTCGTTCCAGCCATGGATCTGGTGGTTCATACCCCAGCCATTATTGGGCGACCAGTGCCAGTACAGTACATTCTGTCCGCCCTGGGTGAACCAGCTCCATTCCGCATCGTTCCACATCCATCCGATCTTGTCGCGGAGTTCTCTTTCTTTCGGAGTATCCTGGTTGAAATACTGGCGTACTGCCAACAGTCCCTGGAACATAAATGCGCTTTCTACTACGTCGGCGCCATCGTCTTTTCGGCTGAAGGGAATAGTTTTCCCTGTGGCGCCATTCATCCAATGAGGCCACATACCGTGGTAGCTGTCGGCCCTCCAGAGGAAGTTCACGATCTTAAGCAACCTGTCCAATCCTTCTTCCCTTGTAATAAAACCCCGCTCGATGCCAACCAGTATGGCCATTACGCCAAACCCCGAGCCCCCGATCGTAACTGTATCGGGCGTGGTGCTTCGTTCGCGGGTCAAACCGGATACCGGGTGCGCAAATTTCCAGAAGTAATTGAATGTTCGTTTCTGCACTTCCGTTAGCAGTGCCGAATCGCCTAACTGTGGCCGTGCCGCCAGGCGCTTGCGTTGTGCAGGCGCCTCGGTTATGAAAATAAGGAAGCAAATCCCTGTAATAATAATTCTCTGTATATTCATTTGTACTCAAATTATCCGTCAATATCCCGGGTTCTGTTGCAGTTTTCCTTCGCTGAACTGTATCTGGGTGAAAGGAATAGGAAATACTTCATGCTTGCCGGCCACAAATGTTTTACCGTGTTTGCGGAAAGCTGCAGCCGCCGTACCTGGCGCCAGTTTATCCTCTCTTACCAGCTCAAAGTAGCGGTCATGTTCCATCGCCATTTCCACGCGCCTTTCATGCCATATATCCGCTCTTGTTACGCTGTTTTTACCAGTGAGCCCCGCCCGTTCCCGAAGTGCGTTGATATCTGCGACGGCTGCATTGGCATTTCCCAGCGCCAGGGCAGCTTCCGCATGTATAAGCAGTATTTCGCCCAACCTCAATACCCGCAGGTTTTTAGGCAGGCGGTCCAGGTTGCCGCAGAACTGCTCCCGGGTCCGGCTATGGTATGCTTTGTAATTATAGCGGTCATTTTGCACACTATCTTTGCCGGGCACACGAAAACCATCCCATAACACGGTTCCGGCCCGGGTTATAAAGATAATAGTTGCAGCCTCTCTTTTATCTCCCGGTTCGTATTCATCCACCAGGCTCTGCGAAGGCCCGCCAAATCCCCATCCCAGGTCAGCCCATCCGCCTTTACCGCCCGCTCTTGGCCCCTGGCTGTTGCTGTATACCTCTATAGCCGCGTCGCAAGTAGCATTTATGCCTGTTTGCACTTCAAAAATAGATTCTGCATTGTTGGCCCCTGATTGCCGCCATATCGATGCATAATCATCTGCGAGGCTGTAGCTGCCCACTTTGCCTGTTATAACCGAATCAGAAAGACTATATGCCCGCTGCCAGTTCTGGCGGTACAAAAATACTTTCGCCAGCATGCCTGCTGCGGCGCCCTTTGTAGCCCTTCCAACCTGGCTGCCGCTGCCTCCTTTAGGCGGCAGATTGGTCAATGCAAACTCCAGGTCCGAAATGATCAGCTGGTAGATCTCGTCGGCGCCCGCACGGGTCTGGTACTGGTCCGACGCTGCCTCGGGCGGGGTAAGCACTTTATCTACCTTCGGCACTCCTCCAAATATCCTTACAAGGTTAAAATAAAAATATCCTCTCAGGAAATGCGCTTCACCCAAGAGGTGCGATTTCATATCCTGGTCCAGCGAAGTAGAAGATTCCAGCGCCTGCAGCGCCCTGTTGGCCCTGGAAATCGCCTGGTAATAGCCGGACCAGATGTCGTTGAACACAGTGTTATTCGCATCCATGGTGAGATTATCGAGTTGTCCCTGTGTTGGTGCAGCATCATCCTCAAAGCTTCCTTTGTCGGCATCGTCTGATGCAATGTTGGTTACCCCGATAAACGGGAAACCATGCACCTTCCCCAGCCACATGTTATTATACACGCCGGTTACCAGGTTTTGTGCAGAACCAGGGTCGTCGGCTGCAGCTTCTTCATCAATTTGTCCTTGCGGTTTTACATCCAGGTACCTGTTGCAGGCAAACATTCCTGCAATCAACATGGCGCCTGTTACTGCATATATCTTTCTCATAACTGTTTTTTTAGAATGAAACATTGACGCCAAAGGCAAACGTACGGGTGATCGGGTAAGCATTCAGTTCAATACCTGCATCCAGTATGCCGCTGGAATTGTTGGTCAGATTGGTTGCAGTATTGACCCTGTTGCTGATGGTATTGTCAAAGTCGATGGTACCGCCTGGCAATTCAGGGCTAAAGCCGCTGAACCTCATCAGGGTAAATAAGTTCTGCGAGGTGAAATAAACCCTTAGCCTGGTGAAGCCGATAGATTTCAATGTTTTATCCGGCAACGTATAGCCAATAGTCAGGTTATTGCAACGAAGGAAGTTTCCTGACTCCAGGAAATAAGTGGAAGCCGGAAGATCAGTAGTAATAAGCCTTGGATCAGTAGATGAAGGGCGCTCGCTGGTCCAGCGGCTATTTGCATAGCCGGATTCTATATTATCCGTATTCGCGAACCGGTATGCTTTCTTACCGTTATAGATCTTGGCTCCGCTGCTTCCATAGAAATCGGCCGACAGGTCAAAACCTTTGTAATTTAGTCCGAGGTTGAATCCATAATACATTTTGGGTTGGTAAGAGCCTACAAACTGCCGGTCGTCTGCATTGATCACCCCATCTCCCGTTATATCCTTATACCGCAGATCTCCGGGCCGGATACTGGATTTCCGCGGATCGTTGGCGATATTAGGGTCTGAATCGATCTCTCCCTGGTCGCGGTATACGCCTAACGATTCCAGCATATAGAAGCTCGCCACAGGCTGCCCGTTATCTGTTCTCGTAACATAGCTTTGATTGCCAACGCCTCCACCAAGGAGGGCTTGTCCTCCGCTCAGGTTAGTAACTTCATTCTTATTGAATGTGATGTTGCCGCCTACTGAATAGCTCAGGTCATCAGTGATCTTATCTTTCCAGTTCAGTGAAAATTCAAAGCCTGTATTCCTGAACGATGCGGCGTTGGTGATATAGGTATTGTCCGGGTCGCCCAGGATACTTGGAATATTCACAACGATCAATGCGTCCTTTGTCTTCTTGTTATAGTAATCCATCTCACCACGCAGTCTTTCATCCAGCAAACTGAATTCAAAACCTACATCAAACTGCATAGTAGTTTCCCATTTGAGGTTGTTGTCTTTTGTATCCTGCAGCGCGATTCCCTGTGTAATGCTGTTGTCGAAGAAGTATGGAAGATTGACGGTAGCAGTGTTGATGTAGGCATTCGTCGGGATATTGTCGTTACCCAGCTGTCCCCAGCTGCCACGCAGTTTCAGGAAGTTGAAAAACTTCTGGTTCTTCATAAATTCTTCCTGGCTGATCACCCAGCCTACACCTACTGTTGGAAAGTATCCCCAACGTTCCCTGAATTTGGAGCTGCCATCTGCGCGGATAGAGGCGCTGACCAGGTACTTTTCATCGTACCCGTAATTGACGCGTCCGACAAACGATTGCCTGGCGTATTTATCGCCCCTGTTATAAAGGGTCGATTGCACGTTGGGATCGCCGAGATCGAGGTACCAGAGATCTTTGTTCTCAGGCACGTTAATACGTTGTCCTAACAGGAAGGTGCTGTAAAATCCTTCTGTCACAGAACCTCCAAGGATCGTGAGCGAATGTTTGCCAAAAGTCTGGTCGAAGGTAATGGTGTTATCCCAAACCCAGCCCTGTTGCCGGGAATCGTTGATCGCCAGTTTGCTGTTATCCTGGCGTTGGTTACCACCCGCCGAAAGGAAGGTCTTTTCATCGTTGAGGTACTTGTAATTGTAAACCCTGTCGTATCCCCAGCGGAGATCTGCGTTGAAAGCGGAACGCAGTTTCAGGGACTTGATGGGAGAAAATTCCAGCGCCAGGTTGCCCTGCAGGCGGTTATCCTGTTGCAGGTAATTCCTTTTATCGATCTGTAACAACGGGTTGGCTACGTTACCCCAGGCAGAAGTATTGCCATAACGGCCGTTTTCTTCTACCGGCACTACCGGCGCCGCCCGGTAGATGTTACCGTAAATATCGAAGAGCGAAACGTTTTGACCGCCGCCGCGGGAATACGACAATTGAGAGGTCAGCTTCCATTTATCGGATATGTTGAAATCGTTGTTCGCCCTGAATGTAAACCGCCTGAAGGTGTTGGTTTTCACTATACCGTCGTCTTGCAGAAAACCGGCGCTATAGAAGTAAGTATACTTATCTGTACCTCCCGACATGGACAGGTTGTGATTCATCTGGAAAGCCTTGCGGAGTACAGCATCGTACCAGTTGGTAGACCCTTTATAGGTCGCTGCATCATTGTCCGGATCTTTGCTGGGAGCTGCTTCTTTAAGATAGGATATATATTGGTTCCTGTCGGCCATTTTCACCAGGTGAGCGGCTTCCCTGAAACCAGCCTGTCCATCGTAGCGGATCTCCATTTTACCTGACCTTCCTTTACGGGTAGTGATGATCACAACGCCATTGGCTGCACGAACACCATAGATAGCGGCGGAAGCGTCTTTCAGTACGTCCATGCTTACAATATCCGCGTTGTTGATATTGCGGATATCATCGGTAAGCACTCCATCTACCACGTATAATGGGTTGGCGCCTCCCATTACAGAACCGGTACCACGTACCCTCACCTGTGGTTGCGTATTGGGTTGACCTGAATTAATGATCTGCACACCTGCTACCTTTCCCTGCATGGCCTGTGTAGCCGTCAGCACCGGTTGTTTAGCGAGGTCTTCCCCTTTTACTGTAGCAATGGAACCGGTTAGATCTCTTTTCCGCTGGGTACCATATCCTACAACCACAACCTGTTCCAACTGGCTTTGAGAAGTGCTGAGCGTGATATTCAGGTTCGTTTGGGCACCGGTCACCGGCACTTCCTTCGTAACATATCCCAGGTAAGTGATGACCAGCGTTGCGTTTTGCCCCTGCAGCCGCAGGGTAAAACTGCCATCCGGTCCGGTAGTGGTGCCAAGGCTGGTACCTTTTACGCGGATGGTAACACCGATCAGCGGTTCCGCGGAGGCAGAGTCCTTCACGGTTCCACGGATGGGCTCTGTTTGCCGTGGTTCGGCATAACTGGATGTCGATGTACTTGCGATGTCTTTGTTGCGTGCCGAAACAATGATGGTCAGCACGAGGCACAGAACAGTACCACACAGCTTCGTAACTGTAACTTTCATAACTGAAGTTCTATTTTTGGGTTATTCATTCCGGCAACGATCGATACGCTCTTCTACAATAACGGCTACACATTCAGCAGGTCTTTTGTATCCAATGGTTTCAGGTTAAAATCAATAGTTAACAATGGAAATTTGTCTTTTGTTACGTATTAGGCCGCTTCATTGCAGTAATGAGATGGCCCGATTGCGTGTATGGTTTTGTGTTAGAAGCGTTTCAGAAGGTTGATTGGTGAGAGATGATCATTCAACTGGGCTCTGCAATTTTTTAGCGGGTTTATAATCACATCTCTCGTTGCCGCTTGAGAGTTATCGAACCCAGGATTTAATATTCCAGGCTATACTTTATTGCATGCCTTTTGTTGCTAATAGTCGTTCCGCCATCAATGTTAAACCCTCAATTTCAAAAAAATGAGTCAACCATTCACTATTAACATCGATCAATCGCTCCTCGACGAACTTCATCAACGACTGGCAGCTACCCGCTGGATCAATGAAGTCGCGAATGCCGACTGGAAAGCAGGAACCAACAAAGCATACCTGCAACAACTTTGCGATTACTGGCAGAAAGATTTCGATTGGGCTAAGCAACAGGAGTATCTCAATAGCTTTCATCATTATATCACGGAGATCCGGGATCAAACTATTCATTTCATCCATGAAAAAGGACAGGGCCGGTCTTCCTTCCCTATCTTGCTCACTCATGGTTACCCCGATAGCTTTGTACGATTTCTTAAACTGATCCCGCTGTTGGTAGCGGCAGACGAAGACGGTTTTTCCTTTGATGTTGTAGTGCCATCCATACCAGGTTATGGTTTTTCCGGTATCCCAACAACTCCGGGCATGAACCCGGCTAAGATTGCGGAACTGTTTGCCCGGCTGATGACGAATGAATTGGGTTATGAGAAATTTGTGGCACAGGGCGGCGACTGGGGAAGTACGATCACGGAAACACTGGCAAGGAACGAACAGGAGATTGTGTCGGCCATTCACCTGACTGATATTCCTTTTATTCATCTCTTCGAAATCCCGGAGGGTGAATTATCACAGGAAGAAAAAGACTACCTTGATAGAGGCAAACAATGGCAGCAACAGGAAGGAGCTTATGCAATGATCCAAAGCACCAAGCCACAAACGCTGGGATATGGGCTCAATGATTCGCCAGCCGGATTAGCAGCATGGATCATTGAAAAATTTTATCGTTGGAGCGATAACAAAGGCGACCTGGAAAGCGCTTTCAGCAAAGACGAACTGCTTACCAACCTGACTATTTACTGGGCAACGGGAACTATCAATTCAGCCAACCGGCTCTATTACGAATATGCACAGAGCATGTTTACATCCCAACGCGGCCAGACATCCAGGCTGGAAACGCCTGCAGGAGCAGCTATCTTCCCTAAAGATCTTATTCCTGCACCCAGGGCCTATGCGGATCGTTTTTTCAATATCCGGCATTGGACAGAATTTGATAAGGGCGGTCACTTTGCCGCGATGGAAGCACCGGAATTGCTGGCAGCGGATATACGGAGCTTTGTGAAAAAGGTATTATAGCCGCCTGTTATTCAGCCCGCAGGCTTTTAACCGGGTTGATGGTAGAAGCACGGATTGCCTGGAAACTTACTGTCCCCAATGCAACCAGCAAGGCTCCCATGTATACAACGGGGAAAAGCCACCAGGGTATCGGCGCATGGTATGGGTAATGCGACAACCAGTTTTGCATGGCGAAATAAGCGACAGGCGTTGCAATACCGGCAGCAACCAGGATCAGCACTACAAACTGTTTGGTCAGCAAACGCCAGAGAGTTAATACCGAAGCTCCCAATACTTTCCTTACCCCTATTTCCTTTACACGTTGTTCAACCGCAAAAGAAGCCATCCCGAATAAGCCGATGCAACTGATAAAAATTGCCAGCATGGCCCAGTAACCAGATAGTTTCCCCATACGTTCTTCATTCCCGAATTTCTTGTCATACTCCTGGCTGACAAAACTATATTCAAACGGCTCATTGGCATTATAGTTCTTCATCACGGCTTCAATTTTAGCAAGCGCCCCGGAAGCAGGAATGGCAGGGTTAAGTTTTAATACCACGAAATTCCCTTTCTCCCTGTTCAGCATAAATACCGATGGTTTTGCTGGTTCGTAGGGAGATTCCATTACCATGTCTTTAATTAGCCCGAAAAAAAGGATAGGGAATATTGTTTTCATAGCACAGGATTTATGTTGCATTGTCTTCTATTCGTCCATTCCGCCTGCATCCTGGTTGCCTTTCTCTGTTTTACTGCTGTTGGCAACGAGCGCGTTCATGCTGTTGATCTCTTCTTTGGTAAAATATCTCCACTTTCCGGGGGCAAGATCTTTCAGGGTCATATTCATGATTCGTACGCGCTTCAACGTTACAACATCGTAGCCCAGCGCTTCGCACATCCGCCTGATCTGGCGGTTCAGTCCCTGGGTCAGGATGATCCTGAACCTGTTGGAGCCTTCCTGCTGCACGAAACATTTCTGGGTAACGGTGCCGAGTATACGTACGCCGTTACGCATGGCTTTAACAAATTCCAGGTCTATAGGTTTATCTACCGTTACTATGTATTCTTTCTCGTGGTTGTTGCCCGCTCTCAGTATCTTATTCACGATATCGCCATCGTTGGTGAGGAAGATAAGACCTTCCGATCTTTTATCCAGCCGCCCGATCGGGAAGATGCGGGAGGGGTAGTTCATGTAATCGATGATATTTGTCTTGTCCTTCAGATCTGTAGTGCAGGTAACTCCCTTGGGTTTATTGAGGGCAATGTAAACAGTTGATTTCTTCTTTTTTAATGGCTCCCCGTCAATTTCAACAACATCCCCTGCTTTCACCCGATTACCTTTGGAAGCGATGTTGTCGTTGATTGTCACCCTACCCTGCTCTATATATTTATCGGCCTCCCTGCGGCTGCAGAAACCTGTTTCACTGATATATTTGTTGATACTGATGTCCATATTTCTCTTAAAATCACCCGCAAAATAGTTAAATCGGGGCATAAAACTGTTTTGATGTTACAGATCAACACCGTAACTTGTTATAAGTAACCAACAGCAAATCCGGGGGTATGACCCGCTGATATGAAAATTATATACATCCTGGCCAGCTTTATGCTCGCGTTCATGGCTGTTCCACTTTATGGTCAGGGACTTCTCCCCTATATTTTGAACGGGTCTGCTACTCAAACCAGTTGCAACTGCTATGTACTGACGCCCGACGCCAACACTACCAGCGGTACGGCCTGGAATAAGAACAAGATCAACCTGAACCAGTCTTTTAATTATGTTTTTGATGTATACCTGGGCTGTAAAGATGCTAACGGGGCGGATGGTATCGGCTTTATCCTGCAAACTAAAGGCACTAACCTGGGCGCTACAGGCCAGGGTCTTGGTTTTAAAGGCATCTCTCCCTCTTTGGGCGTATTGATCGATACCTACCAGAACAACGACGAAAATGATCCGGCCTACGACCATATCGCCATCCAGATGAACGGGATGTCGGACCATCTTAGCAGCGGGAACCTCGCCGGCCCTGTTACCGCCCTGGTAAACAGCGATAACATCGAAGACTGCCAATGGCACCTTTTCAGGATCAACTGGGATGCTACTGCCAAACATATGGAAGTAAGCGTGGATAACCAGGTCAGGCTCACACTTGACAAGGATATTGTAAATGATATTTTCGGCGGGGACCCGGAAGTTTTCTGGGGCTTCGCCGGCAGCACCGGCGGCTCGTCTAACCTCCAGCAGTTCTGCGCCGCCCTGCGGCCCGACTTCGGCTTTAATCCAAGGCAGATATACTGCGATGGTATTCCTATTCAATTCCTGGACAAATCCAGCTCCTTCGGCGATATCACCCGCTGGTGGTGGGATTTCGGCGATGGTACCCAAACCACTGCCCCCCAGCCTGCCCCGCACACCTACCCGGGCGCCGGCAATTACACAGTGAAGCTGGTCATCGAAGATAACAGCGGTTGCATTTCCGATACGCTTAAAGCTCCCTTTACCATAGGCTCCTACCCGGAAGTGGATTTTGGCCCTACTCCCTTTTGCCTGGGCACCAACCAGGCGATGGAAAATAAAACACGTATAGCAGTAGGCGCCGCCCAGCAATGGTTATGGGAATGGGGTGATGGTACAACCAGCACCGGCAGCGATCCTGCACCGCCATACACCATACCCGGCCCGCGGTCTATCCAGCTAACCGTAACTTCCGACCGCGGATGCAGCGGTTCTGCTGTCAGGAATATCCTCTTCAGCAGCACACCCGATGTTACCGGCGCCGGTATAGACGCCTGCCTGGGCACTCCCAATGCTTTCCGCGGCACCAATCAAACTTCCAACATCCATCTTTCTGCCTGGAAATGGGATTTTGGAGATGGCGGGAGCAGCCTGGGACAAACAGCCAGTCACATATATGCAGATACGGGCGTATACCACGCCAGCCTGTATGGGATCAGCACCGAAGGTTGCCTGTCGCCCGTTGTAGATGTTCCTGTACGGGTAACCAGCGTTCATGCACGCGCAGGGAAAGATACCATTATAGCAGCCGGACAACCATTGCAACTACAGGCCGGCTGGCTGAACGACCGGGTAACATACCAGTGGTCGCCGGCTACGGGGTTAAACGACCCGTTCAGCGATCATCCCGTGGCAGTGCTGCAACGCGACCAAACCTACCGCCTTACCCTCATTTCGCCCGAAGGATGTACGGATACTGACGATGTTACCGTTAAAGTTTATAAAGGCCCCGAATTTTATGTGCCCAATGCCTTTACTCCCAATGGCGACGGAAAAAATGATGTGTTCCGCGTAATAGCGCCCGGCGTCCCGAAACTGGACTTCTTCTGCATCTGGAACAGGTGGGGACAGGAAATTTACAGGTCTAACGACCTGCCAGGCGGATGGGATGGCAAGATCCAGGGACAACCAGCGCCGGCAGATACCTATGTCTGGATGGTGCAGGGAGTGGATTATACGGGAAGGAAATTCAGCAGGAAGGGTTTTGTGACCTTGATCCGGTAAAAAAAGCAACCCGGTAGAAACCGGGCTGCTATTGCAATTTGGAATAAAAATTTTATTTTTTTCTGCCTCGTTATACAACGTCTCTTCTCACTTCTTTGAACGACATCTAAGCAAACAAGCTGCGTAAAAGCTCGTATGATTTCAGGCGGGCATCCTGGTCATACACGTTTGCAGTAACAATAATTTCATCAACCGCCGTAACATCAATAAACTGGCGGATTTGCGTATCAACAGTCGCTTTGCTTCCTATAAAAGTACAGGTAAGCATTTGTTGAAGATGCGCGTATTCGTATTCATTCCAGATACCGTCCATACTATCGACAGGCGGCGGAAGTTTGCGAAGTTTTCCCCTGATCACTCCCAGGAACATCTGGTAAAACGAAGTGGCAAGCCTGTTGGCTTCTGCATCCGTATCGGCGGCGATCACGTTTACACAAGCCATGGTATAAGGCTTATCCAGGTATTCAGATGGTTTGAACTGTTGCCGGTAGATCTTTAAGGCGGCATGCAGCTGCGCCGGTGCAAAATGACTGGCGAATGCATAAGGCAAACCCATAACGGCCGCCAGGTAGGCGCTGTCGGTGCTGGAACCTAATATCCAGATCGGGATGTCCAGGCCTTCGCCGGGAACCGCCCTGACAGGACCTGTATTATCGGCGGAGAGGTAGTGTTGCAGTTCCTGGATCTGTTCAGGAAATTCATGCGCTGCCGCCACATGATCACGGCGCAGGGCGCGGGCGGTGATCTGGTCGGTACCGGGAGCGCGTCCCAGCCCCAGGTCGATCCGGCCAGGGTACAGCGATTCCAGCGTGCCAAATTGTTCTGCTACTACCAGGGGCGCATGATTGGGAAGCATGACTCCTCCCGATCCTACCCGGATGGTTTTAGTACCGCCGGCAATATATCCTAATAACACGGCTGTAGCGGAACTGGCCACGCTGATCATACTGTGATGTTCTGCCATCCAGAATCTCTTATATCCCAGTTTCTCTACATGCTGTGCAAGTCTCAAACTATTGTGAAAAGCATCTGCAGGTGTCTGTCCTTCCAGCACGGTAGCCAGGTCCAGTACAGATAAAGGTCGGTTTATTCCTGTCGTATTCATAGCTGATCTGTTAGTTTTTAGTTCGTGCAAAGGTACGACAATGCCTGGTGGCTAACGGCCCGATTACCTTTAGGTAAGCAGAAGTGAAGCATTCAGTATTTTCCCGAAAGAGTAGCAAAATTAATAATGTTACTAAACAGCCTTCTTTCTAAAATGGCCTGTTTTCAGGAAAATACATCTAAACATAAATTATATATATATTTTCACCAATAAAGCAATTTGGTTGAGCGAACCGGCATGCTTAGGATAACCCATATACCTGTTACTATGAAACAACAGTATGCTGAATTCAGGACCTCAGTAGTTATTTTATCCGAATAATGTTTTACAAAAATATATGAAAACCAAAGTGCAGAAATAATATGAATGCTGAAACAAGCGTGAGAAGCCGTGTAAGCAAAACTAATCTTACGGCTGTAAGGTCAATGAATCTTGACTAATTGCGGGTGTTAAATGAAATTATCTTGTACAAACATCTGCCAGTATAAAAACAAAAAAAGGGTGGCAAGACTACCTCCCTTTAATATTTTAACCATATCCTATGAAAAACCTGAACCAAAGGTATATTCATCTGCGTTAGGTCAAAACCTTTTTTTGGTGAATGCATCATTATTTTCCGTGAATGACGCAAATAGATGGCTGTTAACCTTCAATTAACAAAAATAGGTGTGGCGCCATATTTTTTTAATTGCCTAAAGTTTTTAACGCGATGAATGCCATCAGCCCAGGCCCTGTTTCAAGGGAAGTTTCATCTGCATCAAATGTAGCGGTATGCAAACCGGAGGTAATGCCACGATCCTCGTTTGCCACGCCCAGTCGATAAAAGCAGGCATCTGCTACCTGGGAATAAGAGGCGAAATCTTCCGCCGCCATCCAGATGTCGAGATCTACTACCTGCTCTTCGCCCAGGTATTCCACTGCATACGCCCGGGTGTTGGCTGTCAGCACCTCTTCATTGACCAGCACGGGATACCCTCTTTCGATCTCTATTTCGCAACTGCCATCCATACTTTCTGCAAGGGATACGGCCAGTTTCTTAATTTTTTCATGCGCTTTATTTCTCCAGGTTTCGTCCATCGACCTGAAAGTGCCTTCCAGCTTCACTTCATCAGGAATTACATTCCTGGCGCCGTTTGCAATAATTTTACCAAAAGATAATACAGAAGGCAGGGAAGGATTGGCACGGCGGCTCACTATCTGCTGCAACGCCACTACTATATGTGAAGCAATGAGGATAGGATCCACTCCCAGGTGCGGCATAGCGCCATGACCTCCTTTTCCTTTTACGGTAATATTGATCTCGTCGTTGCTTGCCATATAACGACCCGACCTGAAACCCACTTTTCCGGCTTCCAGTTCAGGCATCACATGCTGCCCAATCATGTACCGGGGCCTTGGATTTTCCAATACGCCGGCTGCAATCATTAAACTGGCGCCGCCAGGGATCACTTCCTCTGCCGGTTGAAATACAAATTTCACCGTACCCGAAAATTCAGATTGCATCTGTGCGAGAATCTCTGCCACACCCAGCAGCGAAGCGGTATGTACGTCGTGCCCGCAGGCATGCATAACACCGTCGTTGGTTGAACGGTAAGGTACCGCGTTCAGTTCAGTAATGGGCAATGCATCTATATCTGCACGCAGGGCGATCACCTGGTCGGATGGTGCAGCCTTGCCTTGCAGCAAAGCCACCACACCGGTATTGGCCATTCTTTCATAAGGGATACCCAACGCTTTCAGTTTATCTTCGATAAATATAGCGGTGTTATATTCCTGGTACGAAAGTTCAGGATGCATATGCAGATGCCTGCGATTTGCAATTGCATTTTCCCTGACAACTTTGGCCAACTGCCGGATCCTCTCTTTAAGCATGTTGCAATAATTTTTGATTGCGGTCTTCTGACAAAAATTCTTTTACAAAACTATCATCTGTCAGGTGCGGGTAAGCGGCTGCAACACGGGTGATCTCTTCCGCCTGGCCAGGAGATAATACCTCATGGTCTTCCAGGCACCAGGCGCCTTCCAGTAAGCCCTGCCTTTTCAGTACTTCGTGTATACCGGCAATAGACCCACGGAATGCGTTGGCCGGATCAAAGATGGCCGCATTCATATCTGTAACGGCTATCCCTTCTGTGAGCAACTCTCCCGCCCCTTTGTAATTATCGTTAATACAGGCTTTTACCCTGCTGAACAGGCCGGCTACTTTTTGCGTCCATACAGCCCAGTGACCCAGTAAACCTCCTGCATATTGTTTTTCCACTACACGGCCATTTACATTGAAACGATAAGTAGTGAGCAGATCTGCCACTATATTATCGTCATTTCCTGTATACAGCGCAATATCGTCTTTCCTGGAAGAACAGGCAACTGCCCTTACTACATCCAGGGTCTGGTAACGGTTAAAAGGCGCCGTTTTAATGGCTTTCACACCCGGTATTTCAACAAACTGTTCCCAGAAACGGTAGCTAAAGATACGGCCTCCTACTGAAGGTTGCAGATAAAATCCGAAAACCGGGATCACTGCAGCCACCTGGCGCACATGATCCAACAACTGGTCTTCTGATAAGTCCTTCAATCCTCCCAGGCTTACCAGCCCTAAATGATATCCGTATTTCAGCGCCAGCCGGGCTTCCGACAAGGCCTGGGCTGTTGGTCCGCAGATCCCTGCCACCTTTATGAAAGGTTTGTCCAGCTTTGCCGCTTCAATTTCTTCTGCAGCCAAACGCAGCACTGTTTCCAGCAGGTTAAATTCGGGATGGCGGATGGCAAATTGAGTAGTGTGTACGCCTACTGCTACGCCTCCTACTCCGCTTGCTATGTAATACCTGGTGAGTAACCGCTGCCTTTTCTCATCCAGTTTTTTTTGTTCAGTAATGGCCAGCGGATGGGCGGGAATGATAGTGCCTTTATATAGTAACTGTTCTACTGCTGTTTCCATTGTTCATACTTTAATATGTAATTAAAATTTGCCTTCTCTCTCCTGGAAGTGCGTATCTTTCGAGATAGTTTTGCCGCCTTCTTCCATCCATGCGGCGGTTAAACGGATCATTTGCAGCAACGGCACTTTCGGATAACCGAACAGGCGGAAGCTCTCTGCTGCATTGCTCAGCAAGGCGGTAGACTGTTCTTCTCCCACAAAGCGGGGTTGCTTACCGAATATCTTCCCGAATTCGGATGCGATCCATCTCACGGAGGCGGTTTCAGGACCTGTAATGTTTAAGAACTTAGCCGGCGCACTGGCATGCAGCAAACTGCGGATGGCATACTCGTTTGCATCGCCCTGCCAGATCACGTTCACATGGCCCATACGCAGATCCAGCTCCCTTTCTTCCCTTACTGCTTTTGCTATTTCCAGCAATACGCCGTAACGCAGATCATTCGCATAGTTTAAGCGATAAATGAGGACCGGCGTCTGGTATTGATTGCTGAAGTGCTGGAACATTCTTTCCCTTCCCAGGCAGGACTGGCCGTATTCGCCAACCGGCGAAGGCGCTACGCTTTCATCTGCTCCGCCTGCAAACACCGGCGTTAACGGGTATACGTTGCCGGTAGAATAAACAACAATACGGGAGTTCTTATACTTCTCAGCTACACGGCCCGGAAGATAAGCGTTCATCGCCCAGGTGAAAGCTTCTTTCCCAGTAGTACCGAATTTGGTACCTGCCAGGTACAATACATTCTTTACATCAGGCAAAGACTGCAAATCGGCGTCGTTCAACAGGTCGGCGGCAATGGTTTCTACTCCATTGCTTTCCAGTTCTTCTTTCAGCCCTGGTTCTGTTAACCTGGATACGCCTATCACGCGTTTCTTCAGGCCCGCGCGATCTATCGCCTGTTTTAATAATTTAGCAAGGCTGGGACCCACTTTACCCCCAATGCCCAGGATCAGAAAATCCCCGTCCAGTTTAGTTACATCAGCAATCAATGCCTCAGAAGGTTGCAGCAGGCTGTCAACCAATTGTTCCAGTTGCGTCATATTGAGTTTATTTACAAGTATCTGTTAACTACTGTTTGCCGCCTGCGATCACGGTACGATACAACGATATCATCATCCTTTCCAACGCCGGCCTGGTCTTTTTACCAGTGAACAAAATGATTATTTCAGTTGCTTATGCGCCCGTTTATAGATCTCAGACAGCTTTACCGTTGCCCCGTTCCTTCGTTTGCTTTCTTCTGCGGCTTCCATGAATGCCAGTATCTCCAGCGTTTCCTCCGGCCGGACCGGCGACTCGCCTGTTCTAAAAAAGGCTGCTATCTGTTGCAGCAACGGTTCATATCCTTTGAAAGGGCCCAACACCATATTCCCTTTTTCGCCGAATACCCTCCCGCCAAAATCATCAGGCCCCTTGCGCGTTCCCCTGAACGTGCCTATTCTTTCGCCGGCCCAGCGGCCTACTACTACATCCGCATCCGGGCTGAAGAAGCGGGTTACCGACTGGCAGCCAACGCCCATTACGGTAAACAGTGTTTCTACTCCGTGTATCCCATACCAGAAAAGATCAGGATGTGTTTTTTCCAGCGCGGCCGGACTGAAGGTATCGGCGCCCAATACAGCGCCTATTACCTGCTCTTTTGCCACTTTCTGCGCACTTTCCATGAAACGCAGCGAGGAGGCGGAAAAAACAGGGGTATTATATTTCTTTGCAGCCTCAAAAATGCGCATCCCATCTGCCAATGAAGCTGCCAAAGGTTTGTCTATAAATATCTTTTTGCCTGCTTTTAAAACCGGTAAGGTCTGGGCCAGGTGCGGTCTTCCATCATTGGATTCCAGCAATACCACATCAACTTTCGCCAATAACGCATCAATGCTGTCTACTATCTCCACGCCCATATTTCTTACCTGTTCGGTGAAACCTGGCAGGCGTTGCTGGTTCAGGGCAATGTCGGGACTGGCCTGCGGAAATGCGGCCACTACTTTCATACCTTCCAGCCCCGCAACCGGCGTGGCGCTGTTAAATGCTTTTGTAAATGCAATGGCATGGGTTGTATCCAAACCAATGATGCCGATCTTAATAA
The DNA here is from genome assembly GCF_900107795.1 of Chitinophaga terrae (ex Kim and Jung 2007). Lineage (GTDB taxonomy): Bacteria > Bacteroidota > Bacteroidia > Chitinophagales > Chitinophagaceae > Chitinophaga > Chitinophaga terrae. The sequence continues at coordinate 156,403 of NZ_FNRL01000012.1, forward strand.
CCATATCGGATACACGTTTTTCTGCGGCATACAGCGGGCGCAGACCGGACATTACGCCCATTCCTATACCGGCCAGCGCTGAATTACGGATAAATTTACGTCGCTTAAGATCTGTCATAGCTTCCTGGTTTTAGTTCACCTGCCAGCCTTTTCACGGGCCTGCGTGGTGGTATAATATTTTGCCAGCATAGCGCTAATTTCCCAGGCCGGCATTTCTCCAGCCTGTACATATTGAAGGAACCGCTTCATTACCCTGGCAAATAATTGCTCGTGTACTTCTATCAGTGCCGCTGGTACTATTACCTCCCATTTATCTCCTGCTTCCCGCAGGGCGACGCCGGGGTATTGTTTATTCAGCAGCGCAAACTGTTCGTGCAATATTTTCGTGTATGCGGCGCTGTTCTCTACTGGTTGTATGTAAAGTGTTGGCCGGTATTGTTGTTCTTTATCCTGCAGGACCAGGAGGGCAGCCTTGCTGCCTTTGAGCAGGGAGTAGTGCGTATCGCCTCCGCCTTCCGGCGCTTCATAATCCCATTGTACAGTGATCCTGGCATGCAGGCCCCGAATGTTATAATCAAAAGACCCGTTCGCGTAAACCGGCAGCAAACCATCTTTTCCTACCACCGACTGCAAAGCAGCGTTGTACTCCGTTTCGCCTGTTATCGCGGCATATTGTGTTTTATTCAGCATCGTAGGCCAGGCCCGGGCGCTGTTGATGGAAATATCTTTCAAATAATCAAGCTCCTGTTCCGGGAAGCAGGTCCATTGCACCAGGTCTACCAGGTGAGTGGTTACATCTGTGATCCCTTCTCCCTGTTCTCTTGTATCCATGTACCAGGCGGGTCTTACCAGCGGTTTGCCTGCTACTGTTTTTTTGAAGTGATGTATACTTTTTTTGATCACAGCCGGGTTGCCTGGTTCGCCTTTTTCCGGTGTTCCAAAAATTGCAGGGATCTGCGATAAGGCTTTCTGCAACACGTTATGAATTTCATAACGTTCTGTCATGATATCATAAAGCTGTGTATGATTAGCCGCCGCTGTTGCGAATGCCGCCTTCAGCGAATCAAAACCTGCCGCATCAATAGCCATAGGCTTATCTGCCAATACGTGCATTCCTGCCCTTGTTGCCGCCTGGATATAAGCAGGCTTCAACCGGTTGTTTCCTGCCAGTATCACGATACTTCCCCGTTCGCATTGCAACATGCGCTGCAGGTAACCGGGCCCGGTGTATACATCCGTTGCCCAGTAAACTTTCGGGCTATCCTTCTGGTTATAATTAGCTACCTGTTGGAGATATTGTTCGACCTCTTTTCCTGCCGGCGCAAATACTTTGATGGTAGTATCCACACCCGGGTATTGTTCCTGTTGTACTAATGAAGCATGGAAATGTCCCGGGTCTAAAGCTATCAACTGCATAGATGATTTTTTAGTGAATGGGAACATGACAGTATTGTCATCGCTATTCCATTAAAGATAAAATTTTGCCTCATCAGTACTCCCTTTATTTTGATGAACGTAAACGGGATATTGCAGCAACAGGAACGCTATCTGCACGGTTGTTCCAACTGCCACGGATATACGTTAATAAAGCTGCTATTTCATCATCCTTCAGGAATGCGAACGCGGGCATTTGTTCGCCCGGGTTAGCGCCGGTCTTGCCATTCAGCACTGTTCTGATCAATGCGGCAGCCGGACCATTTACCACGGCGCTTTGATCAAGCGACGGGAAAGATCCCGGCACTCCTTTACCATCCGGTTTATGGCAGGATTCACAATAGTTTTTATAAAGAGATTGTCCCTTGCTGATGCCAGCAGCCTGCGGAGCCGCCGCTTTCAGTATCTCTGCCGTTGCGGGTATCTTCGTTCCCCGCTGAAGCGCAGACAAACGGATGATCCTGTCGTCGTGCGGTAACGGGAAACCTTTACCCGGATTCCAGTCGCGGTTGCTGGTGGCAATATAGATATCGCCGTTCGGGGCAACGCAGATATCGCGCAGGCGACCGAATTTACCGGCGAAATATATTTCTTCTTTCAGGATACTGTCCTGTGCTTCGTTCAGGGAGAGCACCCGCAAACTTGCCGCTTTCAGTGTTCCCAGCAATATGCTGTTATGCCATTCAGGGATCTGCCTGCTGCCGTAATAATCTACTCCTGCGGGCGCTATTGTTGGCGTCCAGGAGCGCATTGGCGCAGTGAATGCAAAGGAGTCTGCATGGGCTTTTTCAGCCGGCAGATCTGCCGGTCCTTCAATAAAAGGCCAGCCGTAATAATGCCTGCGTTGTATGTAGTTCACTTCATCTTCAATGGCATCTCCATGCTCGCTGGCAAACAGGTGTCCTTTATCTGAAAATACCAGTCCCTGGATATTGCGATGGCCGGAAGACCAAACAGGACTGTTCCTGTAGGGATTATCTGCCGGTATGCTGCCATCGAAATTGAAGCGCAGGGTTTTGCCGTTGATGCTGGCGGTATCGGGAGCATTCAAGCCATTGGCGGCGTCGCCGGTCGACAGGAAAACTTTACCGTCGGGCGCTATAGCTACCCTTGAACCGTTATGGCCAGTGTTGCCCGGCAGTTCGATAAGGGTGAACGGATCTTTCAGCGTATCTGCCGTATAGGTATATCTTACCAGGCGGGAAACGATTGAAGAATCAGCGTTCATATGTGTGTAATCAACGAATACATAGGGTTGTTCCGGATCTTTGGATACGGCCATTCCCAGAAGACCAAGGCTACGTTGCCGGTATACTTCCGGGATAGCGATCAATTGTTTCTTTATCCCTGTTTTCGGATCTACTTTACTGACGGTACCACTTTGCTCGGTGAACCAGATCTGGTCGTCCGGCCCCCAGGCGATCTCCCATGGCACGTTAAGATCGGAAATAAGAGTAGAGACGCCTACCCGGGTAGAATCCAGTTCCAACACCGCCTCGACGGGCAGTTCACGTTGTTGCGCCGCCGGTTTGCATTGCATATTAACGCCGGCAAACATCATCAACATTAAACATGATCCTATGATCTCCTTTTTCATGATTACAGGTATATTGACTAAAAGAATAAAGTAACAGCGCTATTGACAGCCAATCCCAGCATCAGCAATAATCCCAGTACTGCAGCTATATTGGCGAACAGCCCGTTCTTCATCGGTCCCATTATCTTTTCGTCGTTGGCTACCAGGAACAGGGCAATGCCTATGAACGGAACAATGAAGATGGTCACAGCCTGCGCCAATACGATCAGCTGCAAAGGCAATTTGCCGAACGTGATAGCAACAGTGGCTCCTATCAGCATAATAACGGCAATGAATACACGTACCATGCCGGAGCTCAGGTGGCCGCCAAACCCTAATGCATCGCCCAGCAGGGTACCGCCTAAGGAAGCGTTGCCAAGGAGCGACGAGAAAGAAGCGCCGAACAAACCAACCAGGAAAAGGCCTGCAGCCGCGTTGCCGAAAACAGGCTCCAATGCTTTTGCCATATCCGTAGCCGTAGTGATCTTAATACCGGCAGGATGCAAGACCATTGCTGCGCAGATCATTACTGTAGCGCTCATGAAGCCCAGGATCAGCATGCCGGGGATAGATTCTTTACCCGTTAGTTTGGCATCAGGGTTGATCCGTTTTCTCTCCTGCACCAGGTACGACTGGTAGATGGCGCCAACGATGGAGAAACAGGAAGCGGTGAAAGCAATGATAAGACCCATGGAGCCTTTGGGAACCCCAGGAACAAATCCGCCAGCGATGTCGCCTACCGAAGGTTTAGACATCACCATGGTTATGATAAAAGCAAAGAGCATCATAATAATGAGGGTGATCATTATCTTCTCCAGTATCTTATAAAAACCCCGCACCAGGAGAATCCCGATCCCTAAAAGGTTGCAGACAATGATCCATATCACTTTAGGCGTATGCGTAGCCTCGGCCAGCGTGATACCGGCGCCTATCGAGTTGCCCGCCTGGAAGGATGCTGTTACCAGGAACACGCCTACCCCGATAGCAATACGGGCAATATTCCCGTATTTATGGCTAATAGTGGTGAGCAGCGACTGGTTAGTGGCAATACCTACCCTGGCAGCCATGGTTGTAAATATGATCATGAAAAAGATGGCCACTACCACCAGCCAGAGTAAGGAGAACCCGTAATCTGCTCCCATGATGGAAGCGATAGTTACCTTACTCGGACCAAATACCAGTGCGGCGGTAATGAGCCCGGGACCCAGGGCATGCAGCCAGGCTAATGATCTGCTTTTTTTTGCGTTTGTTGACATAGCGGTTGATATCTTAAGCGAAACGGATATAGAAAAACAGTACGATTGCAGTGATCAGCGCCCACCAGATAGTAGGATTGCGCCATCCCTGCTGCAAAGCCTTTTCGCCGGGCGGTAACGAAAGACTGGACCTGTTCCAGATCAACCCTTTCAATTCTGCTTCCGGCTTAGGTTTTGTTACTAAGCTGACCAGCACACAAAGTACAATGCAGCTCCAGAATACGATGCCCGTCCTGTTGAAGAAAGGCATAGCCGGGTACATTATTTCCATGGCGATAGACAGCGGGATGGTAAGAATACCGGCGGCCAGCGCACCTGCATGCGTGGTACGCTTCCATAAAATACCGAGTAAGAACATAGCGGCAATACCGGGCGTAAATAACCCGTATGCGTTCATGAGGTAAAGGAATACCGGCTTTTTAGATTGTGTAAGGAATAAACCTGTGCAAAGGATGCCTATCATGATGATCACGGCCCCGGCTATACGCCCGAACCTTACAGCTTCTTTTTCAGTGGCCTGCTTACGGAAATACGGCAGGTAAACATCTACTGTGAGTATAGTAGTGCAGGAGTTAATGGCGCCCGAGAGGTGCGACATCACCGCTGCGATCAGTCCTGCCATCACCAGCCCTACCAGGCCCGAAGGGAGCAATTTCTCTACCAGCGTAGGAAACAGCAGATCCGGTTTCTCCAGGTTCGGGAACAATTTAGGTGCAACGAGGGCGGGAACGGTGATAATGATAGGAACCAGGAATTTCAGGTAATCGCCAAATACTACTCCCATCCGGGCATGCCACTCATTTTTAGAGGCCATTACCCGTTGTACGATAAACTGGTTGGTAGCGCAATAAAAAACGCTGATACAGAGTACGCCGCCCAGGTACATGGTCCAGGGAAAATCGGGATCATTGGCCGGGAGAATAAGATCCCAATCCTTCATGGTATCCGTAATGGCAGATACCCCGCCGGCCGCATGCACGGTAGCAATGGTAAGCGCAATGCCTCCCATTACCAGTACGCCCAACTGCAGCATCTCCGTCCATATTACCGCTCTCAGACCTCCGGCAATCGTGTAAACACCGGTAATGAGGGCCAGGATAACGACACTGGACATTACGGAAATGCCCAGCAGAGAGTGCAACGACAAGGCGCCCAGGTATAGTACGGCGCTGATCTCTACGAGGATATAAGTTAACAGGATCAGACCTGCGTAAGTAGTTCTTGCAGCGGCGCCGAACCTCCGTTCAAGAAATTCGGGCACTGTATAAAACCCGTTGCGGATATAAAACGGAAGGAATATCCATAACAGGGCGTTGAAGCCCATAAGAATGGCGCCCCATTCCATAGCTATGGCAACAAATCCGCGGCTGTAGGCAACGCCCATAGCACCTACCAGGTGATGACTGCTGATATTGGCGGCAATGATGCTGCCTCCTATCATCCACCAGGGTAATTTGTCGCCCGCCAGGAAATAATCTCTTTTGGTTTGCTGCCCTTTGCGGGAAGCATACAAACCCAGTGCAATTACACCCAGGATGTAGATCCCAAAAATGGCAGCGTCTAAAGCAGTTAGGTTCAAATTCATTTCGACAGGATCATTCGTTGGGAAATTGCTGTAGCTGCGGCTGTCAGCAGTTCAAGAGAACCAGGCGCAAACGGCGTTTGCCATACTGCATAACTCTGGTCGTGGTACGAGGCTGCCGGCGGCAGGTAGCCTGCATACCCGTTCACAATATTAATTACCGCTACAGCAGCAGGAGCCAGTGCAGCCCTTAGCTGTTGCTGGAAAGCGGCATAGGCTTCATTGGGTTGTCCTACGAGGATAGCGTCTCCCAGTTGCCATACCCATAAAGGCATGTTTGAAGTATCGCCATCCCCAACGGTTTTGCGGATACCCCGCTGGCGCCATAAACGTTCTTTTACCACGTGGTCTTCGCAGGCTTCCCAGGCGGCTTCTATGGCCGCCAGGGAAGGGAGATCTTTTAATGGAAGAGATACGGGTTGCATTTCCGCCTGCTTTACAGCCGAAGGACTGAAACCTGTTTTATTCCACATTGCCAGCGTGGCCCCCGATTCTACCACGCCGGTAAATTCCAGGGCTGTAGCAGGAGATTGCATTGCTTCCAGCGCTGCCAGGGTTGCATACCCTAACTGGCGACCATATTGATCTGCCAGGGAAGTATCCCCGCTGTATTGTTCTGCGGGCGCCAGTTCGCCGGAGGCTCCCTGGAGGAATAAACACGGCGCATGGGTAGCGCCTTCCACCACTTCTCTCAACGCCCCGATGTAATCGGGCGAGATCAGTTGGTTGTCGGCTCCCAACGTGGTTGGATGACAGGCATAGTTGACCACAACGCCTATCACCGCGCCTTCTTCATTTGTTACCCTTCCCACGAGCAGCGTATCATCTGCCTGTTTTGTTGAATTAAGACCTGTGAGTATCCTTGCTGTTTCCTTCTCCGGCAGCTCCCTGTTCTTAGCCAGGTCGCATTTACTGTAATGCCAGGAGAGGGTTGCTGTACGGGCATTTGCGAGTGCGTTTTTGCAGGCGGAGATAGCCGCCTGCTTCACCTTTTCCAGGTAAGGGGCAATGAAGTGCCCGCCTGGTTTGCCCGCATCTTCAGTGAAGGTACTGGGCCCTGCATGCGTATGCGTGAGGCAGAACATCAACTGATCAGGATGTATAGACAATGCTTCCAGGATGCCTTCCCTCAGGTTGCGCTCATCGGCAGCGCTTTTCCACCAGCCAAGATCGGCGGAGATAAGGAAAAGCGGCGTATCGTTGGCTGCTGATTGAAAAGAGAAACAGGTCAGCGTCAGCGGGCGGTGTATGCCTGCCGATACTTCATGTTTGGCAGCGCCCCAGTTGCGGGCGTAGATCCCTACCGGAGGGGTAATGTCTTCTCTCCCTGTTCCTATCCATCCACGGAATGAAGGATCTTTAAACGGCGTATACATTTGCTGCTCCATGGTTATTTTTTCTATCTCACAAGTGAAAGACCACCATCCATTAGCAGGATGCTGCCTGTAATATGTTTGTTGCCCGGATCGCACAGGCGTACTACCTGCGCGGCTATTTCCGCCGGCGTGATCAGCGCCTGTACAGGCACTTTCTTCCTGGCTTCCTCTTTCTGTTCAGGCGCCAGTTCCCAAACCCTGCGGCTCAGGCCTGCGTCCACATAGCCCGGCGCTATTTCGTTCACCATGATACCATGAGGCGCCAGTTCCAGCGCCATGCACTGGCAAAGCATGCGCATACCGGCTTTAGATACCGCGTATGCGGGGATGTGCGCATGTACCGCTTCGGCAGCCCAGCTGCCTACAAATACTACGCTGCCCCATTGCTGCCGCTCTACCAGGCGACCGGTAACAGCTCTTGATACGTAAAAAGCGCCATCCAGGTTAATCCGTAATTCTTTCGACCACTGTTCGGGAGTGATCTTATATAAACCGGCAATGGTTACCGTGGCAGCATTGGCCACCGCGATATGTACAGTACCCAGGGCCTCAGTGGCAGCGGCAACCCAGGCGTCGACCGCCGCGGCATCCGAAACATCTACCTGCGTGTAATGACTGCGAACAGAGAAGCTGTTTAACTCGTCCAACAGAGGAACCGCCATTGCTGCCGGCTGCACATCCCCGATGGCTACATTCGCCCCCTCCTTTGCAAACGCAATAGCTATGGCGCTTCCGATATCACCCAGCCCTCCGCTGATCAGTACTGTTTTCTCTTCAAATAATTTCTTCATGCCGGTTTATTTTTTATAATTACCAATCTCCTATACTGCCATCTTTATAGAAGGTGCGCTGTAAAACTTCCTGCCGGAAAGGATGTTTCTTCACTTCCGCTTCGTTGATCTCGATACCCAGTCCTGGTTTTGAATTAGGTCTTACAATCCTTCCTTTCTTTTCAACAGTAAAGCCTTCGCTCACCACTTCTTCCCTCCATGGCACATCATTATGTACGCTTTCACAGATGGCGTAAGATGGTGTTGCAAAGCCCAGCTCAATGGATGCCGCCGTACTTACAGGCCCCTGCGGGTTATGCGGCGCTACCGCCACACGGTAAGCATCTGCAAGGTTGGCAATTTTACGCGCCTCGCTCAAACCGCCGCAGTGAGTAATATCCGGTTGGATCACGCTTACCGCCCGCTTCTCCAGCAGGTCGCGGAACGCATGGATACCCACCAATCTTTCGCCGCTGGCAATAGGCGTTTTAACCGCCCGCTGAATAAGGGCTATATCCTCCATTGTTTCAGGCCAGCATGGCTCTTCAAAGAAGTAGAGGCCATATGGCTCCAATGCTTTTGCAAACTGCATCCCCATCAAAGGGCTTGGGCGGGCATGACAATCTACCATGATATCAATATCTTCTCCTACCGCCTCTCTCATTGCCTTTACACAGGCTTCCGCATACCGGATAGGTTTTAATCCTTCCAGCGGCATAGTTTCAGGAACAGCCATAGATTTGAAAGCGGTAAAACCATCTTCCACCGCCTTCTGCGCCAGCTCTCCAAACCGGCCCGCATCGTCAGGGCGCGTCTCGTAAAAATCTTCCATTTTCCCGCCACCCAGGTGACAGTACAGGCGGATATAATCTCTTACCCTTCCTCCCCATAACTGGTGACAGGGAACATTATGTATTTTACCTAAAATATCCCAAAGTGCAATATCAATTCCACTGATGGCAGTTCCTCTCACAATCCCGTTCCCGTGCCAGAAGTGCTGGCGGTACATCATTTGCCAGAGGTATTCGATCCTTCTCGGGTCTTCGCCGATAAGAAGCTGGGAGATATCTTCCACGGCTCCCACTACTGCGCGGGTATGCCATTCCAGCGTAGCTTCTCCCCATCCCCATAACCCGGGTTGATCTGTCACAATTTTAATAAAGATCCAGTTACGCATCCTGGCATGACATACCTGTGTTTCAATCGCGGTTATTTTCATAATTGAGCTACGATATTTTTGGTTTTCTCCAATGTTTCTTCAATGTCGTTTACTGTATGGGCAAAGGAAATACTACCCTGCTTGATCGGCAGCGGGAAGTTGAAGATGCCGCTCTCAATCAGTTTCAGCCGGTATTGCTTATCGTAATCAAAGTCGTGGTTCTCTACGATATCGTGGAAATCAACCGGCGCGTGATCCATGAAATATACACAGAAAGCGGAACCCTGGCGGGCCACGTAGAATTTGCGACCGGTAGCGGCAAAAATATCATTCAAGCCATTCTCCAGCATCTCTCCCAGTTTATTTACATGTTCATACACCCCGGCGGTCGACAGTTTCTTTAATGTAGCGATAGCGGCTGCCGTAGTGAGCGGATGGGCATTAAATGTACCCGCGATGAGTACCCGCCTGCTCTTTTCAGGATGAACGAAATAATCCATATACTTCTTCTTACCTGCGATCACTCCCAGGGGATAACCGTTGGCAACAGCTTTCCCGAAAGTGCTCAGGTCGGGCGTGACGCCGCAGATCTGCTGGTAGCCGCCCAACGCGTGGCGGAAGCCTGTTTTAACTTCGTCGAAGATCAGCAGGAAGCCATGCTCGTCTGCCAGTTTGCGCAACCCTTCGAGGTAGCCTGGCTGCGGTTTCAGGATACCCACATTCTGCAGGATGGGTTCCAGCAATATACCGGCAACAGGATAACGTTTTAAAATATATTCAACAGAAGCAAGATCGTTGTAGTTCACGATATGCACCAGCGATTTATGCGCCTGGGGTACGCCGGCAGACAAACTGTCGTAGGGGTACTCGCCCGGGCTCACTCTTGGTCCTATATCGCCAAGGCTGCTGATTACGTTACATGATACATCGTTATGCCATCCGTTATAACCGCCCTGCATTACAATGATATGATCCTTTCCTGTAACGGCGCGGGCTATACGTAAAGCATGATAGGTAGCTTCAGAACCGGTCGTAGTGATCTGCACACTTTCTGCGGTGGGTACGCATTTGCAGAAAAGGCTGGCAAATTCGCCTTCCAGGTTGGTGGGCCCAGCGCTCATCAGCAAGCTGTCCTGGTTTAATGTTTGCAACACTGCGGCATTGATATCCGGGTCGTTATGCCCCAGGAATGTTGCTGCAAACCCCGCCTGGTAGTCGATATACTCGTTTCCTTCCAGGTCCCACACGCGGCTTCCCAAACCTTTTTCAAAACAAATATTCGGGTCTGCCTTCCGGTTAAGCGATACCACGCCACCGGGAATCCACTGTTCGTTGTTCTTCAACAGCGCTGATGATTTTGGCCATGCGTTCATAATATGATACTGTTAAGATTTTAATTTATTGATTGAAATAGTCACCAGCCTTACTCTCTCTGCAAGCCAGTATTGATTATTTTTTATATTAGTGAACAGGCTGCAGAATAAAACAGAGGCGCATGCTTTGTAGCCATGCACCCCGTCTATTTTGATATTGCTCACTTTTCTACCTTCGAAAGTATAAATAGCCACAGCTTTTAAAGCCGGGATGGGATCGCAGTTAACGGCCGCTGTTAATTGGGCCCGGGACCTCACTGCACTATACATCAGCACTAATCCATATGCCAGCAGGATTTTAATTTTCATTAGCGAGACCCCGGACCTTCTTAACATGTTCCACGTATTAATTCTTACTCAAATCTATCCATCATCAATAACCGGTGTTCTGTTGTAAAACGCCCGGGTTATAGAGGTCTATCTGGCGTTTAGGAACAGGGAACAGGTTCATGTAGTCTTTAGGCGACAAGGTAGTGACCAATGGTTGGTTGGTAACGTTGTTGTACAAACGTTCTTCTTTTGTCATAACAGTGGTCATCCTGCCTGTACGCACCAGGTCCAGCCATCTTTCATTTTCGTAGGCAAATTCCAGTTGTCTTTCCAGCAACAGCTTATCCAGGAAAGCATCTGCGGATGCAATATCCGCCGCCGTATAATCGTGGCTTGCATCGCCAAACGCTCTTTCACGCACTTTATTCAACTGGATCAGCGCATTACCTTTATCGCCTGCATTGTATAATGTTTCAGCATACAGGAGCACCACGTCTGCATACCGGAGTACCGGGATATCTAACCCCGATGTTCCTATCAGGTGTTTTACCGCGTATTTTGAAACGTATGGGTAAAAGATAGGGGTACCGCCGGTTGCAGGAACATACATATCTGAAATAGTAGACGCTTTGCGTTTATCGCCTGCCTCGTATCGTTTATTCAGGCTCCAGGAAGGCAATGCCACTTCGTTACCCCTGTCTACAAGCCCATAGATACCTCCATTTGGCGTATAAGCAGTGGAAAGCGTCTGCCCGTTGGAGCTTTCAACATATTTCATTGTAAAGATCACTTCATTGTTATCTTCAGTGGCCAGGCTCCAGAGCGTTGAGAAATTAGGCTCAAGGATAAAACTGAATTCGCTGTTGATCCTTTCGAAACAGGTTTTCGCATTTGGCCAGTCTTTACGGTATACATATACTTTACCCAGCATCCCCAAGGCGGCGGCTTTGGAAGCCCTGCCCTTTGCAATGGTTTTCGGAAGTTTCTCTACCGCATCTTTCAGGTCGGAAATGATCAAAGCATAGATATCATCAGCGCTGGACCTGGCCATGGTTTTAGCTTCAGCGATCGACAGGGATGTCGTCACTTTAGGCACTCCGCCAAACAGGCGTACCAGGTCGAAGTAAAAACATGCCCGCATAAACTCTGCTTCCCCGGTGTACTGGTCTTTCATATTGGCCGGGTAATCCGTAGGCACGTTGATATTTTCCAGGATGGCGTTGGCCCTGCCAATACCCGTGTAAGTAGCTTCCCAAAAGTCGGCTACGATATTGTTATCCTGGTTCACTGCCAGGGCATCCATTTCCGAGCCCCCTGCTACCGCGGTATTATTACCCAGGTAAAGGTTATCGGACGGCAGTTCCATGATGAGGTAATCTGTCTGCTTGCGTTGCTGCAACGCGTTGTATACGCCCAGCACCGCCAGGTTCATATCATTGGCAGTTTTATAGTAGTTCCCTGTGGTCAGGGTATCTTCAGGTTTCAGATTGAGCAGTTTGTCTGTACAACTGGCCGCACCAAACAAAAGTAACATCGAAGCAATGATTGTCTTTTTCATCTCTTTTCTGTTTGCGGATTAAAAATTAAAGTTGAAGCCCAGTGCATAAGAACGGTTCAGTGGTTCAGAGCCTGTGTTATAGCCTGGCTTGCTGTTCACTCCCCCGATCTCTCCATTCGTATAACCTTCAGGGTTATAACCGTGGAAGCCTTTTTTGGTGAGGATAAGGGCATTGCTTACAGAGAAGTAAACGCGGCAGGAGTTCATGCGCAACTTGCTGGTAAAGGATTCAGGTATCGTGTAGCCGAAGTTGATGTTGCGGAGAGCGAGGAACGAAGCATCTTCTACCAGCACATCAGTTGCTCCCCAGGAAGCGATGTTGTTTAAAGAGATAGCAGGTGTTTTACCGTTGCCGGGGCTGGCTTCGGACCACCACTGGTTTTCGACCAGCGAACGTCTCATGGCTCCCAACAGGGTGCCTGAGTAATATTCATTTTCGAAGTTGTAGATCCTGGCGCCAACAGAAGCCTGCATAGCGATGCTCAGATCGAAGCTTTTCCAGGAGAAATTGTTCACCATTCCAAATATTGCCTTAGGCTGGAAATTGCCTAAGATCATTTTATCGTCTGAATTGATCGTCTTGTTGCCGTCGCGGTCGAATATGATAGGCTGACCAGGTTTGGTATTGCCTAAAGCAGGCGTATTGGCGATCTGGTTAGCATTCTGGAATACGCCGGTAGTTTTGTAACCATAGTAAGAGAACATGGGCTCTCCTACCCTGAGGATCCACGACATGCCGAACTGGTCTGTCACTATCCTTTCCTTCACATCGCCCAGGTCTTCTACCTTGTTCACGTTCTTAGAGAAGTTGAAGGAGGTTGACCAGTTGAATTTACCTACCAGGTTGCGGGTAGTTAATTCCAGCTCAATACCCTTGTTGCTCACAGAACCGATGTTAGACAAACCGGTAGTGAAGCCGGTGGTGATAGGAACGGAAACTTCGTATAACAGGTCTTTGGTTTTCTTGCTGTAGTAATCGAAGTTCAAATTGATGCGGTTATCCAATACGCCGAGTTCGAAGCCCAGGTCGATACCCGCGGTTTTTTCCCAGGTCAGATCGGGGTTTCCGTAGTTGCCCTGCGCCTGGCCTTTAACGGTAGAATTGTTGGGAGAATACAGCGCATCTTTCATTTTGCCGAGATAGGCAAAGTCGCCGATGTTGAAGTTGCCCGTTACACCGTAGCTGGCGCGGAGTTTCAGGTCGCTGATAGCCCTGATATCCTGCATGAATTCTTCCTGTTTCACTCTCCATGCCAATGAAGCGGATGGGAAATATCCCCATTTGGAATTCGGACCAAACCTGGAGCTGCCGTCTGTCCTAATGGAAGCGGAAACCAGGTATTTATCTTTGTAGGCATAGTTTACGCGGCTGAAGTAGGAAACCAGTCCCCAGCTCGATTTGGTGAAAGTGCTGGCAGCTGCGTTTATAGTAGCGTTGCTTAATGTATGAATGATATCATTATTGAAAGAACCGGTTACGGCATAGATGCCGGAAGCCTCTCCCCAGTTGCGTTGGAGCGACATGCCTGCAATAGCGGCGAGATCATGGCCTCCGCGGAAGGTAGTATTGTAGCTTAGAACGTTTTCGTTGATCACATTGATAGTGGAAGACTTGCGCTGGCTGCCTGTAGAGCCGGCAGCATTGCCCCAGGAAGTCTGGTAGTTATCAATAGTATTGTAAGCAATGTTTGTTCCTACAGAAGATCTTAAGCTCAAACCTTTGGCCAGGTTCAGTTTCAGGTACATATCGCTGATGTTGGCAAAAGTAGAGCTGAAATTTTCTGTACCGTCGAGCGTGGCAAGCGGGTTTAACTGCCCGCTGACAACGGCGCCCCAGTAGTCCCGTGCTTTAGGATAGGAACCGTCTGCACGGCGGGTTTGCACGAAGCTTGGGTATTTGGAGAAGTTGGCAATGTCGACAGACGGAGAGCGAAGTTTAGAATAAGATGGAGTGAGCATGAATCCCAGTTCCACTACTTTGCTGGCTTTTACGTCTACGTTGGCGCGGAGACCATAGGTTTTAAACCAGGTATTGCGCAGGGTTCCTTTTTCATCTTTATAGGTACCTGCTACGTAGTAAGTAACTTTATCGGTACCTCCGCTGGCAGACAGGTTATAGCTTTGAATAGGGGCGGTAGACAACACGGCATCCTGCCAGATCACGGGATTGGGAGAAATGATGGTATCATTCACCTGGTAGCTGGCGGGTCTTCTCGGATCGCCCCATACGGGGATGGTCGGATCGCCGCCGGCCCAGGTATATTCCCTGTTCTGGAATTTCACTGCATAATCATAATATTCCTGTCCGGTGATCCAGTCGTTATGTACGATGGCTTTAGACAAGCCTGCATAGCCATTGAAGTTGAACTTTGTTTTGCCTGCCACGCCTTTTTTCATGGTCACCATAATTACGCCGCCGGCGGCGCGGGAGCCATAGATGGCAGCGCTGGAAGCGTCTTTCAGCACTTCGATGGATTGAACGTCGTTCATATTGATGTTGCCGAGGTTGCCGCCGGGTACGCCGTCGATCACTACCAGCGGTTCGTTGCCGGCGCTGATAGAGCCGGCGCCGCGGATGCGGATATTGGGAGCCTGGCCCGGCTGGCTTCTCGCCTGGGAAATGTTCACCCCTGCCAGGCGGCCTACCAATGCGGCTTCCGGCCGGCCGGCCGGCATCTGGTCGAGGTTTGTATTTTCTACTTTTGCGACAGCAGCAGTAACAGACGATTTTTTAACGGTACCGTAACCAATTACTACTGTTTCGTTCAAGGTTGTTTTTGATGGTTGAAGGGAGATATAGATGTGTTTACCGTTCCCGGCAGCCTGTTCGGCTTTGTCGTAACCGATGAAGGAGAAAACCAGTATATCCGTTGCCGTTGCACGGATTGAGAACTGGCCTTTGGCGTCGGTAGCTGCGCCTGTTTTGCTTCCTTTGATCATGACAGTTACACCGGGGATCGGCGACTGCGTTTGTGCGTCCAGTACAGTACCCTTGATTTCCTGCGCCTCCTGTGCAAACAGGTGAAACGGCCTGCAGAGCATGATGGCAAATGAGAACAGCCATACGAAAAGGTAGAGGTTCTTGCCTTTCATAATACGTTGGTTAGATAAAATGTTTAGATAAGTTTTTCCACGTGTACAGATACACTAAAAAAGGCGTACCCGTAATTTGTTTACATTTTCACTTTTTATGGAGGGCAAATCAATGGGCAAAAACCTGGTACTGACGGGCATAGGTATTCAATTCAATTGCAGGTTACAACTGTCAAATACCCGTGTTCACCGGAAGTAAAACAAATCTGAAAAGTCAGCAAGGTTATGATAACCGCTTACAGGCTAAACTTCATTTACCAGGTGCGCGCTGATCATTATGTTTACAAATATAATGTTGTTTTGTAAACAAAAAAATATTTTTCAGGAAAACATGAAGAAATTATTAAGTCAGTGTGCGGGCAGATAAAAAGGGGTTAATCGATTTCCAGAGTAGTAAGTTCTCCTCTTACCAAATGCTTGATCAGGGCTTCTTCAGCCATTCTGAGGTCTCTTGCTTTCAGGGCGTTAACGATCTGGCGGTGTTCTTCATCTGTCTGTTCATAATCATCCATCTGCAGCATTTTACCCAGTTTCATATGGAAAAGGGGGATATTGCTGAACTGGTACAGTTCCATCAGTTTAGGGTTAACGGCGCTGGCAACCAGGGTTTCATGGAACTTGACGTCTGCTTCGCAGGCGCCGCCCAGGTACCCGTTCTTCACCATATTGCTGAAATCCTCGCAGATCCGCTCCAGGGCACTGATATGCTCGTCGGTACAATGCTGGATGGCCAGCCGGATCGCTCCCAGTTCCAGCAGCTCCCTTAACTGGCGGATCTGTTTGATATCTTCGGCATTCATCGTCTTGACAAAATACCCGCCTTTTTCCCCGAACACTACCAGGTTTTCGCCCAGCAACCGGGTAAGCGCTTCCCGCACGGCCATGCGGCTTACTTCCATTTTTTTGGCCCATACATCTTCCTTCAGGCGCATCCCCGGCACCAGTTGATTAGCAAGGATCTTACGGCGCAGTTCTACGTACACTTTATTGGCTAAGGAGTCTGTCTTCATAGTTAATTATGTAAACGAAATTTTTTGGCAAAAGTAAACATTTTTTAGAGATCCGATAATATATATACCAGCAGGCTGATGATTGGCAAACAAATTACGTGGTCTCTTTCTCAGTCTCTATGGATCGGTTGACCCAACAAATTTATATTCAAAATCCGGATTTTACATTTTCCTGCCTTTTCAATATCGCCATTTTCCGGGGTAATCCTGTACTTTTTCAACCAATTATACTACTCTTCTATCCTTTTAACAATGAATTGGCTACAAAAAAGCACAGATTTTCTATATTTATTGCCTTTTAAAATCGTTTTAGCTAAAGTGATGCAGTTCAATTCCCGTTTATTTACTTTAAATACCGAACAATGGCAGTAGACAGAAGATCCGCGATAAAGCAACTGTTGTTTGTATCTGCAGGATTTGCGATTTTGCCGTCCTGCCTGCAAAAAACAACCCGTTCGTCGATGGCTATCAAAAATTTCAGCATCGACGCCGACCAGGAAAAGATCCTGGCCGAACTCACAGACACCATCATTCCTCCTACTTCCACCCCGGGCGCCAAGTCATTAGGCGCTCCGTTGTTTACGGTAGTAATGTTGGATGACTGTTACACAAAAGATGAACAGAAAAGATGGGTAAAAGGCCTGAAAGCCTTTGAAGAAGCCTGTAAGGACATGAATGGTCTGGGCTTTGTTCAATGCAATACCGCCCAGAGGAACGCCCTGGTAAAATCGCTGGAAGAAAGCAAAGAGGATAATGCCCTCAACTACTTTTACCGGACTACCAAGCGAGAAACCATTCACGCTTACACGACTTCCAAGTACTTCCTGACGAATGTGGACATTTACGAACTGGTGCCCGGAAGATATAAAGGCGCCGTACCGTATAAACCGCAAGCCAGGAAACTTTCCTAACCCACAGTCTAACTTTTAATTGTATGAGTATTAATAATAAAAGCGCTCAATCCCGCACCTTCGACGCCATCGTGATCGGTTCCGGCATCAGCGGCGGATGGGCAGCCAAAGAATTTACCGAAAAAGGCCTGAAAACACTGGTATTGGAAAGAGGCCGGGATGTGAAACATATCAAAGACTACCCTACCACGTCGATGTTTCCATGGGAATTTCCTCACCGCAACCAGGTGCCCCGCGCCATTAAAGAAGCCAACCCGGTGATCAGCCGTTGCTATGCCTTCAACGAAGATGCACAACACTTCTTTGTAAAAGATACTGAACACCCCTACGGCCAGCCCAAACCTTTCGACTGGATCCGCGGTTACCAGGTAGGCGGAAAATCGCTTATGTGGGCGCGCCAGACCCAGCGCTGGAGCGACTATGACTTTGAAGGCCCGGCCCGCGACGGTTTCGCTGTTGACTGGCCTATCCGTTATAAAGATCTTGCTCCCTGGTATAGCTATGTAGAAAAATTTGTAGGCATCTCCGGCAACAAAGATGGTCTTGACCACCTGCCCGACGGCGAGTTCCTGCCTGCAATGGAACTGAACGTAGTAGAATCTTTCTTCCAGGAAGCAGTAAAAAAGAACTATGCCGACAGGCACGTAATCTATGCCCGTTGCGCCCATCTTACCCAACCACAAAAGGTACACCTGGACCAGGGAAGAGGGCAATGCCAGAAAAGGGACATGTGTCAACGCGGCTGCCCATTCGGCGGGTATTTCAGCAGCAACTCCTCTACCCTTCCATGGGCCGAAAAAACAGGCAACCTTACCCTGCGCCCCTTTTCCGTTGTACACTCTATCATTTACGACGAACAAAAAGGAAAAGCTACAGGCGTGAGGGTTGTTGATACTATCAGCAAAGAAATGATAGAATTCTACGCCAATGTGATCTTTGTAAACGCGGCTGCCGTCAATACAAACCTCATCCTGCTGAATTCTACCTCTCACCGCTTCCCTAATGGACTGGGTAACGACAGCGGCGTACTCGGCAAATACTTCGCTTTCCACAACTACAGGGGCCATATTTCAGCCCAGGTAGAAGGATTCAGGGATATGACCACAGAAGGACGCCGTCCTACAAGCGCATATATACCAAGGTTCCGCAACGTAAAGAAACAGGAAACTGACTTCCTCAGGGGATACGCCGCCGGCTTCGGCGCATGGCGCGGCTCTCATGTGAATACCGACGGGTTTGGAAAAGACCTGAAAGATCAGCTCTTCAACCGGGAAGTAGATGGTTGGTACGTTGGCTCTCATATGATGGGCGAAACCATCCCTAAAGAGACTAACCAACTGACCCTCGATCCTCATCGCAAAGATGAATGGGGCATCCCCCAGATCAATATCGACGTAGCATACGACGATAATGATGAAAAAATGCTGAATGACTTCTTTGAGCAAATGACAGAGATGTATACTAAAGCAGGGTTCACCAATATCAGCACCGGCGACTCTAAACAGGCGCCCGGCCTGGATATCCACGAAATGGGAGGAGCGAGGATGGGTAAAGACCCTAAAACTTCTATCCTCAATGAATGGAACCAGATGCATGCCTGCAAGAACGTATTCGTTACCGACGGCGCTTGTATGACGTCTACATCCACACAGAACCCCTCCCTTACTTACATGGCGCTTACCGCCAGGGCCGTTGACCACGCGGTGAGCGAGCTAAAAAAAGGAGAGATCTAGTTTCACGCAGAGGGGCATAAGGAGCAAAGAAGCATAAGGATTTTTTTTAAGTGAAATAAGAAAGCAAAGGGAGCGAAGATTGTGCTAAATAACATAATCTTCGCTTCCTTTGCTTTCTTAAATCCACTACAATCAAATTCAATTGATCCTTGCTTTCTTAATATTCTTAAAAAAATCCTTATGCTTCTTTGCTCCTTATGCCCCTCTGCGTGAACCTTTGCGAGAAACCTTAACTTTGCGGCATGAAATCGTTACAAGAACTGGTTAATATAAATGAGAGTAACTGGAAGAACCTGGAAGCCATTATCCTGTCTGCCAGCAATGATGTTGCGGTGTTGCCTAAAAATGAGGGACAGGCGGCTACCGCGTTGTATGAAGCGCAGCTGTCTGTCAAATCTCCTATTGGTGCATTGATATACGAAACAGGAGGATTATTGGTAGATCATGGATGGCTGAGAGTGCTGGGTTCGGGCAATGAGCGGTTGAGCAGGAGTTTGCCTGCCTGGAACCTGGGTAAATCGTATAGGCGCTTCGGTGATGCCCCATTATTTCTTTTAATAGCTGATGATGTGCTGGGAGGTTTCTATGCCATTAATGCCGGCGGCTTAGCCGAACAGGAGGGCTTAGGCAGCGTGTTTTATTATGCCCCCGATGCCGGGGAATGGGAGAATATGGAGATAGGATATACGGATTTCATCGGCTTCTGTTGCACCGGTGATATCGCCGGTTTTTATGAAGATTTCAGGGAGCCGGACTGGAAAGAAAAGATAGCGGAAGTAGATAGTCAGTCGGTACTTTCGGGAGGGGAAATTATTTCCGTGGAAGAAGCATGGACCATTGCTGCCGACGCAATCGATCCGCATCATTAGCTGGTTGCCCGGCATAAAGGAGCGGGGAACGGGAGTAAGGGAACAAGCTGCATACCGGGGGCAGACAGGCCAACAGGAGAATAGATGACGTTTGTATGCATTACCCTATCGTTTGTCGACGAACCATGGAGACGCGGGGCAAATGATCTATTTTGCGCCCGGTTAGTTTTCCTTTTTCCATGTACCCGATTGCTTTATTTCAATATTTTGTTGTAGCGGGGCTGGTTAATACCGGCTTTTTTACGTTGATGTTAATTTCCCGGAAAAGAAATACCGCGCCTGTGGTTATATTGATCACGCTGATGTTGCTGCTCAGTTTCCAGGCGCTGCTCAATGCTTTTGACACCCGGTCGTTCTTCCTTGCCTTTCCTCACCTGAGCCGGATCTCATGGCTGCTGCCAACGGTTTTTGGCCCGCTTATCTACCTGCTGACATACTATCTTACCACAGGCAAAAAACAATTACAGCGACGGGACGTCATCCATTTTATTCCATTTTTCGTATATCTGCTGCTGTTATTACCCTGGTACCTGCAGGCAGCGGCCGACAAACGCCGATTGCTTGACGATTTTGAAGCAGCCAGTACAAACGACTTTGGCTGGATGAACCAATTCAGCATTGCCTGGATATTGCTATACCTCATACTCGCCCTCGTCCAGTTACAACGGTACAGGAAAACGCTGCAATCCGTTCATGCTGCCTTCAATGTGTTCCAGCTTCAGTGGTTACGCAGGTTTATCTATATCTTCCTGCTGATCCTTGTAGTTTCAGGGCTGGCTTTTTACGGACGCAAGTTTGGCCTACCCCTTCTCTCCCATCTCTATCACTACAATTATGCGCTGGTCGTATTGGCTTTATACTGGGTTGCCGGCAAGTGCATTACACAACCCCAATTGTTTGAACATTGTCAACCCGTTGCTGAGCCACCGGCCTGTGAAGCGCCGGTAAAAACACTTGTTTTCGGTTCTGCCGGTTACGATGATACACAGGGCAGCGCTGCGAGGAAATATGCGAAATCGGGGCTCGACGATGCGGCAACCGATCAGTTGACAGAACGCCTGCTTCAATATATGGATAATGAAAAGCCATACCTCGACCGTGCCCTGACCATTTCTTCACTGGCAGCTGCGCTTGGCGTAAGCCGGCATCATTTATCGCAGGTTATTAATGCGCGCCTGGCCCTGAGTTTCTTCGACTTTATCAATAGTTACCGCATCAGGGCAGTACAATCCCAAATGCTTGCACCCGGCGCCAGGTCTTTGAGCCTCTTGGGAATTGCATATGAATGCGGGTTTAATTCTAAAGCGACCTTTAATACCTCTTTCAAGAAATTTACAGGTATGACCCCGTCGGCATACCTTAAAACCCAGCTT
Organism: Chitinophaga terrae (ex Kim and Jung 2007); assembly: GCF_900107795.1. Taxonomy (GTDB): domain Bacteria; phylum Bacteroidota; class Bacteroidia; order Chitinophagales; family Chitinophagaceae; genus Chitinophaga; species Chitinophaga terrae. The sequence continues at coordinate 177,746 of NZ_FNRL01000012.1, forward strand.
CAACAGGGATGATCCGGTCGGCTCAGGCGATGCAGCCAGGACTGAACAATACTTTTGCACGCAAAAAACAGTACATGAAACGACCTGGAGGAATACTGACAGCCTTATTATTCGCTACAAACCTCATCGCGCAGCAAGCGCCTGTAAATATTTCAACTACCAGCCTGAAAAAGGATTTTTCAATTTTCCGTGCTGCACTAACAGAGGCGCATCCCGGCCTTTATACCTATCATGATAGCAGTTACTGGACAAAAAGATTTAAAGAGACAGCAGAGCAGTTGACACATCCGCTGACGGAGCTGGCGTTCTACCGCCTCCTGGCCCCCCTGGTTGCCGACATCAAATGCGGGCACACCAAATGGCACCGCAACGGCCACCCCGAGGATCTATATGCTTTTTATCAAACCGGGTTATTTCCACTCAAATTATATTTCAGGGACGCGAAAGCATATGTCGTAGGTGAATACAGGAAAACAAACATTCCGCAGGGTGCAGAGATCATCGGTATTAATAATAATGATATGGCAACTGTGGCCGCCCGTCTCAAAACCAACATACCCGCCGATGGCGTTGTAGAGAGTGCGCGCCGGCAAATGCTTGGGGAACAGTTTGCCGGTTACTATGCCAGTTTTATCGGCCCCTCTTTCTCATTCACTATCAATTACCGCTTAAAGAACGGCACTGTAAAAACAACGGTAGTGCCTTCAGTGGATGTTGCCACTATTCGTAATCACAATACTCCGGCTACTCATGATACTTTAAGTGTCAGTTTTCCGGCCAAAGGCGTTGCCCTGATGCGCATACCTGTATTTATGCCACAGGAAGGAGGTCCGGAGTGGGAATCATTTCTCGCAACTGCCTTTCATCGTATCCGGCAGGCAAATGCAGAGAGCCTGATCCTCGACCTTCGTAATAATGAAGGCGGCATTGATCAATGGGGCGCCCGGCTATTTGCCTGGTTTACCGACAAGCCATTCAGGTATTACAACAGGCTTACAGTAGTTTCGGACAGGGACTTCAGTTTCAGGCAATACGCCTCCTTGCCTGAACAATATGACCAGCTTAAAGCCTTTATCAAAAAACAGGGCAATGAATACATCTTTACGCTCCATCCGAACCTGGATATCCAGCAGCCCCAGCAAGATCCGTTTAAAGGGAAATTATATGTGCTGATAAACGGTCGCAGCTTCTCGGTAACCAGCGAATTTGCAGCTATTGCCAGGGATCAGCACCGTGCTGTTTTTGTAGGAGAAGAAAGCGGCGGCACTATCGAAGGCAACAATAGCGGCGGCTTTGTAATTGTAAAGCTCCCCAACACGGGGCTTACACTTGGCATTCCGCTGCTCCGTTATCATATGTCGCTAAATGAAAAATACCCACTTGGCCGCGGCATTATACCTGACCATATAGTTGCCTCCCAACCCGCGGATATTATCAAAGGCAAGGATGCCGTATTAGAGAAAACGCTGTCATTGATCCGGGATCAAGGCAAATAGTATCAATCCGCATGCCCTGGTACTTACCTATCCCCAGCCGGCGGGCTAAGGATAGGTAAGCAGCGGACCTTCATTACTTTCCCTCCTGTTGGGCATATACCAGCAGCGACGCTTTTTCTATAGTGTGCATGTTGAGCATAAACCCGATTATAGCGGCGCTGGAATTTTCAGCGTCCTCCAGTTGTTCGCGGAGTGCATGCACCGTAATGATATAACGATGCAACTGGCCTGCGGGCGGGCATGGGCCATAGTAGCCCCTGACGCCCAGGTCGCTCAACCCTCCGATTGCACCCTGCGGGAGTTGACCGGCAGTAAGGTTGCCTGCATCGGCAGGCAGGGAGGTAACGGAAACGGGAATATTATATACCACCCAGTGCCATAGCCCGCTGCCGGTTGGCGCATCAAGATCGTACATCGTTACGGCAAAGGATTTTGTACCTGCTGGCGCATTTTCCCAGTGCAGTTCGGGTGAAATATTTCCCCCCTGGCAATCGGGTCCTATTCCAAAATGTTTCTTAGTGAACTGACCTCCCAGGTCATTGCTTTTTAAAGTGAACGTTGCTTCTACTGTTTTGTTTTCCATCTTTGTATTGATTTTATGCAAAGGTAGAAGCGGCGCCGCCGGCGGCTTATAGCCAATCAGTCAAAGACTGTTGCCGGAAGTTCATCTTTTGTTTTGAAAAGCTTTAGGACTTATTCCATACACCTGTTTGAACGATTGGGAGAAGCTGGAATGGTTTTCATATCCTACTTTATAAAACACTTCGCCTGGGTTTTCATTTTGCAACAACAACGAAGTTGCGATCTCCATTCTTCTCTGTAAAAAATACTGCCTGGGCGGCAGCTTATAAAGTTTCAGGAATTTCCTTTTAAACGTTGAAATGCTGGTATGACAAAGGAATGCCAGTTCTTCCAGGGTAAGATTGTTAGTAATATTCTGTTCCACCACTTTCCTGATCTCCAGGTCTGAATATTCTTCCTGCGATCTTAGCTGGAAAGAAAGGATCTCGCGGGGATATTTTTCCAGCAGGAACATCATCAGTTCTTCAAACTTCAGTTCCAGTTTTTCATAAGAGAAAACGGAATGCTGTTCCTGTATGTATTTAAGGGAAACGATATAATTCCTGATAAATTCGTCTTTCTCAAAAACAAGGAACGGTTGTTCGCCTGCCGTTGGTTTGGAAGGAATTTTGTCGATGACCGACGCGTATTTTACAAAAAAATTCGTCAACACTGTATTATCAAAGAACCACATTGTGCTTTTATAAACCTCGTTAACAGAGAGTTTTTCCGTCATCAGGCAATTGCCTGAAGTAAGCAACGCAAACTGGTTATCGCTGATAATGGTTTTGCCTTTGTCGTAGTGTACAACCTTTTCTCCCTGTTCTAGCAGGCTGATGAGATTTTGTTGCAGAAATATTTTATTCCGCTGTGCTTTCTCATTCGAAACATAGGTATATAATTTCAGAACTTCATTGTTGCTCATGCGTTGTAAATATTTCGTCCGCTAAAAATGAGTTATATATATCCGGGGCGGGTAAAACAACTGGATGGCAGCTATGGGTTTATTTCCTGCAAAGATAGGGAATGCAGGTTATCTTTTTGGGCAGAGGCAGAAACAGGAAACGGGAAGGCGAAATGGTTGTTTGCCGTTTCACCTTCCCGTTTCCTGTTTCTGCAATATTATTATTCGCTTCTTAAACTTTTAACCGGGTTTGCCAATGCTGCTTTCACCGCCTGGAAGCTTACCGTAAAAATTGCAATGAGGGTAACCAGCAACGCCGCATAACCGAAAATGGTCCAGCCGAAGGTGATACGGTACGGGTAATTATCGAGCCATTTCTTACCAGCAAACCAGGCCAGCGGCATAGCGATAAGCAATGCGATCATTACCAGCTTCACAAATTCTATAGACAGAACCGTGGCAATATTCTGAACGGATGCACCCAATACTTTGCGTATGCCTATCTCTTTTGTCCGTTTCTCTGCAGCTAATACCGACAAGCCAAACAAGCCTATGCAGGAAATAAAGATGGTAAGGATAGCGCCGAAAAAGATGATCTTTTTCCAACGGGCTTCCGATTCATACCTGTTCCGGTTCAATTCGTCCATGAATACATAAGAATAAGGTGTTAACGGGAAGAACTGCCTGAACTTCCGCTCAATAAAACTTAGACTGGAAGCGGCGGTATTTGGACGGATCTTTATATAAAAAGTTCCGTAAGGATTGTAGTTTGCCATTGTAAAGACCTGTGGACGGATCTTTTCATTCAGCGCCCTGAAATGGTAATCCTTTACAACACCGATCACCTGGTAAGTCCGGTCCCTGTAATTAAAGAAGACGGATTTGCCTATAGGATCTTTCCATCCTGCTTCCTTCGCAAAGGTTTCATTTATCAGGATAGATTGAGCAGAATCGCCGGGAAAATCTGCCGAGAAATTGCGGCCTTTTACAATAGGCAATTTCAACGTTTGCAGGTAAGATTCGTCAATTGTTTCCCACGCGAACATGATGGATGAGTCATTGGGCAGCTTTGCCCCAGTGCCCCAGTAGCCGCCGTTTTTAGGCGCCACAGATTGAATATCGTGAGACGTAAGCAACTCGTTTTTAAAAGCCGCCGCCTCTTCGTGGGTCATATTATCCTTGTTTACCACTACCAGGTTGCTGTCGTCAAACCCCAGGTCTGCTTTCGTAAGATATTCGAATTGGAAGTAAACCGTGAACGTGGCTATGATCAGGAAAGAGGCGAGTGTGAACTGGAGCACGACCAGTGATTTTTGCAGGATGCCTTTGCCTTTTAATGTAAAGCGGCTGTACAGGGTTTCAACAGGTTTATAGCCCGATAGCACCATTGCCGGGTAAAAGCCGGCCAACAGGCCTGCAAGCAGGTACAGAACAATATAGCTGGCAACCAACTTTGCATCCAGCAGGTAGCTTAAGGACAGCTTTTTATTAGCCAGTTCGTTGAATACCGGCAACACTACAAAGGCTAACAGGACAGCCAATGAGAAGGCGATGGTACACAATATAAAAGATTCGCCCAGGAACTGGATGATCAACTGTTTCCTGTCGCTGCCTACCGCCTTCCGGATCCCTATCTCCTTTGCCCGCCTTACCGACCTGGCAACTGTCAGGTTCACAAAATTGATATTGGCAATAAGCAGCACAAACAGCGCTATCCCTGAAAGAATATAGGCATAGATAGGATTGCTGGCATGTTGCAGCCCATTTTGCGCCGAAAGCGTAGTACTCATATGTATATCCAGCATAGGCTGAAGGGAATACGTACTTAAATTTCTATTTTTATTCCCATACCTGGCAGACAGCATCCTGAAGGTTTCTCCTGCGTCCTTTTCATAGAACCGCTGCATCTGGGCTATAACCGCCCTGGGATCCGCTTTATCATCCAACACCACGAAGGTGTTAAGGAATGCGGAAAACCAGTTTTCTGTATTTAAGAGATCACCTGGTTTTTCTCTCATAGGCAACAGCATTCTATATTGAATAGTTGAATTTTCGGGGCAGTTTTCGGTTATAGCTGTAACCTGGTAAGGAACAAATTTGCCCTGCTCTTCCAGCATCAGCATCTTACCTACTGCATTCGTAGTACCAAATCGTTTTTTTGCCTCGTCTTTTGTGAGCACCACCGAATGCGGTTCTTTGAGGCAGCTTTTTGGGTCGCCGTCTATCACATCAAAACTGAACACAGAAAAGAAAGAAGGGTCCACGAACAAGAGATCCTGGCTTACCACATCAGGTCCATTTTTCAGGTTTACCCGGCCATCCTGCACCCGGACATAAGACTTTATGCCGGCAACATTCTGTGAAAACCGGGGCCCTTCCAGTAACCCTGTGCTGCTGCCTCCACGTACTTCACCATTGGATTCAGACCTGAAAACGACCCTGTAAATAGAGGCGCCTTTTTTATGGAAACGGTCAAAGCTCACTTCGTCTTTTACATAAAGCAAGATGAGCATAGCACAGGTAAGGCCAATGGTAAGTCCTACAATATTGATAAGGGAATAAACTTTGTTATTCCGGAGATTGCGAAGCGCAATTTTGATATAGTTCCTGATCATAGTGCAGTAAAATGCCTGTTGGGCCCCAATGCGTATGCCAAATAAAACAATATTGGCTGTCAATAACTTACAAGAATGCATTATAGAAAACTGTCCGCTAAAGAACAACTGATGTACGGCTGCGGGCAATCTGACTATGCTTATTCATTCAGTACCTGCAACAATTGCCTGTAAAGTTCATCGCCCTTTCCCGGCCTGGCAGCCGATCCAACAACAATCCTGCCTGAACGGTCGGCTACCAGGTAGCGGGGGTACGACCATTCCTTTTCCGGCACGCCCAGCGCATTCCAGATCATGCCTATCTCGCTTTGATTTTTACGTACATGCTCTCCTGTTAGGTTGTTGGCAAAGATAAAGTCCCTCCATTTTTCATCATCCTTATCTTCATCCTGGGCCAGGTACAGGAATACAATATCTTTTTCTTCCAGTTGCTTTTTAAGCACCGGTTCATATTCCATATCGCTGATGCAGTAGGGGCACCATGTGCCCCAGAGGTCTATAAACACTACCTTGCCTTTATAAGGAGCCAGCAGCGAATCCAAGGTCGACACACTCCTGTAATCTTTCCTGATCCTGATATTCAAATTGCCGGCATATTGGTCACGGGCTTTCCGGAGGGGGGCATACATTGCTTCTGCATCCTTTACCAGGCGGCCATCACTGCTATGCTTTTGTATAAACTGCAGCAGTCCGGCCGCTCCCTGTACCTGCCCCGACATGCAAAGATTATACAGCAGGTTATTCAGCGCTTTTTCCCACGCATACGCCGGTAACAACCCTTTCAGGCGTTTGCTGAACAACAGCATTTCACTCTCACGTTGCCTTTCCGATTGCAGGACCGCCATGCTAATACCGGTAGTTCGAAGGAACTGGCTGTCGGCACGGCCCCTGTCCTTGTCTGCCTGGTAAATATAAAATGCTTTCCAGAGCCGCATCCTGAACAGGCGCTCCAGGTACCTGTTGGCAGCAGGGCTTATTGCCAGCTCTTCTTTTGCTGGTACAGGAAAATAAGCCTGTATGGTATCTATAAAGCGCAGGTGAAAGCCTTCCCGGTTTTGTCCCCGGTTTAACCAATAAGTAAGATCTCCGGTAACAGCATTGGCATAATGATAGGTCAGCTCCGTTTGTACCGTTCTTTCAACAGCAACAGGCAATCGGGCCTGTTTCACCACGCGCCTGACTGAATCCAGCAATTGTATGATCTGCGGAAATTTGAAACGGATCACCGAGTCGATGGGCGACCTGGCATATCCGCCGTCGGAGCCCAGTTCTTTAATGAAGGGTAATTGTTGCGTACTTTCCAGTTCCAGCCGGGAGATGAGATTATTCTCTTTGGCGGCGGCGCCGGAGAAAAAGAGCGCATTGTTTTTAAGGGTTACCTGCAAGGGCCGGCCAGGACTCAGCAGTATGATTTTGCGCCGGGCATCCTCCCCTATCCATAGCCACCTGGTAGCCGCTCCATTAAATGTTTTCACGAAATACCCGGAGGCGGCGGGCTGAATAAGTTCAGTTGCCTTTTTCCAGAAATTACCGTCGTAAGTTTGAGTTAATTGTACTTGACCAACAGGTTGAATATACCCTGAAAGCGTTGTTTGCCGGGCATAGGTTGCCCCGGCCGCCAATAGCAGCCATACCAGTAAATATTTTTTCATGATCAGGGTTTAGTTGTTGAAGTATCGGTTTTTGTAACGAGGTAGTGTAATCCTGCCACCAGCAAAAGCACATATGCGAGTTTGCAAAAAAGCCCGAATGTATCTCCTTCCATCCCCGGTAGCCTGGTTACAAGCCCGGTTGCCAGCGCGCCTATTACTGCGCCGAGCACAAAAAACAGCCAGGATAATTTCCTGTAACGATGCGAGGCTGTTTTTACCTCCTTCTCTCTTTGAATTCTCGCCATCGTCCGTTCTTCAAAATCGCTGAACGGAATTTTGAGCCGGCTATGCTCCATCAGCTTCGAGAATTGTTCTTCATTCATGTTTCAGCAGTTTATTAATAACGCCGAGCATACTTTTGCGGGCGCGATGCAGGATCACTTTAACATTAGATTCGGTCCAACCTGTGATCTCACAGACTCCTTTGATAGATTCTTCTTCCAGGTAAAACAAACGCAAAACAACCGCTTCACGGTCAGGCAGCCGTTTCAACGCCTCTCCTACCAACCATGCCTGTTCTTCCTGGCTTTTCCTGCTTAAGGCGCTTTCGTCCACTAATTCTTCGTCATAATCGGCATGAAAATCCAGCAGTTCCTTTTGTTGTTTTTTCCGCCTGAGAAAAGATTCGTTCAATACAATGCGATAGAACCAGGTTTTATAACTCGAACGCTCAGAAAAAGAAGCCAATGCATTGAATGCTTTCACAAAAGCGTCCTGTACTGCCTCCTCTGCCAGGAATTCATCTTTCAGGATTGACATAGCGAGGGAGAAAGCCATATCCTGGTATTTCTTCAAAAAATACCGGTATGCTTCCGTATCACCCGACCGTACTTTGGCCACATACAGGTCATCCATCCAGGCTATTTTTTCGATTTAGTTAAAAAATGGGCCAGGAGCAAGCCTCCTCCTCCACTCAGTAACAGAATGGCAACGGGCGCCACGCCGGGAAGCATACCCAGGTATGCCAGCAATCCAATGAGCCCCACTCCAACCCCCAGGCAAAGCAACACAATACCCAGTGTAAATATGAGGGTACGCGCACTGAAAGCAGATGGGTTAATATCAGGATTTATTCCTTTTTCTATCATCAGCAGTCTTTCTTTGTGCCTCGCCCTGTGAGCAAAGAGCCATGCCAGGAAGAGACAGAAAAAAAATGGCACAACCAGGAAAAAAACGATAATACTAGACATGTTACAAAATGTTTTCTACCTATTTGATCACGGTTTTCTCCGGAAGGTTACAAAAACTTTCCGGAGTCACATAACGGCAGAAGAACAAGATAAGCTGAAGAGCTGGCTTTACCGGCAAGCCGGAATGGAATTTGTTCCTTCAGATCTATCAGCCGCTGCCCGAGCCGGCTAAATGGGAGGACCAGGTTGACCAGTGAAAAAGATCCAACTTTAAAAATTCCGGAAATGACAAAGAAGATATCCATCCATGACACCATGGAACAAGCAAGACAGCTGGAAGCAGAAGGCAAGATGACAGAGGCAATAAAGCCATATACAGCCATTGTGCAACAGGATCCGTTATACGCAGATGCCTATAACCGGCTGATGATCATCTATCGCAAACAAAAAAGATATAAGGAGGAACTGCAGATCATCAAACAGGCTATCAAAGTGTTTGAAGAAAGCATAAAAAGCAACCAGTCGGAATGGAAAAAAGGGCATGCAAAAGCAGCCAGGCTAAGCCGCTCGCTTGCTGAATCATTAGGGTTGTTAAATAAAAAAGGAATGCCGGTGTATGAAGAGCCTCATGTTACCGCCTGGCGGAAAAGAATGGAAACAGTGAGCAAGAAGATAGAAGCGGCGCACTAAAACTGTTTCCCCAGCGCTATAATTCCTTCTTCCAGTTCCTTTTCTGAAAGTGATCCATATCCTAACCTGAATCCATTGATCTTTGAATCAAAGCTATAGACGCCAGGATTCAGGAATTTTATTCCCTGGTTTTCCAGCTTTGTTGTCACCTGCTGCCAGTCTACTTTTTTCTTTGGCGCTATCCAAATCGCCAACCCGCCATCGGGGATATCGAAAGCGGCTTTTTCTTTCAACAGCTTCGTTAATAACGCCGCGGTGAAATCACGTTTTACCCGGTAGTGATTCGTTGCTTTTTTGATATGCCGTTTAATGGTACCGTCTTTGATCAATTGCAATACCGCCCGCTCCATGATACTATCGCCATTTATATCCACGATCTTCCGCAACGCCCCTATCCGCGTTATCAGTTCGCTGCTGCTGCTTGTCAGGTAGCCTATGCGCAATACGGGAGAAACTACTTTACTCATGGTGCCTATGTACACGTAGTTCTTCAGTTCCCGGAAACTTGAGAGCGGCAACACGGGCCGGTAACCGAAATGGAATTCATTATCGTAATCATCTTCAATGATGGTGAAGCCATGATCGTTGGATAACCGGATCAACTCCAGGCGTCGTTCCAGGTTTAAAGTAACGGTAGTAGGATATTGGTGATGCGGGGTAACATAAATGGCTTTGATCTTTTTCCTTGATTTCAGGCAGGCTATCACATCTTCTATCATCAACCCTTCTTTATCAACTCTTACCGGCAACAACCTGGCGCCGGCGCTTTCAAATGCTTTCCAGGCAGGTTGATACCCGGGGTTTTCTACCATAACATAATCACCGGGCGAAAACAGGCATTGAGCAGCCAGGTACATGGCCATCTGGCTGCCACGGGTAACGCAGAGGTTTTGCTCATTTACCTGCAATCCGCGCTGGTGATTGAGCATCTGGGCTATTTCCCGGCGCAGTTCAGGATCCCCCAGTTCGCTGCCGTAGCCCATCATCTGCCATCTTAGTTTCAGGTTGAATATCTGCCTGTATGCCCTGGCCAGTTCGGTAATAGGCGCAATTCTGCTATCAGGATGCCCGTCGTCGAACTGGATATGAAAACGTTTGTCGGGCGTCTTTTTCATCGCTGCCATCACAGGATTGCTCTTTTCCCTTTCCCTGAATACAGGAAGCCGGTCGGCCACAAAAGTACCCTTTCGTTCTTTCGACACGATCCATCCTTCCATGATCAGTACATTCAGCGCTTCGACCACGGTATTGCGATTAACCTTTAAAACCTGTGCAAGGTTCCTGCTGCCGGGAAGGGCATCTCCCGGCCTTAATCTTCCTGACTGGATATCTTTTATAACCGCATCGGCGATCTGCAGATAAATAGCTTTATCTGAACGCTCGTTTAACCGGATCTGAAATTGCCAGGACCTCAACATCTGGACTACCATTTTTTATTAAAACTGCATCATTATGCTAGTCCAAATATAAGCTAATTTTGTACCCTGGCAGTTAATAAATAACTTTCCGGGCCGGATAGCCGAGTGGTCAGGCCAGGGTGCGCAACACCCTGTACAGTGGTTCGAATCCATTTCCGGCCTCCTTAATCTCTATAAAATGGCACGAGAAGGCAAAAACAAAACGATTATCATTCACAGTAAAGTTTCGTATGGCTATGTAGGTTTGAATACCACTTCGCTGGTATTGCAGATGGGCGGGCAGGATGTGATCACAGTTCCCACAGTTTTGTTTTCCAATCACCTTGGCTACCCTACCGTTGGCGGCAGCGCAGTAGAAGCGCCTTTGTTTAAAGACATCCTCGATGGGCTCCTGAAACTGGATATCCTGGATGAAGTTTCTTCTATCATTACCGGTTACATTGGGTCGGCAGACCTGGTGAAGCTGGCGGCCGATTTTATCAGGAAGATCAAGCAACAGGACCCCGGCATCAGCTACTTATGCGACCCGGTGATGGGCGATACCGGGAGCGGGTTATATGTACCGGAAGCAGTTCCCGGGGCCATCATCGAACACCTGATCCCGATGGCCGATCTGCTCACGCCTAACCAGTTTGAAGTACAACATATACTGGGCCGGCAGTTCCAGTCGATCGACGAAACAGTAGCCGCCGTGAATGCGCATTATGCCCTGTCAGGAAAGAACCTGGTTATAACAGGCGGGCATTATTCCGGCACCTTAGCGGGCATACTTGAAAACTGCATCATTGCCGGCAAGCAGCCGGTTGTTCTTCGCGCCAGAAAAATTGACGTGAACCCTCCCGGTACCGGAGAATTGTTTGCCGCACATTTACATCTGTCAATGCTGCATGGTAAGGAAATGAAAGAAGGAGTGCTCAGGGCCGGCGAGATCCTGACGGCTGTATTGCATAAAATGTACCTGGAAAACAGGACTCAATTTGAATTAAAAGACATTTCGTATTCAATGGATATTTTAAAAACAGCCAATTAATATAATGAATGTAACAGACCTGGTTATACATAACAGGGAGGCAGTAGCGTTACCGGACGTTTTTCTTGATACTGAAAACAGAGAAAGCATACAACAGTTGCTCAAGGAGTACAGGTATGTGGATGAACTGACAACCTATGGATTGCCGGTTAACAACAAACTGCTCCTGCACGGCAGCTCGGGCTGCGGGAAAACAATGACGGCAAAAGCCATTGCCCAATCGCTGGGCAGGAACATGCTTATACTGAACCTCAGCAATATAGTTTGCTCACGGATCGGTGAAACTTCGCAGAATATTAAAATGGTATTCGATAAGGCGGCCAGGGACAAATGCGTGTTGTTCCTGGATGAATTTGACCAGATAGGTAAAGCCAGGGGCAGCGATGATAAGGATGTTGGAGAAATGAGAAGACTGGTGAATACGCTTATTCAACTTATTGACTACTTCCCTGCCAATGCCCTGCTTATATGTGCAACCAACCACCCAGAAATCATTGATACGGCGTTATTGAGAAGGTTCCAGTTACGGATCGGGTTTACAATGCCATCGCCCGGGATGCTGGATGAATATTATTCGAAGATCCTGGCGCCTTTCCCGGAGCACCTGCAGGGTATCAGCCGGAAATATGATATTTCATTTGCCGAAGCTAAAGATTACGCCTACACGCTGGTAAAATCTTTACTGATCAGGGAACTGGAGGAAAAAGAAAAAATGGCGGTATATGAATGAAGATATTTTAAAGAACCTGGAGATCATTCGCCGGCGCATTACCTCAGCCTGTACGCAGAGCGGCCGTGATCCCGATAGTGTAAAGCTTTTGTTAGCGACTAAAACTGTTAGTCCTGACCGTATAAAGATCGCTTTGCAGGCCGGACAAACCTTAATAGCTGAGAACAAGGTGCAGGAGCTGAAAGAAAAGTATGAAGCCTTGAAGGATGTACCGCATACCAATCATTTTATCGGGCATTTACAGACCAACAAGATCAAAGACATCCTTAAATACGAGGTTTCCTGTGTGCAGTCGCTCGACCGGCTGGAGCTGGCGGAGAAACTGCATCAGCGGCTGTTGTTGGAGAACAAGGCTATGGATGTATTCATCCAGGTAAATACTTCCAATGAAGAAAGCAAGTTTGGCGTAGCGCCAGGCCAGGCTATGGAGCTGGTTAAACGGGTGTCTGAGCTTTCTTCCCTCCGTATCAAAGGGCTTATGACCATCGGGTTGCTCAGTAACCAGTCAGACAAGGTAAGAGATTGTTTTAAACTCCTGAAAGCCCTGCAGCAGCAGGTGATAGCAGCCAATATTCCATATGTGGCGATGGAAGAACTTTCCATGGGCATGAGCGGGGATATGGAGATCGCTATCGAAGAAGGAGCTACAATAGTAAGAGTAGGCACCGCGGTTTTCGGGCAGCGCATTTACCCTGATAGTTATTACTGGAATGAGAATACAGAAATAAAATAGCCTTTATTTTATTCACTCTTCCGGCGGGCCGAATTAGCTTTTCTAAGCGCTTCTACTTCCCTGGCGGCATGTTCATTAGCCCAGGCTTCCAGGGAAGAAAGGATAGGTCCTAATGCCTTCCCTTTTTCTGATAGCCGGTAACAGACTTCCGGCGGAAACCCTGATCTTTCGTTGCGGATGATCAATCCATCGTTTTCCATCTGCCTTAAATGATCCAGCAGCACTTTTTTGGCGACCTTCGGAATGATGCGCCATAGCTCTGTAAACCGTATTTGCTGGTTATGAAAAAGATGGTAGAGGATGATCGGTTTCCACTTTCCTGACAACATCTGCAGGCTGACATTAAGCCCGCAATGTTCGAATTCGTTATACTTCATGGTTACAAATTTGTGAACGGGTTACAAAAAAGTAACCTTCTTGGTCCCGCTGCAGCATTGCCTGAATTTTGCAAGCAACAAAATTAATGCATAGCCATGAAAGTTCAATTATTACGCAATGCCACGCTGTTGTTAACTATCAATGATAAGACCCTGCTTGTAGATCCGCTGCTGGGATCCAAAGGCAGTTATGATCCTCTGCCCGATTGCGCCAGCACGGCCAGGAACCCATTGGTTGATTTACCGGTAAGTGCCAATGAAGTTATCGCACAAACGGATGCCGTGCTGCTGACCCATCTGCATACCGATCATTGGGACGCTACGGCCCGGGAGTTGCTGCCAAAGGACATTCCCCTGTTCTGTCAACCCACCGATGCAGCAATAATACGCCAGGCGGGCTTTAGTAACCTGACCGCTGTTGAAGTAACCTGCCACTGGGAAGGTATTGAAATCGCCAGGACCGGCGGCCGCCATGGCGTTGGAGAAATTGGGCAGCAAATGGGCGCCGTATCCGGCTATGTACTGTCGTTTGCCGGCGAAACCATCTATATAGCCGGCGATACAATATGGTGTACAGAAGTGCAGGAAGCTTTAGACAGATTCAAACCTTCGAAGGTAATAGTGAATGGAAGCGCCGCAGAGTTCATAACAGGCGGGCCAATCCTGATGCCCGTAGCGGAAGTCATCACCCTTTGCCGCTATGCCCCACAGGCAGATGTATACATAGTACACCTGGAGGCGGTGAATATTTCCACGGAAACCCGTGCAACAACGCGACAGGCAATAGCAGCAGCCGGATTAAGCGATCGTTGTTTCATTCCGGCAGATGGAGAGGTATTGTTCCGGTAGATCATTTTTTTGAAACCGGGGGAACCTGCATCCCCCGGATTTTCGCATTCGGCCACTGTAATTGTCGCATTTGCGTTGCAGATGAGAAATTATTCTCCCCGACCTTTATACCAGACATTTAAACAACCTAAAAAATTTCTACCATGAGAAAAATCATCGTTTTATCAATGATCACATTGGATGGCGTAATGCAGGCGCCGGGCGGACCAGGAGAAGATACTTCCGGCGGCTTCAGGTATGGAGGCTGGGTGGCTTCATATGGCGACGAAGCGTTTGGCAAAGTAATGCAGGAGCAACTGAAATCTACAGACCTGCTGCTTGGCAGGAAAACATACGACATCTTTGCCGGTTACTGGCCAACACATGAAAATTACTGGCCTGGAATCAATAGCGTGAGGAAATATGTATTGTCTAATACCCTGGAGAAGGCCGACTGGAACAACTCAGAAGTTATCAGGGGCGTGGAAGACATTAAGAAGCTGAAGAACTCAGCGGGTTCTGACCTCCAGGTTCATGGCAGCGGCGAGTTGGTTCGCCTGTTGCTGAAACATGACCTGGTAGATGAGTTATGGCTTAAAACATTCCCGGTATTGTTAGGAAAAGGAAAGAAATTATTTGACGACAGCAGCGAGCCGGGTGCATTTGAATTAACGGATAGTGTTGTAACGACCAAGGGAGTTGTGATAGCAAATTACAAACGGGCGGGGGAAGTAGAAACAGGTTTGGTTGGTGAATAATATTTGGATGATAACGTGTTAAGGTGTAATATTGCAGCCCGTTGACACGATTGCCCAGATGGCGGAATTGGTAGACGCGCTAGACTCAAAATCTTGTTTCGGCAACGGAGTGCAGGTTCGATTCCTGTTCTGGGCACGAAAGTTACTGGTTTGTAACTGAAGTGTATTTACTAGCTAATTAGGGTTATATCTTTAGATGTAGCCCTATTTTTTTTGCCCTAAACCCCAATAATTTAAAAGAACTAAAATAACCTTTACGGTAACCTCGCTTTAATTTTTGTAACCTTTTAAATTATTGATAATGAATTGTTGAAAATCAAATATACTTTCTGGCTATACTAATGCTTTTTGTATGTGATATTGCTTACGCTCAACAACAGGGAATGATGGTACGCATTTCGGAGATCGAGATAAATCCCCAACGGCTCGAGGAATACAAAGCAATACTGAAGCGCGAAGCTGAAGCATCTGTAAGGCTGGAGCCAGGTGTTATTGCCATCTTCCCTATGTTCCAAAGGGATAATCCGGCACAGGTAAGGATATTGGAGATATACAGCGACCAGCAAGCGTATCAGTCACATCTGAAAACCGAGCATTTCCTGAAGTATAAGACCGCTACCCTCCACATGGTTAAATCATTAAAGTTAGTGGACATGGACGCACTGGATATGGAAGCTGCAACACGTATTTTCGTAAAACTTAAGTCTCATCCGTTTTAATCATTGTAGGTTTTTCCATTTTCCTGCAAACGGCCTTCAATTCCGGTACTACAATAAGTACATATAAAGATACTCGTTCAAATACGGATCTAACGGGCCGAGTGATGACTTTACAGTGGTTAGAAAGCCAGACGACGTCATTTTATTACCTTTGACAGGCGGGCGGATACTGGTTTCGTCAACATTCCGAAGATTTACCGTTTGGGCAAACCATGAAACATGCTGGTGAGGCAGGGCAACTCCGAGTATCATACCGGGAAGTCCGGCAAATGTTTCAGGACCCAGATTCGAAACAATATTATCTGTATAGAAAGCCACCACGTAAATCGAGTCCAGGATAATAGCATTGGCTCGTCTGCACTCAAAACCGGCGATCATCCTGGTTTCCCCTGTCAGCTTCCATTTAATAGGTGCAACTGGTTTCTCAAGCAGGAAATAAGTACCCAACACATTCCTCATGCATGTGGTGGTATTGTTCTCGATGTCAGTATATACGATATTATCCGCGCCTGGCAATCCCCCTGTCCCGTTCTGTTTTATTACACTATCAACAGGCATATAAACTGACTTAGTCCCGGTAAATTTTAGCTCAAAAAATAAGCTCTTAAAGTCTGGCGCTTGGTCGCCTGTATTACTTGTGCCCCATTTCTTTTTAAAATAAGCCGAATTTTCCTTTCTTTCAAAAACAATAGATCCCTCTACAGGTAATGGCGGGCTTTGCCCAAACACAAGGGTCCCTAAGAAAATAAATAAGAATAATAGCACATATCGCATAGAAATTCCTGTTTTATGGCTTTGCAGAGTTATTGAAGTTGCTGAAATTCCAGGTTAAACCAACCTGGAAGTAGCGTTTGATGACATCATACCTGTACTCTGAAATATAGTTTGTATTGATATAGCGGAATACAGATTTTGCCTGATTTAAAACATCAGTTGCGCTAAGTTTCAGGATCAGTGCCTCGCTTTTTAGCAATCGTTTATTTATCCAGATATCCCATAGCACTACATTTGTGTTATCTGTAAATTCGTCGGTTTTTTGTCGAAGCAGTAACGAACAAGAAGTATGCAACTCACTTTTTAACGGAAAATATACGGTTGCCTGAAGTCGTGTATCAAGCATCCAATAGTCGGCTCCCGAGTTTTCAGCGACAGAAGACGAGTTATAATTATAAGAGGGATTTACATTTAACGTGATGTTCAATTTTTCGGGCAGAGACTCCGAAAAAAATAATCCGGCTACATAATTCCCATTTCTTATACGGTTTTTAGCATTATTTACTATGTTCATACTGCTCCGCAGGTTCCATCCGGCACTGACCCCCATAGTCAACGATTTTGCCAGCGGAAAGCTATATGTGGCGTTCCCCGTCCATAAAGTGGTATAGTCCCCGTTTATGAACTGATATTTCTTTCTTCCGATACTATCGATTTGATCAGCGGTAGTAAAATCGCCAGTTATCAGATTGTACCCAATATCGATCCAGGTGGTCTTACGTGCAATAAAGTCTGCATTAATATAGAGCAATTTGATTGTATTAGAATAAGACGGCCCCAGCTGCGGATTTCCTATTATTATGTTGTTGGGATCTGTGTTATTCGCCAGAGGTTGCAATTGTAAAGCAGAGGGAAGTATGGTATTTCCAAGATACGATAATGATGCTGTACGTGTTCCATTCTTTCCACTATATTTTAGTTCAATATTTGGGAACCAACCGACAAAGTTGCGTTTTATGAGATTGTAACGAAAATAGTCAGTCTGGTTAAAAGAGGTAAGACCAATATCATTTCCTGCTTCCAACTGGAATTGCTTTTTGACAAAATGATAATGTATACCGGCTTTATTTCCGACCGAACGAAAGAGATAGTTATTACTATATATGCTATCTATACTTTTATTCTTTCCATCAGAGGCAATGTTAAATGTTGTTAGCTGGCTTTTCATATTGCCTAAAGCCATTGCATACTTGAGGGACAATGCAGAAGTTTGCGAAATCGGGAAACGATAAAGCACATCGAGGTTAATTTTATCTTGTTTTGAAGCAGTTTCTTTGTATTGACGGGTATCAAGATTAATAGAGGTATCTGTATTTTCCCTGTCCCAAGCCAGGTTGTTTGTGATAAAAGTGCCGTTTCCATTCAGTGTATTGTAAGCACCGGATAAACCAAGGGTAAGAAGCCTTCCTGCTTTCCTGAAACGTTTGTTTACTATCAGTTCCCCCATCCAGGAATTGCTTCTTTCATCAGTATTTGTATATTGCGACAACTCGTTTATGGAAAGTCCTGCCTCATTGCGGATGACAGATGCGATATTCCTATCACCTGTTTTATTACCAACAGCCGCTCCGATCTTAGCTTTTAGTTCTGTCATGGAATCCAAACGCACTTGATAGTTGCCATTATATTTTTGTTGTAAAAGGATATGATAGTTTTTCTCATTACCGCTGGTTGTTAACTTTTGGGTAGGGAGAATAGATATTGTAGTTGAAGTCATATTCTCGGATAAGTTTAGCTTCGCCACCCTGGCTTCACCACCAATCGCCTGGTTGAATGCATTCCATTTGTTATTATAATGAGCACCGGCAGTGTATAACTGCGGAAAGCCCAATCCTGCATACTGGCCTGCCCAGCTATCCAACGTCTGGAGTGGCGTGTTATATTCAAGATCTTTAGCTACACCGAAATCTTCCCTGTCTTTCCAGCTGATATCACCCTCTCCTGTATTGCTGGCAATAGCATAAACTGAAAACTTTGCGGGCCCTTTAAAACGGTTGAACATTCCACTTCCGTTATAATATCTATCCCCTCCTCCAATTATCAGCTTTCCGAAGTAACCTTTTTTCTTATCTTCTTTCAATTTCAGGTTTATGGCTTTGGCTGTCTTGCCGTCCTGAACACCTGCAAAAGCCGCCTGCTCACTTTTTTTATCAAACACCTGTACTTTGTCGACCATATCAGCTCGCACCGTTTTTGACACCAGTGTCGGGTCATCGCTAAAGAATTCTTCTCCGTCGACCAGGATTTTCTGTACAGCCTGGCCATTCACGGATATCTTCCCGCCTCTGTCAACCTGAAAACCCGGTAGCTGCCTGAATAATTCGTCGACAGATGCGTTGGCTCCTACATGATATGCATCTGCTTTAAATTCAAGTGTATCGCCATTCAGGGATATCGCTTTCACCTTTCCTTTCACCACCACTGCTTTCAGTAATTTCGATTTAGGAAACAGGGAAATATCTATTGAGTTTACGTTTCCGCTTAATTCTTTTAATTCTACATAATCTACATAGGAAGGCAAACTGACACATATGATGTATTGACCGGGAACGAGGTTTCTATCCATTTTAAAGTATCCATTGGCGTCAGTGCGACAAAACTGCACTAACATAGAGTCTTTGGAATTTGCAAGCAAAACGACGGCATCTCTAAGCTTCAGACCACTCACTGTATCAGTAACATACCCCTTAATGCTTGCGCGTTGGGCAATAGAAGCCAGGCTACCCATTGTGAGCAGCATAAACAAAAAAATGCATTTCATTAGCCAAGTATATAGGTATGGAAATATCCTCCGTCTAAATCAGGGATGATCAGGAGTTACCTCAAGAATTAAAGGCCTGGTCACAGTTACATTACCATTTCTGTCTATCGTAGTATCTGATCTTTCTTCATCCACAACTACATTAACATACTTCAAACTTTTATCTTTTTTTCTAACTGATCTCGAATTCTTAACGGATTTCTTTATTGATTGTTTTCTTACAATCGTGTCCTTTTGCAGATAATTAAGCCGCAACGCAGGGCCAGATGCCGTTGCATTTGGCACTTCTGTTTGTTTACGCTCCTTGTGATTTGACGGCGATTCAAAAAGTTTTATGCTGTAATCCTTTGCCAAGAAATGAGACGACGCGTAAACGGCGGGCGTAAGTAACAGAAGTGGTAGCAGATACTTTAGTTTCTTTATGGGCTTTTGCGGGGTTGTATACATCATAATAATTCTGTTTTTAAGTAAGGCTTTATAATTAATATTACTTCCCAATGTCTGGTATCTATCAACACTACTAAATTTAAGTACATGATTGATGTAATAATCCGTTTGCCCATCTGCAATCATAGAAGCATCGACAATGTATTCATGAATCAGTTTCAGTCGACGCTGAACCAAATAGACTACCGGAACGAACCAGCTAATAATTTTAAATATTTCAAGGATGATAATGTCAAGCGAATGTTTGTCCTGTGCGTGGAGCAATTCATGCCTAACGACTATCGTATCTTTTTCCCGTTCGACGGTCGATGGCAGGAAGATTAATTTGAAGAAGGAAAAAGGCTGGCTTAGCCCGCCTATGTAAATTAGCGTAACTTCGCCTTGTTTTACACGTTTTCCTCCCAGCACAAGTTTTCTCAATGCCAGCATTTTTTGAACAAACAAAGCCAACATAACAATCACACCAGCCAAATAGCTTATCAATACAAAAGAAGTCATTGATAAGCCTGGATTATCCCCTACCATGCGTACTGCCGGAGTCAATGATCCTATCGTGACGGGAGTATCGGATATGGTATGAACAGCGGACGTGAATGCAAAGTTAAAACGCGGGAGAATAAATGATATAATTGTTCCCGCCAAAAGGTAAATCCTGCTTAACTGATGGAAATTAGTCCTGGAAAGGAACACACAATAACCCAGGAATAAAATTAACAAATAGACATTAGCTTCAAGGATGTAATATAGTATGTTCATGACTTACCTTTTTTAAGTGTTTTGATAAGCGCTTCCAATTCAGCAATATCTTTAGAGGACATATCCTGCTTTTCAACGAGGAAGGAAACAAGGTTTTTGTATGAATTTTTGAAATAATCCCTGAGTACTTTATCAACTGAGTAGTGCATATAATCGGCTTCCGATATCAGGGGATAATATATATGAGAATTCCCTTCGGATACATGTCCGATTATTTTTTTCTTTTCCAGTACCCGCACAACGGTAGATACTGTATTATAAGCAGGTTTGGGGAGGGGTATTTCATCAATAATCTCCTTCACTGTTGCCCGGTTAAGCCGCCACATAATCTGCATAATATTTTCTTCGGCCTGAGTTAAGGGTTTAATTATCATTAGGTTAGGTTTAAACTATCAAATTAGTTGCAACTATAACTATAGTTCATAATTCTAAGCTAAGTTATTTTTTCTGAAATATCAAAATAAATATCAGATAACATCCATCTATTTGGTCAACATAAAGACACTTCCGCTACCTTTCACACATTGGTCAGACATGCCTCCTTATTTTTTAATAGGAATGTAAGATATAGTAGCAGGAACATCAACTGATATACAACCATCAAGATGGCTTCCTACCCAATCACGCCCTAAAGCAACCAGCTCTTCACTTATTCTTTTAACGCTACCTTATCATAAATAATCATTTGTATGGTACTGTGACCTGAAGGCTCATCAGCTCGTCAAAGTACAACTGTCCTTCATCTTCGACACTTACTATATCTCCATATGCAATGTTGCTTGCAAAAAAGGAACATTAACTATTTTATAATAGTTGCCAACCTTTTCCGCCCAAACATGTTCAATTTTGATATTACCATCAAAAACTTTATACACTAATTGGACCTTGACATCCGCCCAAAAATTGTCACCATACTTAGGAAGTATTTATAACTCATATGAAGGTCAGATAGCAAAAAAATAAGAAAACAAGTATCCCTGATATCACAAACAATCTCGTCATCATTCTGGTTAAAAAAACTACTTTAAATTGAATCACCATCGTTGTCATTTTTTATCTTCTCAAACATTTTATATATAGATAATATCTCTTCTGATGTCCATCCCAGATTATGCTTTTCCCTGATCTCTGCAAGCATCTTTTTATGCTCCATTATTCTTAACGTTAAGGGTGAAACTCCTCTGCCGTATCTTATTCGGGCATACGTCACCGACATATCGTTATAAGAGACCGGTTTAACAAATTTGAAAATGAGGAACTGATAAAAATGAACAAAACATTGTTTTTTATCATTGTCAAAAATGATCTTATAGACATACCTTTCTTTTTTATCGCCCATCCTTAAGCACAATAATGCAAAAACACCGGATTCACTGACTAAAATATTCTTCAGGAACCAGCCTCCAAATACGAAGATCAGTATCGCATGCAAGAAAAAGGAAAGCACCAGAACCTGGTTTAAGGTAATCCAGTTAATCAATTTTTTTCTTTTCTTAATTACGTAAACAACCACTTTCCTAATAATATTATGATAATTTTACATTATTGTCCGACAAAAATCGGGTTAAAAATGGCTGTAATCCCTTTCTGATAAGGATTACAGCCTAAAATTTGATTGTTTCAAAATGGGGGGAAGCTCCCCTCCTTTATTACGGTGAAAAGGCAAGCGATGATGCATTGTGTTTTTTTCTCCATGCTTTATATGTGTCTTTAATAAATTCCATCAGTCCAACATAGCTTGTCAGGTGTAATCTTATAACGGTGATCATATTAGCAAAAGATTTTTTCGTGGCAGCTTTCTTTCTGATGACCACCATCAGTAATTGAGCGATCAGCACGCAATAGACCTGCATTTTGACTGCATTGGGGCTTT
>NZ_FNRL01000004.1 GCF_900107795.1 Chitinophaga terrae (ex Kim and Jung 2007)
AAGGCTTACCAAATGAACCCGCAAGGGTAAGCGCTTATAATAACGGTTTGATTGATGCTTTCTGTTTGCCGCATTGATTATAGCACTGGGTATTACATCTAATATTTGAGATAATACCGGCTGTCCGGAAAAACTTTTATTTTCGCCCATGGTAATTTTAAGTGTGGTAACTCAAACTTACCAAATTGGGCGGTTCTTCGGAACTGCCTTTTTTCATCCTAAAACATTATTTTAGTCGGACAATAGTGAAAAAAAATATGAAACTGGATAAATTTATTTTTTCCAGAGGCGTTGGATCGTGGATCCGGAACGTTGTTCGAGCATCACCTGGTGGCCGTTACTGAGTTCTTCCAGCATAGCCGGCTGGTAATAACGTACAGTGAGCAGTTCCAGCCCTTCATTATAAGAGATCTTGAATTGCTGGTGCAACGTCTTAATAAGGAGTTCGATCTTTTCGGGGTTATTGTCTATACAGCAGGAAAAGTTAATGGCTCCGTTCTGCATAAGGTTGATCTTGATCTTCAGGCCATGGAAGATCTCGTATATGTCACTGATCTTATCTTCCGTGATAAACGAATAATCTTTAGAGGTAATGGTCAATAATACCTGGTTCTTTTTCAGTACAATGATAGGAGGCAGTTTCCGGGTATCGGCTTCTTCCCTGATCACGGTGCCTGGAAGGTTTTTGTCGAGAAAACATTTGACCAGCAGAGGGATCTGCTTGTTCTGTAAAGGTTTGATGGTTTTAGGGTGGATCACCTGCGCGCCATAGTAAGCCATTTCTATCACTTCAGCATAACTGATCTCGGGGATATTGACCGTGTTAGGAAACAACTTCGGATCAGCATTTTTTAATCCTTCTACATCTTTCCAGATGGTCTGGCTTTCGGCATCCAGCATATTGGCAAAAACTGCAGCTGAGTAGTCGCTGCCTTCACGACCCAATGTCACGCTCTCGTTCTGGTCAGTACTGCCTATAAAGCCCTGTGTAATAACGATATTGGTTTTATTAAACAGCGGAACAACTTTCTCCGTTACCTGTTTCTGGGTATATACCCAGTCGATGTTTGCATCACGGAAGTTGTCGTCGGTTCTGAAAACATCTCTTACATCCAGCCATTCGTTGTTCAGTCCTATCGTGTTGAAATAGGCGCTCACGATGGCGGTACTTAAAAGCTCGCCTAAACTTACCAGCTGATCGTAGTAATAGTCGTAGGTCCGCATCGGCTTTTCGCCAAGGGTCCATTCAGCTTCTGTAAAGAACTGCTGCAGTTGCTGGAATACAGGATGTTCGGTTGTACCTAACAAGCCTTCCGCTACACGGAGATGACCCTGTTCAATATTAAATAACAACTGTGCGGCGATTTCCTTTTTCCTTAAATAAAAATTCTCGGCTACCTTTTCCAACTCATTGGTTGTTTTAGCCATGGCTGATATAACGATCAGCAGTTTTTCATCGGGAAACGACTGTACGATCTGACCTACCTGCCGGATACGTTCAATGCTTTCTAAACTTGCACCACCAAACTTGAAAACCTTCATATGATAGTTTGTCTTCTATAAAAAAATATTCGGCAAAGTACGGCAAGTTTAGAATTGTTTTAAAATCTGTTTACGGATAAATGACAGTTTTATTAAAGTAAGCCCTTTTGGCTTAATTTCGTCCGCACAAGCTAACGTTATGAATCTTAAGCAAAAAGTAATGACCCTGGACGAGTTCACCATCCAGGAGCTACGCAATTATCCCGGCGCTACCGGTCAATTGTCAGGTCTGCTGCGCGACATAGGTCTTGCTGCCAAACGTGTGAATGTAGAAGTAAATAAAGCAGGTATTGCCGATATTCTCGGTGAAGCAGGAAAAACCAACGTACAGGGCGAATCTGTAAAGAAATTAGATGAATTTGCCAACCAGCAATTTATTAACTCACTGGAAACCAGTATTTACTGTTGCGGCGTTGCCTCCGAAGAAGAAGAAAACTTCATCGCTTTCACTGATGAGCATTCCATGAAATCAAAATACGTAGTGTTGATGGACCCACTGGATGGTTCCAGCAATATCGACGTAAACGTATCCATAGGTACTATTTTCTCTGTATATCGCCGCCTTTCACCGGAAGGCTCACCATGCGAACTGGAAGATTTCCTCCAGCCAGGCACCCAGCAGATCGCTGCAGGCTATATCATCTATGGTTCTTCAACCATGATGGTATATGCCACCAGGAGAAGCGTTCAGGGCTTCACCCTCGACCCGTCGATCGGTGAGTTCTGCCTCTCGCACCCTAACCTGAAATGCCCGGTGGAAAGCGATATCTTCTCCGTCAACGTAGGGTATTACCATCTTTACGATGCCAAAACCCGTAAATCAATAGATCATTTCATGGCCAGGAACGAGAACGACAGGGTATACCGCCATCGCTTCGTCGGCTGCATGGTAGCCGAAATACACCGTACCCTTATCCAGGGCGGTATATTCATGTACCCTGCCTTCGGCAAATATGTAGCCGGCCGGTTAAGGCTTTGCTACGAATGCAACCCTATGTCGTTCATTATGGAAAAGGCAGGGGGAGTAGCCATGGCTAACGGTAAACAAAGATTACTGGAATTAAAGCCAGCCCAGTTGCATCAGCGTGTACCTATTTTTATAGGCTCCCGCAAAATGATGGAAACGTGGCAGCATATAGTGAATGAATAATGTTCTCTTTCAGGGATAAAAAAAGACGCAGGAAAAGATTTTTTCCGCGTCTTTTTCGTTTATAGTAAAAGTGGTACAACACTTGATAAACCTGGCCCGATTTTATACGTCTCTATACTAAACGCTTTTTATTTCAATTATTAACCAGTTATTCTATGTTCATTTTGAGGAACCGCAGGATTTTAGTTTTGTTTATGGCAATTTTTACAGTATTCCAGGCCAGCGCCTGCTCCCGTGCCACAACGCCCCGCGACAGCAGCAATTCAGCCCGGGGAAGCCTGGAAGAACAGATCCTTTATTATACCAACAAGTTCCGTCAGTCGAAAGGCCTGAAGCCCCTGCAACTGGATGCTGCCATCAGCGCCCAGGCCCGCAATCATAGTAAAGACATGGCCAGCGGCCGCACAGGATTCGGTCACGAAGGGTTCGAGGAAAGAGTGGCTACCATCTCCAAAACCAAAGGACGCGTAGCCGGTGCAGCGGAAAATGTGGCCTATGGCACCTTAGACGCCGAAGCAGTGGTAAACGGATGGATCAAAAGCCCGGGACACCGCAAAAACATGCTGGGAGATTATAACCTGATCGGCATCGGGGCGGCAGATAAAGGGAGGATCACCTTTTTTACACAGGTATTTATCAAGCAATAACTGTTATCGTAAATATTGAGAAGAGGGATGTTTCAGGAACTTTGAAGCATCCCTTTTTCGTGCCCCGCCAGGCAACAGTCGCAGATTTTCTGTATCTGCCCGCTATTTACTAACCGCATAATTATGTAACTTGGCCCCATGGAAAAGAAAAAGATCATAGAGGTAGAGAATCTGGTTAAAAAGTATGGCGATTTCACCGCTGTAAAAGGAATCAGCTTTGACGTGTTCGAAGGCGAAATATTCGGGCTTCTCGGGCCTAACGGAGCCGGAAAATCAACAACCCTGGAGATTATAGAAACCCTTAGGGAAAAAACCTCGGGAAAAGTAGTGGTAGGAGGTTATGATCTGGATAAATCACCGAACGATATCAAAAAGATCATTGGCGTACAGTTGCAAAGTTCAGGCTATTACCCGGGCCTCAACCTGATAGAACTCATCGAAATGTTCGGAGGCCTGTACAACCAACCCGTAAAGCCATTGCAGCTGCTGGGGATGTTCAACCTGGAAGATAAGGCCAAAGCCCAGTATAAAGAACTTTCGGGAGGTCAGAAACAGCGGTTTTCCATCGCTACCACCCTGATCAACAAACCTCAGATCATATTCTTGGATGAACCAACCACAGGTCTGGACCCCCAGGCCCGCCGCAATCTGTGGGACCTGATACAGGAAGTCCGTAACCAGGGAACTACTGTGGTGATCACCACGCACTATATGGACGAAGCAGAATTCCTGTGCAACCGTTGCGCCATCGTCGATAGCGGCCGTATCATCGCCATCGATTCTCCCGACGCCCTGATAGACAAACTGGTTTCTTCAGGTTTTGAAAGAAAGAAAGAAGTGAAGAAGGCAAACCTGGAAGATGTATTCATTCACCTCACCGGTAAAGAGCTGCGGGAAGAATAAACTCCGCTTTTATGGAAGAATTGCAATACCCGATAGGCAGGTTCAATCCTCCCGCTACGATCACAGACGCCCAGTTAAGAAAGTATATTGATGACATCCGTTACCTTCCTCAACTGGTTGAATTAGCCGTGCAGAACATGGACGAATACCAGCTGCAAACCCCTTACAGGCCGGGTGGCTGGACAGTAGCGCAGGTAATACATCATTTAGCCGATAGTCATATGAATGCGGTAGTGAGGATGAAACTGGCCTTAACAGAAAACAATCCTGTTATCAAACCGTACGACGAACAGGCCTGGGCTACATTGCCTGATGTCGCCAACACGCCCGTCAATGTTTCCATTACACTGCTTTATGCTTTGCATAACCGCTGGGTGAAATTACTGGAACACCTGGAGGCCGACGACTGGAATAAAACCTTCTATCATCCCGGCAGCGGCATCACCTACGATATGCGGCTGCTTGCCGCTACCTATTCCTGGCACGGGCTTCATCACCTGGAACATATTTTACGTTTAAAAGAAAGAATGGGGTGGTAACACTCCGGGAACTATTATGAGCAATATGGATTGGAAGACGCTCTCGTCAGAGTATCTGTTTAAAGACGATTGGTTAACTGCCAGGGTCGATACCTGCGAAACGCCGGCAGGAAAAATTGTATCTCCCTATTATGTCCTGGAATATCGTAACTGGGTAAACGGAGTCGCTATCCGTGAAGATGGGATGGTGATCATGATCAGGCAGTTCCGCCAGGGAATCGGCAAAACGTTATTAGAGATCCCCGGCGGTACCATGGATGAATCAGATCCTTCTCCTTTGTTTGCGATGCAACGCGAAATGCTGGAAGAAACCGGGTACGAGTTCAGGAACTGGATATCTTTAGGGAAGATAGCTCCTAATCCCGCATCCAGCAATAATTACACGCACATGTTCCTTGCAACGGGCGGCGTAAAGGTGAGGGAACAGCAGTTAGATCATAATGAAGATATCGAAGTTGTATTGATGTCGATAGACGAATTGCAACAACTGGTACTCGAAAATAAGCTGGAGCAAAGCCTGCATGTTACCTGCATATTTTATGCGCTGATGCATTTAGGCAGGCTGAAGATGCAATAATCTTACATCACTTCCGCTACCACGAAAAAGCTGCCGCATACCAGTATCATATCATCTTTTTGTGCATGTTGCCTGGCGCTGTGCAGGGCCGCCTGTACGGAAGGATAGGCATGACCGTTCAAGCCTTGTGCTGCACCCATTTCGGCCAGCGCCACTTCATCCAGCGCCCTTGGGATCTGCGCTTTGCAAAAGTAATAATGCGCTGTTTTAGGGAACAACGGCAATACCTGTTCTACCTCCTTATCTTTCACAAACCCTACTACAATATGCAACTGCTGGAAGTTCTGATGCCTCAGCTGTTCCATAATTTCACGGATGCCTGCTTCGTTATGCCCCACATCCAGTACGGTTAAAGGATGTTGGTCTATGATTTCCCAACGGCCCCTGAGCCCGGTAAGTTTCCTGACGTGCGAAAGCGCTGCAGCCACATCTTCCCAACTTAATTTCCAGCCTTTGCGTTGCATTACTTTTACCGCTGCCAGTACTCCCATCAGGTTCTTTTCCTGGTATTGCCCGCTGAGGTCAAGTTTAAAGGTACGCATCTGCTGTTCCGCCCGGTCGAGTATCTGAACATCGAGATGGGTATTATGAATGGCGCTTTGCGCCTCCATCCATTCCTGGTCTGCAAACTGTATATCAGCCTGCATTTCAGAAGCCTTCTGTATAAATACATCGGCAACTTCCGACTGCGTTTCACTGATCACAACAGGAACGCCTGGTTTGATGATGCCTGCTTTTTCCGCAGCGATCAAAGGCAGGGTATCGCCCAGGATATGTTTATGATCATAACTGATATTCGTGATGAGAGAGAGTTCAGGGGTGATCACGTTGGTGCTGTCGAGCCGTCCTCCAAGCCCCACCTCAACGATAGCAATATCTACCTGCTCCTGCTGGAAATAGGTGAAAGCCATTGCCACGGTCAGTTCAAAGAAAGAAGGTTTTATCTCTTCAATCGCTCCCTTCATTTCTTCTGTAAACCGGATCACAAAATCTTCAGGTACCATTTCACCATTTACCCTGATCCTTTCCCGGAAATCGAGCAGGTGAGGGGAAGTATATAAACCGGTTTTATAGCCTGCCTGCTGGAAAATAGCTGCCAGCATGTTGCTGGAAGAGCCTTTGCCATTGGTGCCTGCTATATGGAT
Organism: Chitinophaga terrae (ex Kim and Jung 2007); assembly: GCF_900107795.1. Lineage (GTDB taxonomy): Bacteria > Bacteroidota > Bacteroidia > Chitinophagales > Chitinophagaceae > Chitinophaga > Chitinophaga terrae. Next base: position 6,504 of record NZ_FNRL01000004.1, read on the forward strand.
TGATTTAAAGCTTTTATGCGGTTGGTTTAACCGATCCAGCAGGTTGAGGGTATTGTGAAGATCGGTTTTATAGGCGCTGGCGCCTACTTTGGTGAACATTGGTAACTGAGCGAACAGGTAGTCGATCGTTTCTTTGTAAGAAGCCATATAGGAAAATTACAACTGTACTTAGTAATTGTTCACAGGGCAGCCGACTTGTCGTTTTCGCATTCTGAAAATACCACCTCCGTTAGCATCGCCCCGGTCGAACATATTTGAATTCAATCGCAAAGCTACGAAAGCCGCACCATGATCGATATGTTTTTCAAATAAGTTGGTAAAAAGAGAAGAAGCACCGAAAACAACCGGCCCTATACGAACGGCGGCGCCCACATCTGCCTGCCCGTTGCGGTTGATGGTGAACGGAAGGTAAGCGCCTATAAGACTGGTTTCATAACGGGGAGTAATGTTGAACTGGGTAAGGGCATGCGATTTGGTGATGTCGCGCTGGCCCCCGGTTAATGCTATAACGGCATTTACGCCAACAAAGAAGGTGTTGTTAATATTGTAATCGCCCATCAGGTTCATGGCTGCCGGCAACGTCATATCAAAAGTTTTTTCGCTGGCCATGGGAGTGAAATAACTATTCAGGCGGGTAGAGTATTGTTTCAGGCTTTCGTTTTTCTTATAGGTAAGTTCTTTCGGGTCTATGTCGGCCCTTTGCAGGTTCAGGTCTGCATTGAATTCTCCCTTTGTATAACGTATCCTGCCCAGGTCAGTAAACGAAACGCCTAAACGAAATTGATAATCGTCGGCGTCTGAGCTTTCATATGCGCCGAAACCGCCGTTATCAGGCCTGTATTCATATACCAGGCCTATATCTGCACCCAGCCCGTTGTTTTGGAACAGGCGTATGTTGCTGAGGGTATTGTTCTGCCAGTGGTCAAGTTCTTCGCTGTAACCGTAATAAAGCGTTCCGCTGGTGATGGAAGCGTTCCTTGAGTTGGTGGCTTCAAAGTTGGCGTTTTTTACGGTAGCATATCCTGCTGCCACGCCGCTCAGCAACTTGAGAGTGATACCGGCTTTCCAGCGGCTGTTATATCCCTGTTTGATCACCCGTGCATAGCTGAGGCCCATTTCATGCCAGACATGCGCACCTACGCCAACCTGGGGGATAGAGAGGCTGGTGCCATTGAAACTTGGATTAGGAAAATTAACTCCAAAGAAATTGGCCAGCTGGGTAGAGAGGTTGCCTCCGCTGCTGCTGCTTCTCATCCGCCACACAAAAGAAACGGATTGTTTATCATCGATGGCATATAAAAAAGAAGGCAATACTATTTCAGCCATTTCCCATGCGTTTTGCCTCCTGTTGGCGCCCTGGTCAAGGAAGTAATCCCTGTTCAGCCGCATGGTGTCGGGCGGGTTAAACAATACAGATTTAGGAACGCTGACGTAGGTATTGCCCGCGTTAACATCCACTCCAATAATATTCAGATCCCATTTATAGCGATAACCTGCTGCGGTTGCCGGGTTGGAAAAGACGCCATAGATACCTGCATAATTGCTGGTGTTATAGCCGGTGAAGCTTTGAGCCAGTGAAACATTGGCCAACAGTAGCAGCACTGCTGCGTAGGAAAAGATACGGTTAAGTTTTACAGTCATCGTTGGCGATAAAAAACAGGTTTCTCGTAAATGCACGCGAAGTTGATACCCGATCATGCTCGAACTCATAGGTATGTAGGATCTAGGATAAAAAAAGTATTGGCATTAGCTCAGGTAGCACAATGTTCGACACTCTCCATTCCCGGAATACCCGGATGCTGCTGCTAGTTTTATTCTGCTTTAAAGTAAAAACGAATGGTACCAAACTGCTCTTCCGGAGCATCTGGGTTGGCATTGTATTTCAGCTGACCGCTTCTTGCTGCTCTCCTTGCGATTTCGATCAGTTGCGGGTTGCTGATGGTAGAACCTTTCATGCTGAAGGTGGCGGATGTGACGTTACCTTGCCGGTCTACTTTGATGTTGATGGCTACATACCCGGTTTCTGTTCCGTCGTAGGTAACCTGTGGTCTGCCTATGAGGCTGCGGCCATTTAAGTGGAAATCGGAGCGTCCGCCGCCCAGGCCGCCGCCGGTATAACCGCCGCCGTTAGGGTTGCCGCCCAGTTGCCCGCGATCGCCGGGTTTGCCAGTATTACCTTCGCCGGTTGCATTGTTGGAGCCATTGGCGTTGTTGCCGCTGTGCGCATTATTGCTGGTACCGCCTGCAAATACGGCCTTAGGCTTTGGAGCAGGAGCGGGAGCGGGAGGCGTTGGTTTGGGAGGATCTTCTACCGGTTTTTTCCTGGTTTCTTTTACCGGTTTCGGTTCAACTATTTTCTTTGGAATTTCTTTTGGCTTAACAACAGGTTTTTCAGGCTTCTTGATTTCCGGCGCATCTTCTTCGTCCTGGGTCGCTACATCCTGCGGTTGTTCTTCGGCGGCTTTCGGAGCTTCGGGAACATTTTCTGCAGGCGCCGGTTCAGAAGCAGCGGCGCTTGGCGGGTTAGGGTTCAACGGTTGTTCGTCTCCCATTCCATCGTCGGTTGTTCCTAAATTAACTTCCATACCCAGGTCCTGGTTGGGAAGAGGCGGAGGGGCCGAAAAGCCGGTAAAGGCAAGGGCCAGTAACAGCAACGCATGCACGGCGATGGTAACGCCTGCAGCCTGAAAATTCTTTTTACCGTTGTTTTCCTCCATATTTAATTTAGCTTGATGAGCGCCTGGTAAGGCCAAAGTTAATTTTTTTGACTATAAAAATTACTACTTTCAAAGTTGGATGGCAAAACTTTACAAAAACTATGCTACTTTCGGCCATCCTCTTTTATGAAGTTTTTACAACTACCCATTCGTTTATACAAAGACGCATATACGGGCCTAACCCCCGCCATCTGGTGGCTTTCCCTGGTTTTACTGATCAATCGCGCCGGTACTATGGTGATCCCGTTCATGACGGTTTATCTCACCCAGCAATTGCACTTTCCTATAGCCCAGGCAGGTATTGTAATGGCCTGTTTTGGTTCCGGCGCTATTGCCGGCGCCTTGCTGGGCGGATGGCTTTCGGATAAGATCGGGTTTTACCAGGTTCAGTTCTGGAGCCTATTCTTAAACGGTTTGTTCTTCTTTTTATTGGGGCAGTTACAAACATTCCCGCAGTTTTGTGCAGTTGCTTTTATACAGGGTACGGTGGCAGACGCTTTCAGGCCTGCCAACAGTATTGCCATCACTGCTTACAGCACAGGACAGAACCGAACGCGTTCCTACGCCCTGAACAGGTTGGCGGTAAACCTGGGTTGGTCTGTAGGACCGGCGTTAGGAGGGATGCTGGCCAGCATCAGTTATCATTTTTTGTTTTGGGTAGATGGATTTACCTGCATAACTGCTGCAATATTGATGAGAATGTTGTTGCCGCCGGTTCCCGCTCCTCCAAAGGCAAAACATAATGAAGCCGCCAGGAAAACGGATGGCGTCATAAAAGACCGTTTATTCCTCTGGTTTATTCTCTTTGCAACGATCACGGCTATATGTCTTTTCCAGTTCTCCAATATGATCCCGCTCTATTTCAAGCAGGAACTGAAAATGAAAGAATGGCTGATAGGATTGAATATGTCGCTCAATGGTATCCTGATCGTTTTTGTTGAAATGGTGCTGGTACATCGCCTGAACGGGAAGAAACCTGATCTGCTGTACGTGGTTTTCGGCATCCTGCTGATTGCAGTGGCCTATTTGCTGATCAATCTTTCCATGTGGTATCATATCTTCTCCGTATTATTTATCATGGTGCTTACATTCGGGGAGATCTTCTGCCTGCCGTTTATGAACAACTTCTGGTTCAGCAGGAGCAAGGAGCATAACAGGGGGCAGTATGCAGCGCTGTATACCATCTCTTATTCATTTGCCAATATTGCCACGCCAACGGCAGGTACTTTTATTGTACAGCAACTGGGATTTTCGGCCTGGTGGCTGATCACCATCGGTTTATGCCTGTTGGCGGCCGGGGGAACTTACTGGGTGCATAAAAAGGCAGCAGGCGCGGCATTTTTTACAAAAATTGTTAACTGATTATCAATTATTGCTTTTGAATTATAGAAATTATAAAAAATGCAGTAATATTGGTAAATGAAAGTAGTACAATTTACTGTTCCTGTTGCAGCAGACGGTGCGGTAGTAGTGCAGGAAGACATTTTGCCTTATTTCTATAATTACCTGCATAGACATAAGGAGGCACAGGTTACATTGATCATTAAGGGAGAGGGAACTCTCATTGCAGGCAACTATACCCAACCTTTCAAAGCGGGTGATATTTATGTGATTGGCGCCAACCAACCGCATATGTTTAAAGGGGATGCCAAATACTTTGAAAATCTCCAGGAAAAGAACATCCATGCCATTCACATTTTCTTTGATCATGAACAGGCGTTAAAAGGGTTATTCAATCTTCCCGAAATGGAAGTAGTGAGGAAGTTTTTATTGCTGACCACTAACAGTTTGCAATTACCTGCCGCTCATACAGAGAAAATAGGAGAGGAAGTGCAGAAGATCGCCGGACTTACAGGGGCTGAACGATTGCTGGCATTCATTAACATGCTGTTGTATTTCTCCAAACAGGTGAAGGACTGGAAGTCATTGTCTACCGGCTTTTCAAAGCATACCTACAGCGAGTCTGAAGGTTTGCGCATGAACGACATCTATCAATATACCTTAGAACATTACAGCGAAAATATTACGCTGGGAAAGATAGCTTCCGTAGCCCATCTTACCACTTATGCTTTCTGCAAGTATTTCAAAAAGCATACGCGCAAAACCTATCTCGAATTCCTGAACGAAGTACGCATCAACGCCGCCTGTAAGAAGATCATTGCCGGCAATTTTGATAGCATTGCCGCCGTAGCTTATGCTACAGGGTATAATAACCCGATCACGTTTAACCGTGTATTCAGGAAAGTAACGGGAATGTCGCCAACGAATTATGCACGGCAGTACAGGTACGAGGAAGAGAGTTTAATGCAGAAAAATTAGGAAGGATATTATTGGAGAATATTGAAAAAGGGGTGCACAACACCCCTTTTTTTGTATGATTATTTTTAATGCGCAAAGTCCTTCATATAATCCCCTTTGATACGTTCCATCGGCGGATTGAAATACCCGAATTTAACGTTAGGGAATTCGTCATGGATCAATTCCATCATTTGCTTGATTCCTAAACATGGACCTACTTCTGTAATTCCCATGCGGCCCAGGTACCAGTCAGGATCAATGTTGAAATTACGCCATTGGATCATGCTCAGGTCAGTGTCTTTGATCAGCTTTCTCAACGCTTCATATTCCTCTTCGCTGTCTGTCATTCCAGGGAATACGAAATAGTTGATAGACGCCCATCCGCCAAATGATCTTACTACTTTCAGGCTCTCTACAATATCCTCGAACTTATAGTTATTAGGACGGTAATAAGGCGTGTAATACTTCTCCAGTGCAGAGTTCATACTTACCCTGATACTGTCTAACCCCGCTTCGCAGAGCGCTCTCACAGCGTCCGGTTTGCTGCCGTTGGTATTGATATTAATACTTCCCTTAGGCGTATGCTTGCGGATCTCGATAATGGATTCGCGAATGGTTTCCCACATCAGCAACGGTTCGCCTTCGCAACCCTGCCCAAAGCTCACGATTGGAAAAGGAGCGGTTTCCAGATGCGGTACTGTGTATTCAACGATCTCTTCTGCTGTTGGTTTGAAACGCAGACGGTCCTGTGTAGAAACGATCGATTCTTCTTCCGGCTGGAAGGAGATGCAACCTACGCAATTGGCGTTACATGCAGGAGAAGAAGGAATAGGACATTCCCATCTGCCCATGAAGTAGTTTCTTGCGGCCGGGCACTCATACGTCAGCGCACAGTTTTCTGCCAGGTGCTGAACCAACCTGTTATGCGGGTAGGCCTCCAGGAGGGTTTTAACTCCCTGCTTTACTTTCTTTGCATCAAATCCTGCACATTCCTGCCTGATATCTGCTTCGATCCTGGTAGCCGGAACATAGAATTTCCCATCCAGCCAACCTACTGCAGTGTAACAGAAAAGCGGGAGGGTAGGAGCGTCTGGCATGGTTTCATAAGCAGCCAGGTAAAACCCTGTATGCGCCGGCGGGATAAAGGCAGCTACTGCCCAGCCCTTGTCGCATAACTCCATATCTCCTGTTTCAGCGTTGATACCAATGCCGCGTCTGCCAGGCAACTCATACAAATTACCTCCTTCAGGCAATTCGATCCATTCATCCGGTTCTATAGGCAACGCGTCCCAGCCGCTACGGCCGGTCACTAACATGCTGGTATCTTCAAAGATATTCCCGTTACCGTCGGAATATAATATGTAAGGTGTCTGTTTTAACATTGGTAATAATTAAATCAATCTTTAACGCGCTTCTGGAAGAAAGCGTTCAATTCTTCCCGCTGGGCCGGCGTTGGTTCGTCCAGTACTTCGAGCTGTAATATCCTGTTATTCCTGTAATCTATTGTCAGCAGGTCGTTGCGCAAAATTACGTTATTCAACTCGTTCCAGCCAACCAGTTTGGTACTGAAGGTGGTTGGAAGAGTGATCCCCGTGATATCGAACCGCACAAACGAGGGTTGAAATATCTTATATTCCATCCAGCCCACGTAGGCAAGCCCTATACCTACCAACAGCAGCAACAGGCCGGTTAACGGCAGTTTATGCGATAAAAAATACAGGCAGCTGGTGAAGCAGATGAATGCTTCTATCACCCTGGCTATGCTGTTAACCTCGTTGAACTTTTTAAACCGTTTCATGATAAACGGAAAAATGATGCAGGCAAGCCCCATCACAAAAAACAACGCTGCCAGGAACCAGTTAGGTTGCCCGCTCCTGTAAACGCCAATGGTGTTGAACAGGAATAAGATCCCTGTTAACCCGTGCATCACAGGCAATAAGCGTATCCTGCTGCTGGTATTCGGATGCAGAATTCTCAGTTTATCCATTGTCAGCAGGATTAGAAGACACCAACAGGTTGCATAATTTGAACAGCACGCGGGCGCCTACATTGGCGTCCCATTCATCGTGCGAGGTGCTTACTTCATTCAGGTCAAATCCTATCAGTTTACGACCGCTGGCCAATACCTGCCTGAACAGGTAATTCACCTGTTCTACTTCAAAACCGCCGGCAACCGGGGTGCCGGTATGCGGACATAATTTCGGGTCCAGCCCATCAATATCAAAACTGATATATACCTGTTCAGGCAATGTGGCTACGATACTGTCGCAGATCGATTTCCAGGTTTCCCCTTCAAACTGTCTTTCCTTGATCTGTTTGTCAAAGAACGTTACCACTTTGCCTTCACTGTTATTGATATAGTCTACTTCTTCTTCGCAATAATCCCTGATACCTACCTGCACCAGTTTGGTCAGCTGCGGTACTTCCGCCAGGGCGTTGTACATGATGGAGGCATGCGAATACTGGAAACCTTCATAGGCGTCTCTAAGGTCGCAATGCGCATCGATCTGGAGGATGCCGAATTCGCCTTTATGCTCGCCGATCGCCTTAAAGAAACCTAAAGGAGTACTGTGATCGCCTCCTACCAGTCCTACCAGTTTACCTTTTTCCAGCAAACCTTTAGTCTGGTTGTATACCCACTCATTCATGGCTTTGGTACCATTGCTCACATCTACCAGGGTCTTTGTAAGGAACTCGTTTTCAGATATATCTCCGCCCTCAGTCAGGAATTTCAGGTATAATTCTGCCTCTTTACGCAGGTAATCGCTGCGTAACAGTAAATGCCTGTCGGGCTCCCTCATGTAAAAGCCCTGTTTCCAACCATCTTTTACATCAGCATCGTACAGGTCTACCTGGAAAGAGGCCTTAAAGATATGTTCCGGACCACGGGCCGTACCATTATTATAAGAAACGGTCACTTCCCAGGGAACAGGTAACAATACCAGTCTGGCTTCCTCTTCTGTAAATGGTAAGCCAAAAACGTTGTTGGATAACAGACCAACTGCATTAGGGTCAAATTGAGATAAATCTGCCATGATTGAGTCGTACTTTTCAAAAATTTCGCCCGCAAAGATACTATTATGTTTACTAACGCCCGTCTTCTTCCAAAAAGAATTGCCTTTTATATAAAATTTGTCCGAACAACGTCATTTTGACTTAATTTTGCCGATTAATCGGAAAGAAATAAATAACGGCAAAAGACCGGAAAAGTTAAAGTCGCACTGGTAGGGGTTTTTGCAGTCAGAAGGTAAATCAATAGGAAGATAATTTTCATATGAAAAAAACAAATATAATTCTGCTGGTAGTTATTGCGATAGCAATCGGAGTAATCGTTACAATGGTAGGAGATTTCAGCACCTATGAAACTTTCGCCACCGCACGCGAAAAAGAAGGCAAGGAGTTTCATGTGATCGGCACGCTCGATACCTTGCAAACTATGCACTATGATCCGGTGAAAGATGCCAACCTGTTCAGCTTTTATGTACATGATAAAACCGGGGAAACCAGGAAAGTGGTTTTTTACGGGGCCAAACCTACCGACTTTGAAAAAGCAGAATCTTTAGTACTTACAGGCAAAATGGAAGGCGATGAATTCCACTGTAACAAGATTTTGATGAAATGTCCTTCCAAATACAAGGACGACCAGGTTGCAATGGGCAACAAACAACTTTAAGATGTTTTGGGATGGCCTGTTGCAGAACAGTCCAGTTTACATGAGTATCCCGGATTAATTTTTATCTCTCAGAGGAATTTTATGAAGTTTGTAGGGGAACATTTACTGCCTGGTCAACTTGGCCATTTCTTTGCCATATTGGCTTTCGTGGCTTCTATGGTTGCTACTGTAGCTTATTATAATGCCGTTAAGATCAAGGAACCACTGATCAAAGAGTCCTGGAAACGACTGGCCCGCTGGTCGTTCATCCTTCAATCCGTGGCTATACTTGCTACTTTCGGTTGCCTGTATTATATCTTACATAACCATTATTTTGAATATAAATACGCCTGGAGAAATACCTCCAGGGATCTGCCTGCTCAGTACATATTGTCCAGCCTCTGGTCAGACCAGGAAGGAAGCTTCATGCTATGGAGCATCTGGAACAGTATTCTGGGCCTGGTATTAATGCGTACTTCCGGCAATCTCGAATCGCCGGTTATGACCGTTTTCTCTTTATCACAGTTGATTATGGCCAGCATGCTGCTGGGCATCTATGTGCTGGATTATAAAGTAGGAAGTAATCCTTTCCTGTTGCTGAGAGAAGCGCCTGAAAACATGGCTGCTCCGATTTTCAGGGAAACCAATTATATGGAGCATATCCACGATGGTAACGGGCTCAATGTAACCCTCCAGAACTACTGGATGGTGATACACCCGCCTATCCTGTTCCTGGGCTTTGCTTCCATGATCATCCCGTTTGCATTCGCTTTCGCCGGTTTATGGACCCGCGATTATACCGGGTGGGTAAAGCCTGTATTGCCATGGTCCCTTTTTGCAGTGATGCTGCTGGGTACCGGTATTATGATGGGCGCCGCCTGGGCGTATGAATCGCTGAACTTCGGCGGTTACTGGGCCTGGGACCCTGTAGAAAATGCTTCCCTCGTGCCATGGCTAACCATGGTGGCCGGTGTGCATACGCTTCTTGCCTATAAGGCAACAGGCCACTCCCTGAAGATCACCGTTTTCTTCTTCTTTATTTCTTATATCCTCATCCTGTATTCTTCTTTCTTAACAAAAAGCGGAATACTGGGAGATACTTCCGTTCACTCATTCACTGATATGGGGATGACGGCCCAGTTGCTCTTCTCAATGCTGGTATTTACCATACCTTCCATCGTATTGCTGATCAACCGCCGCAAAGATATTCCCGGCATCAGGAACGAAGAAAGCAGCTACTCCCGCGAATTCTGGTTATTCGTTGGCTCCCTCATCCTGTTGATCGCAGCCATCCAGGTGACTTTCACCACTTCCATCCCTGTATGGAATAAATTGTTGAGCCTCACCGGCCTGAAAACCTTGTTCAAGATGGACGATATTGCACCTCCATCCGATGTGATCTTCCACTACAACAAGATCCAGATCTGGATTGCTGTGGTAGTAGGCGTATTGACAGCTGTGGTGCAGTTCATGAAATATAAAGACACGCCAAAGGGCCAACTGACCCGCAAACTGGCCGTGCCTACCCTGATTGCGTTACTGCTTACAGGTTTGATCGCCTGGAAAGGAAATATTACCTACGATACATATGGCGCCGGTTTCCTTGTCGCTATCTACCTGATGCTGTTTGCCAGCATTTACGCGATAGTAGGCAACTTCGTGTATATCTTCGTTGGCCTGAAAGGCAAGCTGAATAGCGCAGGCGCTTCCGTGGCGCATATCGGTTTCGGGATGGTATTGCTGGGAGTGCTGATCTCTTCCGCCAAAAAAGAAGTGATCTCTATCGACCGCATGAAGATGCTGAACGACGGCTTCTTCAGCAAAGAAAGCAAGCAAAACCCCCGCGAGAACATTATGCTGCCTAAGAATGTTCCGGTATCCATGGGCGATTACCATGTGACCTATACAGGAGATTCTATCGCGGCAGGAGATCCTAAAACCTACTATGTAGTTAATTACGAGAAAAAAGACCGCGAAACAGGAAAGGTGCTGGAGAAATTCACCCTTTACCCGGATGCCTTCGTCAATAAAAAGGAGAATGCCATTTCCTCTAATCCTGCATCCAGGCACTATTGGACTAAAGACGTATTTACCTATGTTTCTGCAGCTCCCAACAGGGAAGAACAGGCAAAGGCGGATACAACTCCATATACCACTCACGTGATCCAACAGGGCGATTCAGTATTCTTCTCCAAAGGCTTTATGGTATTGAAAGGACTGAACACCGCTCCCAAGAGCAAAAACTACCTGTCGGAACCCGGCGACCTGGCTGTTGGCGCAGAACTGGAAGTTTACACCCAGACAGACGATCATTTCAAACTGCAGCCGATCTACTTCATCCGCGACAGCAGCTACCAATACAGCGTGGAAGATACGCTGGCGCCTTTGGGGCTGAATGTTCGCTTCTCGAAGATCTTACCGGCTGAAAACAAAATTGAGCTGAAAGTAAAAGAATCCGCAGAGGCCAGCGATTTCATCGTAATGAAAGCGTTGATATTCCCTTATATCAATGTGCTTTGGATAGGCATCATAGTGATGGTGATAGGTACTGGTATGAGTATTTATCAACGTGTAAAAAGAAGATAGGAAATAAGAATTGCTGTATAAAAAGATCCTCCAGGGGCGGCCCGCCACTGGAGGATCTTTATTTTATCCCTGGATGATTCAACGGAGCACAACGGGAATATTTATTAAATTCATCATAAAAATATAAAATATAAACTCGGTAATCTTCTCTACATTCACAGTAATATTATAGTACAATGCCCCGTTGGTTACGTATATTCCTGATAGTTATAGCCACTTTATCGGTGGTTTACTTTGTAGGGCCCAAGCCCCCTGTACCTGTCTATGATCACCAGTTGCCCGCCGTACCACCCGCCGGCCCGGGTTTAGACAGCTTTGTACACCGCCGCGAAGCGATGCATAAACTGAAACCTGATAACCAGGCAAGGATCGTATGGTATGACACCGCATTTCGTAAAACGCCTTATTCGGTAGTTTACCTGCATGGTTTTTCTGCCAGCCAGGAAGAAGGGAACCCGGTGCATCGCAACTTCGCCAAACGATACGGGTGCAATTTGTACCTCTCCCGCCTGGATGGCCATGGCATTGATACCAGCGCCCCCTTGCTGACCATGACGGCCGAACAGCTTTGGAAAGACGCGGAAGAAGCCCTGAGCATAGGATTGGCGATAGGAGAAAAGGTAATTATAATCGGTACTTCTACGGGCGGTACGCTGGCCTTGCGACTGGCAGCCAAATATCCTGACAAGGTGTTTGCGCTGATCAATATGTCGCCCAACATCGAGATCAACGACGACCTGGCCTTCCTGGCCAACAATCCCTGGGGGCTGCAACTGGCCAGGCTGGTGAGCGGAGGGGATTTCAGGCAGGGAAAGGATGCCAACCCGGAGGAAGCAAAATACTGGTATAACAGTTATCGCCTGGAAGCAGTGGTTCAGCTGCAAAACCTGCTGGAAACTACCATGACGCCTGAAACGTTTGCAGCAGTGCGGCAACCTGTTCTGACCCTTTACTACTACAAAGATGAAGAACACCAGGACCAAACGGTGAGGGTATCGGCCATCCTGCGGATGAATAGCGGGTTAGGCACGCCGCCCGGCCTGAAAGACGCCCTGCCGATGCCGGAAGTAGGAGCGCATGTGATGGGCTGCTCGCTGACCTCTCACGACCTGCCGTCGGTAGAAAAGGCTATCTACGCTTTTGCGCAGGATAAGTTGCACCTGACGCCTGTTCAATAGCACGATTTAGTTAAGCAAGAAATCTGAAATCTTTTATAACTTGTGGTAACATTGTTTTATTCGCAACGTTAAATAATATATGCGCTTCTCTTCACACATCATTTCAGGGCTTACCTTGCTGGCCGGGGTACTCTTTTGCCAGTTGGCCGCCAAGGCCCAGCAGGCGCAGGGAGGGAGCCAGGTGGCATTGCATGCCATCGTTACGGGAAGCGATACCATTCCTACCATCACCTTGCCGATGGTGGAAGTGATAGAAAAGTTGCCTAAAGCATTGAGGAAAGAAAGGGAAAGATGGACCCGGCTACGGAACGCAGTTTATGTAACCTATCCTTACGCCCGCTCAGCGGCGAGGATACTGAAGGATGTTAACGGGAAGCTGGCGTCCATGAATAATAAAAGAGATAGGAAAGCCTACCTGGCAGGCAAGGAGAAAGAGCTGAAAGCGCAATTCGGCGACAAGCTGGAGAACCTTTCCGTTTACCAGGGAAAAGTGCTGATGAAGTTGATAGACAGGGAAACAGGACAGAATTGTTACGAGATAATAAAAGAACTTAAAGGCGGTTTTAATGCCAGGGTATGGCAAACTGTAGCCTTCTTTTTCGGGGGCAACCTTAAGAGTGATTATGACAAACAGGAAGACAGGGATATTGAGGCCATTGTACAAGAAATAGAATTGTATAATTACTACCGCGCATATAATTGACCTGCTTCAAAACACCCATACAATGATGAGAGCAGGCAGCATATTGATTTTCAGCTTATTTTTTTGTGTTAACCAGGTCGTTGCCCAGCAGGAGGAAGACGATGAACCGGTGTATGTGATCGACAGCGTACTTTCCAGTCAAGGCGCCATGTCGAAGATCTCGCCTGACCAGATTGGCATGATGACCATAGCAAAAGGCAGCAAGGCGGTGGAAAAATACGGCCCGCAGGCCGCCAATGGCGTGATTTATATAGAAACAAAGCCATTTGCCAGGAAAAGGGTGAGTACCCTCCTGAGAAGCGCTTCTAAAGAATACGACAGCGTTTACAGGAAATACGGTTCAGACAGTACTTTTTTCTTCCTCGTCAATACCCAGCCGGTGAACCGCAACAACGAAGGAATTTTGCTGGCCCTGGACGCCAGGAACTTCGTTTCCCTGAAAGTGATCTACGCCCGGGAGCTGGAAGATAAATACAAGGTGGATGGCCATCCTGTAGGGGTAGTGATCACCAGTTCAGGTGATTAAATATTTTCTTCCCATCTTTGCATCTCAATTTACAGGCTTTATGAAATTAGATATTCTGGCAATAGCCGTGCACCCGGACGATGTTGAGTTGGGGTGTTCGGGCACATTGATGGTACATGCACAACAGGGATTAAAAGTAGGAATTGTAGATTTAACAAGAGGAGAGCTGGGAACGAGAGGAACGCCGGAGTTGCGGCTGCAGGAAGCCCAGCAGGCCGCCAGGATCATGGGCGTAGAAGTACGGGAAAACCTCGGGCTGGCGGATGGTTTCTTCAGGAACGACACAAAAGAGCAGATGGCTATCATCACCGCTGTCAGGAAGTATCGCCCGGAAATAGTTTTAGCCAATGCCATGGACGACCGGCATCCGGATCACGGACGGGCTGGAAAACTGATAGAAGACAGCTGTTTTTTGGCGGGATTGAGAAAGATCGCAACCAGCGTAGACGGAGTAGAGCAGGAGGCCTGGAGGCCAAAGCAGGTCTACCATTTCCTGCAGGACAGGTATCACGAACCTGATTTTGTTATAGATATAACGCCGGTAATGGAAAAGAAGCTGGAAGCCATTAAGGCATTCAGTTCCCAATTCCTGGCCGCCAAGGATAATGAGCCGCAGACCTATATTTCAGGCAGCAATTTCTTTGAAAGTGTGATCTACAGGGCAAAAATGCTGGGTAAGATGGTGGGAGTGGAGTATGCAGAAGGATATACTTCAGCGAAGATGATCGGAGTTAGAAGTATGATGGATCTGATCAATGTAACAACCTGATTTATCTGGCAACAAATCATAAAAAAAGTGGCTGCAATAATCAGCCACTTTTTTAATATCTGCTAAGCATGCAAACATCCTGCCCCATTGGGGTAATTCCCGAAACGGTTTGCAGGACCCGCTAAACACTAAATGAATAGATCTTTTGTAGCGTCGAATTCATCGTGTTTGATGATGCTGTTTTTAATAAACGGAATCAAAGCAAGTCCAATCGTGATAACAACAAGAAATAAGTACTTTTTTTTCATAGCCATGCGATTTTAAGTTAAATACCACTCCTATATAACTAAATAGTGTGCCAAAATGTTACGGAAATGGCATAAAAATGTTAAGCAGGGATTATATTTTTTTTCTTGCTATCCCAGCACTGCGGGGTTTCCGCGGTTTCCTGTCCGAAGCCAGGCAGATATATAGACAATCTCAATGCCGTATTTTTAAAATCTATTTGATTACTAATGAATGTAATGTGATCTTTGCGCCGTCAAAAGCAACAAATAGATTGTCTGTAAATCAAAAAAGAGAAATATTTATTATGAAAAATGTTATTTTATCCGTAGGATCTGAGTTTCCTGAGTTTAAGAAAACTGCTGTAGTATCAATCGAAAAAGGTAAAGAATTTTATGAACTGTCTTCAGAAGAACTGAAAGCTTCAGGAAAATGGATGGTAATGTTCTGGTGGCCTAAAGATTTTACTTTTGTTTGCCCTACTGAGATCGCTGAGTTCAACAAGCATGCACAGGATTTTGCTGACCGCGATGCGATATTGATCGGTGCATCAACTGACAGCGAATTCGTTCATGCTGCATGGAGAAGAGATCACGAAGATCTGCGCAACCTGCAGTTCCCTATGCTGGCTGATACTTCCAAATCATTAGCTACTGAATTAGGTATCCTGGAAGCTAACGAAAAAGTGGCTTACCGTGCTACTTACATCGTAGATCCACAAGGTATCGTTCGTTGGGTGTCATTGTATGACCTGTCTGTAGGTCGTAGCGTGAAAGAAGTACTGCGCGTACTGGATGCGTTGCAGACAGATGAACTGTGTCCTTGCAACTGGAACAAAGGTGAAGCTACTTTATCAGCTTAATTGATTAATTCATTATTGGTACAGGGGTGCTGCTGAATTTAATTCCGGCATCCCTGTATTTTAAATACAATTTTAGTTTTATATGTTTGCAACAACAAATCAGGATACGGCGGTACAATTGCTGGAAGCAGTGGGACTGACGGCTGCCGAAATTTCCGGGAAGCTGCAGGCGTTGGTAAACGTGGATGCCCGTTATCTGAAAGATCTGAAGATCAACGTTACCAATTCGCTGGCTGCAGCAACATTGACAAAGAAAGAGGCTTATTTGATAGGGCTGTCTGTTGCCGTAAATGAAAAGAATGTTACTTTGCAGCAGTCATTTGAGAAACTGGCTTTGCAGGAAGGAGCGAATGAGAAGGAAGTAGCGGAAGTTATCAGCTGTACTTCTTTGATGAATGCCAACAACGTTTATTACCGTTTCCGTCACTTCGTTAATAAAGAGTTCTATACCAGTACGCCGGCAGGTATCCGTATGAGTATTATGGCGAACCCGGTGGTAGGCAAGGAATTCTTTGAGCTGTTGAGTTTGGTGGTTTCTGCGCTGAATGGCTGTGAAATGTGCGTGACTTCGCATGAAGATGCTTTATTAAAGCATGGAACGGAGCAACAAAGGGTATTGGATGCGGTGAGATTAGGTGCGGTGTTGCGTAGCCTGGTAGTTTTATTATAAAAATAGAGAGAGTGGACAGATGCAAAATTTGTCCGATAATCATTTGATTATCAATAATTTGCCTTGTTCACTTGCCTGGTAGGGTCTGTATTTCTCCTACTTGTGGATAAATTCATTTAATAATATTTGCAAATTCAACAAAAAAGTTGGACTTTTGCATTCCTAAATTTTTAGATCATGGCAAGAGTATGTCAGGTGACAGGAAAGAAGCCGATTACAGGTCACCATGTTTCCTTCTCCAACATTAAGACTAACAGAAGGTTTCTTCCTAATCTGCAAAAGAAACGTTTTTTCCTGGCAGAAGAAGACAAATGGATTTCATTGAAAGTATCTGCTGATGGATTAAGAACTATCAACAAGAGAGGTTTGTACGCAGTTGTGAAGGAATTGCGTGCTGCTGGTCAGGAAATTTAATTCACAGACTCACTTAATTTGTATACACAATGGCAAAAAAAGGTAATAGAGTACAGGTGATTCTGGAATGCACAGAGCACAAAGGCACTGGCCTTGCTGGTACTTCCCGCTACATCACAACTAAGAACAAAAAGAACACTCCTGAGCGTCTGGAGCTGAAAAAGTACAATCCTATCATGAGGAAAGTAACTGTTCATAAAGAAATTAAATAATAATTGTTGATGGTTAATGGCTGTTTTGCATACCAGCCATATAGCCATTTGACCATAAAGACAATATACTACAATGGCAAAAGCAACTTCAAAGAACGCGAAAGTAAAAGATGCTAAAGCAGCAGCTGAATCTAAAGTATGGACCAAAGTTATCAGAGCCGTACGCTCTCCTAAAACTGGCGCCTACACTTTTAAAGAAGCTATCGTGCACAAAGACAAAGTTCTGGAGCACGTAAACCAGAAGTAATTCGGCTTTACTAAATTATACATGAAAGCTGTCCCTTACCGGACAGCTTTTTTTTTCACGCAGAGCTTTTCACGCAGAGAGGCATAAGAAGCAAAGAAGCATAAGATATTTTTTTAAGAAAATAAGAAAGCAAAGAAGTAAGATTACAACACAATCTTCTTTCTTTGCTTTCTTAATATTCCCTCTGGTCAAAAATTCTTATGCTTCTTTGCTTCTTATGCCTCTCTGCGTGAAAAGCTCTGCGTGAAAAACAGCCCCCTGCGTGAAATTGCTACTTTGCGTGAAAGGACGTATTTTAGCGGCTTATTAAGTGCAAAATTCAATTATGAGCTTTTTCAACAAACTATTTTCCAGGGAAAAGAAAGAAAATCTGGACCAGGGCTTACAAAAGACAAAAGAAAGTTTCCTGAGCAAAATAGGCCGAGCTATCGCCGGTAAGTCGACCGTCGATACAGAAGTGCTCGATAACCTCGAAGAAGCTTTGATTTCGGCAGATGTAGGAGTAGATACTACCGTAAAGATCATAGACCGTATCGAGAAACGAGTTGCTAAGGATAAATATTTGGGGACCAGCGAGTTAAACAAGTTGTTGCAAGAAGAAATTGCCGCCTTGCTGGTGGAAGCCCCCGATAGCGGATACCGCGATTTTGATGTACCCGCAGGTAAAAAACCTTACGTCATCATGGTAGTAGGCGTTAACGGCGTAGGTAAAACCACCACCATCGGGAAACTGGCCTATAACTTTAAAAAAGCAGGAAAATCGGTTATGCTGGGCGCTGCCGATACTTTCCGCGCCGCCGCAGTAGACCAGCTGACCATCTGGAGCGAAAGAGCAGGAGTGCCCATCGTTAAACAACAAATGGGCTCCGATCCCGGCGCCGTAGCTTTCGATACCGTTCAAAGCGGAGCAGCCAAAGATGTGGATGTAATTATTATTGATACCGCCGGACGTTTGCATAACAAACTGCACCTGATGGACGAATTGGGCAAGATCAAAAGAGTAATGAAAAAGGTGATCCCCGACGCTCCGCATGAAGTATTGCTGGTGCTGGACGGATCAACCGGTCAGAACGCCGTGGAACAGGCTAAACAGTTTACTGCTACTACCGAGGTGACCGCTCTTGCCATCACCAAATTAGACGGTACCGCCAAAGGCGGGGTAGTGCTGGCCATCGCCAACCAGTTCCAGATCCCTGTAAAATATATCGGGATAGGAGAGAAAATGGAAGATTTACAAGTGTTTAATAAAGAAGCTTTCGTAGAATCTTTGTTTAGTGTAAATTCCTGATTATTATTTATTTACAGTAGTCCGTTTGAAATTTAAATTGAAGTGTATTTAAAGTTTTACTTTAAATAATATACTGGATACCGGGTTCCTCCATTGGAACCCGGATCTTTCTGTCAACATTCACCACGTTTCTTTGTTCCTTATAAATTATTATAATCACTGCATTATTTTTTACATTTGAATAATTGTACCCTTTTTGTATCCTTTTAACCAATTCGTTAATTTATGATAGTACAGCATATAGACCGAGTTGAAGAGATTACACCAGAAGAGTTTAAAAAGAAGTATTACATCCCCAGAAAACCGGTAATTATTTCAGCAAAAGGCCTCAGCAAAAATTGGCCGGCTTACGAAAAGTGGACATGGGACTATTTCAAATCAATTGTAGGTGATAAAACCGTAGGGGTTTACAACAACGAACGGGCCGGCGCTAAAACGCTGGTGAACGGGGCAGATGATTATATTACATTTGGAGAGTACCTGGATATGGTACAGGCCGGACCTGTAGCCCTCCGTATCTTCCTGTTTAACATCTTCCAGCATGCTCCTCAACTGGTCAATGATTTTACCTGGCCGGACGCCTATGCAAAAGGATTACTGAAAAAGTATCCGATGCTGTTTGTGGGAGGCGCAGGATCGGTAGCGCATATGCACTACGACATTGATATGAGCCACATCTTTCACACCCAGTTCATAGGCCGAAAACGGGTGTTGCTGTTAGAAAACAACCAGTCGCCCTACATCTACCGCATGCCATTTACAGTAGAGAGCGCTGCTAACTTCGTAAACTGGAGCGAGCACCTGGATACCCAGCAATTTCCCGCCCTGGAACATGCAAAAGCCTATACTGCCATCCTCGAACACGGCGATACCATGTTTATGCCCGGCGGTTACTGGCATCATATGGAATACATGGACGGAGGTTTCGCTATGAGCCTGAGAGCCCTGGACCCTTCCCTGGCAGGAAAACTGAACGGATTGTACCATATTGTAGGTCTTCGGGGTATGAATAACCTGATGATCAAAATGGCGCCTGAATGGTGGTATCACTATAAGAGAAAAGTGGCCCGGCAAAGAGCAGAGAAAGCGCTGGCCCGCCTTAAATAAATTTTATGCTAAGTGGCTGCAACTTAGTCACTTAGCATAAATTTCTAATTATCAATTCTTTTCGCTACCTTTGCACCTTCCTTATTTCAACCCCCACTAAGACTCAAGTCACATACAGTAAGTCTGCTGTAAAAATTTACAATCAGTGTCTGGGTGTCTTCGTGGCGGTAGCAGTTCAGGAGGTTGAACTGCCGTTAAAAACATTACGCTTGAAGACAAAAACTTTAAAGAAAGACAAGGTTAATATTATTACGCTTGGTTGTTCCAAAAACATGGTAGATTCAGAAGTATTAAGCGGCCAGCTTAAAGCTAATGAAATCGACGTCGTACACGAAAGTACCAAACGCGACCATAACATCGTGGTAGTGAACACCTGCGGATTTATTGACAAGGCCAAAGAAGAATCGATCAACACAATTTTAGAACAGGTAGAATTAAAGCAACGCGGCAAACTGGATAAAGTTTATGTAACAGGGTGTTTGAGCGAAAGGTACCGGGGAGACCTGGAATCTGAGATAGCAGGAGTGGACGCATGGTTTGGAACCATGGAGTTACCCCTGATATTAAAGAAATTCGACGCTGATTATAAAGCAGAACTGGTAGGTGAAAGACTTTTGAGCACTCCTTCCCATTATGCTTATTTAAAGATCGCTGAAGGTTGTAACAGGACCTGTTCTTTCTGCGCTATCCCCCTGATGAGGGGTGGCCACGTTTCCAAACCAATAGAAGAACTGGTGAAGGAAGCAGAAAAACTGGTAAAATTCGGTGTGAAAGAGATTATGCTCATCGCACAGGAACTAACCTATTACGGCCTGGATCTCTATAAAAAACGCCGCCTGGGCGACCTGATGAGCGCACTCGCCAAAGTTGAAGGATTAGAATGGATTCGTTTACATTACGCTTACCCAACCAAGTTCCCTATGGAAATCCTGGATGTAATGAACGAACACCAGAACATCTGCAAATACATCGATATGCCTTTACAACATGCCTCCAATGCCATGTTGAAAGCTATGAAACGTCAGATCACCCGCGAAGAGATCGAAGATCTCGTACATGCTATCCGCGAAAAAGTTCCGGGTATCTGCTTGCGTACTACCCTTATTGCCGGCTTCCCTGGCGAAACAGAAGACGATGTAGAAGAGTTGAAAGGCTTCCTCGAAAGAATGCGTTTCGATCGTGTTGGCGTATTTACCTACAGCCATGAAGAAGGAACCAGCGCCTACGAACTGGAAGATAACATCCCTGCAGAAGAGAAGGAAAGAAGAGCCCAGGAAATAATGGAAGTACAGCAGGAAATATCCCTGGAAAAAAACCAGGAAAAAGTAGGTAAGATCTTTAAAGTAATTGTCGATAAAAAAGAAGCAGGACGATACCTTGCCCGCACAGAATTCGATTCCGTGGAGGTAGACAATGAAGTGATCATCAATACCAGCAAACGCCTTAAACCCGGCGATTTCGTACAGGTAAAGATCACCAAAGCATTCGACTACGACCTCGAAGGCGAATTGGTATAATCATAATCGCAAACAACGATTATCGGCCAGGGTATATGTATGCCGGCCTCTTGTCAAACAAACAAATTTCTAACAGCCGATAGCAAAATGCTAAAAGCTTTTTACGGCTCCCGACGGAGCCTGATCAATGCAAATCAATGACAACATTTGAATCTTTAGGCTTACAAGAGCCTATTTTGAAGGGGATCACAGACCTTGGCTTCGTTTCCCCAACTCCCATCCAGGAGCAAGCTATACCGGTATTATTAGGTGGAGACCGCGACTTCGTTGGTCTGGCCCAGACGGGCACCGGTAAAACTGCTGCATTTGGC
Source organism: Chitinophaga terrae (ex Kim and Jung 2007) (assembly GCF_900107795.1). GTDB lineage: Bacteria > Bacteroidota > Bacteroidia > Chitinophagales > Chitinophagaceae > Chitinophaga > Chitinophaga terrae. The sequence goes on from NZ_FNRL01000004.1 coordinate 27,786, forward strand.
CTGCCTTTATTGCAACAACTTGACCTGAAACTGAACAAAGTACAGGGATTGGTGCTTTGCCCAACCCGCGAACTGTGCTTACAGATCACGAACGATCTTAAAAACTTCAGCAAACACCTTGGCGACGTTGGAATCGTAGCCGTTTACGGCGGATCCAGCATCGTTCAACAGCTCAGAGAGTTGAAAAGAGGTACTCATATCGTAGTAGCTACCCCTGGTCGATTACTCGATATCATCGACCGCGGTGCTATCAATTTTGAAAACGTACGTTACGTAGTGCTGGATGAAGCAGACGAAATGCTGAACATGGGATTCCAGGAAGATATCAACAATATCCTCTCCAACACCCCCGACACTAAAACTACCTGGTTGTTCTCCGCTACCATGCCGCAGGAAGTTCGCCGGATCGCCAAAAAATACATGGAAGATCCGTTTGAACTAACCGTTGGTACTAAAAACAGCGGAAACGTTAATATAGAACACGAATACTATGTAGTGCGCCCGCGCGATAAATACGCCGCACTTAAAAGGATCGTGGATTATAACCCGGAAATATTCGGTATCATCTTTACCCGTACCAAGATCGAATCCCAGGAAATCGCTGAATCCCTGATCAAAGACGGTTATAATGCCGATGCATTACACGGCGACCTTACCCAGCAACAACGCGATAAAGTAATGAAACGCTTCCGCGAAAGAGCGTTGCAGGTACTCGTGGCTACAGACGTTGCCGCAAGAGGTATCGACGTAGACAACGTTACGCACGTTATCAACTACGACTTGCCCGATGACGTAGAAAACTACACTCACCGTAGCGGCCGTACCGGTAGGGCCGGTAAATCCGGTATCTCCATCGCTATCATCAGCAGCAGGGATATAGGAAAGATCCGCCAGATCGAAAGAGTGATACAGAAGAAATTCGTAAAGGCAGAAGTGCCGGACGGATTCGCAGTATGCGAAAAACAACTTTTCGGACTCGTACACAAAGTGCATAACGTAGCCGTAAACGAAGAACAGATCGCCCCATACATGGAACGTATCAACGAAGAATTTGCAGAAATGTCAAAAGAAGAGTTGATCAAACGTTTCGCTTCCCTGGAATTCAACCAGTTCCTGGAATACTACCAGGATGCGCCGGATCTGAATATGAAGGAAGACAGGAAGTTCGGTGAAGACCGTGGCCTCCGCCGGAACGATGGCAGGTTTACCCGCCTCTTCATCAACCTGGGTTCTGTAGATGATTTCAACCGTGGCGATATGCTTCGCTACCTGTGCGACAACACCGGCATCCGCGGCAATAAGATCGGACGTATAGACCTGAAAGGCGTATACTCTTTCTTCGAAGTAGAGAACGACGAAGTATCGAAAGTGACAGAAGCGTTCAAGAAAGTGGAATACAACGGCCGCAGCGTAAGGATAGAAATGTCCCAGGACAGCGACAGAAGACCACGTACCGGTGGCGACAGAGGTCCACGTTCCGGTGATGGCGGTCCTCGTAAAAGAAGCTGGAGCAGCGAAGGTGGCAGCCGTCCGGGCGCCAGCCGCGAAAGATCCTTTGGTGGCGGAAGCAAACCTCCATACAAGAAGAAATACTAATAACGCCCCTGGAAGCCAGGGCTTTCCCAAGGGACATAAATAACCTGAAAGCGAAGATTATTCATTTAATCTTCGCTTTTTTATTACTACTCTATCTCTGGCACCGTTAATGCTACTGGTATCTCTAAAAAAACTTGTGATTTTGCAAGAAATTTAAACTATATTGTTTTATCCGACACCCTAATTCACACACGTTATTTATGACAGCAGCTACCAATAATGCCTCACAGTATGTAGAGTCCTATACGCTATTCTCGCCTACTGATATTACCCTGTTCCAGGCCGGTTCACATTATCGCCTGTACGAAAAGTTCGGGGCCCATCCGCTGGAGGTAGAAGGGGCAAAAGGAACCTATTTCGCAGTATGGGCGCCTGATGCAGCTTTCGTATCGGTGATCGGGGATTTTAACGGTTGGGACCATTACAGTCATACCCTGTACCCGCGCTGGGACCACTCAGGTATTTGGGAAGGATTTGTACCCGGCGTACATGCAGGACAGTTATACAAATATTTTATACGCTCCAACAGCGGGGAAGAACTGATCAAAGGAGATCCTTACGCCAATTACTGGGAAGTAAGGCCCAAGACGGCTTCCATCGTCAGCTCCCTGGATTACGAATGGGACGATGAAAAATGGATGCAGGGCCGCAAAGAACATAACGGCCTTGATCGCCCGTTCAGCGTCTATGAAGTACACCTGGGTTCCTGGCGCAAGCCGAACCCGGAGAACCCGGAGAGCGTTTACACCTACCAGGAGATGGCGGAAATGCTGGTGCCTTACGTAAAAGAAATGGGCTTCACCCACGTAGAGCTGATGCCGGTGATGGAGCATCCTTTCGATGGCTCCTGGGGATACCAGATCACGGGCTATTTTGCGCCCACTTCCAGGTACGGCACCCCGCAGGATTTCATGGAAATGGTGGAAGCATTCCATCTTGCAGGCATCGGCGTGATACTCGACTGGGTGCCTTCGCACTTCCCGTACGACGGGCATGGGCTTTATCGTTTCGATGGGTCGCATGTTTATGAATATGCGGATATGCGCAAAGGATTTCATCCCGACTGGAACAGCTATATTTTCAACTATGCGCGGAATGAGGTTCGCTCGTTCCTGCTCAGCAACGCCGTTTTCTGGCTGGATAAATTTCATGCGGATGGATTGAGGGTAGATGCCATCGCCTCTATGATCCACCTGAACTACTCCCGGCAGAAAGGCGCCTGGGAGCCCAATGAACACGGGGGAATCGAAAACCTGGAAGCCATCAGTTTCCTGAAGAAGCTGAATGAAACGGTGTATGCCCTTTACCCGGATGTTCAGACAATCGCCGAAGATTCGACCAGTCATTACGGTGTTTCCCGTCCCACTTTCCTGGGAGGATTAGGGTTTGGGATGAAGTGGATGATGGGATGGATGAATGACACGCTGGATTATTTCAAAAAAGATCCCATCCACAGGAAATGGTACCAGAACGATATTACTTTCAGCCTGGTGTATGCGTTCAGCGAAAACTATATGCTGCCGTTGAGCCATGATGAGGTAGTGCACGGGAAATCGCCGCTGCTCTATAAAATGCCGGGCGACGACTGGCAGAAGTTTGCCAACCTGCGGTTGTTATATGCCTATATGTTCACCCATCCGGGAACGAAGTTGTTGTTTATGGGAGATGAATTCGGGCAGACTTCCGAATGGAATTTCAGATCGCAGCTCGACTGGCATTTGCTGCAGCACAGCACCCATAAGGGTTTGAAGCTGCTGGTACAGGACCTGAACGCCATGTACCGCAATAATACTGCGTTGTACGACCTGCAGTTTGACCCTGCGGGTTTTGAGTGGATAACCGTCAACGATTACGACAATTGCGTATTAGCCTATACCCGTAAAGGGAAGCAACCCAACGATACATTATTGGTAGTATTGAATATGACGCCTGTTGCCAGGGAAAATTACCTGATAGGATTGCCTATAGCGGGTACCTGGGAAGAAGTTTTAAATACCGACGCCCCTCAGTATTACGGCAGCGGGGTCATAAATACCGGGCCGCAGAAAACCTACCCTCAAACCTATAACGGCCGGGAAAATACATTGGCACTGCGTTTGCCGCCTTTAGGAGCAACAATTCTGAGATGGATTGAATAATGGGATTTTTCAGACACATCAATTAAACTATTTTGACATCAGCCAGTCTATGAACAGACGCTAGCGCGATTGCAATATTCGACAGGAGAACAGCGTTTTTTACCAATAATCTATTTTTCAACCAGACCAGATATCATAAAATTTTAAAACCATTTTTTTATGAAAAACGTTCTCCGTAAATCGGCGACTGTTATTGCTATGTCAGTAGTCGCCGTGCTGTTGATGATGGAGGCCTGTAAGAAAGACGGTTCTGCATCTCCGGAACCCCTCCCCGCAAACAAACAAAAAGTAAACATCTACCTTTCTGACGATCCTGGCTATTTCGACAAAGTACTTCTTGACATCCGCAAAGTGGAGGTACTGGTGGATACCTGCGGAGGAAAAGATGATGAAAACTGGCAGGACAGGGATCGTTGCTGGTGGGACGAAGACCATGCCCGCGAGCAAAAAGACACCTGCGAGCTTTGGGATTCGCTTGGCATTAAAGCCGGGGTGTACGACCTGCTGACATTGAGGAATGGCGCAGATACCCTGCTGGCTGGCGGCACGGTTGCCAAAGGTACAATGAAGCGTATCCGCATTACGATTGGTACGCAAAACTCCCTTGTAAAAGATGGCGTTACCTATCCGTTGAAATCGATAGCCGGTCAATCCAGGATCGTGATACGGGTACGCCATACAGAATGGGACCAGCTGGATGCTGATAACCTGCAACTGTGGCTGGATTTTGATGTACAACGGTCTATCATCCGTGTTTGGAACAACCAGTTTATCCTGAAACCATATATCAATGTGTTCACTATCCTGAAGATGGGTAGCATTTCAGGAAAGGTGACCCCTGCAGAAGCATTCCCTATTCTTTCCGTTTACAATAACAGTAATGATACAGCTTATGCAATGCCATGGAGAAGTGGCGAGTATAAGGTACGTGGCCTGAAAGTGGGCGACTGGAGCGTGTTTGTGAACGCGTCTAACGGGTATAAGGATACGACCATTAATGGCATTAAAGTTGAAAGAGGAAAAGATACCAAGATACCAGATATCAGACTCCATAAGTAGTTAACCTTGGCATAAATAATAACAGCCTCCTGGGAAACCGGAGGCTGTTGTTATTTAAATATAATTAAAACGTTTAAATTGTGATCAAAGTAATAAAGATGAAAGCATTATTATTGGCAGGAGGATTTTCCCTGATGTTGATCGGTTCTGTGGCAGCCCAGCAGTTAAAGGTGAACCAGCGGGATGCGCAGCAGCGCAAACAGGGGCCGTGGATAGAAGAAGTAGGGGAGATAAGGGGTGAACCGGGTTTTACCTGGGAGGGCACATATAAGAACGGGAGGAAGGAAGGGATATGGAGAAAGACTTCCCTGGCAGGCAACCTGATCGCAGAAGAAACCTATCATAACAATGTGCTGGACGGCTATTGCCGGTATTTTTTCCCTAACGGAAAGCTTGCCGAGGAAGGGGCATATATCGCAACGGAAATTGAAGGACAACGGGATACGATCATGGTAATAGATCCGGTCACTAACGTGGAAACGCCTACGGAGATCATCAGGAAAGGAAACTCTGTAAGAAATGGCGTATGGAAGATATTTGACGAGGAAACAGGCAAGATGGTGAAGCAGTATTTCAAACGTGGAGAAATTGTTACGCCGGAAGAGCTGGGCGATAGTACTGCGCCTGCTGAAGTGCCTGTGAAAAAAGCCCCTTTGCAGTTACCCCACGAAAATCAAGGCAAGTCAAAGAAAAGAGGTTAACCCCCGCACCCAAAAATGAACAGGATTTAGGCAAAATGAACAAATAATATTTATCCATTTCCGCTTATTTTTATGTAAATTCATTGTGTAAACTTTTGACCCCGCGTTCCTATAGTTAACCGATTGAGTATTAATTCTCTAATTATCTTTAATTTGTTTTATCATGAAAGGCCTGATTATCGACCAAGTTGAAAAATCACAAGAGTTGCACGGTATGGATTATACAACGGACAAAATGGAAATCCTGTTCAGGGCAGTCTTCATTTTTTTAGTGTTTTGTGCATTGACCTCTATCTTTTTTCTTTCGATTTTTTATTAATGCCATAAGTGTTTTTTGCACTGAAAAGTGTGAACGCTGTTGTTGCGCCAGGTAGCAGGATTGCAGCGTTTTTGTTTGGTAAAACCCAGGGAGCGGGAGATAACAGGAGGGCTTGAAGACTTGCCATTGCTTTTCACCTTTTAAAACATGGATAATAAAAATGCGATTCCGCTGTTTAGCGGGGATGTAGCGTTTTGTTTAATAAAACCCAGGAGAGCGAGGGATACAGGAGGGATCGGCAAACGCTTTCCATTGCTTTTCACCTTTAAAACATGGAGAATAGAAATGCGATTCCGCTGTTAGCGGGGTTGCAGCGCTTTGTTTAATAAAATCCAGGAGAGCGATGGACACAGGAGGGATCGCAGAAGCTTTCCATTGCTTTTCACCTTTTTAAAACATGGATAATAAAAATGCGATTCCGGGAAAGCGATGGACACAGGAGGAATCGCAAAAGCTTGCCATTGCTTTCAGCTTTCTAAAAAACATTGAAAGGAAGAATGCCGTTCCGCTATTGTAGCGGGAGAGGGGATTTTGTTTTGATAAAATCCTGGAGAGGGCAATACAGGAGCATACGAAAACTCGCTACGCTTTTCACCTTTCAAAAGGTAAAAAGTATGAAGGCCGTTCTGCTTGATTAATAAAATCCTGGAGCGGGCGATACAGGTACATGCGAAAACTTGTCCCGCTTTTTACCTTTTAAACGATAGTAAATATAAATGCCGTTCCGCTATTTTAGCGGGAATGCCGGGATTTTGTTTGATGTGATCCCCGCAGCCTATCTTTAATGAACAATAACGGGCAGCTGCAATACGAGGCTTGCCGCTGTTTTCTTTTTAGTAAGCGTTAAGTGCGGATGTTGCTTCGTTGTTTAGCAAGGTTGCGGCTACTATCTTACCTTACAGAATTTTTTTAAAAACTACTATATTGACTATTTGCTTAAACAATTTAGCCTCTACTCAGTAGAGGCTAAATTGTTTTTGTAAGCTGAAGTGCTTTATGGCCAAGGTTTTCAGCCGATCAGTTATTTATCTCTAAGAAAAAAACTCTTAATTCAATGTTAAGGGTTTGTTCATTTTGTTCATTCTGCAAAAACAAGCCCAGCGCATTTTGTACAGTCCATTTCTCCTGCTATTTTTGAATTCTAAAGTTGGCATAGGTTATGAAACCGGCGCGAGATATCTATCTGTAGTGCCTTTTCTTTTTCTCCTACAACTAACTCTTTACTATCTGGATCAATTCAAAATTTCTTGGAACAACAAAACTGATAGTCCCGTCTGCAGCCGGTTTACCCAATGGCGTGGATTTTCCATCTATTAACAGGGTAGTGGCAGCAAACGGCAAACCATGCAACACGATCCTGTAATTGCTGTAAGCAGTTTCATAATTAATAAAACATTGCTTCTTCAAATAGAACTGTTGTTTATCTGACCGTTGTTTGAACCGGATAATATTGTACTGACCATTTTTGTAGCCGTAATGATCGCCGGCATCTTCATAGAGGATGCTCCGCACCACATCTTCTCCATAATACACATGCAACAGCATTTCTGTGATCGCCACCTGCTGCGTATACTGCATTTCCGGGTACTGTGGCAATACCGCTCCCGCCTTAACGAACAACGGCATTTCATCCAGCGGCGTTTTAACGGTTACTTCCTGCTTACCCGTTACCAGGTTGTCGCCCCAGAAGTAATACCATTTACCGGCAGGCAGGTAAACCTTTTTCTCGGTCATCCCTTTTTCACTGACATGGCTGATCAGCAAATTATCTCCAAACATAAACTCATGAGTAAGATTATGAGTGGCTTCATCGTCTTGCGCCACAAAAGCCAACGGACGCAACATAGGCGTACCATAGGTAGCATATTGCCAGAAAGTACTGTATGAATACGGGATCAGCTGGTAACGCAGGTTAATGAACTTGGTCACCACTTTTTCGTACTCCGGCCCGAAACTCCATGGTTCCTGGTTAAAGCCTGTTTCGTTGCTGGCGCTGTGCGTACGCATTAAAGGATGGAACACAGCCAGTTGTATCCAACGGGTGAACAGTTCTCCGTCCGGTTCTCCTATAAAGCCGCCAATATCGCTGCCCGTGAAAGAGATGCCCGATACTGATAAACGCTGACATTGTACACTGGCTAACCATAAATGTTCCCAGCTGGAAACGTTATCGCCTGTCCAGACAGATGACCAGCGTTGAGCCCCTGAATAGCAGGAACGGGTGATGAGGAACGAACGGTGCGGCATCAGGTATTTTTTCATACCTGCGGCTGTCGCCTTACTCATCAGGTGCCCGTAAATATTATGCGCTTTTCGATGGCTTACTTCTTCTCCATCGTAATCATGTCTTACATCTTCAGGGAAAGTACCCATCTCAAAAACCGCCGGTTCGTTCATATCGTTCCACACGCCGCGTACCCCGATCTCAGCGAGGCTTTTGAACAAACTGCTCCACCAGTCCCTTACTACCGGGTTGGTGAAATCAGGGAATACGCATTTGCCCGGCCAGACATCTCCCTCCATTAACGCACCATCGGCGCGTTTACAGAAATAGTTGTTTTTCAGTCCTTCCTGGTAAACGGCATATTCAGGATCCACTTTAATACCCGGGTCAATGATCACCACTACTTTGAAGCCATCGGCTGCCAGGTCGCGGATCAATCCTGCCGGATCAGGGAACCATTCCTTGTTCCAGGTAAAGCACCTGAAACCATCCATATAGTCAATGTCGAGATAGATCACATCGCAAGGGATCTTGCGCTTCCTGAATTCTTTCGCAATTTCCCTTACCCTCGAATCAGGGTAATAGCTCCACCGGCATTGGTGATAACCCAGCGCCCACAATGGGGGCAGTTCCGGGGTACCGGTGATGGTTGTATAGGCGCGGGCTACATCCAGTAACTCCGGTCCGTAAATAAAATAGTAATTCATTTCTCCGCCCCGGGCCCAGAAGCTGCAAACATCTGCCCTCTCTTTCCCAAAATCGAAAATGGTGCGGAAAGTATTGTCGAAGAAGATCCCGTAGCCTTTGCCGTGATGTAACCCGTAATAAAACGGGATGTTCCTGTACAAAGGATCTGTATCTTTCTGAAAACCATAGGCGTCTGTTCCATAGTTTTCCAGGCGTTTGCCTCTCAGGTTTAATTCCGTAGGCTTGTCGCCCAACCCGTAGAAGCGTTCCCCTTCCTGGATCAACTTACTGCAATACTGTATTTTGCCGCCCTTCAGTAAATAATGCTGCCAGTGATAACCCATTTCATCCTGGTTGATCACATGTCCTTCTGTATCAGTGATGGTCAACCGGAGATTATCCCGGGCAATAAAAACTTTCAGTGCATCTGTATAGATCTCAAATGTTTCTTCCCATTCCTTGATTCCGAATGAGATAGGCGATTCTTCCAGGGTGTCGCTGGTGGCATAAGAAAAATCACGTTGAAAGGTGCCTTCTGCGGCATATCTGAACCGGATAATTTTGTCAGCTATAACCCTTACTTCCAGCGTCGTTTCAGAGGTATAAAAACTAAAATAATTGCCTTCCTTCTTCCATTCCCGGATCCCGTCCGGGTAATGTTTGACTCCATATTTACTTGACGAGGTTTCAACTTGCATAATCTCTATTTCTAAACCAGGTAATTAACAACCATGGTCTTAAATTACATAAAAAATTACAGTAGTGCGTTCATTTCGTTTGGCGCAGTTATTCCTGCGTTCACGATCTAAATCGTTTTACTCGCAAAAAATAATACCATTTGAATGATTAACTTATTAACTTCATAGTAATAAATTATACTTTTTGCTTTAACCTATTTACATGGTGCGCCTTTCCAGGAGCACCTTTTTTTTAATAGGTTGATTGCGTGAGCCTTGCAATCTTCGTACCGATCAGGTAAACCGCTTTCCCTGTTGGATCTGCAGCTACAGCATTGAATCCTTCCCCGATCCGTTTCCAGTTCTTTCCTCCATCTTCCGATATATCGGTTCCCGTTGTTCCGGTCGCAATCACCAAACTATCCGTTATAAATGCAACACAGGACCTGTAACCTCCCGGCGAAGTTACCGGTTGTTGCCAGCTTTTACCTCCATCGTAGGTTAAAAAACAGTTACCCTGCTGCTGCATAGGTTGCTGGTAATCCCCGCCTACGACAATTCCCCTGCCGGCTGTCCGGAACGCTACAGAAAAAGCGCCGGTAGTATTTTGGCCCTGGATCACAGGTAACGTATAGGCTTTCCAGTTATCTTCCTTCTTCCAGAAACGAGCCACAGTACCACCTGTTACGAAAGCCGGCTGCCTGCCGGGCAATACAACCAGGCTGGTTCCGCTCGCTGCAAATATAGCCTCTCCGTTTGCCGCCACAGGCAGCTCAGTACTTTTTACTTTGCTCCAAGTTACGCCTTTATTTTGTGTCGTGATGACACTAAACTTATTTTCTATCGGATCGCCGATCGCTATTCCTTTGTTCGCATCCAAAAACTGAAGCCCATCAAAGAAAATAGCGGCGCTGGTATCTTCATATACTTTTTTCCATTCCTTTCCTCCGTTGACTGTCCTGTACACATAAGCCGGAGATCCGGCGTTGATCACAATGGCCTCCTCGCTGCTGAAAGCATACAACGACCGCCAGTCGCAGTTCTTACAGTCTCCCACCTGGCTCCATTCCCAGGTTTTTCCTCCATCCAGGCTCCTGCCTGCCTGTCCCTCAGTTCCACTTGCCCATAATACTTTTGCACTCACCACCGAAATTCCTCTCAGGCTTTTTGATGGCGGCTGGTGTATGACCTCTATATGATGATCCTGTGCAGTACCGGGAAGATGCATAAGCAACTGGAAGATCAGCAAGAGAGCGGCGGCGCCCCGGTTTCCCGTCAAAGCAGGCCATGGTAGCAGGGTTGAAAGGTTTAGTTGGCAATACTTCTTCCAATATATCATTTATATTCAATTTGTTGAAAGCAAGAAAATTACAAAATTGCTACAAAGTGTGAGCTAGATTTATATATTTGCAAGATTACCAAGACCTGCGTTTAATTACTAAATCATAGTGTGTCAACTGTCTAAATTTGTTCTGTTTTTCCTGTGCTGCTATTGGAGTTTGATCTCCGGACCTGCATCCGCCCAGGAAAAACCTTATATTTTTGATAGCTACAGCGTAAACGAAGGGCTTTCCCAAAGTACGGTGTTTGACATCATGCGTGATGATCAGGGGTTTATGTGGATCGCCACCCGCGATGGCGTGAACCGTTTCGATGGTTATACTTTTAACGAATACCGGTACAAACCCAGCTCTCTTTTTAAAGCCGGTGAAGGAATGGGAGAACTGGTTCCCAGGGGCAGCACCGGCGACCGTGCCGTTATCAACCGTTTTGATCTCAAAGGCTATAAAGGTTTTCTCTTTTACAAAGATGCCAGGCATCAATTATTACTGACCCACAACAACGGCATCAGCCTGTATAATAAATACCGCAACAGTTTCCAGACCCTGTTGGAAGATACTTCCAACGTAGACGCCCTGGAAAGGGATAATAATGTAAAATATTCGATCCTGGGAGAAGACGCTGCTGCCGGCGCCCTCTGGGTCTGGCGGCCAGCCAAAGGTTTATATGTGCTGGACGACAGCACTTACGCCATCAGGCGCATCATTCTCTACCCCCAGCAATTCTATAAGTCCAGGTCTCTTCCTACACAGGTGGTAAAAGATGCCGGTAACATCTGGATGAACGGGGGAGACGGAGAACTTTTCTCTTTGAATACCAGGAGTTTAAAACTATCCACCTATTGCATCCCGGGTATCAACTCAAAATCCCTGCTTCGCAACCTGAACAAAGATTCCCTGATCATTATCAGTACAGGGCACATTATCATCTTCAACAAACAACGGAACAGGTATACGGATCTTGCAGTGACAGCCGTCAACGAACGGGGAGAGCCCTTTGAACCTGCAGCAACAGAGCTGGACCAATACGGCAATGTATGGATAGGCGGGTCAGACGGTATTTTGATCTACAGCATCGCCAGGAATGAAGTGATCCGCCATATCACCAGTTTTAATACGTTCGAAACCAGGTCGTCCAACAACGTCATCTGCCTGTACCGCGATAGTTCCGACAACATGTGGGTAGGCACCGATGGCGACGGATTGAAAAAATATAGTCCGCATAAAAAAGTATTCAACCTGTACCGCTCTCCGTATATCACCCATAACATGGTGCAGGCGGTATACAAGCACGACGATGGCAAATTATATGTAGGCCTGATGCGTGACGGGTTGAATATCTATGAAGAAGGAGGAAGATTTTTGGAGCGGATATCCAATGAGTTATATCCAGGTAAATTTCCCGGCAACGACCTGGGAGCAATTTGCAGGGAAAGTGCTGATTACCTCTGGCTGCATTTCACCGGAATGCATATCGGCTTATTCAACGTGCAAACAAAAGCCTTCCAGGACCTGACAGGCAAGGTAACAGCATTGGGATTGCCTTACCAGCGGGCTCCTTTTCCTTTCCTGTTCAAGCGTACGAACGGGGAATTATATTTCAACTACGGTGGTTATTTGTTACGGTTTGAAGGAACGGAGAACGGGTATGATGTAAAGATCGTACACAACTTCGGGGAGGAGTTGCTGACCTGTTATTTCGAAGATTTCCTGGGTAACCAGTACGTGGGTACGAAATCGGCCCTCTATGTAAAGAATTCCTATGATCCGCGCTGGAAACTGATCACCCTGCCGCCAGGCACTTCTGTAAAATCTATCAACAAAAATGCGCATAAGGATCTGCTGGTAGCTACAAATAAAGGCCTGTTCGTTATAGACGGGGCCAATCATATCAAGCAGCATTATAACAGTTACGACTATCCCAAGCTGATCAATGACTATATGTATGGGGTGTTGCTGGATGATAAAGATAAAATTTGGGTCAGCCACAATAAGGGGATATCACAGATCAACCCGTTAACAGGAGAGATCACTACCTATAACTATGAAGACGGGCTACAATCGAACGAATTTAACACGGGGGCATATCACAAATCCATTGACGGTGAATTGTTTTTCGGCGGGATCAGGGGAGTGAATGGTTTTTATCCGAAAAATTTCAAAGAGAATTTATCCAATTCGAAAGTGGTGATCAGGCGGATGGAAGTATTGGATAAACCTTATGAGTCGGATACTGCAATTTCGTTGCTGAAGAAAATAGAATTGCCTTATAATCAGAACACTATAGCGATCGAATTTGTGCCGCTGGAATATACTAATCCTTTGAAGAACAAGGTGCAGTACAAACTGGAAGGAGCGGACGAGGATTGGGTGCAGGCGGGCGCTTTCAGGATGGCGAGGTACACTAACCTGCATCCGGGAAGTTATACTTTTAAGGTGAGAGGTTCCAACAACGATAATATCTGGAGCGCCGAAGCCACCACGTTAGAGATCGTGATAAAGATCCCTTTCTGGCAATCGTTGTGGTTCAGGTTTTTGCTTTTATTATTGCTGCTGGGCATAGCATATTATTTTTCAACATTGTATCTTGATTATAAGATCCGGCACGAAAAACTGAAGCTGGAAAAAGAGCAGGCTGTGGACCAGGAGAGAGCAAGGATCTCCAGCGATATGCACGATGATCTCGGATCAGGATTATCGACCATCCGGTTGTTGAGCGAGGTAGCGAAGAGAAAGATCAAAGATCCTTCACAGATCCGTGAAATTGAACGTATTTCAGAAACGGCAGGGGAGATGGTAGACAAAATGAGTGAGATCATCTGGGCGATGAGTTCGGCGAACGACAGTTTAGCCAACCTGATCGCCTATATGAGAAGTTTTGCAGCCGAATTCCTGGAACATGCGCATATCTCGCACCAGTTCTACATCCCGGAAACAATTCCGAATATTAAACTGAGCGGAGGAACAAGGAGAAATATTTACCTGGCTGTGAAGGAATCGCTTCACAATGTGGTTAAACATGCCAAAGCCACAGAGGTGATCGTGGAAGTGAAAGTGCATAAAAATATGACAATCATGATCAAAGACAATGGTAAGGGATTTGATCAGGAGAAGGTGAGGTTATTTGGTAACGGTTTGAAAAATATACAGAAACGAATGATGTCGGTGGGCGGAAATGCTGATATAACGTCTAACAACGGTACAATAGTTTTTCTCGATATCCCATTAAATTGACATACATTTGTCTGATGTAACATCTAAGTGTTATAATTCCTTTAAAGACATGACGGTATACTCTAAGAAAAAGTCCCAGGATCACATGGATACAATCACAATAGCGATTGTGGAAGACAATCATGACATCCGTACAGCAATGGAATTGCTGATCAATGGTTCGGATGGTTATGCTTGCGTTGGGACTTTTAACAATGCGGAAACCGCCGTGGAGCAAATCCCTCAATTGATGCCTAACGTGGTGCTGATGGATTTTAATTTGCCAGGCGGGATGAATGGGATTGAATGTATAGCCCAACTGAAAAGAGAACATCCGGATATGCAGTTTATGATGCTGACGGTGTATGAAGATGACGACAAAATCTTCATGGCATTGGAAGCAGGAGCAAGCGGGTATATCTTAAAGAAAACATCACCGGGTGAATTGCTGGAAGCGATCCGCGACCTCTACGACGGAGGTTCGCCGATGAGCTCCCAGATTGCCAGGAGAGTAGTGGCGTTCTTCCAGAAACAGGCAAAACCCAATCCTGCTTTAGAAGCATTGACAGCCAGGGAAAAAGAAATATTAGATCAATTGTCTAAAGGCTATCTCTATAAAGAAATTGCAAGCAACCTCTTTATCAGTATAGAAACAGTGAGGCGGCACGTTCATAACATCTACGAAAAACTGCACGTACGCAGCAGAACAGACGCTGTTAATAAATACTACAACCGATAAAAATAAATAATGATAAGGGATTCCGGGATTCCAGGAATTTTCAATTTGCTTGAAAATTCCTGGCCATAGGGATCCCTAAGCTTTTTTAGGCTTCACTATCAAGTGCACAGTTAATACAATAGCGGCGATCAATAGGCATGTAAGCCTGAACAATATACCGGTTTTCATAAGGATTGGTGTTTTCGGTTAATAGCTAAAATAATTCACTATCGAACATACCACAGCCCTGATGGTTAATTACCAGTCTATAGATCTTGATATTAAATAAAAAGAAAGCGATTACCTGAGCATCTGCCAGGAATCAAATTTCCTGATCAGGCGGAGGAATTTGTTGCCAATGTTATTTTCCTGTTCTTTCTTGATAAAGTAAGAAGCAACGAAAGCGCCGAGAACTACGGCAGTAATGATAGATAGAAATAGTATTTTCATAAGGACATAGGTTAGGATATCAGTAAAAGTTGACGTATGTAAATATAATAATTTTTTTGATATAATTGTTTTTCCAGATAATTTTTTGAAAAAACTTCCCGGGGTTCTGAAATTCACTTCATCTTCTTCTACTACTAATAAAAAAACCGGGAATGTAATATCACATTCCCGGCATCTTACCTGTTGATGGTCATTTATTGGGCAGGAGCCACGCTTGTTTGTGCATTATTGATAGGCCATACGCCAGGGGTAGGAACACTCACTCCTTTGGTGTTGCCTCTTGTATTGTTGTCTGGTCCGAAGTAATACAGCGGCCATCCTTTGTAGGTCAGCTGAGGCTTGCCATATACATGGATGGTATCAAAATCCGCTTTCTTCAGGATCGCAGGAATGCTTCCAATAGTAGCCAGGGAATCAATAGGCCAGAGCCCGTTGTTTGAAAAGTCTGGTTTCGTATAGGTATTGAGTTTATTTTTATCTGGTTTGAAAGAATAGAGCGTTACCCCATTCTGATCTGTAATATACTTAGTCAGGCCATCGCCAACCTGGTAGTTGCCGAGGTAGTTCTTTCCATCATTGCCTGTTAACTGGTATTGAGCGATCATAACAGCATAATCGTTCCTGGCAACAAACCAGATGCTGTCTGCTGCATCGCCCTTAACATCGCCCGCTTTTGAATCTACGGCATAGTAGTACAGGGGCCAGCCTTTGAAAGTAGTTTGTTTGCTGCCATCTGCGCGGGTAATAGTACCAAAATCGCTGCTGTTCAAACCGGTTCCCACGCTGAGGGAAGCCGAGTAATAAACAGGCCATGCCGACAGGCAGCCTCCTGTACAGGCGGAACTGCCGTTTGCATCCTTGGCAAAGAAATAAAGTGTTTTACCATTGCCATCGGTGAGGATGTTGCCGAACGTGGCATTAGCGGTGATCTGGATCTTGCCGCTGTTATCTGTATTGCCTCCTCCGCCGCCATAAGGGTCGTTATCGCTGCTTTTTGAACAGGCAATTATTTGTGTGATAGCTATCACCAGGCCTAAAATGATTGCATTTTTTTTCATGATCGTGAGTTTTAATTCGTTTTGTGTTTATGTTTATTCCAACCAAAAGCACGTGTTATATTGAATCCGAAATAGATATCCCCGTTATTCCAGGTACCGTTCGTCTGTGTCAGGTAAGCTGGTCCAACCATGCCCTGCGAATTGCTGAACACCAGCTGGAATACGTGGCCGCCTGTTTCAATATCTACTCCCATGCTCAGGGATGAATGCAGATCCTGCGACGGCAGCGGGTTACCGGTGATGTAGTTGTATTCTGCGTTGACGCTTACCCGTTTGGTTATTTTCATTCTGCCGCCGGCGCTCAGGAGGAAAATATCATTTTTGTCGGCCAGGGTAGGTACCAGGTTGTAATGCACCCAGGAAGGCACCAGTTCCAGCGACAATCGTTCAGAGAATTTTCGTGCAATAAGCAACTGTGTAGTGTAGGCTGTCCGGTACGAGAAATCGAGATACGGTTTGTCGGTGTATTTAAGCGTTTGTGTTGTTGCCACTCCATAAATGCTGATGGCCACCGGCATGCTCTCCTTATTTTGATAGGCGATAATATATTTCAGGGAGCCATCAAATGTTTTGTTCAGTGAACTGCGGCCAACGCCTACAGATAACCTGTTGGTGATCCCGTAATCAAGCCCGAAACGGATGGTGGCGTTATCGAGGCCGAACAGTTCGTAAGCGCCTCCGTTGACCTTTCCGAACCGGTGCATGATCATGAACTGGAGGTTTTTTTTGCCGGGTTGTTCCACCGTTGGCAGGTTTACGATCTGGGTAGCCTTGAATATGGACCGCACCCTGGTATCAGCTTTTTCCTGGCCGGCGATCGAATCATTGAGGATGTTCAGCAGGTTGCTGTCTTTATCTTGCGCCCGCAACCCGGAAATAGCCAGTGCAAAACATGCGCTTAGTATTATTTTTTTTAGCATGATGGATCTTATTTATTCATTGCATTACAAGAGATAGTTATTACAACCTGTATGGTTTTGGCAACGCTGTTCTGAAGCAGCGATGGCAGCTTTATGTTGTAGTCGTCGTATGCCACGTTGAAAGTAGACTTGCCTTTCAGCGTACCATTTGCTACCTCGATATCTGCCAGGGCCGTAACAGGTTTGGATACGCCATGCATGGCAAGCTGCCCGGAAACATGCACCTGGTACTTACCGTCTTTTGCAAGATTTACAGGGTCTGTGATCTTGCCTGTAAAACTGGCTTTAGGGTATTTATCGCTCTCCATCACTTCTTCGTTGAAATGGTCCTGCATCAGTTGTTTCTCAAACAGGAAACCTTTTACCAGCAGGTTGAATGCTACCTGGTTGTTGGAGGCGTCTATTACGGCCAGCACCTGTTTGTTGGCTGCCTCGATATTTTCTGCTGCTGTTTTGGAGAAAAAACGGGCCTCCCCGTTGCGGGTAAAATATTTCTGGGCGTCGGCATTGCGGAATAATCCCAGCAGCAGGCCGCATATCAGTAATTTTCTCATATAGCTACATTTGAGATGATCTGATCATTAATTATTTAAAGCTCCTCTCTTGATCCAACTGTCAATTTTGTTGATATCGCATTCAGATAGTTGCGGGGCTCCCATAGGCATGGGCGAAACAGTGCCGGTATGCTTGATGGAACTTAAAAGCGCTCCATTTGCAGCTTCGGCTTTCAGGGTATTGAAGTCTTCCAGGTTCAATCCCGAATTGGTCCGGTATGTATTGGCGCTATGGCATTTATAGCAATTGGCGGTTAGTATCGGGAGTACATTCGCCTGGTATTTCATACCAACGGTATCACAGGCGGTTGGCGGAGGTTCGCCGTTCGGGTTGTTGCGTAATGATTCTTCATTATCCTTTTTACAACTGTTCATCGACAAGCACCCGAGAATGAAAAGAGTTCCGGCGATAGCGGTTAATGTTTCTTTCTTGATCATCATATGGTTTATTTATGGTTTTGAGATGGTATGATGGCCGCGTCTACAATGTTGACGTCCATCAGGAATCCGAGGCAACGCCCTTTGACGGTAACCTGATCGCCTTTCTGTATTGGTGCAGCCGGGTTGGCCATGGTGCAGTTAACAGCGCCTGCGGCGTCTGTTCCTGCATCCAGCAGGATAGCTACAGCCCCGTTGGATGACTGCACATCGGCCACTGTTCCGGAAACCGCAACAACCTGGTTCGTGTATTTTTGATTGGCTTTCTCTTCGTCTGTGTTGAAATCGTGATAGAGTTGAGCAGACGATACATCGATAGCGTTGGCAGAAAGATCAACCGGCTGCCTGGTACGGTGATAGGCTTTCCAGCCCCATGTGCCGCCTACGATGCCGCATAGCAAAAGGATCCCTATAACGGAAAAAATCACTTTTTTTCGTTTCATTTTTTTGGAAATTATTGTTGATTGGAAATATGAATTCTACTGCGTACGCATTACCTGGCGATAGCGTCGTTTTCCATTTCTCTAAAGGTTTTTCTTAATCGATATTTGCGCTCCCACGCTGCCGAGCGATATGTTGCCATATCCTACGTTGCTCATGGGAATTTTTACATAAGGAGCAATTTGAAGTGATAAATTTTTAAACTGTTGTTCGTACCCCGCCGATATGTTTGCAGATGGCAGTATACTTTTTCCTTTTCCTGTGACGTCCTGGTTAACAGGCGGATTGTTGTAGTACTGGTAGGAATAGGATTGTTTTACCATCCACATTGTTGAAACGCCTGTACTTACGAAAACATCTCCTTTCCCGGAACGCACTACGTCGTACCGCACATTCAGAGGGATATCCAGCATCGTACATTTTCCGCCCATATTGGAAACGCTGGGGGGAATTGTTACGCCATCGGGGTGGAAAGTGTTTCTTGTAACATTGTAGGTCATTGATTCCCTGACGATCCCTAATTCTACAGAAAACCTGGATGTAGCGGAGAACCTTCTCTGTACCATCAGCCCTGTATTCAGGCCCAGGCCATGCGACAGGGTTCCTTTAATAACACTGGCATTTGCGCCCACAGCCAGGCCAATGTTCCATTTGGATCGTGAATAGACCTCTCGTTTCCGTTTCTTTTTCTCCTGGCTGGAAGCGCTATCTCCGTTGGCATTGTTTTTCTGCGTTAAGCCTGCAAGCCCGGCTTTCTGAGGGGTGGCGGTCTGTTCGGAAGCCTGTCCGGTTACGTTATTGACAGGCGACTCCGTTTTCGCCAGGTTGTTTTTTTCTTTATCCGCTGCAATCATTGCAGGCGCCCCGGTCAAAGGTTCCTGGCTGGCGGTTTCGCCGGCAGGTATGCCTGCTTTCTCCTGTTTATTACTTTCTTTACCCGTTCCATCCTTTGCCGGCAAGCCGCTTAAAGGATTATTACCGGCAGCTGCATCCCGCTGTGCTGTGCCTGCGTAACCTGCCTGCGTATCTTGCCTGTTAACCTGTCCCGGATCTTTGTCGGCGCCCGTGCCGGTTGATGGACGGGGATTTGTTGAATTGACATATTGACTATCGGCGGTGATTTTCCCTGCGCCCGGCGATACCGGCGCCGTTGTTTTCACCTTGTCCGACTGCCTTGGAACCAGGAAGTTATCAGGTTTCTTGTTGTATTCAGTCCAAAGAACTATCAATAAAGCCAGACCCAATACCGGGATCGCCCTCCATGAAAAGATCAGATGCGAGTATTGGCCCCAAAACGCGATGAGTGGAGTATACCAGAAAATCGGCTTTTTCCTGTCCTTATCTGAATGCAGGTAATTGTTGTAAAAATCATCCCACGCACCTTCCGGTGCAGCAGGTGGTTCAAATTGATCTGCCGCATCCTTAAAAAGCTTATCCAGCTCTTTATCACTCATATCTTTGAAAATCTTTGGCATAATACTTTTCTAGCATTTTTCGCAGGGTTTTCCTCGCTTTCAACAAGTTGGATTTTGACGTACCAACCGAAATTCCCAACATCCCGGCAACCTCTTCGTGCGATAATCCCTCTATTACATAGAGGTTAAATGTATTTCTATAGGCAGGGCTTAATTGCTGTATCAGCGTAAGCAGTTCCTTATACGAAATGTCTGTGATGGAATTATCATTAGCCCCATATTCGTTTTCCAACTGCTTGTCCATTTGGCCCCACGACACTTTACGCTTCCTGGACTTCATATTATTAAGGCATGTATTGATCATAATCCTTTTCAACCAACCCATGAATGCCTTTTCACCTTCGGCTTCCAATCCCGGCAACTCAAATGACGAAATATTCCTGAATATCTTCACAAAACCATCGTTCAGGCATTCCAAAGCATCTCCTTCGTTTTCGGTAAAACGATAACACACCGAGTAGGCATACCCGTAGTAACTTTCGTATAACAGTCGCTGGTCAATTGTTTTTTCTTGTTTACAACCTTCCAGGATTTCCGGTAATTTATATTTCATTCACAGTTGAGCGCCTTACTTAATTGTTTATGTACTCGATCAGATGTATTGTAAGTATAAACATCTATTTTTTTAAGGAGGTTGCCTCCGGCTAAAAAAAACTGCTGAGTTCCCGGGAGCAGACGCAGGCATGGTGCTTGCAGATGCGGGGCCAAGGTTATATTTTTAAAAATAACATCCCTTAAAAAGCTGACTTACAATTTTTTAAGTATATTGGCTAACTAATACTTGGGATGATTGGCTGAATCCTTTATTTTTGCCAGCATTCTGGTTTTGCTAAAAGATTTAGTATCGGAGCAAATCAAAGATAAAACCCTTGAATTTATAGTATTTAGGAAATTTTAATATATGGCAAACACGGACAAAACGGATAATAAAGATCTATTTGCTTCCTATACAGAAGACTCCATACGGTCGCTCGACTGGCGGGAGCATATCCGCCTCCGGCCTGGGATGTATATCGGTAAGTTAGGTGACGGTTCCAGCATGGACGACGGTATTTACATACTGTTAAAAGAGGTGACAGACAACTGTATCGATGAACATACCATGGGGTTTGGAAAACAAATCGATATTAAAGTGACTGAGCACCATGTAACAGTTCGCGACTATGGCCGGGGTATCCCGCTGGGTAAAGTCGTGGATGTGGTGAGCAAGATCAACACCGGTGCGAAATACGACAGCAAGGCCTTCCAGAAATCTGTGGGTCTGAACGGTGTGGGTACCAAAGCAGTGAACGCGTTATCCAGTTATTTTAAAGTACAATCTGTCAGGGATGGCCGCATGAAAACTGCGGAATTCGAAAGAGGAGTACTGATCAAAGAACATAAGGAAACAGCTACCACGGAGCCTAACGGTACTTTCGTGACTTTTACCCCCGACGATACTGTTTTCAAAAATTACCGGTTTATCCCTGAATTCCTTGAAAACCAGATATGGAACTATTGCTTCCTGAACGCGGGCCTTACCATCAACTTCAATGGTAAAAAATATATTTCCAAGAACGGGTTGCTGGACCTGCTGCAACGCAAAACGAATGAAGAAGACCTGCGCTATCCTATTATCCATTTAAAAGGAGAGGATATTGAAGTGGCCATCACCCACGAAAATCAATACGGTGAAGAGTATTATTCTTTCGTTAACGGCCAGCACACCACCCAGGGCGGTACGCATCTCAGCGCATTCAGGGAAGCGTTCGTGAAAACCGTTCGCGATTTCTATAAGAAAGATTATGACGCAACAGATATACGCAGCTCTATCTGCGCCGCTATTGCAGTGAGGGTACAGGAGCCGGTATTCGAATCGCAAACAAAAACCAAACTGGGTTCCCAGGTAGTTTATGAAGGCGGTCCTTCTGTGAAGGCTTTTGTATTGGAATTCCTCTCCAAGCACCTGGATGACTACCTGCATAAAAACCCTGCTGTTGCGGAAGCAATGAAGAAGCGCATTGAGCAGAGCGAACGTGAAAGAAAGGAATTGGCGGGTATCAAGAAGCTGGCGAACGAAAGAGCTAAAAAAGCGAACCTGCATAACCGCAAACTGCGCGATTGCCGCCTGCACCTGAACGATGAGATCAATGGTAAAGATAAAGCGGAGCAGGAAGCAAAAAGGCTGAACTCCACTATCTTCATCACAGAGGGTGATTCTGCCAGCGGCTCCATTACCAAATCACGTAACGTGGAAACACAGGCTGTATTCAGCCTGCGTGGTAAACCGCTGAACAGCTTTGGTTTAACGAAGAAGATCGTATACGAAAACGAAGAGTTTAACCTGCTTCAACATGCATTAAATATTGAAGAAGGGCTGGAAGGGCTCCGTTACAACAATATCGTGATCGCAACCGATGCCGATGTGGATGGTATGCACATCAGGTTATTGTTATTGACCTTCTTCCTGCAGTTTTTCCCTGACCTGGTGAAGAACGGGCATGTGTATATCCTTGAAACGCCTTTGTTCAGGGTACGCAATAAACAACAAACCATTTATTGCTATTCTGAAGAAGAAAAACAAAGGGCGACAAAGAAACTGGGCAATAAGCCGGAAATAACCAGGTTTAAAGGGTTGGGAGAGATCTCGCCTGAAGAATTTGGAAAGTTTATAGGGGAAGATATGCGTATAGAACCGATTATCTTATCCAAAGACATTCATATCCAGAAGTTGCTCGAATACTATATGGGTAAGAATACACAGACCCGCCAGGAATTTATCATCAATAACCTGCGCCAGGAGAAAGATCTGTTGGTAGAAGAATTGGCTTAATACCGAATAATATTATATGGGCTTAATACACCTGGTTTTTGGTCAGTCTTCCGTTCCGGTGCTTACAGAAGCTGTGACATTGGACGAAAAGATGGAGGGTGAAATAATCTGTTTTGAAGATGATCTCTCTGTAGGACCATTGTTTATACTGGATACCCCTGAAGGCAGGGCAAACAGGAAACTGTTCTGGCAGCAGCTGGCCGGTATCGAAACGGTAGTGGCGGAAGAAGCTGCAGGCAATACTCCTGCTCCTGCGCCGGTTGCAGAAGAGCAGCAGGAAGACATTGATCGCTTCCGCGCCCTGAAAGCAAGGCTGAAGGAAGACCCTGAACTGGAAGTATGGATCTGGGCCGGGCAAAATGCAAGAGATGTAAGCGGCTATTACTGGTTAGTTAGCCAGTTATACGATTTTGCCGGGCGAATACATATCATATACCTGAATAACCTGCCTTTCCTGAATGAAAAAATGCAGGTTTTCTATCCTACTCACCTGCATCAGATCCTGCCTAAAGAGTTTTTAAAAGCGAGGAAACTGGCACGACCTATTTCCCTGGCAGAGTATGAACTGGATGGAGATGAATGGAGGCGTTTAATGAACGAGAATGCCGGGATCAGGTTGCTGGAAGGCGGTAAAAAGCTGAAAGGAGAACCTACTTTATTTTACGATAAAGAATTGCTGGCGCAAAGCGGGAAAGAATTTGTGAAAGCATGGAAGATAGTGCAGCAGGTAACCGGTAAACTGAAATACCCGGTCATGGATCAATTCCTGGGATGGCGGCTGAAAGAACTGATCAAAGAAGGAAAGCTGGAAAGCAAGGGAGAATTGAAAACGATCAGGGACTTCGAAGTAAAATTACCAGGCGAAACAGCACCGGCAGAAAGTACCCCGGCCAGTTAGCGATAATTGCTTATAACCATATTAAAAGGCATGATCAAAGTAACAGCTTTAGAACAATTTGGCGCAGATGACAGGGGAAGCGGCTATTTCTGGGATAACTGCAGAACAGGTAACTTCCTGCTTTGCTACAGGAACGCCGGAAGCAGCAGCGGGCAGCATTACCACGAAGGTAAAAGCGCCAACAAAGACCCCGAAATACTTTTCCTTTTCACCGGGAAAGCAGAAGTACACTGGTGCCCGTTAGACGGTAAGGAAATTATAGTCACTCCCGTTACCGCACCTGCAAGGGTAGAGATACCTGTCAATATCTGGCATCAACTGATCGCTGTTACTGATTGCTGCTTTATAGAATTAAATTCCCTGGAAGATGTTCAGAAAGATAGTGTGAGGATCTGGAGGGAAGATTTTGAAAAAATGATCAACGTAAAACCGTAAGAATATCGATACATGGATATGGAAAATAAAACACCAGACGAATCTCTGCACAATGTCACCCACGTAGGCGGCATGTACGAGAACTGGTTCCTGGATTACGCTTCGTATGTGATCCTGGAACGTGCGGTACCCAGCCTGGAAGATGGGCTAAAACCGGTACAACGTCGTATCCTGCATGCTATGAAAGAAATGGACGATGGCCGTTTCAATAAAGTGGCTAACGTCATCGGACAAACGATGCAGTATCACCCGCATGGAGACGCTTCCATCAGTGATGCCATCGTAAACCTCGGACAAAAAGACCTTTTGATAGAAACCCAGGGTAACTGGGGGGATGTGAGAACAGGCGACGATGCAGCGGCAGCAAGGTATATTGAAGCCCGCCTTTCCAAATTTGCATTGGAAGTTGGCTTCAACAATAAAACAACCTCCTGGCAACTGAGCTACGACGGCCGTAAACAAGAGCCGCTCGTTCTGCCAATGAAATTCCCGCTGCTGCTGGCACAGGGAGCAGAGGGAATCGCGGTAGGTCTTTCTACCAAAATATTACCTCATAACTTCAATGAATTGATAGACGCTTCTATCAAGTACCTGAAAGGAAGGAAGTTTGAATTGTATCCCGACTTCATTACAGGCGGAATGATAGACGTTGCCAACTACAACGATGGCAAAAGAGGCGGAAAAGTAAGGGTAAGGGCGCATATCGAAGAACGAGACAAGAAAACGCTTGTCATCAAAGACGTACCTTTCGGCATTACTACCACCCAGCTGATGGAGTCGATCGTTAAAGCCAACGATAACGGCAAGATCAAGATCAAAAAGGTAGTGGATAACACAGCAGCGGAAGTAGAGATCGAAGTGCAACTGGCCCCGGGCATTTCCCCTGATATTACCATTGACGCCTTATACGCATTTACAGATTGCGAAATCTCCATTTCTCCGAATGCCTGCGTGATCGTAGACGATAAACCAAGGTTTATCACGGTTTCTGATCTCCTGAGATCATCTGTCGATTTCACGAAAGAGCTGCTGAAGAAAGAACTGGAGATCAAACTGGCCGAACTCCAGGAGAAACTCCACTATACCTCCCTCGAAAAGATCTTCTTCGAGAAAGGCATATACAAGGAGCTGGAACAAAAGCATAAAGACTGGGAAGCAGTGCTGGTGGCTATCGACAAAGGATTCACCCCTTATAAGAAAAGCCTGAAACGCGAGATCACCAGGGAAGATATCATCAAGCTGACAGAAAAGCCGGTACGTCGTATCTACCGTTTGGATATCAACGAACTGAACGAACAGATCAAAGGCCTGGAAGCAGATATTAAAGAAGTGAAGAACAACCTCGCTAACCTGGTTGATTTCACCATCGCTTACTTTGAAGGGCTGCAGAAGAAATACGGCAAAGGCCGCGAGCGCAGAACAGTGCTGAAAACCTTTGACACCATCCAGGTAGCACAGGTAGCCATCGCCAACACCAAACTGTATGTAAACAGGGCGGATGGTTTCATCGGTACTTCGCTGAAGAAAGACGAGTTCGTAGCCGACTGTTCAGACCTTGACAATATCATTGTTTTCCGCCGCGACGGTAAAATGCTGGTTACCAAGGTAGCAGATAAAACTTTCGTAGGTAAAGACATCATCCATGTGGATGTGTTCAGGAAGAACGATGAGCGTACTACCTATAACATGATCTATGTGGAAGGTAAAACCGGCGTAAGCTATGCGAAAAGGTTCAATGTTACAGGGGTAACCAGGGATAAGGAATACGATCTTGCACATAAAGGCGAAAAGAATTCCAAAGTGCATTACTTCAGCGCCAACCCTAACGGGGAAGCGGAAGTGGTAACCATTAAACTCAGCCCTAACTGCAATGCCCGTAACAAAGAGTTCGATATGTTCTTCGAAACTATCGCCATTAAGGGCCGTAACTCTATGGGTAACGTGGTAACCAAATACCCTATCAGGAGCGTTAAGTTCAAAGAGAAAGGAGTGTCTACACTGGCAGGGCAAAAGATCTGGTACGATCCTGAAACGGGTCGTCTGAACACCGAAGAAAGAGGCGTATACATCGGTGCATTTGAAGGCGATGACAAGATCTTTGTTGCTTTCAAGAATGGTACCTACGAGCTTACGAACTACGATCTCACTAACCGCTACGAGTCTAACGACGTAGTATATATCGAGAAATTCAATCCTGAAAAAATAGTAACAGCCATCTACTTTGATGCGGATAAAAAGCAATACAATGTAAAACGCTTCCGTATCGAAACCCAGACGCTGAATAACAAATTCCTCTTCATTAAGGAAGGCGCTAACAATCACCTGGAAATGGTGACCACTCACAGCCAGCCTGTAGTGCTGTTGAAGACAGGTAAAAAACGCAGTCCTGAAGAGCAGGAGATAGACCTCTCAGAATTTGTGGAAGTAACCGGCTGGAAAGCAGTAGGTACGCGGATCGCAGGCGAAGACCTGATCAGTGCAGAGCTGCTGTCGGAAGATGAGGACCCGGATCCGAATGAAGACGGCGTGCAACCCGGCGCACAGGGAGAATTATTCTGATGATTTCCTTGAATAGGTATAAATGAAAGGTGTCCGTTACGGGCACCTTTCTGCTTTAAATAATATCACTACACATTTCCACCCAGGTTCACTATCAGCTTCTCAAGGAACCGGATAGTGTTCAGGTATTCCTCTTCCGTCGTGCCTTTGGTAATGGCGTCGCGGTTGGCTTCCTGCAGGGTGGATATCTGCGCGAAAGCGTCCTTTCCTTCGGGTGTAAACCAGTATTTCCCTTCTTTTAATACGATCCAGTTCCTGGAAACAAGCTCCTGGAACAGCGATTCGTATTCGCTTTCATTGACAAAACGATGAACCTGGTGATAAAAGAGATCTTTGCAGATCTTCTCGTGGGTATCAATGTTCTTCATGATCTGCCAGTGATACCTGTTAATGCCAAACGATTCAAAGGCCTGGTTTACGAATTTGGTTAAGAGGCTGTCCACTTCTCGCAGGTACCAGCCGATGGGCATTTTATCTTTTATAGCGGATGACATATACGTTAACTTAATTGGGAGTAGTTGACCTGTGTTAAGAAAATAAATGAATGTTCGTTCGTTTAACGATGCAAAGTTAACAGAACAATCGTTCTTTCAACAAAAAAATCTTTCTAAACCTAAAAAATAATTTTGACCAGGAAGGTGGTAAACTATGCTGTTTATCAATACCTCTTATTCATCCATTTTATCGAAAAAGGGACCATTCGCCGCTCCTTAACCTTGGGTCAGCAAACTCCTGTAAACTAATAATGCTCAAATATCTTGTCTATCTGTACAGATGGATCAGAAAAGAACTCCTTCAGGCTGCACAGTTCCCTGAATTCTCCATGCTCATAGTCAGCAAAGGCCAGGCATTTTTTCCGGGGATACCAAACCAGGAAACCATCGCTTCCATAGTTATCAACTTCCTTCAACAGGTCTAAAAACTTGTGTTTATTCCAGTTAACTTCTTTTACATCCAGCAGGGAATTGAATTCAATGAATTGCACATATTTGTTGCCTGGCAGTTCAATCCTGCGTTGATCGCTGCGCAGTATTTTCAGCAGGTCTTCAGGTATCTTGTAGCTTTTCAGGTCCAGGATCCGTTGTTCTTCATTATGCCACCGTTCAGGTTCCAGGGATCTTATAAAAGCCTTCATCTCCTCATTTTTGTGTTCTACTGCACAGTTATATGGCCGCTCCCCGTACTTATCTTTGATGGTTACATCTGCTCCATGCTCTACCAGCCATTTCACTGTGGCCAGGTCGTTGTTTGCGGCGGCAACATGCACCGGGGTAGAGTTATAGGGATATACCATATCCGGTTTGCAAAAATTCACATCAATACCATAGTCTAAAAATATCTCGATAGCATGGCGTTGCCGGTTCGACACTGCCTGCCTTAACGCTGATCCATCGTTCTTCAGGTCGTAGCCGTTTTCGAGCAACAGCATGATCACCTCGTACTGGTTACCATACAGGGCGTTGTTCATCGCGGTTTTCCCGATCTTGTGCCGGGCGTTGACATTCGCACCTTTTTCGATCAGCAGCTTTACTGTTTTTGCATCGCAGTTGGAGCTGGCCATTAAAATTGCCGGGTTATCTTCCTGGTTCAGTTCTACGTTTTTGGAGAGAAGCCAGTCGATCACTTTCTTCTTGTTCTCTGAGAGCGCCAGTATAATAGGCGTTTCTGCAACCCGTTCTGTAACCTGGATAGGGGCATTGATATCAAGTCCTTTTGCCACTTCCTTTTCCAGCGCTTCTATGTCTTCGTTCATAACAAGCGTAGCGATTTCCGTTAATGTTGCAGTGGGGCCAAATAGTTTCATGGCGAAATCTTTTTGAATTATTTTGATAGCATTCTATCACCCGAAGATAAGTTTCTCCGGGCATATCTGTATTTAGTATTGATGCGGCTGACTATCGTTGTTTTTTCGCCGGCTTTTTACCTGGGTTACTGCCTTCTTCGGCCTGGTAGTCGTCCACCGATTTAGGATTGGTCATGCTTTTCTTTTTCTGGATCAGCGGTTGGGGAACCGGTGCGCCTTTGCCCAAAGGAATGGCGTCGTTAAAGATCTTGTTCACATGCACCCATTTGCCAGCCTGCCATTTATAGCCTTCGTAGTCCATGTCGGATACGTAGGTGAACTTCTTCATGGGTTCATTGGTTTCTGAAATAAGATGATCGTAAACGATCATATTCAGTTCCTTGTTGTAGTTCAGCGTTGCGGTACTCTCTTTTTTGTATTCGATGATAAAGCGGTTCTGAGTGGGTTTGCGTACGCTGTCTTCCACGAAACTGAAGAATGGTCCGCCAAATACCGGCGCGCCGTTCTTGAAGGTCAGCATTTCCGCTATTTTCTTCTGGCTCCTGGGGTTGTTGGCGTCCCAGCCAAAAAGGGTATAATAGTCCTGGTTGAAATACCGCTTGTGTATAATATTATAATACAAACAGCCGTACCAGCTCTTGTTATCGGTAACGGTATCGGTGTTGGTCATAAAATCGGAAGCATCGAAGAGGGGAAACAGTTTCAGCTGGCCGTCGGGCGTTTTCATCTGGATAGCGCCATAGTGCCTGTAAAAACCATTTTCCTTTTCCAGCGCCCAGGTAAATATCCTGAATGCGCTGTCCTGCGGGTAGAGGATAGAAACCGTTTTCAGGGAATCGAACGGGAAACGGAATGAGTGCTTAACCTTCAACGCCCTTACCAGCAATGGAATAAAATCGTCTGTCGCCTGTAAACGTCCATCATTGCCTTTACCGCTGAAGATCTCCTGGCTGAGGTATTGCAGGGAGTCCTGCATTTTTCTCAATTGCTTTAAACCAGCAGCATCCGGCAACTGGGCGAAAGTATAAAGTGAATTAACCAGCAGGAAAAGTGACAGCAATATTCTTTTTACCATAACTATTATACGGTTGCAAAGGTGAATTATTGTATAGAGCGGGCAAACGCCAAAAGATTATCACATCGCTGATCGATTAAAGGATGCGGAAACGGTGTTTCCGGTCTGGTAGATGGAATGAAAACCGTGTGCATGCCCAGGGACTTCCCAAACTGCATATCGCTTATCGTATTGCCAACCATAACCCCCTGGCTGAAATCCAGGTCGGGGAATTCATTTTTTGCCTGCATAGCCATACCGGTGGCAGGCTTGCGGCAAGGACTGGTATTGTCGACATCCGGGCAGAAATAAATAGCGTCGATCCGGCCCCCGTGGTGCCTGATCTGTTCCAGCATCTGTTGATGTATTTCGTGCAGGCCTGCTTCAGTGAGCATCCCTTTACCTATACAGCGTTGGTTGGTAACTATAAAGATCTTTTCGAAGCGCTGCGCCAGTATTGGCATGGCAGAAAGTACTCCCTCGCTGAATCTGAACATATCGGGCCGGAGCACATACCCGTCTTTTATCTCGTCGTTGATCACTCCATCCCGGTCAAGGAATAAAATCATGATGCCAGTACATTTTTAGCTGCTTCGTAATCGGCCGGGATACCTATATCAATGAAATAGGTATCGCTTACATGGCCATACAGGTCTCCTTTCTCTACTCCCGGTTCCAGCACTTCTTTCTCAAAAGAGAATGCCGGCGGCAGTGGCAGGCTTCTGAGGAAACTTACGCTGGTGATGTAAATACCTCCATTGATCAATCCTTCTGAGCAGAATTGTTTTTCCCTGAAAGCGGTGATCTGCTGCCGTTCATTGATCGTGATGCTGCCGTACCTGTCAAAATTCTGCATAGGTTTTAAAGCCAGCGAGATGACTGCGGGATTATTGCGGTGGAAAGCCCGGAAGAGATCGAATGATACGTCGAAATAGGTATCGCCGTTCACGATGAACACCTCGTCCTGCTCCAGTAAGGGCAATGCATTGATAATTCCGCCCCCCGTACCCAATGGCGTAGTTTCAACGCTGAAGGATACACGTAATGGGAGAGAAGTGCTGTTGCACCAGTCGATCACCTGTTCGGATAAATAGCCGAGCGACAGTACCGCATGGCTTACGCCCTGGCGGTGCAGGTATTGCAACAGGTAATATAAAAAAGGTTGATCCCCGATAGGGGCCATGCATTTAGGTTTGTCGGCCACCACGCTCCTGAGGCGCGTGCCCAGGCCACCTGCCAGTACTATACATTCCCTGCTCATGCTCCGAATAAATTATTCTCTACTATCTCGCAAATGATGTGGCCCACAGTGATATGTGATTCCTGTATCCTGGGCGTATCGTCAGATGGCATATTCAGCAGGTAATCGCACAGGTCTTTCATCTTGCCGCCGGAATGCCCTGTCATGCCTACTACTATCATCCCTTTTTCCTTCGCTGTTTTAATGGCTTCCAGGATATTGCCTGAATTGCCGCTGGTAGAAATAGCTACCAGCACATCGCCTGCCTGGCCAATGCCCCTGAGGATGCGGGAATATACCTGGTCGTAACCATAGTCGTTTCCTACGGCGGTCATATAGGATGTGTTGCAATGCAAGGCTTCCGCATAAAGAGGAAGGCGGTCTTTATAAAACCTGCCGGAGAATTCGGCGGCCAGGTGCTGAGCATCGGCAGCGCTGCCGCCATTGCCGCAGAACAGGATCTTATGGCCTGCCTGCAGGCTGCTGGTAATAGCTGCCGCAGTATGTTGAATATTGTTCAGTAATTGTTCGTCTTGGGCGATTGCATTCTTAACTGCAATACTTTCCTGGATTTTCTTAGCGATAAACTGGTTCATTACACTATGATTTTGTTGAAGACTGGGCTTAAATACTCCACGTTTGAATGCCGTTATTGGTAAAACTATAGCGTTTTACGTCACCGCCAAAATTTTTAAGTACATCTACTACGGCAAAGCGGGTGTTTTTAGGACAATAGAATATCATAAAGCCTCCGCCGCCGGCGCCTGAGATCTTTCCGCCTGAGGCCCCTGCTTTCCGGGCCGCTTCATAGATCTCGTCCAGTTGCGGGTTAGTGATACCTTTGGCCATCTTCTTTTTATATTCAAAACCATAATCAAGGATCTCGCCGATTTTATCGATTGATCCGCGAAGCAATGCTTCTTTCATCATGACCGCCTGGTCTTTCAGGTGATGCATGGCTTCAATGGAATCGTCTTTTTTATCAGTTACATTCTTTTGTTGTTCGGAAATAATGCTGGACGACAGGCGGCTGGTAGATGTATAGAATAATACCAGGTTGTTTTCCAGTTCATGCAGGTACACATCTTTGATCCTGAGCGGGTTTACGATCACTTTATCGTTCTTGTAGAACTCCATGAAGTTTACCCCGCCAAATGTAGCAGCATACTGATCCTGCTTTCCGCCGGCCTGTTGCAGGTCTTCACGTTCGATGGAATAAGCCAGGTGCGCCAGGTCATATTCTCCCAGCGGCAATTTCAGCCACTCTGCAAATGCGCCGAGCACAGCCACCACGAGGGTAGAGGAGGTGCCCAATCCTGATCCCGCCGGTGCATCCACGAACGTGGTCAGTTTGAAACCATTTGACGGAAACTTGCCATAGTCTTTATATACACGGTTGATCACGCCTTTGAGCAGATCCAGGTTGCCATCTATCGGTAACGGGTATACGGCATCGTATGTAGCAAACTCCCTGCGGTCTGCACATTCAAATATCACCTGCCCGTTGTCGAGAGGTTCGATGGCTGCACGCGCATACAAAGAGACAGTGGCATTGAGTATAGCCCCACCATACAAATCAGAATAAGGACTTACATCCGTTCCTCCTCCTGCTAATCCAATACGCAATGGTGCTTTACTTCTATAGATCATTTTAATGGTTTTTTGTTTCTGCTAATTTATAAATTTCGTTGGCCAGCCGGGACCAGGAGTATTGTTTTTTCTCTTCCTGCACGGCGGCTACCATATCAGCTTCCCTGTTTTCTTTATAATATTTTTCGATGGCGGAAGCGATAGATCCTGGATCGGGTTCTGCCTGGAAGCCTACTATGCCATCAGGCACCATTTCAACAAGTCCGCCCACTTTTGTCACTACCATAGGTTTCTCGAAATGATAGGCGATCTGGGAGATGCCGCTCTGGGTAGCGCTTTTATAAGGTTGTACAACCAGGTCGGCTGCACAGAAATAATTTTTTACCGCTTCATTCGGGATGAAATCTGTATGCATCAACACCCGGTCGCCCAGTTGCAACCGGGCCAGGAGTTCCTGGTAAGGCGCTGCATCTTCATAGTATTCTCCCGCAACAATGGCATGTACATCCAGTTGTTTCATCCTTTCGTCGGCCATGGCTTTCAGTAGCAGGTCAAGGCCCTTGTACTGGCGTATAAAACCAAAGAAGAGGATATATTTTTTGGCCGGATCCAGCTTCAGCTGCTGGCGGGCGGCTGTTTTGGAGATGATCGGGCCGTAATTATCGTAGATGGGATGTGGAATGAGCGAAGCGGGTTTATGTTTTTCGAACATCCGCAGGTCATTCAGCACAGATTGGCTCATGGCGATAAATGCGTCGACCGGCTTCAGGAAATACCTGGTGAACGGTACATCGCCGGGGCGTTTTTCGTGTGGCACCACGTTATCGAGAATCGCGATCACGCGGGTGTCTTTACGTTTGCCCAACCGGAGCAGGGAGCCGAGAGAAGGCCCCATGATAGGGAGCCAGTATTTGGTGATGATGATATCCGGTTTCCATTGCCTGATCTTCCGGCCTGTAATGAGCCAGTTAAGCGGGTTGACAGAGTTGATCATTCGTTTGATCCGCAGGTGTTTGGGCGGCGGATCGTCGGAGAACTGGCTTTTGCCGGGAAAGAAGAGTTTAGGATATTGTATGGTGAATGTCCAGATCTCTACTTCATCTGTTTGTTGCAATTCTTCGGCCAGGCGCTCGTTATAAGCAGCCAGCCCACCCCGGAAAGGGTAGGCTGTGCCCAGTATGAGTATTTTCTTTTTGTTAGCCATAAAGGAAGGAGAAGGCATACAGCGGAGCGCTAGTGCACCTTGCTTTTATAATTAACAGTTTCGTTGGTCAGGTCCATTCTTTCTTCTACCAGGTAGGCATTCCTTTCGGGCGCATTGCGGGTAACCAGTTCGCCGATAAAACCGGTGAGGAATAACTGGGAACCGATGATCATGCAAAGCAGGCCAAGATAGAAGAGAGGGCGATCTGTCATGTTCACTTTATCGAACAGGATCTTGGCGATGGCCAGGTAGGCGGCAATAACAAACCCCACGAAGAAGGACAGCACGCCCAGGGCGCCAAAGAGATGCATAGGACGTTTACCGAACTTGCCGATAAACATGATGGTTGCCAGGTCGAGGAAGCCGTTGATAAAACGTTCCAGCCCAAATTTGCTGACGCCATATTTGCGTGGGCGGTGTTCCACTACTTTTTCCCCTATTTTCCTGAAGCCATTCCATTTGGCAATTACAGGGATATAGCGGTGCATCTCACCGTATACCTCTATGGATTTGATTACCTTTTTCCTGTAAGCTTTCAGGCCGCAGTTCATATCGTGCAGTTTCACGCCACTCATGCGGGTAGTGGTATAATTATATAGTTTGGAAGGAAGGTTTTTGGTAAGGGCATTGTCGTAGCGTTTCTTTTTCCAGCCGCTTACCAGGTCATACCCGTCTTCCACGATCATGCGATACAGTTCAGGAATTTCATCAGGACTATCCTGCAGGTCGGCGTCCATAGTGATCACCACATCGCCCTGAGCGGCATTGAAGCCTTCGTTAAGGGCGGCAGATTTACCATAGTTCCGCTGGAATTTAATGCCTTTAATGTTAGGGTTTTGTGCAGCCAGTTGCAGGATTACGTTCCAGGAATCGTCCGTACTCCCATCATCTACCATCCATACCTCATAGGTAAAGCGGTGCGTATCCATCACCCTTTCAATCCATGCGGCTAATTCTGGTAATGATTCTTCTTCGTTTTTTAAAGGAACGATTACGGATATGTTCATCTTTTAATGATAGATTGGTATTTACCTGGGCTGAGGGGCTTTTCTTCGAACGATCAAAGCCAGCACCACGGTCCAGACAAAAAATTTGATTAAGTTTTTCAGATAATCCAGGATGGTCGAAGTTACAGTAATACTGTTATCTCCCGTTTTAATATCTTTTAATTGTTTGTCAATTTCTTCCTGCGGCGCTTTCATCGCTTTCAACAACCATTCTGTGTCCTTCATCAGGTAAGTACGGGACGTTTCCACCAACGACGGATCTATCACTGTATACAACAGATAGGTGAAAATGGCTACGATCAGCGTACTGATGACATAAGTCGTGAATATAGGTTTGATTGCGGCTTTGAAACCGATATATCCATGCTGTTGTTTCCTCGCTTCCAGTCCGGCCATTAAAGCCATTACGGCCCAGACAACAAGAGATACCAGCCTCAGTTTATAGGAAAAGAAATAATCCGTTCCCATTTTCCATTCTGCCAGGTACCACAGTACCATTACTATGCCGGCAATAATACCCCATTTAACCCCGGGATTCGCATTCTCCTTCATCTTTATTTATTAATATGAAAAACAGCGCCATTCACAGTGGCATGAACCTTTCCTTTCAGCTGTTTTCCAAGATACGCTGAATTTTTTGACCGCGAGGCGATATGAGCGGTGGTGAACTCCCATGTGGCGCCTGGGTCGAAGATCGTCAGGTTGGCGGCGGCGCCTTCTTTGATCTCCGGTAACGTAATGTTGAAGATCTGGCGCGGATGCACTGTCAACATAGTGATCAACCGGTCGAGCGGGAGGTCCGGCAGGTATTGGCCTATCGCTCCAAAAGCGCTTTCCAGCCCGATCATCCCGTTTTTCGCATATTCGAATTCCAGCACTTTTGCATCCCAGTCCTGCGGTAAATGGTGCGTTGCGAAGCAATCTACCACGCCGCTGACAACGGCTGCCTGTATGGCTTTTACATCTTCTTCGGTGCGGAGAGGCGGGTTTACTTTCAGGTTGGTATCGTAATTTACCAGCGCCCCATCGCTGAGGGAGAGGTGATACGGCGTAACAGAGCAAGTCACTTTTACTCCTTCCGCTTTAGCGGCGGCGATCAGTTCTATAGACTTGCGGGTGCTTACGCCTGTAAAGTGGATGCGTGAATCGGTATACCGGGCGATCTCAAGATCGCGTTGTATGATCAGTTCTTCTGCCAGCGCAGGTTTGCCGGGCATCCCCAGGCGGGTGGAATGAATGCCTTCGTTCATAAGGCCGTGCGCTGAAATACTCTGATCGTCAGGCAATTGAATAATGGTGCCGTCAAATGCTTTGATGTATTGCAATGCTTTGAGCAACAAACCGGGAGATTGCACAGGTTTAATACCGTCAGAGAAAGCAACAGCGCCTGCTTCGCGCATTTCGTACATTTCCGCCAATCCTGTTCCTTCAAGGTTTTTCGTAACTGCGCCAATTGGCAGTAAGGTAGCCGCCGAATGACGTGATTTACTTACCACGTATTCAACCTGCGGTTTGGTATGCAAGGCTGGTTGCGTGTTTGGAATAACCATAACCGTAGTGAAACCGCCGGTTGCAGCAGCTTGTATACCGCTATTGATATCCTCCTTATGTTCCTGTCCCGGATCGCAGAAATGTGAGAATATATCCATCCATCCGGCGGAAACATGGAGGTTGTCGCCGGCTATAACAGTTGCCCGGGCATCTTCCAATCCATCACCTATCTGTTGGATCACACCGTTCTGAATGGAAATATCTTTTTTTTGCCCGTGAAAAGGGGAGGAAGGAGCAGTTATCTGTACGTTCTTGAGTAATATGTGCATGCTTTTCTTTCTATTCAGTATCAAAACCTGTCTGAAAATACAGGGGCAAATGTAACATAAAACTGTTAATTGAGGAAAGGCGTAAACCGGCTTCTTGAGGTTGGTATGATAATTGAAAATAGGGGGTAGCAGAAAATTATAAGCCATGATTGACTATCTAAATAACCTAATAGCACGGATATGCGATCGATCGGAGCAACTGCATAATGGTCAGACAACTGGCTGGCAAGCCCTCAGAGAAGCCGAACAACTAGCCAATCACGCCTATATTCCGTTACTCTACCAATATATCGAACAGGAAAGCGACAAGGAAAAAAGACGTGCTGCAGGCTACATCATCACCCAATTATCGCGTAATACCAACGACACTGAAGTGATCCGGTTCCTCCTGGACCGCCTGAGAACTGAGCAGGATGCAGATATGCAAACCGCGATACAGCAAGACCTGGAAAGAGGTTTACCGATCCCGGGGTACATGAACCTGGACCCCTTATTTAACAATACTTTATCAAATAATAACAACGTTCGCAGGTCGGCATTGCTGGCATTACGGCAAACTTCCAACCCGGCTGTTGAAGATTGGGCGCTGTCTTTACTTAAAAGAACAGTGAACGAATACGACGTATATTACCTGGCGTTACTACTTAATAAAGTAAGTACCCGGAAAAGTTTGCCGGCATTAAGAAGGCTGCTGGAATATCACCGGCAGGATGTAAAAAGCCTGGCTTTTGCCACGATTGCCGATATAGAGAAAGAAAAAGAATCTTTGTTCTATACCCGTTGCCTGTTGCGGGGTCAATTGAAGTTCGAAGCCATGGAGGCTATCTATAAATATGCCGACGAAAACGCTATCCAGGCCGTAACTACCCGGATCATGGAGCTGCTCTCGAAGCGCCGTTCAGATACCCGGATGACCATCGAAACCGTGAAAAACGGTTTTACAGATCTGATGCTGGGAATGGAATTCCTTTTCAGGTTCCGCACCGCCAAAGCAGACATCAAGAAAACATTTTCCTGGATCAAGGAAAAGAAAGCAGATTACCTGTTGCCGGAAGAGCAGGAGTGGGTGAGAAGGCATATGGTGGAGTTTCCATAACTTCGCTGCCAAAAATAGCGACATGAAGAAAGCTTTCCTGGTGCTTTTGACGGGATGGATGATAAGCGGCTGGCAAATTGCCGGCGCCCAGCAACGACAGTTTACAATGGCCGAAGCAACGAACGGATTACGTATGCAGCTGGCCCCAGAAAGACTCAGACAATTTGAATGGATCCCGGGCGAAAATGCCTACACGCTCTTAACTACCGGGAACGGGACTACTTCCTGGGTGAAGTTCACTCCTTCTTCCAAAAACGGCCAGCAGACCGACACCCTGCTGACTACCGCCGCACTTAACCAGCAACTATTTGCCGATAAACCACTGAGAGGACTGCCGCCTTTAAAATGGTTAACTAACCAGGAGGCATGGTTCGCCCTTGGCAACAAACTTTACAAAGGAACGATACAGAACAGCCGCCTGCAATGTAGCCCCTGGTGCGAACTGCCACAGGATGCCGAAAACATCACCGTAAGCAAAAGCGGATTGATCGCATTCACGGTTAAGAATAACCTGTTTGTAAGAAATACTGACGGGCAGATACAACCCGTAACCAACGACACCGACGAAAATATCGTTAACGGTAAATCTGTACACCGCGAAGAATTTGGCATCGACAAAGGCATATTCATTTCCCCGAAAGGCGACCTGGTAGCATTTTACCGCATGGACCAGCGGATGGTGAACGATTATCCCATCATCGACTGGTCGGTGACCCCGGCAAAAAATAAAAATATCAAGTATCCAATGGCCGGCGGCACTTCCCACGAAGTGACCTTGGGCG
This sequence comes from Chitinophaga terrae (ex Kim and Jung 2007), assembly GCF_900107795.1. Taxonomy (GTDB): domain Bacteria; phylum Bacteroidota; class Bacteroidia; order Chitinophagales; family Chitinophagaceae; genus Chitinophaga; species Chitinophaga terrae. The sequence continues at coordinate 66,095 of NZ_FNRL01000004.1, forward strand.
TTTACCAGCCTTCTACGCAAAAAACAGTTTTCCTTAAAACAGAAGGACCTAAAGACCAATACCTCACCTGTGTAACCTGGGCGCCTGACCAGCAATCGGTATACGTGGCTCTGCTGAACAGGGATCAGAATCATTTACGGCTGAACCAGTACAACGCAGGTACCGGTGAGTTGATCAAAACTCTTTTCGAAGAGCAGGACCCTAAGTATGTACATCCCACTCACCCGCTTACGTTTGTTCCCGGGAAAGACGACCAGTTTATCTGGTGGAGCGATCGTTCGGGCTATAACCAGCTTTATCTCTACAACACAGAGGGCAAATTGCTGAAAGCCATTAATGACGGGCCATACGTGGTAAATGAAATACTTGGTTTCAATACTGAAAAGAACGAGATCTTCTTCACAGCGGCCAAAGACGGCGCAATGGAGAAGCACCTGTATAAATCGAGCTATGTGCGCCCGGCGGTTAAACGTTTAGACAATGCAGCCGGATGGCATGATGCGCAACTGAACAGCAATGGCCGTTATATTTTTGATGTTTACAGCTCAGAAACTGTTCCTTATGCCGCCAGGATTGCCGCTACTGACGGCAGTTCCGAGAGAACGCTGTTGACAGCAGCAGATCCGCTGAAAGACTTTCAACGCCCCCAGATCAGGCAGGTAACACTGAAAGCCGACGACGGCACCCCGCTGTATGGCAAGCTGATGTTGCCGGCAGATTTTGATTCTACCAAAAAATACCCGGTTGTTGTTTACCTCTATAACGGGCCTAATGTTCAGCTGGTGAAAAACAGTTTCCCATACAGCGGAAACCTCTGGTTCGAATACATGACCCAACATGGTTATATCATGTTCGTTATGGATGGGAGAGGAAGCGATAACCGCGGTAAAGCCTTTGAACAAGCTACTTTCCGCCAGTTAGGCACTGTGGAAATGGAAGACCAGTTAAAAGGCGTGGCTTACCTGCAATCGCTGCCTTATGTAAACAAAGACAAAATGGGTGTACATGGCTGGAGCTTCGGCGGTTTTATGACCACTTCACTGATGCTGCGCCATCCGGGCGTTTTTCAGGTAGCAGTGGCCGGTGGCCCGGTTATGGACTGGAGTATGTATGAAGTAATGTATACAGAAAGATATATGGATACTCCTGCAGCTAATCCTGAAGGATATACCGCTTCCAACCTGTTAACGAAAACAAAGAACCTGCAGGGCAAGCTGTTGTTGATCCACGGAACGAACGACGATGTTGTGGTATGGCAGCATTCCATCAACTTCCTCAGGGCCTGTGTTGATAATGAAGTCCAGGTAGATTATTTCGTGTACCCGGGGCACCTGCACAATGTGTTAGGAAAAGACAGGGTACACCTGATGCAGAAGATCACAGATTATTTTGACCAGTATCTGAAATAACAGGCTGCGAAAATTACAGAAGGAAGAAGGGCATAGGATCTCGGATCTTATGCCTTTTTGCTTACGCAAACGCTTGCGCATCTAACGCAAGCGTTTGCGTGAACGAAATGTTAAAATAAAGCCTTAGAATTGTTGAAGCAATTAATCAGATAATAGTTCTGCAGAAAAGCAGCGATAGACAGCGAACAATGAAGTCGTAACCTCTGCCACGGCCTCTCCAGCTGTGGCAAGGTTTGCGATAATTTATTTTTTCTCCTCGTGTATGACCAACCGGGAAGCCATCACTTTACTCTGATAATCATTTAATGCATGTTCTCCCCGCAGCAATGACAGCAACATATTTGTAGCTGTTTGTCCCTGTTCATACGGGAACTGTTCTACCGATGCAGCGGGAGGGAATGCTGTATACCCGCTAACCGGGGTATTGGCGTAAGATACGAAAGTAATGTCTTTATTTATAACCAGTTGTTTTTTCAGGGCGTATTGTACAGCGTCCATTGCTACGTAGTCGTTGAACGTAACAATAGCGGTGACTTTCCGTTTCAGCGACAGGAGGTAGTCCATAGCCTGCCCGGTGCCGGTGGCTGTCAGGTCTGAATTCACAATAAGGTTTGGGTCATATTTCAGCCGGTGTTGCTGTAGTGCTTTAATATAGCCGGCAGCTCTTTCTTTGCTGGCAACCATGGTTTCGGGTCCGTTGATCATCCCGATAACACGGTGGCCTTTTTTCAGCAGGAAATCGACCGCCTGGATAGTGCCTGATTCCAGGTTGCAGGAAACAGCGTGAATATTTGGCAGGTCGGGGATCCGGTCGAAGAAAACGACAGGAATGCGGGCCTGGCGCAGCATTTCAAAATGGTCATAATTGCTGGTGTTTTTGCCGATAGATACGATACAACCGTCGACCCGGTGTTGTTTCATACTTTGTATGATCTGTTTTTCCCGGGCTTCATCATCGTGCGACTGGCCCAGCAAAACCGTGTAATTGTTGCTGTAGGCGGTATCTTCGATACCACTGATAGCACTGGCAAAAAATGCTTCTGATAATTCAGGCAGCAGGATGCCTATGGTAAATGTTTTTCCTTGTTGGAAATAGATCGCAGTCTGGTTGCGCTCATAGTTGAGCTCAGCTGCTAATGCTTTTACTCTGGCTTTGGTTCTGAGACCGATGCTATGGTGATCATGCAGGGCCCTTGAAACGGTAGATACAGAGATATTCAACCTTTTGGCAATTTCCTTGATTGTAGGTTGACCCGAAGAAACCACCTTTTTCATACTTTTCAGCAATTAATAGAAACAGATTCAACAACGCTCTGCCAGCCAAGTTACTTAGATATTATAAAATTGCAGTTTTTTTTTATTGATGCTAACGGTCTATGGCATACGTCAAAAATTCTTTCCCCTGACCAGGTATAGGTTTTAATCAGTTTTTAACGGGCTCAGAAGTGTTTCGGCCTGCTATTTGCGGTAACCGGCTATCACCATTGTTACGATTCCATTAAAAAGGCACAATTATTTATATAACATAAAATATATATTTTTATGAAACTAGCACAATTCGCCTTGCCTGTAGCTTTAGTGACTATTTTTGCTTCCTGTTCGGCGCCGCGCAAACTGAGAGAAACGCAAGCGAGAAATGCACAACTGGATAGTTTATACAGAGCCACTTACAGTAAATTAAGGACCTGTGAAGAAGATGCCGCCCGTGCTGCTGCGTCCTATAAGGAAAAGGTGACCAATTTAACTGAACAGCAAGAGCAATTAAAGAGCAATAATTCACAGATGCTGGAACACCTGAAAGAGTTGTCGGTTATTTCCAGTTCCCAGGCAGAAAGCATCAAGAAATCATTGGATAACATCGGTGCAAAGGATGCGTATATCAAGGACCTGCAATCTGCTATCGCACGTAAGGACTCTTTGAATATGCAGCTGGTGATGAACCTGAAAGGCGCTATTGGTAACCTGGATGATAAAGACATCAATATTAAAGTAGATAAAGGTGTGGTATACATCGATATTTCAGATAAACTGTTGTTCAAGAGCGGCAGCTACGAGATCACTGAAAGAGCGAAAGAAGTATTGGGTAAAGTAGCGAAAGTATTGCTTGCACAGCCGGATATTGAATTTATGGTAGAAGGCCATACTGATAATGTTCCTTATCGTCCGAATGTGTTGCTGGATAACTGGGATCTGAGTGTGAAGAGAGCCACTTCTGTGGTACGCGTACTGCAAAACCAATATGGTATTCCTCCTGCGCGTATGACTGCTGCCGGTAGAAGTGAATACGTACCTGTAGCTTCTAACGATACGCCGGAAGGAAAGGCTGCTAACCGCAGAACAAGGATTGTGATCTTGCCGCAACTGGATCAGTTCTTCAAGCTGCTGGAAAAACCAGCCGGTCAGCAATAATAATGTGAGAATTTCTTTAAATAACAGATCCCCTCTACACTGATAGAGGGGATTTTTTTATTGTGCTGTTTTCTTCTTTCCAAAAAACCAGGTAACGCTTCCCAGGAAGTATTGGGTAATATTGTTATTGCTAGTTTGCTCAATATAAGTAGCTGTTTGTTGGGTAGAAAAGGACTTATATTGCCTTAGCAGGTCGAAACAATAAAATTTCGTTTGTATGCTTTTATCAGCCAGCCAGGTTTTGGCAATCCATATGTTAAGGAGCGAATTGGATTGTTGTTGGGCGGTATTATGAGAAAACATATAAGCGGATCCGATATTGATCTGTAAAGGAAGGAATGCAGCTACGCTGAGGTTGCAACCATAAGTTAAGTAATCAAAGTAATTATCCTGGATGGAATATCGGCTTCCATTGTAACTCCAATCGATCATAAAATTGCTTTCCAGCACTTTCCTGAAATTCCAATTTAAAAATATGCCCTGGCTTGCACCGTAGGTAGATGTCATATTCTTCGCGGAATTGATAAAATTGGTATTCCTGCTTATCATTGGCTCCAGGCCGTAGTTGATAGTTAAAGATAATTTATCGAACCGTTTACCTATGCCGATTGTCATCTTAGACTCCCAGTTGCCATTTACGTTCACTGGCTTGCTGATTTGCCTGCCAATACTATCGGAATATACGTTGGTGCTGATTCCGTTTCTGTCAAAGCTGGTATTGGATCTGAAATTAAAACTGACTCCCTGCAGGCCGACGGAAGTATATTCTACGTTAATCATGTTCTTTATGATTGGCTTCAGGTCAGGGTTTCCGAGCTGGATATATAGAGGGTTGGTTGTAGAAACGATGGGGATCAGAGATTCCATGCGTGGAAGATCAACTGCCCGGTTGAAGTTCAGGTTAAATGTTTTAAAATTGTCTATACGATAGGTAAGGGCAAGGCCGGGGGACCAGTAGTTTATATTTTGCTCCACATGCTGATCATCCACATAGTTCCGGCTTGACGATTTATTCATCGCATAAGCCACGGAAAGGTTGGCCGACAGTTTATCCCTGCTGTAAAGGAAACCGGTGGTGAAACTATGAGTAACCTGGTTATTCCTGAAGATATAGGAAAGGTTTTTATTCTCTTTGGAATAAGACATGGTATTTATGTCGTAGTCCGATGCATATTGCTCGTTCCTGGTTAATGAATTGCTGAGCGAATATCTCAGGTCTAGTGTAAGGGTTTTGGAAATCGGTTCCCTGAAAGCAGGACCCAAATTCAATGTATGGTTGCTGGTTTTAAGATGAATTTTCTGGTTGATGGTATCCCGGGCGTTTGACAGGAATAATTCATTTAATGTAACATTCTGCTGGTCTTCAACATTCCCATTGTGCAATAGACCAACATTAAAGAGAAGCATTCTTCCCGGTTTTTTAAACGACTGGTTAAAAAAGGCGGACAACATGTAATTTGTTTTATCAGCCACGCTACTGTTACGGGTATTACCTGTATTGATTTTGTTGGCGGTTGTTTTACCGGTAGTAGAGAAGCCGGTATTCGTTTCTTTATCGAACCGCCCTATACCTCCCGTAAAACTTAGGTTGAGGCTTGCGAGGGAATTCAGTTTCTGTTCGATTATAGCACCAATTCCGCCGATTTTACCTTTTGAAGAATTGCTGGAATTGCTTTGGTATTGAAAAATGCTGTCGGGTAATATATTGGTGCGATCGGTGACCGTTTGAACGTCGGTAGCGTTTTGGCCAAGTCTTGCGTTCAGGGAGATCTTGCCGCCGGAAGCTGCATCAAAGGAGGTGGATCCGGACATTGATTGGATGTCGTAATTACCTGCTTGTATAGGAGCATAGGCAAGTTCTTCATAGGCCCCTACCGGGGCAATTAAGCCAGTGTTATTAGCTCCGCCGGAGACGATAGTCATCTTTTTTTCCCTAAAGGCGTTGAGGTTTCCGCTCGCTGTATATCTTCCCTCTGTTCCATAACCGCCGCCGAGCTTTCCATTCACCCCTTTCTTCATTTCTTTCTTTATGGTGATGTTTATGACCTTATCGGAGCTGCCCGGTGGGGTAGTGCCATCCAGGCCTCTTTTGTCGGCAAACTGTATCTTATCAACCAGGTTCGATTGCAGGAGCATGGAAAGTTCTTTTGGATCCCCGGAGCTGTTTGCACCTGTGGAAAACGCCGGCCGCCCATCGATATACAGGTCATTTATTTTCTTTCCCTGGAAATAGAAAGCGCCGTCTTTGCCTACCGTTAATCCGGGTATTTTCTGCAGAAGATTTTTTAAGCTGGCATTTTCCGCTGTATAGAAATCGCCGGCCGAAAATTCGATGGTATCTTTGCGGACAGTGATCAGTGGCTTATTGCCCCTGACGTTAACCGTATTGAGTTTGATACTGTTGGGTACAAGCCCCGTTTGCTTCATATCAAGTTTATATGTTTTGGCGGCATTGCTAACGGTAATGGGTATACGGTGCGCCTGGTAGCCCAGGTAACTGATGATAAGATTATAATTTCCAGCAGGCGGATTGGCAATGGTGAACTGACCATCGTGATCCGTAACGGCCTGCCCCTTTATGACAGATCTTTCAGCAGTGTAGATCGTAACGCTTGCGCCGGAAAGAGGCGAGCGGGTATTATTGTCGTAAACCGTACCTTTGATTACCTGCTGGGCTGAAGAGCTAACATAAATAAACTGCAGTACTAGCGTAAAAATTGTAAAAAATCTGACCATCAATCCAGGAATAATCGTGAGAGACTTGAGTTTGTTGGTTACTTTGTGTAATACAAGTTTACGCCCCGTCATGGCAGAAAGGGTGAGACAGTTGTGAAAAAAGGCGGATTGACAAATTGTTAACAAATCGCCTGATCATAAATAGATCAAAAAATCGTATCGGAAATTAAATGGTCTGGATGTTGATCAGATTGATAGAAATTGAATAAAATAAATTTTAATGATCCATGAAAAACCAGTCAGAAATTGTCAGCACACTCAAACAAATGCTTTCACAGGCCAACGCCCATGTCACCTTCAGCGATGCAGTAAAAGGCCTGTCATTAGACCAATGCACGAAAACGCCTTCCAACATGCCGTATAACATCTGGCAGCTGGTAGAACATATTCGCATAACCCAGTGGGATATCCTGGAATTTTGCAGGAATAAAGATTACAAAGAAATGAACTGGCCGGATGATTACTGGCCCGCAAATAAGCAGCCTGAGAGCGAAGCCCAGTGGAAGCACAGCATAGCGGAAGTGAAAAAAGACCTGAAAGAATTCATTGAATTGCTGGAAGCTCCCTCAGCGGACCTGTTCGCACCTATTCCTCATGGTAACGGTCAGCACCTGCTGAGAGAAGCCATCCTCATAATTGATCATACCAGCTATCATACCGGCGAAATTATTGCTATCCGCCGGCTGATAGGCGCCTGGCATTAATAACATTCCCATAAACAGTCGGTGAACCAACGTTTGCTGTCGAAGAAATACGTTACCGGTTCAAAGCCTGAAGTTGCCGCTAATTGCGCAATTTCAGGCAGACTGTATTTCTGGGAGATCTCCATATAAATAGTTTCGTGCTCTGCAAAAGTTATTACAACATCGTCGCCTATACGTACTTTCTGGTTGGCTAAGCTGACCAGGTAACTTTTACAGGCGCCGGTACCCGGGTCGTAAGTAGGGAAATGATCAAACCTGGAAATATCAAAATCTGCATCCAATTCCCTGTTGATCCTTTCCAGCAAATTGAAGTTGAACGCCCGGGTGATTCCCGCTCCATCGTTGTAGGCGCTCAATATCATTTGCGGATGTTTTTTAAGATCGAAACCTGTTAACAGCCGGTCGCCGGGCGAAAGCATGCTTCGCAATTCCCGGCAGAAACTCCTGGCCGCTGCCACGTTGAAGTTGCCGATATTGGCTCCCATGAACAACAACACCTTTTTCCGGGTGCTGAGATTGCCGACCCGTTTCAACATGTCAAAATATTCCCCGTTGAGTCCATGCAGCTTTAACCCCGGCACGTTTGCCGGTAAGGTCTTTTCCAGCAGTGAGATCACGTTTTTGGAAATATCGATAGGGTAGTAGGTGTAATCCACACCTTTTTCTGCCAGGTATTTCAACAGATGGATAGATTTAGTGGCATCACCAGCGCCCAGCTCAATAATATCGAATGCCTCGCCTGAAGAGCAGAGTTCTGCTGCAATAGCGGCAGCCTGCGAGCTTAGAATTTCCATCTCGCAACCTGTCAGGTAATATTCATGGCATTGCATGATCTCCTGGAACAAGGCGTCTCCCTTTGCATCGTAAAAATATTTGGAATCAAGGTACTTCTGTGGAGCTGTAAGTCCACGTACCACATCCTGGTAGAAGTTTTCAATAGCTGCTCTACGCTTTCCCGGGGCAAGGGTAATTGGAATTACAGTCATAACTTTAATTTGAGGGTCAAAATATGGTTGCCACTACCTGGCTAACCTTATGCCAGTAAACTGCCATCTTAATGGCGGATGAAAGAAGTTTCTGTAAGTTATCCTGCTGTGACCAGGCGGGGTAACTTCCGAAGCTCCTCTTAAAACCATTTGATTAACCATGAACTTGCCATTATATTCTCCTATAGCTCCCGGCGCTTTTGTGAACCCCGGGTAAGGCAAATAAGCGCTTTCCGTCCATTCCCATCTCTGCCCCCACGCCAGTTGCGGCGCCGCTATTTCCCATTCTGCTTCCGTTGGCAACCGGTATCCCTTCCACGCTGCAAATGCCGCCGCTTCATAAAAGCTCACATGGGTAACCGGTGCATCCGGCATTAATGGCTGCAATCCCTGCCAGGTATAGTGCATCCATTTGCCGTCAATATTATACCAATACATGGGCGTGGTTACCTGGTTATTCTTCACCCAATCCCATCCTTCGGCATGCCAGAAACGGAAATCGCTGTACCCGCCGGCCAGGATGAAATCAAGATATTCGGCGTTCGTTACCAACTGCTCACATATAGCATAATCGTTCACGTATACTTTGTGCCTGTTCAACTCATTGTCGAAACAGAAACCTTCTCCTTCAAACCCTATTTCATATACTCCCGCGCGTATATTTAACCACGATTCTCCCTGATTGTTCGGCATACGGATATCCGGTCGCGAAACATCATATGGCGGGAATAAAGGGTTATGCCCGAGGATGTATTTGATATCTGTATACAGCAGTTCCTGGTGCTGCTCTTCATGGTTCAGGCCAAGCACAAGCAATGCCTGCAACTCGGGCGAAAGCTCCCGGTCCAGGAACGATTCCATTGCTTCGTCTACATACCTGCGGTAGCGCATCACCTCTTCCACCGCCGGCCTGCTCAGGTTACCCCTGTTGGTCCTGATCACCCTGGCGCCAACAGATTCGTAATAACTGTTGAATACATAGTTGTATTGCGGATCAAATTCCGTGTAATCTTTCGCGTTGGGAAGCAGGATAAATGTTTCGAAAAACCAGGTAGTATGCCCCAGATGCCACTTAGGCGGACTTACATCAACTACCGGCTGTACTACATAGTCTTCCGTTTTTAATGGTGCGCAGATCATCTCTGACCGTCTTCTGACTTCCTGGTAAGCTTTGCGTAATGACATATCTTATGGATGGGTTTATTACGGATAACAACCGATCTTAACGGTGGTTTACATAATTTGTCAATGCACTGATATCCTGAATATTCAATTTCTTCATATCTTCTTTTCTCATCATTAATGCATACGTATTATTAAATCCTATCGGTTTGAGCCATTTAATTTTAAATCGGGTACGAAATTCTCCGCTTACATAGTCGTAAACCTGCTGACTGTTGGCAATCAGGCTGTCGACCAGTTGTTTGGGAGGCGTTAACAGCACAAGCAAACCGGTTCCGGTATACTCCGGGTACATATCAAGCTGGTTGTTCACCAGCGCATCAAACACTATTTTGGTGCCGCCTAAGCCGGTTTTGGTGACAACAGACAGATCGGTATTTCCTTCTATCAGCATCTTATAAATATTTGCCAGTATATACCCGTCCCCAAAGATCTTGGAACCTATCCTGATAGTTCCTTTATTGCCGCCCCGTGGCGCTTTCCATAAATTGTTCGCGACCAGGAAATCTTTTGCCACTCGCGCCGGGTCCTGTTTCAGGTAATCAACTCTATAGTTGAGCTCCGTCATCACACTATCATTAATTGTACCAGACAAACTGTTCAGCACTGCCTCTATTTCCGGGTATTGTTCCAATGTGGCCTCTCTTACAATGGGGGCGGCATAATAGGGCGGAAATATATGTTTGTCGTCTTTCAATACCGCCAGATCAAATGCCTTTACCCGCCCATCGGTGCTGCTGCCGCTGATCACATCCAGCTTCTTTTCGTAGATGGCTTTATACATGATCATATCATTGATCACAACGGTGCGGATATTGAGGCCGTACACCGATTTCAGACCCAGGTAGCCATCCTGCCGGCCCATGAACTCGGGTGTAAATCCTGCTTTTACCTTGCTTTCGTATGCTTCCGGAAGCAGGTAGAAGGAAGAAAGCAGAACCAGTATCAGGGGCAGGATATACAGCCGCCTGCGAAGTTTGCTGAAGTTCAGGTGTTGCAGGCGGGACAACAGCCAGTCGAACAGTATGGCCAGCAAAGCCGCAGGTATGGCGCCTGCCAGCATCATGGTAGTGTTGTTCAGCGCAATTCCCCCGAAAATAAATTCTCCCAGTCCCCCCGCAGCGATGTACGCCGCCAGTGTAGCTACGCCTACGTTAATAACAGTGGCAGTTCTGATGCCTGCCAGTATCACCGGCATGGCTAATGGAAGCTGCACTTTGTAAAGCAGTTGCCTGTTGCTCATTCCCATACCTGTGGCAGCTTCTGTAACGGTTGGATCTACGCCGATTATCCCCGTATAGGTGTTCCGGATTATAGGCAGCAAGGCATAAAGAAAAAGCGCCACTATAGCAGGTTTGGCGCCGATGCCCAGCAAAGGGATCATAAATCCCAGCAAGGCAATACTAGGTATGGTTTGCATAACGCCGGCAAATCCCAGCACTATGGAAGAGAGCTTTTTTTTGCGTGTGATCAGGATGCCCAACGGAACGCCGATCGCCACGGCGATAAGCACGGAAATGAATGTCAGGCCGGTATGGGTAATGGTTTGTTCTACCAGTTTGCCGGACTGCTGTTGTATGAAATCCAATAAGGTTTCTTTTTCTTCCATCTGCTATAATGCTTTTTTGTAACGTGCGATCGCTTCCAGTATGGTGTTGCCATTTACCAGCTTCTGTTGGCCGTTGTATTGAACAACCGATTCATTTATGCCCGCCGCCAGCGCTTCCCAGCAACTGTTGCCTGGTTCCAGGGTCAGGTCCGGGCTGCCGTTGGTCGTATCCGGGAGCCAGTTGATAATATCTTCCACCAGTAATGTTTTCAGTTCAAGCTCAAATTGTTTGGGTTGCAGGAATTGTTGCACAAAGGCATTGGCTGGCCTGAACAAAAGGTCTTTGGGCGTGCCCAACTGCTGCATGCTTCCCTGGTTCATCAGTCCTATCCGGGTACCCAGTTCAAATGCTTCTTCTACATCATGCGTAACGAGAATTACGATCTTGTTATGCAGCTCATCCAGTTTCCTGAATTCCTGGCGCACGTTGATACGGGTGAGCGGGTCCAGTGCGCCGAAAGGCTCATCCATCAGCAGGATAGGAGGGTCTGCGGCCAGGGCCCTTGCCAGGCCTACCCGTTGTTGCTGCCCGCCGCTTAACTGGTGGGGGTATACATGCGCATACTCAGCCGGCGAAAGTCTCAGCTTCTCCATGAGAGACCTGGAACGCTTTTCAATGGCGGTTTTTTCCCATTTCAGCAGTTGCGGCACTACGCCGATATTTTCCAGGACGGTATAATGAGGGAACAAGCCTGTGTTCTGCAGCACATAACCAATTTTCCTTCTCAGGTAAGTGGGCTGCAGTTGTCTGATATCCTTACCATCGATGGAAATACTGCCTTCATCAGGTTCTATCAGGCGGTTGATCATCCTCAATGTAGTGGTTTTGCCTCCGCCGCTGGTGCCCAGCAACACCAGCGTTTCTCCTTCTTTCACTTCAAAGGATACATCTTTCACTGCAGTTGCTCCGGAATCAAAAAATTTTGTGACATGCGATACTTGGATCATGACAGATAAAACAGGGATGAGGAAAAATATGCGCATATTGACGCGCTATTGGTCCAGCGACATAAATAAATTATTCAGGGATTCTGCATACAAAGGATGCGCGAATATCATATCTCGTACTTGCGTTGCCGTTATACCTCCGAGCATTGCCATTTGCAGAACAGACACCAGTTCTCCGCCTTCTTTCCCGATAATGGCGGCGCCCAGTATGGTGTTATCGTACTCATGGACCAATGCCTTGATAAATCCTGTTATATGGCCGGTTTCAACAGCCCTCGCTACTTTATTCATCGGCAGTTTGGCGACTTTGAACGGCAATCCTTTTTTCAGGGCGGCCTGTTCAGATAAGCCTATTCTTCCCAGTTGCGGATCGGTGAACATGCAGTAGGGGAGCTGCCTGTCTTTGGTTGAAAGATTGGCGCTCTCGAACAGGTTCTTGTAAACAAGAAGGTGATCGTTATAGGAGATATGTGTGAATGCAGGTCCCCCGTTCACGTCGCCCAGCGCATATATGCCAGGTGCGCTGGTTTCCAGCTTTTCATTCACTTGTATAAAGCCTTTGTCGTTTGTGAGCACATTGGTTTTATGCAGTTCCAGCGCCGCTGTTTGCGGTTTGCGCCCGGTAGCTACCAATAAATGAGTGCCTTGCAGGGTTTGCGGTTTGCCTTCTATGGTGGCCGTTACAGCGATAGAATTATCTGTTTTACTTACCTCGGTTGCACTGGCATTGGTATGGATCTGCATACCTTCCTGTTCCAGCATATTCCGGATAACGACTGAAACATCGGGGTCTTCTTTGGAGAGCAGTTGGGAAGCGGCTTCCAGTATTATCACGCTGCTGCCCAGGCGGAGGTATAATTGTCCTAATTCCAGCGCCACATAGCTGCCCCCGAGAATGATCAGTTCTTTAGGAACCACCACCTGGTCAAGAATTGTAGTAGAGGTAAGATAAGGCACCTTATCGATTCCCTTGATGGGCGGGATATACGGGGTTGTGCCTGTATTGATAAATATATATTCTGCTGCCAGTTTATGTTCTTCTCCCAATTCTTCCCCCATCACCTTTATGCTTTTAGGGCCTGTAAACACCGCCGTACCCATAAAGAGCGTGAGGTTGGGAGTTTCATCCAGCCGGGTATTTATCCCATTCCGGAACTCTTCAACAATGTTGTTTTTTCTTCCGACAACAAACGGCATATCAACATTGAAACCTACGCAGTGAACTCCCCACCTGTTGCTGTGCAGCACTGTATTCGCTACTTCTGCGCATGCGATCATTGCTTTGGTAGGCGTACATCCATCATTGATGCAGGTACCGCCAACATAACGCTGTTCTATTATTGCGGTTTTCCAGCCTTTGGCGGCCAGCTTTCCGGCGAGCGGAGTGCCTCCCTGGCCGGAACCAATGATAATGGCGTCAAATTTTTGCATGGTTACGGGGTTTTGAGTGCCAATGCCAAAGATTATACCAACGGAATGTAACTAAAAATTGTGAATCAGCAGGTTATTTTAATATAAATCCCCGCAGGTTCTGTATCTTTGCGCTTCTTAAAACTGATCGAAATTGGTAAAAATCGATAATATACAACTGCCTGATTTTCCATTGCTGCTTGCGCCAATGGAAGACGTCAGTGATCCTCCTTTCCGCGCCGTCTGCAAGGAAGCGGGAGCAGATCTCATGTATACAGAATTTATCTCAAGTGAAGGGTTGATCAGGGATGCGATCAAATGCAAAAAGAAACTTGACATTTTTGACTATGAGCGCCCGGTAGGCATCCAGATCTTCGGAGGAGACGAGGATAGCCTGGCTATGGCAGCTAAAATAGTGGATGTTACACAACCAGACCTGCTGGATATTAATTTCGGTTGTCCTGTAAAAAAGGTAGCCGGAAGAGGCGCCGGGGCCGGCGTTTTAAAAGACCTGGACCTGATGGTAAGGTTAACCGCTGCCTGTGTGAAGGCTACCAGTTTGCCCGTTACGGTTAAAACCCGCCTGGGATGGGATGAGAATTCGAAGAATATTGAAGAAGTAGCGGAACGCCTGCAGGATGTGGGCATAAAAGCGCTTTCTATCCACGGCCGGACACGCAGCCAGATGTACAAGGGCCAGGCCGACTGGGAGCTGATAGGAAAAGTGAAGAACAACCCCCGTATCAAGATCCCCATTTTCGGAAACGGGGATATCAATAGCCCGCAGAAAGCGGTCGAATACAAGAACAGGTACGGTGTGGATGGTATCATGATAGGACGCGCGGTCATCGGCTATCCATGGCTGTTCCGGGAAATAAAACACTATGTGAAAACAGGCGAGTTAATGGCTGGTCCAACCCTGGAAGAAAGGATCGCTGTCAGCAAACGGCACCTGCGCCTCTCTGTTGAATGGAAAGGGCCCGTGCAGGGGATCAACGAAATGCGCGGCTGTTATGCCAACTACCTGAAAGGATTACCGGATATCAAGCAATTCAGAAGCCGCCTGGTTACCCTGAAAACCGTTCCGGAAGTAGAAGAGGTATTGGACGAGATAGAAGCCCATTATAAGGGAATCCAGATCGAAAATACCTCTATTGAAATCATCGATTATCACCAGAAATGCCCCTTGTAAATAATCAGGAATTTTATGATATAACAAAACTTATTATTCGATCGTTTTGTTATATCATAAAATTCAACTGATGCAGAAATTAGTATTGTTCCTTACCGCTATTGCCCTCTTCTCATGTAATGCTGGCAACCAGCATCCTAAAAATACAGCGGCTCCCGATACCATCTCCTCCGCTTCCGCCTATACGAATTACGTCAGGTTTAAAGACAAGCAGTTAATTGAACACGTGATATACAGCTTTTGCGAGCATTTCGATAACGGGAAGCTCGATAAATGCCTGGAGTTTATGGACGACAGCATCGAAGGAAATATCGATAACATCAGGCTAAAGGGAAAAGAAAACTGGAAAGCCAAGATCAACACCTTATTGGAAAGTACAAAGAACTCGCATTACCAGCCAAGGCATATGCTCACCAACCTGCAGGTTAAGCCGGGCAATAACGATACTATCAACGTAAGCATGTACGGCTCCTGTTTATGGACCGACCTGGAAACCGGGCAGATACAACTCATGTCTGTAGGTTCCTACAAAGGCAGCCTGGTATACAAAGAAGGGCAGTGGCTGATCACCAGGTTGTATACATTGCCTGACAGCAGGCTGGTTAAGTATTTTTATAAAGATGCAGCGATGGACAGCACCATCTCCCTCTAAAAAAATTCTTGGCATCAGTGATCATGGTTACTAGCTTTGTACCGAATATCTGATCTTTTAAAACAAATTTGGAAACCTGTTGTTTCCGGAAAAAAAGAGAGTTATGCAAATAACAGACATTAACGGTACAGTTACCCTCGCTAACGGAGTAAAAATGCCCTACTTCGGATTAGGTGTATTCAAGACAAAAGAAGGCAAGGAAGTGATCGATTCTGTAACCTACGCACTGGATGCAGGATACAGGCATATCGACACAGCGGCCATCTACCAGAATGAAGAGGGGGTTGGATTGGCAATTGAACAGAATAAAACCAACAGGAAAGATATTTTCCTTACCAGCAAAGTATGGAACGCAGATCAGGGGTACGACAGCACATTAAAAGCCTTTGATACTTCCCTGCAGAAGCTGAAAACGACTTACCTGGACCTTTACCTGATCCACTGGCCTGTAAAAGGCAAATACAAAGATACCTGGAAAGCCCTGGAGAAATTATATGCAGACGGACGCGTGAAAGCGATTGGCGTCAGCAATTTCCTGCAACCGCACCTGGAGGACCTGCTGCAATCGGCTGACGTGGTGCCCATGGTTAACCAGCTGGAATTCCATCCTTACCTGGTGCAGCAGCCATTGCTGGATTTCTGCAACCAGCATAAAATCCAGTACGAGGCCTGGAGCCCGCTGATGCAGGGCAAGATATTCGAGATCCCCTTGCTGAAGGAACTGGCGGAAAAATATAAAGTAACCATTCCTCAACTGGTTTTAAGATGGGATCTACAGAAGGGAGTAGTCACCATTCCTAAGAGCATCAGGCAGGACAGGATCATTTCCAATGCCGGGCTTTGGAATTTTGAGATCAGCGAAGAAGATGTAGACAAGATCTCAAGCCTGGACAGGGGCGAGCGCATAGGACCTGATCCTGCTAACTTTAATTTCTAATCAGGATATCATTTAGAAAGGCTGCATTAAAAGTATCTTAACGGCTATACGAAACGCCGCTGAATTGCTTTTAATGCAGCCTCTTTTTATGTTTTTTTACGCGAACCGGTCAACTACCTTCTTTAGGGTGAGCCCCTGTACTATGATGGAGAACAACACAACGAAGTAGCTGGCGGAGAGAATAGTTTCTTTGTAGGGAGAGTCGGGCAGCGACAATGCCAGCGCTACGCTGATACCCCCGCGAAGCCCGGCCCATACCAGGATGGCGATGCTGTTGTAATTCATGTCGAGCGTGCGTTTCAATACCGCTGCCGGCACAGTGATGCTCAGCGCCCTTGCGATCAGTACAAACAAGGTAGCCAGCAGGCCGATGAGCCAATAGTGGCTGAAGTAAGGCATTATCACTATCTGCAACCCTATCATCACGAAAAGTATGGTGTTCAGTAATTCATCTATCAGGCTCCAGACGTTATGGAAATAATGCTGCATTTCTTCCGATTGCCTGGCGCCCAGGGAAGTGTTGCCCAGGATCAGGCCTGCTGAAACCGCCGCCAGGGGGATAGATACATGCAACATGGCTCCCAGTACCGAGATCACCATCACCATAGACAATGACACCATTACAATGATCTGGAAATCATCTACCCGTTTCATCGTCTGGTAGGCGACAATAGCAGAAACAACTCCCAGCAGGATGCCTCCAAATACTTCCTGGGCAAAAACTTCCGCCGTGTGCGCCAGGGTAACATGAGCATGCGACTGTTCCGCCACTTCTTTCAGGATCACGAAAAGGAGAATGCCTGTACCATCGTTCAGCAGCGATTCTCCGCCGATAATGGTTTCCAGGGAGGAAGGAACTTTCGACTTTTTCAGGATCGACAATACCGCTACAGGATCGGTTGGCGAGATCAGTGCGCCGAACAGGAGGCAATAGATCAGCGGCAGATCAATATGCAGCATTTCAGCGGCATAATGCAAAAGAAAACCAAAAACAAAAGTGCTGCCCACTACCCCGATAGTACTCAATACCAAGACGGGATACCGTTGTTCCCTTAGTTTATTTACATCGAAATGCAGGGCGCTGGCAAACAGCAGGAAGCCAAGCATGACATCCAGCAATACTCCTGTAAAATCAATTCCATTTGTCAGGTCTTTGATAAAAGTAAATGCGTCAGGAAATATCTTACCTGTTAGCAGGATCAGTACAGACAACAACAAAGAAACTACGATCACCCCAATGGTTCCGGGTAGTTTGATAAATCGGTTATTGATGTAGGAAATCAATGCGCTAATAGTAACTAAAGCCGTTATTAACGTAAAAGTGTTCATAAGCAATCGAATAATGCCGGTTAAATAATCAGGTTCCTAAAATATAAATGCTACAATACTTGCTGAGACGGTTAAAGATAATAAAAAAATGCCGGAGACCCTCCACAGATCAGCGTTACCCGCGGATCATCGTTAGAAAACCCAGCATTTTCGTTGAATTTTAAGAGCATTTTAATTTGGATGGGACAGGAAGATAACCGGGCGTTGATGTAGTGATGTAGTAGTAAAATGTATTAAAATTCAGCGGTTTAGAACCGCGTGTAGTGGAAATGAAGGGGTAGCAGGGCGCAGGATTTCAGATTTAATTACAGATCTTGTCAGCAAATCAAAAAAGAATATGCTAAGAAAATTCCACGCATTTGTATTGATAGCTGTTTTATTATTTAACGCGGTAAAAGGACAGGGATTCCTGAAAGCAAAAGATAAGATCATAGTAGACGAACAGGGAAAAGAAGTGATACTCCGGGGAATGGGCCTGGGAGGATGGATGCTGCAGGAAGGTTATATGTTCAGGCTGGGAAATATCGGGCAGCAGTACAGGATAAAAGAGAAGATCCGGGAACTGGTAGGACCTGAAAAAACGGAAGAGTTATACAATGACTGGCTGAATAACCATACAACCAGGAGAGATATTGACTCGCTGGCCGCCTGGGGATTTAATTCTGTTCGTTTACCCATGCACTTTAACCTGTACACGCTTCCGGTAGCCGATGAACCAACACCGGGACAAAATACCTGGTTGGAAAAAGGGTTTGCATTAACGGATTCTTTGCTCGGCTGGTGCAAGGCCAACAAGATCTATCTCATTTTAGATCTGCATGCGGCGCCGGGCGGACAAGGAAACGACCTGCCGATCTCCGACCGGCATCCCGACCAGCCCTCGTTGTGGGAAAGTGAGGCCAATAGGAGCAAGACCATCGCATTATGGAGGAAGCTGGCGGAAAGATATGCCAACGAACCCTGGATAGGAGGGTACGATATTATCAATGAACCCAACTGGGGATTTGAAGACAAGGAAGATACAAGAGGAACAAAGGAAACGCAGAATAAGCCGTTGAAGCAGCTGATGCAGGATATCACAGCCGCCATCAGGGAAGTGGACAAGAAGCATATCATTATCATTGAGGGTAATGGGTTCGGGAATAATTACAGGGGAATTATGCCGCCCTGGGATGATAACATGGTGTTGAGTTTTCATAAGTATGGAAATTTTACGACCATCCCTACCATCCGGC
This sequence comes from Chitinophaga terrae (ex Kim and Jung 2007), assembly GCF_900107795.1. GTDB lineage: Bacteria > Bacteroidota > Bacteroidia > Chitinophagales > Chitinophagaceae > Chitinophaga > Chitinophaga terrae. The sequence goes on from NZ_FNRL01000004.1 coordinate 84,833, forward strand.
AATTCCTGGACCTGAGAGAAACTTACAATGTGCCCATCTGGCTGGGAGAATCAGGAGAGAACTCTAATACCTGGTTCACCAACACCATTAGTATGGCAGAGGAGCAGCATATTGGCTGGGCGTGGTGGCAATTGAAGAAAATGGGGATCAACAACCCGCTTGAAATAAAGAACGCGCCGGGATACCAGGCTATCCTGGATTACTGGAGCGGCAAAGCGCCGGCGCCTTCGGCAGAGGAAGCATACCGGTCGCTGAAAGAGTTTGTGAACAATACCAGGATAGAAAATAATATTTATCACCCTGATGTAACCGATGCCATGTTCAGGCAGGTCAGGTCTGCCGAGGCTATTCCTTTTAAAACGCATTGGATTGAAGACAGATCCCTGATCAAAGCGGTAGATTATGATCTTGGAAGGAATTTATCTGCCTATGCCGACGCCGATACAGCCAGCTATCATTATACCCCTGGCGTTAATACCCAGGGAAACAGGGGATATGCTTACAGGAATGATGGAGTGGATATCAGGAAGGAGGGAGAGGATTATTATGTTTTTCAGGTAGAAGATAATGAATGGCTGCAGTATACCTTAAACGCCGGGAAGGGCGGTACTTTTGATCTGCAATTCACGATGGCGGCGGATGGAGAGAACAGGTCGCCTAAGTTTGATGTACTCGACAATGATAAAGTGATAGCGGCGGGAGTAGCGGTGCCGGGTCAGGGCTGGCAAACCATACCGGTACGTAACCTGAAGTTCACAAAGGGATTGCATCGACTTAAAATTGTTTTTACAAGCGGCGGATGCCGGTTTAAAGATATTTTAGTTTCGAAACCATAATCTTTCAGGCTATATTAGCGCTAAAGTGAGCCTATCTATGTTTCAGATTTTTAAACCCATCCTGGCCGCAGGTTTTACGCTGGCAAGCATTGCCGCAACTGCGCAGGTAAAATTATCAGAATTAGCGCCTTCAGCAACACAGGCGGGAATCAAAGATGTACATTCTGGCCACCAGGTTGCCGAGCCTGTTGGAAAAAGTAAGAATTTGCTCATCCTCATGGTGCCGGGAACGGGAGGTACTGCCATTCATTTCAGATCGCTGGACAGCAGCTATGCCGCTATGGGCTATCATGTGCTGGCGCTTGATTATGTGAACCAGGTGGTTACTACTGTATGTTCTAAGAGTGAAGACAGTACTTGTTTTGATCATTTCAGGGAAGAGATCTTTTACGGACGCCCGGTGAGCGATAAAGTGGAAGTGGATTCAGTAAATAGTTTGCTGAACAGGATCACGGCGGCGCTGAACTACCTGGCGGCGCATGATGCAAAAGGAGGTTGGAAGAATTTTGTGAAGAATGGAAAACCAAGATGGGAACGGATCATCGCTTCCGGCCATTCCCAGGGCGCTGGCCACGCAGGCTTTATAGGGCTGCATTACCCGGTGAAGGGAGTAATGATGTTATCGGGCCCGCAGGATTACCTGCAGAACTTCCAGATGCCCGCGCCATGGCAACGGCAGAAAAGCGTAACACCTGCGGATAAATACTATGCCTTCCTGCATTTGCAGGACTCATATGTTTATGATTACCAGTTAAAGGATGTGCAGGCATTGCGCAAGACCAATATTCCCGATACGCTGATGGTAGAGCCAGGAGTGCCTGTTAAAAGCAACCGGCATGTGATGGTAACAAATATTCCAACCAATAATGCCCATGGATCTACGCTGGGCGAGCAGTTTAATAATGTAAGAGCTTACATACTGGATGCTATCAGCAAAAAGTAAACAGGCGTCTCAAATACTTTTGAGACACCTGTTTCGCCTTTCGTTCTTAAATATTTAATTAACTACCGGGAAATTGCCTCCGTCGATAACCAGGTTTGCGCCGGTGATATAGGAGGCGGCTGGTGTAACCAGGAAGTAGATCAGTTCGGCCGTTTCTTCGGGAACGGCCATTCTTCCCAACGGAACGCCGCCAACTCTCTGGAAAAGTTTTCCGGTCATTTCCTCTACTGTAATGCCTGCCTGTTTTGCGTAATCTTCCAGGAAGGCAGTCATCGCCTCTGTTTTATTTAAACCGGGAGACACGGTGATCACTCTCACACCTTTTCCGGCTACTTCGGTAGCCAATGCTTTGCTATAAGTGTTCAGTGCAGATTTTGCGGCGCTATAGGCCATAGTAGACTCCCATATCGGGAACTGGCTGCTGGTGGACGATACGTGGATGATCACACCGCTTTCCTGCTCGAGCATTTTGGGCAGCAAAGCCCTGTCGAGGCGCACCGAAGAAAGCAGGTTGACCTGCAGGGCCTGAGTCCAGTCTTCGTCGGTCAGCGTGCTGAATCCTCCTCCCGGAAATGTGTTGGCTCCCATATTGTTGATGAGTATATCTATGCGCCCGAATTGCTCATTGATGATATTGGCTACTTTAGTCACCTCTTCAGCCCGTGATAAGTCGGCAGCAATGAAGGTATAAGCAGCATGCTGTTCTGCCGGTTGATTTCGGGCGGTGACAACAACCGTTGCACCTGCGTCTGCCAGCTTACTGACAATCGCTTTGCCGATTCCTTTGGTTCCCCCTGTTACCAGGGCAATTTTACCTGTTAATACCCTATTTGTTGTTGGTTTGTTTTCCATGCCTTATGTTTTTAATTACATGATTTTCGTTAACCGAAAAATTAGATTTACTTTAGTTTCATAAAGTAACTAAAACTGTTGCTTGTGATTATTCTCACAGCCCTAATTGGCGGTAACGTTTATGTAACTAAAAGCCGAAAAGTGGTAACATTCATGTAACTAATGAAGAAATTCGAAACACATACCTCCACCTGCCCTATCGTTCATACGATGAGCTACATCGGCGGGAAGTGGAAGCCCATAATCCTCGGGCGGCTGTTAAACGGAGCGGTTCGGTTTGGAAAGCTGGCAGTGCAGATACCGGATATCTCCCGTAAAATATTAACAGAGCAACTGAAGGAATTAGAGGAAGATGGGTTGATCATCCGGCACAGCTACAGTGAGAAGCCGCCGCGTGTTGAGTACGAACTGAGCGAGATCGGTCAGACAGTTATTCCTGTTTTGATGGCGATGACCGAACTGGGAAGCAAAATGCATGAAGCTATAACCCAACATAAGCGCAGTGCTGCACGGGCTCACCGATAAATATACTTGAAACAACAACGCTCCAGAGAGCACAAAGTAAAAAGGGGCGCCGTTTTGAGGCACCCCTTTTTCTTTTTCTCGTCACCCTACACACTATTTACGATCGGGCACTGTTCTAAGCATGGTTCCGTTGTTTCTTCAGCCTTACATGCCAGCTGGTGTCTTCCTGCATTGCAGGCATTGATCTTAGTACCCGTTCAATTCATCTTGTCAGCTGGAATGTATGACCGCAAAACTAGCACAGATGTAGCTGGCTGAGATGCGGGTTTGGGTCAATTATTTGCTAAAACCGGTCAGGGGAGTTTCACGCAAAGATGCAAAGTAGCAAAGCACGCAAAGAAATTTTTGACAGAAGCGAATTTTAAGAAGCAAAGAGAAGAGTGGGTTTATTAAACAACACAATCACTTATTCTCTTTGCCTTCTTATTTCCTTAAAAAATTTCTTTGCGTGCTTTGCTACTTTGCATCTTTGCGTGAAACTCCCTCCTCATAGCTTTGCGTGAAACAACTAAATCGTATATTCGCGCCCGTTCGATTCGTAATATGCCACAGAGGAAAAAGAAAGGGATACAGAAGGGAAAAGGAAAAGGGAAAGGGAAACAAAATGAGGTTGGTTATAACAGTTTAGCCGTTATCGTTATACTCGCCATTGCCGCTTTTGTAGTAAGCACCTGTAACAGGCAGATCGTTACAGGCAAACGGGAGCCAGGTACTGAGCAACCATCCTCCCCTAAAGGAAAACCCAATAAGAAAACTCACAAGAAGGAAAACAATAATAGAGCTGGTACGCAAACCAGTGCTGTTCCGCTATTGCTGAAAGAAGACTTTGAATGGGGACATAAAACCAATTACAACTCCGAAAATGTTGAGTTGAAAACGGGGCAGTGGTCTTTGAAAAATGCGGTGCTGGGTAATGGAAATGAAGATAAAAAAATAGGCAAACAATCGTTGCGGTTGCGTGATAACGGAACAGCAACCATGAACTTTGATATTAATTATTCAGGCGCTGTTACGGTTACCGTGAAGTATGCCATGTATGGAAGCGATGAAGCAGGAGAGTGGGAGTTGTTATCTTCATCCAACAGGGGGCAGCGGTTCATAAAAGTGGGAGAAACGGTAAAGGTTGAAGCAGGGAGCCTGCGTACCGCTACATTCGTGGTGAATGCGGATGGCAACATCCGTTTCCAGGTCAGGAAAACATCCAGGGAGGGCGGCAGGATCAACCTGGATATGCTCACCGTGGAAGCAGGAGGCAAGGTAGCGGAGCCGAAACCGGGCGATAAGAAGGTAGCGGGAGATGATGATAATTTACTGTTGGGGAATCCCAGCGGGGCAGCCAGCGACCTGGTAATGGCGAATAATTATCTCATGGATAAGGAATACTACCAGTTGTCGTATAACCGGGAGAAAGCCACGCCTAACTGGGTAAGCTGGCATGTCGACAGGCGGGACATCGGGAAAATGGGCAGGGCGAACAATTTCAGGCCGGACTTCGATCTGCCTGCCAATTGGTACCAGGTATCAGAGAACAGCTATAAAGGCAGCGGGTTTGACCGCGGGCATAATTGTCCGTCGGGCGACCGCACATTCAACAGGGCCGGCAACGAGGCCACGTTTTTGATGAGCAACATGATCCCGCAGGCGCCGAATCATAACCAGCATTTATGGAAAAACCTGGAAGAATATACCCGGGAACTTGTAATGAAGGGCAACGAGGTATATATCGTCATGGGCAGCTATGGAAGCGGCGGCACAGGAGCCAATGGCAGCAGCAAAAAGATCGACAGGAACAGGATAAATGTTCCTTCGCATATCTGGAAAGTGATCCTGGTATTGCCGGATGGAGGAAATGACCTGAAAAGGATCAGCAAACATACCCGGATCATTGCGGTGAACACTCCTAACAGGAATGATGTGAATGCCAGGTGGTCTGCCTACCTGACTTCCATCTCCAATATTGAGCAGGCGACGGGCTATAAAATTTTTGACAAAATCCCCGACAGCGTACGCCAGGAGCTCGTTAAGAAGATCGATACAGGAGCAAATTGAGGTAGCGGGGCCGGAAAAGGTCTCCTAAAATTATTATGCAATTATGCTAATAATGTTATAAATTGCATAAATTTGTTATATTTTTATTTAAGTAAATTGACCATAAGATCTGACAAACTAATTCTAACTAGTCCAATTTTGGCACAATTTTATTGAAAGTACCGAAGTGCTTGTAACTTATTTTCATTATTATCCGTTTATCTAGTAAATGAGAGTAATTGCATGCACTTAATAAAGTAAGTATTTAGTAAAGGTAAACCTACAAAACGTTCGTTATTGCATGTGTAGTGCGAAGGAAGGCCGGAAGACTGGAACACGATTAAACTGAAATAATTTACTAACTATGACCGTTATTAAGCCTGCAATATTGATCGTGCAAAGCCTTAAACATTAATTATATATAACTATCTATATGGTTGAAAGAGTGTCGGTAGCTCTGCTTGTTACAACTTATAACTGGCCTGAAGCCCTGAAATTAGTGTTAGACAGTGTATTGGTTCAAACCGTTCTCCCGGACGAGGTGATCATCGCCGACGATGGTTCCGGAGAGGCGACCAGACAGGTGATTGAAGCATTCAGAAGAAAAACCAATATCCCGGTAAAGCACTTCTGGCATCCGGATGAAGGTTTCAGAAAAACGCAGATCATTAACCAGGCCATCACAGGAACAGAATCAGAATATATAATCGAAATAGACGGAGATATTGTGATGCATGAACTTTTTATCAGCGATCATCTGAAGGAAGCGGAAAGAGGGTATTATATCAGGGGAAGCCGGGTTTTGCTGATGGAAGAAATTACAAGGGATTATCTAAAGAACGGTTTCCGCCCGGTATCCAGCTTTAGAAGAGGTATCAGGAATCGTTTTAATTCGTTGCGCCTCCCTTTCTTTGCGCCGCTGGTAATAAGGAGAACCAAACGAAGCAGGAACTGGATCGGCTGCAACTGTGCCTTCTGGAAAGACGACTTCCTGCGCGTAAACGGCTATAACAACGAATTAAGAGGCTGGGGCCATGAAGATATTGAACTGGCAGCCAGGTTTATCAATTCCGGGTTATTGCAGAAAAAGATCAAACTGAAAGCAGTTTGTTATCACCTGCATCACCCGTATAACAGCCGCGCCCAGGAAAACATCAATTACCGTGTGTACCTCGATACCCTGAACCGTAAAATAGCCTACTGCCGTAATGGCTATTATTGCCACGAAGCGGTTTAGTTTCACGCAAAGGGGCTGAAAGCGGAGTTTCACGCAAAGAGGCAAAGACGCAAAGACGCAAAGAATTTATATTAAGAAAAGTAAGGAAGCAAAGAGAGCGAAGATTGTGTTAATCTTCGCTCTCTTTGCTTCCTAAAAAAAATTCTTTGCGTCTTTGCGTCTTTGCCTCTTTGCGTGAAACTCCGCTTTCAGCCCCTCTGCGTGAAATCAACTCGCGAAGGTTTGCATTTCGATCAATCGCTTATAAACGCCGTTGTTGTTCAGCAGTTCCTGGTGGGTGCCCTGTTCGATGATCCTGCCGTTGTCCAGCACTACGATGATATCGGCGTTTTGGATGGTGCTCAGGCGGTGCGCGATAACCAGGGAAGTACGGTTCTTCATCAGGTTGTTCAGGGCTTCCTGTACCATCTTTTCAGACTCTGTGTCCAGAGCGGAGGTAGCTTCATCCAGCAGCATCAGCGGCGGGTTGCTTAATACGGCGCGTGCAATACAGATACGTTGTCTTTGCCCCCCGGATAATTTTGAACCTTTATCGCCAATATTGGTTTCATATCCCTGCTCCGTATTCATAATAAAATCGTGGGCATTTGCGATCCTTGCCGCTGCTTCTACTTCTGCCTGGGTGGCATCCGGTTTGGCGAAAGCTATATTGTTGAATATTGAATCGTTGAAAAGGATGGATTCCTGGTTCACTATTCCCATCATCGAACGGAGCGACTCCATGGTCACATCTTTGATATTATGCCCGTCGAACAGGACAGCGCCTGAGTTGGGGTCCATGAACCGGGGGATGAGGTCCATCAGGGTGGATTTACCGCCGCCGGAAGGGCCTACCAGCGCTACAGAAGCGCCTTTGGGAATAGTCAGGTTAACATCTTTCAGGATAGCTTTTTCCGCGTAAGAGAAGTTGATATTCTCGAAACGGATCGCTTCCTTGAATTCCGTTAATGTTATTGCATTAGGAGCATTCACTACTTTCGATTTCTCATCTATCAGCTGTAAAACCCTTTCACCTGCTGCGATACCGGAGTGGATGTTGGTAAACGCGCCTGAAATAGCTTTTGCAGGGCGCATGATCTGGGAGAAGAGGGCAATGTAAACCACGAACGTGGAACCGCTCATATTCCCTTCATTGTTGATGATCAGGGAACCGCCGTAATAAACGATGCAGGCAACCATTAATACGCCAAGGGTTTCGGAAACCGGCGAGGCCAGTTGCTGGCGTTTAGCCATGGAACGGGTGATCTTGGAATACTTCTGGTTTTGTTTATCGAAACGATCTGTAATGAAGTTGACAGCGTTGAATGCTTTGATGATCCTGATGCCGTTCAGCGCTTCATCCAGGTAGCTGATCATCAGGCCGTAGGTTTCGTGCGAGGCAGTTGCTTCTTCTCTCAATCTTCTAACAATCCTTGAAATAAGCAGGCCGGCTACGGGGATCACCAACATAGCCATCAAAGTAAGTTTATAGGAGATCACGAACAGCATTACCAGGTAAGCCAGGAGGGTAGCAGGTTCTTTGATCAGGACCTGCAGTGTGGCGGTAACGGTATATTGAACGGTTTGTACATCGGAAGCGATCTTCGAAATAATGTCTCCTTTCCTTTCGTTGCTGAAATAACCAAGATGAAGGTTCATTACGTTGTTAAACACAGAACGGCGCAGGTTTAACAAGGTTTGGATACGAAGGCTCTCCATAGTCCGGTCGGCGAAATAACGGAACAGGTTTCCCAATAACACCGAAGTGGCAATACCCATACATACGAACGCAAGACTTTTCATCCTGCCGTATTTCACAGCGATCAGCGTAGAATAGTGTTTAAAAACATCGAAGATGGCGAAATAATTATCGGGCATCGCTGCTACCTTGCCTCCTCCGTTATTGGAAAATAAGGTATCAAGCAATGGGGCAAGTAATGCCAGGTTCAATGTACTGAAAAGAACGGCCAGCAGGGTACAAAAAAGGTATGGTAAGGCAAATTTGTTAATAGGTTTGGCGAAAGATAAAAGTCGGAAGTACGTCTTCATATTTGTTAAATGTCGTGCTATGATCAATCAGGTGTTACGTACATAAAAAAGAACCGCACCGATGCTGATGCGGTTCCTTAAGGCTTTAATTACTTATATTTCAATAACTTAAAAGCAATATTATTCGTCACACCTTCCAGTAGCCATCCAATGGCAATCGGGGGGCAAAAATAGCCACTTTTGCCGGAATTGACAAAAGATTTGCAGTACCAGCGGAACTTTTGACGTATCTGTGTATCTTTTTTCCGCCAGGTAATTGCTTCCCGGTAATTAAACGAATTGGAAAGCCTGGTTGTTACTCTGCTTCCAAAATTTTTAACGCCGCCGTATCCTTGTATTGGATCATCAGTTGTTTTAATTTCTCTTTCAGCGCCGCAGTCGTTTTTTCCATTCCTTTCTGCCCGTAAATATTATTCACCTGGTGCGGATCTTTTTTCAGGTCATACAGTTCCCAGCTTTTGCCGGGGTTGTAAAACCTGACAAGCGTATACCGGGCGGTGCGGATGCCAAAGTGAGGGTAAACATGATGAGGCTGGGGGAACTCATAGTAATGATAATACACTTCTTTCCTCCAGTTCTTCTTGTCGCCGCCCGGTTTTACCAGTGGCAGGAAAGACGTGCCCTGTATATCGGCCGGCGGTTTTACGCCTGCAAGATCGAGGATGGTTGGCGCCCAGTCGATGTTCGCCATTAATTCATTGACCTGCGTTCCTGGTTTGATCACTCCCGGATACCGGATAACGAAAGGCGTTTTCAGCGATTCTTCATATATGAACCTCTTATCGAACCAGCCATGTTCTCCCATATAAAAGCCCTGGTCGGAGGCATAGATCACGACAGTGTTCTCGGCCAGCCCGTTTTTGTCGAGGTAGGCAAGTATTTCGCCTATGTTGCGGTCGAGCGAGCGGGCGGTCGACAGGTAATCGCGGAGGTAGCGCTGGTATTTCCATTCTACCAATGCTTCTCCTGCCAGCTTTTTTTCGTCAAATTCTTTACTTACCTTATTCTCGTAGTAGTTTTCAAACACCCGGCGTTGTTCCGGCGTAAACCTGCCATAGATGCCTTTTTCGTAGTTGGCATGCACTTTCAGGTCTTCTTTCAGGCGCATGGTTTTATCGATGGTCATGTCCTGGTTCTGAGCGGCTTCCCTGTTCCGGTAGTTATCCCGGAACGTTGGAGGCAGTGGGAAGGTGATATGATCATAGGCGCCCAGGTCCTGCAGGTCGGGCAGCCATTCGCGGTGCGTAGCTTTTTCGCCTACTACCAGGAAAAACGGCTTCGAAGTATCGCGGTTTTTCAGCCAGTTCAGCGACATGCCGGTGATCAGGTTGGTAACATAGCCTTCCATTCTCACCGTATCTTTCGGGCCAATGAAATCGGGGTTGTAGTATTGTCCCTGCCCGTTCAGTATCCGCCAGAAATCAAATCCCTTGGGCAGGTTACCCAGGTGCCATTTGCCTATCCAGGCGGTCTGGTAGCCATGCTGCTGTAATAATGCAGGGAAGAGCTGCTGGTTTACATCAAACCGTTGCTCGTTCAGCGGGTAGCCGTTGATATGAGAGTATTTGCCGGTAAGCAATGTGGCGCGGCTGGGGCCACAGATGGAATTTGTTACCAGCGCATTGTTAAACCGGGCGCCCTGCTTCGCTATCCTGTCAATGTTGGGCGTTTGCACCTGTTTATTGCCATAAGCGCTGATGGCCTGGTAGGCATGATCGTCGGAAAAAATAAATATGATATTAGGTCGTTTTGGTTGTTGGGCGTAGCTTCCTGCTGCCAATAGCAACAGCAGTACCCAGGTTTTCTTCAGGCCGCCCGCAGAGATTTTCATGTTCAATGTTTTTAGGCAGAAAAATAATTGTTGATAGCTGATGTTTGTGTCAATGTTCCCGTTGCAGAACCAAGATAGAACATTCCGCTGTTATTTTATTATCTTTTACCGGCTGTTGCCGGCCGTTCGCTGAAACTCAGTATAGGCGTGGCAGTTAGGCAACGGGCTCGTGATACCGGCAAAAGAAATAGGGGGATAATTGTTGAGGAATTAAAAAATAATCTCAGTATCTTAGTAATACCTTGTTTGTTAATATTAGAACCACGTTTTATGAGTACTGGAAACCCGGAGAGTCATCAGAAACTGGCAGCCGTTATCGTGGCGCATCCTGACGATGAAACGTTATGGGCAGGAGGTACAATGCTCTATCACCAGAACTGGAACTGGGTAGTGGTGAGCTTGTGCAGGGCCGGGGATGCGGACAGAGCCCCCAAATTTTTCAAAGTATTAAACGCGTATAAAGCAAAAGGAGTCATAGGAGATATGAACGATGGCCCGGAACAGGCGCCATTGGACCCGGAAGCAGTAGAGCAGCAAATATTGGATCTTTTACCAGCTCAGCATTATGATCTGATCGTTACACATCACCCGCACGGGGAATATACCCGTCATTTACGGCATGAAGAAACCAGCCTGGCAGTTATTAATTTATGGAAGAAAGGAAAGATAGACGCCGATGAACTATGGGTGTTTGCATACGAAGACGGGATGAGGGCTTATTACCCGGAAGCAATACCGGAAGCAACAATTTACCACGTTTTAGATAAGGAGATCTGGCAGCATAAATATGCGTTGATGACCGAAACTTATGGCTTTAAGACGGATAGCTGGGAAGCTGCCACAACGCCAACCGCCGAATCGTTCTGGTGTTTTTCGCACCCCGATGAGGCTATGCAATGGCTTAACAGTTTATCACGAGAACCATGAAAGTATTATTGATGTACGACTATCCTCCGGGACCAGGAGGACTTTCCACGCAAGGCGACCTGTTGTTCCAGGGTCTGAAATCCATAGGGGTTGAAGTGCATGCAGCACACTACGACTCTCCACTTGAAAAGGAATGGTATTACCGGAATTTCCAGCCGGATGTAGCAGTAGGGGTAGGGTATTGGGGCTATACTCCCCAGCTCGTATTGCATCCCCAGAAATTTGGTATACTCCCCGTACCATGGCTGCTAGCAGATGGTTATGTCGCCAATTACCAGGATGTGCTGAATAAACTGCCGCTGATCCTGGTTACCTCGGCATGGGTGAAAGAAATGTACATAAGGGACGGTATCAATGGCGATAACATTGAAATATTACCTATAGGCTGCAACACCTGCAGCTTCGCCCCTGTATCGCGCGATCATCCAAAAGTACAGGAAATAAGGGCCTCCCTGGGTATTGAGCCAGATGAACTGATGCTCCTGACCATTGGAGGCGACGCCTGCTCCAAGGGCGCCAGGGAAGTAATGCAGGCCCTGGCCGAACTGAAAGACAAAGTGCCTAAATACAAATATGTTTGCAAGGTATGGCCGCAGCAACGTACAGCCGTTCAGAATGAGCTGGATAAAGCCCTGGCCGAAGACCTGGGATTGCAGGACAAAGTACGTTATGTTACCAGCGTTATTTCGCGAAGTGAAATGCCTTACCTCATCAATGCCTGTGATATTTATGTAGGCCCATCCCGCCTGGAAGGATTCGGGATGACGCAGGTGGAAGCCAGCGCCTGCGAGAAACCGGTGATAGGAATAAAGGCTATGGGCATGCTGGATACGCTGGTGCATGAAGAAACCGCTTTACTGGCCGATGTAGAAGAACATATCATTGTAAAAGAAGTGACGCTGGGCGCTGAGGCAGGTTATAAAGATGGTCGCAAAATTGTATTCGATACTCCAAGAACGGTCGACTACCGGGCGAAAGTAAGCGATATACAAACGCATTTGTACAAACTGATGAATGATATCGCTTATGCCAATAGGCTGGGAAAAGCCGGCAGGCAAAGGGTTTTGGAGAAGTTTGATTACAGGGAGGTAGCCAGGCAGTTTGTGAAACTGATCAATACGCGGTTAAATATTTACTGAGATGAATGCGGACCAATGGCTCGAAATCACTGCAGCGAGGGATGCTGCCATCCGGGTGTTGTTGCATAATGTGAAAGGACCGGTGGAAGGACTTCCCCGAACCGCAGGTTGGGGATACCCCGAGCCATATACCCGCGATCTTTTGATCTCATTTTTCGGCGTTGCCACATCCGGCAACGAAGTGCTGATGGCCAGCATACGACGGGTGCTGGAAACCCTCGCACAAAATCAAACTCCTCATGGCCACATCGCTTCCCTGGTGCACGATAAAGAAGACCTGGGAGCCAGCGACAGCACCCCGCTTTTTTTGCTGATAACCGGCATGTACCGGAACCTCACAAGCGAAAAGGATTTCCTGAATGAAGCAGTAGAAAGATCCTTACGCTGGATGGAGTACCAGAGCCCGTCTGACAGGGTGCTTGTAGCCCAGCAGCCAACCAGCGACTGGCGCGACGAGCAATGGGTACTAGGTTACGGCCTGTTTGTAAACACATTGGTATACGGTTACCTGAAAGCCCTGGGCAATCACTCCCGGGCCGCGCTGGTGAAAAAGGCCATGTCGCGTTTTACAATTACCGCCGGCGTACAGCACCGGTACGTACATGAAGGCCTGGTGGTAAAGAAAAAACCTTATTACGCTTTATGGTCTTATAAAGTTTTAAGCAGCGAACGTTTCGATCTGCTGGGCAACAGCCTGGCCATCCTTACGGGGCTGGCTTCGCCTTCCCGGGCAGAAGAGATGATCAACTGGATAGAGGAAGAATGCAAGGCCTTGAAAGAAAACGATCTGCTTGCGGTAAACCTGCCTCCTAACTTTTTCCCATATACGAAGCCGGGCGATTTCGACTGGCACGAACGGTATAAATCGTTCAACCTGCCGGGCGACTACCATAACGGGGGGATCTGGCCCTTTATCTGCGGTTTTTATGTAGCGGCCCTGGTAGCTGCCAGGAAATATAAACTGGCGGAAGAAAAGTTAAGAGAGTTGACGGCTCTAAATAAACTGGTTAACTGCCGGGAGGTAGACTACGGGTTTAACGAGTGGATCAAAGCGCAGGATGGCAAAGCAAAAGGCCAGGATTGGCAGACCTGGAGCGCGGCGATGTATATCTATGCGGTGAAATGCGTAGAAGAGAGAAGAACCCCGTTCTTTGAAGAATTGAGGGTGAGCGTTTGATCTTTATTTCTGCCTATCTTTATAGCTAAATAGAGATTTCCTGCAAAGGTGCATAAAAAGTTTTGACCGAAGCGAATTTAATAAAGCAAACGCATGCAGTATCTACAAATTCCGCCACCCGCTGAGCTTCAGCCATACATTAGGCACTTCTGGGTGTTGGAAGGAGATACGACCAGCCAGGTGCGGTCTTTCAGGACCCTGGCGGATGGCACGCCCGGTTTTATTTTTCAGAACAAAGAAAAAGGTATCCTCTACCAATTCGATAAACAACTCCCTGCCTCCTTCCTGTACGGCCAGGCTACGAAAGCCGCCGCTATTCACATCGATGGGGAGTTTGATACCATAGGAATATTTTTCCAGCCATATGGCCTGAAAGCCATTTTCGGGATCGATGCCCAGGAACTGACAGACGACTGCATGGAACTGAACCCGTATTTTTCAGCAGTAGGAGATATGTTGTCGGCCGTTCTGCAACGCGAGCCTACAACGGAGATGCGTATACGTAAACTGGTTGCTTTTATCAGCGAACAGGCAAACCGTCAAGCCAGGAACCAGGACAGCGCTATCATTTACGCAGCCCAACAGATCTGGAAACATAGCGGGAACCTGGGGCTGGCAGACCTCCGCTCAGAATTGTTCCTTACAGAACGCAGTTTTGAAAGGAAGTTTAAACAATACGTAGGGCTCTCGCCAAAACTGTTTTCCAGGATCGTGAAATTTCAATCCAGCCTTCAGAGCCTCCGCACCGCCAGTTTCGAAAAACTTTCCGATATCGCGTATCGGCACCAATACGCAGACCAATCCCATTTCATCAGGAATTTCAGGGAGTTTGCAGGTTGTTCTCCTCTCCAGTTGCAACAGCTCCGGGAGAAGGTAATGGACAGCAGTGTTACCGTCATCCTTTAGGACCTTTTTCTCTTATTTTGTCGATTTTGTTCAATTTTTAGCTTCCGGGCCGTGATAATTTTGTTTCAAAATAATTTAACTATGAAACGGATTATCATATTCGGCGCTACCGGCGGAACCGGTTTGGAACTCCTGAAACAGGCATTGCAACAGGGCTTCGAGGTTACTGCATATGTGCGGGACCCTTCCAAACTGCCTGTAACCAATCCGCATTTAACTGTAGTAAAAGGAGATATACTGGATGCGGGGGCAGTGCAGAACGCCCTCAAAGGCCAGGACGCTGTTTTCTGTACATTAGGCGCGCCTGCGAATAAAACGGGCGTCATCCGTTCACAGGGCAGCCTCAATATCATTAAAGGGATGCAGGCAAACGGGATTAAACGGCTTATCTGTCAAACTTCTTTAGGCTACGGCGATGGTAAAGCGGCGCTGAAACAAACGTCTTTCATCTTCAAAAACATTATCGTTCCATTCCTTCTGAAAAAAGCATTTGAAGATCATGCTATCCAGGAAGAGCACATTAAACACAGCGGGTTGGAATGGACCATTATCAGGCCGGGAAACCTTACAGACGGGGCGCTTACAGGCAGTTACCAGCATGGAGAGGAACTGCATAAGAAAAAAATAGCGGTGAAAGTAAGCAGGGCGGATGTTGCACATTTTATGTTGCAGGAACTGCATAATCCGGGATATTTATACAGGACACCGGGTATTTCCTATTAAATTCTCACATCATGACATCATTTAGTTCAATAGTCGCTATCGTTACGGCGGGGCTGATAGCCGGGCTGTTCTTCGGGTTCAGCACCGCCATAAATCCTGCGTTCCTGAAATTAGACAACCTGGCTTATATCAAAGCCATGCAGGGTATCAACGAACGTATCCTGAACCCCGTGTTCCTGTCTTGCTTCGTATTGCCATGTATCTTATTGCCGCTCTCGGCCTGGCTGCATTTCAAAGCGGGAGCCGGTTTGGGAGGAATATTGTTCGCAGTTGCTGCGTTGATCTACATTATCGGGGTATTTGGATTGACGGCAGTAGTAAATGTGCCATTAAATAACCAGCTGGCTGCGTATAATACGGGGGCGATGACAGGAGAACAACTTGCTGTTGCCAGGGATCATTTTGCCATTCCCTGGAACCAGACGCATACCTGGAGAACTGTTTTATCGGTGATCTGCTTTGCAATAAGCGTGGTAGCCCTTTACATCGGCAAATCCAGGTAAAACAGTTCTCAATAAGAAAGATTACCGCGATTGCCTGTTTTCCCAGATCTCTTTAATAACAGTCTCGTCATTCATCCCATCCGGGCAATTGGCAGAACGGGTATTGGCCCTATACTTCACCCGCGGTTTTTTATAACCCAATGTCACTATCCTTGTAACGGGCATCTGCAAATGCCCGTTAGGATCATGTTCGGTCACCCATTTGTCGGCATACCGGAGCCAGTTGTGCCGGTATTCTTCAGGTTGCTGGTAGAACCAACTGATCTCGTCAAAGCCCCATGGGTAAATAGTTGTTGTATCCGGTACGCCCGGGTGATTGCTGACACCGAAATTGTCTAACTCTACGAGATAGGGCAATGATGCCGCTTTCCAACCACTGGGGGAAATGCAGCCTTTGCTGCGTCCGAAGAGCGCATCTGTAAAACCCATTTCCAGTATGCCTTCCTGGGGTTTCCCCGGAACAGATTTAATGCGAAGAGGGAAGGAATTAAAATCCAGCAGGCTTTTGCCTTTGTACAACATGCCGCCCGACGGCGTATGCGCATCCAGCAGCACCCAGTGGCTCCTGGTATGCGCGCCTGCGTATTTACGCAACCGGGCAATGAATGCCGCCCAATGGTCGAGGTTTGGGTCTTCCATCCCAATGAGCGCGATCTGGCCCAGGTGCAGCGCTTCACAGCCAACATTCATATAAGTGCCTGCCAGGAACATGAACCACAGCTGCGTTTCGGGCCTGGTAATATCCGGCACACTGTTTCCCTTGCTCCAATGGTCGACCAGTTTTCCTTTCAGGTTCAACATGCTGTCGTAGTTGAAATTCCGTTGTTCAACGGGCATGTCCAGCGCTTGAAAGGCCCAACCGGGGATGGGTACCTGGTTTACCTGGTGGCTGATCTGTTCAAACAAAGCGGCCTGAAAGATAACTTCCGGGTCGTTTTTCCGTACTTCATCCGCCAGCGCTTTTGCTTTCTGCAGGAAATCGGGATTAGCCAGTACGGCTTCGCCGCCCCACCTGTAAATAGCGCGGCCAATGAATTTAGCGCCTATGTTTTTAATTAACCGGATATCGTCTTCCTTATTAGGATAAGGCGCATCGCTGGCATACGGGTCAACAGACAGGAACTCTGTCATGGTAACCGCATGATCCAGGTAGTATTCCAGGTTTTTACGTGAGATCCCTTTTTTACCGGGCAAATGTTGGGCGTTCGCTAACATGACGCCAAAGAGGAAGAAAGCCAGCACGAAGATTGCCGGACGCTGAGTGATAATTCGCATTTCGTGGAAAATATTTTTTCGAAAGATAGATTTTTTGACCGGCTATCGATAAAATTTGGGATAAAGGTCGATGGACGCGTGATGAAAGGAAACAGAGAAATTCTTTATCTTCACAAATCGGCTTACAGTTATGAGCACAACAGATGTAATCATTATCGGCGGGGGGCTTGCGGGCCTGACAAGTGCTATCCATTTAACGAAAGCGGGGTTGAAGGTCATTGTAATTGAAAAGAGCCGTTATCCTTCTCATAAAGTATGCGGGGAATATATTTCCAACGAGGTGTTACCCTATTTACAGTGGCTGAACATAGATCCAGCTCCTTTACAACCGGCCAGTATCTCCAGGTTATTGCTTTCAGATCACCAGGGAAAAACGCTGACAGCCCAATTGCCGCTCGGCGGTTTCGGGATCAGCAGGTATGCATTCGATCATTTCCTGATGGAGCGGTTTTTGGCGCAGGGAGGTGAATTGATCAATGATGCGGTGACCGATGTGCGGATGGAGAACGACAGGATGTATGTGCAAACCAGGGAACGGGGCGTGTTTGTTGCGCCGCTGGCAGTAGGAGCTTATGGTAAACGCGCATCGCTGGATGTAAAGCTCTCGCGGGGTTTTGTTCAGCAAAGATCGCCCTGGCTGGCCGTTAAGGCGCATTATAAGGGAGATTTCCCGGCAGATACCGTGAGCCTGCATAATTTCAGGGGAGGGTATTGCGGGGTGTCGACTGTTGAAGGAGGGATCATCAATATTTGTTACCTCGTGCATTACGATAGTTTTAAAAAATACCAGGATATCGAAACGCATCAGCAGGAAGTGGTATACGGAAATCCTTTCCTGAAAGAGGTTTTGACCAACAGTACTTTAATATTCGAAAAGCGCCTGGCTATCAGCCAGATCTCTTTTGCCAGGAAAGAAAAAGTATTTGATCATATACTGATGGCAGGCGATACCGCGGGGTTGATCCACCCGCTTTGCGGAAATGGCATGGCAATGGCTATTCATAGCGGGCAAATAGTTTCCAGGAACATCCTGGATTATTTTTTTACTTATAAAAAAGATCGCAGGCGACTGGAAACTACGTATATACATGACTGGGAGAAAGCGTTCAGCCGCAGGCTGAGGATGGGAAGGGTTTTATCTGCCTGCTTTCAGCACGAGCAGCTGGCCGTATCCATGATGAAGGGGCTTACCTGCTTTCCCCGGTTGCTTCCAAAGATCATTAAAATGACGCACGGAAAACCATTAACATGTGGATAGACACGACGTACAGAAGTAGGGAAACGGAGATCATGGACGATTTTAATATGGAAGGACCCATGTTAAAAGAGACCCTGGTAAAGATAGACCAGATCAACCGCCGGTTAGGCGGCAATGACGTGACAATAAACGGGGTGTTGCAGCTGCTCAGGGAGCTGCCGGCAGATCAGATGGTGACAATTATGGACGCGGGATGTGGAAGCGGGGAAATGCTGAGACAGTTGGCAGATACGGCAAAAAAGATCAACCGCCGGTTCAGGTTAATAGGGGTTGACGCTAATGCTACGACCATCGGGTTTGCAAAAGAGTTATCGGTATCCTATCCTGATATTGAGTATTATTGTGAAGATATTATGTCGGAGTGGTTTGAAAAACAGGAGTCCGACATAATACTGGGGACACTTACCCTGCATCATTTCCCGGAAGAGGAAGTAAAGACCTTACTGCGTCTTTTTCTCCGGCAGGCCAGGGTAGGGATTGTGATCAACGATCTGCAAAGAAGTGCGCTGGCTTACCGTTTATTCAGCCTGTTGTGCATTGTTTTCAACTGGAACCGGATGGTAAGAACAGATGGTAAGATTTCAATATTGAGAGGATTTAAGAAAAAAGAATTAGAACAACTGGCTGCCTCATTGCAGATTAATCATTACTCTGTTAAATGGAAATGGGCGTTCCGGTATCAATGGATAATAAAGAACTTATGAGCGTAAAAATTCAAGCTGTCGCAAAAGCCTTACCGCCCTATACCAGAACTACGCAAGAGATACTTCCTTTTTTGGATCTTTGGTTATCCGGCCAGGAAGACCGTTTTGTAAGGAAGGTAAAGAAGATATTTGAAAATGCGGGAGTAGACAGACGTTATTCGATCATGGGACCGGAGGAGGTTTTTACCAAAACATCGTTTGAAGAGAAGAATAATATTTATATAAAAGAGGGTACCAGGTTAGGACGTCAATGCCTGGAAGCAGCGCTGGAAAAAGCATCGCTGCGCCCTACAGATATTGATTTTATTATTACCGTTAGTTGTACCGGTATCATGATCCCTTCGATGGATGCTTACCTGATCAATGAGTTGCAGATGAAACAGGATATAGTGCGTTTACCCGTTACCGAGATGGGTTGCGCAGCTGGCGTATCAGGTATGCTCTATGCAAAAAAAATGCTGGCGGCCAATCCCAATAAACGGGCGGCGGTAATAGCGGTGGAATCGCCTACCGCAACCTTCCAGCTGGACGACTATTCGATGCCGAATATTGTGAGCGCAGCGATCTTCGGAGACGGAGCCGCCTGCGCTATCCTGAGTTCTTATGATACAGATAAAGGGCCGGAAATACTGGAAGAGGAAATGTATCACTTCTATGATGCGGATCACCTGATGGGTTTCCAGCTCACGAACGGCGGTTTAAAAATGGTGCTGGACGTGGAAGTGCCGGAGAAGATAGAAGCGCATTTCGGGGATATCGTACATCCTTTCCTTGCCAAACACCAACTTTCGATCGAAGATATAGATCACCTGATCTTTCACCCGGGAGGAAGGAAGATCATCAACCTGGTAGAATCGTTGTTTGTGTCTATGGGCAAACAGCTGGACGATACGAAGGAGGTGCTACGGCAATATGGAAATATGTCGAGTGCTACTGTGTTGTATGTACTGGAAAGATTTTTGGACCAGGAGATACCTGCGGGGAAAAAAGGACTGATGCTGAGCTTTGGACCTGGATTTTCAGCACAAAGAATTTTGTTACAATGGTAAAAATATTCGAAGGCTCCTGGGCCGTGGTGTTGGGAGGCAGCAGCGGGTTGGGTTTGGCGGCGATACAAAAGCTGGCAAGGCATGGCATGAATATCTGTGTTGTTCATCGTAATACACGGGTAGAGTTGCCGGCCATACAAGCGGCGTTTGAAGCGGTCAGGCAGGAGGGTGTGGAGCTGATCTCCTTTAACGTGGATGTTTTGAATGCGGCGCAGCGGGATGAAGTATTGCAGGCGCTTCAAACAGCCATCGGTACAGGAAAGGTAAGGTGCCTGCTGCATAGCATTGCCAGGGGAAACCTGAAGGAGATCCCCCAGCTGCAGCGGGAGGATATTGATATTACGTTGCAATATATGGCTACCAGTTTATACGACTGGGCGGCAGCATTGCTGAAATCAGGATTATTTGCAGCGGATGCGAGGATCATTGCATTTACAAGTGATGGCAGTTATAAAGCTATCCCGAACTATGCGGCGGTATCGGCGGCCAAAGCTGCGCTGGAAGCGATTGTCAGGAGCCTGGCCCTGGAAATGGCGCCCTATGGGATAAGAGCCAATTGCATAAGGGCGGGTGTTACAGATACGGCGGCGTTGCGGCGGATCCCCGGCAGCGATACGTTGCTGGAGTATAGCAAAGAGAGGAATCCTTTTGGCAGGACCACTACGCCCGAAGATGTAGCCAATGTTGTGTACCTATTATGTTGCGATGAAGCGGCCTGGATCAATGGAACCATTATACCGGTAGACGGAGGAACACATTTACAGTAAAGGATTATGACTAAAGAAGAAGTACTGACATACCTGCCTTACAGCCATCCTTTTCTATTCGTGGAGCGGCTGGAGTATATAGATGAAGAGAAAGTGACAGGTTATTATACTTTGCATGCCGACCATTATTTTTACCAGGGCCATTTTGTTAACAACCCGGTGACGCCGGGTGTTATATTAACGGAGATAATGGCGCAGATAGGCCTGGCCTGCCTGGGTATTTACCTGGTAAGAGATACTATTGCAACAATGCAGCCGGCAATTGCGATGACTTCTTCAGAAGTGAATTTTTACCATCCGGTTTTACCGGGAGAAACGGTGAAAGTAACAGCGGAAAAAGTTTATTTCCGCTTTGGTAAATTAAAATGCAAAACTTCCCTTTGGAGTAATGAACGGTTGATTTGTGACGGGGTATTATCGGGGATGATCAGACAAAAGACAGTATGAGTAACAGAGTAGTGATAACAGGACTGGGCGTGGTATCGCCCAACGGCGTTGGGATACCTGCGTTCAGAACGGCTATTCAGCAAGGAGTTTCAGGGATCAGGTTTGAAGAGCAGCTGGCGGCGCTGAATTTTTCGTGCCAGATTGCAGGTAAGCCGGAGGTAAGCCAGGAAATATTAACAGCTTATTTCAATGAACTGGAATTAAAGCAACTGACCAGTTCAGGAATTATATACGGCATTATCGCCGGGCTGGAAGCCTGGCAGGATGCGGGTTTAAGCATTGGCGATGAAAACGGCGATCCCGATTGGGATAGTGGAACGATATTCGGAACAGGGACATCAGGAGTTGAAAAATTCAGGGAATCTGTTTATAAAGTAGATGAAGGGCAGGTGCGTCGTTTAGGCAGCAGCGTTGTACCGCAGACAATGGCCAGTGGGGTGAGCGCTTACCTGGCGGGAAAACTGGGGTTGGGCAACCAGGTGACTACCAATTCCTCTGCCTGTACCACCGGCGCCGAAAGCCTGTTGCTGGCCTACGAACGTATTAAGAACGGCCAGGCTGTTCGCATGCTGGCGGGAGCCACGAGCGACAGCAGTCCTTATATCTGGGGAGGTTTCGACGCCCTGAAAGTATGTACCTATAAATTCAACGCAACGCCTGAAAAAGGTTCCAGGCCCCTCAGCGCATCTGCCAGCGGTATAGTGCCGGGAAGCGGGGCGGGGGCGTTGTTGCTGGAATCGCTGGAGGCGGCGCTGGAACGCGGCGCCAATATCTACGCAGAGGTTTTGGGTGGTAACATTAATGCAGGCGGGCAGCGGAACGGGGGAACCATGACGGCGCCAAACAGCAAAGCAGTGCAGCATTGCATAACCGCGGCTCTTGCAAATGCCGGCGTAAACGGCGCAGATATCGACCTTGTTAATGGCCATCTTACAGCTACGGGAAAGGATGCGGAAGAAGTGATGAACTGGAGCAAAGCATTGGGAGTGGAAGGAGAACGCTTCCCTTATCTTAATGCGCTGAAATCGATGACCGGCCACTGTTTGAGCGCTTCCGGCAGCATTGAGCTGGTGGCATCGGCGTTGCAGATCAAAGAAGGGTTTATTTTCCCT
Organism: Chitinophaga terrae (ex Kim and Jung 2007); assembly: GCF_900107795.1. GTDB lineage: Bacteria > Bacteroidota > Bacteroidia > Chitinophagales > Chitinophagaceae > Chitinophaga > Chitinophaga terrae. Next base: position 107,100 of record NZ_FNRL01000004.1, read on the forward strand.
AATATCAATTGCGAAGACCTGCATCCGGAAGTAACGGCGTTGGTTGATCCGCAAAGAATTCCCCGGACCCTATTACATAAAAGCATAAATTTATTGGCAAAAGCGAGTTTTGGTTTCGGCGATGTGAACGCCTGTGTTATTTTGAAAAAATACCTGCAATCTTAAAGTTACCAGCAATGGAAACATCCGTGTTTATCGAACAAATCAGAGAAATAGTAAAGCCTTACGCAAAGAATACAGAAGCACTGGCTAACTTAAATACATCTACAGACTTTATTAATGATCTCAAGATCAATTCTGCCAACCTGGTAGATGTAGTATTGGATGTTGAAGAGAAGTATGATATTGTTATCCAGAATGAAGAAATGGAGAAGATGTTGAATGTACAGGCTGCACTGGATATTGTAACTGCCAAGTTAAAAGAAAAATGATAGGCAACGACATCGTTGACCTCCAGGCGGCAGCTGCAGAAAGCCGCATTACCAGGAAAGGGTTCCTGGACAAACTTTTCCTGCCTGCCGAAAAAAAACTGGTACAGGATGCCGGCAACCCGGTATTGATAACCTGGCTTCTGTGGAGCTGCAAAGAAGCTGTTTATAAGATCGTTAACCGGCAAACGGGCGACAGGCGTTATACGCCGCATCATTATACCGTGCAGGTAGAGGGGATGAATGACGAGGACGCCTGGGGATCTGTCGTACATGCTAACATGGCTTACCCTTTCCGTACTTGTTTTACCAGCCAGGCTGTTCATACCTATGCGGCCAGCTCTATCGCCCTGCTTAAGCAGCTAACACCTCTCGCCGGCTGCTTTCAAACCCCTTCCTTCACCGCGTTGTTGCAGCAAAACGGCAGGTTGCCTTTACTCGAAAAACTATACAAAGACCCGTCCGGCATTCCATGGATCCGCGATCCTCATACCGGTGAAATGAGCCCCATATCTCTTAGCCATCATGGTAATTACACAGGCATCCTATTGCCTCCCGGTTTTTGATTTGTATGTATGTTCATACAAATGAGAAAATAATACCAGTTTCAGGTAAAATAACATCTGAATGGTATAATTTATTCCCCGATCTTTATAACAGCTATAGTAACATCTGACAGGGGATTTCCCAGACGCGGGAGAAGTGAACACGCGAATTCTAATCTAAATCAAACCCATGTTCCATCGTTATGTAGGACCAGCAATCTGTGGTTTGTTTTTTATGCTGGCTTGTAACAACAATAACACAGCTTCAGAACAGTTAGCAGAAAAACTACCGGATTCAGTCGACTATAATTTTCATATCAGGCCGATACTTTCGGATAAATGCTTTGCCTGTCATGGCCCTGATGCCAACAAGCGGGAAGCGGGTTTGCGCCTGGATATAGGCGACAGCGCCTATAAAGCATTGAAGGAGTCGCCCGACGCACATGCCATTGTACCCGGCAATCCCAAGGCCTCTGTTCTATACCAGCGCATCACATCTACCGACAGTACGATGCGGATGCCGCCCGTGAGTTCCAACATTACTTTAACTGCCCACGAGATCAGCCTGATAGAGAAATGGATCAGGCAGGGCGCTAAATATAAGCCTCACTGGGCCTTTGTGCCGCCGGTAAAGCCTGCATTGCCGAAGGTTGCCGACCAGCAATGGGGGTATAATGAAATTGACAGGTTCGTGCTGGCGAAGATGGAAGAAAAAGGGCTGCAGCCTAACGGGCAGGCAGATCATGAACGCCTGCTGAAAAGATTATGTCTTGACCTGACAGGCCTGCCTCCGTCTATTGACCGGATGCAGCGGTTTGCCGCCGATACCAGCAACCAGGGTTATGAAAAGATGGTAGACGAGTTGTTGAAAGACAGCGCCTACGGAGAAAAGATGGCCATTCACTGGATGGACGTTGCCCGGTATGCCGACTCACATGGCTACCAGGACGACAACTATCGCAGCATGTGGCCCTGGAGGGATTGGGTAATCCACGCATTCAACGGGAATCTTTCCTATAAAGATTTTGTGACCTGGCAACTGGCGGGCGATATGATCCCCAACGGTACCAGGGAACAATTACTGGCATCAGGTTTCAACCGCAATCATAAGATCACGGAAGAAGGAGGAGTGATAGATGAAGAATACCGCGTAGAATATGTAACAGACCGCACAAATACCTTTGGCAAAAGCCTCCTGGGTATTACCATCGAGTGTGCGCATTGTCATGATCACAAATACGATCCATTTTCACAGAAAGAATATTACGAGCTGTTTGCCTTCTTCAATAATGTAAGGGAAGTAGGGCTTGAATCTACAGTAGGCGGCCCCAATACCTATGCAAAGACGCCGTTGATGGAGATCACGAAAGAAGACCTGCAAGGCGTGCTGCATTTCATCAACAAACAGGATTCAGCTAAGCTCATCGTGTCGGTAATGGGAGAGCGCGACAGTGTTAAAAAAACGTATGTGCTTGGCCGTGGGAACTACGATAATCCCACTGTTGAAGTGCATCCTGAAACGCCTAAAGCCATCTTATCATTTGATCCGGGCCGCTATCCGCCTAACAGGTTAGGACTGGCGAACTGGTTGTTTGATCCCCGTAACCCTTTAACTGCAAGGGTTTTTGTAAACCAGCAATGGCAGGAGATCTTCGGGCGGGGTATCGTTAAGAGCACGGGCGATTTCGGGATGCAGGGCGATCTGCCTTCCAACCCCGAATTGCTGGATTGGCTGGCCGTTGATTTCATGCAACACGGATGGGATATCAAACGCCTGGTTAAACAAATGGTAATGTCGGCCACTTACAGGCAATCGGCTGTGGCAACGCCTGAAAAACTGAAAGCAGATCCTGAGAATATTTATCTGTCCAGGGGCCCAAGATTCAGGCTGCCGGCCGAACTGGTGCGCGACCTGGTACTGGAAAGCAGCGGCCTGCTGGTACATACCATCGGCGGTCCCAGCGTGAAACCTTATCAACCCAAGGGGCTTTGGGAAATGGCTACATCAGGAAGAGGGATACTGGCCAGTTATAAGCAGGACCATGGCGAAAGCCTTTATAGACGAGGATTATACACTTTCATTAAAAGAACGGTGCCCCCTCCGTCGATGATGTTGTTCGACGCCAGTAACAGGGACCAGTGCGAGGTGAAAAGAGTGAACACCAATACCCCGTTACAGGCCTTGATCATGCTCAATGACCCGACAGTGCTGGAGGCGTCGAGGGTTTTGGCTGCGAAGCTCATTAAACAGAACAATAATGTTGCAGATAATATAAAGCAGGCTTTCAGGTTAATTGTTTGCAGGCAGCCGGCCGAAAAAGAGCTGGCTATCCTGCAGCAGTATTATGCAAAGCAACAGCAATTATACCAGCAGCAACCTACCGTAGCTGTGAAACTATTAAAACAGGGCGAATACCCGATGGCTACAGGGCTTGATAATGCGTCATGGGCCGCCATGATGCAGGTGATCACCACTATTTACAACCTGGAGGAAACCCTCTCAAAAACCTGACAATGAAAAATGAATTCTTAGAACATCATCTGAATATGAACCGCCGCAAGTTCCTGTCGAACCTCAGCATTGGGGTAGGCAGCCTGGCGTTGGGTTCCCTGCTCATTCCTGATATTTTCAGCAAGGGTACAGATGAATTGGCATTTACACCCGGCGTACCTCATTTTGCGCCTAAAGCCAAAAGGATCATTTACCTCTTTCAGAATGGCGCCCCTTCCCAGTTGGAGAGCTTCGACTATAAACCCAAGCTGAGAGAGATGATGGGACAGGAATTGCCCCCTTCTATCCGGAACGGACAGCGGCTGACGGGCATGACCTCCGGACAGTCGTCTTTCCCGCTGGTAGGTTCGTACTACGACTTTAAGCAATACGGCGCTTCCAGGGCCTGGATCAGCGACCTGTTCCCGCATACCGCCAGTATTGTAGACGACATCTGCATCGTAAGATCCATGTATACAGAAGCGATCAACCACGATCCGGCGCTTACCTTTTTCCAGACAGGAGCCCAGCAGGGAAACCGCGCCAGCTTCGGCTCGTGGATGAGCTACGGCTTAGGCAGCGAGAATAAGAACCTACCGGCTTTTTGCGTGTTGTTATCGCGGGGTAAAGGAAACGGCCAGGGGGTGTACAGCAAGTTATGGTCTAACGGCTTTTTAGACAGCATTCACCAGGGCGTACAGTTCAGCAGTGGGGAAAGCCCGGTGCTGTACCTCAATAATCCCGAAGGCATGGATATGGCTAACAGGCGGCAGATGCTGGACCAGCTGGCAGCCTTAAACGAACAATCGTATAAAGAGTTTGGCGATCCGGAGATCAGCACTAAGATACAGCAGTATGAGATGGCCTACAGGATGCAGACAGCCGTACCTGAACTAACCGATCTTTCGAAAGAACCGGACGATATTGTAAAACTCTACGGACCGGAATGCCTTGTTCCCGGTACATTTGCGGCCAATTGCCTGCTGGCCAGGAAGCTTTCTGAAAGCGGTGTGCGCTTTATCCAGTTATATCACCAGGGCTGGGATCAGCATGGCAACCTGCCGAACGAAATGGCGGGCCAGGCAAAAGATGTGGACAGGGCTTCCGCGGCACTGATCACCGATCTCAAACAACGGGGACTGCTCGATGAAACACTGGTGATCTGGGGAGGAGAATTCGGGCGTACCAATTACTGCCAGGGCAAGATACAGGCAGATAATTACGGGCGGGATCACCATCCCCGCTGCTTCTCCATCTGGATGGCGGGAGGCGGAGTGAAACCCGGGATCGTATATGGAGAAACAGACGAATTCGGGTATAACATTATCAAAGACCCGGTGCATGTGCATGACTTTCATGCCACCGTTCTGCACCTGATGGGGCTGGATCACGAGAAATTAACTTATAAACACCAGGGCCGCCGCTACAGGCTTACAGATGTAGCCGGAAAAGTGCTGCCCGGTTTAATGGCGTAATAATAAACTATTATCATAATGGAAAGAAGGAAATTCATACAGGCTTCAGCGTTAGTAACAGCATCATTTTATATTTCGCGCGATCTGTTCGCGAAGCCTAAAGGACCGGTATACGGGCATAATAATAAAAAGTATGTCCTGGATACAAAGTGGGGAACACTTGATAGTAGCAGGTACCCGGTAAAAGACTGCCATGAAATGGTGCAGGACAAAAAGGGCAGGATCATTTTGCTGACAAATGAAACAAAGAACAACATCCTTATCTACAATACCTCCGGTAAATTATTGGAAAACTGGGGACATGAATTTCCCGGCGCCCACGGCCTGACCCTCTGGAACGAGAACGGCACGGAGTATTTATTTATCACAGATACGGAAAAGCACCAGGTATACAAGACCACCATGGATGGCAAGGTGTTGCTGACAATAGACTATCCTGCAGAATCGGGAGTTTATAAAAAGAAAGAAGAGTTTGTACCAACAGAAACAACGATAGCGCCGAACGGCGATATTTTCGTTGCCGATGGCTACGGCGCACAGTATGTACTGCATTACGACAGCAAAGGGAAACTGCTCAATTTCTTCGGAGGCCGGGGAGAAGGCACGGAACACCTGGATAATGCACATGGTATTTGCGTAGATTACCGCAAAGCAGATCCGACCCTCATTGTGACGGATAGAACAAGGAATTGTTTTAAACGGTTTTCTATGGACGGAAAACTGATGGAAGTGATTTCGACGCCCGGGGCTTGTGTTTGCCGGCCTGTGATAAAAGGACAATACCTGTATGCCGCCGTATTGCGTTCGCCGAATATGGATGCCAACGCCAGTGGGTTTGTAACGATCCTGGATAAGGATAATAAAGTAGTATCCAACATTGGCGGTACCGCGCCTACCTATGTGAACGGTGCATTGCAGCCAATGCAGCAGGCGGAGAAAATATTTGTACATCCTCACGACGTATGTGTAGACAGCGATGAAAACCTGTACGTTGCCCAGTGGGCTTCAGGTAAAGTTTACCCATATAAATTGAAGAGAGTCTAATGAACGAACCGACAGGTAAATGGTACCGTGTTGGCGGCAGTATCCTGCTTGCCGCCAATACCTTCGTACTTTTTTTGGTATGTTTCAGCAATAGCATCGTATTGCCGCCCTGGTTGCAGGTAGTTGGCCGGATGCATCCTTTACTGTTACACTTTCCTATAGTTATTTTATTGCTGGCGGCGTTGATAGCGTTTATACGGCCGCGTGATCCCGCCTTGCAGAAATGGAAACATGTGGCAATCCGCGTATTGCTGCTTACAGGCGCGTTGCTGACCGCCTTTACCGTAATTATGGGGATTTTCCTTTCTAAAGAAGCGGGCTACGATGAAGCCGGTTTGCAATGGCATAAATGGGGAGGAGTGATATTGCTTTGGCTGGTATCGGCGCTCTATGTACTAACCCGCAGGCAGTTGGAAGATCAGTGGTGGATGAAAGGCGGTATGTTGCTGGTAACGTTGCTGTTATTAGTTACCGGGCATTTAGGAGCGGATATCACCCATGGGGCTAACTTTGTTTTAGCGCCGGTAACGCCGCAACAGCCTAAACTGGTGCCATTGGAAAAGGCGGAAGTCTATACCGACCTGGTGCAACCTATACTGGAAGAGAAGTGTATGGGTTGCCATAACGCAGGTAAAGCAAAAGGCGGGCTGGTACTGGAACATCCTGCACAACTGTTGAAAGGAGGGAAGAACGGCAAAGCAATAGTGGCCGGGCATCCCGATCAAAGCCTGATCTATGCGCGGTTGCTGCTGCCGCCCGACGATAAGAAGCATATGCCGCCTGCCGGCAAACCGCAACTCAACGAAAAGGAAACTGCATTACTTTATCATTGGATCAAATCAGGAGCATCCTTTAACCTTAAAGCAATCGCCCTGCCGATGGATGATAGCTTGCGGATGGCGGCAGCCAGCCTGTTGCAGGCGCCGGCAAGCGAACCGGTATATGATTTTGCGCCGGCAGACGAAAAGCTCGTACAGCAACTCAATAACAACTACCGGGTAATTTACCCTATTGCCCAGCATGCAGCGCCTTTGGTGGTAAACTGTTATAACAAAGACCAGTTCAATTCCAAAACGATCGAAGAGCTGTTGCCTTTAAAAAAGCAGATCATTGAAATGCACCTGCAAAAGATGCCGGTTGAAGACAAGGATCTGAAGTTACTGGCATCGTTTAAAGAGTTAAGGGTATTGAATCTGAATTTCACGAATATCAAGGGGCAAACATTGGCCGAACTGGCTTCCCTGCCTAAATTGGAACGTTTGTCGTTGTCCGGAACGCCTGTGACCCTTGCTGCTTTGCAGGCATTGAAAAGCGCTAAAGCGTTAAAGGAACTTTATCTCTGGAACAGTGGCTTAGCAGCCGGTGATTTTGAGAAATTGCAGAAGCAGTTGCCTCAAACCGCCATCGTAAAAGGGTTTATCGAAGACGGGTCACATCCCCTGAAATTAAACCAGCCTATACTGGCATCTACCGACCTGGTGTTCAAAGATAAAATGCAGGTCTGCCTCCGGCACCCGGTAAAAGGAGTGGCTATTCATTATACCCTGGATGGCACAGCCCCGGATACTGTTAATTCGCCGGTCTTGAAAGATAGTGTAGAGATCAGCCGGAATACTGTAGTAAGGGCTGTTGCTACCAAGAATGGCTGGTATGCCAGCGACCCTGTGCAATTTGCTTTCTCCAGAACAACCTATATCCCCGACAGCGTGGTTTTGATCACCACGCCCGATGGCAGCTATGCCGGTAGCGGAGCGCTCACCCTGAACGATAAACAGCGCGGAGGCGCAGAACAGGGGAACGGCAAATGGCTGGGCTATTACAAAGATCCTTTGGCAGCCTTGCTGATATACAAAACTCCCGTTCCTGTATCGCAGGTCTGCGTAGGCATACTGAGTAACGTAAACGGATATATTTTCCCGCCATCAAAAATTGAAATTTACGGAGGCCAGGACCCCAAACACCTGAAACTGCTGAAAAAAGTAATACCCGCACCGGGAAAGAAAGATGATCCTTCTATGTCGATGGATGTAAAATGCGATTTCCCTGCTACCAATGTAAGTTGCCTGAAGGTAGTGCTCACAGGGTTGGAAAAGATCCCTGACTGGCATCCGGGCAAAGGAGGCCGGGGTTGGGTGTTTGCAGATGAACTGATGATCAATTGACCTGAAATTGCCGGGGAGAAGATGTTTTTTACCCGGGAAAATATAATTTCAGATAAGAAGAAGGTAATACGGTAGCGGCAGATACCGTAATTTTGGCCTGGTAATAACGATCATAATGAAATCACTCCCTAAGTTATTGGCTATTTGTGGCAGCACCCGGCAGGCTTCTTCCAATCATCAACTTATTAATGCAGTCAAAACGCTGGCAGAAGGAATATTCGAGATAACTGACGCCATGCCGTTGGTTAACATCCCGCATTTCAATCCCGATGAAGATATGGACCCAGAACAGGCTCCGGCGCCGGTAAAGGCGTTCAGGGAACAGTTGGAGGCGGCAGATGCAGTGCTGATCAGCACTCCCGAATATGCAATTGGAGTGCCCGGCACCCTTAAGAACGCCATCGACTGGACCGTTTCTTCCATGCACTTTTCTTCAAAACCCGTAGCGCTGATAACAGCAGGAACCTCCGGATATAAAGCCCACCAATCATTACTGGGAACGTTGCTGATCATAGAATCGCGGATAACAGAAGCAACGCAGCTGGTTATCCCCGCGGTTAAGACCAAAATAAACAGCCAGGGAATTATCACAGATGAACTAACGTTGAACAACGTACGTAAACTGGTTAATTCGCTGGCTGATATAACAGCGGGGAAAGAAGTTACCTTGCTTCCTTCCCCGGGTTTGAGATAGGTTTACAGTTGAACTGCGAACTTATTGGTTTCGGTAATACCTTTCCAGTTATCTGTTCTGAACGGAGCAGCTGGGAAACCTTCCTGGTTGAAGAGGTTATCTTCCAGGTTATTGTCTGCCCATCCGAAACGAACGGCAACAGGGCTGGCTACTTCATCTGAATAAACAACTACTTTATTGCCATCCAGGTATGCTTTCGCATAATGGAACTGCTGGTCGGCCCCTGCTACTTCAAAACCGCGGATATAGCCGTATTTATCGTTTACTTTTAACCCGCCGCCGACGTTGGTATAAGTGATGGTTACCTTATTGCCGTTAACGGCCATCGACTGGTAGGTTGGACCTGCGCTTACCTGCGCCATTTTATAAGTATCGTTAAGCGCAATGGCTGCCAGTCGTTTACCCACATCCTGTTTATTGCGCGGGTGAATGTCTGTAGGCTCACCGATGTCGGTGATCACCGCCATTCCTGTATTAGGCAGCTGCAAAGTGAGGGTTTGCGCTTCTCTTAACTCTGCCCAGGAGCTTCCCACTTTACTGTTGCCGTTGCTGGCGTTGAAAGATGCCAGTTGCACAAAGTAGAAAGGAAAATCGCCCTGTTTCCATAGTTTTCTCCAGTCCTGGATCATTAACGGGAAAGACTGGCGATATTCATAAGCCCTGCCTGCGTTGGTTTCGCCCTGGTACCAGATAGCGCCTTTGATGCCCAGTTGGAGGATAGGGTGGATCATGGCGTTATAGAGGAGGCATGGGTAACTGTTGGGTCCGAGGCTGGAAGCGCCTGGCGAAACTGCGGCAACCTGGAATCCCCATTCGCCGGCCAGTGGCTGTTTGCGGCCGTTTATTTCCAGGAACAGGTCATCTTTCTGGCCATATACGCCGCCATTCCCTGCATTGTCAGTTACTTTTATGGCAATTACATTTTCGCCGGCCTTTAATATGCCTGCCGGTACTTTATAGACCCGCTGTGCGCTGTAATCGTTGGTGCTGCCTACCTGTACGCCATTGATATAGGTAACGTCGTTATCGTCAATAGCGCCCAGGCTCAGGGTTGCTCCCTTACCTGCATCTTCTGCCGGAATGTTAACGGTTTTACGATACCATACCACGCCGTCGAAATCTTTCAGTTGTTTGGTTTCCCAGTAGCCAGGCAGGCTCATTTTAGGCCAGCTCTGATCATTCAGGCCGGCATCTTTAAAAGCGGCTGCTGTAGTAGCGTCAGGGAGTTTTCCCTGCAGGGTTGTAATCTTCCGGATAAGCTTGTCCCTGATCGCTCCATTGAGCGAGTCGAGGTTCAGCACAGGAGTCCGTTTCATCAGCTCGCTGAATGTGCTGCTGTTAGCCATGCCTTCCCGGCTGATCCAGGTTTCTACCATGGTGCCGCCCCACGAAGTATGGACAAGGCCAATAGGTACATGCAGTTGCTCATTCAAGGCTTTGGCAAAGAAATAGCCTACGGCGGTAAATTCGCCGGTATTGTCGGGCGACGCCGGTTTCCAGGCGCTTGGCTTTACATCATCTTTAGGCGTTGCGGAAACATCTTTCGGCAGGTAAAAATGGCGGATGTTCGGGTTAGCCGACTGGGCGATCTCGTTAGTAGCATTGAACACCCTGCTTACCGGCCATTCCATATTGGATTGACCGCTGCATATCCAAACATCTCCCATTACGATATCGTGCAGCGTAATGCTGTTATTCCCTTTTACAGTGAGGGTATAAGAACCGCTGCCAGCGGCTACCGGAGCCAGTTCTACTTTCCATTGACCATTTTTATCGGCTTTCACCGTTTTTGTCTGGTTATTGAACTGAACGGTGACTTTTTCATTTTTATCGGCCCATCCCCATACCGGGATAGGTTTATCGCGTTGCAATACCATGTTATCGCCGAAGATATTCGGGAGGCGTACATTGGCAAAGGCCGCAGCCTGCAGCAGGCTGGCGGATAATAAAAGAACTGTTTTCTTCATGTCGTGGACGATTTGAGCATGTCATAAATGTAATAAAGACAATCTTAAAATTATATACATCAAATACTAAATAATGTAAAAGGGAAGGAGCAGGGCGGTTCTACCTTTGTAAAAAAGAAAGAAGATGGCTACAACCCTATCAATACAACCGAAAGTTGCAAATAGTCAGAAGATCATAAAAGAAACATTCCCGGTGCTGGAAATGACCTGCGCCGCCTGTGCGGTAAGCGTCGAATCAATGCTCCAGGCTGTGCCTGGCGTAAAGGCTGCCGGGGTGAACTTTGCCAACCAAACCGCCTGGGTCGAATACAGCCCCCAGTTGGTCACTCCCGAGATGTTGCAGGGCGCTATCAGGAGCATTGGTTACGACCTGCTGATCAATAAAGAGAACCAGGAAGAAGAACAGGCGGCGGCACAACAACAGCATTACAGGAAGATCAAACAACGAACTATCTGGTCGGCTATCCTGGCGGCGCCGGTAATGATCATCGGTATGTTCTTCATGGATATGCCTTATGGTAATTTTATCATGATGGCACTGTCTGCGCCGGTAGTATTCTTCCTGGGCCGTTCGTTCTTCATCAACGCCTGGAAACAGGCCCGGCATGGCAAAGCCAATATGGATACCCTGGTAGCTTTAAGTACAGGTATTGCCTGGGTGTTCAGCGCTTTCAATACGCTGTACCCTGAGTTCTGGCACCAGCGCGGATTGCATGCGCATGTTTATTTTGAAGCGGCGGCAGTAGTGATCGCCTTTATCTCGCTTGGCAAGTTGCTGGAAGAAAGAGCTAAATCCAATACTTCTTCAGCCATTAAGAAATTAATAGGACTGCAGCCGAAAACGGTGATGAGGATCAACCAGGATGGCCAGCCTGAAGAGGTATCCATTTCGTTGGTACAAGCCCGTGATATACTGATGGTTAAACCCGGCGACAAGATCCCGGTAGACGGCGAGGTAGTGGAAGGGCAATCGTATGTTGATGAAAGCATGATCACCGGCGAACCCCTGCCGGTATCAAAAGCTGCCGGTGCAAAAGTATTTGCCGGAACCATTAACCAGAAAGGCAGCTTCAGGTTTGAAGCTGAAAAAGTAGGGGCAGATACCCTGTTGGCGCAGATCATTAAAATGGTGCAGGAAGCGCAGGGCAGTAAAGCGCCTGTACAAAAGCTGGTAGACAAGATTGCCGGCATCTTTGTACCCATTGTTATTGGCATATCTATACTCACTTTCCTTGCCTGGATTATATGGGGCGGCAACAATGCCTTTACCCATGCATTACTGGCGGCAGTAACCGTGCTGGTGATCGCCTGCCCATGCGCCCTGGGCCTTGCTACTCCAACAGCTATTATGGTTGGAATAGGCAAAGGTGCAGAAAACAATATGCTGATCAGGGATGCAGAGAGCCTGGAGTTAGCATATAAAGTAAATGCTTTAATACTTGATAAAACAGGCACTATTACAGAAGGCAAGCCGGAAGTAACGAATATCCATTGGCTGAAAGAAGACGGTGTTGCGGCCGGGGTATTGTATGCGATCGAACACCAGTCGGAACATCCGCTGGCGAATGCGGTAGTAGCATACTTCAGGGATGCAGATAAAAGAATAAGCCTTGAACATTTCGACAGTGTTACCGGCCAGGGAGCCGTTGGCATGTATAAAGGACAGCGATACCTGGTAGGTAATGAAGCGTTGATGAACGCTAACAAAGTGGCGTTGCCGGCCCAGGTATCAGCAACTGTACAAAGCTGGCAGGCTAGCGCTCAAACAGTTATCTTCTATGCCCGTGAAAAAGAACTGCTGGCCGTCATAGGTATAGCAGATAAAGTAAAACCAGGTTCAGCGGCGGCTATTAAAGCATTGCAGCAAAGCGGCATAGAAGTATATATGCTGACAGGCGATAATGAACACACAGCAGCGGCAGTGGCGTCGCAAACCGGTATTAGACAATACAAGGCGGAGGTAATACCTTCAGGGAAAGCGGAGTTTGTGAAAACCCTGCAGGCGGCAGGCAAAGTAGTGGCAATGGCAGGCGACGGGATCAACGACTCACAAGCCCTTGCACAGGCAGATGTGAGTATAGCGATGGGTAAAGGAACAGATATTGCCATTGATGTGGCCAAGATCACACTCATCACTTCCGATCTGAACAGCATCCCGAAAGTGTTGAAACTTTCTGCAAAAACAGTGAGCACAATTAAACAAAATCTCTTCTGGGCGTTTATATATAACATCATCGGGATACCGATTGCGGCAGGCATCCTGTACCCGGTTAACGGGTTCCTGTTGGATCCTATGATCGCCGGCGCTGCAATGGCACTGAGTTCTGTAAGTGTGGTAAGCAATAGCCTCCGGTTAAAAACGGCGAAACTATAAAGTGATAATTATATAAAAGGTTATATGAATTGTATAACAGCCGCCCCTCGTTATCATACTACTTTTACATCATCAAACTAAAACATTAAATAAAATGGAAGCAAAATTCAAAACGAATATCAAATGCTCAGGATGTATTGCAACAGTAACGCCGGTATTGAATGAACTGGTAGGACCAGATAACTGGCAGGTAGACCTGCAGAGCCCTGATAAAATACTGACCGTTAAAAAGGTTGAAGATAAAAGCGAAGTACGGAATGCTATAGAAAAAGCTGGATTTAAAGCGATTGATATAGCGTAATCTTTTAAAATATTTTTTATGAAGAAGATAATGTTTGCACTATTGGCAATGGTAACGGCGCTCTTACAAACAGCAGGAGCGCAGAACAGGAATGTATCTCCCCAGTTATCGCCTATCCTGACCCAGTATTACAGTGTTAAAGAAGCGCTGACAAACAACGATGCCGCCGCGGCGGCAGCCCGGTCAGGCAAGCTGGCGAAAACGATCCAGGATATTACTATCAGCGCTTTGCCTGCTGCAGAACAGGCAGCCTTTGAGCCGTTGTCTGGCAAGTTGCTGACTTCTGCGCAAACCATTGCCGGCGCCAATGATTTAAACAAACAACGGGACGCGTTTAAAACATTGTCAGACGATCTTACCATCCTGGTTAAAGCAGTGCCATTATCCGCCGGCCCTGTTTACCAGCAATACTGCCCCATGAAAAAGGCTTATTGGTTAAGTGATAACAATACGATAAAAAATCCGTATTACGGCAAGCAGATGTTGACCTGCGGAAAGGTTACAGGTACTATTGAATAGATTTAGTTAGATCGAATGAAAGCATTATTTCTGTATATCGCCTTTATGAGCCTGTGCAGCACGGTTGTTGCGCAGGCTTCTTTAACCGGGAACCAACCTAAGGTTGTAAGATATGATCTGTATGTTGGCGATACCATGGTTAACTACTCCGGCAAAACAAGACATGCGCTGGCTGTTAACGGAACCACGCCCGGCCCTACACTTTATTTCACGGAAGGCGATACCGCCGAAATCCATGTGCATAATACCCTCCGCGAAGAAACATCCATTCACTGGCATGGCATCATACTGCCTAACCAGTACGACGGCGTACCTTATTTAACCACTCAACCTATTAAAGCGGGGAAAACGCACATATTCAGGTTCCCCGTAGTACAGCACGGCACTTATTGGTATCATAGTCATACCATGTTGCAGGAGCAAAGCGGGCTGCATGGCGCTATCGTGATGCGCAAAAGAGGCGAGGAGCCGAAGAATGAATATACCTTACTGCTGAGCGACTGGACGGACCTGCACCCTCATACCGTGAACCGTTACCTGCATAACGCGAACGACTGGTTCGCCATTAAAAAAGGCTCTGTACAGAGTTATGCCGAGGCAGCAAAAACCAACCATTTTAAAACGAAACTGACGAACGAGTGGAAGCGCATGAACGCTATGGATGTAAGCGATGTTTATTACGAACGCTTCCTCTCCAATGGCCAGGTAACGGACAGTCAGCCACAATTTAAAGCCGGCGATAGCGTACATCTGCGCATAGTTAACGGCAGCGCCTCTACGTATTTCTGGCTGCGCTATTCCGGCGGTAAGATCACCGTTATTGCCAACGATGGGGCCGATGTACAGCCCGTGGTAGTAGACCGGCTGCTGATAGGCGTTTCCGAAACCTATGACCTGGTGGTACCCGTACCTGAAAATATGCAGTACGAATTTATGGCTACAGCGGAAGACAGGACAAGGTCTACTTCCCTGTGGCTGGGGCAAGGCATGAAAATGCCGGTAGGCGAACTCCCCAAGCTGAAGTATTTCGAAGGGATGAAGATGATGAATGATATGATGAAGATGAACGGGGACCTGGATACCAGCACAGGAATGCAGATGTCTAACCAGGTAATGGATATGAATACCGTTATGTATCCCGAACTGGACGCTCCGCCCGCTAATGATCACAGCCGGCATGGCCGGATGAAAGGCATGGACATGAATAACAGCGGCGATATTGTTACCCTGAACTACGGCATGCTGAAAGCGCCTGAAAAAACAACATTGCCAGACGGCCCGGTTAAGCTTTTGAATTTTGAACTAACGGGTAATATGAACCGTTATGTATGGAGTATCAACAACAAAACTGTTTCAGAAACAGACAAGATACTTATTAAGAAAGGGGAAATAGTGAGGATGGTGATCTTCAACAATACCATGATGCGGCATCCTATGCACCTGCACGGGCACTTTTTCAGGGTGCTGAACGGCCAGGGCGATTATTCGCCGCTGAAAACGGTGTTGGACATCATGCCGATGGAAGTAGATACGATCGAATTTAAGGCGACAGAGAGCGGCGACTGGTTTTTCCACTGCCATATTTTATACCATATGATGAGCGGAATGGGACGGGTGTTCAGTTATGAAGACTCGCCGCCTAACCCTGAAGTGCCTGACCCGCGGATGGCTTACAGGATGTTGAAGAAAGATGACAGGATGCTGCATGTGATGGGAAGGGTAGGACTGGAAAGCAACGGCAGCGACGGAGAACTGATTGTTGCCAATACCAGGTATCGTTTGTCTACCGAATGGAGAGTGGGCTTAAACGCAGATCATGGCTATGAATCGGAAAGCCATTTCGGGCGGTATTTCGGGAAGATGCAATGGTTGTTCCCATACATCGGTTGGGATGTCAGGTACCGGCGCATGAGAGAGGCCGAGAAGAACCTTTTTGGGCAAACCAATACAAAAGATTACAGGCAGGTGTTCCATGTCGGGCTTGAATATACGTTGCCCATGCTGATCATTGCAGATGCTTCGGTAGATACAGATGGAAGGATAAGAGTGCAGTTAAGCAGGGAGGATGTACCGGTGACAAGGAGGTTGAGATTTAACTTCATGGTGAATACAGACAAGGAATACATGGCCGGTTTCAGGTATATCGTTACCAGGCGCCTGGCAATTTCAACACATTATGATAGTGATATGGGATATGGAGCGGGAATAACATTAAGCTATTAAAATCCAGGACTATGGACCATCAGCATCATGAAGGGCATGCCGGTCACGGCGCCCATCAGCATCCGCAGGTGAAAGCAGGCGGTGAAATACAACATGAACATCACGAACATCATGGACAGCATGAAGATCATGGGCATCACGGGCATCATGACCATCACGCCATGATGATCGCCGACTTCAGGAAACGGTTTTATGTGGTGCTGGTACTGACCATACCTGTAATGTTATTGTCGAAGATGATCCAGCACTGGATGGGTATGGAAATAAGTTTCCCGGGAGATAATTACCTGCTGCTGGCTCTTTCTACCGTTGTGTTCTTTTACGGGGGATGGCCTTTCCTGAAAGGATTGTGGGATGAAATGAAAGCGAAGGATCCTGGTATGATGACCCTGATCGGCTTTGCGATCACTGTGGCATATGTTTACAGTGTAGCTACAGTCCTGGGCTTAGCAGGAATGGATTTCTTCTGGGAGCTGACAACCCTGATCCTGATCATGTTATTGGGCCACTGGATAGAAATGAAGTCTATCGTTGGCGCCAGCAGGGAGCTGGAACTCCTGGTAAAACTCATGCCGGATACTGCGCACCTGGTAAAGGGCGACCAGGTAACAGAAGTGAAGACAGCAACCCTGAAACCCGGGGATATAGTGCTCGTGAAACCGGGAGAAAAGGTAACGGCCGATGGCGATATAACAGAAGGCGCCACATCACTGAACGAGAGCATGTTAACGGGCGAATCGCGTCCTGTGCAAAAGAAAACAGGGGATAAGGTGATTGCGGGGTCTATTAACGGCAACGGGGCGATAAAGCTCAGCGTTACGCATAGCGCCGCCGACTCCTACCTTTCGCAGGTAGTGAAGCTGGTGGAAGATGCACAACGATCCAAGTCCAAAACCCAGTTGCTGGCGGATAAAGCAGCACGTTGGCTTACCATTATCGCTATCCTTTCGGGCATCATTACTTTCGTGTATTGGTGGTTCGAGAAAAAAGATATGTCGTTCGCGATCGAAAGAATGGTATCAGTAATTGTGATCTGTTGCCCGCATGCCCTTGGATTGGCGATTCCGCTGGTTATTGCCCGGTCTACCGCGCTTTCAGCCAGGCATGGATTGCTGATCAAGAACAGAACGGATTTCGAAAATTCCAGGAAGATCACTACCCTGGTTTTCGACAAAACGGGTACGCTCACTGTCGGCAAATTCGAGGTATCCCGGTTGCGGGTAATTGATGGGAGTTTTACAGAAAATGATCTTGTTCGTATAGCCGCTGCTGTTGAAGGAAGTTCAGAGCATCCTATCGCTACTGGTATCATGGAAAAGTCGAAGTCTATGGGCGTAAGCCTGCCTGCTGCAGCAGAAGTAACAGCTATTACAGGTAAAGGAATAAAAGGAAAGGTAGAGGGAAAAGAAGTACTGATCGTTAGCCCGGCATATATTGCAGAGCAGTTCCCGCAAGTGGATATAAACAATAATATTCAACCGGGAGAAACAGTGGTGTATGTGGTTGCTGATCAGAAGGTGGCGGGATATATTGCCCTTGCAGACCAGGTAAGGCCTGAATCCGCGGGCGCTATCACTGCACTGAAGAAAATGGATATCAAAACCGTTTTGTTAACCGGCGATAATAAAGTAGTAGGAGAGAGCGTATCCCGTTCGCTGGGTATGGATGGTTACATTGCGGAAGTATTGCCGCATCAGAAGCTGGAAAAGATTCAGCAATTACAGTCGCAGGGCGAGTTCGTGGCAATGACTGGCGATGGCATCAACGACGCCCCGGCGTTAGCGCAGGCGGATGTGGGAATAGCCATCGGAAGCGGAAGCGATGTAGCTGCCGCTTCCGCCGGTATCGTATTAGTGAACAGCAACCCTGAAGATGTGGTAAGCCTTATCCAATTTGGTAAGGCAACATATCGGAAAATGATCCAGAACCTGGCCTGGGCAACCGGGTATAATGTGATTGCCATGCCCCTTGCCGCAGGCGTATTATATCACCAGGGTATTGTATTGAGCCCGGCCGCAGGTGCGGTGCTGATGACCGTTAGCACGGTAGTAGTGGCTATCAATGCAGGTATGCTGAAGGTCCGCAGATCATAGCGGGCCTTTGCTCACCATAACTCCCGCCTTATATACCGCTGCAATGTTCTGGGTATGTTTTATGTTGGCTGCAGGATTGTGATGCAGGATCAGCAGGTCGGCTACCTTCCCTTTTTCGATAGTTCCGTAACGGTCGGATATCCCAATAGCCTTTGCCGCGTTTTTAGTGGCAACAGTAATGGCTTCCAATGGCGTTAACCCTGCTGCCACCAGCAATTGCATTTCAAGGTGTTCAGAAAAACCTTGCGCCCTCACGGGGTTAGCGCCTGAATCGGTGCCTAACGCAATGATAATACCCGCATCATACAGTTTCTTCACATTTTTAGTGGCATTTTGAAAAGCCTGTTCGTTTCTTGGCAGGGCTTTAGACTGCAGTTGCTCCTGCTGGTACCTGGTGCTGCTCAGTTGTTCGTGTACGCCGGCTTCCAGCGACCGGGTAAAGAACGGATCGTTGATCCAGGACGGCGAATGCGTATAGGCGATAGCGTATTGATCCAGCGCCAGGGTTGGTATATAGATGGTATGATGCTTCTTTAGTTCCTGGACGGTTGTATTATCTATTTCTTTATCACGGATACTGTGTGCAATAATGTCAAGGCCGTCTTTTACCAGCTGCTGCGCATCTGCTTCGTAGTAGAGGTGTGCGGCTACCCGGATATTGTGTTTATGCGCCTGGTTAATTATTGCCTGGTAGATGGATTCACTCATTTTATTGGAGCCGCCGCCGAAATTATCGACCCATAATTTGAGCACTTCAGGATGCATTAATGCAACGCTGTCGGTATTGGCAATGGCTTCACCGGGCGACTTAGGCCGGAATAAGTACTTCATTGGCGGGGGGCCTCCGGGTACGCTGAAACCGAAGCCGGCGGAGTGGATCCTGGCGCCGGGCAGAAGATCTTTCGTGGTAGAATCCCTTAGCCCGCTGTTGAACAGCATCGGTTCGTCTGATCCCATCACCAGTATATTCGTTATCCCGTAATCGGTATATTTTTTCAGTTGTTTCAGGATATTTTCCCTGGTGTAGGTGGGCGCATTTTTTTCGCTGCCTATCATGCCTATATGCACGTGTGCGCTGATGATGGCAGGCATAATTGTTTTGCCGGAGCAGCTGATCACGGCAGCGCCGGGAGCTTTCAGTTGTTTGCCAACTGCGGCTATGACGCCGTTCTTTACCAGGATGTCGGTATGGGTCAATGGCGTTCCGCCATTGCCATCTATCAACGTTGCATCTTTTAACAGGATGGTACTATCATCAACGGTAGTACGAAAGCTCAATAGCGGGAAGAGCAACAACAGGGTCAGGAAATAGTACTGTTTCATACTATTAAGTTAATCAATTCTGCAAAAAGAAAGGCCGGGCAAAAACCTTAGTTTCTGCCGGCCTTCACAACTATGGTAGGCTGACCGTTAAAATTTCATTTCGCCGGGGATAACCTGCACTGCCTGTTTATGTCCTCCCCGCAGTACATCTACACTTACTCTTTTTCCTATATGCTTGTCAGATAGCAGCAGGTGAAGTGCGTCCACTGATGACACCGGTTGTCCGTCGAAGGCAATGATGATATCGCCGATCCGGAGTTCCGAATTGTAATAGTTGCCGTCCGGAACTATCTCGTAAACATACACCCCGCTGTCGACAGTCAGTTTATTGGCGGCGATCATGCGGCTGCTGAGTTGCACCTGTTGAGCGGCAATACCTAATTGCGCTCTCCTGATACGGCCGTTTAAAATAAGCTGACCGGCTATCCGGGCGGCGAGGTTGGAAGAGATGGCGAAGCACAATCCCTGGGCTGCCGAGATCATGGCGGTATTCACCCCGATCACCTGGCCAAGGGAGTTCACAAGCGGTCCGCCGCTGTTACCAGGATTCAGTGCGGCATCCGTTTGAATAACATTGTCTATCAACCTGCCGTTGCTCGCTCTTAACGTGCGTCCGAGCGCGCTTACCACGCCGGTGGTGACGGTATATTGCAGTCCCATAGGATTGCCTATTGCGATGGCTATCTGGCCAACCTGCAAGGCGGAAGAATCACCCAGTTGCATAGCCTTCAATCCACTTTCGTCTACTTTCAGTACAGCAAGGTCCGTAGAGGGGTCAGTTCCTTTTATATCTGCTGTTACTCTTCTGCCATCAACAAAAGAGACTTTGATACTATCGGCATTTTCAACAACGTGATTGTTGGTGATAATAAAACCATCGGAGGAAATAATAAAACCTGAACCGGCGCCATTCTGAGAACGATCCTGCCTGGTACGCTGATCTTTTACTTTCTTTTCAACAGCTATATGTACTACCGATTCGGCTACTGATCCAACTACTCCCGTTACCGTCCTGGAGTAGGCATCTAATAATCCCGCATCCTGGGATGGGGTTTGCGATAAAAAAGAAATCAGTTGTTCCATGAAGTAAAGGCTTCAAATTTATCTCCAGATGCCTGTCGGTGTCTTTTTGGCATCGGTTAAAGAGGGGAACTGACAATTTTACTATTTTGCAGGCAGGGAAAATCATAATTATTTACCTATTTTGACGCTTTATGCGTTGTCTAATCAGGTAGTATGCCAGGAGTAGAATATCAGGAATGGTGGGATGCTGTATGTACAGTGAACGATGAAGCATCGTTTCGCCAACTGTTTAACCATTTTTATACAGGATTGGTCAGGTTTGCGATGGAACTGGCTGCCAGCAAAGAGGCTGCAGAAGAAGTAGTGTCTGATGTTTTCATACAGCTCTGGAAGAACCGCGGACAGGAAGAAAGGATACAGCATCTTAAAACCTACCTTTATACAGCCGTCCGGAACCGCTGCCACAATTACCACAGGGATGCTTACAAACACCAGTGGCAGGCCCTTGACGACGTCCCGGAACCAAGCACCGATGAAATACATCCTTTGCTGGAATATAAGGAAATGAAGGAATGTATAAACCTCGCCATCGCTTCCCTTTCTCCGCAATGCCGCACCATTTTTCGCCTCGTGAGGGAAGAGGGATTCAAATACAAAGAGGTGGCCGCAATCCTGGATATTTCTCCCCGGACTGTCGAAACCCAGCTGGTAAGGGCAACCGGCAGGTTGCGGCAGGCATTGCAACAATACAACCGGCATTTGCAGCAATTATCTCCCCGCTAAAATTTTTTTTACCCTCTTGTAGGTAATCCATTTCATTTTTGTGTCTCTACATCCGGGAGGCCAATTTCCTATTCAAATTAAACTGGTATATGGACAATCATCGTTTAGATGAACTGATTAGCGCAAAATTATCGGGAATGCTGGATGAACGGGGGCAGCAGGAGTTAGAGGCCCTGCTGCAGGAAAACCCTGAGCAACGATTGATCCTGCAGCAACTGGAAGATTATTGGAATGAGCAGCGCATACCGGCAGCGCCGGCGCCTCACCTGTTTGATGAGATGATGGAAAAGGCCAATGCCAGGCCAGTGCGCAGGCTATGGGTGCGCTGGGTGGCTGCCGCCGCTGTCGCAGGTCTTATCTGTACGGCAGGCTTCTTATACCGGTCGGGCCGGCAGGAGGCGGCGCAGGTGGTACAAACGGCAAAGGGAGAAAGACGCCATTTCCAACTGGAAGATGGTACAAAAGTTTACCTGAATGCGGATAGTAAACTGAGTTGCAGGATCGACCAGCAAAGCAGGGAGATCTGGCTGGAAGGAGAGGCTTACTTCGATGTGGCGAAAGACGCCCGTCGTCCTTTTACCGTGCATGCCTTATCGTTGCAGGTACGCGCCCTGGGAACTGCATTTAACGTGAAAGCCTACCCCGGCGACAAGCGATTGGAAGCAACGCTGGTAGAAGGATTGGTGGAAGTGACGGAAGAAAAGCATCCCGGAAGGAAGATCAGGCTTCAGCCGTTGGAGAAAATTGCATTCCAGGCAACTGACGTGGATGCAGGAAGCAACACGGTTGCCGCTGTAGTAACGCCTGTGAAACTCAGTACGCCTGTATTGGAGAATGCAGACAGTACAATCAATGAAACAGCCTGGATCAACAACCGCCTGCAATTTGATATGATGCGCTTCGAAGAGCTGGCCCAACTGCTGGAGCGTTGGTATAACGTAAAAATTATCATCCAAAATACAAAAGCGAAAGACTACATTTTCAGCGGCTCGTTTGGTACAGAAACAATCGACCAGGCACTGACCGCATTACAGTTAACAGAAGATTTCAAATTCGAACACAACGGCACGTCTATTATTATTCACTAAAAAACCTTGTTATTTAAGAATTCTAAACGTATGAAAAACTAAAAGAAGCAAAAACACTGTTCAATGAAAAAAACACAGGAAATGCTGCAAACATTTCCTGTGAAGGCTAATCTGCAAGGTCGTCCTTTTCGCGATCGGCATAACCTTGCTATTAATTCACCTGTTATCACAAATTTATGGAAAAAGTCAACCCGTCGGATGCCTGCCGTCGAAGACCGGTATTGCGCAAGTATGTACTCATTATGAAGCTATCATTCTTTATTGTATTCCTTTCCTGTATGCAGGTTGCAGCTACCGGCTACTCCCAGCGCCGGATCAGCCTTGATCTGAAAAATACAAAGATCAAACGGGTACTGGACCGGATTGCCGGTCAATCAACCGTCCATTTCCTTTACAGTAACCGGAAGGTAGACCTTCAGCAGAAAATAGATGTCCAGGCGCATGGCGAAGCCCTGGATGTTGTTTTGAATAAAGTTTTGGATGGAACAGGATTTACCTGGAAAGAACTGGACAATGAACTGGTGGTGATCATACCAGCCAACACCGCCTGGGATAATATCAAAGTGAAAGGCCGCATCGTGAGCGCCGACGAAAACGAACCGCTGCCAGGGGTTACTGTGCAGGTAAAAGGAACCAGCATCGGCACCCTTACCGATGCAGACGGGAAATTCTCTATAGACGCACCCGCTGGCGGGCAACTGGTATTCCGCTATGTAGGCTACGAAGTAATGGAATTGCCTGTTAAGGCGAATATGGACGTGCAATTGAAAAAATCTTCCAGCGCCCTTACAGAAGTGGTGGTGATAGGATATGGCGTTACCCAGAAAAAAGACCTCACAGGGTCCGTTGTCAGCGTTACTCCCAAAGAGTTTAACAAAGGGATCATCAGCAACCCGGTACAGGTACTGCAAGGTAAGGTGGCCGGCCTGGTGATCAGCAAACCAGGAGGCAACCCTAACGGGAAAGTGAGCATCAGCCTTCGCGGCGCTTCCTCTCTTTCTGCAAGCAGCCAACCGCTATTCGTGGTAGACGGGATTCCGGGCATCGATATCAATGCCGTACCACCCGATGATATCGTATCCATAGACGTACTGAAAGACGCATCCGCAGCCGCCATCTACGGTTCCCGCGGCGCCAACGGGGTGATCATGGTCACTACCCGCAGGGGTAAAGACGGCGCTCCGCAGGTCTCTTACAGCGGTTATATAGGAATAGACCGGATCTCCAATACTTACGATGTACTGAGCGCAGATCAATATCGCCAATACCTGAAAGATAATAACCTCGACGCCCGCGCATGGGACCTGGGTTCATCTACCGACTGGCAGAAAGCAGTAATCCGCACCGGCTTAAGCCACAGTCATAACATCTCTATGAGTGGAGGGAAGGATAATACCCGCTACAGCGCTTCTGTCAACTACCTCAACAACGAAGGCGTTGTACTTAATTCCGGTCTTGAACGTATTATCGGCCGCATCACCCTCGACCAGGGAATGTTCAATAACCGCCTGCGCCTCGGGCTTTCCATGAACTACGTAGGCGAGAAAAACCGCTATGCAGGGCAGGACCAGGACGGAAATGGCGATAACAGGATCTGGGAGCAGATGATCGCTTACAATCCTACCGCCCCTGTTTACAACGCAGATGGTACTTTTTACGAAAAACTGGATATCAACGACAACTACAACCCCGTTGCCCTGGCTAACCAGATCAAGCATCAGCGGGCAATGAATAAATTTATCGGGTCGGCCAAAGCGACCTATGATATCACCAAGCACCTGACCTACGACCTCTTGTTAGGCCTGGAACGCGCATCCAGCGACCGGGGACTTTATTATTCCAAAGAATCGCCGGTGATAGAAGGAGCAGGAAGTAATGGAACCGCTACCCGTGCTTCCAGGACCTGGGATAATAAAACCCTTGAAACCTATTTCACCTACAACCAGCAATGGCAAAAGAATACGTTGAAGGTAACGGCTGGTTACTCTTACCAGAATTTCTTCACTAACAGTATGTCGGCCGGCAATACCCAGTTCGTTTCCGATATCTTCAGTTATAATAACCTGGGAGCAGGGCAAGGCGATCAGCCCGCGGTTTCATCAGGCGCTGAAGAGAATTCGCTGGTTTCATTTATCGGCCGCGCCTTTTACAGCTACCAGGATAAATACCTGCTGACGGCTACTGTACGTCGCGATGGTTCTACCAGGTTTGGTAAAGACCGTAAATGGGGTACTTTCCCGTCAGCTTCCCTGGCCTGGCGCCTGACACAGGAACCTTTCCTGCAGAACAGCAGCTGGTTGCAGGATCTTAAACTGCGTGTAGGCTATGGCGTTACAGGTAACCAGGAGATCTCCAATTATAAGTCGCCGCTTACTTACGCCCCCGGCGGTAAAGTACTGGACAATGGCCGCTGGGTCACTTCCTACCAGATCGGGCAGAACGAAAACCCTAACCTGCGTTGGGAATCGGCCGCCCAGTTCAACGCCGGTTTTGACTTCGTAATGTTTAAAGGACGCCTGAACGGTACCATCGAATATTACGATAAAAGGACCAAAGACCTGTTGTTCAACTATAATGTTCCATCTCCTCCCTATCTCTTCCCATCTATGTTAGCTAACGTAGGTAAGATAAGCAACAAGGGAGTGGAAGAATCAAAGGTTGTATTGCCTACAAAAGACCAGATCATCGCACAGATGAAAGTCTTAAGGGCTTTTCATTATTATCTTGCCATAGATGCCTTCGGGAATATTCCCATCGTGACATCCTTTGCCCAGACAGACCCTCCAAGGAATACGCCCAGGGCGGAAGCATTTAAGTTCGTGGAGAAAGAGATACTGGATAACATCCAGGCATTGCCGGCAACTTTGGATACAAAAAACTATGGAAAAGTAACAAAAGGAATGGCTTTCATGTTGCTGGCGAGATTATATGCTAACGCCCAGGTATATACGGGAACCGCCAGATGGGCTGATTGCATCAAAATGTGCGATTCGGTGACCAGGCAGGGCTACCAGTTGGAGGCCGATTATTTCGCCAACTTTTCTACCCACAACGAGAACTCAAAGGAAAATATCTTCGTAGTGCCTTACGATGCGATCAACGCCAAAGGCATGATGCTGCATTACCTGACCCTGCATTACAACAACAGGTATACCTACGGGCTGCCAAGTTCGCCATGGAACGGCTGGTGTACTTTGCAGGCATTTTACGAATCGTTCGAAGATGATGATAAGCGCAAGACCATGTTCCTGGAAGGGCAGCAATACTCGCAGGATGGAACGCCGCTGAAAACAGAGCAGGGCGACCCGCTTATCTTTACCCGCACCATCGGCGACCTGGCCAATGCAAAACAAACAGAAGGCGTACGTATCGTAAAATACGAGATCCAGAAAAACACCCCATACGCCGACCAGGATAACGACCTGGTGATCTTCCGGTATGCAGACGCCCTGATGTTAAAAGCAGAGTGCCTGTTGCGTATGGGCCGGGAAGGAGAGGCGCTGGCGATTGTGAACAATGTACGGGCCCGCAACTTTGAAAGCGCTAAACCATTACCGGCATTAACGCTTGATATCCTGCTGGCCGAACGTGGAAAAGAATTTATCTGGGAAGGTTGCAGAAGACAGGACCTTATCCGCTTCGGGAAATGGAACAGCGCCTGGCAATTCCATCCGGCCGACGGGGAATACCGTAAACTCTTCCCTATCCCCCAGGCCCAGCTAGACGCCAACCCTAACCTCGTGCAGAACCCTGGCTACAAGTAAGGGTTTCACGCAGAGGGGCAAAGAAGGCAAAGAGGCATAAGGAATTTTTTTAAGAGGCAAAGGGTTATATTAAGAGAATTAAGAAAGCAAAGGAAGCGAAGATTGTGTTTTATAGCAAAAGGATCTTTGTTTCCCTTACTTACTTTCTTTCTTTCTTCTTAATCCTCTTAATATAACCCTTTGCCTCTTAAAAAAATTCCTTATGCCTCTTTGCCTTCTTTGCCCCTCTGCGTGAAATAAAGCTGTGTTAAAGAGAAAATAGCATTACTGTAGCTACCAGAAGTTATTAACTTTGGCAGTTCAACTAAAATTTTTGTTATGAAAAAATGCTGGATAGGAACTTTCCTGTTGTTGTTTAGCGTATCGTTGACTGCCCAGAAGAAATTTGAGGCAAACTGGAATTCTCTTAACACACGTGGAATACCTACCTGGTTTAACGATGCCAAGTTTGGAATTTTCATCCACTGGGGCGTTTATGCAGTACCGTCATTTGCTGTAGTAGCGCCGGGAGGATATTCCGAATGGTATTGGCATACATTGAACAGTGGGAACAAAGCGAACAAAGAATTTCACGAAAAGAATTACGGAAAAGATTTCCAGTACCAGGACTTCGAAAAGCAGTTCACTGCTTCTCTTTATAATCCTGCACAGTGGGCCGATATTTTCCGTCGTTCAGGCGCCAAGTATGTAGTGTTGACCTCCAAGCATCACGAGGGTTACTGCCTTTGGGACAGCAAGCAGGCAGATGCATCCTGGGGCCGGCCATGGAACGCAGTAACGGGTACGCCAAAACGCGACCTGTTAGGCGATCTTACAAATGAAGTCCGGAAAGCTGGCCTTAAAATGGGCTTCTATTATTCGTTGTATGAATGGTACAACCCATTATGGCTGAAAGACAGGGCAAAATATGTGGATGAAGTAATGACCCCGCAGTTTAAAGACCTGGTAACCAAATATAAACCATCCGTGATCTTTTCCGATGGAGAGTGGGAGATGTCGGATACCGCCTGGAAGAGCCCTGCTTTGTTAGCATGGTTATTCAATGAGTCGCCGGTGAAAGATGAAGTGGCGGTTGACGATCGTTGGGGTAATAACACCCGTGGACATAACAATGGCGCAACCTACCTGACCTCTGAATATGGCGCTGGAATGCAGCCGGGAGTGATCTGGGAAGAGAGCCAGGGTATAGGCCAATCGTACGGCTATAACCGTATGGAGTCGGCCGATGATTACAAGAAAAGCGGGGAGCTGATCCTGATGCTGGTAGACATTGTATCACGCGGCGGAAACCTGCTGCTGGATATAGGACCAACCGCTGATGGCAGGATACCTGTAATTATGCAGCAGAAATTGCTGGAAATAGGCAAATGGCTGGATGTGAACGGTGAAGCTATTTATGAAACCAAACCATGCAAGACCCCTTATCAATGGAGCGCCGGTAAAATTCCGGAAGGTGATAAGGAGGCGTATATGTCTAAGTTCAAGGTAGCGGAGCTGGTAAAACCTTCCAAGGAGCATGCAAATATTGAGCTGTTCTTTACCCAGAAGCCGGGAGTGCTCTACTGCTTTGTACCTGGCTACCGCGATAAGGTAGTGATCAGGGACTACAACAGGAAAGCGGCTGTAGAAGTATTAGGCGTTAAAAAGCCGGTCAAAACGCAGGTACAGGGCAAGAACCTGTTGGTAGACCTGTCGAATCTGCGCCCGGGCGACCTGGGAGAAGGTCCGATCGTGATAAAATTAAAAGGATAATACCCGTTTTTTACATCGAAGGGTCCGTTCTGTTTTCAGGCGGGCCTTTTTTTATGGATGGTACTGGAAAAGAAATTAAATTTTTTTAATTTTAGTGAAAACCCAGTTCCACGATATGAATAGAAGAGATTTCCTCGCCAAAGGTAGCCTCGCAGTCGCCGGCTTATCTTTATCCGCCCGCTTATCGGCCATGGCCGCAGCTCCTAAACCAATTTTAGGGATACAATTATACTCCATCCGGGACGACATGAAAAAAGACCCGTCCGGCACTTTGAAACAACTGTCGGCCATGGGGTATAAATATGTGGAACATGCCGGCTATAAACAGCGTAAATTTTATGGCTACGAGCCTAAGGACTTCAAAAAGCTGTTAGGCGATCTTGGTCTTTCTATGCCCAGTGGGCATAGCGTACTGGGCAAACAGCACTGGGACGCCGCAAAAAAGGATTTCACAGATGAATGGAAATACACGGTAGAAGATTCGGCCATCGTAGGACAGAAATATGTTGTGAGTCCCTGGTTAGATGAATCGCTTCGTAAGAACTACGACGAATTCATGGCCTTTATGGATGTTTTCAATAAAAGCGGCGCTTTATGCCAGAAGTCAGGAATGAAATTCGGTTATCACAACCACGACTTCGAATTCAGTCAGCAGATCAATGGTAAAAAGATATTTGACCTGATCCTGCAGAGCACTAATCCATCTTTGGTAGTACAGCAGCTGGATATTGGCAACATGTACCATGCAGGAGGAATCGCATTGGATATCATGAAACAATATCCCGGACGGTTTGAACTGATGCATGTGAAAGATGAGATCAAAACCCAGAAAGGTGAGATGGGGCATGAATATGAAAGTACTGTGTTGGGGAAAGGGATCATTCCGGTAAAAGAAGTGATTGATTTGGGAAAGAAGAATGGCACAAAATATTTCATCATCGAACAGGAATCTTACCAGGGCCAGGCGCCTATAGATGCTGTAAAAGATGATCTGGCAGTAATGAAGAAATGGGGATATTGAGATCCCCGTTTTTGTATGACAAGCTATTAAAACTGCATTTTTTTTATCAAATTGCGATATGAAAAAAATGCTTCTATTGGTATTGGCCGGCGTACTGGCTATGTATGCCGCCAATGCCCAGGAAACCTGCCCACTGATACCAAAGCCCGCACAGGCCAAGCTCAGCTCCGGAGCTTTTATATTGAGTAAAGAAACAGTGATACAATTGCAGGGAAAATCGCTTTACTCACAAGGCAAATATCTTCAACAGCAATTATTGAACCTCTACGGGGCTATGCTGCCAATTGTTACAAAGCCAGGAAAACATACTATCCTGCTCCGGGAAGATAAAAACGCGGGAAACGGGGAGGGGTATACGTTAAATATATCTCCCGGCGCCGTTAGTATTATGGCCGGCGATACGGCCGGGATAATCAATGGTATTGCCTCTTTTATACAATTATCCGTGTTCGGTACCTTTTCAGATCGCCAGTTAATGATTAGCTGCTGGCAAATTAAAGACCAGCCCAAATATGCCTGGAGAGGCGTACTCCTGGATGAATCCCGTTTTTTCTTCGGGAAATCGAAAGTGAAGTCGGTGCTTGACTGGATGGCTTTTTATAAGCTGAACCGTTTTCACTGGCACCTGACAGATGCGCCGGGATGGAGGATCGAGATCAAACAATATCCTTTGCTTACCACGGTAGGGGGAATAGGGAATCATAACAACAGCAAAGCTCCTGCGGCCTTCTACACGCAGGAAGATATCAGGGAGATCGTTGCTTACGCAGCGCAGCGAGGTATTACCGTGATCCCGGAAATTGACATGCCGGGACATGCCAGCGCCGCCAACCGCGCTTACCCGGAATTCGACGGTGGAGGAAGTGAGAAATTCCCGCAGTTTACCTTTAACCCGGGCAAAGAAGGCACTTACCAGTACCTGGCCAATATCCTCAAAGAAGTGAGGAAACTTTTTCCTTCAGGCATCATTCACCTGGGTGGGGATGAAGTAACCTTCGGAAATGCAGGATGGGACAGAGATCCGGGTGTTATCAACCTAAAAACCAAATACGGGTTGACAGATAGAAAACAGGTGGAGGATTATTTCATCCAGCGGATGGCTGATACAGTGATAAAACTGCGTAGCAAGGTAATGGCCTGGGATGAAGCGGCGTCGGCATCCTTATCGCCTGCCAGCACTATTATTACCTGGTGGCGGCACGATAAGCCTGAAACATTGAATATGGCGCTGGATAAGGGCTACAAGGTGGTACTGTGTCCGCGTATTCCTTTCTACCTCGACTTTGTACAAGACAGTAGTCATAAGATCGGTCGGCGTTGGGCCGGTAAGTTCAATGATCTGCAAACTGTCTATAATTTCGATGCCAATAGTTTGCCGGGTGTGAGCGCTCATGCATCACAGGTACTGGGAGTGCAGGCTTGCGTCTGGACAGAGACAGTACAGAATCCTGAGCGACTGGACTTCCTGTTGTTTCCACGGATTGCGGCGGTAGCGGAAACAGCCTGGAGTACAGATAAAGACTTTACAGATTTCGAAAAAAGGTTGCAGGGGCACCTTGATTTTTATGACCGGGATAACCTTTACTATTATGATGCCCGCAAGCCGCAGCGGCACAAGGAATCGGGAGTAACCTCTTCGTACCTGGATTAGCAATATTTGATTTGAGAGATAGCCGCTACAAACCTGGTAGCGGATTTTTTTGTCGGCTTAAATGGCGTAAATAGCCCGATGGATTTCTTGAATAGCCGCTCGTTCTATCAGTTGATGTTTTACTTTTGAGTGAACAAATTCGAGTATATGAATACAAAAAAGGTCTGGGCCAATTTCAGTGTCCAGGATTTGGAACGAACTACTAAATTCTATAAGCAACTCGGTTTTAAACAGAACGGCGAGTCGGCGCAGTTGACCAGCTTTTTTTTTGGAGATGATAATTTTATTATTCATTTCTTTTTGAAGAAAGTATTGGAAGCTGGCATGGGCGGAAATATTATCGATACTAAAACCGGCAATGAAATTATATTCACTCTTTCTGCCGAAAGCAAGGAAGAAGTTGATAAATGGGAAGAAGAAGTGAGGCAGGCCGGAGGAACGATAATAGCGAAGGCGGATGAGGCGCGGGATGGATACAGCGGTTTCGTGTTTGCAGACCCGGATGGGCATAGGTTTAATGTTTTTTGTATGTAGGGTATGTTTAGCTTGACATTAATTTTTCGATAACAGGCTGCTTATTAAAGCGGCCGGCGTAGCATACTTGCAAAATGCACCTACTAGTTAAGTTGCGGGAGAATTTTTTATTTTACCAATAAATTTTTTATTATTTTAGTAAGTAGATTCAAGTGAAATAGTTGTATTGTTTGTTGCAGGAAGTCGATTATTATAGCCCTTTAAATATTCTGTAGTAGTAAAAAATATCTCAATATCCCGCTATGAAATATAGAATTCTCTGGTTAACCTTATGTCTGTTTGGAGGCCTTGATGTAAGTGCCCAGTATAGTTTCAGTAAAATTGGCAGTGTTTTAAATGCGAAAAATGACGGACCTGGAAGTTTGAGTACCAGTGCGGTATTTGATGGAGTTGACCATGCTGGCGGTATTCTACAGGTCTCTATACCTATTTATGAAGTCAAGGGACGCTCTTTGTCCATGCCGTTAAACTTGACTTACTCTGCAACAGGAATTAAACCTAATAATGCGGGAGGAATTGTTGGACTTGGATGGTCTTTAAATATTGGCGGGAGTTGGACCAGTAGTGGCGCTTCTGGCTCGTACTCTCTGCCTATTGACGAAGCGGCCTTGCAAGGAGGCAGCGACTATGAACTAAAAAAAGCGCAGGAGGCGCTTGATAACATTACTATATCCATACCAAGTATTGATGCTGTCAACTTTCCGGGAGGCGGCGGACAATTTTTTACATCCGATAACGGGAATTACATATCAGCTCCTTTTAATCCTTTGTTAAGCTTGGGTAACTCGACATTAATAGACGGGCACGGAACGAGGTATTACTATGATTTGGTTGGGTCACGTGAGACCTGGAAATGGACATTTTACAGGAAGGACCATGACTTCATCAACAATAGAGATACACTTAAATTTGTTGACTCTATAGATAATAGACCATCTGGAGGCGTTTGGCGGTTGAAATACATGATTTCTGCTGACCAGAAGGACACCATCCAGATTAAATATGACCAAAATAATTTTGTTCACAGAAGTGCTGCGGACACGATGTACTCTGAGGCTGCCGCTGTGTCAATGATATGCAAGTTTAATGGTATCGACCCAACCAGCCCATTCGAATGTGATAACAGGTATATCGTCCAGGAACCTAACCTGACAAAAGCTGGATCCGGGGCTAGCAGGGACGAGCAATTTCCCTCAAGAATCCTGTTTGCGGGAGGGCGAGTTGAACTTTCTTCCCGGTGGGGAATGTTAGATACACTGAAAGTATTCTCGAATGCCGGAGTGAGATTAACGAAAGTGATATTTACCTACGATACATTGACAAAGTTCAGAACAGCCTGGGACCTTACTCGCGACGACAGGTATATCCTGGCAAAAGTTGACTATTATGATTCGAAAGATAGCTTAGTTAATAACTATAGCTTCAGTTACTATCAGGATCTTCCGTTTCCGGCCGATTTTCAATCGAGGGCCTTGGATTACTGGGGGTTTTATAATGGAGCCACAACAAACAGGACACTGCTGACATACCCTCCCTACCTGGTGGGCAGCCAGAAGTATGGAATAGTAATGAATTTACTATCACCAGAAAAGAAAATTTCAAATACTATGGTTTCGAATGGCCAATCGACCGTCCGGCGTTGCAGGCAATTCAGTTGGCAGAGCGGCGACCGGTTTCTCTTGCTGCCCGTGTGGGAACGCTTAAATCAGTTACGAGTGCAACTGGGGCCAGGTATATTTACACTTATGGCCTGCATGAATATTGGGCCCAGGGAACTAACGGCAGTTTCTATAAGACTACCGGCGGCGGACTCAGGATCCAGGAGATACAATACAGGACATCTGATGACAAAATGGTAAAACGACGTCTCTATTTTTATGGAAGCGACAACAACGACAGGTTTGACCGGGTTGCGCCTCCTGGCCCGATGATGTATTTAACGCAGAAATATGTTTATGGAGTTAATAGTGATAGAACGCAAAATGTTGATCAATACTTGTTGTTGTCTTCGCCCGTCAACGAAACTAGTGTCTATAACGGAAGTCTCGTGGCCTATAAAAATGTAATGGAGGTAGAATATGATTCTAATTATATAGCCAGAGGGAAAACAGAATATTATTTCAAAAGGTTTACGCATGTTGGTGGGAAAATAGTTGGACCAAATTATGGAACTGGTTATATACCGTATTATGATGAGAGTTTTGCGCATTCTTTGCTGGAAAGAAAGATGATTTATGCATTCAATGATACTCCAAATGCAATAGGATTCAAATTGATTCGCGAGGAAAGAACTTCTTATAAAAAATTTGAAGACACGCAGAAGCGGAACTTTCAGAAAGTAGATCTTGGCCGGATCAGGGTTGGTAATTTCAAGCCAGCCCCTTTATATCAATCAACGGCTTTTTGCGTACCCGTACGCCGTTATGATCCTTATGCCACAGGGCCAAATAAGTTTTATTGGGATGAGGGGACGCCAGGCAGTTGCGAATGACAATGTTTTTAGTTTAATGTTGCCCGAAGATCCCAACGATAAATGGTACCCCGAAAAATACTATTTAAACCAGATGCAATACAATTCATATACCTACAAGCCGGATACCGTGACAACAGTAGATTATTATGGGACAGATAGCCTTGTGCATAAGATAACATATAAGTATGAGAATATGGCGCATCTGCTTCCTACTACTGCAACAGAGATTGTATCATATGCACCAGGTACAGAAGGATATCTGAAGCGTTTCAAGTACCCTCAGGACATTGCTTCTATAACAAATCCTGCTCTTTCGAGCGTCGATTCGACAAATATCAGAAAATTAGAACAGTTACATATATGGGACCAGCCTATTGAGCAGGAAACATACAAAGATGGCGTTTTCCAATTTAAACAACGCACTGATTTTGCCACTTGGACCGGCGGATTGGTTTTGCCCTCCCGCCAGAAGATCAAGTTAGGCACATATAACGTTGACACTGTTTCCACTGTTTATCAATACGATCAGTATGGTAACGTTTTGCAACAGGCGAATGATAAGGATATTCTATTGTCTTACATCTGGGACTACAATTCGCAACAGGCAATTGCTGAAGTGAGTAACGCTGCATATAGTGATATTGCTTATACAAGCTTTGAGGCAGAAGGCAGCGGAAATTGGATAATTCCTTCGGCCTTAAGAAATACAACAAGCGGGGCTACAGGACAACGATCATTTGATATGTCTAATGCAGGGGCAACAGGGATCACCAAATCTGGTCTGCAGGCCGGGACAACTTATAAAGTCTCGTATTTTACAAAGAATAGCGTTCCCGTTACTATTAGCGGAACACAGGGAGCGGTGACTAAAGGGAATACTATAGCCGGTGGATGGACTTATTATGAGCATAGGGTATCAGGCGTAACATCTGTTAAAATAACAGGAGCCGGGCTGATAGACGAATTAAGGCTACATCCTGAAAGTGCGCAAATGGTGACAGCTACTTATACTCCGCTGGTAGGCCAGACCAGTTCGTGTAATGCAAGGGGACAAGTGGCATACTTCGAATATGACGCCGCAAATAGACTTAAGCTGGTTAAAGACCAGGATGGTAAGATATTAAAACTCTATGACTATCAGTACCGGGCGCCATTAACCCGTTAATCCTAACCTTTGAAATTAAGTAGCATGTTAAACTCATACATCCGCACGATAATTGTAACTATATTAATTTTAGCAGAGTATGACACCGTGAGTGCGCAAAATATCCCTGTTGTTTCTAATCCGGTACCCGCCAGTCCTGTTAAACTGCCGCCCCCATATACTGCCAATAGAATCAATTTTGTTCGTACATGGGAACCAGCAGTTGCTTTAACAGATACGGCGTTTATAGCTTCTCCGTCAAGAACCATTTCGGAAGTTAAGCAAACGACCGCCTATTTCGATGATTTTGGTCAGCCCATGCAGACGGTGGTAAGAGGAATTAGTCCGGCGGGTAAAGACCTTGTTCAGCCGCAAATACTGGATATGTTTGGAAGGGAACAGTATAAGTACCTACCCTATATTCAACAGAGCGGCAATACAACAGATGGTAAATTAAAATTGATCCCTTTTGCTGCACAGAAAGCGTTTTATAGTGATCCAAACCTGAACCCTGGTGTAAGTGGTGATAGTGTTTTTTATAGTGAAACTGTTTTCGAACAATCGCCCCTGGATAGACCTGTAGCCGCCTATAGCCCGGGAAATGCCTGGTCGAAACATCCAGCGAATCCAACTGCAGACCATTATGTACGTTTTCAGTACCGTACTAATACAGTTGCGGACTCTGTCAGGATCTGGAAAATAGCAACTGCAGGAGGACTACCAAGTACAACATCCATTTATGGAACAGGAACCTTGTCTGTATCTACAACTATTAATGAAGATAATCAGGCGGTAATAGAGTATAAGGACTTACAAGGAAAGACTATTTTGAAGAAGGTCCAGTTAGATAACTCACCATCAACCAATACGCGTGGTTGGTTGTGCACCTATTATATTTACGACGCTTTCGATAACCTGGCTTGGGTCATTCCTCCTTTAGCATGTGAGAAAGTATTGAATAACTGGAACATTAGCGCTGTACGGGATCTTTGCTTTGAATACCAGTATGATAACAGGAATAGGATGATAGTAAAGAAAGTTCCGGATGCAGGAGCAATTTTTATGGTGTATGATGTAAGAAACAGGTTGGTCTTTTCACAAGATTCCGTCCAAAGAAAAGCGTCTCCCCAGGAATGGTTGACTGTTTTCTATGACGATCAGAATCGGCCGGTATCTACAGCGCTTTATAAAGCTAACACGACCCGTACTGCTTTGCAGGCAGCAATGAATAACGTTTCAAATGTAAAGCAGGCAATAAGTCAACAGACCGGTGTTTTTAATTTGGCTCTTGATACCTATGATGGATCTGCGACACTGTATGAAGCCATGAACCAGATTGAGTTGCTGCCCGGTTTCGATTCAAATAATTCCGAACTTATCTTACAGATCAATCCAAATGGTACTATTGCTACTACTGTTACCGTCAGCAACCCGCTTCCAAACATCCCGGCAAGTGCCCTTACCCCATTAACTTATACGTTTTACGACAATTATGACTTCCCAGGAAAGCTTAATGCTGTTCCGGCAGAATTTAGCCAACTACCTAATACGGCCGGGGCAGAGATAGTTAGCGCGCCCGATAACATGACCCCCGGCTTGGTTACCGGTACCCGTACCCGCATTTTAGGTACCAATCAGTGGTTAACTGCAACTAATTATTATGACAAGAAGGGGCGTATAGTGCAGGTGCTTGCCGAAAATATCAGTGGCGGTGTGGATATTTCTACGTCTCAATATGATTTTGGTGGCAAGTTGCTCGCTGCATTTGCCAGGCACAGGAATATTCGTAGTACAACGATACCTGAACTAACTGTTTTGACCACAATGCAGTACGATGGAGCAGGAAGACTGTTGTCTGCTGTTAAAAAATTAAATAATAATAGTAGTCTTGAACGAACTATTTTTAGCAATAAATACAATGAATTAGGTCAATTAGTTACCAAGCGGTTGGGTGTAACCGGTACAAATACCCAATTGGAGCAGCTTGACTATGAGTATAATATACGCGGTTGGTTAAGAAGCCTTAACAAAAATTACCTGAACACCACTAACAATACAACCAGCCATTTCGGAATGGAATTGAATTACGATAGGGGATTTCAGTCAAAATTCTATAGTGGAAACATAGCTGGTATCCGGTGGAAGGGGTGGAACGATAAGATTCCAAGGGCTTACGGGTTTGATTACGACAATGTCAGCAGGTTAAAACAGGCAGATTTTACACAGCAGAATAGTGGAAGCAGTAACTGGACAAATAACCTTGTTGATTTCACTGTAAGTAACCTTAACTATGATGCGAACGGTAATCTGTTAAAGATGAAGCAAAGGGGAATGGTTGGAACTAGTCCGGCTACCATTGATGACCTCAACTACAGTTATAAATCGAATAGTAACCAGCTTACAGCGGTTTCGGATACCAGCAACACGGCCAGCGCGAAATTAGGAGACTTTATAAATGGCACCAATACCGGCAACGATTATACTTATGATGGTAACGGCAATATGGTCTCAGATCAAAATAAAAAAATCAGTTCAATTAGTTATAACCATTTAAACCTTCCACAAAAAATAAGTATCACTGGAAAGGGAGTGATTAGTTATGTTTATGATGCGGCTGGTACAAAATTAAGAAAGATTGTTACAGACAGCACGGGAAGTAGTGTAAAAACTACAACAACCGATTATATCGGATCTTATGTGTATCAAAATGATAGTCTACAGTTCTTAGGGCATGAAGAGGGGCGTATAAGGGTTGTTTATGCTGCTGGTGTTTCACCGGCCTATGTATATGATTATTTTGTTAAAGACCATTTGGGAAATACGAGGTTGGTATTAACGGAAGAATCCTCAACAAGTAGTTACCTGGCTACTATGGAAACCGGCAATGCCCCGACTGAAAACCAGTTATTCAGTAATCTTGATCAAACCAGGTCACCTAAACCGGTTGGTTATCCGAATGATAGTGCCAACAATGAATCGGTGGCCAAACTTACCGCAACCGGAAATGGTAAAACAATTGGCCCGTCACTGGTGCTTAGGGTTATGGCGGGAGACACTGTGCAAATTGGTGCAAAAGCTTTCTACAAATCATCGGGTCCTAAAGAGAATAAAGAACAGTCTACTCCTGAGAATATTTTGGCAGATCTTGTTAACGCTTTTGGCGGATCAGAAAGTCCAGGTGTTGAACATGGTGGGTCAAATATAGTATCTACTCCTTTTAATAGCAATTTTTATAACAATGATTACAGGAGGCTGAAGGAGAAAGAGCCAGGGAATAATGACAATTACCGGCCTAAAGCCTATTTAAACTATGTGCTTTTTGACGATGAGTTTAAGCTGGTCGATGATAATAGCGGAGTTAAACAGGTGAAATCTACGCCGGATGAAATCCAGGTATTGTCGAATGACAAAATGGTGGTGAAAAAGAGTGGATTTTTGTATGTTTACACTAGTAATGAAGGTACGGAAAGCGTATACTTCGATGATGTGATGGCTACTTTGGCAACAGGGCCGGTGTTGGAGGAGACGCATTATTATCCGTTTGGACTCACCATGAGTGGGATATCTTCTAATGCGCTCAAAGGCGCAAATTATCCTGAGAATAGGCTGAAGTATAATGGGAAGGAACTACAATCAAAAGAGTTCGGAGATGGTAGTGGGTTGGAGCTGTATGATTATGGGGCGAGGATGCAAGATCCGCAAATTGGTCGTTGGTGGGTAATAGATCCATTAGCGGATAAAATGAGAAGATTTAGTCCATATGTTTATGCCTTTGATAATCCGATAAGATTTATTGATCCAGACGGGATGGCTCCTTGGGATAACTTTGTATTTAATGAGAAGGGTAGATTCTTAAGAATCGATAAGAATAATCAACCTGATAAAATTGTAGTTGAAAATTCCAAGACGCAGAAGGTAGAAGGTCAGTACGAGTTTAATGACCCGAAAGAAGATACTAAAGCAATTAAAGAAGGGAAAGTAACTCGGTTGGTTTTTATTTCGAGCGATCAGATAGGAGAACAAATGGATCAGAATGGTGTAAATAATACAACCGAAAATAGATTTGTTTACGCCGAGAGAGAAAGTAGACCTGCAGGAGATAAGTCATTACTTTCAGGAGTTAGTAATGGAAATTTGGATCAGGTGACATTCCCCTTGGTAAAGCCAGGTGCGTTGCATGTTGTAAAAGGGAATGGTGCCAATCTTGATGGTGTAGGGTATAATAATTATGATTTTGGTAATTTTTTGTGGGGCCAAGCTGGCCGAAAGCTGGGATTTAATATCAATACATTAAAAGATGCAGCCCATTTGAATAATGCAGTAAATGCACGGTCGGATAATCAAAACATGAAAAATAATACTCTTCTAGATTCTCCGGCAGATCAGAAAGCGATTACTGAAGGTTATTATTATCCGGAAGGAGTTCCGAGGGTTGTATTGCCGGACGTTCGGCGTATGCTTCCAGGTAAAATTTAACAATGTATGAAAATATGTTTTCTGGCTTTATTTGCTTTTTTATTGCTGAGTTGTTGTAACCAGACGAAGGGCTATAGGGAGAAGTGTAGTGAAAAGATAAATCAACTGGAAAGAAGTGATCTTGATCTTTTTAGGGGTGTTTTTATAGAAGCCCGTGTAGAGAGGAATGACACCTTTATTGTTTACTCCTTTGTAAAGGAATTAAATGGGCAAGAATTTTATTTGCCTAATTTTTCCCGCTATGATAGTATGATGATCAGTAATTCCAAAAATTTTGATGTATTAAAATATGGTCAATATTTTGGTTATTCAGCGCCTCAAGCGGCATGGCAGTATTCAAAAGAGTATGCAGATAGCATAATTTCAACATTTGAAAAAATGCGTGTATCTAGTGTGCTGGGAAGAAATGAAGGGATGCTCGTTTTTTACTTCGATGATAAGACTTACTTAGCATATGTACCTGATAAAACTAAAATAATTAATGAGTTTTGGAAAGAAAAAATGCAGACACTAGATAGTGTTAAACCTGGCTGGTACTTTGGAGAGGATAAATAAAGGATAGTTAACGTATTGCAATAAAGTGTAATAGTTAAGATTGGATCCGACAGTCGGGTTAATATTTTTAGGCAGCTGGCGGTATATCGTCCAGCTGTTTTTCTTTAGCCAAAGATAGTGTTTCTTCAAAAGTCTGCATCGGGGTAGAGACTATCATTTATAGAATCAAGCTGATTTGCTGCTTATGATAGAGCCAGTCTGATAATAGTATTTGCCATGTGTGAAAATTCCGCGTATGAACTTTCCCTGCTTTATACTCGAGTACTATCCCCCCTTGCCGTATTATAGCAGTCCTTCCCCTTAACTTACACCATCTATGACCAACTGCGTTTCCCTAATTCAAAACCCTCAAAAAAACCGTTCTATACAATGCAGGATATCGCAAAAGAACTACCATTTTCAGACATCGAAGCAAAATTTAAGGAGTTCCAGGACTATAGAACCATCCTGGATGAATTTGGCCTGTCGTATACCGACGACGAATACTACTGGCAGGTAGGTGAGGTAGAAGCCCCCCAGGGATGGATATTGCATTTGTCGGCCGTTCGTACGCAGATCGCAGACCTGTTCCGCCTGGTGATCCCTGAACTGGTCAGCGAAGATGTGCCCTTCAGGATCGTAAAAGATAATGAAGTGGCCAAATTGATGATGTATGCCAACCTGGGCGTAGGAAAACTGGGAAAGATCATGGCCGTCTACCCTAAAGAACATACGGATATAGTGTTACTGGCGCACAAACTGGTAACCCTGACTAAAGAGTTCAGGGGACCTGCAATTTTAACGGACCGGCATTTAGGTGGTACTGTCTACACCCGGTATGGAAGTTATAAAGGTATCCGGAACAAAGACAACCCCGCAGATCTTAACAGGTATATTTATAGCCCCAGTGGCGAACTGGTGCCGGATGAATATCTAATTCCCTTCGCTGTTCCTCCGCATTTAACATGGCCGTTTGAGGCTATCACCGATCCGCTGCCTCCTCCTTTGCCGAAACTCTGGAATAACGCAT
Organism: Chitinophaga terrae (ex Kim and Jung 2007); assembly: GCF_900107795.1. Taxonomy (GTDB): domain Bacteria; phylum Bacteroidota; class Bacteroidia; order Chitinophagales; family Chitinophagaceae; genus Chitinophaga; species Chitinophaga terrae. The sequence continues at coordinate 148,012 of NZ_FNRL01000004.1, forward strand.
ATAAACCTCTTTTCGTGGTAAGACAGAATGTAAAGGGGATGGTGGTCAGGGGTATCTACATGAAGTCTTTCCTGAACGTGAAGTATTGTATTATTAAAGAAGGTAAAATGGGGATGTGGGAAGATGAGTGGGGTAGAGATATCCAGGACAGGCTGCAGTGGCAATACGACCTATGCAACGACTTAAGCAATGATATCCCGTTTCCTAAGATCTTCGACCTGTTTAAAATGAACGGCGATATGTACCTGGCCATGGAATATGTAAAAGGTAAATCGCTGGAAGAGATCGTGGTGGCGACTTATAGCGGATTAAGCTGGTCAGAACTGCCGAAGTCAAGTAAACTCACACTGATCGATTACCTGGTCAGGATAGTGGCTATCATCAAGAAATTCCATGAAAGAGGGTATGTGCACCGTGATATCAACGGGCATAATTTCCTGATTGATAAAAAGAATAATATCAAACTGATTGATGTGGAGTTAGCCTACTCGATCAAAGATAACAGACCTGATCCGGCATTTAAATACGGGTCAGACGGCTTTGTTTCCCCCCAACAAGACAGACACCAGGTACCTACCGTGCATGAAGATATTTATGCGCTCGGAGGATTGATCAGCTTCGTACTAACCGGCCTTCATCCAAACAAATACAACAAGCTTGTCAGCGCATACACGAAAGAGCACTTCCTCGCATTGAACGACGACGAAGAATTAGCAGCGCTGGTTGCCCAAACCCAACTATTCGATATAAACGAAAGACCTTCAATAGATACCCTCCTGGCAGAACTCAACAGGTTTAACACGAAGGTGAAAGCACAAAAAGATTTCCCTAAGATCAAGGTTGGGAAACTGGATGATGCCGCCATCGGTACACTGATAAACAATGGACTGGAAGCCCTGGGTACTGAAAAGTACATAGAACCCAATGCAAAATGGCATTCGCCTATCGTAGTGAATGATGCGGCGTTAGGCGTACCGCAGATGGAGCGCACCTATATTGCCGGCGTTTACAACGGGATGGCCGGCACTTCGTATTTTGTTTCGCTGGCCAGCGCACTGGGGTATGATATTTCCAACCTGAAAAAAGTATACGGGAACTGTATTGAATATCTTACAAAAAAATACCTGAGAGATAAGAAGGAATTATCCCCCGGTATTTATGAAGGATGGGGAGGATTGGCCGTTACCATATTGCAGGGAGTCAATTCCGAACTGCTGCCGGGCGACGACGAAAACGGTAACATGATAGGCAACGCCTTTGCCAATGTAGCTGGCGGTATGGATCTGGGCACCGGGCTTGCAGGACAGGGTATTGCCCTGCTTTTATGTGGCGAAGCCCTGGGAATGGAAGCGATATACCCGATATTGACGCATTATACGGAAGCGATACTGGATGCGCAACAACCCGATGGCGCCTGGTTGGGCGCTGCCGGTAGTCCTTACGAAAATATTAAACACCCCGGGCTGGCAGTTGGAACCGGCGGTATTTTAATATACCTGATGGGATACGCCAAACAATTCCCTGATGAAAAAGTGACGGCGGCTATTAAGAAGGGATTGGACTGGATGATCAAACAGGCAAAGAAAGAAAAGAACGTATATACCTGGAAGTTATCCAAGGAGCCTACCCAGCCCGATCGTTATAGTCGCGATATCGGCGCTCCCGGCATTGCGCTCACCTTCATTTATGCCTATCATCATTTTAAAGACCCTTTGTATAAAGAAGTGGCTACCGGAACATTATTGGGGATCAATGAGCAGCCATGCCTGGTGGATTTTACTCTAACAACGGGCCTGGCAGGGCTGGGAGATGTTTACCTGGAGGCGGCAAAAGTATTTGGGGAAAGCATCTGGCAGGAAAGGGCGGATTGGATCGCTCACTTTTTTAAACATACCCAGGTAAAACACATGGATGGTTCAAAATACTGGATCCCATTGGTGAACCCTGATAGCCCGGCCGAATTGATGACTGGCTTCAGTGGAATTATGTACTTTTTGCTGAAATATCAGCATCCTGATAAACTAGCTCACCTTTTCTTGCCATAAACAACAGTCTCGGCTCTATTTGTTGATGGGGGATCTGTTCCTGTTCCGGGAACGATCCCCTTTTATTTTTATTAATTAACATGGCATTTACACTTCACACTTTCAATTGCAGTAATTTTTCGCTCATTATGAGTAAAAAACTAAAGCAAATGATCATAGGAAATACCTGGTAACGGAAAACAATAGGGGAGGCGAGGATACTGAATCCTGCGTTGGCTGCCAGGAGAATTACCATCAGCCATAAACATTTTTCAAATAAGGGATCCGGGCTTCGAAGCCGGCGGGTGGCAACCCATCGTATTAAAGTCCAGATGGTATACAGGTTAAGCGCCATGAAGAGCATAGGGAATAACATCAGTATCCATCCCTGCGCTGTCCAGGATATGGCTTTTACTTCCTGGCTGCGATACCTGAACCAATGGACGGCCGATTGGCTAACGGTATTAGCCCCCGTGTTGTAGACTTCCAGCTTTTCCAATGGAGGCAGGAAATAGTTGAAAGTATTGGGAAGAAGGAAATACCTGGCAAAAGCAAAAGGATGATGTTTGATAAGGAAGCTGCCATAGCTGCCATAGACGGGAGCTACAGCGCCCCAGCTTTGAAAACCTGCCGTGGTATCTGTTATTCCCGGCGCTTTTAAACTGAGGAAGTATTTTAAAGGAGCGTATGGATATTTAATGTAGAAAGCGCCCTGAGTAGGACTTACATGTTTAAGTTGTTCAGGAATACTGTCGAAGTACTTATGTACTTCCTTGTCAAATTCTTCTGTACCGGCAGGAGGGGTGGCTGTAACCTTGATGAAAGGATACATGTAAAAAGCATTGTTGGCCAGTTGCCAGCCTCCGAATACAGAAAACTGGGCATGACCGGTTAACGCCCTGGATTGATTGCGGGTATGTATTACAAACGCAGTGATCAACAGTAATGGAAGTATTATTCCTGCTACTTTAACGGCAGGTTTAAGATGACTGAGCAAATATGCGATCATTGAAACCAGGGGGTAATACATCGCGTTGTATCGCAATGTAAATGCAATAACGATCAGCAGTGCATGTAGGAAAATGATTGAGATAGCAGGACGTTGTATTAACTGCAGCAGTTGTATGGCCCATAAGAGGCTGACCGAAAGGAACAGGGCATCGCTGGAAATATAATTGCTCAGGTACAGGTGCAGTGGATTAAAGAAGAAACAAATAAATAGCGTCTTCACTACCCATGGCGCGGGGGCGAAATACTGTATGATCGTATGCAGCAAATAGAATAGAACGCCTTGCAATAACAGGTATTGAAACGCTACTACTGCGGTATCTGAAGTGGTGATATGATGAAACAGCGCCAGGAATTTGGAATAGCCGATAGGCCAGATACTGACATCCAAACCCATTTGCGCAGCGCTGATATAACTGTAAGAGTCGGAGAAATAATCGGCATACGGATATAACAGTTTGAATACAACAAGCTGGATGATACTGGCTAATAGGGCGGTAACAACGTGTTTGCGGTTCATAAATGGTTTATTGAGGGGTGGTAGTTGGCATATAGTAATATACAAAATATAAGTTATGAAATATCTCTTCTCCTGTTGTGTATCCTTGTTAATCCTCACTGCAGCAAAGGCGCAGGAAAGGTGGCCCGTTTCCCGCGCCAATGACTGGTATCAGCAGCAACCCTGGATCACTGGCGCTAATTTCCTTCCTTCCACTGCGGTGAATCAGCTGGAAATGTGGCAGGCCGAAACTTTTGATACAGCAACGATCAACCGGGAACTGGGATATGCGTCGGCCATCGGTTTCAATACTATGCGCGTATACCTGCACCATGTAGCCTGGAAGCAAGACAGTGCCGGGTTTAAACAACGGATAAACGAATATTTAACCATCGCTTCCCGCCTGGGGATCAAAACCGCTTTCGTATTTTTCGACGATTGCTGGAAAGATCAGTACCATGCAGGGCCGCAGCCGGAGCCCATTCCCGGTGTTCATAACAGTCAATGGCTTAAAGACCCCGGCGGACTTATAGATCAGCAACCCGCGTTAATGGATACGCTGGAAGTTTATGTAAAAGATATTATAACAACTTTCGGGCGCGACGACCGGGTGCGGTTCTGGGACCTCTATAACGAACCTGGTCACTTTGGGCATGGCGATAAAAGCTGGCCTTTGCTTCGCAATGTAGTGAAGTGGGCGAGAAATTGTCAGCCTATGCAGCCAATAACAATTGGAATTTATAACCCGGCATTTACCGGGTTCAATGAATTTCAGATAGCCAATTCCGATATCATCACTTTTCATAACTACAGGGACAGCAGTTCCATGATCGCGGCCATTGACAGCCTTCAACGATACAACCGGCCCCTGATCTGTACCGAGTATATGAAGCGACCCAACAACAGCACATTTCTTACTCATATGCCGGTGATGAAACGTAAGAAGGTTGGCGCTATTAACTGGGGACTGGTGGCCGGCCGGTCGCAAACTCATTATCCGCAAGGGAACAAAGGGGGAGAGCCGGTACCTGAGCTCTGGTATCATGATATTTTCTACCCGGATGGCCGGGCATTTGATCCGAAAGAAACGGCATTTATCCGGGATATGAATATGGCGCCGTAGGCTGGTTAACATTGTGTTGTGCAGAAACCATCTTCCCCGTTTTACTTTTTATTCTAACATGGATTATTTTGAATTGATACAGGTCAGAGGATGTTTACATTATGCTATTAGTAAGGGATGAAGAAGTAGTATGTCGAATAAATATCTACCTTCATGACAGATAAACCCTTTTAGTATGTTATCCTCCATCATCGCCCCATTGAAAGATCTGCAGCATGGTTTCAAACCCATTGTGGATGCAGGAAATAAAATATTGCAGAACGATGCATTGCAGCCCCTGGAGATCGCGGTATCGGTACTTTCGTCGGGCGCTTACCAGGAACGGGGACTGGGAGTGTATTTACTCGGCAGGCTGTCTTTAAATCACCCCGCGGCATTGGAGCTGTTGCTGAAACATGTGGTGAACGACCCGAGCTGGCAGGTGCAGGAAATGCTGGCCAAAGCGTTGGACGATTACTGCCGTATGAAAGGATATGAAAAAGCCCTGCCGGAAATCAAGCAATGGATCAAGGCGCCTCATCCTGCCCTGAACAGGGCTGTTATAGAGGGTCTTAGAATATGGACAAGCCGGCCATACTTCAAAGAGCACCCCGAAGTAGCAGTAACGTTGATCAGCAGCCTGGTTACTAAGCTCCCCCAAAAAGACAATATTTACCTGACCCGTTCAGTTGGCAATGCACTGAGAGATATAAAAAAGAAGTACCCCGACTTAGTAAAGAGAGAAACAGGAAAATGGAAATTAACAGATCCGGCAATTGCGACTGCTTATAAGCTGGTGTATAAATAACGGATAAATAAAGGATGTGGAATGCCAAAAGGGTTAAGGTGATGGGATAGCAAACGCCAATGAAAGTGAGGCACATGGTATAAAAAAACGACTGTCCGAAAAGCAATACAAGTTCTTGATAAAAATATCTCAAACTTTCAAATACCGCTTTTCAAACAGCCGTTCTTACTATTAATTTCCTTTCATCTTAGCCAACGTTTCAGCAAATGTCTTCTTCTGGTTATCAGGCACCGCGTTCAGCGCTTTTTCTTCCCAGGCAATCGCTTCATCCTTCTTGCCTAATTTGAAAAGCAAGTTGGCATATGTATCAATGTAATTTGGATTTTCCTCTTTTTCGATTGATCTTTTACTCCAGTTCAAAGCCTCTTTCAGATCGGCTTCTGCATTTCCCATTTCAAACACTGTCCAGGCATATTCGTTCAGTTCGTAAGGATTGGATTTATGACCGAATTTCTTCATGTAGGAAGTAATGCTTTTAACGGTTTCCTTATCATCCCTGAAAGCGCTGTAGTACATGCACTTTGCTTTTGCTACTGTTTCGTCGGCGATCCGTGGGTATTTTCCCCTGACGGATTTGTCGAAAGCCGCCCAGTCAGGTACCTTTTCCTTGCTGGCGCCGGAGCTGCGCAGTTCTTCAATGGTTGCGATAGACACCAGTTTGTTTTCGGCTGCATCTTTACCCATCACCTTATTCACCTTGTCAGCGTTTTTGAGAAGAATGTCAAAGCCTTTGCTCTTGGAAGAAGAGGTCGATTGCATGATCAGGTCCAATGTTCCAGGGTTGTAGATATTTGGCTGGATAGCCAGGTATTGCTGGAAAACAGAGTCCAGGCCGGCCTGGTCATATTTTTCAAGCGCCAGCACCGATAATTTGCGGAGGAAAGCCGTATCGTTGCGGTGCTCAGGATACTTTTTCAGCTGTGTGTAATACTGGCGTTCAGGTACCAGCGCATCTTTACAAACTTCGATCAGTTGATCAGCTTCGCGGCCGCCTACAAAACGGTCGGCTATTTCCCCATTCGGTGCAAATACCAGGAAAGTAGGATACGCCATGATCTGGTGTTGGGAAGCTATTTTATCGGCATCGGCATACCAGCTTTTAACAAACTCGTTATCATTGGGCGTTTTATCCATCTGCACTTTTACATTGATGAAGTTTTCGTTCATAAATGCGCCTACTTTCTCCTGGGGGAAGATGTTGGCCGTCATATATTTACATGGGCCGCACCAGGTGGTGAAGCAATCGACAAAGATGTATTTGTTCTCCGCCTTTGCTTTGGCTTTGATCTGTTCCCAACTGGATTCATGGTCGAAATGTGTGCCCTTCTCCTGCGCTATACCCAACAGGGGAGAGAAAAGGGCCAGAAATATTAACTTTTTCATGTGGTGGTTTTGATTTGGTGTTAAATGTAAATTACATTTTGCAGCGGCAGATAATTTCCCACTTAATTTTTGTTTTTAATAACGTACTAGATAAACTGGTGTGGCTTTCCGCAGGCCGGTAACCCGGCTGGATATACGGGATGTTGATCAATAAAACTGTTTACTGTAGCGCTTCAGCCCGTAAAAGAGAGGGGTAATAAATGATAAAAGAGGCCCTCTGTCCGTTATCTCGAAAGGCCTCTTTTGAATACGAAATGGATGTTCTTGTAACAGGTATCCGTAGCGCAAAAGTGCCAAACAAAATCTTATGTTGCTGTAAATTTCGTACTTATCTATAGCACATTTGTACCTGTATTTTCTGCAGGCAAAATAAATTATGTTAAATTGTCGAAGGTAAACCACTTATTATGCCCGTAAAAAGTTACTTACAAGCAGTTGACTTTACCAATCCAAAGTATTTGCAAAAACTGGTAGAGAACCGCCGGGTCTTTAACCTGAAGAATTGTGAGTTGAATATATTTGAAAGCTACCAGCAGGCATACCGGGTACCGCTTACCTTTAACGATTTTGTGATCACGAGTATGGTGCAGGGGAAGAAAGTGATGCATTTGTACGATAAACCATCTTTCGAATACCTGCCAGGCGAAACTGTGATTGTTCCGGCCAATGAAACCATGATCATAGATTTTCCCGAGGCGGCCAACGAAACACCTACGCAATGCATTGCCTTGTCGGTAGATGAAACCTATATCAGGAGCACTGTTCAGTACCTGAACGAATACTACAACCCGGGCGATGGAGAAAACAGTAACTGGCGCCTTCAATTTGATAAATATCACTTCAATAACGATGCGGATGTAGCAAGCCTGATCAATAAACTTGTCAGGATCTGCACCAGCTCCGAAGCATCGCGCGATATCTTCGCAGACCTCAGCATGAAAGAACTCCTCATCCGGTTGCTGCAAAGCCAGCAACTGTACAGGGTAGCAGAGGAGAAGGATCATCACACCAATAACACCCGCCTGCATTTCGTTCTTCACTACATTAACGAGCATCTTACAGAAAACATTTCCATAGATATGCTCTGCCGGAAGGCCTACCTTAGCCGGAACCTTTTCTTCAAATGGTTTAAGAACCAGTTTGGGATCACTCCACTTCAGTATATTAACCGGGAACGACTGAAACTGGCCAAACAACTGCTGGCCAATACCTCTTATAGCGTAAGCCAGGTAGGCATACAATGCGGCTTTAAGGATACCAACTATTTTGTACGGCTTTTCAAAAGCGCAGAAGGCATCACTCCCGGTACTTACCAGGCCATCAGTTCCTACAAAAAATAAAAAATTAGCCTTCCCTGATAGCTGGAATTAATTTTCGTTGTAAATTACGTAATCAGTTACGTAATTAGTTGTATGGAATTTTTTAATAAAACAGGAAAAATGGCGATAGGCAGCCGGCTTCGCCTCCTGACAGAGAAACTAACGGAAGATGCCGCTTCCGTATACCAGGCTTATGGCCATAATTTCCAACCGAAATGGTTCCCTGTTTACTTCGCCTTATTGGAAGGAGGGGCCAGCACTATCACCCAGCTCGCGAAGGAGATCGGTCATTCTCATCCCTCCGTCAGCAAGATCATTGCAGAAATGGTGAAAGCTGGTTTGGTAAAAGAATCGAAAGACCCAACCGACAAGCGAAGAACAACCGTTGAACTTTCCGCAAAAGGTTGGGAGCTGGAAGGTGTCATGAGAGAACAGTTTGAAGATGTAAGCAACGCGATAAAAGAACTAACCGCCCAGGCGAATAACGATCTTTGGCAGGCCATCAGCGAATGGGAATACCTCCTGGAACAACAGCCCCTATCGGAGAGGGTAAAGGTTCAGCGAAAAAAGAGAGAAAGCGGTTATGTCCGGATCGTTCCTTTTACTCCCGCTTACAGGAAGGCATTCAGGGACCTAAACGAAGCCTGGATCACCAGGTATTTTAAAATGGAGGAATCAGACTACAAGTCTTTGGACCATCCCGATACCTATATTTTAGACAAGGGAGGATACATTGCCGTTGCCCTCTATAAAGAAGAGGTGGTGGGAGTTTGCGCTCTCATAAAGATGCAGGACCCCGACTATGACTATGAACTGGCTAAACTGGCGGTATCACCGGCGGCACAGGGCAAAAATATCGGCTTCCTGTTATGTGAAGCGATTATAGAAAAAGCGAAGGAGCTGGGCGCAAAGAAGATCTATCTTGAAAGCAATACCATCCTGAAACCTGCTATACAGCTATACCATAAATTGGGTTTCAAAAAGGTTACAGGTCGCCCAACTCCTTACGAACGTGCCGATATCCAGATGGAGCTGGTTATTTCTGCTTAGGGCCTCGCTGCATCAGGTCATTGATCAGCGCTGTCACTTCCGGAACGGGCATTTTTACCTTCAGGTAATAATGCCCGCTCCCTGAATTATCCCAGTCGTTGTCGCCGTTCGGCAAACCTATGATCCGGCCTGGCTGCACATCAAAGTAAGGAGCTGCACCCATCACGCCAACCAATACGGCTGTCTGGTCCCAGCTCATTCTTCCCTGTGCATCTTCCGCCGCCTTGGGAATAGCAATGGCAAAGGCGTCTTTCACCGGGCTATGATTGATCTGCTGGTTATGGATCAACGGCAATCCCGTTTTGATCTTTTCCCCGATTTCAAATCCGCTGAATACAATTTCACCGGGCCAGTTGGAAAACACGTTCAGGGAAGCGGTACTATCGCGCATCACGTTGAATTCCCTTCCTTTCGGGAACGCTCCCGCCATGCTTACCAGTTGCTTCACTTTCTTTTCTACCAGCTCCTTTCCACTCAGTTTGCTGTAAGCGTCAGGTCCTGATTGCAACAGGTTGGATAGGTTGGTGAAAAAGCCAACAGTGATGATGGTAACGCTTTTGTCCGGCTGTTTTGCCAGTATCTTCCTGTACAACGCTACGGCATCAGGTACTTCATCATTGCTTTTAATGCGATGCGGATAGCGGGCCAGCAACGTATCCGACCAATGCTGCCAGTCGGCTTCACTCAATGCTTCGCCTTTGGGTACGCCTATGGGAATGTCCGGCCGTTTGAAATAGGTGTTGAATACGTTCAGTACTGATGCAATCCCCGGGTATTTGTTGCTGGCAACAGTAGCAAGTATCCGGGCTTTGTTGTCATTGGCGAGTGCATGCAATACGGCGATAGCGCCCACATCGTCATAATCCGGTCCCATGTCGGTATCGAAGATAACGGCCTTTGGCGCCCGCGACTGGCCGAATCCCTGGATGTTGCAGCAAAAAAGCAAACCAGCCAGGATGGTGTATGTAAATCGCATATTCTTTATTAAAAGGATGGAGAATCTGAATGCAAAGATGGTTGTTTGTCTTTGATCACAGGCCAGTCATTCACCCATTCAATTTTATCCAGCAACATTTCCCGGCCTTTGGTGTTTTCCCTGCTGAAGGCATGGTATACAAACCAGGTCTGGTGTTTTTTATCTTCCACTATATCCCCGTTATGTCCTGGTCCGGCAAACGTGCCGTTACCTTCCAGCAGCAGCGTACCGCCGCCTTCCATCAGTGAGCGGCCGTTCTGATCAAGATACGGACCTTTGAGGGATAAAGATCTGCCAACTTTCACCCGGTAAGTGCTTTTAACTCCTTCACAACAGGTGCCGGCAGAGCCGAAGTAGTAATAATATTTACCTCTCTTATAAATATAAGAGCCTTCGTACTGGTTATCTGCCAGTTGAAACTTTTCGCCTTTGACATGCGTACCATCTTTTGTCAGCTCAATACCATAGATACCGTGAAAACTTCCCCAGATCAGGTAAGGCGTTTGTTTGTCGACATACAGGAAAGGATCGATCGAATTAGCTACGCCGATCTCTTTACTATAGAACAGGCTTCCCAGGTCGGTGAACGGGCCTTCCGGTTTCTGGCTTACTGCTACGCCGATGGCAGGATTAGGATCGCCCCACAACGACCAGGAATAGAACATCAGGTATTTCTTCCTGTAGTAGGTAACATCAGGCGCCCAGATGCCGCCTCCGTCTTTCTTCCAGTCGGGGCGCTTTTCAAACGCATCTCCCACGAACGTCCAGTTAACGAGGTCCTTGCTTTTCACAACGGGAATAGTGTATTTGCCGCCGTTGGTAGCATAGGCGTAGAAATAGCCATCTGTGGCCTTCACTAAATTTGGATCAGGGAAATTGCTCCTGTAAACCGGATTGGCATATCCCGTGTCTGATTGGGCCGCCTGGCCCATGCTGCTAAGAGTGAATGTGCTGGCTACAGCCAGAAGTAAAAGTGTTTTCATATCTTGGAAGCGAACAAAATAAAAATTTTTGTTTCCCTTCTCCCGAAAAATCCATGAATGGCAAATAATAAATACTATTTCAATTCTTGAAATGTAGCTGTATATTAGTGGGCTATAGCCACGTTATAGGCCCACAAAAATTTAAATTTTATGATTTCACCTGAATCTTTGGAACAGGATACCACGTCAACATCTTCGGCTAAATCATCTGCGCATTTAGCGAAGTTTACAGAGAAAAAATATTTGGTTACACTGGCATTTGTTACTTCCCTGTTTATGTGCTGGGGAATTGCCCTGACAATGGGAGATGTATTGAACCGGCATTTCCAGAGTGTATTAGGTCTTACAAAAGCACAGTCAGGACTTGTACAGTTCTCCATATTCGGGGCATACGCCATTATGGCGATCCCTGCTGGGATTTTTATAAAGAAAGTAGGATATAAGAATGGTGTGTTGCTGGGATTAACATTATATGCACTGGGTGCTTTCCTCTTTGTTCCGGCGGCCAATGCCAGTTCATTCGGGATCTTCCGTATTGCCTTATTTGTGCTGGCATGCGGCATGGCAACCCTCGAAACGGTAGCCCATCCTTTTATGGCGGCGTTGGGCGATCAGCGCACCAGCGACCAGCGTATCAACTTTGCTCAATCCTTTAATGCTGTCGGCGCTTTTGTTGGGCCAATGATGGGATCTTATTTCCTGCTCCGCGAGAGAAGCGAAGCGGCAACAGACTCCCTTGGCGCTGTAAAACAGTTGTATATCTGGATAGGTGTGGCCATTGCCGCCATTGCTATCGCTTTTGCCCTGGTAAAGGTACCGCCGGTAAAAGACCCGCACGATGAAGATCAGCCGCTGGAAAAAACCGAAGCCGATACCAAAAGTTTATTTGCCCATAAGAATTTTGTATGGGCGGTAGTGGCGCAGTTCTTTAACGTAGCTGCGCAAGCCGGTACCTGGGCCTTCTTTATCAACTACGGCCACGAAAAAATGAATTATACAGATGAGAAAGCAGGCAAGCTGTTCTCTGTATTTATGTTAATGATGTTGCTGGGCCGTTTTGTAGGTACTTCCCTGATGAAATTCATCTCACCTAACCGGCTGCTCGCTGCCTTCGCTTTAGGCAATGTGCTCATGTGCCTGATCGTAGCGCAGGGATGGGGTATGATTTCCTTCATCGCCTTACTGATGATCAACTTCTTTTTCAGTATCATGTACCCAACTATTTTCAGCCTTGGGCTGAAAGACCTGGGACCGAAAACCCGCCAGGCCTCTTCATTTATCGTAATGGGTATGTTCGGCGGCGCGGTATTCCCGCTCATCATGGGCCATATTGCGGATACCAATATAGCTACCGCTTACTACCTGCCCATCATCTGCTACATTGTCATCTTCCTCTACGGCGCGCGACTCTACAAACTCCGGTAGTTTCACGCAAAGGGGCAAAGTTTGAAAAAAGGGGCATAAGATTTTTTTTAAGGGAAATAAGAAAGCAAAGAAGGAGGAAATTATGTTATATAATATTGTGTTATATAGCATTATACTATCTTCGCTTCCTTCATTTCCTTTGCTTTCTTATTTCCCTTAAAAAAAATCTTATGCCCCTTTTTTCAAACTTTGCGCCTTTGCGTGCAACCACGCGCGTGGGTTGTGTGTTTCATATAGAAATGTGTAGCCATGAACGCGAAAAGTATTGTTACCCGTCTCCTTGATGCTGCCGGTATTACTCCTGATGGCAGCGCACCTTATGATATACATATTAATAACGAGCAGTTCTACACGGAGGCCCTGCATAAAGGTTCGCTGGGCCTGGGCGAATCATATATGAAAGGGTACTGGGATAGCGAGGCGCTGGACGAATTTTTTGCCAGGATATTGTCTGCCCGGTTAGATGAAAAAATAAAACGAGACCTTGGATTCAGGATGCAGATACTGCTGGCCAGGCTATTTAATTTTCAGCGGCCTAACAAAGCTGTGGAGAATGGAAGCCGGCACTATGACCTGGGCAACGACCTGTTCGAACTGATGCTGGATAAGCGGTTGACGTATACCTGCGCATTCTGGGAAGGCGCCAGGAACCTGGATGAGGCCCAGGAGAACAAGCTGGATCTGACCTGCCGTAAACTTAACTTACGGCCAGGGATGCACGTACTGGATATTGGCTGCGGCTGGGGTAGCTTTGCTCAGTTCGCTGCTTCAAAATACGGGGTGAAGGTGACAGGCGTTACCATCTCCAAAGAGCAGGTGGCGTTGGCTAAAGAAAAGTGTAAAGGTTTGCCGGTCGATATCCGGCTAACGGATTACAGGGCGCTCGACGAGAAATTTGATGCAATTGTTTCGCTGGGAATGTTTGAGCATGTAGGGTATAAGAATTACAGGACCTATATGGAAGTAGCGCATCGCTGCCTGAAAGACAACGGCTTGTTCCTGTTGCATACGATAGGAGGCAATGTTGCGAATGCGTTTACAGACCGCTGGTTGAATAAATACATCTTTCCTAATGCCATGATCCCGACCATGGGATTGATAGGCCAGAGTTTCGAAGACCTTTTTGTTATGGAACACTGGCAGAATTTCGGGGTAGACTATGATCGTACTTTGCTGGCCTGGTACGAAAATGTGCAGCGGAACTGGGACCGGTTGAAATCGAAATATGACCAGCGTTTCTTCAGGATGTGGAAGTATTATCTACTTTCCTGCGCCGGCTCATTCAGGGCGCGTACCAGCCAGTTATGGCAGATGGTGCTAAGCAAGGAAGGAGTGCCCGGAGGGTATAAATTTAAGAACAGGGCAACGGTACCCGGGTATGCAACTGTAACGGGGAACGTTGTATGAACATTCCCCGTTTCCTGTTATTTTTTCATATAATCAAACGCTCCCTTACGGAGGTTGATGTTGTATTCTAAATAAGCTTTCATGCAGGAGAGGAAGTTAGACCAGCCGTAGGCATTGCCGTTCAGCCATTTTATTCCTTCTTCATTATTATCCAGCTTTCCTTCTGTAACTGTTACCAGGGTAGCATTGCCTGGCCTGGGTTCCAGCGTGATATTGACGTCTGTAAAATGCCCTCTTACTCCTTCCCATTGAAATGCAACTTGTTTATCTTCCACAACTGTTACTACCTTAATATCCATCTTTTCATCGAACTCCGGGAACTGCCAGGTGATCGTTTTACCTGCCGCTAAAACGTCAGACCCGTAAGAAATAAAGTAGTTCGACATTTTCTTAGGGTCAATAATGGCTTCAAATACTTCGTGGGGTGTTTTGCTGATCTGTATAGATCCCTTGATTTCAAGTTTTTCCATAATGAAAGATTTAAGAATAGAAAGAGAACAGCAATTTACAAAAACCAATCAGGAACCCAATAAACACTTTTATTGTTCCTTTCGTTTGTCTTCCATATGTTTTTCATAATTCTTCAGGTTCACAAGGAAAACCAGCAGGATGATAATGATAGTAACCAGTATAATATAGGCTGCCACAAATGGGAAATTGGAAATAGTCATCGGCATCAGGCTGGGTTCTTTTTCCAACGGGCGAAGAGCGGGCGTGTCTCCCGCCGGCGTTTTACTGGCTTCTTCCTGTACAGGACTGCTCACGGGCCTGGAAACATCGGACGGAGGAACAGCGTGCACCCCGATAAGTGTTTTGCTTTCTTCAGGAAGCGCTGCCCGGGTTTTAAAGGTTATCAGCAACAATAATAGGAGTAGGAGAGATGTTTTATTGCTCATGTCGCAACTTTTTTATGTCATCCATTAAAATGTTCATCGCAATAGCAGCAGTATCCCGGTGCTAACCGTTGATCTACATGGCAGGAACGGGTTCAAAACTCCACATTCTGGCTACGGGAATAGCTGATATGTGGATTTGTCTACTTGGTTCATGTTGGGCTGTTCACAAGATCTGTCAGGTAGCGGATATGCCATAACAGTGATTTTCTTTACCGCCATTACATGAAAAAAGAGAAAATGAATTAAAGGGAAATACCCGGCATAACAATGATTGTATTTTTCTCTGTTTATCCATCATCATCAGCCGGTCCTGTAACTCTTTAAGTATTAGGAAATAGTTGCCAATGCAGGGATTGAACGGCTGCCGGGAGTAATGCAGAAAATGTGACTTCACCTTTGGGTACAAAGTTTTCAGGATTGCTGGGTTTGTTCATAAGAAGTTTGTTTCGTCTCAATAGAATACAATTAACAGGCTGTAAGTGTTTGCTTGATAATTATATAAATAATGTAGTAATATGAGCCGGACTGGTGCAAAAGTTGTTATGGCTCAATTAAATGTTTCAACTTATGAAAGAGTTAACAACAAGTAAAAGCAGACACCTGTTTGAAAAGATGTCAGAGAAGGTGATTTCGATGACAGGCAGCCCCCTGGCGTTCTTTATAGCCCTTGGCACTATCATCGCCTGGGCGGTAAGCGGCCCCATATTCAATTACTCCGATACCTGGCAGCTGGTGATCAATACTGGAACTACCATTATCACGTTTTTAATGGTATTTATCATCCAGAAATCCCAGAATAAGGATTCGAAATCAGTGCAATTAAAACTGAATGAATTGATTGCGGCAAATAAAATGGCCAGCAACAGGTTGATCGATGTAGAGAGTTTGTCGGAAGAAGAACTGGATATCCTTCATAAATATTATTGCCTCATGGTGGAAGAAACCAAAAAGCGGGTGAATGTGCATGAATCCCATTCCGTGGAAGAGGCCATAGGTGATGCATTGAGCAAACATGAGGAGGACCTGAGAACAAGGAAGAAGAAAATGGACCAGGAATAGCATCCCACCGGTTAGCAGTTCCGGCTTCCTGTTATGCCTGTAACAACTGTTGCAGTTGCTGAAGGATCTTTTTCATATTGATACCTTTTCCCAGCAACCCTTTTAAAAGATCTCCTTCTGTTTCCAGGCGCTCTTTCATATTGTAGATATTGAAGTCCCCGATCTTTAACCCTTTTTTTACTTCTTCCCAGCGCAGGGGGGCCGATACCGTGGCTCCGGGCTTAGGGCGAAGGGAATAAGCCGCCGCCATGGTCTGTATCTGCCGGTTCTGCAAAAAATCCAGGTAGATCTTTCCCTTTCTTTTTGAAGGATTCCTTTCAATACTGGTGAATTTAGGTAATTGCCGGTGTACCAGTCCAACGATCAGTTCAGCGAGCATCCTCGACTGGTCAAATGTATATTTAGCGCCCAGCGGGATCAGTATATGCATGCCCGTTGATCCGGAGGTTTTTACGAAAGATGGCGCGCCAATACTGTCTAACACTTCTTTTACCACTTGCGCACATTGTATTACCTGGTTAAATGAATTGGTATCAGGATCGAGGTCGATTAAGCAATAATCAGGAAAGTCCGGTTTGGTAGTGCGGCTATGCCAGGGATTCAACTCAATACAGCCCATATTGGCCATATAAAGCAGGGTGGCAAGGTCTTCACATACAAGGAACTCTTTGCGGTTGCCGTCCGATTCGCTGATATAAGGAAACCTTGGTATCCAGTCGGCTACTTTATCTTCTACATTTTTCTGATAGAAGTTGAAACCTTTAATACCTTCCGGAAACCGGTTCAGCGACTGCGGGCGGTCTTCCAGGTAAGGAAGTATGTAATCGGCTATGTCGGCGTAATAGTTGATCATATCCCGTTTCGTGATCCCTTCGTCAGGCCAGTATAATTTGTTGAGATTAGTAAATTTAAGGAGTTGGCCTGCTACTTTCGTTTCTACCTGGTCTTCAGTTCCTGACAGGAAAAGACCGGATGCCTGCTTTTTCTTCCTGGTAGTTGCAGGCGGGGGCACTGTCTGCACATTTTTTTCATCTTTCGCTCTTTTGTCTTCCCTTAGCCCGACGAAAATGGGCTGCCTCAGGATACCGTCCCTGGTCGCTTCAGAGAACTTTACTTCGCATACCAGCTCTGGTTTCAGCCAGGTTGCAGGCATATTGGTTTTAGGCGCAACGGCAAAAGGACTGCGTTCTGTGATCAGGGGCTGGAATTTTTGATAGAGTGATTTCAGCAACTCGTCGTTAAATCCTCCGCCGGTATGGCCAATGTATTTAAGCTGGCTGCCTTCATACTTGCCCAGGATAACGGCGCCGAAATTCTTCCTGCTGTTCCTTCCTTCCGTGTAGCCGCAGATGATAGCATCCATTTTATGGGTGTATTTGATCTTCAACCAGGAGGCGGTACGCCGGCCAATGACGTATTTGCTGTCCATGGCTTTTCCCATGACGCCTTCCAGCCCCTTGCTCACCGCGGCTTCATAAAACGCTGTTCCCTGGCCGGTTATATGGTTACTGAAGCTGACAAGATTGCTGGCAGGAAGTACAGCGGCCAGGATCTCTTTTCTTTGAACCAGTGGCAGGTTGATGAGCGATCTTCCTTCGTACCATATAATATCAAAAACATAATAAACCAGTCGGGCGCTTTGTGTATGCTTGAGGTAATTCTGCAACACCTGGAAATCGGGATTGCCATTATCGTCCAGCGCTACTATTTCTCCATCCAGTACAGCATTTAGATTCAGCTTTTTAAGTTCCCTGTAGATAGCTGAAAATTGCTGGTTGAACGACTGGAGATTCCTCGACATTAAGTTTACATCGTTGCCCGAGAGATAGGCAACAGCGCGGTAGCCATCCCATTTGATCTCGAACAGCCAGTCGTCGTTGTCGAAAGCCTTCGTGGTGGCCGTTGCCAGCATGGGCTTGAAAGGTTGCGGGAAATCCTTGCTCACGCTGCCTTTCAGCAGTTCGTTCACCGATGGAGTTAATTTTTTCCTTCTTGCCATTATTATTTTTTTAATCGTATAACCAGTCCTTCATCGCCTAACAATGCAATGGGCGACTGCACTTCTGTACCTTCCCTGTTCACTTCCGTTGCTACAACAACGGTACCCGAATAACCGGTGCTTTCTGTTTCAAAAAAAGCAGGACGATGGGTCAGGTTTAGTATTATCAAAAAGCTGTCCTGGTTTTCTACTTTTCGTATATACGCCAGCAGTTGGTGGTTGGCAAGTACCTCTTTATAACTGCCCAGTTGCAGCGATGGTTCGGCATGCCGCAACGCGATCAGGCGCCTGTACAATTGCAGCAGGCTACCGGGTTGCGCCCGTTCTGCCTGCACATTGATCCGCGGGTAGTCAACGGCCACAGGCAGCCAGGGGCGGGCAGCAGAGAAGCCGGCATATTCGCTGTCGTCCCATTGCATTGGGGTACGTACCGGGTCCCTGCTCATTTGTTTATCTGGCATCCGGAGGCCTTGCGGGTCGCGGGTCTCAGCGGGCAATACAGGTACGTCTTTCATGCCTGTTTCTTCCCCGTAATAAATAGTAGGCGTACCCCGTAAGGTAAGCAGCAGGAGAGCTGCAACAGGTGTTTGCTCCCTGCCGATCCGGGTAGCAAGGCGGGGCCGGTCGTGGTTGCCCAGCACCCAGTTTGGCCAGCCATCGGCGGGCAGATGCTGTTCGTAGGAGTTGATAGCTTCCGAAAGTGCGGTAGCTGTCCAGGGCAGGGAAAGCAGCATGAAGTTGAAAGGTAAATGGGCGCCCGATTGATTCACGCCATAATAGGCCATCAGTTTATCCAGGGGCAGGTATACCTCTGCAATCATCACCCGGTCGGGGTATTCGTTGAATACCTTTCGCATGCCGCTTACTATCTCGTGCACGGCCGGCTGGTCGGTCGAGTAAAGGGGCAGCAGCGTATCGTATTCGGGCATACTGGATTCATACGCCGGGTTAGGCGGGTTATCCGGCCAGGTATCGTCTTTGATCACATGCCAGAGCACATCGATCCTGAAGCCGTCAACGCCTTTATTCATCCAGAACCTGATCACATCGTACATGGCTGCCTGCACTTCAGGGTTCCGCCAGTTAAGATCGGGTTGTTCTTTCAGAAAGCCGTGGTAGTAGTACTGTTGGGTGTTTTCGTCCCATTCCCAGGCGCTGCCGCCAAAAACGCTTCTCCAGTTGTTGGGCGCAGTGCCATCTTCTTTCGGGTTCCGCCACAGGTACCAATCCCTTTTCGCGCTGGAACGGGAGCTCTTTGATTCGATGAACCAGGGATGCTGATCGGAAGTATGGTTAGGTACAAAATCCAGGATGAGTTTCATATTTCGTTGATGCACTTCCTTTAGCAGGCGATCAAAATCTTCCATTGTACCAAAAAGCGGGTATATGCCGGTATAATCGGAAACATCGTATCCGAAATCGGCCATGGGAGAAGGAAAGATAGGAGAGAGCCAGATGGCGTTAATGCCCAGCCATTGCAGGTAATCGAGCCGCTGGATAATGCCATTGAGATCGCCCACGCCATCGGCATCGCTGTCCTGAAACGAACGCGGGTAGATCTGGTATATCACGCCTGTTTGCCACCAATAAGTCAGCTGTTCCATAGCAGTAAGATTGTTCTGTTGATGGAACGAATAACTATGGCGCTTTGTTTCGTTTAGGCTGAAGCTATATTTTTTAGTTTTTTGTCTTGCAGTACCGTGATGTTCTTCCCGTCTACTTCTATGAGTTGGTCCTGCGACAGTTCCTGCAGGTTGCGGTAAACTGTTTCGTAGGTAGTGCCTATATAGGAAGCGAGATCTTGCCGGCTGATATTGAACGGCTGGTTATGGTTCAGGTGATGCAGGTGAAGCAATGCGTCGGCCAGCCGGCCTTTTACTTCCTGGTGCACGAGGCTGCTCATCTTTCTTTCTATCTCCTGCAGTTCATCTGCAAAAAACTCCATTAGTTTAACAGAAACAGCAGGATTTACTTTCATAGACGCCGCAAAGAACGGGAGCGGTACAAAACAGACGGTGGTGTCCTCCATTGCGGTGGCTGAAATGCTGTAGATCTTTTCTGCACTGGTTAATCCCCTGTGCCCCAACACATCTCCTTTCTGGGCAAATCGCAGGATAAGCTCCTTGTCGCCCCATGGTTTATGGACCTTCACCCTTCCGCTATATAAGAAAAATATCCCTGTTACAGGTGTGCCTGCTTCAAAGATACTGGCGTTCTTTTTAAAAGATAAGTGTTGCCTATGTTCTGCGATCGCGGGTTTCCACTCGGCCATGCTTTGCTGGCAGAGGAAGCAGGTACGCAGATCACAGTTATTACTCTTCTTCATGGCCGCAATAGTAATATTTTTTCACCTGATTTTGTTAAAAAATGTTGTTTTATATGATTTAGATCATACTTTTGTAGTGATTTTATGAGATTTACTATATTTTTTGTTGTATGAGTCATGTTTTAGAGACGCCCTATAAGCGGGTGTTCTATATTAGCCTGCAAGCTGTTGTAAATGCGTTAGTTATAGGCTTCGTCGCAAAAGGGCTGGTGTTATTGATCAACCTGTTTACCAACCTGTTCTTTTACGGGAAATTCACCATTGCAGATAGTTCCCCGGCCGATAATCACCTGGGCCTTTGGGTGATCGCCATTCCAATCGTAGGAAGCCTGATCGTGGGAGTGTTGGCGCGTTATGGGAGTAAAGCTATCAGGGGGCATGGCATTCCTGAAGCGATGGAGAATATTATTTTAAATGAAAGCAAGATACCGCCCCGTATCACCTGGTTAAAACCTTTGTCTGCCGCTATTTCAATCGGAAGTGGAGGGCCTTTCGGGGCAGAGGGGCCTATCATTGCTACCGGCGGCGCTATTGGTTCGCTTACCGGCCAGATCATCCACATCTCTTCTGCAGAACGTAAGGTGATCCTTGCCGCAGGTGCATGCGCCGGTATGTCGGCTATTTTCGGCAGCCCGCTGGCGGCTATTTTGTTAGCGATAGAATTATTGTTGTTTGAATTTTCTCCCCGTTCTATCATTCCCGTTACCCTCTCCTGTATCACCGGTGCAGGCATGCACTTCTGGCTGTTCGAAAAAGCCCCGGTATTTGAAATGCCGGCTATCCCCGTAGCCAGCAACAGTGCGTTGGTTGCTTATGTAGTAATGGGAGTATTAACAGGCGTTCTCGCGGCAGGTGTGTCCAAATCTGTTTACTGGGTAGAAGATATGTTTGAAAAGCTGCCTGTTCACTGGATGTGGTGGCCGGCTTTCGGCGCGGTAGCGGTGGGCGTTGTAGGATACTTTGCCCCGCATACTATGGGTGTGGGGTATGATAATATCAGGAACCTGCTTACAGGCCAGTTGCCTTTGGTATTGTTATTCTCTCTCTGCCTGTTAAAATACCTTTCCTGGGTGATCGCTTTGGGCAGCGGTACTTCCGGTGGAACGCTGGCGCCTTTGTTTACTATTGGCGGCGCATGGGGCGCCCTCTTAGGAGTACTGGCCAGTCATTTATTCCCCGGAATAGGAATTAATATAGCTACAGCCGCGCTGATAGGGATGGCGGCTTTATTTGCCGGTTCTTCCCGCGCGTTGTTAACAGCTATCGTATTTGCCTTGGAAACTACCGGGCAGCCTAATGGCCTGCTGCCGTTGATCGCTGCCTGCAGCACCGCTTATTTTGTATCCTTCTTCCTGATGAAGGGAAGTATCATGACAGAAAAGATCAGGCGCAGGGGTATAGAAGCGCCTATTCATTATACGCCCGACCTGTTGCAAAGCTCTTTTGTGAATGCGGTTATGAACACCAAACCGGTGTTCGTCAATGAATACAGCGGGCAGGAACAACTCCGGCAGTTCCTTGACAGGAATTCTTCTTATTATCTCCAATACCTGCCGGTAACGGATGCAGCAGGAGTGTTTAAAGGGTATGCCGACCTGACCAAAGGGGTGATCAGCCCGGCAGGACACAACTACTTTGTACGCCCTACTGATACGCTGCAGGAAGTAGTAAAACTGTTGCAGGTATCCAAGCTGGATGTATTGGCAGTGTTAGACGAAAATAAACATATAGCCGGCACCGTTACAGCGGCCAACGTGATCACGATCTACGAAAAGAAAATAAAGAACGAGAATCGCTATCATTCTGCGTTTTATGGCGACAGACAACTGTTACGCGTAATGGCAAAGAGCAAACGTTTCTTTGCGATGAAATAACGATCATCTTCTGACAGTGGAATTAGGATGACAAACGAAAACGGCCTCCATATCGCTGGAGGCCGTTCTTTTTATTTGTGCAGACCTTTTTTCCGAAGGTAAGCCAGTAGCTTTTCAGGATGGTCTGTTTGTATCACATTGGCGTACTGCGCATCTTTCCTTAACTGGTCGAAGCCGGAATCCGCCTGCTTTTCTTCCATCTTATCATATTTCCCCAACGCATTGATCCAGACACGGGTACCTTTTTTCAATACCCGCATCATAGTGGTGTCATTGTAAAAAGAATCGTCCACATGCAGAACAGGGAATTTGCCGCCCTGGTCGCCCATGGCCAGCGCTTCATAGGTTTCATCTACATTGTGAACCCTTGGCATGATAGGGATCTTTGGATTGATGGCGCGTACTTTAGCTGCGTCTTTATGGTCGTACAGGAAAAAAAGCACCTGGTCTTCCATCTTATGCGCAACAATTGCATCAATGGTTTTGCCCATTGCATAATCTTCATCCGCTTTGAAGTCGATGTCAATAAGGATCTTGTCTTTCGCCAGCTTTAATACCTCGTCAAAGGTTGGTATTTTTTCCGCCGTTGGCTTGCCGTTGAACAACAACGGGAATTTTTGCAGTTCAGCATACGTATAGTCGCTGACTTTTCCTTTCTGTCCTGTTGTTCTTAAAATAGTGGCGTCGTGCATGATCACCAGTACGCTGTCTTTCGTAGCCCTTACATCAATTTCTGCAATATCAATTCCCTGGTTGATAGCTTCTTTGACTGCGGCGAGCGAGTTTTCAGGATACTTGCTATGTGCCGCCCTGTGTGCAGCTACCATTACATGTCCTGGCTTTTTACGGAATTCATTTAGAATGATGTCTACTGGTCTTGTCTGTGCATTGGCATAGAGAGAAGCAGCACAAAAGAGTAATAGGAAATAGCGCTTCATGTTCCGAATTGTATTGGATTTATAATTAGGTATAATGATCGTTCACTGACAGGTATAGGACAATATAGTAAATTTTTTTACTAAGTTACAGATGTGCTTTGGCTTCCTGCAGTAATCGTTGTTGCCGCTCGTTGATCAGTTGCATGGCGTCATCGAACGTAAACCAGCCGGCTTTATCTATTTCGGGGAACGATTGCCGTTTGCCCGAATGCGGCGGCCATTCAATATCGAAAGTATTGCACTTTACGGCTGCGGGGTCCAGGTCGCCGAACGCCATCCAGCACCATACTTTTTTATTGTTCTTTTGTACGACCGGCTGCAGGGCAATAAAAGGTCCGGAAGGCGCATAGCCTGTTTCTTCTTCAAATTCCCGGCGGGCGGTAGCAAGCAGGTCTTCTCCTTCCACAGGTTCTCCCTTGGGTATGGTCCAGAAACCGGCATCTTTCTTTTTGAAGAATGGGCCGCCTGGATGCACCAGCAAAAATTCAGGCTGCTTCCCTTTTCTTACTAGCAATATACCTGCACTCTCTTTCATGTTTCTGAAGTTACGAAATTGTCTAGCTACTTAAAACCTCCTTAAAAAACAAATTCAATGATAAATATCATCTTTTAATCTGTTCTTCGCTGCTACATTTGTAATGTTCTTCATGATTTAACAATTGCTGATATTTTAATGCAGGTTTCATAAGATAGGATTTAAGGCTAATCAGGTTAGTAAAGTGCAAGCAAATTAAAAAGGGTCATTCCGGAAAGTGGCCCTTTTTTCGTTTTTATCCCTATCTTTGCGTCCTTTACCCAAACTTCTCAACACTTTGAGCCATGTAAGGTCAATAACATACTAGTCTGAAAGCTGCCCCTCCCCGGGGCACAGGATTGTTATTCCCTTAACTTAAATTTTGTAACATGGCTGTTTCAAGAAAATATGGCCGGACCTACCATTACCCGTTTTCGCCTGGTACAACCAGCGACGATCGTATTGCTGCCAATTACTGGCGGCATATAGAAAAGATGCCGTTGGTACTGCATACAGAAAAACTGGATGGAGAGAATAATTGTTTGTCGAGATACGGCGTATTTGCCCGCTCGCATGCCGCTCCAACTACCAGTCCCTGGACCGAAAGCCTGCGTAGGTTCTGGCAATTGATAAAAGACGACCTGGGCGACCTGGAAATATTCCTGGAAAATCTATACGCAATACATTCCATTGCCTATCGCAACCTGGAGCATCACTTTTATGTGTTCGCGATCCGGGAACACGACAGGTGGCTGAGTTGGGAGGAAACTGTTTTCTACGCTTCCATGCTGGAGCTGCCAACAGTGCCCGTAATCGGCTATTCCAGGCCCGATGCAGGGAAAGAGGCGTATGAAGCCCAGGTGCGGCAGATGACTGCCGGCAGAGGGGCATTAGACCCTTATGATGTGATCACCGGCGAAGCCACTACGATGGAAGGCATCGTATCGCGCAACCCGGATGGATATAGTATAAATGATTTTGCCGCCAACGTTTTTAAATACGTGAGAAAAGGACACGTAAAAACGGACGAGCATTGGACACGGAACTGGAAACGTGCGCCATTAAAATATGAAGGAGGTAATTATGTTTAGTGTAATAAAGAACAGGGACCGGAACGCAGCATGGCAATACACTTTTATGCAGCAGATGAGTGAAACGCCGCAGGACAAAAGGCATCATGCCGAAGGTAACGTGGCCGTACACACGCAAATGGTGCTGGATGCGCTGGAAAGCGATCCGGCATACCAAGTCCTGGATGAAGAAGAACGCATGTTGTTATGGGCGGCATCGTGGCTGCACGATATAGGGAAAATACCAACTACGGTTGTTGATGAATCAGGGATCAGTTCTCCCGGTCATGCCCGTGTTGGCGCTGCTATGGCCCGGCAGTTGATGTACCGGGGCGGTGACGTTCCTTTTGCAATACGGGAGCAGATAACAGGATTGATCAGGTATCATGGCCTGCCGTTATGGATATTCGAAAAACCGGACCCTCTGAAAACCCTTGTAAAAGCCAGCATGGAAGTAAATACCAAACTGCTGGCCATACTGGCAAGGGCGGATGTCAACGGGCGCTGGTGCGATGATAAAGAGGCGTTACTCTACAGGGTAGATTGTTTTGAAGAATATTGTAAAGAACAGGATTGCTGGGGCAAACCCAAGGCGTTTGAATCGGCGAATGCGATGATGCATTATATGTCGAAAGACGATGCCTCTTTGCATTACGTTCCGTTCGAACAGCCTAAGACCAAAGTGATAATGTTATGCGGCCTGCCTGGCAGCGGAAAGGATTTTTACCTGAGGCAGTTTAAAGATCTTCCGGTTATGTCGCTGGACCAGATCAGGAGAGAATGGAAGATAGACCCAACGGATAAATCGGGCAATGGCCGCGTGATCCAGGAAGGGAAGGAGAGGGCCAGGCAATTCCTGCGCAAACAACAAACCTTTATCTGGAATGCTACCAATATTACCAGGCAAATGAGAGGACAACTGATCGAATTGTTTATGTTGTACGATGCTGAAGTTGAACTGGTATACATTGAAGTGCCTTATCAACGGTTGGTAGAACAGAACCGGCAACGGGAACAGGTAGTTCCGCTGGCAGTCGTGGAGAAGCTGATAGACAAGCTGGAAGTACCTGTGGCGTGGGAAGCGCATAAGGTGACCTTTAGGGTATAGATAATTCTTTAACGGTTATTGACCTGATGGGAGCAGTAGCGGCAACATGGCAGGCATACCCTTCTTCCAGCCTTATCTCTTCCAGGTAATAACTGTTTCCCCGGAACTGAACGGCGGCCAGCCCGTTTATTTCAGGGAAAGCATCGGGCCCGGTTCCATCGGCTTTTAATATGGCTTCCTTGGCCGTCCAGGCGCGATAGAAATCAGCATACGGGGTAGCCGACCGCCGGATGGCTGCCCATTCTTCCCGGCTGAAGTAATCTTCAAAGTCGGGGAGTGCGATCTCTTTTTCCTGCTCCAGGTCTATCCCGATAGTA
The DNA here is from genome assembly GCF_900107795.1 of Chitinophaga terrae (ex Kim and Jung 2007). Taxonomy (GTDB): domain Bacteria; phylum Bacteroidota; class Bacteroidia; order Chitinophagales; family Chitinophagaceae; genus Chitinophaga; species Chitinophaga terrae. The sequence goes on from NZ_FNRL01000004.1 coordinate 174,097, forward strand.
TGAGGGGCAATCGCGCAAACGGCCAGGTTCCCGCTATGCGAGATGCTGAAATGAGGCGGCCCCGGAAATGCCGGCCGCCCGGCTTCATTGAAGCGGATATCGTCCAGCGAATACGGAACCTGCATGGTTGCCAGTATTTGCGCCAACAGCCATCTTCCGGCTACGAACGATGGCAGGTCGCCGGTTCGGGGCGCCCTTGCCAGCTGTCGCCCAATTGCCGGGTTGCCGGCTATCAGCAACCCGGCTTTTCCGGCACTGGGTAAATATGTATAATAAATGTTGATCACCTGCTAAAGTTGCGGTTTTTTTTATAATTGCCACCCCTTTTTGAATGCGGCGCTTTATATTTGTATCCCCCTTCAACCTTTCATCCCAAAAAAATTAGTTTGCCTTCAAATATTGGTTATTTTCATGCCCGGATCAACCATTAAATAATTACAAACTTATCAGCCAGTCGAATAATCAGGTCAGGAGATTGAAATAGTAGGAAAAGATTTTGAAATAAGATGCTAAAACGATTAACTTTAGTTAAATGGTTTCAGGCTAATGGAACGTTATGAAACAAAATTTATCCGCGTTATCAGATGAAGAATTGTTCCTGCTTGTAAAACAGGAGCATAAAGAAGCGTTTGCAGCGATCTATCATCGCTATTGGAAAGAGATGCTGGATGCTGCCTATAAACGTGTGAAATCAACCGACCATGCTACCGAAATGGTGCAACAACTTTTTGTAACGCTCTGGCTGAAGCGTGACACGATCAGTATTACTTCTTCTTTAAGGAGCTATTTACACACCGCCCTCCGGAACAAGATCCTGAATGAAATCAGGAGCGGGGTGGTGCAAACCAATTACCAGCTGCACCTGTTGTCGGCCCCGCCTTCCTTCCAGGCAGATGCAGCAGCCGATCTCCAATTCAAAGAACTGCAACAGCAAATCGACAAGGCTTATGCCCTGCTACCGGAAAAATGCAGGGAAGTTTTTCTTTTAAGCCGCCAACAACAGCTATCTTACCGTCATATTGCCGAACAACTGGGCATTTCCGTTAATACCGTTGAAAAACATATGGCCAAGGCGCTGAAAATTTTAAGGGCCGGGTTAAAGGAATACGCCCCTGGCCTTGTATGGCTGATAATCGGGTTGTTGAGGTAAATTTTTTTTGACAGTAACGGTAAGTAATTATCAGCGTGTCTAACTAATGAGAGCTAATAACAATGAATAATACTGAATTAAAGGCACTGATAGCAAAATACCTGGATGGCCTGGCAACTGCCGAGGAAAAGCAACGGGTAGAGGCCTGGTATCAGTCTTTTGATACAGAGCAGGGATTGACTGACCAACTGGATGCGCAGCAACAGGAAGCCTTACAGCAACAAATGTACGGGCAGATAGACCAGGCAATCGCTTCTCAGTCAAAAGGCGGCCGTGGCCTGTTCATACGCTATCGCTACCTGGTAGCGGCTGCAGCAATGCTGTTGCTCGTAATAGCGGGAGGCGCCCTGTATTATTCCAGGAAACAACCGGCCGCTCAGCCAATTGTTATGGCCACGGCAACCGGTAATAATATTGCCAGGAAAGTGAAACTGCCCGACGGGTCGCTTATGTGGCTGAATGCAAACAGTAAGGTGAAATTTGAACAAGGCAGAACAGCCGACAGCAAAAGAGAAGTCTGGATCAGCGGGGAAGCCTATTTCGAAGTACAGCAGCAAACAAACCTGCCGTTCCTCGTACATGCCGGCGATATCACCGTACAGGTACTTGGTACCAGTTTCAATGTAGATGCTTATGAATCCGCTAAGCTTGTTGCGGTAACGGTAAATTCAGGCAAGGTGGCAGTGAACAGGGATCAATCGCAGAAAGCAGTATTGCTGCCGGATGAACAATTGGTATATGATCTCAGCAACGCCTCTTTTGTAAAAAAACAGGTGAGCGCAAAAGACATGGTTACCTGGACAACAGGGCAACTAATATTCAAAAAACAATTGTTTAAAGATATTGCTGCCAGGTTGGAAAGACGCTATAACGTACACATCGAGTTTGATAACGAAGAAGTGGCAAACGGCCTTTTAACAGCCAGCTTCGACGAACAGGTCGCCCTGCCGGAGGTATTGGACATGCTTTGCCGTGTTTACAGGTACTCATGGCGCAAAGAAAATAATGTTTACAGGATATCAGGAATGCCTGTACATTGATATATTCACGGTATGAAAAAGGTATCGCAGCAGGAAACTTCCCGGGTGTTATAATTATTGTTGTTATGAAGAAGTTTTACAGGAGCATTCCCCTGTTTATCATACTATTGTTGTTGGTTGTGCAGCTGAAAGCTCAGCATATAAAACAGACCTTTGTCAATATCCATGTCACAGATCAGTCGTTAGACAAGATTTTTGAACAGATAGAAGCCACTACAGTTTTCAGGTTTGTTTACAGTCCCTCTGCCATCGCCAGCATAGGCAAAGTATCTTTCAATCGTGATAATGTAACGGTAGAACAGGTGCTGAAACAGGTACTTCCGCGCAGCCTTGCTTACGAACAGAGAGGGAAGAATATCCTGGTTACCGTGCGGGAAACAGAGAGCATTGCAACTCCTACCACGGAAGGACTGATCACAGGTGTGGTCACCGATCAGAAAGGGCAACCGCTTTACGGCGTAAGCATTATGGTGAAAGGCTCCGGGAAAGGCGTTGCATCCGGCGTGTTCGGCACCTTCAGCATACGCGCCAGATCTGTTGATACCCTGCATTTCAGGCACCTGGGTTTTTATGAACAGGAGGTGATCGCGGGCAACAGTTACCTGAAAGTGGCTTTAAAACAAAGAATGTCCGACCTGGGAGAAGTAGTAGTGGTTGGATATGGCATCAGCAGCAAAGCTGAATTAACCACGGCAATAGGTACGGTATCGGGCGAAAAGATCACTGACCGGCCTACCACTATTAACCTGGTACAGGGACTGGCGGGTAAACTGGCCGGCGTCAGCGTAATGACCAATTCAGGCAAACCCGGTGGCAATCCAACCATCAAGATCCGGGGAACAGGTTCTATCAACGCTTCGAATAACCCGTTGTTTGTGATCGATGGCATTGTAGGAGCGGACCCGGACATCATTGATCCTAATATTATTGAATCGACCGACATACTGAAAGACGCCGCAGCTACGGCGATCTACGGCGCCCGCGGTTCTAACGGGGTAGTGGTGATCACTACCAAACGCGGCGCCAACACAGCGGCGGTGATCAACTTCCGTAACACCGTCAGCTTCGGAACCCTGGCCAGGGAAATTTCCCTGATGAATGCCAGCGAAGCCCTGGAAATGTTCAAAAGAGAATATGAATATAAACCAGGAAGGCTGGCGCCGCATTTGGATCCCAACAAAACTTTCGAACGCAAATCCGATCTCTTTAATGCCGACGGTACCCCGAAATATAATACCAACTGGCAAAAAGAAGCTACCAGGCTGGCCATCTCACATGCTCACTCACTCAGCTTTTCGGGGGGCAAAGATAATCTTACCGCTGTAGCCAATGTTTCCTTTAAAGACCAGCAGGGCATATTGCTGAGCAGTTATTCGAAACAGGTCAATGGATTTATCAACCTCGGGTGGGATGTAAAGAAATGGTTTCATTTGCAGGCGGTGTTGAATACCGGGGCCGTCAGGCAGCGAAACGTTGATATCAATACTTTCGGGTTGAATGGCATCCGGCAGATCTACGAGTTCCTACCCTTTTTTCCCGTCAGGTATCCCGATGGCACTTACTCCCGCAAAGGGGATTACCCCGGAGCTGAAGATTCTGAAAATCCCGTGCGCCTCCTCAAGGAGGTGCAATCTGTTTTTGGGAGGACCTATACAATGGGAAGTCTGACCGGTACTTTTCATCTGAACACCAAACTGGACTTCACCGCCAGCATCACCGGGCAAACAGGAACGACCTACGATTTCTATTACTCGGGGCGCGATATCAGGGGCCTTTCAGAAACACAGCAGGGCGTGGCTACCCGAACCAACGCGATCTTAGGCTCCTGGACCTCGGAAGATTACTTCACCTATACCAATCATTTTAACAAGCATCATCTCACCGCTGTAGCCGGCGCCAGTTGGTACTACTTCGCCAATACGGCTACCAAGGCAGGAGCGGAGGGCTTCTTCGACGATTTTTTTTCTTACAATAGTTTGCAGACCGGCACCGTTAAGCAAACCCCTTACTCGTATAACGGCACCAACCAGATGAACTCTTTTTTTACCCGTTGGAATTACGGGTATAACGATAAATACCTATTAGGAGCGTCTTTCAGGGTAGACGGTTCTTCCAGGTTCGGGAAGAATAACAAATACGGTTATTTCCCGGCTTTTTCGGCCGCCTGGCGCATATCAAAGGAAAATTTCTTTAACGACAGGATCGTCAGCGATCTTAAGCTGAGAACGAGTTACGGGGTAGTGGGAAATGCGGAGATTGGCGATTATGTGACCATCAGCAAAATGAACAACGCGCTGGGCGTTTTTAACGGGCAGCCCGTGCCCTCCGTTACGTTGGCAACATTCGGCAACCCCAACCTGAAATGGGAAAAATCCAGGCAGCTGAACCTGGGGATAGACGCTACGTTGCTGGATGGAAGGGTGCAGCTGACAGCGGATGTTTACAACAGGCTGACCAGGGATCTGCTCTATTCCCGCCAGTTGCCGGCTACTACCGGTTACGACTATATTCTCGACAACATCGGTTCTATCAGCAACAAGGGACTGGAAATTACGGTAAACAGTACAAACATCGACAAGCCCGCATTCAGCTGGAGCACCAGTTTCAATTTTTCCATGAACCGTTCCAAGGTGCTGAAGCTGAACGGCGATATCATGTATACCTGGGCAGGCCGCATTATGGAAGGCCGGCCGCTGAACGAATTTTTCGGGTACCAGCGCCTGGGCACCTGGGGAAGCGACGAAGCCGCGGAAGCAGCGGTCTATGGCAAGAAGCCGGGCGACCTGAAATTTGCCGACCTGAATAACAACAAGATCAAAGACGCTGGCGACAAGACCAGCCTGGGAAACGCCATGCCTAAATTCGAGTCCAACATTGGCAATACCTTCACGTACAAAGGACTGTCGTTATACGTGGATCTGCAGGTGATGTATGGTCATAAGCTGGCCAATTTCACCCGGTTTATCACGGAAAGCGCGGCGCCTGTTGCCAATAGTTATAAAAGCATCCTCAACGCCTGGACGCCGGGCCATCAGCAGACCTATAACGCAGCTTTGCGTTTACCGGGCGATGGTTACGATAATGAACTGGATTCCTATAACATCGAAGACGGCTCATTCCTGCGGGTGCGCAATATTGCGCTCAGCTACCGGCTGAAACCCGAATGGCTGCAGCGTTATAACCTGAAAGGCGCTTCCATAGGGATCAATGCCGAGAATTATTTCCTGTTCACCAAGTACAGCGGGTATGATCCGGAAGCAACCTCTTTTGACGGAGGACTGAACCAGGGCGTGGATGTTTATCAATATCCCAAGCCCAAAACAATTTCATTATCCTTAAACATCAATTTCTGAACAATGGGTACAAGGATATTTTTGTTGTCGATACTTCTGTTCTTCTGTTCCTGCCAGAAATTTCTCCGGGAAAATCCTAACGGGTTCCTGGCTGCCGATCAGTATTATAAAACGCCGGAACAGGCCAAAGCGGCTGTAAATGGTACTTATGAAGGCCTTGGGAAAATATTTACTGTTGACTTAGGCGTTAGCGTTAGTGCGGTGTTCGCGCTTGAATATATTACAGGGTACAGCAACAGGCCGCGTCCATCAGGTTTTGAAGATGACCAGTTCCTGCGGCTTGATAAGATCGACCCGGCTAATTCCCGCCTGCAGGCATGGTGGGCGGCTTACTACAAAGCCATTGAGAATTGTAACAGCGTTATCGAAAATATCAACAACACGAAAGTGCTCGACACTGCTACCAGCAGGCAATACCTGGGGCAGGTGTATTTCCTGCGGGCCTGGTACTATTTCCAGCTGGTAAGGTTGTTTGGCGACGTTCCGTTGAAAACTACTCCTACAAAGGATCTCGATAATATCTTCATTCCAAAAACTCCCATGGCCCAGGTATATGACCAGGTAGTGAAAGACCTGGATATGGCTGCAGCCAGCAACCTGCCTTGGACAGATCAATCAGGCCGGGTAAGCCTGGGGGCGGTGAAATCCTTATTGGCAAAAGTCTACATTACCATGGCCGGTTACCCGTTGCAGAAAGGGAAGGAGTATTACATCAAGGCATATGAAGCAGCCATGGAGGTTGTCAACAGCGGGAAATTCGAACTGTTTGACGACTACAGTGAACTGAGGGACATAGCAAAACAGAATACCAGGGAACATATTTTCATGCTGCAGCGGCATCCGACGGAAGCTGCCAGCATCATTCATTTTGGATATCTTCCCTATCCTGATCAGCCCATCTCCATACAACCCGCCTATGGCGGCGCAATGGCGCCCGAACAATCGTTTTACGACTCTTACGCCGCTGCGGATAAGCGAAAAGCGGAGCAGGCATTCTTTTATACCCGTTATCCGAATTATAGCAATCCTAATAGCATTGTTCAGCTGCCCGCCCCTTTTATTTTTAAATTCTGGGATGCGCTGGCAGAACAGACAGGAAGGTCGGGCGAGAACTTTCCTCTCATCAGGTATGCTGATGTTCTGTTGATCTGCGCGGAAGCCAGGGCAATGGCTGATGGCGGCTCAACGGCCGATGCGGTGGCTATCGGCGCCTATTACCAGGTACGCAAAAGGGCGATGCCCGGAGAACAAAGACCTGCCATTTTGGAAGTTGACCAGGTGCTGAAGGAAAGGTATTGGGAGTTATGTTTTGAATTCCAGACCTGGTTCGATATGCTGCGCACCCGCAAAGCATTGGATGTACCTTCCGGCCAAATAGTTCCCCTGCTGGGCTATAAAGCGCCCCGGCACATTAAAGCATTTACGGAAGCTGATCTGAAATTTCCGATTCCGTTAGCTGAGATTCAGAAAAATCCTGCATTAAAAGATTAATTATTGAAGATAAGATGAACAAATTGCGTTTTTACCTGGCCCTGTTTTTACTGCTTAGTACCTCTTCTGTTATGGCACAGCAAGCCTATTTTATAGACGGATACCACGGTGGGATCTACGGGCATTATCCCGTCTGGAACACCCGGTTCATGGCAGATCTGTTGAAGCGGCATCCTGGCTGGAAGATCAACCTGGAAATAGAGCCGGTAACCTGGGATGACGCCAAAGTAAAAGACAGGCAGGCATACGACGCATTTAAGCAATGGTTCAGCGACCAGTCGGTCAATGGCCGTATAGAGTACGTAAACCCCTCCTATGGCCAGAGTTATCTCTATAATATTTCAGGAGAAAGTATTATTCGCCAGTTTAGTTATGGAATGAAGAAATTGAGAGAGCATTTTCCCAATGCTGTTTTTGAAACCTATTCATCGGAAGAACCTTGTTTCACCAGCGCTTTGCCGCAACTGCTGCTTTCCTACGGTTTCAAATATGCTTCGCTGAAAAATCCCAACACCTGCTGGGGTGGTTATACCCGCGCCTGGGGAGGCGAACTGGTGAAATGGCAGGGATCTGATGGTTCGCAGATCCTGACGGTACCCAGGTATGCCTGTGAAGACCTGTTGCCCGGGTCTACCTGGCAAACCACCGCCTGGAACAATAGCAAATCATACCTGGATGCAGCCGTTCGTATGGGCATACAGCACCCGGTAGGCATGTGCCTCCAGGATGCCGGCTGGAAGAACGGCCCCTGGTTAAAGGATGCCACTTATAACGGGTTGCCGGTGCAGTACGAAACCTGGAGACATTATTTCGAAAAAGTGGCAGATCAGCGCCAGGCCCCTGTCTGGAAGTTCAGCCAGGAAGATATCAGGGTAAGCCTGGTATGGGGGGCGCAGGTTTTGCAACGTATAGCCCAACAGGTTAGAACAAGCGAAAATAAACTGGCAACAGCAGAAAAGATAGCCGCCCTGGCAGCCTATAACAAATTTCGCTGGCCGGCAACGGACCTCGACAGCGCCTGGGAAGCCTTGCTGCTCGCCCAGCACCACGACTGCTGGATAGTGCCCTACAACGGCCAGCCGGGCGATACCTGGGTAGATAAAGTAGCTGCTTGGACCAGCTTTTCCGATCAGAAAGCAGACCAGGTGATCTCCGCCGCTTTGGGGGCTTTGTTGCAGAACAACGGGAAACCGGACGAACAATACATCAGCATATTTAATCCCACATCCCACGACCGTACCGAATGGGTGAGCGTTCAACTTCCTGCCGGCTGGACGTCCGATCATGTGCTGGTATCGGATACGCTGGGAAGGAAAACCCCTCAACAGCAGGGACCTGGCAATACCATCGTTTTCCGGGCCTTTGCTCCCCAATTGAGTCTTAATACCTATAAGCTGAAACGCTCGGCATCGCCGGTAGCTACCGGGAGTGCCAATGCCTTCAGACAGTTACCTGGCGGCAGGTACGTCCTGGAAACGGATATGTACAGGTTAGAGATCGATCCGGCAAAAGGCGGCGCCATATCCAGCCTGGTTGCAAAATTCCTGGGTGGTAAAGAGTTGGTGAAGAAATCCGATAGCCTGGGCTTCAATAGTATCCGCGGGTACTTTTATGATGAAGGTAAATTCCTTTCCAGCGCCGATAATCCTGCCACAGTGCAGGTGTTGCAGCAAGGCGCCGGCCTGGTAAAAGTACAGGTAAACGGGAAAATAGGAATACATCCTTTCACCCAATTCATTACCCTGGCGCAAGGGCAGCGGCGGATCGACATGCAGGTGAAGATCGGCTGGCAGGGCAACCCTGGCATAGGCGCCTATTCCCAAAAGCACAACTATAAGGCCGAGTCATTGAAGAAAGCCTTTTACGACGATCGTTATAAGCTACAGGTTATGTTCCCGTTAGATCTTGCCGATCAGTTGATCAGTAAAGACGCGCCTTTTGATGTTACGGAAAGTACTTTACCCAACACGTTCTTCGAAAGCTGGGATAGCATTAAGAACAATATCATATTGCATTGGGTAGATGTCAGGGATAGGAAGGAGAAAACGGGGATGGCCTTATTTACTGACCATACTACCAGTTATGTGCATGGGGAAGGAACGCCTTTGGGGCTTGTATTGCAATATGCAGGAAAAGGCCTGTGGGGCAGGGATTACGACATTACCGGGCCAACCCTTGTGAACTATGCCATACTGCCTCATACCGGCAACTGGGTTAAAGGAAATGTATATACGGAAAGCACGGCATGGAACGAACCCTTGTTACTGGCGCCGGGGAAACCTGCCGCCAATTATTCGCCCCTGTTTGGGGTGAAAGCCAGGGGATGGGAGGTAACAACCATGCTGGCCGATGGAAATGATCTGGTACTCCGGTTGTTTAATTACGGGGGAACAGATAAAGAAGGGCAAATATTGGTTCCCGGGCGGTTCAAAGACATCAGCCTGGAAGAACTGGATGGCCGCCGGGTGCGGTCGCTCCTGCCGGTTACCGGCTCCCGGGTCGCCTTATCTATTCCGCAGTTTGGAGTCCGGACCCTCCGGTTTAAAGATGCGGGTATAGCCAGATAACAGCACGGAGAAATTTTTTTACTACCCCGACTACGGTAGCGGCGTTTGAAAACGTCATTCTTATAAGCGAGCTGGTTTCATGAACAGGTTTGACAGCCAACCGAACCTGGTCTGCCCCGCTCGTATCGAAAAAGAATGAAGTCTTATCAATCAAACTACTACGTTATGAAATGCCGTTACCTGCCTTTTTTGGCGCTATTAACGGGGGTGCTATTGTCGTGTGAGAAGAAACAGTTTCTTGACCAAACGCAGACCACCGATCTGACAGAGGAAGCAGTATTTTCCGATAGTTCCCGGACTGTCGCCTTCCTGAACAATATTTACACAAGCATTGCTATCAGTGCCAACCCTGTCAGGTTTGGAAACGGGGGATTAGACGCTTCATCAGATGAAGCGGAGCCCCAGAAATCTGCCAACATTACTACCTCTGTCCAATTTGCTACCGGCACCGTAAATGCCGCCATCATTACCGACGACGCCTGGAGAACAGCTTATTCCAATATCCGGAGCGTTAACCAGCTTATTAAACATATTCCCCGTACGCCTATGCAGGCAGCCGATAAGATCAGGCTTGTAGCAGAAGCCAGGTTTTTACGGGCATGGTACTACGCTATTTTGCTGAAGCATTACGGGGGAGTGCCATTGGTAGGAGATACCATATTTACCATGGCAGATAAGATCCCCGCGCAACGCAGCACCTTCGATGAATGCGTGAAGTATATCGTTGCGGAATGCGACAAGGCGGCGAAAGATCTTCCGGTTGTCAGGATCCGGCAGGATTACGGTCGCGTGGGCGCCGGTGCATGCCTTGCCCTGAAGGCGAGGGTTTTGCTGTATGCGGCCAGCCCGCTTTTCAACGGCGGTAACATTGCGGCCGGTAATTCTTACACCGGGTATACAAATGAAGATCCCGAACGCTGGAAACTGGCTGCCGACGCTGCCCGCGCCGTTATAGGCCTGAATGCCTACTCGCTGTACGTAGACAATGCCACCGCCCCGGGTTACGGCTTTTATAAAGTATTTACCCTGCGGGTGAACAACGAATACATATTTGCCCGGATGCAGGGAGGGAACAGGGATCTTGAAACCTACTGGCAGCCGCCTTCGAGAGGTGGCGGACAAGGCGGATTCCCTTACCAGCAGCTGGTAGATGCCTTCGAGATGGCTAATGGCAAAGCTATCACCGATCCCGCTTCCGGCTATGATCCCAATAACCCGTATGCCAACCGCGATCCGCGGATGAATTATTCCATCATTCATGACCAGTCCATGCTTATCCAGAAAACCGGGGTAAAGGAACTGGTGAATATCTACCTGGGGCCTAACGGCAAAGGAGTTAGCCAGGATGCCGTGCATGCAGGTACGCCTACCGGCTATTATATAAATAAAATGCTGGCCGATAATATCAGCGCCAACAACATCCACGGAACCGACAGGTGTTTGCCATTGATGCGGTATGCAGAGGTATTGCTAAACTTCGCCGAAGCAACGAACGAGTATGCAGGCCCCGTTGCCGATGTATACACCGCGGTAGAGCTGATCAGGCAACGCGCGGGACTCAATCCCTACCAACTTCCGCAAGGCCTGGACAAAAATGCCATGCGGGAAGTTATTCGCCACGAACGCCGTGTGGAACTGGCCTACGAGGAACATCGCTTCTGGGATGTGCGCCGCTGGAAAATAGCCGCCCAAACCGAAAACCAGGTGATGAACGGCATGGAGATCACCAGGGATGGAAACAAGGTTACCTATAAAGTATTCGCGGTGCGCAAGCACAATTTCAGGGAACCAATGTACCTGTGGCCTATCCCGCAGAGCGAAACTGCCAAATCGCCCGAACTGCAGCAAAACCCGGGCTACTAATCTTTAATCGTCCACGGTCAATTTGTTTATATGAAAAATTATTTAGTATCTGTATGTCTGCTCCTGCTGGCCGCCTGTAGAGCCACGGAGATAGCAATTCCCGAACCTGTAAAGAATATTGAAGGCACCTGGAGGATCACCAAAGCAACAAGAAATGGTACCGATCTGACCAACGTGGTCGACTTCTCCAAATTCCGGCTTCATTTCCAGAACAATACTTATACAATAGACAACCTGCTTCCTTTTATCGTAAGCGGCAAAGGAACCTGGTCGCTGGATGACCCGCAATATCCTTTCAAGATCACTTTCCACCAGGAGGGTGTGGATTCTTCCGTTGTAACCAAATTCGATTATCCCATCACAGACGGGCAACGCATAATCAACCTGGTTTTCAGCCCGGGATGTATTAACAACACTTACCAGTACACGTTGGAAAAAATTTCGAAATAACATGAAGCACAATAAATATACAGGCATCTTAAAGTACACGTTGATCGTATTGGCCTGCCTGGTACTTTCCAGATGTGTTTACCTGAACGAAGTGGATCAGCCTTCGGAAGTAAAGGCCGGCCAGGACCTCGTTGCAGTGATGCATACACGTTTTGAAATAGCCGAGGCCAGGGCTGCCGACAGGATAGTGGTAGGCATCCTGGTTCCCAAGAGCTGGAACGCAGCCGCCAATACTACCATGACCTATACCACTACTTCCATGGGTAGCGGCACCATGGTAAAAATACCGGCCGGCGTACTGACCAACGGGAAGGAATGGCCGGCTGCCCTGCGCGAAAGGTACGGCATAGGACCTAACCTCCTGGATGATATGGAATGGGTTGTATTCTGGTCGCAAACGACCTATGATGTCGTAAATGGAGATAAACAGGATGTAGACATCAAAATAGTAACAAAAACAGGCCCCGAAAACATGCGGGTAAAACTGGGATATTTCATCGCATCCAGCTCCGACGGGTTGAATGACTTCTATACCAACAGGCCGTATAAAGCCATCTTCAAGGACTGCTTCGAGGTAACGGATGGCGACGGCGACCTGGTCGACTTCTGCAACCCGCAGCTGGCGATCACCGATCCCAATTCGTCGTTAGACAATGATATCATGACCATCACCTTCAACGCCGATGTTGTGAATACGCCGCTGACCGGAGCCCAGGATGTTTATTTCTGCGTGAAAGCATATACGAACGATGGCCAGGTGATAGACAGGTGCGTACAGCAACCCGGGTCGCGCATGCCAAAAGCTGCCGGCGTCGGGAACCGCTACAGCATTACGTTCTGGCCAAGGCAATACTTTAATGTAAGCGCCAACCAAACCATCAACCGGCTGGAATACTATTTCACCGACGCAAGCGGAAATATAAAGGTAGGATACGGTAATACAGCCAGTCCTTTTGTCTATACGTTCAAATGTAAATAGAAATAAAAATGTTGCGATTTTACTATATAAAATACCTGGCCGTTTCTATCCTGTTTACGTTGCTGCTATCTGTTTCCGCAACTGCGCAGCAGGCGGCAGGTAAGGTACAGGGACAGGTGGTAGACGACTATGGTTCGCCCCTGCAGGATGTGAAGATACAGCTCAAAGGCTCCGGCAACGCTGCAACTTCAGACGCCAATGGTTCTTTCAGTATAGACGCTCCCGTTAACAGTTTGCTGGTGGTGTCTAAAGACGGTTATTATACCACAGAATATAAAATAAGCCAGGATACGCTCACGCGTATACGAATGGAGGCGGCTTTTATCCGCCAGCCTAAAGAAGTGGATGTATTGTATGGAAAGATGCCAAGGAGCCGGGTGTTGGGAGAAGTGAATGCGATCTACAACAGGCAGTTATCAACTACTCCGGCCTCGCAACTTGCATACGCATTGCCGGGCCAGCTGGCAGGTTTATATACCCAGCAATACAGCGGTTTCAGAAGCCCTGTTACAGCAGCGAATTATAACGTGGATATTTTTGTCGGCAACCGTCCTATTCCGGGTGGCGCCAGCCCCTCCGAGAACTCGGAGTTCTTATTGTCCCTGAGGGGACAGGGAGCTGTTACCCTGGTAGATGGCGTACAGCGTGATTTCTACTCTGTTGATCCGGAGAATATAGAATCAGTAACAGTACTGAAAGACGCTTTATCTACGCTGTTGTTGGGACAGCGGAGTTCGCGGGGAGCCATCCTGATCACCTCAAAAGCTGCAACACCTGGCAAAACGCGGATATCATTTACCGCGCAGCGGGGAACACAGGAGCCGTTAAAACTGCCGTCTCCCTTACCTGCCTACCAATATGCTTACCTGCTGAATGAAGCGCTGCAGAACGACGGGAAAGACCCCGTATACAACCAAAAAGATTTCGAAGCCTACAGGAATGGAACAGATCCCTTCGGACATCCAAATGTTAACTGGTATGACGTACTGTTAAGGGATCGGGCTCCCATATCCAGGTATAACCTGAATATCGGGGGAGGCACTAACGTAGCCCGCTATACGGTATCGCTGAACTATACAAAGCAAGACGGGCTGTTTAAAACCGACCCTGCTAATACCTATAACACTAACCTGCAGCTGGAACGTTATATCATCAATTCGGATCTCAATATTAACGTTACCAGGGAGTTTACTGTTGGGATGCAGCTGTTTGGCCGTTTGCAGAATGGCAATCAACCCGGAGCTACTACCAGCAAGGTATTGGGCGACCTATTGGCCACCCCGAACAATGCCTATCCCATCAAGAACCCTGATGGCTCCTGGGGCGGTACCAATTCCTTCCAGACCAACCTGCTATCCAGCATGCTTAATTCGGGTTATATCCTCGACAATGCTAAAGACGTGATGGCGAATATCGTACTGGCTTACGATATGGGTAAATGGGTGAAAGGTCTTTCCGCGAAGTTCAGGACCAATCTTTCCATCCAGTCGCTGAATTCGACCGTGCGGAACAAACAATCCTTAACCTATAAATATGGCATAGGGCCGGATGGCGATACCACTTATTCTAAATTTGGTACGCCACAGTCGCAGTCCAATAACTTCGTTACCGTATTCAACGCCCGCTATTGGTTTGCACAGGCATCTCTTAACTACGACCGCAATTTTGGCGATCATGGCGTTAGCGCAGCATTGCTGGCAGATCAGCAGCAAACAACTTTCAACTACGATCTTCCCGGTAAGCTTAATAACCTTTCCGCAAAAGCAGCTTACAATTACAAAGAGAAATACTTCCTGGAAGGCGCCATCAACTACAGCGGCTATAACCGTTATATGCCGGGCAGGCAATACGGGTTGTTCTATGCCGGAGGTATAGGCTGGGATATTGCGAAAGAGGACTTTTTTAAAGAGAATGTCAGTTGGATAAACCTGCTTAAACTTCGCGCTACTTACGGAAAAACCGGCAATGGCGTTGATAATTCCGGTTATTATATCTGGCGTCCTTCCTTTGCTTTAAACAACGGCGTTGGGGGAGGCATTTACTCGCAGGGAACGACCAGGTCGCCGGGCCAGGGATTTGAAGAGTACAACGGCGCATTATCCAATATCAATATTTCCTGGGAGAAAGCGCATAAACTGAACACGGGAATAGATATCTCCCTGTGGCAGGACCGTTTGCAGGTTACCGCCAGCTATTACCACGATAAATACTACGACCTGCTGCAATTGCGCGGTAAAAGCATTGCGCTGATAGGATTGTCTTACCCGCCTGAAAATATTGGCGTAAATCTCTATACAGGCCAGGAATTAACGGTTACCTACCAGGATCATATCGGCAACTTCAACTACTTCATTACCGGCAATATCAGCAGGGAGCAAACCAAAGTGCTTTTTGTAGATGAACAGAAACGCCGTTATGAATGGAACAAAAGAACAGGGCAGCCGGTAGGCATGCCGTTCGGGTATATTGCTGATGGCTTCTTCCAGACGGCAGAGGAAGCGGCCAACGGCGCCACGATCGCAGGATATACGCCGAAGCCGGGAGATATTAAATACAAAGACCTCAACGGCGATGGATTGATAGATCAATTTGATGAAGCGCCTATCGGAACAGATAAACCCAGGGTTTATTACGGCGCTACTGTTGGTTTCAACTACAAAGGTTTCGAGGTTAGCGCCCTGGTGCAGGGAGTGACCAACCGCCTGATGGAAGTGAACAACTTCGCTACGGAAGCCGGTTTCCTTTACTACAACGGTACCTACGGGCAGGCATATGAACAGATACTGCACAGATGGACGCCGGAAACCGCTGCTACAGCCACTTATCCGCGTCTTACCGCTTTGGCCAATACCAACAACCAACAGCGGTCTTCTTTCTGGATGAGGTCAGGCAACTATGTACGGTTAAAGAACATCAGTATTGCCTATAACCTGCCCGCCAGCTGGATGCGCCCTATCAGGATCTCGGGCGTCCGGGTATTTGCGAATGCAGAGAACCTGTTCACCCATGCGGCTTACGATTGGGTTGACCCGGAAGTAGGAGTGGGCGCGTACCCTATCCAGAGAGTATTTAATGCGGGTATTAACATCAAACTATAAATACCATGAACAACCAGAATATGAAGTGCAGATATATTTTTCCCCTGATGGCGCTGTTGATGGGTGTAGCGTGTACAAAAGATTATGAGAAAGTGCCGCTGGAGAATATTACCATAGATTATGTTTTTGATAAGGATGATTCTCTGGGTACCAATGCCAGCAAATATCTTAACAGCCTTTATTCAACATTGCCTGTAGGTTTTAACCGGATAGACGGCGACCTCCTGGATGCGGCCACAGATAATGCTATTTCTTCCCTGCCCGGCACTTCTGAAG
This sequence comes from Chitinophaga terrae (ex Kim and Jung 2007), assembly GCF_900107795.1. Lineage (GTDB taxonomy): Bacteria > Bacteroidota > Bacteroidia > Chitinophagales > Chitinophagaceae > Chitinophaga > Chitinophaga terrae. Next base: position 190,364 of record NZ_FNRL01000004.1, read on the forward strand.
TGCAGAAACTGGCAACAGGCGCCTATACCTCGCTGGTAGCGATAAAGAACGAAATGCAATGGGGCAGCTATTACAATGTGATCCGCCGCGCCAGTTTATTTGCGAATAACGTAGGAGTGGTGCCGGTGAAAGAAACTCTGTCAAACGGCCTTTCTGTCAAATATGTATGGAAAAGCGAAGCACGTTTTCTCAGGGCCTTTGCATATTTCGAATTGCTGAAACGCTATGGCGGTATTCCGCTGATGGGAGATAAGGTAAGAGAACTGGGAGACGATGTGCAGATTCCACGCAGCTCCTTTGCCGACTGTGTGAAATACATTGTGTCCGAATGCGACGCAATAAAAGACAGCATCAGGACCAATCCTATAGAAAACCCGGAGCTGAATAGCCACAGGGCTACCAGGGGCGCTGCCATGGCCCTGAAAGCAAGGGTATTGCTCTATGCTGCCAGTCCTTTGTTTAACGGCGGCAATATAGACAACGGCAATAACCTTACCGGCTATACGGATTTTCAGAAAGAGCGTTGGAAACTGGCTGCAGATGCTGCCAGGGAGTTGATAAACAGCAATGCCTTCTCTTTACTGCCGACATATACAAACGTTTTCACTACCCAGAACAACAGCGAAGTGATCTTTTTCAGGCAGGGCGATAACAACACGGATGTAGAATCTACCAACGGCCCGGTAGGCATCGCCTCTGCACAGGCGTTCGGAAGAACAAGTCCAACCCAGGAGCTGGTAGACGCTTACCCGATGAGCAACGGAAAACAGATCTCTGAAGCCGGTTCAGGCTATGACGCCCTTAATCCTTATGCGAACAGGGACCCGCGGCTCAGGTACAACATCCTTTACAACGGGGCTACCTGGCTGAACACCTCCCTGGAAACGTTTGAAGGCGGCATAAATAAACCTGGCGGCGCGGTTCAGCAAACAAAAACCAGTTACTATATGCGCAAGTTCATGGGCAACTTCGAAAGCGGTACCCAGTACAGCAGCACCAGCCACGACTGGATCTACTTCCGCTATGCAGAAGTGCTGCTGAACTTCGCCGAAGCGCAGAACGAATACAACGGTCCGGATGATGAAGTATACCAGGCTATCATCGCCCTGCGTAAAAGAGCAGGCGTGGAAGCCGGCGATGACGGGCTGTATGGACTTAAAGCAGGCATGACCCAGGATGAGATGCGCAACATCATCCGGAACGAAAGAAGGATAGAACTGGCATTTGAAGAACACCGCTTCTGGGATATCCGTCGCTGGAAGATCGCTGAAAAAGTGATGAACCAGCCGCTGAACGGCATGCTGATCATCAAGATAGGAAGCAGTCTTACCTATAACGTTACGCCGGTTTTCACACCTAAGTTCAAAGCGCCGGCGATGTATCTGTTCCCTATTCCGTACGACGAAGTAGTGAAGAACGATAACATGGTGCAAAACCCGGGATGGTAAGTTGTTACGCTAACATTAATCAGATCATTGTTATGAAAAATATATTACAGGTATTTTTTTGCTTCACTTTATTCCTCGCGCCGGGATGGCTGTATGCCCAGCAAACCGTGGTGAAAGGAACTGTTAAATGTACAGATGGTCCGTTGCCGGGAGTTACCATTATAGAAAAAGGGATGCCGGCAAATGGTACTACTACCAACCCGGGAGGCGAATTCCAGCTGACGCTTAAAGGCCGTTCCAATAAGCTGATAGTACGGCTGATAGGGTACGTGCAGCAGGAGGTAGATGTACAGAAAGGGGAACCGCTGGATATCTTCCTGCAACCCTCTACCCAGGGAATTGATGAGGTGATAGTAGTGGGCTTTAATACAAAGAAGAGGATCACGAATACAGGAGCTGTGAGCGCTATTACGGGCAGCGAGATCCGGAACGTTCCCACCGCCAACGTCCAAAACGCCCTGATGGGAAAATTGCCCGGGTTTGTGGCGCAGCAACGCTCCGGTCAACCAGGTAAAGATGCCTCCGACTTTTTTATCCGCGGCGTAAGCTCGCTGAACGCAGATGGCAATAAACCATTGATCATCGTGGATGATATCGAATATGCCTACGATCAGCTGCAACAGATCAACGTGAATGAAATAGAAAGCATCACTATCCTCAAAGATGCCTCTACTACAGCGATCTACGGTATCAAAGGCGCAAACGGGGTATTGGTTGTTACTACCCGCCGTGGAAAAACAGGCCAGCCCCAGGTGAACCTGCGCGTTGAATCCGGCGCCCAGTCGCCCGTTAAGAAGCCTAAATTCCTGGACAGCTATAATACCGCTTTGCTGGTGAACGAAGCATACAGGAACGATGGCCTGCCCGAACAATTTACAGCGGAAGACCTGGAGCTGTTCAGGAATGGAAAAGATCCATACGGGCATCCGAATGTAAACTGGTACGATGCGCTGTTCAAGGCATACTCTCTACAGGCGAATACAAACGTGGATATCTCCGGGGGAACAAAAGCTGTTAAATACTTCATCTCCGCAGGCGCATTAACCCAGAATGGATTGGTGAAAGACTTCTCCGATCCCCGTAATGAAGTGAACAACAACTATTTCTTCAGGCGTTATAACTTCAGGTCCAACCTTGATCTCCAGGCTACCAAAACGCTGAATCTGCGCCTGGATGTGACTACGCGCTTCGGGAACGTGAACCAGCCGCATGCCGCCAACGTGGTATCTGAAGTTTACAATTTCGAAAAGATACATCCATACTCCGCTCCGTTGATGAATCCCAATGGCACTTACGCTTTTGCCTATGATACAAAAGATAAGCTGCCTACTATCAACGCCCGCCTGGCAAACGGGGGATACAACAGGGCAAGACGTACCGACTTTAACGTGTTGCTGGGCGCTACCCAGCAACTGAATTTCATTGCCGATGGTCTTTCCCTTACCGGACGTGTAGCCTATGCCGGTATAGAACAATATTCCAGGAATGTGTTCAGGGGAGATGAACCTCCTTCTTTCCACTATAACCCTGCCGACGGGTCTTATACGCTGGACCCCAGGGGCAACTACCAGCTATCAACCTACGCGGTAACAGGAAGTACGGATATTTATAGCAGGAATATAAACCTCCAGGCTTTCCTCACCTACGATAAAACTTTCGGTAGTCATCACTTCAACTCGTTATTGCTGTACAATAAACAGAGCTATAACTCCATGGCCGATATCCCTGCCAACTCAAGGGGCTATTCACTCAAGCTCGGGTATGATTTCAAGCAGAAATACCTGTTCGATTTCAACGCGGCATATAACGGGTCCGATCGTTTCCAGGCGAAAAAGAGGAACGGGCTTTTCCCCGCAGTGGGCTTAGGCTGGGCTATTTCGCAGGAACCTTTCTTTAAAGACAACGTTTCGTTTATTCACCTGTTGAAGCTCAGGGCAACCTACGGGATCGTAGGATCTGATGTGACCAGCGGCAACCGGTACCTGTTCCAGCAAACCTATAATAATGGGGGCAACTATTCGTTTGGCGAAAACAATACAGCTGCTCCAACCATTTATGAAGGCGACCTGGGCAACCTGGATGTAACCTGGGAAAAAGCGAAGAAAACAGATTTCGGTATAGATATCAATATGCTGAAAGACAAGCTCTCTTTAACCCTGGATTATTTTTATGAAGAAAGATATGACCAGTTGATCAGGAAAGGCTCTGTACCTGCAATTATTGGCATTGGTTATTCGCCTACCAACGTGGCGAGAACCAGCAACAAAGGCTGGGATGGACAAGTGAATTACCGCGACAGGATAGGGAAGGTAGATATTAATACCAGCCTGGTTTTCCAGGTGTTCAGGAACAAGGTGCTTTTTGCGGATGAAGCGCAACCTGCTTATCCATGGCTGGCAAAAACCGGGCAGCGGATAGATCAGCCGTTTGGTTATACATTCATTGGTTATTATACCCCCGAAGATGTGAAGAAGATACAGGAAAACGCGCACGACAAACCAGCTACCCCATTGGGTGAGTACCCGATCCAGGCAGGCGATCTTAAATACCGCGACCTGAACGGCGATGGCATCATTGATAACAACGACCAGGGACCTATAGGAAAACCGAATGTTCCCAGCACCGTACTGGGTCTGACATTGGGAGCCAATTACAAAGGCTTCAGTATAAATGTGCTGTTCCAGGGCTCGTTCAACTATAGTTTCAGCGTGGTGGGTACCGGTATTGAAACTTTCCAGAGCCAGTTCCAGCCTATACACCAGCAGCGCTGGACTCCTGAGAATGCAGATAAAGCGCAGTTCCCGCGCCTGACCAGCAACCCCACCACGGTTAACAGCGCCAGGTCATATATGTCTGATTTCTGGCTTATCAATGCACGTTATGTAAGGCTGAAAACAGTGGATATAGGTTACCAGTTACCAAGCCGTTTGCTGCCTTTGCACCTGAACAATGCCAGGTTCTATTTAAGCGCCTATAACCTGTTTACCTGGACCAATTATAAAAAATACCAGCAGGACCCCGAGATCGCCAGCAATACAGCCGGAGATGCTTATATCAACCAGCGGGTGTTGAATATTGGTTTGCAGGTTGGATTTTAATTTAATGTTGAATAAATGATAATTATGAAAGTGACAAGAAAGATAGTTCCCGGTATCCTCTTTTGTTTAAGCTGCCTGCAGGCGAATAGTCAAAGCATTCGACCTTTCAGGGCGGGCGACAGGGTAGTGTTTGCCGGTAACAGTATTACGGAAGCGGGCTTATATGAATCGTACATCTGGTTATATTACATGACCCGTTTTCCTTCGGAACGGATCACGGTGTTCAATGCCGGGATAGGTGGCGATGTGGCCGGGCAGATCTACAACCGGATGGACAGCGATATCTTAGCCAAGAAGCCTACTGTATTGGCAGTCACCTTTGGGATGAACGACAGCAGGTATTTTGAATATAATCAAAAAGACAAAGTTGCACAGGTCAGGGAGCAGGCGGTAAGCCAATCGCTCAACAGTTTTCAGCAGATCGAGCAGCAGTTGAAAGAATTGCCGGGCGTAGAAAAAATAATAATGACCTCTTCGCCCTACGACGAATCTGCCAGGATCAAGAACGAAGTATTTCATGGAAAGGTAGAAACCATGGAAAAGATAGCAGCGTTTCAAAAAGCGGCTGCCAGGAAAAACCATTGGGGCTTCCTCGATTGGATGCACAGCATGACAGCGATCAATAAGCGGGAGCAGCGGAAAGATTCGTCATTCACCCTTACAGGCCCCGACAGGATACATCCCGGCGCCGCGGGTCATTTCGTAATGGCATATTTCTTCCTTAAAGAACAGGGACTCGCCGGTAAGCCGGTTGCAACAGTGAGCATCAACGCAGCGAAGAATGAAGTGCTGAAAACCGCTAACTGCAAAGTATCAGAGCTGAAAGCAGGCAAGGATAACGTTGAATTCAACTATACGCCGTACGCTTTGCCATTCCCTTCCGATACAGTGCCAAGAGTATGGATGAACTACCAGAAACAGGTAGATGCGCTGAAAGTGATCCCGTTTGTGAAAGAGTTCAACCAGGAAGTGCTGACAGTAAAAGGACTTAACGGTAACAGCTATACGTTAGCTATCAACGGTGAGAAAGTAGGACAATGGTCGGGCGCCGAACTGGCTGCCGGTATTAACCTGGCGGAACAGAACACGCCACAGAGGAAGATTGCCCAGGAGATCATGGAATTGAACAACAAACGCAGGGAGCTGGAATCTAAATTCAGGTCTTATTACTGGGTGCACTATAATTTCCTGCAGGAGAAGAAAATGCTGTTCAATAATTCAGACGCGGCAAAAGATACGGTGCTGAAATATGGCGCTGAAAACGGTTGGCTGAAAATGAAAACAGAAGATTTCGAAACTGTCCGGATGCCGGCTACCCGCGCTGCGCTGCAAAAACAGATGGACGATATTGTAGACGCCATCTATCAGAAAAACCAACCCGCTCAATATCATATCACCCTCACTGCTAATTAATATAGATGCGAACGAGATTTAAGATACTGGCAATGCTCTTGGGTATTGCCGGTATTGCCAATGCCCAGCAAAAAGATATTGTTTCATACGCGAATACCAGGCAGGGAACAAATTCGCATTTCGGGTTAAGTCATGGCAACACTTATCCAACTACTTCCCTGCCTTTTGGAATGAATGCCTGGTCGCCCCAGACAGGCAGGAATGGCGATGGCTGGAAATACCAGTATAAGGCCGATTCTATCAGGGGCTTTCAACAGGTGCATCAGTGCAGCCCATGGGTGGGCGACTATGCGGTATTCAGTCTTATGCCCGTGAGCGGTCCGTTGCAGGTCAACGAATATGCCCGGGCTGCCGCGTTTACCCATGATGCTGAAATTGTGCAACCCGACTATTACAAGGTTACCTTCCGGAATGGCACTAAAACGGAGATAACGCCTACCGAACGTGGCGCGCATTTCAGGTTTTCTTTTCCTGCAAAAAAAGCTGCCTACCTGGTACTGGATGGTTATACAGGAATGAGCGAAGTGAAGATCTATCCGAAAGAAAGGAAGATCACCGGTTACGTAAGGAACGGGGCTTTCATACCTAAGAGTTTCAAAAACTATTTTGTAGTTGTATTTGATAAGCCGTTTGAAGTCTATGGCACCTGGGAGCCTGGCCCTAACAAAATAACAGAAGGCAACCAACAGGCGGGAGGCAAAGGCGCCGGCGCCTATGTAAAGTTTGCGGATGGAGCAACGGTGCAGGCAAAAGTGGCATCTTCCTACATCAGTCCCGAACAGGCGGAACTGACGCTTACAAGAGAATTAGGAAACTATAAATCGTTTAACGATACCCGTAATGCGGCGAATAACACCTGGAAAACATTGTTTAACCGGGTAAAAGTAGAAGGCGGTACAGAAGAAGATAAAGCCACGTTTTATTCCTGTCTTTTCCGCGCCAATCTTTTCTCTCACCAGTTCTTTGAATACAATAAAGAGGGCAAGCCTTACTACTATAGCCCATACGACGAGAAGATCCACGATGGTTACATGTATACCGACAATGGTTTCTGGGATACATTCAGGGCGCAGTTCCCCTTAAATACCATCCTGCACCCGGAAATGGAAGGCCGTTATATGCAGGCCCTGCTGGATGCGCAGTCACAATGTGGTTGGCTGCCTGCCTGGTCGTTTCCCAGCGAAACGGGCGGCATGTTGGGCAATCATGCTATCTCCCTGCTTACAGACGCCTGGGTAAAAGGCATCAGGACATTCGATCCAAAGAAGGCCTTAGACGCATATTTCCACGAAGCTATGAACAAGGGTCCATGGGGCGGGGCTAATGGCCGTGCGGGCTGGAAGGAATACTACCAGCTGGGCTATGTCAGCTTCCCCGAATCGCACGGCAGCACATCTCAAACCCTCGAGTATGCGTACGACGATTTTTGCGGCTACCAGTTGGCAAAAGTAACCGGCAATAAGTTTTACGAGCAGTTATTTAGCCGTACAATGTATAACTACCGTAACCAGTTCGATTCATCCACCGGCTTTATGCGCGGCAGGAAGGTAAACGGCGATTGGGTAGAACCATTTGATCCCTTCGAATGGGGAGGGCCCTACACCGAAGGAAACGCCTGGCATTGGCTATGGTCTGTATTCCACGACGTGCAGGGACTGATTAACCTGATGGGCGGAAATGAAAAGTTTGTAGCGAAGCTCGATTCTGTTTTCTCTCAACCCAACAAAGTAAACCCTGGCTATTATGGTGGAATGATCCACGAAATGACGGAAATGGTAGAAGGGAATATGGGGCAATATGCGCACGGCAATCAGCCTATCCAGCATATGATCTACCTGTACAACTATGCCGGCCAACCCTGGAAAACGCAGCAACATGTCCGTAACGTAATGGATAAACTATACAGTGCAACAGAAGACGGTTATCCCGGAGATGAAGACCAGGGGCAGATGTCGTCGTGGTACGTGATCAGCGCCCTCGGTTTTTACAGCGTATGCCCGGGTACGGACCAATACATAATAGGCAGTCCTGTTTTCGGTAAAGCAACCATTACGCTCGAAAACGGGAAGAAGTTCATCGTAGAAGCATTGAACAATAGTAAGGAGAATGTTTATATACAATCTGCTACGTTAAACGGCAAACCCTATAGCCGTAATTACATTACGCATGAAGATATTATGAACGGCGGTACTTTGGTATTGCAGATGGGAAATCAACCGGCGAAGAACCGGGGAATAGGGGAGGATGATAAGCCGTTTTCATTAAGTAAGCGTTGAAGTGTTAAAAATTGACGAATAAGGGGCGTTCCGGTTTTGGAGCGTCCTTTTTGTTTTGGGGGGCTAAACTTATCTTACTACCACAACCACCTGAAAAATATTTTCTTCCCTGCATAAGGGTGTCTGCCGTTCCACGTGTTATTAATCTCAAATTCAACAACATGATGCGACAGGAGACATTCTTCCGCTATGCGATCATCGCATGGTCGGTAGTGGTAACAATTGTCTGTATACTATCTCTTCCCATAGCGGCCCTGTTCCTATTGAGGAATTGCTTTACCCGGAAAAAGACCAATAGCTATGATAAACAGTAAAGAGACTTACAACAACCGCCAGGTAACAAAGTATATTGATTTCTTTCATTCCCCGGGCTGCAGCAGGCTGCATCTGCGTATGGCCCGCCAGCAACTGGCTGCATACGCCGAAGATGGTGTATGGGTTAACATATCTGCCCTGCCTCCGGGCGCCACATACGACCTTGTTGTACTGGAATACGCCCTTGGCAGCAGCGATGATATACAGGCATTGCTGAAACAGGTCAGACCCCTCTGCCACGCCACAACGCTGCTGATAGCGGTAGAGTACAATATGGTATGGAGCACCGTTATCCGTTATTGGAAAAGATTTTCCGGACGCAAAGAGCAGACGCCATCCAACTGGCTTTCGCATGGCGATGTAAAGAATATAGTGCAGTTGGAGGGAATGGAAGTTTTCCGGCATACCCGGAAAACGTTGCTTCCGTTTAATATTCCTATACTGGGGCCGTTCATGAACAGGATAATAGGCAACCTGCCGCTGGTCAATCATCTTTGCCTGAATCATTTCTATTTTGTTCGTTTCCAGCCGGGAGAATTGCGTATGGCCGGACAGCAAGTATATTCCACAAGCATTATTATACCCGCCCGGAATGAAAGCGGGAATATCAGGAACATTGTGGAGCGGATCCCGTCGTTTGGCGGAACGCAGGAGATTATATTTATCGAGGGCAACTCTACGGACGATACCTGGGAGCAGATGCTGGCCGTACAGGAACTATATAAAGGGAAACGCAATATTGTGGCTATACAGCAAACCGGAAAGGGCAAGGCTAATGCCGTGCAGGAGGCTTTCCGCATCGCTTCGGGGGATGTGCTGATGATCCTCGACGCAGATATTTCCGTTTGCCCGGAGGACCTACCTAAGTTCTACGAAGCGCTCATCGCCCGCAGGGGGGATTTCATCAACGGATGCCGGCTGGTTTACAAGATGGAAGAGAATGCCATGCGGGGCTTCAACCTTGTGGGAAACAAAGTATTCTCTCTCCTGTTCTCCTGGTTATTACATCAGCCGATAAAGGATACGCTATGCGGCACAAAGGTATTGCTCAAAAAAGATTACCTGGCGCTGGAAAAGAACAGGAGCTATTTCGGCGATTTTGATCCCTTCGGCGATTTCGATCTGCTCTTTGGCGCATACAAGCTGGGTCTTAAGATCGTTGACCTGCCTGTGGCCTATAAAGCCAGGACTTACGGCGAAACAAATATCTCCCGCTGGAAGCACGGATGGCTGCTGCTGAAAATGTGGGCCTTTGCTATCATTAAGATAAAGTTCAAACCATGAAGAAGAGCAATACAGGTATTCTTCTCCTGGCGGCGTGCATATTGGTTTACGGCCTGCTGACGGCGTTGCTGTTTGATGTGAAGGTATCCGACGGAGGAGACGACAGTTCTTATGTGCAGTCGGCCTACTATTTCCTGAAAGCGGGAACATTACCCGGTTACCAGGGACCGCTGTATCCTGTGGCGCTTAGTGCCGTGATGCTGTTTTCCGGTATGCACCTGGTAATACTGAAACTTTCCTCGGTCCTGTTCCTGCTCCTTTTCTTTATTGTTTTTTACAATACCTACAAGGATGTCGCCGGCCGGGCAGTATTGTTGCTCCTGTTGCTCTGCTGTATTGTGAACGCGCATTTTCTTTATTATGGGTACCACTTGTACTCAGAAGCTTTCTTCATGTTGCTGATGGCGGTCACTATCCGCTTTTTCAACAGGCATTTTATAGCAACTGAACCCGTATTCGCGCAGTACCTGCTGCTATCAGTGCTGCTGCTGGCCTGTTTCCTGGCCCGAACGGCAGGTATATTTTGCCTGATGGCAGTTTTTCTTTACTTCCTTTCCTACAGGAAATGGAAGAATATGGGTATTTACCTGCTTGTCACTGTTGCCATATTTGGCGCTTATTTCATGTTGAAAAAGATCATTTGGCCCGACACGAAAAATCTCCATTTCAGTACGCAGTTAGCCAGCCTTTTGCAGAAAGACTTTTATAACCAGGCCAGCGGGTATGAGGATGTTACGGGGATGCTGAGGCGGTTGCTGGATAACGGGAAACAGTACCTGTCTTACCATTTCGCCAATATTACCGGCTTCCTGCCGGATACCGCTGCGCGGCCGGGCTATTTCGCTACCCTGCTTTGGTATATCGTTTACGGCTATACGATGTGGTATTTTTTCCGTTGTAACAGGCTATTGTATTTTACGGGGCTGATGGTGATCAGCGGTTGCCTGGTATCCTTCCTGGCGTTGCAGGTGAGCTGGGACCAGGAGCGGATCATCCTGGTTTATGTACCGTTCATGCTTATCCTGTTGGCTGCATTGTTGGAGCAATGGCGTACAGGCGCTGTGGCAGCTTGCATACTGCTGGGAATATCTGCAAGCATCAACCTGAAAAAAACTATCGGCAAAATCGAGGAACACCAGCCGGAAATGACAGAGAACCTGTCGGGCAACCTGCTTTATGGCTATACGCCCGACCTGGCAAACTACCTGGAAGCTGCCAAATGGTGCGGGGCCAATAGGTCAAAGGACTCCGTATATGCCTGCAGGAAACCATCCATTGCCTTCATATTTTCGCCGGCGCCTAACTTCGGCATATTCAATGTTCCTGCGGTAACGGGAAAAGTATTAACTGATAGTTGCAGTTCCGCAGCATACACGCCGGTGCTGTTGGATATTTCCCGGGCACAGGGTAATGCCGCCTACGCTGTTTTCCTGGAAGGGGCAGCCCCGTTCATGTATGCTGTAGCCTCCTTCAACGATACGGGCAATAATGAGAGAATTGGGCTCCTTTGCCGGTTCCCGGTTGCAATGACAGCAGCCTTCCTGGAACAGGCCAGGACTGCGGCAATGCCGGTTTATACGGGGGTGCCCGTCATACAAGGCTTGCTGGCTAACGGCGGGTACCAGATAGACGAACTGCGGAACAACCTGCAGGAGCATCGCGTTTCGCACATGATCATGGCCAGCCTGCGGGTAGACCCGAATCGCAATACCGGTTACATTATTACCACCTTGCACAGGTATGCGTTTTACCTTAGCCTGAAATACCCTCGTATGTTCACGTTGGTAAAGACTATCGGCAATACGGAGCCGGCAATGATATACCAGATCCGGTACCCGCAGGACTGATCATTTCAGGCGCCAGAACAATCCTGCCTGGAACCCGATCCATAACTTGTTGTTGGATGAGGAAGTGCTGCTGTAGCTGTTGCTGAGCGTATAAAGAGGCTTGATAACATAGTAGGTTCTGTCGATATCGGTTCCGGGCATAACATTGGATGCCAGCGTCGATTCTTCTCCATTATAGTAATAAGTACTGTGAAGCAGGTTAAGCACCGGGCCAAAACAAATGTGCAGGCGATTGTTCAGTTTCTTCTCTGCCTGGATACCAAGCCTTGACAATTGTGCCTTTACCCGTATCTGCCCCATAATGCCCAGGGTGTCTGGCCGGTTGGCGTAGTCGGCAGACAGTTTGCCGGTTGTAACATTGAGCGCCAGTCGCCAGTTGCCGGGCAGTTGCCGCGATATGCCTGCTCCATAGGAAAAACCATTCACTTTGAAATTGGTGTTCCATATCGCTATTGCGTAAAGCCAGGGAAGACCCGCATGTATAGCAGGGGAGAGGTAAAATACGTCATCAGCGGTGATACCGGTTGTTATCATCAGGCGCATGGGATCTTTTTCTTTCCGGCCACTGACTGCTACCACTGATGAACTAATAGGCAATATGGTGTCGGGCCGCTGTGTGAAGCTTACGGAACGACGAAAGGCAGTATCAGTTTTCTGAAAATAGCCTGCAGAGCTATGTATTACCATACCGGGTTTACGCAACAACGTTGTAGGAACATTCACCGGGGAAACAAGCGTCTGCGAAAGCGGCTGAACATCTACCCGGTACGGATTTTTCCACAACTGCTTTGCAATTGCCGGTCGCTTTTCCGCAGGTGCTGCCGGAGCCGGCGAACTAACGGTCAGGGGTACACGTCTTTTTACAACACTGGCAGCAGGCGCCCCATTATTCGCTTTTTTGCCACTGCCTGCTGGAACAGGAACATTGCGTATGATCACGTAATTTCCGGAGATAACATATTGCAGATAATATTTTTTACTAAGATGCTCCAGCAGGGATTTTACTGTCATAGTACGTTGCGGCAACAGTATCTCCTGCCCCGGGTTGGTTCGCTGAGCGTTAAAGGAAAATACAATGCCTGTTTCCCTGGCTACATGGGCGCCCAGGGAATCCAGCCGTATGCCGGCGCGGGAAAAATGTAAAACCTGCTCCAGGCCCGATTGTTGTTGTCTTGCAAAGCTACGGTACGGGAATAAGGAGTGCAGGAAAAAAAACAGGGCAAGTCCTGTTGTTGCTGCTTTAGCTGCATTCATTCCCTGAAAAATAAACGATATTGTTCTCAAACCTGTATTGGAGGCCCAGCGATGCAGCTATCACATGCAGCACCTGCTGCAATGGCTGCCGGTCGAACTGCGTATTAAGCCTGCACCGGGCCAGCTTTTCGTTCTCAAATACTACGCTGATGCCATAGGACTTTTCCAGCGCCACTTTCACTTCTTCCATGGGCATATTATAAAAATAAAGCGTCCTGGTAGCATAAGCGTAACTGTTACGGTCAATCACCGCCTGCAATTGCAGTCGTCCGCTTACCCTTTCATAAACGCCGGTAGCGCCTGCGCTTACCTGTATCTGTGCGCTACCCGCACGCATCCTGACCATGCCTTCGTTCACACTCACGGTTATTGTATTGCTGTCTTTCCTCACATTGAAAGCGGTTCCCAGCACTGTGATCTCCAGGTTATCCATCCGGATGGTGAACGGTTGCCCAGCCAGTGGGGCCACTGAAAAATATGCTTCCCCGTCCAGCGTCACTTCACGCTTTCCTTGTGCAAACCGGCGGTTAACGGACAACCGGCTGTTATGCCAGAGTGTAACAACCGATTGGTCTTGCAAGGTATCTTTTATCACATTCTCTCCCGAGCGCAACACTGTATAACGCTCCTTTGCACCAGGCCGCAGCAGCAGGTATGCCGTTAAACCAACGCCCAGCAACATCACTATGCTGGCCGCTATCTTCAACCGGGATGCCAGCGTTGGTGCAACCCGCCGGGATGTGGTTATCTCTAACCCTGGTTTAAGCTGTTCCCATGCCTGTGCCAAATCCTGCGCCCTGTACGGCGTACCCGGGGAGGCCTGTTGCCATAACAGCGCCAGTTCCGCGAACATTGCCTGGTTCGCGGGATGTTGCGCCCTCCATTCGTCTATAGCAATAGCTTCCTCCGGCAGCGCTTCTCCTGCCAGGTATCTGCCAATTAAGGACGGATCTACATGTATGTCAGGTTTCAGGTCCACTTGTAGCAATATTACATAGTGATCATTTTATATCAATATACCTATTATCAGTATTACAACGAGATAGTCAGCCAGTCTTGCCCGGAATATCTTCAATGCCTTGCCTATCTGCGCTTCCACAGTTTTCACGGAAATATCCATCTCCCGCGCTATATCGGCATATTTCTTTCCTTCCATCCTGCTTTTAACAAAAACAAGCCTGCATTGAGGCGGCAGATCGCCCATCACTTGATGTATGAGGGAAGTCAGCTCTCCGGTGATCACCTTGTCCTTTGTATTGCTCTCAACATTAACGGTATGCGCCGTTGCAGCAGATGTATGCTGTTTTCTTATCTTGTTATCACGTATATAGTTCAGGCAAAGGTTGTGCGTGGCCTTATAAAGATACCCTTTAATAGCCCCTTCCATCAGCAGCTCGTCCCGTTTTTCCCAGAGTTTTTTGAACACCAGTTGTACCACATCGTCCGCCGCATCAGGGTCTTTCAGCATGGTAAAGGCATAGTAGTGCAGCCTTGCATGATAAACATGAAAGAGCTGCTCAAATGTAGCCAACGGATGGTTGTCTTTCGCCTTCTCCAAAACGTTAATGTATTCCTTACCAAGGAATATAACACTTCTCCCGCCGCTTACCCTATGTGTTGTTTAAAATTTTTTTTGCTGAAGCGGGGGGATGGTAGGATTAAGGTTAGGGAGGTAGGGTAGGTGGTGAATGCGAAAAATATCTGATTTACAGCTAAGAGAAGGTAAGATTATGATATATGCCAAACGAAGAACTGTTGCCAGGAATATGACCTTAGCGAGCTTCAAGGTGTATTAGATAATGGACTGCCTGCATGAAGTGGAAAAACAGCTTATTATCCGTTGGTTAAAAGGATATGATCTTAGAAAATACAGTACCTGGCAGACCATAAATACGTTAGTTCTGTAGAGGCATATAAACAAAGTGTGCTGGATAGGTTACAAAAGGCTGTAGCCCGTTACTATTTGCTATAAGAAAGATATTTTTAATCATCAAACCATTATGTAAATGGAAAAATCAAAACAATCGCTGATAGTTCCGGAAGAAAGAATTATGCAGCGAATAGTATTGATAAGGGAAGAAAAAGTAATATTGGATCTTCATCTTGCAGAGTTGTACGGTGTAGAAACGAGGACCTTAAAACAGGCAGTACGGCGCAATATGGAACGCTTCCCGGAAGACTTTATGTTCGAGTTGACCGAAGATGAAGTAGAAGCGGTGGTATCACAAAATGTGATACCACACAAAAAGTATCTTGGCGGCGCAAAACCATTTGCTTTTACAGAAACAGGAGTGGCTATGTTATCCAGTGTATTAAAAAGTGATACGGCTATAGAAATGAATATAGCCATAATGAGAACCTTTATATCATTACGCAAATTATCGGTTAATTACAAAGAGGTAATGCGAGTACTGGAGGAAATGCGGGAGCAATATGATAATCAGTTCGAGGATATTTATCGTGTGCTGGAGCATTTGATAAATAAGCCACAGGAGTCGCGTAATATGATCGGATTTACACGGCATAATGAGACGGCAGAATAGGTAACAGTGAGAGTTCTGGTGGGATGCGGTAATCATAAAATCTATTACATCAGAGGCCATAAGGTAATGTTAAGTCGTGATCTTGCAGTGTTGTATGATGTAAAATCAATGCGGTTAAGGGAATAGGTGAAACGCGATATGTTATTGGGGCTTAATTACATCTTATTTTTGCATAACGACAAATGGAAGTTGTATGTTAGGGAATTGGATAAGCAATCCGGAAAACAGCAGCTTAGAGGGGGTATAATTGTCTGGTCTATAATAGTACTAATTTTATCAAATCTGATCTTCATGTTCTACTTAATGAGTAAAGTGGATTGGTCTTTAATAGATAAGGGCACTTTTCAATAGGGAGCTTCATCTGATAATGGCCGAATAGCAGGGGGCCACAAACACCGGTATTACGGTAGAAGTAAAAATTCTGTTGACGAATTTGAGATAACAATTATTGATAGTAGTTATAAGATTCCTCGACACTTTATAACCATAAACCAGGCCACAGATGTTTGTCTGTGGCCCGGTTATTTTCTCCTTACTTCCAGTTATATATCCTCACAAAATACGGCCTATACTTATCCGCACTTCCCGGCGCATTGAAATTATCCCAAAAATTAAAAGGATTGGTATTGTAAGATAATACCAGTTCTCCCTCTCTCGATAACTCCTGGTGCAACGAAGCGTTATAGGTGAGCACATCAGGAATAACCGGCTCCAGGTAAAGGACGCGTTTATTTGTCCACGGGCCGATGTGGCTTGCAGATTCATAGATATATATGTCCTTGCTCAGGTAGATATTTGGGTTTTGCGTTACGAAATAATACTTGTTGCCCGACTTAAATACATTGGGAATAGATGCTCTCTCCGGAATAATAACCGTATTATCCGGTGTATTCTGCCAACCCGAACTGGTATAGAACTGCCAGGGTTGGGTAAGATCATTGCTGGCTGCCCTGGCAACAGCAACGCCGTTATCTGTGCTGCCATACATGTAGGTATAACCGTCGTCGTTCGTCAGTAACCCTCCGTCATAGGTAGTGTTGCCAACAAATTTATTCTTGATCACCTGGGTAAGCGTAAGGCTGGGAAGGGAAAGAATGGCAAGGTCGGTGCCCGGATGATCCAACCCGCCGCTGGTATTGTATTTCAGGTGACTTAATAATACCTGTACCGTACTGCCATGTACCTGTGCATCCCCGGGCCAATAGAGTTCCTTATCGTCGTTCGATGCCAGGTTATCGTATTGTATCCAGGTTTGAGAGTTGTTACCGGTTCCGCTGTTTAACTGCACAAAGCTGCTGGTAGACATATTCTGTTGCAGGATGCCGGCATTACGACGGAACGCGTTAATATTGCCGTCCCTGCTGCGGTTATTGTCTATATCTCCGAAGAAGCTGTCCTGGAAGGTCCAGAGCACGTTGTTGCCTGGCAGCAGGAGCGAATAACAGCCATCGCCTCCATTCCAGCCACTGTAGCGGGTCAGGTAGGCATTATACCTCAGGTCTTTGAACACCTGGATACCCGATGCCCAGCCCCCGTTTGGAATATACTCCGCATCCGTGTTGAGGGTAAGTATCCAGTGCTGGGTATTGCTGCCTGTATAGGTTTCCTGGGTAACAGGCGTACCGCTGGTGGTAGACCCGTTATGATTGGTTACGGCAAGCCCGTTACCTTTATTAGTGATCTTGTAAGCGCCGTTGCCAACGCTGGTAATGCTCCATAGCTGCGCGTCTGTGTTATTGCCTTCATATTGGTTCAGCTGCGTACCTGATACAGTTGTACTTCCCGGAACGTCCAGGAATTTCCCGCTGTAGGCATTCATGATCTTGTAATAGCCGCTGCCATTATCAGTGATCACCCATTTCTGGTTCTGGAAGAAGAAATTTGCATACTGGGTTACAGGGGCATAATTGGCGGTAGAAGAGGAGCCTATTTCTATGGCATTTCCCCCTGTTACACAGGTGATGCTGTATAGCCCGTTGATACCGGCATCCAGGGTAGTGTTGCCCAACGCCAGTTTGTTCCCGTTGATCTTATCCAGGGGCTGCTCTTTTTTACAGCCGGAGAAAGTAAGCAGGGCGGCGCCCACGAAAAACAGGATACATAATGAAAGATGGTAGCTTTTCATTTGTGGAATTTTTGAGGTGAATGAATATTTGAAATAAATAGTTCATTATTCGTTGTTATACGGAATAGCTACTACTTTATAAACTTCACTACCTAAAAGCGCCGGGTCAACTTCTATTTCAACCTGCCTGCTTTCTCCTTTCAGTAAAGTAAAATAGTTATTGTTCATGATCACCGGTAAAACAGGAACCTGATCTTTTCCTTTCATTAACCGTACCCTGATGCCAAATGCGGTACCTGCGGTATTTTTGATCGTACTGGTGATCAACAGCCGCCCGTTCGACAGCTTGCGGCTTTTGGAACGGATATCCAACCTCGCCGGCGGAAGCGTGTTTAACTGCGTATAATCCCTGTTGCCTCCCGGGCCTCTCCAATAAAGATTCTCGGATATCTTACCCCTGCGGTTCTTTAATATGAGTTTCAGGAAATAGGGTTGGGAAGCCGGGGCTGCGTCAAAACTCATACGGAAACAGCTTTTGGCAGTACCGGGAAGCAGGGACATCACGGTATCCCTGCGGGAACCCGGGATAGCCTCTCCCTGCGTGTTGTAAAGCATAGCGGTAGCCGACAGTTGATGTTGGGGCAATAAAGTATTGTTGATGACCTTAATGGAATCGTTAGCGCAGTTCCATTGAATATGCACAGGTTCGCAGGCCAGCTTCGCACCAAAGAATGCGCCTGTAAGGTCGAGGTAATAATCATAGGTTTGCCAGATCATGCTGGGGTAGGCGGATTGACTCATCCAAAGCAGGATGCCTGACGCGTCGTTCCAGAGCCGGTCCTGCCAGCCCTCGAACATGGCCTTGTTGATTTCCAGGTTGAACAGTTGCGCCCTTTTGCAGAAATCGTTGATATTCGTAGCGGAGTCGTAGCTCCTGGCAATGTCCGACATATAGCTATCGGGGCCTGCTACTCCGCCAAGTTCATATTTCTTGCTGAAGAAATGTTTGTCCCACATTTCGTTCCTTGGCCATAACGCTGGTTCAGGAATGAACTTCCGGAGGCTTTCCACATTCGGGAATACTGCACTGCCTATTTCACTCCTGATTCCCCAGTTATGGTAATTTCCGAAGTTGACCGGATCTGTAAAGTAAGAGGTAAGATTCATATGCACCCAAAGCCCGCTGCCGGAAAAACCCGGGCCAGTGTTGGAGCAGGGTTGGTAAAATCTGTCATTCCCATCGTAAACGGCTATACTCTCTTTGTTATGATCATTTAACCCCTTTGGCGGAAAGCCTTCATTGGAGCCGCACCACAACGCAATTGAAGGGTGGTTCCTGAATCGTTTGATCTTCTCCACAACATTTACCTGGTAAACTTTCTCTTCTCTCGGGTAACCGAAGGAGTTATTAAACCAGAAGTCATCCCATACCATAATACCATATTTATCACAGGCTTCATAAAATTCCTCATCCGTTGTAGAACCAAGCCAGTTACGGATTATATTGAAATTCATTTCCCTGTGAAGCCGCACCCTCATATCATAATCCCGGCACCGGAGCAGGTATTCCGACATTCCCCAGTTGCCTCCTTTCAGGAAAACACGTACGCCGTTGACGTTAATATGAAAAACTCCGCCTGTGCTGTCGTAGGTATATTTCCTGATGCCAAACCTGGTTTCTTTATTGTCGGATATGCTGTTAGCGGTACTCTCTTTAAACGTCCAGTTGCAGGTATATAGGTTTGGCTCTCCATAGCCGTTTGGCCACCACAGTTTCGGGTTAACGATATTCAATGCAGGAAAGGTAACCAGGGAACCGGTTTGCGGCGCCAGGGTTACCTGCTGCGAAAAGCGGATGTTGCCTGGTTGTATAGTGCCTGTTATTACGCCGGTAATACTGCTGCTGCCGTTATTTCTCAGTGTAGCCGATGGCGTTATTACGGCTTCCGACCGGCTGGCCGATAATGTCCTGATCCACGGATCTTCAATAGTAACGGCGCCGGAGTAGGAAAGATATACTTTACCGGTGATGCCCATGTTGAGCCCCGGCACTTCAGGCATCCAGTCCCAACCCTGGCTCGACAGGTAAGTTGGACTTGCCGCATTGGCGAGGGGAGTGGGAGGCGGCGCATGCAGGTATACTGCCACTACATTGTCGCCGGGTTGCAGCAACGATGTGATATCGAACCTGCTGCGGTTCACCAGGCCGCCTAAACTGTCGGCATTGGCGTTTAACCGTTGGCCGTTGAAATAAATATCTCCGCGTTTATTAATGCCGTCGAAATGCAGCCAGGCTTTTTTATTGGAAGGCGCTGTATTTTGAAAGGTTGTACGATACCAGAATGCCTGCTGGTACTTAGCTTTATTAACGTTGTAAATGTTGTCGCCGAAGTTGGGATCGCTTTCTTTCCCTGCCGCTACATAGGCTGTGAATGGAGTGCCCGGCACTTGTGCGTCTGTCCAGTTGCTCACCGGAAAGCCAGGTTGGGACACCGAATTTCCGGTTCCGTTTATTTCTCCCGCCGGGATAATTTTCCAGTTGCTGAGTGAAATGGTCTGTGCGCTCGTTCTTAGGTTAATGGCAAAGAAAAGGCTTAGATATAGCGATAGGCTCACTATATGCTTCAGCGGTTGTTTAACTAAAAGCATTTAATTCGAAATTGTTTATGTACTAATAAGGCATGTTGAGCAATGCCATTTAAATAATGACACGGGAAACGTGATTTACCGTAACTCACAATCAGGGAATCTTGCTAACTGGTAAACTGGTTGACGAATATGGCGTATGGCGGGTATAGGCGGGGCAATAAAAAAGGCCCGGGCAGTGAACCGGGCCTTAGCAGATTTATTTTTAATACCAGGAGGGCTTGCCTGCATCCTTTCCGGGCTTTCTGATTCCTAAACTCTTCCGGCGTTATTGCGGGATGGTCGACGATGCCTTACCGGCTAATCCTGCTTTAGTTTTTCAGGGAAGCCATGTCAATTACAAACCTGTAATGTACATCTCCTTTAAGAAGACGGTCATAGGCTTCATTGATCTGTTGGATGTTGATCATTTCGATATCGGAAGTGATATTATGCTCGCCGCAGAAATCCAGCATTTCCTGGGTTTCTTTGATGCTTCCGATAGTAGATCCTGCGAAGTTCACCCTTCCAGGGATCAGGGCGAAAGCCGCTACAGGAAGCGGGTGCTCAGGCGCGCCTACCAGTGCCAGGGTACCGTCTACGCGAAGCAGGGCCAGGTAAGCATTGATATCATGTTCTGCTGATACGCAGTCCAGGACGAAATCCAGCTTTTTGCGGTATTGCTTCATCTGGGCGCGGTCGGTAGACAGCACTACTTCGTCGGCGCCTAAACGTTTTGCATCTTCAAATTTTGAAGGAGAAGTGGTGAACACTACTACATGCGCACCCATTGCCTTCGCGAATTTAATACCCATATGGCCCAGACCTCCGATACCCACAATACCTACTTTTTTGCCAGGTCCTACCTGCCAGTGGCGGAGGGGCGACCAGGTAGTGATGCCGGCGCATAATAGCGGCGCAGTGGCAGCCAGGTCGAGGTTGGCCGGTACATGGAGTACATAATTTTCATCTACCACAACACGCTCTGAATAACCTCCGTAAGTTTGTCCGCCCAGGTGTTTATCGGGCGAGTTGTAGGTCAGCGTATTTCCCGGTTCGCAGTATTGCTCCAGTCCCTGTTGGCAATACTCGCATTCCCTGCAGGAATCTACCATGCAGCCAACGGCAGCCAGGTCGCCTACTTTGAATTTGCTAACGTGATCGCCTACCCTTGTTACCCTTCCAACAATTTCGTGTCCCGGAACTACAGGGTAAACAGATCCATGCCATTCGTTCCTGGCTGTATGCAGGTCGGAGTGGCATACACCGCAATAGAGGATCTCGATCTCCACATCGTGGGGGGTTGGAGTCCTCCTTTCGATGGTAAGTTGATCCAGCGGCTTATCTGCAGCGGTAGTTCCGAATGCTTTAGTGTTAACTGTGCTCATTTTAGTTGTTTATTTTAGATTAAGGGAGATGGCTTTTTCAGGCCGAATGCCAGACTATAACATTATTCCATACCATTCGGTTGTATGAGGGCATAAAAGGACTTTGTTGTACCGGGTGCAAATTTAGGGGTATGACGGCGCCAGGGCTAATGCAATTCAAACCATTATCTAAATAAATCAAACATTTTCTGTACGGTAGGCGGTAGGCGCTTTTCCCGTCAGTTTTTTGAAATAGGTGTTGAAATGAGTAGGGTATTCAAATCCCAGCGCGTAGGCGATCTCGGTTATACTCCAGTCGGTATGCTCCAGCAACGATTTGGCCTCGGTAACAATCCTTTCCGCAATGTGAAGGGACGTAGGCTTGCCCGTAATCTCCTTCACCGACCGGTTCAGGTGATTCACATGTACAGCCAGGACGTCTGCAAAATCGTGAGGGGTTTTGATGGTGAGTTGTCGTTGGCTGTCTACCGGGAACTGTCTTTCCAGCAGCTCCATAAACAGGGAGGCGATCCTGGCAGATGCGTTTTTCTGTTTGAAATACCCCTCGCTGGGGTGCATTTTCAGCGCTTCATGGATGATCAGGTTTATACAGTTGCGCATCAGTTCTTCTTTGAAAATATAGTCGGAATCCTGCTCCCCGATCATCTTCCTGAAAATACCTGCTATATAGTCGCGCTGTTCTCCTGAAAGGTTAAAAATAGGCGTTCCGCCGATCCTGAATAGAGGGGATTGCTGCAGGCTCTCCGAACTGATGCCGGTTTTAAGGAATTGCTCTGTGAACAGGATGCTGTAACCGGCCTGATCGGTTGACACCACTTCCCACGAATAGGGAATATGCGGGGTGCCAAAAAACAGGTTGTTGCCATTGATCTCGATACCCCTGTCGGCATATTCTATCAGGTGCCGGCCGCTGACCAGGCAAATCTTATAAAAATCTTTTCTACTATAATCTTTGGCAGTATTGGTGTGTATCTCGTAAACCAGGTAGCCCTGAGAAGGGATGTTCCCGGCTTTCTGAACAGGTTTTTCCCTCTTGTAATTCATTCGCATGATTTGATTAAGCAATGTTGCTATTTAAATGTGGTTTTTGAAGAGATTTTGAAGTTATTAAAACCCTGCCGGGGGGAAACAGTTCCGCCGGCGGGGTTTTAATAGCAATTTATCCCTGATGCGGTAATATCGTTGCTTTGATGATATATAAATGTCAAATTAACAATTTATATTTATTATATTGTTGCAGGATAGTCTGAACTGGTCTGTCAGGATGAAAAAAAGCCTTTACCCACGTTGCCGGGGAATGAATAACAAGCCCGATCCCGGAGGGCGCAAACGGACAGGTGTTCTGATAACTATGAATAAATAAGGGAGGTCGAATAAGTCGCTAATGAATCAATTTCTATTTAAACAGGATAATGGAAACGAATTGATGTTGTTCCCGCATATTCTGGAAATGGGAGTGAGGAAGAATCTTTCCGTGCAGTTGAATGCCTTTCCGGAAATAGTGGCAACCCGGTTCTGTGTTTATTATGTTATTGATGGGAAGTTTGACTGGCAGGTTGCCGGGCGGCGATCTATTATCCTGCCTAAAGATGCAGTATATGTAATGCCCGGTGAAAAGATCGGTGGGGTGAATGGGACCCTGGATGTGGGTACGGTGGCATGGATACATTTAGACATTGATTGCCTGTTAGATAAAGGAAGGACCCAGGGAAAGTGGAGCGGGTTTTCGGAAAGCGAGGCGCTGACCATCGAGCATATATTCAGGATGCACCGGGCGGCGCATCTTCCTATTTTAAATGAAGTAAGCAGGATATTCCAGGACATTTATACAGAACTGCAACAGCGGGAAGTGGGCTATGCCAGTATGGTGAACCAATTGCTCGACGAACTGATCATCGTGCTTGTCAGGCAACTGACCCGCCAGAGCGCCTCCAGCAGGGATTTTCCAAAGAAATTCCTGCAATTGGAACAAATGCTGAGACAGAATTTAGCGCACCAGTGGACAGTGGAAGAAATGGCTGCCAGCGTAGGCATGGGAACTACTTCATTCACAGAGCGGGTAAGGAGTTATTCCGGTTTTTCCCCGCTTTCCTATCTCATCAATCTGCGGGTTACCGAAGCAACCAGGTTATTGAAACAACCTGACCTGAATGTTACCGATATCGCTTTAGATACCGGTTTCTATTCATCACAGCATTTTTCAACAACATTTAAAAAACTCACCGGCTATACGCCCAGGGAGTTCAGGAAAAAAAATTTATACCTTTAATACAGTAGTATATGGATTGTTTCATAAGCATAGAATTAGGTACAAATGCTGTAAGAGTATATGCGTTTGATACAAATGGAGCAATAGTCGGTTTTAACAGGGGTGCATACACTACTTTTCATCCCGCGGCCGATTACAGTGAACAGGACCCTGAGCAGATCTTTATTACTATGCTGTTTGTTTTAAAGAACCTGGTAAGCGAGATAAAGAGTACTGGTAAATACCAGATCGTTTCCCTGTGTTTCAGCGCTTCCATGCATAGTTTGCTGGCGGTTGACAGGAACGGCGTTCCGTTGGGCAATGCTATCACCTGGGCCGATAACCGCGGCAAGCAGGAAACAAAACGGTTGCGTACAAAAGCCCTCGCCAGGAAGCTGTATGAAGCTACCGGTACCCCGATCCACCCTATGTCGCCCCTCCTGAAAATTCTTTGGCTGAAAAGCAACCAACAGGAAAAGTTTGAAAAAACTTCCATGTTCCTCTCTATCAAAAGTTATATTATCATGCAGCTGACCGGGCGCTATGTTATAGACCTGAGCCTCGCTTCCGCCACCGGTTTGCTGAATATTCACCATTTCGGCTGGGAACAGGAGGCGTTGGATTATGCCGGTATAACTCCCACACAGTTACCGGATATAGTTCCTATCTCTGACAGTTCCTGCAAGCTGAAAAGACAGTACCAGGTTTCGCTGGGAATAGGGCCTGAAACCAAGATAATTGCCGGGTCGAGCGATGGATGCTTCGCTTCCCTGGGCGGCGGAATCATGGAAGAAGGCCGGGCGACTATCACTATTGAAGACAGTGCAGCCATGCGGATCATAGGCCGGAAGGTATTGCAGGACGAAGGCTGCAGGATGTTTAATTATATTCTTGATGAACACTATTATATCTCCGGTGGTCCTTCGAATAACGGCAGCGTGGTATTTGAATGGTTTAGCAGGCAGTTTGCCAATTATACAGACAGCTACAGCGATGAAATGGTAATGCGCGACCTGTTATTAATGGCCGAACAGGTAGATGCCGGCGCAGACGGACTGCTCTTTTTGCCGTACCTGTTGGGGGAAAGGGCGCCTATCTGGAACCCCAGCGCCAGGGGCGTATATTTTGGCGCCAATATCAACCATGATCGCCGGCATTTTATCAGGGCTACCATAGAAGGAATACTGTTTGAAATGTACAGTATCGGGAAATTATTGCTGCAACACCGGGATATCAGCCAGATCACGGTGAACGGTAGTTTTGTAACTGCCCCGCTGATCAGCCGCCTGCTGGCCGATATTTTCAATATTCCTATGAGCGTAAACCAGCATGTAAGCGCTGTTAGCACCGGGGCCTTTTTACTAAGCGCCAAGGAATTTGGTATATACCGTTCCCTGGAAGAAGCGGCAAAATCTATCACCCTTCATGCCCCCGTGCATCCCGATCCGGCTAATCATGCTATTTATGCTAAATACCATCAATTGTTTGAAAAACTGACAGATAAGCTCAGCCCGGAATTTGAACTCCTGGATGAATTAACATTGTTGTCAGATAAACACTAATTTCTAAATTTTTACACCGGTAGATTTTATACTTTTTAACGACAGTAATTTACTTTCTTTACAGTATGATCTTTTAAAAGCCAACACGCCGACGAATAATTTTCAACCAGTTATTTAGTTGCAGCAACGAAAGGAGAAGAAAGAACTGTTGGTACTGTTTTATGCAATAAGAACCGATTTCTAACTATGCATATTTTCCACGGAAAATCGCTCAGGGCGGGATTCCATGTGAGCCTGTAATAAATTCAGGCTCACATTGGATGAATGTTTTTCTTGAACAGCAATGTTTGTGGCTCCCGGACTTGAAAACGAAAAGAACACGATTATGAAAACATCTTCCGGCAACGGGTTTATACAACAGTTAAAATCTTTTATACTTCACAACGATTACCAATGGCCAAGCGCCTGAAAATAAATTAAGTCCGGTTCCTGCAACAGGAAGGACCAAGATTTCCTCAGATCCCTGGTATGGTACTGAGTGATACTTAATATCGTGGAAATAGGGGAGATGCTTTCCAGCGTCTCCTTCTCTATTAAATCTAAAAACAACGATCCATGAAATATATTTTCCTCTTTTTACTGGCTATTACCACTAACCTGGCAGTTCGTTCACAATCCACGCCTCAGCCGGCGCCGGAAGGATTTGATGCTTACCGGCAAAACATTCCGCATGGCACAATAGATACTGTGAGCTACGACTCAAAAACAGTAGGCGCAACCCGCAGGGCTATTATTTACCTGCCGCCGGGGTATGATCCGCAGCAGAAATATCCTGTTCTGTACCTGTTACATGGAATAGGGGGAGATGAGAAAGAATGGCTGAATGGAGGGCAACCGCAGGTGATCCTGGACAACCTGTATGCACAGAAAAAGATCAAGCCTATGATCGTAGTAATGCCAAACGGAAGGGCAATGAAAGATGACAGGGCTACCGGAAATATTATGGCGCCGGACAAAGTACAGGCATTTGCCACTTTCGAAAAAGACCTGCTGGATGATCTTATTCCTTTCATCGAAAAGAAATTTCCTGCTTTATCAAACCGCGAAAGCAGGGCTATTGCAGGGCTGTCGATGGGCGGAGGCCAATCCCTGAACTTCGGCCTTGGCAACCTGGATACCTTTGCCTGGGTAGGCGCTTTCTCGGCTGCGCCCAATACCAAGGCGCCCGAACAGCTCATTCCTGATCCCGCTGCCGTTAAAAGTAAACTGAAACTCCTGTTTATTTCCTGCGGCAATGAAGACCGGTTGATCAGCTTCAGCAAAAGGACGCATGATTACCTGGTAGAAAAAGATATCCCTCACATTTATTTTACTGAGCCGGGCAACCACGACTTTAAAGTATGGAAAAACGGGCTTTACATGTATTCGCAGTTATTATTCAGGTAAACCGGCCAACAGAACAGCATTTGATCTATGAGAAGCATACTGACCGTTGTTATTCTATTTTGTTCGATATTCAAAATCAGCGCCCAATCAGCACATAATCCCATTATTTACGCCGATGTGCCCGATCTCTCTATGATCCGGGTAGACAGCGTTTATTATATGAGCAGTACTACCATGCATATGAGTCCGGGTTTGCCTATTATGAGATCTACGGACCTGGTCAACTGGCAGTTGCTTGGCTATGTGTACGATACCCTGGCCGATGTGGACGCGCTCAATTTAAAGAACGGGAAGAATGCCTATGGGCAAGGGTCCTGGGCCAGCAGTCTGCGTTACGAAAACAATACCTTCTACGCAACAACTTTCTCCGGTACTACGGGTAAAACATATATCTATACAACAAAAGATATTGAGAAAGGGGACTGGGAACGGCACGACTTCCGCCCCTTATTGCATGATCACAGTTTATTCTTTGATAACGGGAAAGCCTATATGGTATATGGCAGCGGGAAGATCCGGATAACGGAGTTGAAGCCTGATCTTAGTGGCATACAGCCGGGAGGGCTTGACCAGGTGATCATTGAAAACGCGGGTTTGCCGGCGGGCGGGAATGTCGGTTTGCCTGCTGAAGGCTCCCAGTTATTCAAAATTGACGGCGCCTATTTTCTCTTCAATATCTGCTGGCCTAAAGGCGGAATGCGTACGGTAGTGATCCATAAGGCCGACAAACTTACGGGCCCTTATACCGGCAGGGTTGCCTTGCAGGACAAAGGTGTGGCGCAGGGAGGTTTGATCAATACACCGCAAGGTAATTGGTGGGCCTACCTGTTTAAAGACCAGGGCGCGGTAGGAAGAGTACCATACCTGGTGCCTGTTCAGTGGAAGGATGGCTGGCCTGTGTTAGGCGTCAACGGGCGGGTTCCGGATTCGCTTGAGCTCCCGGCTAGTAAAGGGTATATTCCCGGCCTTGTTGCATCCGACGAGTTTAATGAAAAACAATTGCCGCTGGTATGGCAGTGGAACCACAATCCAGATAACAAAAGCTGGTCGTTAACCCGGCGCAAGGGATACCTGAGGTTAACTACATCGCATATCGCCACATCGCCGCTGGATGCCCGGAACACGCTCACGCAGCGGACAATAGGACCCGAATGCTCCGCCATTACATCTGTTGATCTCTCAGGCATGAAAGAAGGAGATGTTGCCGGTTTGCTTCTGCTGCAGAAAAATTTCGGATGGGCGGGTATTCGGATGCTTGAGGGTAAAAAATACCTGGTAATGGAAACCGCGGTATCGGGAGAGCAACAGCGGTTGCCCCTCTCCAAAAACAAACTTTACCTGAAAGCCAGCTGCGATTTTCGCCAGGATAAAGGGAGTTTCTATTATAGTTTCGACGGCGAAAAGTGGAGCCAGCTAGGTGACTCGTTCAAGCTGGTTTATACGCTCCCTCACTTCATGGGCTATAGGTTTGGGTTGTTTAATTATGCTGCTAAAACAACGGGCGGGTATGCCGATTTTGATTTTTTCCATATAGAGGATCATCAATAGAGATCAGGCATATTTTTTTAAACGCCCGTCCCCGATGTTGCTGTTCCTGTGCTCCAGGCCCCAGGAGATCATGGCATCCAGGATGTTTTGTATTTTCCGCCCGGAAGCAGTTAACATATATTCAACCATTTCGTTGTTTGTATTCCTGGAAATAATACCATTGGCTTCAAGGTCTTTCAACTCTTTCGACAGCATTCGCGGATTGATGCGGGGAATGCTTTTTTCTATTTCTGTATAACGTTTGGCGCCGGAGAGCAATACGCCAATTACAGGAAGTTTCCACTTCCCGGTGAATACGTTCATAACATCGGTAATGGCCAGCATATATTCCCGGGGACAGGTATCCGGCGATATCCTGGCGTTGGTCCATTGATCAAAAGGCGCCTGCATAGTAATTCATTTGCAACTATACCGGAGTATAGCAGTTCAATATTTGAAGTGAAGGTAGCATAGTTTCGCAGAAAATTATGATACTACTATGTCTGGTAAACAAATCTTCAACATTTTTTTGTGGGTACTGCAAGGATTACTGGCGGTATTATTTTTATCGGCGGGCGCTATGAAACTGTTCCAGCCGGTTGCACAGCAGGCGGCTATGTATCCCTGGACCGGCGAAGTGCCGCGGCTACTGCTCACCATTATGGGCCTGGTCGATCTCCTGGGAGGTATCGGGATCATCCTGCCCGCCATTCTTAAAATCAAACCGTGGCTGACAGTATGGGCAGCGGCAGGCATTGTTTTGCTGATGTTATCGGCAATTGTATTTCATATCAGCAGGCATGAGGCGCAGGTGACAGGTTTTAATATAACGGTTGCATTGCTTGCAGGAATTGTTGCATGGGGAAGACGTAAACGGCCGCTGCAAAGCTAATCAGGCTCAGGTTTTTGGCCGCCCAATTTTAATCTCGTTTTGTGTTTTTTTTGTTGAATTTTTTCTCGGTTGTTTGTTGACCATTTTTGTATTGTTAGCCTTCCTGCCATTTTCTGTATTCTGGCATAATTGTTCGGAGCTGTTTTTAGCCATTGAAAGACCTATTACTGCACTGTGAAACCTTCAGTTCGTATAGCCTTTCAGTTTGTTAAATACTGTGATCTATGCAAAAAGAAAATGTAATGAGCCGCAGGAAGGCGCTCGGCGGCATTGGCGCAGGCCTTGCATCTGCCGTACTGCCATTTCCTGTACAGTCGCTGGGCCAGGCCGCCAGCGCATCTCCTTCACTGGAAGATCCTGTTTCCAAATATCCGAAGCCGCCGTTCGAGCGCCAGTCGCAGCCCTGGCCGGGTTTGGCAGGCAAAATGAACCCAAGGCCGGATCATGGAGAAAAAAGTTATAAAGGCAGTAACCGGCTCAAAGGCCGCAAAGCCCTGATCACGGGCGGCGATTCCGGGATGGGAAGAGCCGCCGCAATTGCTTATGCACGCGAAGGTGCAGACGTAGTGATCAACTATTATCCAACAGAAGAGCCGGATGCACAGGAAGTAATTTCCCTGCTGAAAAAAGAAGGGCATAAGATCGTTGGCATACCGGGCGACCTCAGAGAGGAATCGTTTTGTACCGACCTCGTTGCAAAAGCAGTACAGGCCCTGGGCGGATTGGATATCGTGGTAAATAACGCGGCAAGGCAACAAACCCGGCAGTCGATCGCCGACCTTACCACGGAAGATTTTGACGCCACGATGAAAACCAACATCTACGCGCCTTTCTGGATAATCAAAGCAGCGCTTCCTCACCTGCAGCCGGGATCGGCTATCATTGCCACTACTTCCGAACAGGCATATGATCCGTCGCCGGACCTGTATGATTATGCGCAAACAAAAGCGGCAACCATGAACTATGTTAAATCCCTCGCCAAGCAACTGGGACCAAAAGGTATCAGGGTGAATGGCGTGGCGCCTGGCCCCATCTGGACGCCGTTGCAGGTAAGCGGAGGAGCAACGCAGGAGAAGCTGACACAGTTTGGGAAACAGACGCCGTTTGGCCGTCCGGGCCAGCCAGCGGAACTGGCTTCCATTTATGTACAGCTCGCGGCAAATGATGCCAGCTATGCAAACGGCCAGATATATGGCGCATCCGGAGGGGCAGGACAACCGTAATTTGATATTATCACTCACCGGCTGCCTTTATCGCAGATTGCGCATGCATACAAGATCTTTCAGAAGAAGGAAGAAGATTGCGTAAAGGTGGTATTGGACCCATGGAGTTGAGTTATTTATTGAACCTTAAAACCTGATCAGTATGTCGACTTTAAAATATGCACTTATCACGGGCGCTACCAGTGGTATTGGCTACGAGTTGGCCAAACTCTTTGCCATTGATGGTTACAGCCTGGTGCTGGTTGCACGTTACCAGGAAGAACTGGATACGGCGGTGCAAACCCTGGGCACTTTGGGAGCGCCGAAGATCATGACGCTGGCTAAAGACCTTTTTGATACCCAGGAAGCTTACGAAGTATATGACGAAGTGAAGGCGGCAGGCATCGAAATTGACGTCCTGGTAAATGATGCAGGACAGGGTCAGTATGGAGAGTTTATTGAAACTGACCTGGAACGCGAATTAGCGATCATTGATCTGAATATCAGCAGCCTGGTGATATTGACAAAACGGTTTTTGATAGATATGGTAAACAGGGGAGAAGGTAAGATACTGAACGTTTCCAGCATTGCTGGAAAAATGCCGGGGCCATTACAGGCTGTGTATCATGGCACCAAGGCATTTGTACATTCATTTTCGGAAGCGATCCGCAATGAAGTGAAAGACAAGGGAGTTACAGTTACTTCCCTGTTACCCGGCCCAACGGAAACCGACTTCTTTAACAAGGCGGATATGAATGAATCTAAAATTGTTAAAGAAGGAAGCCTGGCATCCGCAGAAGTAGTAGCCAGGGATGGTTACGATGCGTTGATGGCCGGGAAAGACAAAGTGGTTTCAGGCATGAAAAACAAGCTGCAGGTAGCTATGAGTAATGTTACGCCTGATGAACAGGTAGCGCAAATGATGCATAATCAACAGAAACCATCGGACGAGTAGGCTTGCTAATAGTGCCGGGCTTTACATCGTGGAAGTTACAGTTGCTCAATTTTTGAGATGCCTTCCTGGTGTTGGGCCTGGCCTATTTTTTTGTTGTATCCCGGGTACGGTGAATACCCGGGTTTAATCGTTATTTTGGTTCAGGTACAAATAGCAATTGCATTTGCAGACTGTCTGTACCCAGTACGCCCGTGAAGCGGAAATTTTTATTGCCGGCCCGTTCCAGCGTTCCTTCGAATTGCGTTTTAAAACCCGCCGGGTATCGCCACTGTACCTGTATATGCCCGCTCTTTTCGTCGAAATAGTAAGTGCCGATATACCTGTTGTTGTAATGATTGAACTCAAGTACAAAGTCATCCTGCCAGTCCATGTATACAGTGGTGAGCAGGCTGTCTGTTTGCCGTTTTACCTGCATGGGTTCCCCGTTTATCCTTAGTTGTTCTACCTTGTACTTGCCGGTAAGTTCGGGGTGCAGGTCGGGGTACCGGTATGTAGCCAGCAACAGCAACGGTATTGTCACAACCAATGCGCCTAATAACCACTGCAAACGCTTGCCGGCGTTCAGCGGCAGCGTATCGGGGCTGCGGAAGAAGAAGCTGATCAAACCAGGTAGGTATTGTACGAGGAGGAATAAAAGGCCGGACGTCAATACCAGTGCGTGTATTAATACCCATGTATGCAGGCGATAGAAAATATCGATGAGGATAATGTTTACCATTATAGGAAAGATCACTATTAGTCCCAATAACCGTGTTCGCCGGAACAACAGCAATATGGAGCCGGAGATCTGGGCAATGGCTATGGCTACAGTAAAGGGGTAGGAACGCCTGAAATACGCCCAGGTAAGGGTTTCACCATCCAGGCTGTTAAACGGCATGTCGAGCATCCCCAGAACGACTGCCATTTGCAATTTGCAGATCTTCTGCCAGCCGAAAGAGTAGAGGTCAAATGCCAGCAGGTAAAGGATCATGGCATTAAAGAAGGCACGGGTACGATCGGGCGATCTGAAATATCCGATACAACCGGCAACAAGACTTCCGGGCAACATCAAAAATGATATTCCCCATGTTACATAAGGAGGCAAATAGCTGCCCGCATACCTGGCGAGCATCCTGTAAACTATAAGCGTTGCCATCAGGCCGGCGATGGCGGATGCCATAACAATAGGACCAAACTTCAGTTTTTTCATAATATTGCTTTTACAGCAATACTAGCCAGGAGTCATCGTTTCAATGCCCGTTTGTATCCAGTCGCACCACTACTTTGCGAAATTCTCCCGGCGTCTGGCCTGTTAATTTTTTGAAGGAAGTATTAAATGCCGTTTTGGAGTTGAAGCCAGCTTCAAATCCAATTGCCAGTATGCTTAAATGTTGATGGGTGACAGACGACAGCAGTTCCTTTGCTTTGGCTACCCGGTATTGATTGATGTATTGATAGAAGTTTTTTTCCAGGCCGGCGTTCAATAAATAAGAAAGTTCATGAACGCTTATCTCCAGGTGTTCAGCCAGTCCCGGGAGGGTTAGATCAGGGTCTGTATAAGGTGCCTGCTCTTTCATCAGCGCCTCAAGTTTTGCTTTATAACTGGTTAGCTGTTTATCGTTTAACCTTGGAACGGTGACAGGTATTTGTTGTATGTTTCGTTGCCGGACCAGGAGAAAAGTGGCCATACCGGCGCCCAGCAGATACAGGACGCTGTTAATGCCGTAATTGGTTATTGGCCCGATCCAGGGACTGGACAAATAAACTGCGATCATTACCCCCACTGTTATCATCAGCTGTTTTAACCAGGTGGATCTGTATTGACTGGCAAGTACTATTCGGAAACCTGCGATCCAATACAGCGCCAGCTGCAGTTTTATGCCTATCATCACCAGTAGCCCGGCCTGTCTTGGCAGATACCTGCTTAATCCCGCCAACAGCACGATAAAGATCAACGCGGGGATAAAATGCAGGAAATGTTTCCGGTTAACGACGGTTGTTGGTTGGGTGAAATGCAGAATAGAAAAGTATAAAGCCGGCGCCATGGCAAACCGCGTAGTTTCCAGCAGGGGGATCAATAACGGGTATTGATCGCGCAGCGGGGATCTTTCCGCCACGAACGAAAGCATAGCGAAGCCTGCGAACAGGAAGAAGATGCCCATCCAGCGGTTAGCAAGGCTATGGATATTGATCGCATTGCTCACCAGGATAAAGGAGAGTAAGAAAAGGCTTCCGCATGTAAGATAAGCTAATAGCAAAGCAAATTTTAGAAGAAGATGCAATAAGGGTGGAAATCCATATCCTTTCTCTCTTACTTTTTTACTTGATAATTTTATCCCTTTATTTTGTCTTTCTATCTATTCAATAATTTTATTGAATAGATTTTCCTGTCTTATATTTGCCTGCAACAACCATCAACACAGGTATACATTGGAAGTAAAATTAGGACTGAAAGAAAACTGGAAGCAGTTTGCCCTGCTGGTACTGGTAAATATGCTGGTAGGGGGCATGGTGGGCCTGGAAAGGACCATAGTGCCATTGGTGGGAACTGAAGAGTTTAAAATCGCATCCGACATCGTTGTCTTTTCTTTCATTATAGCCTTTGGCGTGGTGAAAGCTTTAACCAATCTTATTTCCGGTGTATTGGCAGATAAATATACCCGTAAGCGTGTGCTGATCCTGGGATGGTTGTTCGGGCTGCCGGTGCCTTTCCTGCTGGCATGGGGCCCCGGCTGGAACTGGATACTGTTGGCTAATGTGCTGCTGGGCGTCAGCCAGGGACTGGCCTGGTCTATGACCGTAAATATGAAAATAGACCTGGCAGGCCCCCGCAAACGCGGTCTTGCTATGGGGTTGAACGAAGCGGCAGGATACGGAGCCATGGGGCTTACCGCGCTCCTTACAGGCTACCTGGCGGTTCATTATGGATTGAGGCCCGCGCCTTTCTATATCGGTATCTTCTATGCCATTGCCGGTTTGCTGCTTTCTTTACTGGTGATACATGATACGCGGAAATTTGCGCAACTGGAAGCGGCGGGCGTACAACCGGTTCCAGGCGCCGAAACGTTTCATAAACCAGCCTTAGGCTGGGTGTTCAGGGAAACAACTTTCAGGAATAAGAACCTCTTTGCCGTATCCCAGGCAGGGTTGATCAATAACCTGAACGACGGGATGTCGTGGGGCGTATTCCCTTTGCTGTTCACTTCCGCAGGTGTAGGATTGGAAGGTATTGGCTGGATCAAGGCGGTGTACCCCGTAGTATGGGGCCTGGGGCAGATCGTAACCGGACCGCTGGCCGACCGTTTCGGCCGCAAACCGCTCATTGTTTACGGCATGTTTGTTCAGGCAGCCGGGCACCTGGTGATAGGATTGGAGCTATTTGAACCGTTGACAGCAGGGTTGTTGGGATCAGTATTATTAGGCCTGGGTACCGCGATGGTTTATCCTGCATTGCTTGCTGCCGTAAGCGATACCGCGCATCCTTCATGGAGAGCTTCTTCGCTGGGTGTTTACAGGTTCTGGAGAGATATTGGTTACGCAGCCGGAGCGCTGATGGCAGGTATTGTGGCGGCTTACCTGGGCCTGGTATGGGCTGTACACCTGGCTGGATTAGCCACATTGGTCTCGGGGATTATTGTTTGGGTGCAAATGAAGGAAGCGGGGATGAAAATGTAAGGATCCGGGAACTGTCGTTAATGTATCGAAATGCTCACCGGGTAACCCTTTGCCAGCCAGTCTGGATACCCTTCCTGCATTCTTTTGGCTTTAAACCCTTTCTTATACAACAGCTTAACGGCTTCGTCGGCATATACGCAAAACGGCCCCCTGCAATAGGCGACAATAGTTTTTCCTTTAGGCAGTTGTTTCAGCTGCTCATTCAACTGTTCAATGGGTATAGAGATCGCTTTATGAATATGTCCCCGGTTGTATTCTTCCGCAGGCCTGACATCCAGCAGGATCACTTTGTTCTTCTCCAGCAATTCTAAAAGTTCATCTGCTGCCACGGCTTCCAGGTCGTGATATGCTGATCTGAAATCATTCACTATTTTTTTAACAGCGGTATTGTATACCAGGCCCAGTTCACGCAACTGCGCCCAGGCTTCGTATACCTTGCTGCCAGCGAGGGAGTAATTAATGAAGTTGCCCTGGCGGCTGACAGCAACCAGCCTGGCATTCTTCAGCACCTGCAGGTGCTGGGACGCGTTAGCCACAGAAAGGCCGGTATTGCCGGCTATCTGTTCTACTGAAAAAGGTCCCTGGGCCAACAGGTCGATGATCTCCATACGATGAGGGTTGCCCAGGGCTTTCGTTACTTTTGCCAGCTCACTATATACTTTATCCTTAAAATCGCGTTTCTTCATCTTTGGCAAATGATGGCAAGCCAGGAAAATACCAGGCCTGCCGGTAAAACTATTCTTCTTTTGCAGGGTAGTTTTTATCCAGCCAGTCAACCTTTAAGTTGGTAGCCAGGTTCAGTATGCTCACTTTTGTGAATCCCATTTTCAGCGCCTGGGCCAATGCCGGCCTGGTGTTCGGGCATTTCGTCAAAGGGCAGCAGCCGCAGTAGATCACGATAGCACGGTTCTTATCCTGCTTTTCCAGGTACGTTTTGAGTTTCCTGATAGTCTCTGCTTCCCGGCCTTCACCGATATCTACAGATCCTTTGATCAGGTCCTGGGGGCCTAAACAAAGAATGAGGCTCTGGTTGGAATTGGTTTCTATCCTGGTCGCCAGTTCTGCCGGGTCCATCAAATACTTTTCTTCGATCGGCGGCTGTTGTGCCGCTGCCACTTTAAACAAAAGGGTAGCGATCACAAAAAGGAAATACACTTTTTTCATCAGCAAAATATTATAGGTCTTTTAACTATTCAATAAAGTTATTGAATTCCTATTAAACGACAGGTATTAATTATTGTCTTTTAAGAAGACCAACGGGTTGATCCTGGACGCCCTGATCGTTTGCAGGCCAATGGTTAACCAGGCGATACACAGGGCGGTTAAGGCGGCGCCGATGAAATAAAGAGGCGATAAACTGATCCGGTATGCAAATCCATTGAGCCAGTGCCGGGTAACCAGGTAGCTCACCGGAATTGCAATGGCAATGGCGATCAATACAATTTTTGTGAAATCTGCAGATAACAGGTATACGATATTGGATGCCTGGGCGCCCATAATTTTCCGCATACCTATCTCTTTTGCCCTTCTTTCCACTGTAAATGCCGCCAGTCCGAAAAGACCCAGGCAGGAGATAAGGATAGCCAGCGCCGCAAAATACCTGGAAAGGCCGGCTACCAGCATTTCCGATTGATACTGCTGCTGGTAATCGCTGTCCAGGAATTTATAATCGAAATAATACCCGGGGTTGAATGCCTTGTAGGTTTCTTCAATACTTTTGATCGTAGCGGCCGTTCTGCCGGCATCCAGCCGTATCATGGCCAGCATGGTTTCATCTGGCGATAACCGGAACACAAAAGGTTTGATCTCGCTGTGCATGGAATTAAAGTGGAAATTCCTTGTTACCCCCACAACGTGGGTATTGGCGCCGTTCACATTGATCGTTTTGCCAACTACGCTGCCTGAAAGGTTCATAGCCTTTACAGCCGCCTCGTTCAGTATCACTCCTCCGGAATCGCTTGCAAAGCTGCGGGAAAAAGATCTTCCATCCGCTATCTTAATATCCAGCGTTTCGATCAACCCATAGTTGACAGGAAGTTCTGTAACGCCCAACCGTTGATTGGTATTGCCATCCAACTGGATAAACGAATTAGGTATATCGCCGGGCAATATCACGCTTTGCTGGATACTGGATGCGTTTATCACTCCAGGTACCCGCTTCACCGCTTCAAGGAATGTTTCTTTCTTCTCCGCCGTTTTTCCATCAAATTCAAAATACAGGATATTGTCTTTGTTGTATCCCAGGTTTTTGCTTTGTACATATTTTACCTGGTTGTAAACAACCAGCAGGGAACTCACGAATATGACTGATATCACAAACTGGAAAACCACTGATCCTCTCCTGATAAACAGTTCGCTGGCCGAATCCGTGAACTTCCCTTTTAGTGTAATAACCGGTTTGAACCGTGAAAGATAGAATGCCGGGTAACTGCCGGCTATGAGCCCTGTTACCAGCGCAATGCCAATAAAAGACAGCATCAGCGTTGGCGAAAGACTTAATGTAAGGTGTTTTCCTGTAAGGTTGTTGAATTGCGGCAATAAAAGGAAGATGAGCGATACTGCGATTAACAGCGAAAGAAAGCTCAGGACCAGCGACTCAGATAAGAACTGCATAACAAGTGCTGATGGCTTTATTCCCAGCGCTTTTTTTACGCCAACTTCTTTCATCCTTTTAGATGCCCGGGCGGTCGAAAGGTTCATGAAATTGATGCAGGCGATGAGCAAAATAAAAACAGCAATTATGATGAATAATTTTACATATTCGATCCTGCCGCCGGCCTGTTTTCCATTCTCGAACCTGCCATAGAGATAAGCGTCTGAATATTTCCGCAGGAACAAAGTATTGTTTATTGCCTTAAACCGGCTGCTGATAAAATTGGCTATTTTATTATTGAAGCTGGCTGCATCGGCGCCTGGTTTCAGCACCACGAAATTCTTGAACGGACCGCCCGCCAGGTCGTTCGTTGCAGGCATGATCTCTTTCCAGGCATCCAGCGGCAGTACAAAGTCATATTGTTGGGTGGAATTATGCGGCATATCCTCGTAAACGCCTGTTACCAAAGAGGCTTTGGAAAGCGAAGCCCATTTCCATTCGATGGTCTTGCCTATCGCGTTTTCAGGGGTTTTAAACAATTTGCGGGCAAGCGTTTCAGATAATACGATACCTGTTTTATCGCGCAGCACCTGGTCTTTGTTTCCTGATAACAACCTGAATGAAAAGACGGAGAAAAAATCCCGGCTGGCAAAATTCCCTTTCGCCCCGATCGTATTTTCCTTGTATGATATATTGAATTTCTGGAACCAGGACTCGGGGGAAATGGTAGCAGCCGCCTCTACTTCAGGGAACTCTCTCTTTAATGTTTCTCCAAGCACTCCGCTGGCCCCTTCTTCGGTATTGACATGGTTTTCCTGCACCCTGTTCACCATTACCTGGTAAAGGTTAGCATCGTGTTCGTGGAAGCGGTCTACACTTCTTTCATCATTTATCCATAACAGGATAAGCAGTGCGGCGGCTAAGCCGGTTGACAGGCCAACCAGGTTAATAAGGAAAACGGTCTTCGACTTCTTTAAACCCCGGTAAATAAGGAGTAGCGCGTGTTTGATCATTGTGTGAGAATTGTGTGTGAATAGCGTTGGGATCTGAATTTACGAAACTTTTGCAAGTGTGGCGCCGGTTTTGTCTTATTGTTATCTTGATTGCATCTTTCGGCTATCCTCCAACGCTGATTTTCAAAACAGCAATTTCCTTATCTTGGTCTTCTATTTAAAATATAACAGCTATGAGTTTTGATATTCAACTATACAGAACGGAAACCAAACAACGGCAAAAGGCATCCGGTAATGACCAGTTTTTCGATAATGAAGAAAATCTTGTACCCTTTACAGATGAGCAATTCCAATCCCTGAAAGAAAGATTGCTGGAATATGATTATGTGCTTGAATCGGATAAACCCGGTGAGGTACAGTTATCGCATGACGAGTACAATATAAAAGCTCTCTTAACCCGCAGGGGATTGTACTTCACTGCCGGATGGGACCAGGGCAGCATGTTTGAAGCCGGTATGACGGCTTCCGAGCTGACAGACTCAGGTGAATTTGAAAAATACGATCCCCAGAACGGGGGATGGGAGGAGATAGAAGGCTGATTCAAATTATCGTGAACGAATAAACGTAAAGGGGCTCAGTAATTTTTGAGCCCCTTTTTACGTTTGCCGGGTTACACCAATTAATGGAATCCCTAATACCCGGGATTCTGCTCGAGCGCCGGCTGGTTGCGATCAATCTCAGTTTGTGGTATAGGCCAGAATTTATACTTATCTGCATACTGTGTTTTAATGGCCGGGAACAGCGGGTTCGGTACAAAACCATTCAGCTTCTCCCTGGCTATTCCCCAACGGCGCAGGTCGTGGTATCTTAAGCCTTCCATTGCAAATTCAACCCGCCTTTCGTGCCGTATCTTTTCTCTCATCTGGTCTTTCGACAGGCCTAACGGTAAAGGCGGCATATTAACGCCTGGCCGGCTGCGTACATCATTCACCTGCTGGTAAACGGATGCATCCGGCCCTGCCGCTTCATTTTGGGCTTCTGCATACATCAGTTTAACATCTGCATAGCGGAGCAGTACGAAATCGTTATCATCCAACGCGCCATAGTCGGGATTTTCCAGGCCCGGCGTCAACCATTTTTTTACTGCATAATAGCCGGTTATCCAACTGTCTTTGCCCGGGGTAGCCACGGAAAGATCGCCTGTAAAAGGCCAGCCCTGGGCTTTTGTATCGCCCGCAAAAAAGAAGGTCATCGTTTTTCTCGGGTCTCCCGGTTCGTATTCATTGATCAGGTCCTGGGTGCCCAGTTCTCCTTTCCAGCGTTGCAGGTGAACTGCCAATGCCACATCCTGGTGTTGAATATTAGGCAACTGGTAACGTACGGAGAACATGATCTCAGGACTGCTGTTTTGATCCGGTTTGTAAAAGTTGCCGGGGTAATTGTTATACAGCGAGAATTTTCCGCCGTCAATGATCTGTTTGGCCAGCGCCGCGGCGTCGGTCCATTTCTGCTGCAACATTAAAGCGCGCAGTTTATATCCCATTGCCGTTGCCTTCACTGCGTGACCATCATTGTACGCTTTGTCGGGAAGGTTGGCAATTGCGGCGTCAAGATCCGATTCTACCAGTTTCAGGACTTCCGACTGGGGCGATTTGGCGCGGGTAGATTTGAAGTCAAGCGTGAACGGGTCTTCCGTTACAATAGGAACATTGCCATACAACTGCGCCAGCCAGAGGTAATTGAATCCCCTGATAAAGTATGCTTCCGCCTTGTACTGATCCAGTTTCTGCCCCTGCAGTACTTTACCCACATTGGCAAGAAAGGAGTTGGCGGAGGCTATAGCCTGGTAGCAATTCACATAATAAGAGTAAACAAAATCTCCTGATTGCGGCGTTATGCCTGCAGTAAGCGCGGTAGTACCGCCGCCGTAGTTATATTGCCCGTACGAGTCATCACTGAAGTTGTCCCAGGCCATAACTGTGTATTGAGAAGTGGCATATCCTACGCTGGCATAAAGGGAACTGTAAAGTCCTGTAAGCGCCAGGTCGGCATCCGATTCACTTTTCCAGAATACAGAGGAGGAGAGCGCCGAAGGCGGTGTTTTATCAAGGAATGTTTTACTGCATGATATTGTACTTAAGACAAGCGGCAGTGCAACAAGTATATTAAGCGTCAGTTTTTTCATATTGGTAGCATTGAGAAAGATGATTAGAACTGCACAGAAGCGCCGAAGGTGAATGTCCTGTTTTGCGGATAGCTGAGATAGGTGCCGCTGGCGGAAGTCCTTTCAGGGTCCAGGCCCGGAAATTTGCTGGCTGTAAATACATTGTCGGCGGTGAAATAAATCCTTGCCATCTTCATACCTACCTGCTTTGCCAGGCTGGCAGGGAATGTATAACCCAGCTGTATGTTCTTCAACCGCAGGAACGAAGCGTCTTTCAGGAAGTAAGTAGAAGCGTAGTTCTGTACGGCCGGGTAGCTGTCGGCAACATAGATCTTGGGCATGGTGTTGGAAGGATGCTCAGGCGTCCAGCGCTGCAGCCAATCGGTAGTGGGCACTGAACCCTGCCTGAAAGGTTCTATTCCCCAACCGTTCACATAGATCTTCTGACCCTGGGAGCCGAATAACTGGGCGCTGAAATCAAACCCTTTATATCCTGCACTGAGGTTAATGGCATACTGGTAAGCCGGGTAACGTCCGCTTACATAGGTTCTGTCTTTATCATCTATCTTTTTGTCGCCATTGAGATCCTTGAATTTCAGGTCGCCGGGCGTTGGAGTAACCGGTTGAACCGGCGATTGATCTATTTCCTGCTGGTTCTGGAATATGCCGTCCCAGGTATAAAGGTAGAACTCATCCAATGGTTTACCTTCCTGCCTGATTGAGTTGCCTATGATCTCCGTTTTTCCATACTTTTCCAGCTTATTCGTATAGTGCTGTATGTTAGCTCCAATGCTCCAGGAAAAGTCGGTGCCGATAACATCCCGGTACAGCGCACTCAATTCAAACCCTTTGTTCCTTAAGGCGCCGTCGTTGATCGTTGGGGCGTTAAGGCCCAACCATAACGGAACCTGCGAGGTGCGCAGGATGTCGAATGTATATTTATTGAACCAGTCGCCGTTCAGCGTTAACCTGTTGTCCAGTATGCTGAAATCGAAGCCCAGGTCGAAAACGCGGGTAGTTTCCCATTGCAGGGAAGGATCGGTGAGCGTAGTAGCCGCAAACCCCGGCGCCGGCGAGCTGCCAAATGCATAGCTCCTGTTCTCGAGGGTTGACTGGTAAGGATATGTTCCGATATTCTGGTTGCCTAACTGCCCCCAGGAACCGCGCAGTTTCAGGTCGTTCAGCCAGGATGCATGTTCCAGGAACGATTCCTTTGAAATACGCCAACCGCCGGAAAATGAATAGAACAGTCCCCAACGGGTATTGCCCGGCAGGCGGGAAGTGCCGTCGTACCTGACGCTGGCGCCCAGCAGGTATTTATCCATATAGTCGTAGTTCGCCGTTCCATAGTAAGAGCGGATAGCCCATTCGGCGGAGGTGCCGTTGTTTGTTTGCCCGTTCGCCGGTCCGGCATCCAGTTCTCTCAGGAGGTTGGTAGGGAATTGGGTGCGCGAAGCATTGAGCCTGCCGCTTCCGTTATGTTCCTGCTGGTAGCCTGCCAGCGCGGAAATGTTATGATCGCCCAATTGTTTTTTATAGGTGAGCTGGCTGTAGTATACAGTGTATAAACTATCGGACCTGCCAACATTCAGTCCTGGCGTTCCTACATCCAGCGCGCCGGCCGAACTCATATCTGAGTAGAAGTAGGTTTGTACCAGCGGCCTGAAATCGTTGAACTGGTAAGCGTCATAGTTAATGCCCGCCCTGTTTTCCCATTTCAGCCCGTCAACTATATCTACATCCAGCGATAAATTGCCTTGTGCGTAATAGTCCTTATACCTGATCCTCACATCCTCGCCTACGATAGCCACGGTATTTTTGTTTCCCAGTTCGTTGGGGTAGGCCCGTTTGATCCAGCGGCCGTCAGCGCTCCGTGGCGGGTAGAGAGGCGATTGAGCCAGCGTGGAAAGGAACATATCCGTACTGCCATTTTCAGGCGCTTTACGGTCGCTGTACCGCATCTGGATATTGGTACCCAGGGTAACGCGTTTATGCACCCTGGATGATAATCCGAAATTGAGCGTATATTTCTTTTCCTCGAAGCCTATCATCACCCCGTTCTGGTTGGAGAGTCCTACTCCCAGGCTGTAGGTAGTGCCTTCACGCCCGCCATTGATATTTAGATAATGGTTTTGTACAGTACTGGTTCTGAATACATCATTCAGCCAGTTATGGTTCGGGTATTTTATGCGATCGGTTGCATTTTTGTACAGATCAATTTGCGATTGGGTGTACAAAGGTTGCAGGCCGGAGTTCAATCTTGCTTCGTTGGATAATTCCATGAACTGGGCTGAATTGGTAACCAGGTCGGGCAACGCGGTAGCAGATTGAAATCCGATGTTATAATTGTAACTGAGATTGAATCCGCCGCCTTTTCCTTTCTTTGTTTTTACGACTATTACGCCATTGGCGCCCCTTGATCCGTAGATCGCGGCGGAAGCGGCGTCTTTAAGCACGGAAATGGATTCAATATCATTCGGGTTGAGGATACCCAGGCTGCCCGGCAATCCATCTACGATCACCAGCGGTTCATTGCCTGCGCCGCTGAAAGTGCCGATACCCCTG
The DNA here is from genome assembly GCF_900107795.1 of Chitinophaga terrae (ex Kim and Jung 2007). Classification (GTDB taxonomy): domain Bacteria; phylum Bacteroidota; class Bacteroidia; order Chitinophagales; family Chitinophagaceae; genus Chitinophaga; species Chitinophaga terrae. Next base: position 233,621 of record NZ_FNRL01000004.1, read on the forward strand.
ATGCGCAATTGCACAGATTCATTGCCCGGTTCCCCCGAGTTCTGCACTACCTGCAAACCGGGGAGTTGCCCCTGCAACAGCGTGGAGGGATTCGTTGCAACCCGTTTGTTCAGGTCTTCGCCGGATACGGTAACTACTGCACTGGTCAGTTTTCGCTTGCTCTGCGTATTGTACCCGACTACCACAACCTGGTTCAGGTCTGCCGTCTGCGTTTGCAATACGATATTTATGAATTGCTGCCCCGATATTTTAATCGTCTGTGGCGCAAACCCAACGGAGCTGAACGTAACGAAAGCGCCTTCCGTCACATTGATGGTAAATTCTCCCTTTGCATCCGTAGTGGCCACAAATACCGGTTTGTCAACATTGACGGTAACATTGGGCAACGCTTCGCCCGTTGGTGAAACAACTTTTCCCTGGATTTTCCTGGCAGGAGGCGCCTGACCCTGGAACGCTTTTGCCGGACTAAAAAATAAGAGAGAAAGAAAAACAGAAAGTACACACAGTCGGTGGAATGACCCCGGTCCCAATTTGGGGGGATAGATTTTTGGTTTCAATAACATATATTTTGGTTTAGACGTGGATAGGCTTTTATTGGTTCACTTTTTACATCCGAAGTTCACAGAGGAAAGATCTTTGTCCCGTTGCTAACAAATATAAAATCAGGCAGATAACTGCCAGCACTATGAATAAGACTTTGTTTTATACAATTCCGACCAATTGTTTATCTTAGCCCGGGGCCTTTATTATATATGAGCAGGAGACTTCTGAAACATTCTTTTTCTTTACTGCATGTTGATCATGTGCAATTAAACCATAGATGGAACTATAAGAACGTTATCAGTCCGTACTATCGCCTTTACTATATCAACGAAGGCGAAGGACTGCTATCTAACGCCTCGCAACAAATTTGCCTGGAACCCGGCTATATTTATCTCATTCCCAGTTTTACGCTCTGCAACCTCTATTGCAAGGAATATCTCAGCCAGTATTTTATCCAGTTTTTCGAAGATTCGCCGGATGGTATTTCCCTGTTCCATCATAACCGGTCGCTGATGAAATTGCCGGCTACGGAACTGGACATCGTACATTTCCAGCGTATGCTGGCCATTAACCCGGGCCGGGGTATTAACAGGAGCGATAATCCCAAAGTTTATGAGAAAAGTGATTATTACCGCGAGTACCAGGCGCTGAATAACAGGCAGAGCATGGGAGCTTACCTGGAAACGCAGGGCATCATTTTGCAACTTTTGTCGCGGTTCGTGGATTCCGAAAATTTCGACCAGGCCGGCAGCGAGGAGATCCCCCAGAAAGTTCTCAGCGCTATGAGCTATATCCAGATCAACCTGCATCAACCTATTACAGTAGCGCAGCTGGCAAGCCGCGCAAGCCAGCATCCCGATTATTTCTCCCGGCAATTCCTGCGCTATACCGGCGAAAGACCGCTGGCATATATTCATACCAAACGGATTGAAAGAGCGCAGTTCCTTATTATCACTACCCGCATGGCATATTCCGAGATCGCCTCCGAGATCGGATTTGATAGCCTGCCGCACTTCTCCCGCGTATTCAAGAAGATCACCAGGCTAACCCCCGGCGAGTATCGCCGCCAGTACCAGCAGATGCACGACGGCGAATAATGGCAGAAGTCGGATTTAGATAAAACAAAGTCTTTTTCGGTATACCCCCGTGCACGACGGCAAATATAAATTTGCTGCCATGTCAACCTTTTGAATAGTCAGGTAGCAGCATTAATTCCACTTAAATAAACTATGAAACGATTCGCACTCGCACTCGACCTGGTAGACGACCCGGTTCTTATCCGTGAATATGATGAATGGCACCGTAAAGGAAATGGCTGGCCTGAAATAACCAAAAGCATTATGGATGCCGGCATTTTAAATATGGAAATTTACCGTACCGGCAACCGCCTTTTCATGATCATGGAAACGACCGATGATTTCTCTTTTGAAGAAAAATCACGTCTCGATGCCGCCAATCCCAAAGTCCGGGAATGGGAACAACTCATGTGGAAATACCAGCTGCCATTACCATGGGCGCAACAGGACGAAAAATGGGTCATGATGGATCAAATATTCAAACTCAACGAACCTGATAAATAGTTTAATATGAAAAATACAATTATCCTACTCTTTGGTGTTTGCGTAATGGCATCGGCCAACGGTCAGGACAAATCCCACGTTACCGGCCCTTATAAGGCAAGCGAAAAATCCCTGGAACAATACAGCTATCCCGACTGGTTCCGCGATGCAAAATTTGGTATCTGGTCCCACTGGGGCCCCCAGGCCGTTCCACGGGAAGGCGACTGGTATGCTAAGAACATGTACATCCAGGGTAGCCGTCAGAACGTCGCACATGTAAAGAAATACGGACCTCCGTCGAAGTTTGGATATAAAGACATTATTCCTTTGTGGAAGGCCGAAAAATGGCGCCCTGAAGAACTGATGAAGCTCTACAAAAAAGCAGGGGCGCGTTATTTTGTGTCTATGGGTACGCACCACGATAACTTCTTTCTCTGGCATTCTTCCATCAACAAATGGAATGCGGTGAACATGGGTCCGCATAAAGATGTGGTGAAACTCTGGCAACAGGCAGCCAAAAAAGAGGGATTGCGTTTTGGCGTATCTGAACACCTGGCTGCCAGCTTCAACTGGTTTCAACCCAGCCACGGGGCCGATGCAACAGGACCGCTGGCCGGCGTACCATACGATGGCGCAGATCCTGCCTACCAGGATCTCTACCACGAAAAAGCCGATTCGGCTGATATAAACAACTGGCTTACCAATAATCCAAAATGGCATGCGCACTGGCTTAAATGCATAGAGGAACTGATCGATAATTATCATCCCGATCTTTTGTATTCAGACAGCCAGGTGCCATTCGGAGAAACAGGTCTGGAAATGGTTGCGCATTTTTATAATGATAACGTATCCAGGAACAATGGCAGGATGACTGCCGTATACACGCCTAAACAGCCATCCGGCGGCAGATGGGTGCAGGATGTGGAACGCGGACTGCTGGATTCTATCTGCCCTTTCCCATGGCAAACGGATACTTCAATAGGCGACTGGTATTACCAGACCGGCCAATCTTATAAAACCGCTGAAGAAATAATCCGCCTGCTGCTCGACATCGTGAGCAAGAACGGGAACCTGCTGCTGAACGTTGTACAAACACCGGAAGGCGACCTGGAGCCGGATGTGATCAGCATACTGGACGGCCTGGGCGCCTGGATGCAGGCCAACAGCGAAGGTATATATGGCTCACGGCCCTGGAAGATCTATGGCGAAGGGCCATCTACTATTAAAGGTAACCAGGCGAAAGGCCACTTCGGCGGTATCAGCGATGTACAGCAATACCAAACCTCCGATGTGCGATTCACTACCAAAGGAAATTCTATCTATGCCTATTGCATGAAAACGCCTGAGAAAACAGTGCGCATCAATTCACTGGCTAAAGGGAACGCATATACGGACAAATCCGTAAAAGCTGTTTACATGCTGGGAGTAAAGAAACCTGTACGTTGGCAGCAAGAGGCCGACGCGCTGGTGATCACGCTGCCGGATAATGTACCGGCTTCGGGCATCACCGGGTTCAGGGTGGAGATGAAGTAAAGCATAATACATCGAAAAAAGCGCCTCTTGTTGTCATAAAACAGGAGGCGCTCTTTGTTTTTCTGCCAATTTTTATTTCGGCAGCTTGGCGATCCGGTAGAAAACCCTACATTCGGGCAGCATATTTTTATCAGAATTATGAGCACCATTGTAGACCAATTTTTGAAAGGCCTGAAAGAACGCCTGCCGGAAGAAGATAACGAAGATCTTTCTTACGCTGTTGGCGCCACAGACGAAGAGATCGCCCGGCTTAAAGAACGTTACCCGCAAACTCCGGATTCTCTTGTTTACCTGCTGAAACAGATCAACGGTACTTATCACCAGCAATATGGAGACAGGAAAATTGCTGTATTGATGTTGGGGTCGGATGTGGGAGAATACCCGTACTACCTGAAGTCAGTAGACCAGATACTAAAAGAAAAGATGTACAACGAAAGTATCCGTGAACGTTATGATACTTATTTCGATGAAATATCTGAACTGGTAGGAGAAGGGATAGACCCTGATGTGCCTGTGCAATCCTGGCTCCATTTCTCCGACTGTATGAACAATGGCGGCACTTCCAGCTTATACATCGATTTTAATCCCGCGCCCGGCGGAACGCCGGGGCAGATAGTCCGCTTCCTGCATGATCCCGATAGTTACAAGGTGATCGCGCCGTCGTTTGATCAATACCTGCAGGACCTGGTAGATAAAGACTATGATTTTATTTTGGAAGAAGACGAAGATGATTTTTATTAACCGGCTTCCTGGTAATGGCCTGGCGCCTTTCCTGTCCAACGTTTGAAGGCCCTGCTGAAGGCGCTGGGTTCATTGTAGCCTAACATCCAGGAAATATCTTTCAGTTCAAAATTACCTGAAGAAATATATTGTTCAGCAAGGGAGCGTTTTACTTCATCAGCAATCTGCTGAAAAGTAAAACCTTCCTTTTTTAACTGGCGCTGAAGGCTGCGTGGACTGACATTGAAATTGGCGGCGATATCGTCCAGTGAGGATACGCCCAGGTATGCGTTTGCCAGCAGGTAATTATAGATCCTTGTTTGCAGGGTAGAGGTTCTGGCTGCCGGTTTGGCAAGCCGCTTTATTTTCTTGAGGAATAATTCCTGCAACTCATAATTAGCCGTAAGGATAGGTTCATCCCAGAGCGGCCCCGGGATAGTTAACCCGTATTTCCCGCTGCTTTTTACCGGCCTGCAACGCAATACCCGCTCATATTCTTCAGGGTCGCTAACCTTATAGGGCAGGAAAACGGATTGGGGAACAATTTTCTTCAACATCAGCCCATCCAGTTCATGGATGGTTATTACCAGCAATAGTTCCATCAGGCTGCCGAGGTCATTTGACGACTGCTGTTTGGTTGCTGGCAGCAGGGTTATATGAGTGCTGTTTTTATCCTGCCTGAGGCTCATGCTGGCCTGGTCGGTGAACAGGTGCACCAATGCTGCCGCATGGGTAAGCGCTTCGCCTACCGTTGCACTGCTTTGAATGATATGGCCCACTATTCCCAGGGCGCTGGCGCGAAGAGATTCGCCCATATGCAGGCTGAACAACGGGTCATTTGCCAGGTGTGCAGCGTTCTTCCACAGGTGATGGAGTTGTTGATGGGTAAGAGGTGCACTGTTTGGGTTTTTAAGGTAGGTAGAAGGAATGCCTGACAGTTTACAGAGTTGCGCTGCGTTAACATCCCGCTGTACTGCGTAGGCGATGATATTGTTTACCAGTTCTTTCATGCCGTAAATATAAAACCTATAACCGGGTTAAATAAACTGGTGTCGTGATATGGTATGTGATTGTCGTGAAAAGATAAGCAGCCGGGCTGCCCCCGATGCTAGTTTTGCTGTATCAAATTAACAAAACAAAAAAAGATACATTATGGAAAAGCAATCACTGGCCGTAGTAACCGAATTTATTGATGCAGTAAAAGCATTGAACCTGGAAAAAGTAGGCGCCCTGTTGCATCCTGAAGTTAAGTGGCATCAACCGGGCCGGAACCGTTTTTCGGGAGCTAAACAATCAGCAGCCGAAGTATTCCAGATGGTAGGAGGGATGTTTGAAGTGTCGCAGAATACAATGAAACTGGAGAAGGCGGATCTTTTTGCCCTCAATGGCGGCAGCGTGGCGGTATCGCTGACCTGGAAGGCTTCCAGGCCCGGCGCTGAGCTGGATACTGAAAATATAGATGTCTATACTGTCGAAAACGGGCAGATAGTTGCCGTCACGGTATTTGCCACAGACCTGGGGCAGGAAGACAATTTCTGGGGTAATTGAGTGCATGGGCCGGTCAGCTGACCGGCCTTTTTTTAATCTGTTATTTGAATGTAACTTTTAGACCTTAACATCGTTTTATTGACGATATGTTGGAAATAAGCGCCTAAAAATGGTTAATTTGCAGGTTTGGTAATTAATAAAAAAAGAAAATGGCAATTGAAGAGAACAGGGATGCCAACTTGAGCGGAGATCCATATGAGAATTTTCGGGCATTATTGCAGCAATCGGTAGTTTTTCCTACTACATATACTTTCAAATTCATCGTTAAAGCAGAGGAAGAAAAGATCATTGAATTGGAATCGATATTCGTTGGCACTCCGGCGAAGATCACGGTTACCAATTCATCTACCGGTAAATACAGGTCATTTACCGTAAAAGTGCAGGTGCAGGATGAAGAAGAAGTGATCAACTATTATAAAGAAGTGTCGAAGATCGACTCGGTGATCATGCTGTAAAAAGCCGTACGTTTAATATTGTTCATAAGTGAAGCGATTATTGTTCTACTTTCCCGTCAACCCGGCAGCGAAGAATGCAGGTAACATTACCAGGGCTTTAGGATTCCTGGAATATTTTAAGAAAAGGAACCTGGAGGTCGATTTTGTATCCGAAAAATACTGGGGCATCTATACCCCTGAAGGGATAGCGGAACTCAAAGCAACCGGCCTGGTGAACGAAGTACATTTGCTGGAGTGGAAACCCAAGAAGAAAAATCCGATCACCTATTTCTTCGGATATAAACTTAAGAACAAGTCATTTGTCAGGAAGATAAACCCGAAAGGTGCTGTTTTTAACCGCGTAACTTTATATTTGCAGCAACAGTTCAATGAACTGCTTTTAAAAAAGCATTACGATTATATCCTCATCAGCTATGCTTTCTGGGCCGACCTGATCTATAAAAATCCCCTTGCTGCCAAATCCCTTACCATCATAGATACGCATGACCTGGAATCGTCGCAGTTTCAGCATGAAGAAGGGTTTGATGTTGGCGTGGCGCTGGGCGATGAATTAAGACGGCTGGAGCTTTACGACCAGGTATGGGCTATTTCGCCGGAAGAAAGTTATTTCTTCTCACAATTTCTTGGCAACCGGGTAAAATATATTCCCATGATGTTGCCTGATCCTATACCGGTAACCCCCAACTCTAACCCGGAATTCGATCTTGTTTATGTAGCCAGCGATAATCCAAAGAATATCATGTCGGCAGCCTGGTTCTTTGATCATGTATATCCATTGATCTCTCCGGACGCCAGGCTGGCGGTAGTAGGCAAGATCACCTCGCATGTGCCTGAAAACCTGCCCAATGTTACGCTGATCCCGTATGTGGAACACCTGGAAACCATTTATACCAATGCCCGCGTTGCTTTATCGCCTATGCTGGAAGGAACCGGCGTAAAAGTGAAAGTAGTGGAAGCTCTGTCGCATGGCCTGCCGGTAGTTTGTACGGAAAGAGGTACAGATGGCCTGCCGTTCAAGAGCAATAACGGCTGCCTGGTTGGGGAAACGCCTGCAGAATTTGCCGGCTATGTAAACCAGTTGTTGCAGGATGCCGACTTGTATAAGCAACAGGCTGAAATGGCGAAAAATACTTTCCTGCAATGCTTCTCCGCTGAAGAAGTATCCAAACGCCTGGATGCTGCATTATCAATCGGCCGATGAGGGCTTGTCGAAAGCCCATTTTTTTTCATAGGTGCTGAAGTACCGGTGAGCGAGCCAGGGGCTGATCCGGCTCAGGAACAAACCGACATGCAGCACAGGGATTCTTTTCCCGTATGTATCGTAAAGAGAAGCTTTTTCCCAGCCCAGGTCGCGGCTGTTCTTTTGTAATAGTTTTATAAACGCCCTGTATGCTTCTTTGCTTACAGCGCCCCCGTTCCTGTACAATTCAAAGTACCCGCTATAAATGATCACCCTGGCGTTGTGATAACGCATGAAATCATTTTTGTATTTAGCCCAAACGCCTTTGGAAATGAGAAATAATTTCATCTGCTGGTCGGCCTGGTAAAAGAGCGCTGCTTTATCTTCCCTGAAACCGCTGCTCATGGTAGAAGCTTCTCCTTCATTGCTCCTGAGAAAATAATTATACAGGCAGCCGCTGATACATACCAGCTTTTTAGTGTGAAAAACAGCTTCCAGCATAAATGGAGAGTCTTCAAACACGCGCTGGCGGAAGCGTATATTATGGGCTTCCAGCAACGAACGTTTATAAACCTTGCCCCAGGTAGCAGTGTTCAGCACTTCTTTTCCCGGTGTGTTTTCAGCAAGAAAACAGGAAATGGGGTCTGCATTGATAAACGCCGAAGGATCATATTCAAACTGGTATAAGACTTCCGGTTTTTCATCTCGTTTTTTTACGATCCGGTAACCGAAACAAACTATCTCCGCATTCTCTTTCACCGCCGCATCCATTGCCCGTTCCAGGGTTTCAGGCTCTATCCAGTCGTCGCCATCCACGAAAGTGATGTATTCTCCCGTTGCCTTCTCTATTCCCTTATTCCTCGCTACCCCCTGTCCGGCGTTCTCCTGTTGTATTATCCTGATATTAGCATGTTTTTCCGCCGCCGCTTCCAGGAGGTTCAACGACTGGTCGGTAGACCCATCGTCAATAAAGAGCAATTCCGTGTTGGGATAAGTTTGCCCAACCAGGGACGCAATTGTGTTTCCCAGGTACGGAGCAAGATTATAAACCGGAATAATTACTGTGACAAGCGGAGAGGACATCTGGAATATTTTACTTTTTCACCTTTAATGCGGCGTCAATTCGTTGAAACACTTTTTCTGCTGCGAATGTTCTCCTGAACGACGCGGCGCTCAATGCGCTTTGTTCTGCATACAATGCCGGGTCGGTCAGCAGCCGGATGATATGATCTGCAAAACCTGCGGGATCTTCCGATACCAGGCAGCCATTGTCGATTTTATCAGGAAGGCCATCCAATCCCCTTTCATTGCAAACAACGGGTTTGCCGTATGCGAAGGCCTCCACAACTTTTATCTTAACGCCGGTACCCGCCAGCATAGGGCATATCACAACTTTTGACGCCTGGTAGTAATCGTTCAGGTCTTCCACGAACGGAAGATAGGTTACATTGCCGAGGCCCTGCGGAATATGCGAATTGATCTTTCCTATCACGCATAAACGGTACGATTGAGGCAGCAGCGGGTATACCTTTTCAAAGAACCAGGTTGCCGACATAATGTTCTTGTCATTGTCGCTGGCTACATAGATCAGGTCAAACTGCGGCCCGGAGCTGCCGCTTGCCGGTACAGGTTCATGCAGCATCATGGGAACATACTTTACCTTGTTGCCAAGAAATTGCGAGAAGAGGTAGTGCTCTTCTGTTGAAATTGCCCATACCTGGTCGTAGAGCGAAAGCCTCCTGATCTCGTCTCCCAGGGCTGCGCCAACGTTCACGTTTTTATCCAGCTGGTGTTGAGAGGCCATCAGGTCATGCGTATCTATGATGGTGAACGCATCGCCGATTAAAGGATTGTCTTTAACCAGGTCGGCATAATAGGCGTAGGAGATAAGAATATAGTCGTATTTATTTTGCGTAAGCAGTTTGTCGAATTCCCTGCGCAGGTGCAGGTTCACCAGGTTAGGCAAACCTCCTTTTACATGGTTGAGCTTACGGTTGAAAAGCATGTTTGGGAGCTTGTATTCAAAAAGATATACAAGCGGGTTCTTTTTCGGGGGCTTGCGGAACCAGAACCAGGCATTTTCTACCAACCCGCTTTTTCTCACCATTTCCATTTCTTCCTCCGTTATCCTTTCCCATTGGCCCTGCCTGGAAACCAGGTCCACTTTCATTCCCCTGCTTTTAAAATATTGCAGCAGCATGTAGGCCCGGGATTGTGCGCCGTTTTGACGGCCGACAGGATTGTATGGAAATAAATATAAAATGCGTTGCTGTTCAGACATGCTACTGGCAATTTATTAAATTAATGTTTGGGAGAATAGTTAAGCGCTTTGTCGAGCTTTTTATACACGTTGGCGGCAGCAAAATTATTCCTGAATGAAGCGGCGCTTAATTCGCTTTGTTGTGCATGAAACGCTTTATCTTCCAGCAGTTTCAGGATGTAGCCGGCAAACTCTTTCGGGTCTTGCGTTACCAGGCAACCGCAGTTGCTCTTATCTGGCAATCCGTCCATACCTCTTTCGTTGCAAACAACGGGCAGGCCGTACAGCATGGCTTCCACCACTTTTATCTTCACGCCGGTTCCGGAAAGCATAGGACATATAACAACCTTTGATTGCAGGTAATATTCGCTGAGGTCTTCCGCAAAAGGAACCAGGGTAACGTTTTTGTAAGTACCCGGTATAAAGCGGGAAATAGATCCAACCACGCAAAGGTTCACATGCTCAGGGATCAACGGGAATACCTGTTTGAAGAACCAGTCTGCCGCTGCAAGATTATGCGGGTTATGCGAAGCCACATAGATCATGTCATATTTCTTCAGAACATCCCTTTTTATATCTGCCGGTTCTTCTACCATCGTCGGAATGTATTTCACCTGGTTTTTCAGGAACTGGCTGAAGAAATAGTTTTCTTCAGGCGAGCATAACCAGACCTGGTCAAACCTCGACAGTCTTTTCAATTCATCACCCAGGGCGATCCCCCGATTGACGCCTTTGTCGTGCTGGTGCTGGGCCGACAACAGGTCGTGCGTATCGGCAATGGTAACAGCGTTCCCGGTACGGGGATTATCCTTTATCAGGTCGGCCCAATAGGCATAGCTGACAATGATGAAATCGTATTGGTGCTGTTCAAGTATCTTATTGAATTTCTCCTGCAAATAGGGGCTCACATGATTCGGGATTGCGCCTTTTACGTTGTGGAGCAGTTTAGGCAGTTTGTAGGAGAAAAGGTACTGGAAGAAATTTTTCTTTGCCGGTTTCCGCGGGTAGAACCAGGCATTTCTCACCTGCCCGCTTTCCCTGAATGCTTTAATATTCTCGTCTGATGTCACGCCCCAATAGTCGGTCAACGAAAAAAAATCGACCTCCATACCCCGTTCCTTAAAATACTTAAGCAACGTAATTACACGGGTCTGCGCGCCACTGGTCTTCTCTATCGGATTTAAAGGAAAAGTGAAAAGGACTTTAGTCATATCAGGCTTATGAATAAGAAATTCGCGCAAAGCTAGAGAAAATAATGTAAATATTCTAAACGCTTGTTTTATAGTTTGTTAGATATGTGTATTGAGCCTTATCCACGCTGCCGGGCGGGGCTTTAATGCTGGCATAACTTATGGGTTGGAATTACAGACTAAAAACTATAATTATGAAAACACCGAATGAAGGAGAAAAAACAGTAGTTAAAGTGCCGGGAAATGAAATGGGAGAGAAGGCTTCCATAGGAGGGAAATATAATTCAGGGGTCACCTCCGGTGATCCTAAAGAGAAAGAAGAGATAGAGAAACAGGCTAACATGAAAGAAGAACAACCGGCTTCAGACAAAGAAAAATCAGAGAAAAACCAGGAGAATTTTTTAACGAAGGAAGACCTGCCCGACAGCACGAATGAATCGACCGGCGTACCGGGAACAGGGCAGCGGCAGGACTCCAACTGATCATAATCTTTTTTCCCTTTTACCACTTTGCCTGTTCTCCTCTTTGAGAGGCAACGATTGCCGGGCTTTGATCATGCAGCAAGTGAAAGTTTTGCCGGAAGCAACCTGCAGGCAATGGCAAATAAGAGCGAAAACAGGTGCGGCTTATGATTTCAAAACAGGAAGGCGCCTCCGCCTTGGAGACGCCTTCCTGTTTTGAATCCGTTTTATTTACTTAAGCGTCCATTCAGGCCTGATGTAATGACAGGTATACCCGAACGGATGTTTCTGCAGGTAGTCCTGGTGCTCTTCTTCCGCATCCCAGAAATCGGATGCCGGAACTACTTCTGTTACGATCTTTCCCGGCCATTTACCTGATGCGTTCATTTCATCTATCAGCTTAACAGCTGTTTCATGTTGTTTTTCATCCAGGTAAAAAATGGCGGAACGATAGGAGGCGCCTATATCGTTACCCTGCCTGTTACGGGTAGTAGGATCATGGATCTGGAAGAAAAATTCCAGCAATTCCCTGTAAGATAATTTACCAGGATCAAAAGTAATTGCTATGGCTTCGGCATGGGTGCCGTGATTCCTGTAAGTAGCATTAGGTACGTCGCCGCCTGTATAACCAACCACAGTGGAATTGACGCCAGGCAACTGGCGGATCAGTTCTTCCACGCCCCAAAAACAGCCTCCGGCTAGTATGGCTTTTTCAACACTCATATTCCTATAGTTTTTTGACAGGATGAAGTTAGGTTTTTGCGCTGAATTACTGAAATCAGCATTCCTGCCTATTTAATTCCAAGAGCGGCTTTAAAAGCGCTATTGTCAGGAGTGACCGACGACTGGAAAAAATGTGTCAGCCTGCCTTGTTCATCTACAATATATTTACAGAAATTCCAGGTCGGCTGCTGGGAATTCCATCCATTCAGTTCTTTCTTTGTCAGCCACTGATAAACGGGATGTTGTTCTTCTCCCAGTACGCTGATCTTTTCCATCATCGGGAAAGTAACCCCGAAATTCACCTGGCAGAATTGGGCAATCGCCTCATTGCTTCCAGGTTCCTGCGCCCCGAAATCATTGGCCGGGAACCCTAAAACCACCACTTTGTCTTTATTCGCTTCATAGAACTCTTGCCAGTCGGCATACTGCGGGGTATAACCGCATTCAGAAGCAGTATTCAGTACTACAATTTTCTTTCCCTTGTAAGCAGAAAGATCGACGGTGCTGCCATTGATGGCCTTTGGCTTTAAATCAAAAAAGGAAGTAGACATAACTAATGAATTTACGCCGCTGATACTTTTAATTTTGTAAAAGATACGGGTATTATAATTATGTACCAACTAATCGCAGGCGCTTTGCCTGTCATCTCTTTTCAATATCCCTATGCAAAGCAGGGCAATAGCCAGGTTTCTCCATACCGCCAGATGGCGGGATGAAATTTTTCCCACGATCTTAGGCAGCGCGAAGCGGGCCACGATAACAGATAAAATATTAAAAAGGCATCATGAGAAGCCCTGAACTTGCAGCGGAAAAATGGAAGTTCTTTTGTACCAGGAAGCTCATCATAAATAAATAACCCGTAAAGAGCGCACTTAGCAACACGAACAATAAATTCCGTTTTTTCCTGTAAAAAAATATAGATTTTGTTCTATTGGCGCTTGCCGGTATACCGCCAAACAGGACAAATTTAATTTTTCCACCCCAATGAGGCCGGTAAAAGTGGTATGCATTTTACTCCGTTCTAATCAGCAACTCTTTCTAAGAAGGAGATATTTCAGAACTAAAAATGTTTGAATTATGGGAAAAGACAGAAATGGAGTATTCCATCCGGGGAAAGGAAAACCATCAGGAGCTAACAAAGAAGAAGGATTAGGAGCGCAGTCGACGCCTCCTGAAAAAATGAAGGAATACCTGGAGATATCAGACAAGTATACCACCGGGCCCGACGAGTTGTCGCCCAATCTTCGCCTTCTGCATCACAACAGGAACACTTCCAAAGCCAATACTTCCAGGGGTTATGGTACTAAAACCAGCGGTAAACCTGATCATACAAAGCAGCAGGAGGAAAACGGGCAGAATCGCTTTGCCGGTGTGGAAACTGCGAGCCAGCCTACTGAAATGCCGGGCATCCTAACCCGCGAGGCTTTCAAAGAACTGGGCGCCGTATCGGCCAATCATTGTATTTCTATCTATATTCCAACACATGAATATGGTACTGCGGTAAATGAAATGTCGGATTCCATCCTTTTCAAAAACAAATTGCAGGAAGCAAGTAAAAAGCTGCTGGAAAAAGGAATGAAACAACCGGATGTAGATAAGCTGCTGGGGCCAGCTTATTCCTGGGTTTATGACACCGGTTTCTGGAGAAACCAGCTACAAGGTTTTGCCGTTTTCCTGGCCCCCGATTTCTGCAGGTACATTAAAATGCCGGCGGCGCCGCCGGAACTGCTGATAGTGAATACTTCTTTCCAGTTGTCGCCGTTAGTACCGTCTATGCTTGCCACCAGGGACTTTTACCTGTTGCTGCTAAGCAAACATGCCACCCGGTTGTATAAATATGATACTGCAGGCATCAACGAAGTAAAAGTTGCGGGTCTTGAAACCCTGAGCAGCTACGAAGCGCCGGATATCGATAACGGTGAACACAGGGGCGTTGACGGCTACACCAACAGCGCCGATTAGCTGAAAGCCATTGATGATATTATCTTCAGGGAAGTATTGAACACTGAAAAAGCGCCGCTGGTGCTGGCAGGAACAGAAGAAATGGTAGCGGAGTACCGCACCGTTTCCGCCTATAAACACCTGTACCCCGAAGCGATCATCGGCAATCATACTTACGACGATTTGCAGGCCCTGTGTCGACAGGCCCGTAATATATTGCAACCGTATTTCGACCAGGAACTGGATAAAGCAAAAGAGAGGTATGCCAATGAATCGGCTACCCGCCTTACTTCTTCCATTGTGGCAGACGTAGTTCCCGCCGCCTTCTACGGCCAGGTAGATACTTTGTTTGCAGCCCGCGACGCTCATTCCTGGGGCACATTCGATGAAATGAACAATGTGCTGAAAGTAGATGATGAAATGAATGGAGAAAACGACGACCTGGTTGACAAAGCAGTGGTGAAAACCATTGCCAATGGAGGTCGGGTATTTATTTTACCTAAAGAGCAAATGCCGGCCGACAGCCCTGTTGCCGCATTAATGAGATATTAAACGAGACGAAGACAAACAACCGCTTCTGCGCCCGCAGAGGCGGTTGTTTCAGTATAACAACCGCCACAGAAGTGTTTCGTTTTTGCTACATTATACCAACTATATCTAAATAACTTACATTTGTTCCTGCATTTAACCAATGCCGGCATTATGGGTTTATTTAATTTTTTTAAGAAACCGCTACGGATCAACGATGAATTTTTCGGACCGCTCCGATATATTGAGATCAAAGGCGCCCGGGGATATTTTGAAGGGAAAGGCCTGTTTGCTCCTTTAGGGTATGAAACCGAATACCTGATCGAAGCGGAAACCTCCGGACCGGCGGAATGGCAAAAAGAATTTTATAAAAACCTTCAGCTGGAATTCGATGGCTATATAGAAAAGATCAAACCGCTTATAACCGACGAATTAAGGGAGGAGGACCCTGATATTGAAATAGGGGATTTTAAAGATGAATTTACACTTGTAAATATCACTATCCCTTTTTCCCATACGCCTGTTGTGCGTTGGAATATGGCCTTTACAACCATTCATGAGGCCGATCACTACGTTACCGTCGAGTTTTCCGGCGATGAACCTGTAGAAGCGGTATTGGAATAATGATCCGCTCTATGCCTGTTGTTCCTGCAATAATTAAACTATATGAATAAATTAGTTCTGTTAATGTTTATCGCTGTAGCATCCTGTATTTCAGCTGCTGCACAAACCATTGATTCCAGCAAGTCGGGTGTGAAATTTGAAATCGGGAATATGGGAGTGAAGAAAGTAAAAGGTACTTTTTCAGGTATGAAAGGAACCATCGACTTCAACCCTCAAAATCCCGCTGCCGCTCATTTTGATGTGTGCATCGATGCCAGCACTGTAAACACAGAAAATGAGAAGAGAGACAACCACCTGAGAAATAAAGACTTCTTCGAAACAGATAAATATCCTGAGATCTGCTTCAAATCCAAAGAAGTTACAAAAACAGCGGAGGGTTACAGCGTAGCCGGTAAACTTACCGCCCACGGCGTAACAAACGATGTAACCATACCTTTTACCTTTAACAATAATGTTTTTGAAGGTAAGTTCATACTTAAAAGACTGGACTATAAAATAGGAGAGGGAACAAACACTTTTATGGTAGGTAACGAAGTGGAAGTGACCAT
Source organism: Chitinophaga terrae (ex Kim and Jung 2007) (assembly GCF_900107795.1). Classification (GTDB taxonomy): domain Bacteria; phylum Bacteroidota; class Bacteroidia; order Chitinophagales; family Chitinophagaceae; genus Chitinophaga; species Chitinophaga terrae. The sequence goes on from NZ_FNRL01000004.1 coordinate 249,434, forward strand.
CACCTGCGCCGTAAAATAATTCATCAACTAAAGATCCGCCTTATAAAGGGAGTATCCTTTTATAAGGCGGATCTTTTATTTACAGGCATTCTTCCAGCAGGTAAACGATAGATTCATAGTTCCTGCCCGTAGCCTCTGAAAGCGCCATTTCACAGGTTTTGGAACTGGAATAGTAGCCATCGTACGAGCACGACTTTACTTCTGTTGCTTCAGGCAAGGTAGCAGAATGGGTCAGCTCAGGGAAAAGGAATCCCCTGTCGCCAGCCATACCGCAACAACCCGCATGCACGGGAACTGTCACCTCTTCTGACAGCTGCCTGGCGATTTTCAGGAACTGGTCTTCCTGTCCTGTTTTCTGCAGGGTACAAACCGGGTGCAATACAACATGCTGCTTGCGGTTTTTAATGGTAGCTCCCGGAAGTATGTAATCACTAATAAAGTCTATACTATCAAGGATGGTAAGCTTGTCGAACTTTGCTCTATTCCCGGCCGATAACTGTGCCCTGGCATGTTTAAGCGTATAGGTGCAGGAGCTGATATCAATCACCACGGGATATTTTCCTTCCTGTGTCCATTCCCATAGTTTATGGATAGTTTGATCGGCTGTATGTTCAAACGCTTTCGGAAAGCCTTTGGAAGAGAAGATCTGCCCGCAGCAGGCGCCATTTATATCCGGTGGGATGATCAAACGGATATCTCTTTTCAGGGCCAGGCTCACCATTGTTTCGGGCAGGCTTTTCTTATGTTCTTTAGATCCGCCCATGGTGCGGTTGATACAGGTAGGGAAGTAAATAACAGTTTGCGCTCCCTGTGTTCTTGCGGCATCTTTACGGGCCTGCTGCAGTGAAGAGGGAACGATCTGGTTAGACCATAACGGGATCGCCGGCGCTACTTTCTTCAATGATCCCGTAAGTTTTACCAGGGTATTCTTCCCAAAAACCTTATTGATCCCTGTTGCGGTACCCAAGGCTATTTTAACCAGTCCTTCAGTGGCCGGGAAGTTCCTGGCCACCGTTAAAGCGAGGGAATTGGCAAAACCGTTATGGTTTTCATTCCGCAGGCGTTTAACAAGCGAGCCTGTATTGATGTCTACCGGGCAGGCTTCTGCACAAAGCCCGTCTACCGCGCAGGTAGACAGTCCTTCGTATTGATACTGTTCCAGCAATTCGTTGTAAGCTTTGTCGCCGGCCGCCTTTAACCTCGATAATTCGCGGCGGGCAACGATTCTCCGGCGTGGCGTCATGGTAAGGTTGCGGCTGGGGCATTTATATTCACAGAACCCGCATTCCATACATTTGTCCACTTCTTCTTCCACTCCTGGCAGGTCTTTCAGGTTGCGGATATGCGCTTCTTTATCGGCATTGATAATTACTCCCGGGTTCACCACTCCCAGCGGATCTACTTTATCCTTTACTGATTTCATGATCCGGTAAATATCGGCGCCCCACTCGGTTTCAACGAATGGCGCCATATTGCGGCCGGTGCCATGTTCCGCTTTCAGCGCTCCTTTATATTTGCCGACAACCAGCGTTACCACTTCCCGGATGAAGTTATCATAGCGCTCTACTTCTGAAGCAAGATCGAACGACTGTGTAACTACGAAGTGAATGTTCCCGTCTTTGGCATGCCCGAAAATGATAGCATTTTCATAGCCATATTTACGGAACAGTTGCTGAAGGTCCACGATCGCATCGCCCAGTTGCAGTACCGGAACGGCAATGTCTTCGAGGATGACGGTAGTACCGCTTTTCCTTACTGCGCCTACGGATGGGAACATGCCTTTTCTTATTTTCCATAAAAAGGCCTGTTCTTTAGGATCGTTGGTAAAGGCAGCTGGAATAGCCAGCGGGATCTGCGCCTGCAACTCATAGAACCTGGCAGTTTTGGCAGCTACTTCTTCTTTCGTATATCCCTGGTACTCGACCAGCAGCGCTGCGCCGGTAGCAGGCAGTTGCGCCAGCAGTTCAGGTATCCCTTTCAGGTGTTCAACAGAACGCAGGGAGGCATTGTCCATCAGTTCTATTGTTTCGGCCCCCGAATTGGTAAGGGCTTCAATAGCGCTGCATGCCTTCTGTATGTCGTTAAAGCACATAAGGGAGGTTTCCTTGACAGGGTAGTCAGGAACGGTTTCAAAAACGGCTTCCGATATGAATCCAAGGGTGCCTTCGGCTCCTATCATGAGGCGGGCCATAATGTCCAGCGGTTTTTCGTAGTCGATGAATGCATTGACTGCGTAGCCCACTGTATTTTTGGTTTTATACTTATGCCTGATCAGTTCAAACATCGCGGGATCGTTAAGGATCTCGTTCCTCCAGCTGCTCAGCTGAGCTGCCAGTTCAGGGCATTCCTGTTCAAACCTGTTGTAATCTTCCGGGTTTTCTGTAGAAAAGGTAGCGCCGGAAGGAAGTATGAATCGAAGGTATTTTACCGTATGGTAGGAGTTCCTGGCAACGCCGCAGCACATGCCGCTGGCGTTGTTGGAGATAATGCCGCCTATCATGGCCGAATTGATGCTGGCCGGATCAGGGCCTATCTTCCTACCATACTTTTTAAGCAGGGCGTTGACGATGCCACCGGTAATACCCGGTTGCATCCTTACGGTATTGCCCCCGTCTTCAATCTTAATAGCATTCCAGTTTTTGCTGAGGTCAACGAGCAGCCCGTCGGTAATAGACTGGCCGGATAAACTGGTGCCTGCAGCCCGGAAGGTCAGCGGAATATTGTGGTCGTGTGAAAATTTCAGCAGGTTCCGGATCTCTTCTTCTGAAACAGGATTTACTACTGCTTTAGGTTTAAGGTGATAGAATCCGGCATCGGAGGCATAGGTCACCAGGTCGATCAATTTTGTCAGAATCCTTTCTGGCGGTAAAATAGACTGTAATTTTTCTTCAATGTTCATAGCTTATTCTTTGGCTGACAGGCTGGTTAGGCTGAAAGATCTTAAAGAAACATCGGATATGACGATTCCGATGGATAAAATTAATCCAAACCTGGGAACATATCATAATTTCTTCAGCCAAAAGCCAGTACAACACAAAAAAAGCATCCCGTTTAAAGGATGCTTTCACATAACAGTAGCAGGAATTCCCTTGTCATTTCCAGAATCCCTGGGCCTTTATCTGGGAACTGTTAATACCCGTTTTCCTGAGAAGGTTCCTCAGATCCGCCACCATGCGGACGTTTCCTACCAGGTAAAACACCTGCTCCTGCGAAAAAGGGAAGTCTAAAAGCGATGCTACCAGGGTGCTGAGGGCGTCTGATTGCTGCAGCACCGGTTGGAATGGCGACCTGGGAAAATAGCTATTAAACTCTTCTACATGCTCAGGATCTTTAATAACCACATTTCCTTTTATCTGCGCCGTATTGCCGGCTAATTGCTGCAAAGCCAGGAAATGCGCCAGGGCCGACTGGTCGCCAAGGAAAACCAGTTCCTGCCCCTGTACCGGTTTTTGCATGGAAGAACCAATGCCCAGGTACACCAGCAGCTCGCCTGTCTGCAGCTGTTGTGCCCACCTGGCGCCTGCGCCATCATGTGCTGCATCAATGAACAGGGTACAGGTATGTGTGGAGGCATCCCACTGCGCTGGCGTATAGTCGCGGAAGGTATATGGGGCTACCTTGCATTTGATATGCTGGGTTACTGTCCATTTGCTCATATCGGCGTCGGGCAGGTGCAGATCCACTTCAAAGAAGGTTCCTGATGCCCATGGTCTTATATCCAGTATGGTTCCTTGTTTCGTGAAAGTTCTTTCAAGGAACGATATTTTCTTTTCTTTCACTGCTGATATCATACTTTAAAATTTAATCGCCCGTTGGGGTATTTATTTTTTCTACTGCAAAAGAACTGGAAAATGACCTGCCGCAAAATGGACAATTACCTGTGATGATTGGACGATTCCCGGTATCTTTTCCGGAATGCCAGCGGGGTAATTTTTTCTGATTTCTTAAAGATCCTCGAAAAATAGGCGTGGTCTTCGTATCCCAGGTTATATGCTATCTGTTTTACATCTTCATCTGTATAACACAACAGCCGTTTGGCTTCCAGCATTATTTCCTGTTGTATCCAGTAGCTTGCAGGGAAACCTGTTATGTTCTTCACTACCTCGTTCAGGTAAGAGGCGGATACATGCAGTCTCTCTGCATACAGGGCCGGGGTTTTCAGGTGCTTATACTGCTGGTTGACCAGCTTTTTAAAATCGTTGGTCAGGCATAGCGGCCGGGAGGTGATCTTATTGCCGGACCAGCCATGCTGGGTAAATAATTCTGCCATCATGCTTATGATAACTTTGGCAAAGTCTCTCGCTACATGACGGGAGAAATCCCCTGTCTTCTGGGCAGACAGGTTAGACAATAGCTGGAATGCCTGGCAGAAAACAGCGGTAACCGGCACAGGGATGGCCTGTTCGTACGGAGACCGGTTCTCAAATAACGCTCTTTTTTCGTTGTCTATAAACGATGCGTCTATTGCCAGCAGCCAGCCGGTGGCAGTCTCCTGTTTGCTGTACTGATGGACCTGCCCCGGCAGGATGTAGACCAGGTGAGGGCCTTCCAGCTTTACCGTTTCAAAATCGAGGGTAAACTGGCTGTATCCTTTTTCCTGGAAGATGAACATATAGTGGTCGTCCCTGTGCGCCTCCTGGACGGAAGGCTTGTTTTTCGAGTGCTCGTTCGTACCTGACAGGTTTTTTAGTTTAAAACCAGCATGGTTATTTAACCGGCCTTCGTGAAGCGGGATCTCTTTCGGAAATTTTGATTGCCCCATTTTACTAGGAATTCAGATAAAAATGCTGTTAAGATAAGCTATTCTCACATGGGCGGCAGCATGATTGGCTGCCGCCCTCCCGATGCTGCAAGGACCGGGGAGCTATCGATCATCTTACAGGTAATAGACGGATATCCGGCCCGGATATTTCAACCAGCATAAAAAAAATTCCATTTGTGGTAATAACGATGGGATAAGATGGTAACAGTTAGAAGTTTAGTCATCAGATTTGCGCCTCACATGATAGTTTCGTAGTTTGCACAAAGTATCAACCAAAAACTGCTTAGGTGGAACTTATGAGAAAATTATTATTATTCGTACTGCTGGTATCCCTGATCCCTGTATCCCTGATAAAGGCCCAGTCGAGGCCGCTTTTGTCCAAGGATAGTCTGGGTATTTACAACCGGGTATTAAGCCCCCGCGCTATGAAAGAGGACCTGCAGCTCCTGCGGAACATCGGTGATAAAACCAATTCAGGTTTGTACCGTTACCGTACCAAAAAACAAATAGACAGCATTTATAACTGGGCGGCCGCCAGTGTCAAGAAACCGATGCGCGTCACCGAGTTCTATAAAATAATATTGCAGTTGGCAGACTTTGAAGGAAGTTGTCATAATTATACCATCGTGGACCAGCAGCTGCTGGATTACCTGAACCGCCAGCGGGGCTTTTTTCCTTACGACCTGAAATACCTGGAAGGAAAGATCATTTTCAATCATCATACGCCTGAAATTCCCGCAGGTTCACGTATCCTGAGCATCAACGGCGTACCCGATACCACGCTGATGAAGTCGTTCTACAAGTATTTTACCGGCGATGGCTATACGATCACCCAGAAACTGACAGGCAGCGTACAACGGGCCTACGGGATCCGGTACCTGCTGGAATACGGCGTGAAAGACAGCTTCGCTGTTCGTTTTACTCCTCCTTATTCTTCCGAGGTTAAATCGGCCGTGCTGCCCGCAGTAACGCTCGAAACCCGCAAGGCTAACCTGGAGAAGCGCTACAGTGCAAGCCTCGACAGTATTATCGATTACAATGTACAGCCTAAATACAGTTTCAGGATGCTGGATTCGTCTACCGGCCTGCTGAACTTCCGGATATTCAGTATGGCCAGCGGGGCGGATGATCCGGCTTTCCCGGTGTATGTGCGGTTCATTGACAGCGTTTTCCAGCTGCTCGACAAAAAAGCCATTCCCAACCTGGTGATCGATATCCGGAGCAACCCCGGGGGCAGCGATCCTACTTTCGAGCAGCCAATGATGTACCTGACAGATCATCCTTTTAAAGAGAATACCTTAGCCTATATTATTTTCGACAGGGATGATATCCCTTTCAGGAAATATTTCTGGGGAGTAAGTACCAGTCATAAAATGACACCCGAAGAAGAAGTAGCAGGCCGGCAGTTCCTGAAAGACAATTACCTGCCATACAGCAATGGAAGAAGTTACCAGAATCCTAAATACAACCCTGTTTATTATCCTAAACAGCCTGCCTATAAGGGACATACTTACCTGCTGATAGATGAGAACACCGCTTCTGCGGCTTCGCATCTTTCTTCGCTGGTGAAAGCCTATGCCAGGAATACCACCATTGTGGGCGTAGAAACCGTTGGAGGGTATTACGGGCATAACGGGCATTCGCCGCTGGTGTTCGAATTGCCCAATTCCAGGATCAAGAACCAGTTCTCCATGGTTTATGTTGTGCAGGATGCGCCGGTAAAACCGGATATACCGGAGGGGAGAGGAACGATACCGGATATAGAGGTTTGGCAGAGTTATGAAGATTTTATGCAGCTGAAAGATACACAGATGGAGTATGTATTGAAGCTGATCAGGGAGAAGAAGTAGTACAGAAGTCCCTGCTTTGATCTGCCGGTCGTTTACAGGTCATCATCGTCCTCGTCGCCTTGTGCGCCTTTGGGAAGAAGGATGGTAAAAGCGGTTCCTTTCCCGGGATGGCTTTCTACCTGGATGGTTCCTTGGTTCAGGACAGTAAATTCATGGCTTAATAATAGCCCCAGTCCGAATCCCCGTTCGCCGGAGGTTCCGTTCTGGGGCTGTCGGGAAGACGTAAAAAGCGTATTAACCTGGCGGTGGCTCATGCCTATGCCCTCGTCGCTGATCCGGATGGAAATACGATGATCGGTTTCTGTAGTCGCGATCCTGATAGCGCCGTATTCGTTGCTGAACTTCAGCGCATTGCTGAATAGGTTCCTGAAAATAACGGCTACCTGGTCGCGGTCCGCCCTGATGAAGTGCTGGGGAGGAACCCGGGTATCTACCCTGATCTTTTTCTGTTGTATAGCCAGGTCAAAGAAGGCGATCACTTCCTCCAGCACCGACAGGATGCTGAAATTTGTTGGAGTGGTCTGTATTCCCTGCATGCTTCTGGTACTCCAGCGGAGCAGGTTGTCCAGCGTCCCACCAAACTGCGATATTTTTTCCTGCAACATACTGGTCGTATCCTTCATGTAATTATTGTCTACCAATCCCTGGTGAAACATATCGAGCACCCCTTCCAAAGTAGCAAGAGGTCCGCGTATATCGTGGGCCAGTATGGAAAAAAGTTTTTCTTTATCCTTATTCATAGCCAGCAACGCCTGGCGTTGTTTTTCTATGGCCCGCTGGTTGTCTGTTTGTATATGTTTGAAGAATACAAGGTTGACGAGGATACAGATAGTTGCCCCGATGATGTTCGACCAGACCTGTACCTGTGAAACCGGTTTGCCAAGTATGGCGGGTTGGGGAAATAATACAACGGCGATAAATGCAATAATAGCAAGCCCCCCGAGGCATATCACCACCCACCATTTATCATAGATCAGGATAATGGCGATCAGCAACAGCAACAGCAGGTACTCGGCGCCGTTATGAAAGTAAAGGCCCGAAATAGTGTAAATAATGATGCTGATCCCTATCAGTACCAGCCTGGCGCTCAGGTACATCCTTTGTTTGTGCAATACCAGCAAAGTGACGGCTGAACTCATGTTCAGGAGGTTGAGTGCCGCCAGTGTATACCTCCCGGTTACGATATTTATAACCACGTAAATGAACATCAGGCAGGCGCCCGGAAGCGCCATCAGGTTCAGTAATTTTGTTCGCCTGGCCTCTATGTATGGCATAAAGGGATAAATTCCCACATTAATGATATTGTTCCAGACCCTGGCGAGGTAGCTGGATAATAGTTCTCTCATCTACATAGGTATATTGTATGGTTGTGCCCCCGCCGGGAGAAGATACTCCCTTCCTTATGGGCATGCCGGTATTTTAAATATGTGCGCTTAGGTAAAGTAAAGTATAGGACGAAGCTAAGTATAATCCGCTCAAATATGAAATCCGCGCTGTTATTAAATACGGATTGGCTCCCGGTGCAGGCCACCGGGAGCGGGAAAGGTATAGCGTGTCTAAATGCTATCGGTTTGTTTCAGCAGCAGCTGGTCTAATTTCCGGAAATAGGCTTCAACGCCAAATTGCTCCTTTACCAGTTCGTGCAGTTCTCCCGGCGTTATGGAAGCGTGGAAGCTATCCAGGAGGCTGTCGAAGTGTTGCAACAGCGCCGGCGAATCGGGGGGTAGATCAGGGAGTTGATAGGCTCCGGGAAAGCCCATATCCGACAAGGCTTTGACAGCGCCAACCGGTGTGCCGATCACTGGTATGCCGGCTGCCAGCGCCTCCAGAGTTACCATTTCAAAGCCCTCAAAAATGGAAGGTATAATAAGCAGGTCGGCTTTGGCATAGGCTTCCCGGCAAATGTTATCGATGGTCAGTCCTGCAACCACTGTTGTTTTCGTACTTCCTTCGAAGTAATCCTTGTCCAGCGGTTGGTTGGTAACCACAAGCAGCCGCCATCCTTCCTGCTTTTCCATGGCCTTGGCGATTTGCTGAAGCATGGGGAGTCCTTTTTCTTTAACAGGGCGTCCTACAAACAACAGCGTACGTTCGCCGGAAGCGCTCCGAGGGTGCGGATAAAAGATATTTGTATCCACGCAGTTTGCCAGGACCTTTATCTTCTCCGGCGCGGTATGATACCAGCGAATAGTATCTGCTTTCACTTTTTCGGAAACAGCCAGCACCAGCCGGGCGCTTTCACAGGCTTTTTGCTGAAGTTTCCCATACCGGCTTAAGGACGTTTCTTTTCTGCCATATGCCAGTTCCATTTCGTGATAAGAGCCGTGTTGGATCATTGCGTCAACAGGGTAGTAGGCAGATGATTCGCCCTGGGTTACCACCATTTGGTTGGGGCGGCGGGCCCACCACAGATAGGCGCTGGCGTACCGGGAAAGATAGATAGGCCGTCTTTTCTGAAAATGCCGGAAGCGGAACAGGAAAGGCAACAGCCTGCCAAACAGTGTATGATTTAACAGGAAATCTTCTGTAATGATCTTGGTAGGAATATTCCTGCTTTGAAAATAAGTATCCAGGTAATATGCTACTCTTTCTACACCACCTGCATTTGATGTCCCGTTAAATGATACCAGGAGCGCCTTTTTTATTCGCATAGTTAACTATAAGGTTCGTAAATCTGACCAGTTGATTTTGCCTGTTCAACTGTAAAACTACTTATAAATTGAATTATTCTCCTGGTTGGAGGAACGCTATTTTGCCTGAAGTTTATCCAGCAATTCCTGTTGTTGCTGTATGATCTGTTGTTGCGCTGCTATCTGTTTGTTGAGCTGTATCATATACAGGGTAAGTTCTTCTATTTTCTGCATTTGTAGTTTTTGCATTTCTGCCAGGTCCAGGCCTTTTGACGCTATGTCATTGGCTGAAGGAATGTCGGGCAGGCGATTGTTTTTATTGATATAGTTTTCGAGTTCCTGTATGGAAGGAAGCTGATAGTTTTTATCGAAAACATAGTCGGGCCAGTTGCTGGAATTTTTAACAACCACTTTTGTAAAGATACCGGAACCGTTTACGGCCAGCATATAACCTTTAGGATCTATGGTATTTATACAGAGCGCGCCATTGGCTTTTACCATTAACAAAGGAGTGCCATAGGAATGGACGGCAAGTACATTGTTATTGTTTAACCTGGATGTATTTTTAGACCTGCCATCCAGCACCAGTGCGGCGCCGAGGTTGTCGTTGGCCGGGGGAACAATATCATCCGCTTCTGCAATGATCACCATGCCATGGGGCCGGGTAGGGCAGTAGGAACGACCGATAAGAGAAGGAATATAATGAGATTGGTTATTGGTTGCGTTTCCGATAGTGAACACGCCGTCGGTAACAGGAATGGATGATTTATTGAACCTGGCGATGGCTACCTCGTCGGTAGAAACATGGAGTTTAGCTCCGGGCGTTGGCGCTCCGACGCCTACTCTACTGGTGGCGGTAGTAACATAAAGGGTAGTATCGACGCTGATATCGTTCAGTATTTTATAATTGAACGGAACATTATAGGCATTGGCGCCAGGATCAGTGCTTGCGGCTTCCACCCTTGTCCAGGAGCCTGTTCCTGCAGTTACCTCGTATAAGGAACCGCCGATGTAAAGATTGTTGTAGATATAGATGTCATAGGCGGTTGCAGCTGTGCCGCTTGCATTCGGAAGGATCTTGATGGCATTTATTGCCTTCGTATAGCCTGTACGGTAAGCATAGGCAGAAAAGGCAAAACCATTTTGGGTAATAGAGCTGTTGCTTGTTCGGATATATATCTCCGTTACTCCCATTTGATCTAAACGGGCATTGTAACCTGTTCCGCTGTTGATTTTAATGCTTGCATTATAGCCGCCCTGCGGGAGGGATAACGTACCCAGTTTGATCCAGGAAGCTGAGCCAACATTGGCATTTTGGATATTAGCAACCACGTTGATCTGCGCGCTGAGGCTTTCACATACGAAAAGCAGGAAGAACAGTAGGTTCCAGGAATTAAGTTTCATAGATAAATGAATTGTTTTAATGAAAAAGTCCAGGCCTGTAAAAGTGATGAGTTAACAAGTACAGGGAGGGTTTTAAATTTTTTTTATTTTGAATAGTATAGGAAATTACGCAACTAAGATATTGAAATTTCAATATGCAGGCAAGGGGTTAATCAAAATAGGAGGCAGACAGCTGCATTACCTGAAATTCCTGGAATTATCAAACATATCAAGTTGCTGTTCTTCTTTTTTGCCTGTATTTCCTCTTGCGTTGTTCAGCGTTTTATTTAAAAGCCCCGTAATGTTGTAACAGCTTTCCGCAATAATATGGATCACTTCTCCTTCCCGTTGCAGTTTCCCTTCTACCATCAGCAGGGAGGATTGTGAAAGGGCCGGCCTGAATGCCTCGTATACATTGGCAAAAACAACCAGGTTAATAAAGCCTGTGGAGTCTTCCAGGGTAAGGAAGGTAACCCCTTTGGCTGTGCCGGGCCGCTGGCGCACAATAATTAATCCTGCTACCCGTACATAAGTTCCATCCGGTATGGAAGAAAGCGCAGCTGCCTGCACTACTTTCATCTCCTTTAACTGCTTTGCTACAAAACTTACGGGGTGCGAACGTAAAGACAACGATACCGTTTCATAATCTTCTACCACATGCTCAATATCCGTCATCGCCGGAAGCACGGTATTTTCTACAACCCCAGCCTGGCCTGTATACATCCCTGTTGGCCGGTCTTTCAACGCGGTAACTTCCCATAGTGCATTCCGCCTGTCGAGGCCTATAGAATTAAATGCATCTGCCAATGCCAGTTTTTCAACTGCCAGTAACGGTATGCCTGCATCTACCAGTGCGGCAATTGTTTTGTAACCACCGGCAGGGCGATTGGATACAAGTATATCCATATCCGCTTGCCGCAGTCCCCGCACCTGCCGAAAGCCCAGGCGAAGATCCCGGTACCTGTTATTATTGTTCACCAAGGTATTATCCCAGGATGAATAATTGATGTCTACTTCTTTAACAATGACGCCATGTTTTATCGCATCCTGTATGATCTGCGCCGGCTGGTAAAATCCCATAGGCATGCTGTTGAGCAGGGCGCAGGCAAAAACTTCGGGGTAATGGTATTTGATATAGCCTGAAATGTAAACCAGGTGGGCAAAAGAAGCAGCATGGCTTTCAGGGAACCCGTAACTGCCAAAGCCTTCCAGCTGCCTGAAAATGTTCCTGGCATATTCTTCGGAATAGCCTTTTCTCTTCATTCCTTCGATCAGCTTGATCTCAAAATGTTTTAAGATACCATTCATTTTAAAAGTGGCCATACTGCGTCTTAACTGGTCTGCTTCCGCCCCGGTGAAATCGGCGGCAACAATGGCTACCTGCATCGCCTGCTCCTGGAAGAGCGGCACGCCCAATGTTTTCTTCAGTATTTCTTCCAGCTCTTTGGAAGGGTAAGTTACCTGCTCGGGATGTTCGCGCCGCTTTAAATACGGATGCACCATATTCCCAACAATAGGGCCTGGACGAACGATCGCTACTTCTATGACCAGGTCATAGAATTTCTTTGGCTTCAGTCTTGGCAACATCGACATTTGCGCCCGGCTTTCTATCTGGAAAACGCCTATCGTATCGGCATGCGAAAACATTTCGTATACTTTTTCATCATCCTGCGGCACATTCGATAAAGTAAATTTCAGGCCGTATTCCTGTTCAATCAGTTCATACGATTTTTTGATACAGGTTAACATACCTAATGACAGCACATCTACCTTCATAAAACCTAAAGCATCAATATCATCTTTATTCCATTCTATATTGGTCCTGTCTTCCATCCTCGCATTCAGGATAGGGCAGAGGGCAGATAATTTCTGGTTGCTGATAACAAATCCACCGGTATGCTGGCCTAGCTGCCGCGGGAAGCCCCTGTACTGCAATGTAAGGTCCAGCACTTTCCTGATAAGCGGTTCTGAAGGATCTATACCCTGCTCCTGCAGCCTGTGTTCCGGCACCTCGGTATCATGATGGGTAGATATTTTAGCCAGTTTGTTGATGGTATCCGCTGAAACGCCCATTACTTTTGCCACATCCCTGACAGCGCCCCTGTAATGCACCTGTACTACTGTGGCTACAATAGCCGCCCTGTCGCGTCCATACTTTTCATACACATATTGCATGATCTCCTCACGGCGCGAATGTTCAAAGTCTACATCAATATCTGGTGGTTCTTTGCGTTCATCAGAAACAAAACGTTCAAACAGTAAATTGAACTTGGTAGGATCTACTCCTGTAACTCCCAGGCAGAAACAGACGGTTGAATTAGCGGCGGAACCCCGGCCCTGGCATAGAATATTACGCGCTCTTGCTTCTCTTACCAGGTCCCAGACCGTAAGGAAGTAATAGGCGAATTTTCTGCGCTTGATGAAGGATAGTTCATATTTTAAATTGTTGATCACCTTTTCAGGGATATCTTTCCCATAATGTTTCTTCGCACCTAGCCATGCCTGTTTGGTTAATTCCTGCTGCGGCGTTTTTCCTTTAGGTACTACTTCGTGGGGATATTCGTATTGCAGTTCATCCAGGGAAAAAGTGCAGGCTGCAGCAATTTCGACGGTACTCTGTAAAGCCTGGGGATATTGCCTGAACAGCCGTTCCATTTCCCTGGCAGGTTTGATATGCCGTTCTGCATTTGGCAACAGGCGATAGCCGGCGGTATGGATCGTACATTTCTCCCGGATGCAGGTCAGCACATCCTGCAGTTCCCTGCGTTGAGGTATGTGATAATGGACGTCGTTGGTCGCTGCCGGTTTGCATTTAAGTTCCTGCGCCAGCTGGTTGAGGCGGTACATGAGCTGCAGGTCGCCTCCCATATAGTAGCGCGACATGCCAATGTAAAGATCAGGGCCCAGCATCCTGGCATATTCGGCAACATGTTTTTTATAGTCTGCCGGCAATGTTAAGCGTTGGGTTAAAGACTGCGGAGGCACCACTATATACTTGCAATTCCTGAGATTGTAAACATCTTCTTTTCTCAGCAGGCATTTCCCTTTTTCTGTTCTTAAGTTGCCGGTGGTGAGCAGCTGGCTTAATAAACTATATCCATCCAGGTTAGTAGGGTATACAAGCAAAGAGGGACCATCTGCCAGGTCGAGCCGGCATCCGGCAATTAACCGGATGTTTAAGGCTTTGGCGGCGGCATGCGCCCGAACAATTCCTGCAAGCGTATTCCGGTCGGTGATGGCTATTTGCGTATATCCCAGTTCCATGGCGGTTGCCATCAGTTCGTCGGGATGCGAGGCGCCCCGCAGGAAGGTAAAGTTGCTGGTAACCTGTAATTCCACGTACTTCATACATTCACTTTTTAAGGAAACTCGCCATGCAGGAACCACTGGGCATTCCCTTTTTCATAATGCCCGCTTCTGAATACCCAGTACCGGCTTCCGTTCTTATCTTCCACTACATAATAGTCCCTGTGTTCTCCTTCTTCTATCCACCATTCTTTTTCTATGCGTTTAGGACCATCTGCTTTAATAATTTCATGCAACTGACCGTTAAGCCGGAAGTTCATTGGCGGGTAATCGGGGATGGGGGCAGATACTGCAATGGCAAGCGGGGTATTGAACAAACATAACGGAAGGTGCCTGTTCAGCTGCCAGTTGGTTAACGGTTGTTCGTCCAGCGCTGAAGCAGGTTTGATGGCGCGTTCGGGCCAGTGATGTTCATCGGGTAAATACCTGGTGATGTGTGCGCCCGGCCTGGCGCTTAACCTGTCTACCAGCTCAGCCAACCTGTTATTATCTATACTGGATGCTTCCCATAGTTTTTGGGTAGAAGGATTAAGCGGTTCTACCAGTAATGCTTCCAGCACAAACAGTTCTATCCCCAGGCCTGGTTCGATGGCTGATAGCTTAGGATCGAAAAGTTTAATAAGATGCGCTGTGTTATTGGAAGGGCGGTGAGTGCCTATTTCTACCTGCAATGTTTTTCCGTCAGTTCTGTATGCTTTGAAGATACATTGCCTAAGCCCGTTGTTTTCCTGTTGCAGGCGTGTGCAGAGTTGTTTGAGTACCCGTTCGAGGGCAATTTCTATTCCTGTTCTGGTAACAATAGGGTCCATACAGGGCAGCCGTTCGATATAGGGAGAAAGGGGAACTACATACTGCAGCCATTCTTCTTTTTCCCCGAACGCCTGTTGCAAGCGGGTCAGCAAAGCGTCGCCAAACCTGCGTTTCAGGGCGGAAGGTGAAATAGCGGTAAGACCAGCAATTGTTCTTAGCCCCAGTTGGTTTAAACGTTCTGCGATAGTATGATCTATGCGCAGCGCTTCTACAGGCAAGGGATAGAGGGCTTCCCGCTGCTGACGAGGGGGAATGAGGCGATTACCCGTATAGTGGCTTAATGCCCAGGAGGCGCCTATGGTATCGCTCATGGAGGCGTAGATATGATAGCCGAATGCGCGGAGCCGGTGGATGATCTCTTTCAGGTAGTTGCTTTCATTGCCCCAGAGATGCGGGCAACCGGTTGCATCCAGGATGAGGGTATCAGGAAGGTATACGGAAACCTGCGGGGTAAAGCGGATGCACCATTCGGCCAGGCTGTGCAACAGCTGGTTGTCTAAATCCGGTTCATCGTCAATAGCCTGGATGCCGGGAACAATGATCCTGGCATCAGAAAGCAACATGCCTTCTGTAACGCCTTCCCTGTATGCTTTTTCGCTAACTGCGCTAACCAGTATCCTTCCGTGTTGTTTTGTTGTGAGCACAAAAGGCGTTTCTTTCAATGCCGGTTGCCTGCGTTGATAGTAATCCGTTTTCAGGAACTTAAACCATATAGACACATATCGTTTTCGCATTTATCACCCTATTTTCCGTTGCTCGGTAAAACCTTCGTTGCCCGTTCCGGTAACAGGTATGAAGCGATCATCTACCCATTCCATCAGGTATTTGCCTGGTTTACCATTGCGTGTTTTCAATACTTCAACCTGCCAGCGCGGATCTCCGACTCCCGGCATTCCTTCTTCCATGGCGCTGCGGACAGGAGAAACGCGGATGCGCGACAATGCGGCGGTAGGGTTCATCCTGCGGGGAAGATGCCGTAACACGAACCCTGTTACTTTACTTTTTTCTACTGCCAGTTGCAGGCGCCTGGATGTTTCAAAACCCAGTTCCTGTAATTCTCCTATCACCACTGCCAGGCCTTCTGTTTTAAGCGCTTCTTCCATAGCCCAGCAAACATCTACGGGCCTCGGAACCTGTACGAAAATGATCCGTTCAGGGGTAATGCCAAATAGCATGAGCGCAGGAGGGTAGATCCGTTGCTCTGTTGAGATCCAGATGCCAGGACCGCTGTTCTTCATCAGCATGCCGGCAATGGCTGAAATAAACCCGCTGCAGGCGGGCCTGTCTGCCATCGAAAGACTGATGATCTCGTGTACGCCATGGGCAGGGAAGATCCCGTTCGGAAAACAGGCATTCATCTCGCCCAGGTCAACTTTGGCCTGTTCAGATGAAGCTGTTCTGAAACCCTGGAGTAACAGCAGTTCTTTCCGCAATCCATTTACTATCTCTTCCTTCGTTGCCATTTTTGAAGCAGAATCTCACGGCAAGTTTACTAAAAATATTAGTATTAAATGCAAAAAATTTTAGCTTGTATTTTGAGAAAGTAACGGGAGAAGTGCGATGTTATTGGTTCCTTTAGTGTTGTGAGAAAAAATTTAAACTAAAACTTGAATAAAATAACCAGTTGCGTTAACATTGTAATTGTATAAAAGGGAAACTCCGCATATTAATAAACAATAATACAATCGATTGCATGGTGAGTCGCCTACAGCCTACAAACGAAGAGCCATTAATAGAGCTTCAACGCATCGCCAATGGCGATGAACAGGAGTTCCGTCGGTTGTTTCATTATTTCAGTCCCCGCCTCAACCAGTTTGCATTTTCTATTATCCGTGTAAAAGAAGCTGCTACAGAAGTAGTGGATGATGTATTTATCAGGCTATGGAAGCAAAAAGAAAAGGCAACCACGATCGCAAATATCCGGGTATACCTGTATGTAGCTGTTAAGAACAGCGCATTGAACTATCTTTCTTCCAAAGCCAACCGGCAGATCACAGAACCTTTTAATCATTTGGATATCGCCCTGAGCCGTGACCAGTTGCCTGATCAGAAGATGATCAGTGCCGAACTGCAAAAGAGGATCACCTCCGCTATCGAAGCCCTGCCTCCACGCTGTAAAATGATCTTCAAACTGGTACGGGAAGATGGGCTCCGCTACAAGGACGTAGCAGAGATCCTTAACCTGACCGTTAACACGGTAGACGCCCAGATGGTGATCGCCGTTAAACGCATTGCTGAAAAAGTACAATCGCATTTTACTTCCTTCCCCAAAAAATCAGTCAAAAAATAATTTTTAAAAACCTTTAAGGTCATCTTCCTTTTTTCCTGTCTTTATCATTAACAACGGTTCAATGTATAAAGAAAGGATTGCACAGCTAATTGCCAGGAAACTATCAGGGGAAGCCTCCCCGGAAGAAATAAAGGAACTGGACGCTCTGCTGCAGGAGCAGCCAGGCGACGCCTACTTTCTTTCCGTACTGGCAGAATACTGGACTACCCCTGTTTCTTCTGTTGCGGGTATAGACGAAGACCCTGAAGCGCATTTTCATTATATACTCAATACAGCAGCTAATGACGCAGCAGAGAAAAAGACGGTACATAAATATAAACTGCCGGCCTGGCTGGCTATTGCAGCGGCTTTTACAGGCCTGGTAGCTGTCGCGTGGTGGTATGTTTCGCAGTATCATAATTCATCTGCCAGGAACCTGGCTTCCCGCGTGGAAACAGTTGCTAAACCAGGCGCCAAGTCAAGGCTCTTGCTCCCTGATGGAAGTATTGTATGGCTGAATTCAGGAAGTCGCATCAGCTATCCTGCTACCTTTTCAGACAGCATCCGGGAAGTGCAGCTGGAAGGAGAGGCCTATTTCGATGTTGCTAAAGTTGCCGAGCGCCCTTTTATTGTACGCACCCGCGACCTGGACATCAGGGTACTGGGTACTGCTTTCAATGTAAAAAGCTACCCGGAAGAAAGCCGGACAGAAGCTACGCTGATAAGAGGACTGGTGCAGGTTTCAAAGAAGGGCCAGGGCCAGCAGCCCGCCATCCTCCTGCATCCGCACGAAAAAGTAGTGGTGAGCAAGGCTGTAGAACATAATCCCACTAAGGAAACTGCCAATCCCTCCGCCAGCGATATGATGGTAGTACAACTCAAGAAGAATGCAATGGATACGGCTGTAGTAGAAACAGCATGGGTATACAACAAACTGGTTTTTGACGGGGAAGATTTCGGGGAGATCGCCGGTGAAATGGAAAGATGGTTCAATGTAAAAATATCAATTCATGATCCTGCTGTAGCAAAATTCAGGTTTCATGCAAGATTTGAGAACGAAACGGTAGCTGAAGTATTATCAGCCCTCCAGGTATCAGAACCCTTCACCTTTAAAATCAATAATAATGAGGTAGATATTTACAAGTAACAACCAAAAAAAGGGAATGCGCTAACATTCCCCCTTAGTCTAATGTTCAGAAACCTCCGATCGGCAAAATCACGGGTTTCTTACTTTTTAAACAATAAATCCAAAGTTATGAAAAAAAACGCACCTCCTGCCAGGGAGGGAAAAGCACTATGTCTGCTTAAATTCCTTCTATGTATGAAGCTTTCCATGTTAATTATTTTTCTTACTGCTACCCAGGTCAATGCCGCGAAAGTATTCAGCCAGACTTTAACAGCCAGCTTTGAACAAACTGAGTTGCGTACTATCCTGAATGTGATCGAGAAAAAGACCAAAGTCAGGTTCTTATATAATTACGATCTTTCCCTGTTAACGAAAAAAGTTGATTTCTCTGTTAAGGAGGCAAAGGTGACGGATGCCCTCAATAAACTGCTGGATAAAACAGGATTGCGTTACAAGGATATGGGGAATAACCTGATCGTTATTTCATCCGGCAACGACAGGGAAGCTGAACGGACCCGTGTAGCCGTTAGCGGTACTGTGACTGATGAAAGCGGTCAGCCTTTACCAGGTGTAAGCATCAATATCAAAGGCACTTCTCTTGGTACAACCACTAACGCCGAAGGGCATTTTAACTTAAACACCCGCTCGGCAGACGATATCTTAATATTCACCTATATCGGTTACGCTTCGCAGGAAATTCCGCTGAATGGCAGAACGGTGCTCAGCGTCAAAATGCTGGCCACTTCCAGCAACCTGAACGATGTAGTGGTAGTTGGTTATGGCACCCAGAAGAAGCAGAATGTTACAGGCGCAATTGCCTCTGTTCCCATGCAGGAACTCCGCGACATGCCGGTTTCTAACGTGGCAACAGGACTGCAGGGAAAAATAGCCGGCGTAGTAGTGCAGCAGAATTCCGGCAGCCCAGGCAGAACGCCCGCCATCAAGGTACGGGGCTTCGGGTCTATTACCGCCGGTAATAACCCATTGATCGTAGTAGATGGCAATATTGTTTCGCCAACAGTTTTCGGGTTGTTTGACGCCGATGAAATTGAAAAGATAGATGTACTGAAAGACGCTTCTTCTGCGGCTATCTATGGTTCCAGAGGGTCCAACGGCGTTATACTGGTAACTACAAAAAGAGGCCGCGCCGGCAAAACAAAAATGGGATTAAGCGTATACACCGGTTACCAGGAGGTAACGAAGAAACTGGATGTACTCAACTCCCAGCAGTTCGCTGAGTTTGCAAAAGAGGCGGCTAACAATGCGTACCTGGACAATGTTCCCGGCGCTAAAATTACAGACCCCAACAGCGCCAGGCCTTCTGACTACCTGCGTTACAGGTACGCCCGCGGCGACCTGTTCGACTGGTTCAATTTCGATGATCCGGCTAAAGTAGCGGCGCTTCCTGATCATAAGTTCCAGGACCTGATCTTCCGCCGGGCGCCTATCAGCAACTATCATTTTACTGCCAGCGGCGGTACGGAAACCGTGCAGTATACAGTGAGCGCAGGCTACCTCAAACAAGATGGTATCATCCAGCGCTCAGCCATGGACCGCTATACTTTACGCGCCAACGTAGATATTAAAGCTACCCCGAAACTTACGTTAGGCGCCAACATCAATCCTTCTTACAGGATAACACAGGAGGTGAAATCCGACGGCCACTGGGCAGATAATGGCATCATCAACGCTGCATTGTCTGCATTGCCTATGGCCCCGATCTACGACGATAAAGGGAACTATTCTTCACAAGCGGCGCTGGCAGCGCCATACAACCTGCCGGGCATTACCAACCCTGTAGCCAATTACAGCGAATACCACAGCCAGTTTGACCAGACTAACCTCATATCCAACGTGTATGCGGAATATAAATTCCTTCCCAACCTGAAATACAGGGTGTCGGGGAACGTCAATCTTTTCCAGAACAGGAGAAATGCCTATACGACTTCAAAAATGCCGCTCAACCAGCAGTTGCCGCCTACCGCCGCTACCGGAAGCGCATTTTCTGAACAGGAACTTAACTGGCTGGTAAACCAGGTGCTGACCTATAACGTGACGTTTAACAACAAACATAACCTGGAAGTGCTGGCTGGTACCGAATCCAATAAAGTGCAATACCAGTCTTCCAATGCTGCCGGCAGCGCGTTTGCAAACGACATCGTGGAAACGCTGAACGCCGCAGGTTTGCCAACATCCGTTACTTCCCAGAAAACGGAAAATGCAACAGTATCTTACTTTGCAAGAGTAGACTATAACTATCTTTCTAAATACCTGCTTAAAATATCTGTGCGCCGCGATGGGTCTTCTATCTTCGGACCAGATAACAGGTTTGGTACTTTCCCGGCCGCCTCTGTAGGTTGGAGGGTTACGGAAGAACCCTTTATGAAGAACCTGTCAGCGCTTTCAGAACTCAAACTGCGTGTCAGCTACGGTCTTTCAGGCAACAACGCCTTCTCCGTCTACTATCCGTATATGGGGACGCTTGGCACAGCCAATTATGCCTTTACCAATAACCTGGCTACTGGCCTTGCTATCAATTCTCTGTCTAACAACAGCCTGGGTTGGGAACGCAACCAGCAGCTCGACCTGGGCCTCGAAATTGGTTTGCTGAAGAACAGGATCTTCGTTTCTGTAGATTATTACGATCGTATCACCAAAGACCTGTTATTATACGTGAACGTACCTACGCTGACAGGCTTTGGATCTGCCTATAAAAATATCGGCAGAATGAGCAATAAAGGGATGGAGTTTGTTGTGAACAGTTATAACCTTACAGGCGCATTCACCTGGAACACCAGCGCCAATCTTTCCTTTAACAAGAACAAGGTACTGGAACTGGGGCCCACAGGCGATCCTATACTGACCGGCAGCGGGATCGGCGAAACGAATATCACGATGATAGGCCAGCCCATCGGTAGTTTCTATGGATACAAACAACTTGGCGTCTTTAAAGATGAAGCCGACCTGCATACCAATCCACACGATAAAACAACCAGGCCCGGCGATGTGAAATACGCGGATATAAACGGCGATGGCATTATTGATGCAAAAGACAGGACCGTTATAGGAAACAACCAGCCAGACTTCATCTATGGCATGACCAATACTTTCTCTTATAAGAACATCGATCTCTCTGTTTCCATTCAAGGTACGCAGGGCGGGAAGATCCTTAACCTGAGCCGCCGGTTCTTCGATAACCTGGAAGGCGGCGGCAATAACCTGTCGATAATCCTGGATCGCTGGCGTTCACCACAGAATCCCGGTAACGGCATTGAACCAAGAGCCAATGCCCGCACTACCGGAAACAATAATGCCGTATCGTCCCGCTGGGTTGAAGACGGCTCTTACCTGCGGATACAGAATGTGAGCCTGGGCTATAAATTGCCTAAATCGGTGACGGATCGTATCAGGCTGCAACAGGTACGGATATACGCTTCTGTGCAGAATCTTTATACCTGGTCAAAGTACCTGAATTTTAACCCTGAAGTTAGTAACTATGAAGGCGCTTTAACAGGAGGAGTGGATTATGGCAGCTACCCGTTGGCAAGAACGATGACATTAGGTATCAATATTGGTTTTTAATGCCTGGTTAAACGACAAAAATTATATCAGATGAAATTCAATAATCATATCATATACAAGGCAGGATTGGTTGTGCTTATGCTGTCGTCCTGTGGTAAAGGGTTTATAGACCTTAAGCCGAAATCCAGTGTTACTACCGGTAATTTTTACCAGACAGCGGAAGATTTCAGGAACGCTGTGAACGGCGCATACGCCGGGCTCAGGTTAAACGGCACCTATGGGGCCGACAGTTATATATTTGGAGAAGTGAGATCAGATAACGCAGTGCCAGTATCTTCCGGTTCGGTTACCGACCAGGATGAATTTGACCGCTTCTATATACGCACTACCAATCCATATATCAATAACCGTTGGGCGGATAGTTATAACGCGATAGCAAGATGCAATGCTATACTGGGCCGTATTGATCCTATTGCAATGGATAACAACCTGAAAGCGCGTTATATCGGTGAAGCAAAATTCCTGCGGGCCTTATTCTTCTTTAACCTGGTACGTACTTACGGAGATGTGCCATTGGTATTGAAAGAAATTGTGAACTCGGACGACGGATATGCCTATGGCAGAAATCCCAAAGCCGAAGTATATGCGCAGATAGAAAAAGACCTTACGGAAGCGGCGCAGGCATTGCCGGTTTCTTACAATGGTAACGATATTGGCCGCGCTACCCAGGGCGCCGCAAAAGCTATACTGGCGCGGGTATTGCTCACCCAAAAGAAATATCCGCAGGCTACCGAACAGTTGAAAGCGGTGATAGACCAGAAGCAGTATGACCTGGTAACCTCGTACGCCGATTTTTTTAAAGTAAGCAACAAGAATAACAAGGAAGCTATTTTTGATGTGCAGTATAAGTCAGGGGGCGTAGGACTTGGCAATCCATGGCCTAACTCTTTTGCTCCCCAGAACTCCGGCAACGCGGTGATCATGTTCGGAGGCGGGGGTAACAACACGCCATCCAACGACCTGGTGAATGATTACGAAGCGGGCGATCTGCGGAAAGATGCAACCGTTGCTACTTCCTATGTCAATGCCAGCGGTACGACCATTCCAGGTAATTTTGTGAAGAAGTATTTTGATGTACCTGCAACCGCCAACGACAATGGAAACAATATTCCTGTGATCCGTTATGCAGATGTGTTGCTCATGTATGCAGAGTGCCTGAACGAAGCAGCATATGTAGCCAATGGCGATGCCTTTACTTACCTGAACAAGGTACGCAACAGGGCCGGCCTGAAAGATCTGACCGCAGCCCAGGTACCCGACCAGGCTGCATTCCGCCTGGCTATGGAACATGAAAGAAGAGTGGAGTTTGCATTTGAAAACCTGCGCTGGTACGACCTGGTAAGAACAGGACGCGCTATCCCGGTAATGAACGGGAAAGCTACCCAGATCAACCTGGTGAACCCGGTTACTAACCAGAACCTGGTGTTCCCCATCCCACAAAGCCAGATAGATATCAACAAAACAAAGATCACGCAGAACGAAGGATCTAACTGATTTAAACAGGCCAGAGGCGACAGCCCTGGCCTGTTTTTCTATGCAATGTTTCTATTATGAAATCAATGAAAGGACTTGCTTTTTGCCTGCTGTCTTTACTGGCGGGAGAAAGCATTGCGCAGGTAAATATTCCACGGTACGATACAACAGGACTGAATGGTAACCATGATCTGCACCTGCCGGCCTGGGGACCATATTCCAAAGGGTATGCAGGGATCTCGCATATCCCGGAACTGAAATCCGGCAAGCGTTTCGATTTTTCGGTATTGCCAGGCTATTACCGTAATAAAATACTCGTACCTAATGTTCGCTTCGAATCCTCTTACTTTCCCTGGAATGTAAAAGAAGACCTGAGTAAGATTGTGTACCGTTATGAGCTGGAATGGAAAGACCAGGTGTATACGGATGTCACTTATCAACTAATAGACCCGTCAACCGTGCTGGTATCGGTGCATTGCGTCAATAATACCGCACTTCCTCAGAACCTCTCCCTGAACCTGGTAGGATCGGTCAGTTATCCTGAAAATTATGGCCTGTTTACCTTGCAACACGACAACGATGCAAAATGGTATAACGCCGTTGGTTACAGGTCCGTTTCCTATGCCGTAAAGAAGCCTACCGATAACCTGGTCACTGATGGCTGGATGCGGGGAGAAGTAAGGGATCAGGGTTTGATAGAAGGCCGGGGAATAGGGCAGGGGTTTGGCAGGCAGGCTGGCGATAAGCTGGAGTATGAAGTGAACTTCCCTCAGGATGCAGTGCAAGGCAGACTGCTCCTCGTATACACGATGAAGAGCGGCAAAGGATCGGCCCTGCAGCTCTCAGGACTCCTTAACCAGCGGGTTGATTTCAAACCCTCTGATACACTGGCGATCGCGGAAATTCCTTTTACAGCAGGAAAAGACAGGCAACGCCTGGCCATCACTTCTCTTGGCGGCGGCGATATAGTACTGAATGGTTTTGCGCTGACTACTTCAAAAGGGCCTGTCAGGATCGTTCCTGCAACGATTTCTAAAAGCCCTGTAACGGAAGAAGATCCAAAAGCGCATACCTTATTGCTGAAATACCGTGATATCCCCATGTATTACGGCATCACCTGGGATCAGGAGCCCTCCAGGATCCGGACTATACAGAACGACGAACTGGATATTTATATGCGGGAGGTAACGCATAACCATGTAAGCAAAGTGTTGAAAGGAAATATGAAGGGAGAATACGCGAATGTCTTTATCAGGCCCGTTGAGTTGCAGCCATTTTCTTCACAGACCTGTACTGCGTTGATCAGCTATGGGCCGAAGGACAGTGTGCTGGCAACGCTGACCAAGAACACTCCTTTGCAAACGCGTTTCGCGGCGCAGTTAAAGGATACTATCTCTGCGGTCAAAGGAATATTACCGGAAGGAGCGCCCTATCTTTTTACTAACAAAATGCTGAAAAGCGCCTTGTTCTCTAATATTGTTTATCCCATTTATACGCAGGGTCAATACATCAGGCATTTTACGCCAGGTAAATGGTGGAATAGTTTATATACTTGGGATGTTGGCTTCATAGCATTGGGATTAACAACTGCTGATAGTCTTAAGCTGGCGATAGATTGTCTTAACGCTTACCTGACCCCTCCGGGCAGCCAGTCGGCCTTTGTGCATCATGGTTCCCCGGTTCCTGTGCAGGTCTATGCGTTCCTGGAGATCTGGAATAAAACCCAATCCAAAGAACTACTCAGTTATTTTTACCCGGGACTGAAACAGTATTACGAATTTATGGCAGGGCGTTACGGAAGTTCAACAACGAATGTACTTCAATCCAACCTGCTTAAGACCTGGGATTATTTCTACAACTCAGGCGGCTGGGACGACTATCCTCCGCAAGTGGAAGTACACAAGAGGCAACTGGAAAAAAGCGTTACCCCGGTGATCACCACGGCGCAGGTGATCCGCATGGCGAAAATTCTCAGGATGGCCGCCAGGGCGCTGAATAAAACTGCTGACCTGGAAGAATATGATAAGGATATTCAAAGATTTTCGACCGCACTGCAACGCCAGGCATGGGATGCAGGCAGCGGTTATTTTTCCTATATGTTGCACGACAGTAGCGGTCGTGCAACCACTTTCTTCAAAGATCCCCGGTCGGGCGACAATTTCAACAAGGGATTGGATGGAGCTTACCCCCTTGTAGCGGGCATTTGTACGCCTGCCCAGCAGGAAGGACTAATAGATAAGCTCTTTTCCCCCAGGCATATGTGGAGTCCTTCGGGCATTACAGTAGTAGATCAGTCGGCCCCTTATTACCTGGCAGACGGTTATTGGAATGGGGCCGTATGGATGCCGCATCAGTGGTTTGTCTGGAAAACAATGCTGGACCTGGACAGGAGCGATCTTGCCAGCAAAGTAGCGATGAAAGGCCTGGATGTTTTCAGGCGGGAAACAGATGCTTCCTATTATACTTTCGAACATTTCCTGGCATCAACCGGCAGGGGAGCCGGCTGGCACCAGTTTTCGGGATTGTCGACCCCTGTACTGGCCTGGTTTGCGGCCTATTTTAAAACCGGGACCATCACCCCAGGATTTGAAATATGGATCAACGAACAGGCGTTTAACGGGGAGTATACGGAATACAAAGCAGCGATATCGTTCGACCAGGCAACGGCTCCGCATAAGCGGGCAATGCTGGCCGGAATGAACCCGGCGTTTGATTACCAGGCAACGTTTAACGGGAAACCGATTGCAATAGCCCGTATGGCTAAAGGAGTACTACAGCTTACCTTGCCTGCAACAAACAAAAGCGGGACATTACTGATCCGGAAGAAGTGACAGGATATCTATAAAGTGCATTTTTTTATCGATAAAATGGAAATCTAAAAAATATATGATAAGTACTTTTGGGCCGAAATGAGGAGGGCATCCTCGGTTTAATGACAGCCCAAAAGTATTTGACAATTCATGAAAAAGATCTTTGCATTCACCACGTTATTAATGCTGGCAGGCCTGCGCCTGTTGGCTGCGCACCAGGTATCCAGCCCCGACGGCAGGATCGTTGTTGATGTATTTACAGACGACCAGGGAAATCCCAAGTATACCATTGCATTTAACGGATCGAAGTTGCTGGCGCCTTCTTCTCTGGGCCTGGAACTCGATGGTATCAACTTTTTTAGCGGCTTAAAGCTCGTTGCTGCTTCGGGAATCGAATCCGTACGCGATCAGTATAACATGATAAGCGGGAAAAGGACCATCAATCATTACCTGGCGAAGAAAAGGACGTTTACCTTCCAGGAGAGAAGCGGCCGGAAAATAGCGGTTATTTTCCAGGTGTCGAACGACGGGGTAGCCTTCAGGTACCAGTTTGCCGGCAATGGAGAAGTAAAAACCGTTAAAGCGGAATATACATCGTTTGCCTTACCAACCGCCAGGGCTTTTATCCAGCCTTTAGCCGTAGCTAAATCAGGCTGGGAACAAGCCAACCCGTCGTACGAAGAACACTATTACCAGGATGTACCAGCCGGTACGCCTTCCGAACTGGGTGCAGGGTTTATATACCCGGCATTGTTCCATGTTGCCGGTAACTGGGTGCTGATCTCTGAAGCTGCCGTAGGGCGCGACTGGTGCGCCACGCACCTGGACTGCGAGAATGGCAACCCAGAATATAAAGTAAAGTTCCCTGATGCACGGGAAGTAATCTTTGATAAACAGTTGCTGCCTGTTCAAAAAATGAATGGAGTTTCGCCGTGGAGGATCATCGCGGTAGGTTCCCTGAAAACGATCGTGGAATCAACGTTGGGCACCGACCTGGCAGATCCCCGCGCAATTAAAAACGCTTCTTTCGTTAAGCCGGGCAAAGCCAGCTGGAGCTGGATCAACAGTAAGGATGACTATATTATCTACGAAGAACAGAAAAAGTATATAGACTTTGCGGCAGATATGCACTGGCAATATTGCCTGATAGATGTGAACTGGGACAGGAACATCGGGTATGATAAAATAAAAGAGCTGGCCGATTATGCCAAAGGAAAGAATGTTGGATTGATACTCTGGTATAATTCGGCGGGCGATTGGAACACTGTAAAATATACGCCCCGCAATAAACTGCTCACCAAAGAACTGCGGCAAAAAGAGTTTGCCCTGTTACAGTCGATGGGTATCAAAGGCATTAAAGTTGATTTCTTTGGCGGAGATGGAAAATCAGTCATGCAGTACTACGACGATATTTTGCAGGACGCTGCCCGGTACGATCTTATGGTGAATTTTCATGGCGCAACGTTGCCAAGAGGCATAGCCCGGACATATCCTAACCTCGTAACCGCAGAAGCGGTGAAAGGAATGGAGTATGCGACTTTTGACCAGAAGGATGCGGATAAACTGCCAAACCATGCAGCCATGCTGCCATTCACCCGGAATGTATTCGATCCTATGGACTTTACGCCGATGAATCTTTATAAATTCACTTCTACCAACACTGTCAGGAAAACCACTGCTGCGTTTGAACTGGCCACTACTATCGTTTTCTGGTCGGGTATCCAGCACATGGCGGAATCGCCTGAAGGGATGAGCCATGTACCGGGATTTGCCAAACAGTTTTTGCGCACCTTGCCTGATACCTGGAACGAAACCCGTTTCATTACCGGCTACCCCGGGAAGGATGTGGTGATCGCAAGACGCAGTGGCAATAAATGGTTTGTTGCGGGGGTCAATGGAGAACAAACTGCGAAAGAGCTGAAACTGGATCTCGCCTTCCTTGGAAAAAGAAAGGCAGTATGGATCAATGAAGATAGCAGCGATCTCCTGAAACAAACGGAAATAACCCTTCCTGCCAGCGGGGCGTTGCCAATTTCGCTGGCTGCCAACGGAGGTTTTGTATTGGTAATTGAGTGATCATAACTATGCATATTCAACCGCTATAGTAGTTGACTGACAGCGGTAAAAAAGGCTCACAGGTAGCGCTGTGAGCCTTTTGCCATTTACAGGGAACTACGTATCAGCCCCGTGAGCTTATAATAGTTTTCCAGGTGTTTGGTCACTATCTGTTCCCCGGCTCCAACCTGTATCAGGTTATCGCCATCGGCTCCATAACCGCCAAGAGCGGCAGAACGCACATCGGGAATATAACCGGGCCATTTGCCCCCGCTCCACGAATAACCAAACATAAATCCATTCACCCCCGCCAGTTTCATCTTATCTTTCCAGTCGAGCTGGAACTGGACAAACATTTCTCCCGGGCATACGGCAACAGAAATATTGTTGTTGATGAGCATCGTGATCAGGTGTACATTGAAGATCCTTTTGCTGTCATATCTTCCTGTAAACTTCAAAGAATCTACCTTGTATCTGATATCCGTTTCCCCGGTTGCCGGCATGGAAATATTCCTGGCCAGTTTTGTTACTTCCCAGGCCAGCAGCTCGCCCGTCCTTTCCATAGGCGCATAGTCTGTTTTCGTGGAAGTGTCGTCAGGCCCGCTTTTGCGGGGACTGATCATCAGCGACTCTACGTTTCCGCCGCCGCCGTTCACGAACAGGCAGGTCACTTTATCGCCAAAGCTGGCTTCCACTTTCCTGGAAGCTACGCCGGGGTAGTCGGCCGATACCTCGTAGTTAAAGCACACAATATCCGCATGCATGGCATAGTTCATTACAATGGCCTTAGGATTGTTTGCCAGGTCGGTGATCTTGAGTACGCCCAGCTCCGGGTCTACAGGGCCAAATGGAATGCGTTCAGGATTTTCCCGCCTGTAATGATCGTCTGCGATCCAGGATTCGCGGGCTTTGCCATCTTCCCGCATTATCAGGCGGTTAAAGCCCAGTTGAGGGAAAGTGCTTTTTCCTGCGGCAATTTTCGCAGGGAACATGTTTGCCACGGCCTCTCCGACCACTTTGATGATCTGCGCTTCATAATAGGGCTGGAACGGACTGCTTTCAGAAACATTGATCTTGTTGTCAACCATGGGAGCGGAGTGATTGTGAGAAGAACTGAGTATCACCCTGGCAATATTGAATTGCTGTTTGCATGCTTCTACAACCCGGTCGCTGGTAAAAATGGGCAGATCAAGGGACACAAAGGCCAGTCGCTGGCCTTGTACCTCCAACACCAGGCTCCTGGCATACACAGAATCGTGGATCTTCTGGTCTGTTTTGGGCGTGATGTTGATCTTGCCTGTACCGGCCATTAGTTTACCATTACCGGCAAAGGCCTGCTGAAGGGAAAGTGAGCACAATAGAATGCTGAGTAACGTTCTCATGGAACGCTTCGTGGAATTTAAAGCAATCATTTTGAATGTATTTTCTTGTGAGATAAAAATAATCGGCAGGCCCGAGATAACCAGTGTTTTTTGAAGCAGGGAGAATATTGTACCAGGAATCAGGAAATTATTATTACCATTTATACATTTTTTCTGCCGATAACAGCAGCAAATTCCTATTTTAAACCCTGCAAACAGACCAGGCAGCTTATGGATGGGATCAGCGAAAATGACAGCAGCATTGTACGATTGAAAGAAATAGCCTTCTCCTGCTTTAAACTGGGCGTTATCGGGTTTGGCGGCATCGCAGGCATGGTGGCTACAATAGAAAATGAAATGGTGGTCAGGAGACGATGGATCGATCACCAGCATTTCACCGATATTTTAAGCACTTCCTATATCATTCCCGGACCTAATGCAGTAGAGATCATCATGCACTGCGGGAAGGAGCGGGGAGGGCGTTTGGGCCTCATAGTGGCGGGCGTTTGTTATATCCTGCCTGCAATGATCATCTGCCTGTTATTCGGTTATTTCTACCGGCAATACAGCGCAATCCCCGACGTACAGGATTTTATTTTCGGTATCCGGCCGGCAACAACCGCACTGGTGATCGGCGCTGTGATCCGTCTTACAAACAATACCATCAGGTCTAATGTGGTTTTGATCATTCTCTGCATCGCAGTGCTGGCCGGCTCCCTGTACGGGATCAACGAAATATACCTGATCCTGGCCGCCGGTTTAATAAACCTGGCCATAAGGGCAGGGAAAAGGGCAATGTCGCTGACCCTGGGGTTGGTTGCTTTGCCGGCCATTGAACAAACTGCTACCCAATATTCCAATTCCAAACTCTTTTTAATTTTTTTAAAAATCGGCGCTATTCTCTACGGCAGCGGCTATGTGCTTTTCGGGTATATGGATGAATCGCTGGTCCGGAACCAGCACTGGTTAACGAGGCAACAGCTGATAGATTCTATCGCCGTAGGACAAATAACTCCCGGCCCAATCCTTTCCAGCGCCACGTTTGCAGGTTTCCTCATCAATGGCGTAACAGGCGGCGTATTGGCTACAGTGGCCATTTTCCTGCCTTCTTTCTTCATTTCATTCTTCCTGCATAAAGTGGTCACCTGGGCAAGAGGAAGCAAACAGCTTAGGTACTTCCTCGATGGGCTCAGTGCCGCATCCATCTCTATCATTGCAGTAGTAGGCATTCATTTGCTGGGAGAAACATTCAAAAGTTACCAGGGCACTATCATATTAGCGATTTGCCTGTTGCTTGGTTTCTTCAGCAAAAAGATCAGCAGCCTGGTAATAATTTTAATCGGCAGCCTGGGCGGCTTCCTGGTATTGCACCTTACGCAGTGGCTGCACCTTGCCTGACAAGGGCGATCAGCTGCTAAAAATGATTCAATTTGGATTTTTATTGAGACGTTTTAGCTAACACACTTGCATTGATTGCCAGAAATTTGTGTTCGTCTAACAGGGTGCAATTTCACGCTATAGTAATAAATTAAAACTGACAAAAAATTATGACAATGTTGGCTAATCGGTGTTGCAGGATGACCTTTATTCTTGTATGTTG
Source organism: Chitinophaga terrae (ex Kim and Jung 2007) (assembly GCF_900107795.1). Taxonomy (GTDB): domain Bacteria; phylum Bacteroidota; class Bacteroidia; order Chitinophagales; family Chitinophagaceae; genus Chitinophaga; species Chitinophaga terrae. The sequence goes on from NZ_FNRL01000004.1 coordinate 280,451, forward strand.
TATCTTCCAGTCTGTGCTCCTCAGCGCACAGCAAAAAGCTCCCAGCTATCCGCTTGTTACGCACACTCCTTACTTCAGCATCTGGAGCAGTACAGATAAACTGAACGAATCTGTAACCCGGCACTGGACAGGAGCTAACCATTCGCTGGTTGGAATTATTAAAGTAGATGATACCTATTACCGTTTCCTCGGGAAAGAAACTGAAGAATTTGTAAGCATACTCCCTGCGGCAGATGAGCAGGTATATGAAGCGGCTTATACTTTCGACCAGCCGGCTGCCAACTGGTTTGAAACCGGGTTTAATGACGCCGGCTGGAAAACAGGTAAAGCGCCGTTTTCAGACGATTCCAAGGCGAACACTACCTGGAATACAGATGATCTCTGGGTACGCAGAACATTTAACCTGAACGAAGCAACGAAGTTCGATAATCTTTACCTGAGAATTAACCACGACGATAATATTGAAATTTACCTGAACGGCAAACAGATCTATCGCAAGCAGGGTTGGGTAAATCATTATACCTACCTGCCGCTCGGCGAACAGTTGAAAGCTAACCTGAAGGCCGGCAAAAATGTACTGGCTTTCCACGTACATAACAGCGCAGGCGGCAGGTTCCTGGATGCAGGTATCTCCAGGCTGCTGGAAAGCGACGATAGCAAACTGATCAAAACTGCCGTACAAAAAGATGTGGAGATCAAAGCAATGGAAACCGTCTACCACTTTACCTGCGGAAACGCGGACCTGGATCTGACCTTTACTTCTCCTTTGCTGATAAAAGACCTGGCTTTAATGTCAACACCTGTTTCTTATGTGACTTACGAGGTGAGAGCTAACGACGGCAATAAACATGCAGTATCCGTATTGCTGACTGCCAATTCAGAAATCGCCACCAACATGCCTGCTGAAGAAGTAACGGCAGAAGCGAATGCCAGCGGCAGCCTGAAATTGCTGAAAACCGGCACTGTTGCACAACCGGTGCTGGAAAAGAAAGGAGACGATATCCGTATCGATTGGGGGTACCTGTATATAGGCGCTTCAAAAGATAATGCACAACAATATATTTCTTCCGATGAAAAGAGCGGTATTCACCAGTTCCTTTCCGGTCAATTCCAGGGCCCAGCTACTACCAGGGGAAAACGCCTGAACCTGAACACAGTGGTATCCTTTGGCCAGGTAGGCAATGAAGCTGTGAAGAAATTTATGTTGCTGGGATACGACGAAGTATATGCTATCCAGTATTTTCATACTAATCTCCGCCCCTGGTGGAATAAGAACGGCAACCAGCGTTTTGATGCGTTGATGAACAAGATGGCTGCCGGCTATAAAGAAGTGATGGTTAAAGTGAAGAGCTTCCAGGATGTTGTTTACAACGATGCACTGAAAGCCGGAGGAAAAGAATATGCAGACCTCTGCAAACTGGTTTACCGCCAGAGCATAGCTGCCCATGCTTTAGTGGAAAGCCCGCAAAAAGAACTGCTCTTCTTATCCAAAGAGAACTTCAGTAACGGTTGCATCGCCACTGTAGACCTGACCTATCCTTCAGCGCCGTTGTACATTGCTTATAACCCTGAGCTGGAAAAAGGTATGATGAACGGCATCTTCTATTACAGCGAAAGCGGTAAATGGACCAAGCCTTTTGCAGCGCACGACCTGGGAACATATCCTATTGCCAATGGCCAGGTATATGGAGAAGATATGCCGGTAGAAGAAGCAGGAAATATGCTTATCTTAACCGCAGCTATCGCCAAGGCGGAAGGCAATGCCAACTATGCCCGCAAACATTGGCCTGTACTTACAACCTGGGCTAAATACCTCGAAAAGGAAGGATTTAATCCGGCCAACCAGTTATGTACAGACGACTTTGCAGGTCACCTCGCCGGGAACGTTAATCTCTCCGCCAAAGCTATCATGGCGCTGAGAAGCTACGCTTTCCTCGCAGAAAAACTGGGCGAAAAGAAAGAAGCGGCTTATTACCTCGATCGCAGCAAAACAATGGTACAGGACTGGATAAAACTGGCAGACGATGGCGATCACTACGCCCTGTCGTTCGATAAAAAGGACACCTGGAGCCAGAAATACAACCTCGTATGGGACAAAGTGCTGAACTTTAACATCTTCCCTGCAAGCGTATTTAACAAAGAGATCAGCTATTATCTTACCAAACAACTGCCTTATGGCCTGCCGCTGGATTCACGTAAAACATATACGAAATCTGACTGGATCATGTGGACGGCGGTAATGGCAAATAACAAAGCTGATTTCGAAAAATTCATCCTGCCGCTTCATAAGTATATGTCTGAAACCCCAAGCAGGGTACCGATGAGCGACTGGCACGAAACAACAAACGGCGAGCAAACCGGCTTCCAGGCAAGAAGCGTGGTAGGCGGTTACTTTATGAAAGTGTTGAACGATAAACTGAATAAATAGTATATCAGTATAAAGAGAAAAAAGGCGGTTGACCTGGTATATATTTGTCCTTCGGGGCAATCATATTCCGGTCACCCGCTTTATGCATTCTTAGTTAAACCAACACCTATACGACTGGTTGTTATGAAAAAACGATTATTTATAGCGCTTGCTATCCAGTTGGCTGTATCCAATGCCTACAGTCAGCGTACTGCGCTTGCAGACTATGTAAACACCCTGCAGGGCACCAATTCCAGCCATGAACTTACCAGGGGCAATACCTATCCGACTACTGCTTTACCCTTCGGGATGCATACCTGGACTCCCCAAACCGGCAATAATGGCGATGGCTGGAAATACCAGTATCACAAAAAAAGCATCCGTGGATTTCAGCAGGCGCATCAGTGCAGCTCCTGGTCTAACGACTACGCGGTATTTTCGCTCATGCCGGTGATAGACCAGCTTACCGTTAACGAAAATGAAAGAGCTACTGCCTTCGAACATACGAACGAAATTGCAAAGCCTTATTACTACAAAGTAACGCTCAATAACAATATCACTACCGAAATGGCGCCTTCAGAAAGAGGAGCGCATCTCCGGTTCTCCTTTCCCAAAGGACATAAGGCATTCCTGGTGCTGGACGGCTATACAGGCTTAAGCGGGGTGAAGATACATCCCGCAGAAAAGATGATCACGGGGTTTGTAAACAATGGAAGAGGATTCCAGAAGGGATGGAAAAGCCATTTTGTGATCATGTTCGATACGCCGTTCTACGCTTACGGAACCTGGCAGAACACTGATAACAAAGTAGAAGCAGGCAAGAATGAAATAGAGGGAAAAGGGGCAGGCATCTACCTCGAGTTTAAAGATGGAGCAGTGGTACAGGCAAAAACCGCTTCTTCCTATATCAGCGACGAACAGGCGAAGCTGAACCTGCATCGGGAGCTGGGCGCACATAAAACATTGGAACAAACCAAAGCAGCAGCTAAGAACACCTGGAACGATCACCTGTCTAAAATATTGGTAGAAGGCGGATCGGAAGAAGATAAAGCCACCTTTTATTCCTGCTTTTTCAGGGCCAGCCTGTTCTCCAGGAAATTTTATGAACTGGACAAGAATGGGAAACCTTACTATTTCAGCCCTTACGACGGTACTGTACACGATGGCTATATGTTCACCGACACCGGTTTCTGGGATACCTTCAGGGCGCAGTTCCCGCTGAATGCGCTCCTGTACCCGCAGATGCACGGCCGTTACATGCAGGCCCTGCTGGATGCGAACAAACAATGCGGATGGTTGCCTTCCTGGTCTTTCCCTAACGAACAGGGAAGTATGATAGGCAATCATGCCATCTCGCTGCTCTCTGATGCCTGGGCTAAAGGAATAAGGACCTTCGACCCGGCTGCAGCCCTGGAAGCATACCATCACGAAGCTAACAATAAAGGTCCGTGGGGCCCTGCCAACGGGAGGGACGGATATGTTGAATATAACCGTTTGGGTTATGTTCCTTACCCGCGTATCCGTGAAGCGACCGCTAAAACACTGGAATACGCCTACGATGATTTCTGCGCCTGGAAACTGGCATCGGAAACGCACCAGGAAAAATATCTCAAAGAATGGGAGCAGCGGATGTACAATTATCGCAACGTATTCGACAGCGCTACCGGCTTTATGCGGGGAAAAGATGAAAACGGCAACTGGTTGAAGAACTTCGACCCGGTAGAATGGGGAGGACCTTTTACCGAGGGCAATGCCTGGCATTGGGTATGGTCGGTATTCCACGATATCAACGGCCTGAAAAAAATGCTGGGAGGCGACGAGGCTTTCTGCGCCAAGCTGGATGCGGTATTTACGGAACCCAATACCGTGAAGGTTGGCACTTACGGCGGCATGATCCATGAAATGACGGAAATGGTAATGGCCAATATGGGACAATACGCCCATGGCAATCAACCTATCCAGCATATGGTATATCTCTACAACTATGGCAAACAACCATGGAAAAGCCAGTATCACGCCAGGGAAGTAATGCGCAGGTTATATAATGCAACAGAAAACGGGTACCCCGGGGATGAAGACCAGGGACAAACTTCTTCCTGGTACGTATTAAGCGCGCTGGGTTTCTACAGCGTATGCCCCGGAACGAACGAATACGTGATGGGCAGCCCGCTTTTCAATAAGATCACCATTACACAGGAAAATGGTAAGAAATTCGTTATAACCGCTAAAAACAATTCTCCTGAAAACGTATATACTCACAATGCCATGTTAAACGGCAAACCGTATACAAAAACATTCATCACCTACCAGGACATTGCAGCCGGAGGAAACCTGTCGTTCGACATGAAAAAGACGCCCGACACGGGTAGAAAACTGCAGGCCGCCGATCTCCCTTATTCTGTTTCAAAATAAGGGAGAATTTGGTTGCAGGAATGTGTTTTATTCTTTAAATTGTATCTCGCAGCTATACCTATTCGCCAAAACCTCTGTAGCAAAAAAATAATAAAGCACAAGATGGAAGGGATCAGCCAAATTTTAAAGAAACCCAAGTCAGGGATCCTGATCGCCGACGACAGCGATGATATCCTGGATTACCTCACCCACGATTTGAAAAAAGAATACATGGTATTTACCGCCAGGAATGGGGAAGAAGCGCTTGCCATATTGCAGCAGGAGCTGATCCAGCTGGTAGTAAGCGATGTAATGATGCCCAAGGTAGATGGCTTTGAACTTTGTGAGAAGATCAAACTGAACCTGGAGCTCAGTCATATTCCCGTGATCCTGTTAACGGCCAAGAACACCCTGCAGGACAGGATACATGGCCTGAAGGCCGGCGCTGATGCCTATATAGAAAAGCCATTCTCATTGGATCATTTATATGCGCAAATAGAAAACCTGCTTTCGGGCAGGTTGAAACTGAAGGAGTGTTATGCGCAATCGCCCGCCGTGCATATTAACAGCATCGCTCATTCCAAAATGGATGAAGCGTTCCTTGAAAAGCTGGTCGATACCATTCATGCACACCTGGACGAAACCCAGCTGGACGTGGAGCGGCTCAGCGTATTAATGAACATGAGCAAGCCTACGCTTTACCGCAAGATCAAATCAATATCAGATCTTTCGCCCCATGATATCATCAACCTGACGCGTTTGAAAAAGGCGGCGGATATGATCAATTCCGGCAACTTCAGGATCAACGAACTGGCAGAGGAAGCCGGCTACAACTCGCCCGGCCAGTTCAGGAGAAACTTCGTGAAATATTTTAAGATGTCGCCGTCCGAGTATATTGATAAATTAATGCGCGTTCACCAATAGTTATTTTTCTTCCGCTTCCGCATAGTTGGCTTTAAGTTGAGGCAGCGTGAGTATAAAAATATTCGACTCTCCGTCTGTAGTATATTCAAGGTTTCCCTGGTGAAGTAATGTAATAGATTTCGCCAGGGATAAACCAATTCCCGCACCGGCGGTCATCGTATTCCCCGACCGGTGAAAAGGTTCAAAAATATTTGTCCGTTCATTTTCAGGCACAATATCCCCGTCGTTTATCACCTGCACCAAAGCCAGCTCGCCCGAGAGCCCCGACTCAACGATGAGCAATATCCTTGAGCGGCAGTATTTAATGGCGTTGTCGACCAGGTTGCTGATTATTTTTATAAAGCCATCGTTATCAATGTTGCAGATGATCACCGGTGTTTTTATCTCTATCCGGTAAACAATCCTTTTATTGCTGATAGCAGGTTGGAAGTTGTTGAAGATCTCTTCGATGATGGGAACAATGTTGCAAGCCGTTAAATGCAGCGCGTAATTGCCGGATTCCATCATCCTGAAATCCAGCAGTTGTTTGGTTAAGGTGAGCAGCCTGTCGGTGTTTTTATTCATCACCATGATCTCATGCTTCATTTCCGGGATAGATTCTACGTTCTTCAGGATCTTTCCCATCGGCATTTTTATAAGCGTAAGCGGTGTTTTGATCTCGTGAGCTACTTTGGTGAAGAAATCGATCTTCGACTGGTAGAGCTCTTTTTCTTTATTCAGTGTGAAGATCTCCATTAACCGCTGCTGCTTCTCTTCGTACCGGTTATGATAGTACCGGGTTGCGAAATAAAATGCAGCGCCAACAACAAGGGTATAGATAAGGTATGCCAGTTTTGTTTTCCAGAATGGCGGCGTTATTTCGATGGTGAAAGATGTCTCGTTAGGCATCCATAATCCACTGCTGTTGGTGGATTTTATTTTAAACATATAATGGCCGGGGGAGAGATTATTAAAATGGATGATCTTATTCTTATCTATATAATTCCAGTTCTTGTCGATACCGTCCAGCATATAGGCGTACTTGACGTTATCCGGGGCCGTATAGGTAAGGGCAACAAAATCAAGACTAAAGGTGGAGTTGTTATAAGGCAACTGGATCTTGTTTTCTTTCAGGAAAAGGTAGTCAGAAAGCAGGTGCCGTGAATTGATGGTAACGTTTTTATTAAAGACCTGCAACTGGCTGATGTAGATAGGAGGAGTGTAGTTGACAGTAGCGTAGTTCTTCGGGTTAAACCTGATCATCCCTTTAAGACAACCAAAATAAATATTTCCTTCCGCATCCCGGAAGGAAGAACGGTGATTGAACTGGTCGCTCAACAACCCGTCGCTCTGTTTAAATACTTTGATCTGTCCTGTTTGCCGGTTGATATATGCCAGTCCCATAGATGTGGAGGCCCAGATATTATTCTCCGCATCCCTGACAATGCAATACACGATATTGCTGGGCAGGCCGGAAGAAGTATTATACACTGAGGCAGTATTTTTGACAGGGTCGACGTAAAAAAGCCCCGACTCAGTACAAACCCAGAGATGCTGATCTGCCTCTTCCAGGAAGTTCAATATTTTCGTTTTATCGAAAGGGTAGTCTCCGTTTACCTGTATAGACAGCTTCCGGGGTTTTTGTTCTTTATCTATATAATAGATGCCGTTTCCGTGAGTCCCCAGCCAGATACGCCCGTTACGGTCCTGGAGAATGGCGGAATAAAACTCGTTGTTTACCAGGTCGGGCAACTGCTGAAATTGTCCGGTTGTAGGATCAAAGTTATAAATGCCATTGGAGGTGCAAACCAGTATATCTCCTGATCTTGTTTTATAAAGAATATTAATGTAATTGCTGTTCAATCCATTGTTGGAAAAAGCAGGATAATGTTGTTTGATCTTGCGGGTTTTCAGATCAAAAACATACAAACCATCTTTGAATGTACCAACATACAGGTTGTCATTATCTGTCAGTAAACCATGTATATTGTTAGGAAGGCCTATGGTATTTTTATTCTCATTGTTATAGTTCACGAACGTGCCTTTATCGGGATCAAACGCTGCAATGCCTTTGTCTTCTGAGCCGATCCAGAGCTTCCCGTACTTATCCTGTACGATCTCCCTGATCACGTTGCCTTCCAGCGATGTGCTGCTGGATGTCGGGAAAAATTTCTCGAATGCAATGGCATGATTAGGATAGTAGTTTATACCGCCAAAGAAGGTGCCCAGCCAGATACCGCCTTCCCTGTCTTTGCAGATGCAGTAGATGGCATTGTCGGCCAGCGAGTATTGATCGTGCGGTACTTTGTGTATATACTGTATATCGTTCGTATAGGTGTTGAGGATATAGAGGCCTGATTCGGTACCTATCCAGAACTGGTGCTCGTCTACTTTCAGCAGGCTTCTTACAAAATGCTGCTGGTGTTTTGAAGCCGGTAGTTTTATTATGCTCCATTGATAATGTTGAAGATCGAACCGCAGCAAGCCTGTCTGCGAAGTGCCGATTAACAAGGCGTTATTCTCTTTGTCTTCACAAATGGTTTCGATGGTATTGGCTGTTTTTACAGCCAGGTTAGACGAGTAATATACGAAGCTGTCGTTCCTGCTGTCATATCTTCCTAACACGCCATTGGCGCATCCCAGCCACATTGTTCCATCTTCAGATTTATATAGCGTGGTGATATTTCGTAATGCAGGTTGTTTGTATGGACTTATTGACTTTGTAGCTACATTGTATTTATACAATATCTCGTTCTCTACGAACCAGATATTGTTTTGATCATCGCCCCGTACAACCCTTACCAGTTGCCCTTTTGTTTTTTGCAATCGTTTGAAAGAACCATCAGTAGTATTCAGGTAGAACAAACCTTCCAGGGTACCGACCCACAAAGTGCCTTTGGCATCTTCGTATAGGTGGAAGATAGGGTTGTTGTTCATAGAATGAAGGGTATCTTCTTTTAACCGGAATATCCGGAAGCTATATCCATCGAAGCGGTTTAACCCGTCCGGTGTTCCAAACCACATGAAACCGTTTTTGTCCTGCAGTGATGTGATCACTGAATTGTTAGACAAGCCGTTTTCCACTTCATAGTGCCTGAAGTATATGGGTTGTGCGCTGCTGCTCCCCCACAGCAGTAGTATCGTCAGCATACCCAGCAGGTACCTCGATACAGGATACAAGATCATAAACGTGTCATTTACTAATTATGCTACTACAAATTGTTGGCGTATGGCGCTCTCTGTTGCTCTCTTTAAAACGTTGGTTGTGAATGCTGTTATTATAGCGCATGATGCCCGGCTGCCAGGCATTGGTGATCTATCATCAAAGAACTTACTTATTTATTAACCCGCCAATAGGATGAAAAACTATCGCGGAAGAATGATACAAATTAAACCTTTTTTGATTCAAAATTGAGGCGCTTGATTTTTGCTTCGCAGTAATTTTACCAACAAGTAACCAACAAATGTGGGGATCAACAACGCCGGGGAAATTATGTAGCGTTCCTACCTGGCTGGATTATAAAGGCTTTATCATACAACTACTTCCAGATAGCATTTTATCAACTACAAAATAAAACATGGTGTAAAGTGTCAAAGGTTAACAATGCTTTGAATTTTTAACATCACAACGCGTTATGATTAGAATCCTGAAATGGCTTCGAGGAAGCCTTCCCTTTGCCGTATTCGGCGGTATGCTTTTAGCTGCCTGTTCCAAGAAAGAATCGTCTGACACCCTGGTTAAATTTGATCCGTCGAAGCCTGTGACGATCAGCAGATTTACCCCCGACAGCGGAGGGGTAGGAACGCAAATGCTCATTTACGGTTCCAACTTCGGAAGTGACCGCAACCTGGTAAAAGTTTTTATTAACGGTAAACCTGCCCCCGTCATCGGCGTAAAGGATACCATTATGTATGTACTCGTTCCTTCCAGGGCAGGGGAAGGCAAACTAACCCTGCAGATAGGTAAGGAAGGAGACGCAAAAGAGGTAGTTGCGGCGGGCGATTTCAAATACCTCTTTAACCAGTCGGTAGGTACGCTGGCCGGGTTTACAGACAAAGATGGAAAAACTGCCATCGTAGACGGCGAGATCGCTAAAGCGCAGTTTGAAGAACCCTACTGGCTTACATTCGACCAGCATAAAAATATCTACATGCTGGAAGAATACAGGGGAATGCGGTTTATCGACTCTGCACGCACCTACGTGAAAACCATGTTCCGTACCGGTAACGGGTTAGACAGGCCAAGAACGCTGGCTTTTAATCCAACCTGGGATACCCTGTATGTAACCAACGATCAATGGGATGATCGCGGTCTTAGTACTGCTGTACTCACCCCCGCTACAGGTTTTACAAAATGGAACGCCCTTATCCTGTCTAAAACTACTAACGGTGGCGATGCCAATCCTATCACCGGCGATTTCTTTTTTAACTCTTACTCCAAAGGAGAAATGTTCAAATGGGATCGTCAAAGCAGGTCTACCAAATTCATGTACCGCGTCGACGACGTGGATTGGGAGTTCAATATACAGTTTGCGCCCAGCGGCGACTTTGCTTACATCGTAGTAGTAAATAAAAGCTATATCCTCAGAACCAGGTTTAACAAGGAAACCGGTACGCTGGAAGCGCCAGTGCATTTCGTTGGCGGAAGAGGACAGCATGATTACCGCGATGGAATTGGCGTGGATGCACGTTTCAATCACCCGCACCAGGGAACCTTTGATAAAGACAATAATTTTTATGTGGCGGATGCAGAGAATCACTGCATCAGGAAAATATCTCCTGAAGGCGTAGTGAGCACCTTCGCAGGCAGGCCACGCGAAAGAGGCTATGCCGACGGTCCTTTGCGCAAGGCCCAGTTTAACCTGCCGCGTGGTATAGTATACGACGATGCCACAGCCACTTTTTATGTTGCGGATCAAGTGAACCGCCGGATCAGAACAATATCTGTAGAATAAACTAATTGTCATTTATAATGAAAGCTTTTTACCTGTCCCTAATCTTAATCTGTATTTCCGCCAAGGTGTTTTCGCAGCAACAACAAGCGACCGAAATCACCGGCGTGGTGACCGATACCAGCAATCTTCCATTGCCGGGTGCTAACGTGGTAGTGAAAGACAGAGTAGGTCTCGGAGCCATCACCGACCAGCATGGACGTTTCAAAATAAAAGTAGAACCTTATCATACCCTGATCGTTTCTTTTATCGGGTTTACCAGTAAAGAAATACCGGTGCGCGATAATAAGGTGATCAATGTAACCCTGCATCCTTCCAATACCAGCGCCCTGGAGCAGGTGGTGGTAACGGCTACCGGTCCCCAGAAAAAAGTGACCGTTACGGGCGCCATTACCACTGTAGACCCGAAAGAACTGCGAACGGCAGGAGGCAACATAACCAACGCGCTGGCAGGCAACGTGGCCGGGGTTATTGCCATGCAACGCTCGGGCGAACCGGGCAGCAACCAGTCCGAATTCTGGATCCGCGGTATCTCCACTTTCGGCGCAAGCAATGCCGCCCTTGTATTGGTGGATGGTTTCGAACGCCCGTTCAATGAGATCAACATCGAGGATATAGAATCCTTCTCCGTATTGAAAGACGCTTCCGCTACCGCTATTTACGGTTCAAGAGGTGCAAATGGGGTGATCCTCATCACCACTAAAAAGGGTAAGACCGGTAAAGTGAACATCGACGGAAAAGTAGAGCACACTTACGTTACCCGTACCCGTACTCCTACATTCGTGGATGGCGACGTATACGCCACTATGGCCAATGAAGCGAAGATCACCCGCAACCAGGAGCCGGTATATACGCCTACGGAACTGGAGATACTCCGCCAGAAACTGGACCCGGATCTGTATCCTAACGTGAACTGGCAGAACGAAATGCTGAAAAAAGGAGCAGACATTAACAGGGCTGCCCTGAATATCAATGGTGGCGCTACCATCGCCAGGTTCTTTGTTTCAGGTAGTTATATCCAGGAAGGCGGAATGTACAAATCAGACGCCGCACTGAAAGAATATAAGACCAACGCCAATCTCTCCAGGTGGAACTACAGGATCAACCTCGACCTGGATGTTACCAAAACAACTCTTTTCCGTATAGGCGTTGCCGGGTTCCTGGAAAAGAAGAACTATCCCGGTTTAAATGATGACATCTGGTATTCGCTGGTAGGCCAGTCGCCGGTTTCTATTCCTAAAATGTATTCCAATGGCCTTGTTCCTGCCTATGGCACAGGTAACAAGACCAATCCCTGGGTGTTGGCCACACAAACCGGCTACCGCGAATTCTGGAGGAACAAGGCAGAAACCAACTTTATTATTGATCAGAACCTGGATTTTATTACTCCCGGCCTGAAAGCTACCGGGCGCCTGGCATTTGACGCCAATAACGACAATAACATCTACAGAAAAAAATGGCCTGAACAATATAACGTACAACGAAGGAGGGACAGGAACGGGAACCTTATCATGAACCGCATTTCACCTGAATCGCAGATGTTCCAGGAAACCAGCGCAGGCGGCGAAAGGGTTTCAGTGTATGAGCTGGAACTCAGGTATGGCCGCACTTTCAACAAACGGCACAGGGTTGAGGGATTGGCGAAATATTTCCAGCGTGAGCTGCGCCAGACGGTAAACCTGGGGGCTGATATTGTAAAAGGTATTCCCCGCCGCAACCAGTCGCTTTCCGGGCGCCTGATGTACGGTTACAACAGCCGTTATCTTGCCGAATTCAACTTCGGGTATACGGGATCGGAGAACTTTAAACCCGGTCACCAGTTCGGTTTCTTCCCGGCAGTTTCAGCAGCCTGGAATATATCTGAAGAAAACTTTATCAAAGATAATTTCAATTGGATCGACCTGCTGAAAGTCCGCTACTCGTACGGTGAAGTAGGTAGTGATAATTTCGGGAACAACCGATTCGCCTTCCTCAGTGACATAAAAGCAGGTCCAGGCTACAACTTCGGCGAAGCTATCAGTCCTAACAGCTACCCCGGCCTGTATTACGCCCAGGTATCGTCTGAACAGCTGACCTGGGAAATAGCCCGCAAACAGGACCTGGGTTTTGAAATGAACCTCCTGAAAAACCTTTTCTCTATCACCATCGATGTATTCAAGGAAAGAAGGGAGAATATCTATAAACAACGTTCCCACCTGCCTGCTATGGTAGGTATCTCCAGCCAGCCATGGGCTAACGTGGGGATCATGGAGAACAAGGGCTTTGATGCCCAGTTCAGCGTAAACAAAAAGATCAAAGCGGTAGATGTGACTGTTCGGGGAAATATCACCTACTTCAAAAACCAGGTGATCGCCTTCGATGAAGAAGCAAATAACCTGAAATATAGGATGACGCAGGGCTTCCGTCTCGACCAGGCCAGGGGCCTCATTGCGCTTGGACTGTTCAAGGATTATGACGATATAAGGAATAGCCCTAAACAGACATTCGGCGCTTACCAGCCGGGCGATATCAAATACAAGGATGTGAACGGAGATGGTATCATCAACGACAACGACGTAGTGCCTATCGGCGCGTCGAGGGTGCCAAGCCTGCTCTATGGCGTGGGCATGTCGATCCGGTGGAAAGGAATAGATTTCAACTTCCATTTGCAGGGAGCCGGCAAATCCTCCTACTTCATCGATGGGCCGAGCGTATACCCGTTCGTGGAAGGCACCTGGGGTAATATCCTGACAGATGTAGCCGCACCAGGCAACCGGTGGATCTCCAAGGAAATTTCAGGAGATCCGTCCACCGAAAATCCTAATGCCAAGTATCCAAGGCTCAGTTATGGCGGAAACTCCAATAACTACAGGGCGTCTACCTTCTGGTTGAGGAATGGAGCATACCTCCGCCTGAAAAACATTGAGCTGGGATATACCCTGCCAAAACAGATCACAACCTGGGCGCATATCAACAACGCCAGGCTTTATATCATGGCGCAAAACCTGGCCGTATGGGATCACCTGAAACTCTGGGACCCTGAACTGGCCAGTGGCAACGGGATGAGCTATCCGTTATCTAAAACCGTGACAGGCGGACTTACCATCAACTTTTAATGAACAAACGGTTTAATCCATCTAATGTTATGAAAGAAACTATAATAAATAAGGTGCAAAGCTCCCAGGCCGGAAAGAGAAAGGTGCGGGCAAAAGGGCTGTTGATACCGTTCTTCTGCGCTTTTACAGGAATGCTGCTGCTGGGCTCCTGCAGGAAGTACCTGGATATGGATCATTACTTTAAAGACAGGCAAAATACGGATACGCTTTTCACCAGGCGCGATTACTCGGAGCAATGGCTGGCAAGTACCTACACCCATTTGAGAAATGAAAATGCAGATGTAGCCAGTAAAGGATATACGCCTTTCAATTTTATTTCGGATGATATGTTCTTTGGCGACAGGGACGATAAATACCGCCGGTATAAGAACGGGGAATATAACGAAGGAGATGATCAGGCTTCCTGGACGTCGTGTTATGAGGGGATCCGCAAGGCTTCTATCTTCATACACAATATAGACAGGAACAGGGAAATGGATAAAGAGGAAATAGCCGACAGGAAAGCGCAGGCCCGTTTCCTGAGAGCGTATTACTACTGGCTGTTGTTGAGGAAATATGGTCCCATTCCTGTTGTGGCAGATGAGGGCGTTGATTATACTACCGATTATGAAAACCTTGCCCAGCCAAGGAATACCTACGACGAGTGCGTTGATTTCATCACCAAAGAACTGGCCACTGCGGCAAAAGACCTTCCGTTGCAACGTACCAACCGGGATGCTGCCAGGCCAACCAAAGGCGCTGCATTAGCGGCAAGGGCAAAAGTTTACCTGTATGGCGCAAGCCCGCTCTTTAATGGCAATAAGGAAATGTCTGACCTGGTAGACAATACCGGCAAGCCGCTTATTTCCCAGGCTTACGACGAAACTAAATGGGCTAAAGCGGCAGCCGCAGCGAAAGATGTCATTGATCTTAATGTTTATAAGCTGTTCACGGCGCCATTCAACGCCGTTGACCAGACAGGAACAATTCCTAAAACCATTGTACCTCCGTACAATCCCAAGTATTCAGACAAAGCTTTCCCGCTTGGATGGAAAGATATTGATCCTTACCAGTCATACGCCCAGTTATTTAACGGCGCTTTAGGTTTTACCGCTAATCCTGAGATCATCTTCTCCCGTGTTACAGAACAGGGAAGCGAAGGAATTGATATGATGGTGCTGCACCAGATGCCTTATTCACTGAAAGGCTGGAATACACATGGTATTACCCAGAAACAGGCGGATGTTTATTATATGAATGATGGCAAAGACGTTCCTACCAATCCACGTGTGACCGGCTTTACCAGCAACAAAGAAGAGATCAGGCCTTTGCCGGCCAATGTGTCTATGCAGTATGCCTATCGCGAGCCCCGTTTTTATGCCTCTGTAGCGTATAACGGCAGTATCTGGGAGAATACCAGCGCCAGGTACGACTACGACAGGTACAAGCAGGTGTTTTACTATAGGGGAGCGCCGGATGGTAAACAGCCATCTTCGCCGGCTTTCCATATCCGGACAGGTATCGGCATCAAAAAGTTCTATAATCCTTTTGATTCATTTATGGAAGGCGGGTTCGTGGTGCCTAAACCAGAACCGGCTATCAGGTATGCAGAGGTACTGCTGATCTATGCAGAAGCGCTGAACGAACTGAATGGATCATACAGCATTCCTAACTACCTGGGAACAGGCAATATCACAGTGTCCAGGGACCCGCTTGAAATAAGCCGGTACCTGAGCCAGATCCGCATCCGGGCCGGGTTGCCTGATTTTGAAGGCGGCGTGTATGCGTCGAAAGAACAACTGAGGAAAGCGCTGAAAAGAGAACGGCAGATTGAGCTGTTTGCAGAAGGGCACCGGTATTTTGACCTGAGAAGATGGAAAGATGCACCGGTAGAAGAAGCTACGCCGGTAATGGGATGCAATATGAATATGACGGAACAGCAGCGGGATCTTTTCTACATCCCGGTAGTGATACCATCTATGCCTACCATCTTTGTCAGGAAGATGTACTTATGGCCGATCTCATACAGCGAATTAAGAAAGAACAGAAAACTGACTCAAAACCCGGGATGGACAATGTTTGACTAAAACACCTGTTGCTCAACAAAAATGAAAGCATAATGAAAAAAATATATTACCTAATAGGGGTGTTGCTGCTCGCTGTAGTGAGTGCATGCAACAAGGAGTGGGAAGACGAACTGTTTACAAAATATGTGGCATTCGCTAATAATGGCGTGGTAAAAGTTGCAGTTAAGTACAAGGAGAAAGGAGGGAATATTCCTGTTAAAATTCCGATTATCTTAAGCGGTTCCACTGCCAATAATGAAAATGTAAGGGTGACGGTTGCTTTGGATAAAGATACCATCGATAACCTGAACTTCGACAGGTTCAGGTTGCGCCAGGATCTGTATTTCCAGGAGCTGCCCGCTGATTTTTATAGTTTCGAATCTATGACTACAACGATTCCCAGCGGCTCCAATACAGGATACCTGACGCTTAATTTAAAGCTGGACGGGATCGACCTTGTCAATAAATATATCCTGCCGTTGAAGATTGAGTCAACCTCTCCTTACACGCCATCTACCATGAAGCATTATAAAAAATCGCTGATCACTATTGTTCCGTTCAACGATTATTCAGGTAAATACTCGGTTGCCGGAGCTGTTTGGGATAGGACGAAACCGGAGAACCAGCAAACGGCGCTGACGGTTCCTTTCAGGAATACCTGGGTAGTGGATGAGAAGAGCGTATTTTTTTACGCCGGGGTAAGTGAAGAAGAGGCGATGGACAGGGCCAACTACAAGATCAAGGCAACATTCAATGCCGATGGTACCGTTACCCTAAGTTCAGATAATCCTGCTATCAACTTTGTTCAGAAGCAGGGCCGCTATACGGTAACAAAAGAAATGGATGGCGTACTGCCTTACCTGGAGAAAACCATTACATCTGCTTACCTGGAATATGAGTACGATGACATCACCAACCCTGATTTCCCTCTAAAATACCGTTTCGCCGGTTCTATGTTACTGGAGCGGTTGAAGAATATCCAGATACCGGAGGAAGATCAACAGGTACAGATAATAGAGTAATACTATCAAATACGCCCCAAAAGTGCAAAGCCCGCGGATCATTTATCTGCGGGCTTTAGCTTTTTTATGGGATAATGGTAATGCTTTTCAACGGTAAATTATTTGACTTTTATCAAAATATCTTAACCCCGGTTTCGCGGTTAGAATTTCAATAAATATTATCTTGCCGCTGTTTAAAGTACGCGGATAGTCATACTGAAACTCCAAAATGGAAGTAAAAAGCATGTTTAACCCACCGGGGAATAACGGGAACAGACTATCCTGTTATCGAAGCATCCCGGTAGCCGCAACAAAAACTGAACTCTAACCATAACAAGATTCTATGTCAGACACGCCGATCTACTTCGCCGAAGGCGATAGCCCCCAAATGATTGCTGCTTTTCAGAAAGCGCAGGATACCTTCAGGTATTTCTGGCGCGAACTCTCCTGGGAATACCGCCGTATTATTCCCGGTCTGGACCTGGCCTGCGTAAAAGCGGCCTTTTCACAGGAATTACCCGGCCGCATTAAGCCCGTAGTGGAACATATGTGGATCAATGAAATTGATTTTGATGGAGAAATGATCAATGGTACCCTTGTGAACCAGCCTAATGAACTTACAAATGTAAACAACGGCGACAGGGTAAGCATACCGTTAAACCAGATCAGCGACTGGCTTTTTGCCATAGGAGGAGATACCTACGGAGGGTTTACCATACAGGCCATGCGCGCTATGATGCCGCCGGCAGAAAGACGGGAACATGACAGCGCCTGGGGACTGAACTTCGGAGATTACAACGATATCCTGCTGGTGAACAACCAGAAAACGCAACCAGAAAACCTGGTCGAACATCCGATGAGCAGGAATATGAAAGCAAAGCTGGAAGAGTTCCTGCAGCAACATCCCGGGGAGGTTAACGGCCGCGATGAGAATGGGTATACCATGTTGCACCGGGAAACCATTGCCGGTAATCTTACCTCCGTAGAAGTATTGCTGCAACAGGGCGCCGATAAAAATGCCGTAACCAACAGTGGTAAAACCGCGCTTGATTTTGCAAGAAAACTCAAATGGGAACACCTGATCCCTGTTTTGGAAAAATAATTTGGAATCATGACAGATGTGATTAACCTGGCCGAAGCGCTGAGGAAAAGCAATTGGCCCGAAGCAATGCAACGTTTGGAGCAGGGAGAGAAGATACAGAAAGACCTGGCCGCGCACGATAAACGGTATATCTACGATCAACTGGCAAGAGCAAAACAATATGATATCCTGCTTGCACTGGCAGGTAACGGGAGCATAGATACAGATCTTTACGAATACGAAAGCCTGGAAAGATCGGTGTTTGAAAGCATTTTCAGGATTATCGGCAATGGCCCTGAAGCGCTGGAGTTCTTAACGAAGTTCCTTGGCAAATTCGATAATATTAATGACGCAGTGGGAGACAAAACATTGTTGTTGCTGGCATTTACGCTGAATGTGCCGCTGGAAGCGATAACCGTGCTTGTAGATGCCGGTTGCGACCCCCGTTATAAGAACAATTATGAAGAGAATTACCTGTTCAATATAGTAAAGGAGTTCAATATAAAGGAAGATACAGGAGTGAAGTACCTGGAATACCTGATGGACCAGGGACTTGACCCTAATGACGGCAACATTGTAAAGGAAACGCCTTTGCATATTGTGGTTGGCAACCGCAAACTAAAGTACCTGGACCTGTTCCTGGAGAGGGGCGCTGATCCGAATCAACCCGGTAAAGACGATGAATCAGCTTTTTACAAGGCCATTGTTCACTCGGTTTGTGACGTACCTATGTATGAAAAACTTGCCCGGTATGCGCCCGCTGATTTTAACCAGGTTAATAAGGCAGGCGAAACATTGATCTGTGGCGCGTTGCGTATGCGGAGCAGGGCTTCCGCGGAAGACGTGGCTTTAATTAAAGCGCTGTTGCGCGACGGAGCGGATATCTACCAGGCTTCCCCTTATTACAGCAAACCTAAAGCCGCGTTGGACTGGGTAGCGGAATATCCCGCAGAAATGCTGGAAGGTATACTGGAAACAGGCGTAATAGATCTCGACAGGCGGGATGATGAAGGGAATACCCTCCTGCATAAAGTCTGCGCTTTTAACGTGAACTACCAGCAGAAGGATGCCCAGCATCTTTATAAGAAAGTAAAAATGCTGTTGGAACAAGGGGCCGACCCAAATATAACGAACGACCGTGATGAAAGTCCCATGGCCCTTGCCAGCCAGGATAACCTGAAGGCCAAAACCGTGGAACTTCTTTTAAAACATAAAGCATAGCACTATGTCCATGTCTTTTATTGTTGCCTGTGAAAGCGGGAAACGAAAAATAGCCGAAATATTACTGGCCAATAACGAAGTAGATGTTGCCTATACGGATGAGAAGGGGAGGACTGCACTTCATTATGCCGCGCATCATGGCTACCTCGACCTGGTAAAGCTGCTGCTGGAAGCCGGCGCCGCGCTGGATTATGAAGATCATAACGGGGAGACGCCGTTTTACTTCGCCTGCCTGCAAAAGCAGAAGCAAACAGCCCTGCACCTGCTGGAAGCAGGTGCGCGTGCAGAGATCAACGACTATAATGGTAATAGCCTTTTACACCTTACCGCGCGTACGGGTCAGAAAGAAGTAATGGAGGCGTTGCTGAAATGCGGAAGCAATGTAGATGCAGAGAACAACCAGGCCGAAACGCCATTGCTGATCGCCGCAGCATGGAGAAACAAAGACATCGTGCAACTGCTGCTGGATAACGGGGCCAATGTGAATGCTACCAACAAAGTGGGTGACAGCCCCCTGCTGGTTGCAGTACGGGCTAAAAACCCGGTTATTGCTACGCAGTTGATAGAACATTACGCGGATATCAACCATACTAATCAGGCCGGCGAATCGGCCCTGCTGATCGCCTGTTACGATACCAACCGTATGCTCACCAACCTGCTGGTAGAGAAAGGCGCCGATGTAAACATTACCTCTAAAGAAGGTTTGTCGCCCATCTGGTACGCCTGTGCCAACAACCAGAAAGAAATAGTGAGCCTGTTCCTGGATAAGGGAATAGATGTCAATTTCCGCCAGCCGGTTTCCGGCAATACTACAGTAGTGAACAGCTACCTGGAATGGGTGGAAACAACCAATAACCTTTCACTTACCAGTTCTTTCACCTTCAATCATACTTACAGTTACGGGGGAGAAAGCCTGCTGCATGTCGCTGCCAAGAACGGTCATCTGAGTATGGTGAAACTGTTGCTGGAGCGGGGCGTTAATATCAATATACAGGATGAAGGAGGGAATACCGCCCTGCATTACGCTTCCTCTGCCGGTAAGAAAGATATTGTAAAATACCTGCTGGAGCAGGGCGCAGATCCGGCAGTGGTGAACAGCCGCGAGCAGAAAGCGATCGACTATGCTTCCATTAAAGGGTTTAATGAGATCGCTTCCCTGCTGTTATCATTCAATTCCCCTCAGGCTACAGCTGCGGCAGCTGCCGCACAGCCGGCCGCAGAAAGCAGTATGGCAGATAAGAAAAAAGCGCTGCTGGATCTGAAAGAACTGTTGGACGCAGGCATACTGTCGGTCGCCGAGTTTGAAGCCGAGAAGGCAAAGATCCTGAAAGGATAGATCTTATACCCGGGGTAGCTAATACTATTCCGGATGTTATTCGTATATGCTTATGCGTTTTACCCTGATATTTTTATTGCTGCTCGGCAGCCGCTTCATCCTTCATGCCGGTATTCCGGCTACGACGCTGGCAAAAACGCTGGATTCCCTTAATCCTACGCAGCGTGCGGTGCTTTACCAGTACGGGACCTTGCGGAAGAATGCCGGGCAGGCGGTTGCAGACAGTTTCTGGATGCTTCGTCAACCTGTTTTAGGCGCCATAGACCAGGAAAGGGGAGCGTTGCTGGCGGAGGAACTGCTGCAATCGGCGCGTATTACGTATAACCTGGAGAAGCCTTCCAGGCTGCAGGCGCTGCGTGGAGTGTTCACTACTTCGCGGTTATTAATAGGGCTGGCGGCGCTGATAGCGGTGGTAGCTGTTATCCAGCTTTTAAGCAGGTACCTTCCGGGGTTCTTTTCATGGCTTCGTACAGTACTGGCGCCTTTTATCAGGTGGCTGTTCAATCCCGTTGCTTTAAGCTGGGAACTGCTGGGACTAGGTATTCTCATCGTCTGGCTGGCCCCCGGTATTCCGGAGATCACTATACGAACCATTATCGTACACCTGGGTATCTTCTTCATCTGGTCGCAACTCACGGCGATACATACACGCAGGTACCTGTTCAAAGACTATAGCGATGAGATCATCAATATACTGGAGTCGAATAATGTGACGCCTGTCCGCGCGTTTGTGAATGTATCGCTGCCCGCGCTTTTCACCGCAGCGGCTATTTACTGGGCAAAGCTCAGGACCGGCGATCCCTGGTATGCTTACGAGGTGATCGTGCCGGTAATGATCTGCATCTTCGCCTTGCCGCCTCTCAGGAGCATGGAAAGGGCTTTAACCAAGGTATTATTTCCGTTCCCTGCTCCTGTTCTCAGAACAAAGGATCAGCGGATGATCGCTTATGCAGTCATTTCTTTGCTGGTTTGGATGATCATGGTAGCGGTTCCTGTAAGGATACCCGAATCTCTTTTGGTGCTGAGCATTTTCCTGGTTTGCATGTTGCTGGTGTTATCGATAGAAGATGTAACGCGCTGCGGAATAAAAAATTTCGTCTGGACACAGGTGATCACCGTTAGCTTTCTATTGGCTGTAATACTGACCGGGGCGCAATATGCCGATATTGCTTTAACCTGGACGGGGCTTGGCGGGTTGCTGTTATTTGTGCTGATCAAATACTGGGAAATTCCTGTATTGCTGGGTTGGAGCTGGAAGAATAAGAAGGCCTGGGGAGCATTGGGGATGGCGGTATTGATCTGGGGGATAGCGATGTTGCTCAGGAATAATGCGGAGTGGTTTGTGTTTATTAAGTAACAATTGTCAAGATCCCGCCAGCCTGCATACCGGCGGGATCACTGGTTAATTATATTTCTATTTGGCCTGGGTGGCGGCATTTTCTTTTAATGCGTTGATCTGTTTCTGCAGGTCTATTATATAGAGTGTTAACTCTTCTATCTTTTGCAGGTATAATTTATTGATCTCTCCCAGGTCAATGCCTTTCTCGGTCACTTCCTTTTCGGAAGGAATATCCGGCAGGTGTTTATTGGTTTTGATAAACTGTTCTACGCTGGCCAGTGATGGAAGTTGGTAGTTAGGATGAAAAACATAATCAGCCCATGTTTCCTGCGTAACCTTTACTCGTCTTGCCCCGATAGTGCCGTTTACAGTGAGCTTGTATGTTGGATTATCTATGCCGATGCCGACGTTTTTATTATTGGCGATTACCATAGACGAATTGATGGCGGTGCCATTTCTGCCGTTCTCGAAGATAATATTACCACTGTTGGCTGCGCCTATATGCAGATCCCGGTAACTTTCAATTAAACTGGCATTGCGTTGAGCGGGCACAATGTAGGAAGAATTGGTGGTTCCTATGTAAAACATAGATTGAGGAAAACCTGTATGGGTCATGAAAAGAAAATTAGAATAGCTGGTATCATTTGCGGCCAGGGTCAGAACATTGTTTGACGCAACATTTCTTATCCCAACCGGCGCCTGGATGCCAATTTCAGTTGAGGCATTGAAGATCTTTACGTCAGAAACTTCTGCCGCCTTAACTATTTTAAAAGACTCGTTCTGCGCCCAACCGGTAAACGAAAAAGACGTAACGGTTGCCGCTTTTGTGATGGAAACAGCCAAATAGGTAATTGAATCATAGATGAGTGTTACCAGCTTTGGAACTGGTGAATCGTTATATGAAATAATGTTGCCAATATTTGAGTTATACGCAGATGCCGTGTTAACCTCCACAGTCCATTTCCGGTTATAAGATGCGGCACTTCCACGTATGGCGCTGATTTTTCCCATTACATGGCAGTCAGGCATGAAGCTGGCGCCAGCAACATATACAGGGTGCAGCAGGATATAGTTTTCTGAAACGTTATCATCTGTGGCGCCGGGAATCCCCCTGTTGACGTAGTAATTTCTGCCATTATCCACAACCTGGAGACGGCTGGTAGGCGAGGTTGTTCCAATACCAACATTACCCGTTGCAGGAAAAGTGTTTTGCGCTGTTGCAATAGCGCTTACAAACAAACAAAGGAGGGTTACCAATGTAGATTTCATAATTTAAAAGATATAGGGTGAAATAATGTTAGGATATAAATATAGGAAAATCCGTTTTTATCTTTCTTAATTGTGTTTTTATTTGAAACTCATGAAGCATATAGAGTTGAAGGCTTCTTTCTCCAACACTCGACCGTTTCCAGTCCTAATTATAGAGCCGTTGTGATCAGGTCCAGAATATTCCTCACCACTTTATTATCTTCGTTTGTTCTCCAATGCAGGTATAACGGTACTTCAAAAGGAAGTTGCAGGAACCTGACGCCGGGATGGCCGGCCAGCGAATAGGAATAAGGAATGACGGAGATCCCCAAACCCCTTGCCACCAGGCTCAGGATAATAGACCCAAAATCCGATTCAAAGCTGATGTTAGGTTGAAACCTGTATTGCGCGAAGAATTCGCTTATCCTCATCTGGAACGCTTCTCCGTCCGTTAGCGTTGTTAATATAAAGCGCTCATTCTTCAACGTTTTCCTTGAAATGTCGGCAACCTTGCGGATAGGATGATCTGTAGGCAGCACCAGGGCCAGGTTGTCTGTCCTGACAAGTTTGGAGGTCACCAGGTCGCCATCATAGGGATGCCGGCTAAACGAAATATCCACCTGGTAATTCTTGATCAATTCTATTTCCTGCGTGTGTTTATGCTGTACCAGTTCAACTTTGATATGCGGGTACATGGCAGACACCTGGTTCAGCAAAGCGGGTAGGATATCGTAGCTGATAGACCCGGGGTGGTTCAGCACGATGCTTCCGCCTTCTCCTTTATGGATTTTGCGGGCGTAGCGGACGGCCGATTCCAGTTGCCCTAATAGCGGCTTCCATTGTTGTTGCAGGAATTTTCCTGCCGCTGTAAGTTCTACTTTCCGGTTGGTACGCTGAAACAACGTTACCTGGAGTTCATCTTCCAGTGATTTGATCTGCCGGCTTAATACCGATTGGGTAACATTCATCTTGTAAGAGGTACGCCAGTAGTGGAGTTCTTCCGATAAATGCAGGAAATATCCGATCTGTTGTATGGTCATAACTTCAATTGATGCAATTTATGCATCAATTTAGTCATAATTTGCATTTTTATGCATCAATGGCTTTGGTAATTTTGCGATCAATCAAATAGAACAAGTCATGGAACTGGTAATAACAAAGGTACGGCCGGAAGAGGTGGCAACATTGCAGGCGATCAGCAAACAAACCTTCTTCGATACATTTGCTGTTCACAACAGGAAAGAAGATATGGACCGTTATTTAGAGGAAAGTTTTTCTCATCATAAATTAATGTCCGAACTTCGCGAGCCATACTCCGCATTTTACTTTGCCCGGGTGAACAATAGGGTGGTAGGATACCTGAAAATAAATACTGCCAGCTCCCAAACAGAAAGGAAAAATGACAACTCCCTGGAAATCGAGCGCCTGTACGTGTTGCATGAATTTCATGGCAGGCAGGTCGGCCAGCAGCTTTTCGATAAGGCAATAGAGATAGCCCATGCCCGGGATGTCGATTATGTGTGGCTGGGAGTATGGGAAAAGAATGCCCGTGCGCTTCGCTTCTATGAAAAGAACGGGTTTACCCCATTTGATCAGCATATTTTCAGATTAGGGGATGATGAACAAACAGATATTATGGTAAAGAAGACTTTAAAACAGTGACTGATCACTTAATAATGAGTAAAAGACATCTATTTGTAGTTTTATTGATACTGGGAACAGCATTTTGGGGGATATCCTTTTCTGTCACCAAACTTGCTATTGGCGCGGTTTCTCAATCTACCTTCCTGGTTTACCGCTTCGTACTTGCTACGCTTGTACTGGCGATAGTATTGTTCAAACAATTGATGAAGACCTCAAAACAAAACATTGTTCAGGGTATCCGCCTGGCAATCCCGTTAACCCTGGGTATTCATTTCCAGACGTTGGGCATAAAATACACCGCCGCCTCGCAGTGCGCTTTTGTAGCCGGCACCTGTGTGATAGTGATCCCGATACTGAAGTCGCTGGTTTACAAGAAAACGGTAGCCCCTAAAATATGGTTAGCATCGCTGGTCGCATTGGCCGGTTTGTTTGTCATTTCCCTTACTTCCAGTCTTTCCGTCAGCATCGGCGATCTGTATACCATCACAGGCACGTTCGGCTTCTCTGTTTACCTGATCAAGGTGGAAGAATACGCAGGTTCAGGGGAGGTGGTAAAAACAATTGTTCCCATGTTTGCCACCTGTACTTTAGTCATGCTTTGCGTAGCGTTAACCGACAGCGCTGCCAACTGGATCCCGCAGAACCACGAATTCTGGATGGGTATTGTTTTTTGCGCCTTGTTATCAACAGCCTATATGTATACCATATCCAACCTGGCGCAGCGCTATATCAGCGCCGAAAGAGTGGCTATCATATACCTGTTTGAACCTATCTTTGCAGCCATAGCGGCAATCGTGTTGCTGGACGAACAGTTAACCTGGAGGCTGTTGGTAGGAGGATTGCTGATCTTTATCGGAACGTTGATTTCGGAAGTGAAATGGAAGAGGAGGGAGGTGAGTGCGTATTAGTAGATCCCAATTACAATAATATGGCTAAAGACTTAACCCAATTAAAAAACGATCTGTTTGAAGAAGCTGACGGAAACAAATTCGCCCGGCTTAAAGATAAACTTATCAGGACTTTGGGCGCCGACGCCCTGCCGGTACTTATCGCATACACGAAAGAAGGAAAACTCCTGCACTGGCGTAATTTCCTGCTGACAGATATCCTGAACCTGGTTAACGAAGGCGATGCTGCGTATGCCGATTACTTTAGCTGGGCTGTAACCCAACCGGGGCTTGCCTACTGGAGTGTAGACGGCCTGCTGAAAACAAAAGGCGATGCAGCTTATGAGCAGTTGACATCTGTAGCCCTGGATGAGGCCCAAGCACAGGAAGTAAGGGCTAAAGCTATCAAAAGCCTGGCCGTTCATAGCCGGCAACCGTTTGACAGGTCCTTGCCTGCCGATCCCGGTCACTGGAAAAAGGAGCAATTAAGGCTGGATGAAGTGATTGCCTGGCAGCAAAGCGGTTTCCCTAAAGGAGAGGGCTATGTAGCGCCGGCTGTGCATCCATCGTTGCAACGCCCTGTCACTGATCTGGAAAAAGCTGCTGCCAAACTGGAAAAGAAGCTGAAAAAGGAAAGAGAGAAGAGGCAGGACCCTGCATCACCATCCAACTGGCTGACAATAGCCGATGCAGCCGATATGGATGCTATTCAGCAACGCTGGAAATTGCCCGAACCATATCTTAACTTTCTTCGTAATTATTCTCCATTAAACGTATTTATAGACAGCAGGAAATTCTTCCAGGGACTGCATTTATATGGAGCAAAAGAACTGATCTCACGCCAGGATGGTTATTCTTTTAACCCGGTAAAGAATCAACCGATCGCCGATTGGCCGTCGCAATACGTGGTAATTGCAGATGCAGGCGGCGATCCTTATTGCATTGATCTCAACAGTCCCGGGGCTGCGGTTTATACCAGCATGCATGGTACCGGCAAATGGGAGTTCGAACTATATGCAGATAGTTTCATTAAATTCCTGCAACAATTGGCATAAAAAAGGGCGCCCCTGGATGAGAGACGCCCTGTTCTTTTTAAGGGTAACTTATAAATTTGGATTGATTACCGCATCTGCACCCGGTATCGGCATCCAGTAGTTAGCTTTGGTAATGGTGACAGTAGGTTTAAGATCGCCCTCTGCTTTGTTGGCGTTGGCCGCTTCCACTTGCTCTAACCTTACCAGGTCGAACCACCTGTTCCATTCCCCTGCAAACTCCCATGCCCGCTCATTCACTACTGCCGCAGCAAAATCAGCGCCGGATAAACCGGTTGGCAGATCTGCCAACCCAGCACGGCGGCGTACCGCATTAACTGCCGAATAGGCGTCGCTGTTGGGCGCGCCTGCCGAACGGGACTGCGCTTCTGCATAGATCAGCAACACATGCGCATACCGCATCATCACAACAGGGTTGGCAGACATATACA
Organism: Chitinophaga terrae (ex Kim and Jung 2007); assembly: GCF_900107795.1. Taxonomy (GTDB): domain Bacteria; phylum Bacteroidota; class Bacteroidia; order Chitinophagales; family Chitinophagaceae; genus Chitinophaga; species Chitinophaga terrae. The sequence continues at coordinate 307,484 of NZ_FNRL01000004.1, forward strand.
CGTCTTTTTTACCCGACTGGATAGTGAATTTTTTATAGTAAGGATGCTTGGTGCTGGTCTTTTGCCATGGAATAACTGAACCGTCGCTTAAGGTGAATGAGGTACTGAAAGTGGCGTCCTTCCTGGGTCCTGCCGGAAAATTATTGAAGAAGTTCAGCTCAGGAAAGAAATCACTCCATCCGCCTTCATCTTCCGGCATAGTCGACAACCCGTAAAACGAATTGTAAGTGATCCAGTTGCCGCGGGTAAAGAGCGTAAATACATCTTCAACAGTGCCGCCGGCAAAGATCTTCAGGTAGTCGCCCGTGTACAGGTCAAAACTGTAAGCGGCTTTATTGTCTATCACTTCCTTCGCCTTGCTGGCTGCCAATGCGTATTTCGACTGGTTTTTCAATGGCCATCCCGCTTCCGTAAGATAAACATCTGCAAGCAACGCTTTAACAGAGCCTTTGTTTGGCCGTCCTGAACTCCTTCTGCCATTTGGTACCCATTCTTCCGCCCGGGTAAGATCCGCTTCGATCAACGGGTAAATATCCGCCGGCTTGCTTTTTTTCAGGTTAAGATAGTCCGGCGAATAGATCTCTGACGGAATAACAGGCACTTCTCCCCAAAGCCTGGTTAACCAGTAATACGAGAGTGCGCGTAAATAACTGGCTTCACCAACGATGGCATGAATTGTATCCTGGTTTCCATCTTTTACATTTTTGTAATTGTTGATGATGTTGGTGGTTGCCTGTATGGTTTTGTAGCAACCCAGCCAGATAGGAGGCATGCGGCTGTTCAAAGACGAAACTTTGAACAGGTCGAATTCCCTGAATTCTTCTTTATTGGAACCGGGATGCGTGGTGAGGTCATCACCTCCCATAGTCATGGCGATCTGGGAAACGGAGGTAAAACCGCTGACCCATGGCACCATCAGGCTTCCGTAAGCGCCCGAGAGGGCCGATTCCAGCCCTGCCTGGCTGCTCAATGCATCGGCGCCGGCCACCAGGCCCCTGGGTTCTTCTGTGAGTTCTTTGCTGCATCCTGCTGCCAGTATCATGCAAAGGCAGCCATAAAGTATATGTTTCAGATATTTTCGTGTAATCATAACGGTTGTTTTTAAAAGGTCAGCGTTACTCCCCCGGTATAGGTCTTTGCATTCGGATAAGTGCCAAAATCAATGCCCTGGCGGATATCGCCGGCCGATGAATTGCTTTCAGGATCTATACCGGTATAATTGGTCCAGGTAAGCAGGTTGGTGGCGCTGATAAAGAGCTTAATGCCTACTGTATTCTTTAATTTCGACTTAGGTATTTCATATCCCAGGCTAACATTCTTCAGGCGCAGGAAATCTCCTTTTTCCAGGAAGCGGGTGCTCTGTGTGAAGTTCCGGTTAGTAGAACTGAATGCAGGGATATCGGAATTTTCATTAACGCCGGGAATATACCTGTCTTTAATATCCACAAGGGTAGCTTCCCTTGCATCTGCGCCGTAATACATAGCCACTGCCTTGTTGTAATTCAGCCTGTCGAACCCAAGAAGTCCCTGGAACAGCAGGTTCAATGTAAATGCTTTGTAGGTAATGGTATTGTTCCAGCCAATGGAAGTTTTGGGAATACCGGTACCGATCACATGATAATCGCCGGCATCGATAGTACCGTTATTGTCAACATCCAGGTAGCGGGAGTCGCCGGGTTTGGCGCCGTATTGATTGGCCTTATCATCGCCCGGTTTCCAGGTACCCAGGTAGGTGAGCCCCCAGATGGCGCCAAGCGATTCGCCCGGCATCACTACAAACTCCGACTGGGGCGACATACCGCCGCCTATTTTGCGGGTATTTGGATCAAAGATCCTTGTTTTGCCTTCGCCCAGGGAGATGACCCTGTTTTGCAGAAAGGAGATGTTGAAGCCCGTATTCCAGTTGACGGCGCTGTTATTGGTTACAATGCCTTCCACGGAAAATTCCCAACCTTTATTCTGTACCGCGCCAACGTTCCGGGTAATAGGATTGCCACCCAGGTACATAGGCAGGTTTTCCTGCAATAAAAGGTCGCGGGTATCTTTAACAAAATAATCAGCAGTCAGGGATAGCCGGCCATTCAACAGCCCGATATCGATCCCTACGTCTTTCTGTTCTGTCGTTTCCCATTTCAGGTTGGGATTGCCGATGTTGCCCATAACCAGTCCTACCTGGTGACTATTGTTGTTAAATGACGCCGGTATATTGGAATAGGATGAAAGAGTGCTGTAAGGGCTGATGGCCTGGTTGCCCGTCAGTCCCCAGCTGCCGCGTATCTTCAGGTTGCTGATAGCCTGTATTTCCTGCATGAATGGTTCGTTGCTGATCACCCAACCGGCAGATACAGAAGGGAAGTAGCTGTATTTGTTGCTGCCCTGGAACCTGGATGAACCGTCGCGACGTAAAGCCGCAGATAAGAGATATTTATCATTGTAGCTATAAATAGCCCTGCCAACCAGCGAGAACAACGCCCACTTGGAATATCCGGAACCCGGAGAGGAGGGAGTGCCTAAAGCAAGATTGTTCCACTGGAAGTTTTCATAGGTAAGATTAGAAGAGCCGGAAGAAGAGTAATTGTAGGTAGATTGCTGGTATTCCATTACAGCCGTGATATCCAGGCTATGCCTGTTGAATACCTTACTGTAGTTCAGCGTATTGGTGTTTTGCAATACGATCTCCCTGTTATTCCTGATACCCGCAACAGATGTATTGTTGTTGGTGACCTTACCTGCAAAGCTTTTGTCTTCATATTGCAGGTAGTTGGCGCCGTATTGTAAATTGAAGGTCAGCCCGGGTATTATCCCGAACTTAAAGCCGCCAATCATGTTTGCCAGCATCCTGTCGCGTACCGCAAGCCTGTCTACCGTCAGGGCAACGGGGTTATAAAAGAGCGAACCTACCGGGTCGCTCGCCACGAAACTTCCATCCGGTTTGCGTACAGGGGTGGTAGGCGCCCAGGTGATGGCCTGCGCCAGCGGACTGGAAGCGCCATCCGCAGGAATATCCACGTTTTGCGCGGTGCTGTACGAACCGGTGATATTCAGAAAGGTAGAAATGCTGTTGGTCAGGTTAGCGTTGATGTTTGAACGTAATGTATAGCGTTTGTAGAACGAATTGTTGATCACCCCATCCTGGTTCAGGTAGTTGCCGGAGATGAAGTATCCGCCTTTTTCAGTGCCGCCGGAAAGACTTAACAGGTACTCCTGCGATGGCGCATTCCGGAAGATCTCGTCCTGCCAGTTAGTGCCTCCTTTGGCGCGGAAATCAGCTATCTGCGCATCTGTGAACTTAGGCGCTGTACTAACTGCTTTTGAATGTTCATTCACCGTTTCGGCAAAGTCGGCGGCATTCAGCAGGTCCAGTTTTTTAATAACGCTGGAAGTGGCTAAGCGCGTAGTGAAATTAACTTTCAGTCCTCCCTTGTTGCCTTTCCGCGTAGTGATCAGGATTACGCCATTGGCGCCCCTGCTGCCATAGATGGCCGTAGCCGCAGCGTCTTTCAATACCTGGATAGATGCGATATCATCGGGATTGATGGCAAAAAACTCTGCCCCAACAAAACCATCCACTACATATAAAGGATCGTTGCTGCCGTTGATGGAATTTGAACCCCGGATGCGGATGCGAACACTTCCTCCCGGCGCGCCCGCGGCATTGGTAACCTGTACGCCGGTAGCCCGGCCCTGCAATACCTGGTCGAGGCGGTTTACAGGAGCATCCTGGAAGTCTTTGGCAGTTATAGAAGAAATAGCATTGGTCAATGTTCCTTTTTTTTGTTCGCCATACCCGATCACTACCAGTTCGTTGATATTGGATGCCGCCATCTGCAGCGTAACGGGCAGGTCATGCCTGCCGTTTACCTGTATCTCTGCTTTATTATAACCCATAGAGGTGATGATCAATACCGCGTTGCCATCGGGAACGGTGATAGCATATTCTCCTTTCTCATTGGTCAATACGCCTTTGGTTGTACCTTTTACCTGTATCGTTGCTCCTGGCAGCGGTTCTCCTTTTTCGTTGGTGACCTTTCCTCTTACTTCCTGGTCGGGAGGCAATGGCGCTTCGGTTGTAGCCGGCCGTTGTTTGATAATGATCACCTTTTCGGAAATGCTGTAGGTCAAAGATTGACCGGCAAAGCAAGCCTCCAGCGCTTCTTTGAGGGAAGCGTTCCGCAGTTCCAGGTTTACTTTCCGCTCATGGAGCAATTGTTCATCGGTGTAAAGAAAGGAATACCCTGTCTGTTTTTTGATCTCCTGGAAGATCTTGTCCAGCGGCGCATTACGCCGGGAAATGCTAACTGTCTGTGAATACCCTGCGGCATGTACCTGCAACAGGGTAACGGTCATCAGGACTACCGTTAATTTCATCATCAGTACTATTTTTTTCGATAATCGTGGGAATTTTTCGCCCCGGGCAATACGATATCGTTTGCCTTGCGGGAAAAGCATCAATTGCATACATTTGTATGGTTTGGGTAAAGAATGAATTATTGTCGCAAGCAATTTTGCATACCTGCCCAGGCTTTACCGGGAGCGGTCCGAACGCTTCCGGTTTTTTTATCCTGACAGGCATGGGTAAGGGAATCTGGAATTTAAGGCCCCATAAGTGTATCAGTTTTTTAACGTAGAAATATTTGTCAGCGTGTTACGGTGATTTTCCTGTCCCTGAGCTCAAAATGTACTTCACCTGTCATTTCCAATAATTTCAGGGCCTGCGATACCGGCACATTTCTCGGGATGCTGCCGCGGAAGTGTACAGGGACCGGTTCCGTGAGCACTACTTCCACATCGTACCATCGGGCGATCATGCGCATAACGGTAGCGATGTCGTTACCTTCGAGTTGAATGAATCCGTTTTTCCAGGCCACTGCTTCATCAGTATTTACCTGTTGCAATAGCGACAACTGGTCGCGTTGTTTATCGAGCAAGGCGCCCTGCCCCGGCATCAGCTTTTTGCTATTCCCTTTATTCGTAACGTTCACCGCTCCTTCCAGCAGCGTAGTTTTTATTTCTGCTTCATCTGCATAGGCCATAATATTGAACTGCGTACCCAATACGGCAACCTCCATACGATTGTCCTGCCCTGCGGGCACCATCACTTTAAATGGCATGGCAGCGTTGGAAGCAACTTCAAAATAAGCTTCACCCGTTAATTCCACCTGCCGGGAAGTTCCGTTAAAGGCTACGGGATATTTTAATGAGCTGGCGGCATTTAGCCATACCCTGGTACCGTCTGGCAGCGTTACCTGGAATTGCCCGCCCCTGGGCGTACGAAGGATATTATATTGCGTTAACCCGGTTGCTGACGGCTGCCCCGGTTGCGTAGTGTAGGCCAGTTGGCCTCCTGCCGGTTGGGTGATGCTGGTATTTCCCTGCTTTGCCAGGGCTTTGTGGCCCGACGAGTCTAACGTCAGCTCTGTGCCATCTGCTAGTGTCAGCACGGCTTTATTCCCGCCCGGTGCAAGGTCCTGAACTTCAGGCCTGGCGGCAACAGCTGGCGGTTTATGCGATGGCTGGCGCATATAGTATAACCCGATGGCCAATAGCAAAACAGCGGCTGCTGCAGGTATCCAGCGCCAGATACGTCGCGGTTTCCTGGTTTCCACAACTTTGTCGGCAGCCAGGATATTGTCTACCACCGCATCCCAGTGGGCGGTATCGTAATCGGCTGTTGGATTGGCTGGCAGCTCCTTCTGGATGAGCATTTCCAGTTGCCGGGCAATGTCGCCGCTGGCATCCCCGCTCACCAAAGCGGATAATTCCCGGAGCTCGGCCTCCGTGGCAGAGCGTTGCAATGCCTGCTCCAGCAGGTATGTAAGGCGGTCGTGTGTTGACAATGGAGTTTGTTTTTATAGTTTAACGTGGCGATCCTGGTATCTTCTTCAAACGTGAAATAGCCTTCTCTAAATGAACAGACGCTTAAGCCGGCATTTAGGACCTATGGAAATGAAAATTTTTTTTACACCCTCAATAGCCAGATGATAAAGGCGGGGAACAGGATGCCGGAATGCTCCAGGTGTTTCCTGATAGCCTGAAGGGAGCGGACCAGCGAATTTTTCACCGTGTTGGGAGAGAGGGAAAGCTGGGCGGCTATTTCGGGGATTTTTAGTCCCTGTTCCCGGCTTAACAGGTAGATCCGCTTAGCCTGTGGCGGTAATTGTTGTACCGCCAGGGTTACCTGCGCTCTCATAAAATCGTAGGCAATGTCTTCTTCGGGGCTGAAAACCGGTTCGGCGGGCGCCAATGTAGCCACCGCCTTGTTATGAATAGCCTGTTTGCGCAGGTAGCTGAAGCACTGGTGAAAAACAATGCGCAGCATCCAGGACCTGGGTTGTTCAATTTCCCGGAGTTTATCACGGCTGATCCATAATCGTAAAAAAGTTTCCTGGAGAATGTCTTCTGTTACAGATGCGGTTTTAGTGATATGGAGCGCAACAGCCCTGAACTGGGGTGCATAGAAATGAAAAAGCTGCCTGAAAGCCGATTCATCGCCTTCTGAGATCAGTTGGAATAGTTGTTTGTTATCGAGAGAATCTGCTTGCATACCGGACAGCCTTCTTACTAAAGTAGGAAAATAATTGGGTTGTTTCCATTTTTCCGGATGCTGATCGCCTCTTTTCCTAATGATTCTTTGTTGGAATGCGGACCATAACAAGTTTTCTCAGAGCAATCCATGCAACTTCACATACTGCAACAACATGATCGTCTTCCCATCTTTTATCTCCCCACTTTCAATCATTGCCATTGCCTGGTTTATCGGCAGTTCAAGGACTTCTATTTCTTCCTGTTCTTCTTCCAGCCCGCCCCCTCCGTTGATCTTCATTTCCGGGCTGTATTCTGCCACGAACATATGAAGTATTTCGGTAACTGAGCCGGGCGACATATAAGCGTCAAACGCTTTCCTGACATTGCCTATACGGAAGCCTGTTTCTTCTTCAGTTTCCCGCCTGATACATTCTTCGGGGTTGTTTTCATCCAGCAGGCCTGCGCAGGCTTCTATCAGCATACCGCTGCTATTGCCGTTGATATAGGAGGGAAGACGGAATTGCCTGGTCAGTATAACATTCCCGGTAGCGGGGTTGTATAATAGGATTGCGGCGCCGTTGCCCCTGTCGTAGGCTTCGCGGGATTGTGTTTGCCAGCGATTGTTCCTTCCTTTATATTCATAGGTCACTTTGTAAAGGGTGTACCAGTTATCTGATAAGATGTCTTTCGAAATAATTTTTACCTCGGGTTGCATGAAAATGATTATTTTTGATCGAATTCGATTATTTTGATCAAAGGTAACAGAAAATGGGATACCCGGAAAGAAAAAATAAAATCCTCAGGATACTTGATAAAAAAGAGAGCCTGGATGTGCAGGAAATAGCTGATGAATTAGGAATTTCGGCTGTTACGATCCGGCGCGACCTGGTGCAGCTGGCGGAGGAAGGTTTGCTGATCCGCACCCATGGCGGCGCTATGAAAGCGCCGGCCAGGCATCCGTTCACAGCGTTTGCAGACAAGGAAACAGTAGCTGCATCCAGGAAGAAGTACATCGGGAAATTGGCTGCCTCCCTGGTAAAGCCGGGAGACACTATTTTCATGGATTGCGGCAGTACTGTTTTCGCTATGTGTCCTCATCTTAAAACCATTTCCCCACTCCGCATTATAACCAACTCATTGCCTGCAGCCGCTGAGTTCATGGATTCGCCCGGCATACAGGTAAACCTCGCCGGCGGCGAAATGGACGGGCAACGGAAAGCCATACACGGAGATCGCGCCATTGCGCATATCAGGAGTTATCACGCAGCGAAGGCCTTTATTGGCACGGATGGGCTTTCTGTAAAGCACGGGCTTACTGCATTCAGTGAAAAAGAAGCCAGTATCAGCACGGCGATGGCTGCGAGCGCTGATAAGTTGTTTGTGCTCTGCGATTCATCGAAAATTGGTAAAGACAGTTACCTCAAATTTGCGCCATTGTCTGCATTGACAGCCCTGATAACCGACAGGGAACTGGCTCCCAGCCAGGAGACACAGCTAAAAGGGAAAGGCGTAAAAATTATTCAATAAAAAATATCCCGGTTTATAGATTTAAAAGCCTACCTTTAACGAAATAACATCAGGCTCCTGCCTCGGCTTCTTCTGATTTAGTCTGGATACTTTTCTTTTCTTCCTCAGTCTTCGCTTTTCCAGCTGCCGTATTTCTCACCTTAAAAGAATAAGATCTTATGAATATTTATGTAGGCAATTTAAGTGCGCGTACAACTGAAGAGCAGTTGGCGGATTTGTTCACTCCTTTTGGTATTGTAGGGAGCATCAAAGTGATTTATGATAATTATACCGGTCGTTCAAGAGGCTTTGCATTCGTGGAAATGCCGGAAGATGCTCATGCAGAACGGGCCATCCAGGATTTAAACAACAGCTCCGTTGACTCACAGGTTATCGTTGTCAATGTTGCCAGGCCGCCGGTACAAAGAGACAGGTACCCAAGGTCGAGGTATTAATTGATCGATTGTCTTCTTTCATTACTGATGAAAATTTATGTAGGAAACCTGCATTGCAAAGCTTCTATGGAGAAGTTGTATGATCTTTTTGCAGAATTTGGTACCGTATTGCTTATTGAAGTACCAATAGACGGCAACGGGAAGTCATTAGGTTACGGTTATGTATATATGAAAGAAGAAAATGAAGGCCGAACAGCCATCCTGGAATTGAATAACCTCAATTTCATGAACCAGTTCCTGACAATTTACGAAGTTAAAATGTAATTACGCGATAGTGCGATTAATCAAAACAATTTAATTATGGGTGATTCTTTTTCCAAGAAAGAAAACAAGAATAAAAAAGCTAAAGCAAAAGAAGAGAAAGCGCAGAAGATGAAAGAGCGCAAATTGAATAATAATAAAGGCAAAGGGTTGGAAGAAATGCTTGCCTATGTCGACGAAAACGGAAATATCAGTTCTGTTCCCCCAAGCGGAGCTCCAAAAAACGAAATAGATTCGAAAGATATCCAGCTGGGCGCCACGCCAAGGCCGCCGGAAAGCACTACCAGGACAGGGGTGATCGCTTTCTTCAATTCTGCCAAAGGTTATGGATTTATATCCGACGACCAGACCAGGGAGAATGTATTTGTTCATACCAACGATTTGCAGGAACCTGTAAAGGAGAGGGACAAAGTATCATTTACCCGGGAGAAGAATGCAAAAGGCTATTATGCAACGGCCGTAAAAAAAATTAATTCCAGGGGCAGGTAACCTCATTCCCGGGTTAATTGTTCATATCATCAACTATTTTACTCGCTCATCACAATTAAATATCGTTTATAACTTCATTTAGTATATTTAACGGTGTAATAAATCGATTTAGCAAGAAAATAGTCCGTGTTATGAAATCGTTCATGCAATTATCGGGAGCTTTATTGCTGGCCGCTGTCAGTGTAAACGTCAGCGTAGCCCAGCAAAAAACGCAGTATACCCGGTATGTCAACACTTTTATTGGCACTTTAGCAGTTACAGATCCGAAGATCCTGGGGTACGAACCGCCTAAAGACTGGCGGCCCTGGTCGGGTCTGACCTTCCCGGGAAGTTCGCTTCCCAACGCCATGGTGCAGCTTAGTCCAATGACCAAGTACGGCTCCGGGGCCGGTTATGAGTATGAAGATGATACCATATTAGGTTTCACGCATACGAATAAAGGCCACTGGAACCTTTGCAATATCCCGTTGCTGCCGCTATCCGGCGCCGGGAAACCTTTCGGCTCGAAATTCAGTCATCAGAAAGAACATGCCTCGCCAGGCTACTACCAGGTATACCTGGACGATTACAAAGTGAACGTGGAACTGACGTCAACCTTACGATGCGGTTACCACAGGTACCAGTATGCCCAAAACAAGGACCGCCAGGTACTCTTTGACCTGGCCAAAGCCAATAACCGCATCAGGGATTGGAAAATTGAGCAGGTGAATGATCATGCCATCCAGGGATGGCAGCAGCCAGGGGAGCGGGTGTATTTCTATGCAGAGCTGAACACGCCTATCACGAAGCTGGATAAAGTAGAAGAGGGGCAACATGCCGGGTATGCCATCGTGCACCTGGCGGATGGCGGCAAACCGGTGGAAGTGAAGATCGGTATCTCCTATGTAAGCACCGCCAACGCAAAGGAAAACCTGGAAAAAGAGATCAATAACAAGAGCTTCGAAACAGTACGTAACGAGGCTAACCAGGTATGGGAAAAGACCTTATCGGCCATCCAGTTAAAAGGGGGGACAGAAAAGCAGAAAACAATGCTGTATTCCAGTCTTTACCGCTCATTGCTCTGGCCGGCCCTCCGCAGCGATGTGAACGGCGAGTACACAGACGCTAAAAGGAACGTTGTAAAAGCCGATTTCAATTACTATACAGAGCCTTCGCTATGGGATACCTACAGGAATAAGGATGTTTTATTAGGTCTTATTTCTCCGGACGTGGCGCTGGATGTAATTAAGTCGATGAAAGATGTAGGAGAGAAGACAGGCTTCATCCCTACCTTCTTCCATGGCGACCATGGCGCTTCTTCCATTGCGGGCGCCTACCTGAGAGGTATTGACAACTTCGACATTGAAGCCACTTACAAACTATTGCTGAGGAACGCCAATATAGAACCCGGCGCCCGTGCGCATATCAGGGAATATATTGAAAAAGGCTACATTTCAGATCCCGATGTTCCTAACCCTCACGTAGAAACGAAAGCGGCGGCAGGGGTGTCTAAAACCCTGGAATATTCGTACGACGACTATTCCCTTGCCCAGATCGCCAAAAAGCTGGGCGACACGGCTAACTACCGCATCCTGATGGCCCGTTCCAAAAACTACCGGAATATGTTTGATCCGGGTACCCGTTTCATGCGCGGCCGCCTTGCCGATGGCAGCTGGATCACGCCTTTTAATCCCCAGTACCCTTATTATGAATATATGTACCGGGAAGCCAACGCATGGCAGGTATCCTTCTTTGCGCCGCACGACATGCCAGGTCTAATATCCCTTTATGGAGGCCCGGCAGCGTTTGAGTCGAAGCTGGACTCCCTGTTCACGCTTCCATGGAACCCGAAATATATTGCCCGTAACGTAGAAAGCTTTGTCGGCCAATACTGCCATGGCAACCAGCCAGACCATGAAGCGCCTTTCTCGTATTATTTTATTAATAAGCCGGAAAAATCCCAGAAGATCATAGATACCATCCTGAATACCCTTTACGGAATCGGTAACCCGGGTATCGCCCTTTGCGGGATGGATGACGCAGGGGAGATGTCGGCCTGGTATGTACTGAGCGCCGTAGGGCTTTATACCTTCTCGGCCACTGATCCTGAATACCTGGTAACGGTACCGTTATTTGATGAAGTGAAGTGGAGGACCAACACCGGCAAACTGCTCACCATTACGCACAAAGGAAAATCCAGGGATCTAAAGGATATTAAAGTGAACGGAAAACCGATCCGGGGATACTTTGTATCGCATGATCTTTTTAAGAATGGGGGAAATATTGAAGTTGTGACGAAATAAATAAAAAAATCCTTGGAGTATATCCGAGGATTTTTTTACATTTGCTTCCCGTTGATAAAAAAACGCCGGAGTTCGGGACGTAGCGCAGCCCGGTAGCGCACTAGCATGGGGTGCTAGGGGTCGCTAGTTCGAATCTAGTCGTCCCGACTTTGCCGACATTTTGTTTGTATCGCTTTGATACGCTTTATGTCGGAAAAGCCCGTAGATGTTACATCTGTGGGCTTTTTTCATTTTGCCCACATACCAAATTATTACATCAAATTTCAAGTTATTAGCCGTGTAATGCATTGAGTAGGTTTATTGAGTAACTTACCTACTCAATGTAGATTATTTGGCATATGTAGTGATCTGTATTGCATTTCATTACAAAGCATATCAGCTTATTTCAAATGATATGCAAAGGCTTTTTTTCTACTCATTTTTTGGCCAGGGGGTCCCGGTTTTTTGAGCATTTGAATTGTCCATTTAAAATGAGAAAAGAATTATGAGAAGCGAAAACACTTTTGGAGTAACCTTCTCCATCAGACAAAACAAAAACAAACGCAAAGACTACTCTGTCTTTGCAAAGATTGCCTGCAACAATACTCCTGAAAGGGAAATCACAATTAAAGGAGGCTTTGATCCTAAAAACTGGGATGAAGGAAAAGGCAGGCCACACCAGTATAACAAGGAGCTACGCGAGTTTTCTACTTATCTAACCAAAGTGGAAGCCAAACTAGCCGGCATTTTTCAGGAGCTGGAATTAAATGAAGGGGTACTCACCGCTGACAATATCAAAAATCACTACCTGGGTCAGGGGGATGCAGTGGAGCGGTTGACAATGTTGGAACTGACTAAACGTGCCTATGATAAGTACAGTCTGGAACTAAAAAAGGCAGCCTTAAAAACTATGGTGCTACCAACGCCTATATAGCGCGATTTTGCCAGCATAAATATTCAGCCGGTGATATTCCGCTCCGCCAGCTCAACTTTAACTTTGTAGATGAATTTTATAGCTATGTTTTAAAAAATCCGATTAAGCCCAATGACCCTTGTACTAAAAACGGAGCCATGAAGCACATTGAACGGCTAAAAAAGATGGTAAAATGGGCCGGGCTGAAAGGCTGGTGCGAAAAAGACGTATTTGCCGAATTTAAGATAAAGATTAAGCGCAAAGAAACAGAATACCTGGTTTGGGAGCAATTGAGAGCAATTGAGGATCTGGTGCTTATCGATCCGTTAACAAAACTAGTCCGGGCAATTTTTGTATTCTGCTGCTATACCGGCATGGCGCCCATTGATGTACAATCATTAAAACCCTCCCAGTTATCCAAAGATATGTTTGGCAATTTGTGGATGACCTATACAAGAACAAAAAGTGAGGTACCTGCATGGGTCCCGCTGTTAGATAAAGCTAAAGAAATCGTAAGCGAATACGGCATGGAAGAAGGCGCCACCTATAGGGAAACGGTTTTCAAATATGTTTCCAATAAAGTGATAAATGACCACCTTAAAATTATTGGCCTTGCCTGTGGTTTTGATTTCAAGCTACGTGCTTACGCTGCCAGGCATACATTCGGCACTATCGTTACTACGCAACTGGGGGTACCCATAGAAGTAACTCAAATAAAGATGGGACATGAGGACATAGAAAGTACTATGATCTATTCCAGAGTGGGTAACCCACTAGTGCTGATGTACATGCCGCGGGTACAGCAAAAGATAAATTCGGGCATGACCATTGGCATCAATGGCATCAACGAAGAGCAATTCTTACTCCTACTAGAAAGGATTGCCCCAAAGGTGCTGGAAAATGTGTTTACCAACGAGATTATGCCAAAGCTGCTTGAAATCGTTCACAAAAACCCGGCGCCGCCACAGCTACCGCTGCCCGCTTCTCCAGGGGTCGCCGTATAAAAACACTTACAATCCTGCCCAATACCTCTCCTGGATAACAGGAGAGGTATTTTTTTGTAACAAAGCTACCGGTTAGATTTGGAGCAATTGCACTAATTACCCATGATGTGCCTTTTCAGAAATGTATGCTAACCTGATTTTGGCAAGCATGATTTTTCATATTAAGTTGCCAAGCATAAAATTATGTTCTGCCCCCCAAGCCATTTAGTTCTTTTTGACTATTTGCGCTCCTTTTACATATTATTATTAAATTCGATGGTCGAGACTGCTTATTATAACTTCAAACTAACCTTATATGTCTTTTGGTTCCACCTGGCGAAAATGGAATTTACACATTCATACCCCAGATACTGTATTTAATAACCTGTTTACAGCCATCCCACCCCATACTGACAAATGGGAAACCTACCTGGAATTACTCTCCAAATGTGACGCTAGTGTATTGGGGATTACAGATTATTTTTCTATCAATGGATACGAAAAGGTTAAAGAATTTAAAGATAATGGGGGATTACCCAATGTAGAATTGCTAATTCCAAATATTGAATTGAGGATTATACCGGTTACCGCAGGCGAGAAAGGAATAAACTTTCATATTCTATGTGATCCGGAAATTGTGGATCAACTGGATAACTTACTTTTTAATGAACTTAAGTACCGTTACAAGGATAATGATTATAGATGTACAAAGGATGGTTTAATTGCTCTTGGAAGGGCCTTTCGGGGACCTACCCTTAGAGAGGAGGCGGCATATGAAGAAGGTGCTCACCAATTTAAGGTGCAGTATACTGATTTGGCAGAAATCTACCGTAAATCAAAGGTGTTACGAGAACATTCCATACGTGTAGTATCAAATAATTCTGCAGATGGCGCTTCGGGGTTGCAACACAATAGCCTTGCGGCGACCAGAGAAGAGATATACAGGCTGACGCAAGCAATATTTTCTGCGCAACCCAAGGATAGAGAATTTTTTTTGGGAAAAGGCGTCTTAAATCAAGAACAGTTGGTTGACAAGTATGGTAGCCTTAAACCATGTATACATGGCTGTGATGCTCATAAAAATGAGGAAATCTGTCGGCCAGATCTCAATCGTTTTACTTTTATAAAAGCTGATCCTACATTTTCAGGCCTGAAGCAGATTATCTTTGAGCCTGAATCTCGCGTTGCAATCCGGGATTCGAAGCCCCGTACTCCAGCAAAATCTATCAACACCGTTGAACTAAATTTTCCATCTGATTGTAAAATGGATGATGAAAAATTTTGCTTTGGAAATAGCTATCAACTCAACTTTAGCCCAAATTTCACTTGCATAATTGGGGGCAGAGGAACTGGAAAAAGTACACTTCTCAATTTAATAGGAGCAAAATTACAAAAATCTGCTAATGAATTTTTTAGGTCAAGGCAGTTGAAAGATAATAAAGGGACTAAACTTCAAATAACAGACTGCATCAAAATTGACGGAGACCATGACGAAAAAAATATTGAATTTCTTAGTCAAAATGAAATAGAGGATTTTGCAAAAGACCCGGTAAAGCTAACCAATGCAATATATTCCAGAATTATTAATCTGGATACAGAAGACACCTTAAAATCAGCCGCAGATTCCCTACAAAGTTCCTTAACCAGACTAAAACAGGTTATTTCGCATACACTTGAACTAAGAGAGGGGAAAAAAGAAGTTGATCGTAAAAAAAAGGAAATTGAGAGCCTGACCAAAATGACTAACTCTTTTGAGAGCGACGAGTATAAAAAACTAACCAAAGCAGTAGCAAGTTCACTTTTAAAAGTAAATAACATCACCTATTCTCAAACGCAATATTATGGCCTTATAGAGAAGTTGGAGGAACTTGTAGCGGGCTATCGCCCTCTTGAAACCGATAATGAGTACATAACAGCGGGCGCTGAATTAACCGCTTCATTAAATACTATCATAGACACGCATAGACTTAAGGACTTTTCTTCAATCATAAGCCAGCAGACACAATTTAAGGCGGAGTACGATACTGCCAAATCAAACTTGCAGTCGTACCTTCAAAATGCCGGTGTAAGTACAGAAGATCAAAAAGACATTGTCGGCTTCCCGAAATTAAGACTGTGTAATTTTACAAAATTCTCTTCAAATTAACCTAAACCTAAATACCCTAACACGCCTGTTTATCGCTTTCAAAATTGGATAGAGCAGCATATTCTGTTGGTGGCATATTTCCAAGACTGTCATGTGGCCTGTGATTGTTATAATCATCCATCCATTGCCAGGTAACTTCCCTCACTTCGTCCAATGTGTCAAACAGGTAGCAGTCCAACACATTATCACGGTAAGTACCGTTCAATCTTTCCACGAAACCGTTCTGCGTGGGCTTTCCGGGCTGGATATATAAAAATTCGATGCCGTTGACCATGCTCCATTCCGTTAAAAGCTGGGATATGAACT
>NZ_FNRL01000007.1:0-159032 GCF_900107795.1 Chitinophaga terrae (ex Kim and Jung 2007)
AAATTATTCTAACAAACCGCCGTATACCAGACCGGTACGTACGGTGGTGTGAGAGGACAGTGAGGGAAATAATCCCTCACTTCCTACTCGATTTTAATGAGGCAGGCGGGAAGATAATAAACCATAAACCCAGGTACCGGCAATGGCACTGAGCAACGTGATGGCAACCACTGTAAAGCCGCTTCCTATCTGTGCAAACAGGGGACCAGGGCAGGCGCCTGTGATAGCCCATCCAAGGCCGAATATCAATCCCCCGATGATCTGTCCCTTGTCAAATTTTTTAGGTTCAACAAAGATGGGATCACCGCTAAAGGTCTTTATTTTGAATTTTTTGATCAGTTGGATGGAAATGATACCGGTGACTACCGCAGTACCAATTACGCCATACATATGAAAGGAAGTGAGCTGGAACATTTCCTGTATCCTGAACCAGCTTATTACCTGGGCTTTCACCAGCACAATGCCAAAGAAAACACCCGCCACAAGGAATTTTATGTTCTTCATGATTGAAATATTTTAAACAGTAAAGGGATAATGATATTGGCAGAAAAGAAACCGCCTATCATAAAGCAGCAGGTAGCGATCAGCGATGGCCATTGCAGGTTAGACAGCCCCATGATGGAATGCCCCGAAGTGCAGCCTCCCGCATACCTGGTTCCAAAGCCTACCATAAACCCGCCGATGATAAAGAAGAACAAGCCTTTCCAGGTAAGCAGCTCTGACCAGCTGAATATTTCAGGCGGCAACAGGTGCTGGTAGTCCGATATGCCATAACCGGCCAGTCTTTCCTTCGTGGCCGTTGCAACAACGATGTCATTGCCCTCCTGCAGGAACTGCGCAGCAATAAATCCGCCGATGGAAATCCCGGCTACAAAAAAGAGATTCCAGGCCTGCTTTTTCCAGTCGTATTTAAAGAAAGGTATATTGGCAGGGATACAGGCCGCACAGATGTGGCGGAGAGAAGAAGAGATGCCAAATGCCTTGTTGCCAAGGAGGAGCAGGAGAGGGACGGTTAACCCTATCAGCAAACCGGATACAGACCAGTGCCAGGGTTGTTGAAGGAATTTAAGTACTTCCATAATAGTTGTTTGTAAAAAGATTTATATCCAAAAAGTAATGTTCACCGGTTAATATCCAGGTGAACATTACTTTGGATATAGATCCTGGTATGTTAAAGCAGATCGTTATATTCCGGATGCCGTTTCATATATGCGTGAACGTAAGGGCAGAGCGGTTTCACCCGGAGGTGGTTTTCCCTGGCATAGTCCAGTACATATTTTGCCAGCTGGCTTGCAATTCCCCGGCCTTCCAGGGCCGGCGGAACCTCTGTATGAATATAGGCGATACCGCCCTGGAAAAGGGAGTAAACAATAAATGCTTTCTGTCCTTCCACTTCGGTCTCGAACCGGTGCTGGTCAACGTTGTTGTGTATTGTAAGTGCTTCCATATATCTCGTCAGGATTTGTCTGTGAAATTGATCTTTGTATGCGTGCCGTCGCAATATGGTTTGTTGGATGAACCGCCGCAACGGCAAAAAGCGGTTACCTTGTTTTTGTGTACTTCATTCCCATTGGCATCCCGCACTACGATGTTGCCATAGACCAGCAGCGGGCCATTAGGCAGCGGCTCTACGATGCTTTCTGCCGCTATTTCCGGTTCCACGCCCTGGGCGGCTGCTACATCCTTGTTCATAAAGTAGGTCAGCGCCCCGGAAGGGCATCTTTTAACCTGGTCCACTATCCGTTGGGTATCAGCGCCGGATGCATTGATCCAGGGCTTGACATGCGGATTGAACACCTCGGGAAGGCCATGGAAGCAAACTTCCGAATGTACGCATACATTAGGCTTCCACACGATGGTCACTTCCCCGTTTGTATAATGTTTAGTAATATCTTTCATCTTAAACCGATTTAGAATTCATGATAATGGGATTACTCAATACTTTATGAACGGGACAGGCTTTGGCAATCTGCATCAGCCGTTCTTTCTGTTCCTCATCCAGGTTCCCGTTGAAATGAATTTCAAGATCAATAACGGTAGTCAGCGGGTCTGGTTTGGCGGCGCTGTTATAGCGCAGGTCGATTTCAATGCTTTCCAACGGCCACTTCTTCCGGTCGGCGTACATCTTAACCGTGATCGCGGTACAGGCGCCCAAACCGCTGAGGAGCAATTCGCCCGGCGCCGGTCCTGTATCTCCGCCTCCCACTTCTTCTGGTTCATCGGCCAGCCATCTGTGTCCTCGTGTATCAATAGTGGCCTGGTACGGTAGCCCGCCGAGCGTTACTTTTATTTCCTGGTCCATGTATATTTTGCTAAAAATTATCCTTCAGCCATTGTGCTGCCAAAGTAATATCCTGTTGTACGAGGTTGTGGCCTGTAGGGATATCAAAATTGCTTACCTTAAAACCGTTTGCACTTAACAGCGCAACATACGCTGTTGTGGCGGCGGGATTCACTGTTCCGTCATGCGTTCCTGAACTCATAAAAACAGGTTGCTGACGGGTAGTTTCGAAACTGTCTTCCAACCCGCTCAGCGGTTGCATAGGCCTGAACAGGATAGCGCCTGCCAGCAGCTCGGGGTACAATATCAGTACCGCCCCGGCAATGTTGGCGCCATTCGAGTAACCGACGGCGATCAGTTTATTGATATCGAATCCTTCTTTTTCCGCCAGTTGTTTCAGGAAATGCACCATTTCATGTGTCCTGAAATGTACATCTTCTTCATCGAACACGCCCATGGCTAAACGACGGAAAAACCTCGGCATGCCATGTTCGCTTACGTTTCCTCTTAAGCTCAGTATATTGTACTTCGTTCCCAGTTCACCGGCCAACGGTAACATATCCTGTTCGTCGCCGCCTGTACCATGTAAAAGCAGCAGCGTGTACCCGGCATCGTTACCATTAGCCTGGTAAATATATTTCATCGGTTTAAAATCCATTTCAATCCAGTTTTATCAATTTCTGCTCAATCTCGCTGCGTCTTGGTTCATACTGTGGCGGCAGCATCAGATGCTTGCCTAACTGATCCAGCGGTTCATCCACTGTGAACCCAGGTTCGTCCGTAGCCAGTTCGAACAATACGCCTCCCGGTTCCCTGAAATATACAGAGCGGAAGTATTTACGGTCCAGTTGCGGTGTAGGATGCAATCCCCGGTCTTCCAGCAGCTGCCGGTAGTGTTGTTGCATGGCGTCATCTTTCATGCGGAATGCAATATGATGCACGCTGCCCCCGGCCACATGCCCTCTTGCTTCGCCTTTTGCTTCAACAAGGTCAATGAAGTTGGCTGTATCGCCGGCCGGACTGGCAAACCGGTACCGGTTCACATGGTTCTTTACCAGTTTGTAATCGAAAACTGAAACAAGGATATCTGCCGTTGCCTGAATATCCTCCAGCGTTAACGTAGCATGATGGAAACCTCTTGTTGCATTTTCTTCTCCCACTTCCTCAGTCACCCACGGATCCCTTGAATCCGGGTATTCAGGAACAGTCAGCTCTACTTTTAAACCATCGGGATCCAGGAAGGTAAGGTACACTTCCCCGAATTTGGATGCCGGCTTGTTGTATAAAATATTTTCCTTTTCAAATCTTTTGATCCAGAAATCAATGCTGCCTTCAGGTATGGCATAGCCTATCTCTGTAACCATGTGTGTGCCTCGTCTTCCGGCCATTATATCTTCCCATGGAAAAAATGTAAGAATGGTGCCCGGAGTGCCTTGCTCATCGCCGTAATAAAAGTGATAGGTAAGAGGATCATCAAAGTTGACCGTTTTCTTTACAAATCTTAAACCTAGTACACGGGTATAAAAATCAAAGTTCTTTTTCGCATTTCCAGATATTGCTGTTATATGATGCAGCCCTGTTATCTTATCCATATCAATCCTTTTAACAGGCACGAATGACAGAAATGCCCGCCATTCGTGCATTTCTTATTTCTTAATCAGTTGCACTTCACCGTTGATCTTCACTTCGTCGCCAACCATTACGCCGCCGGTTTCTGTTGCCGCATTCCATGTAAGACCAAAATCTTTTCTGTTGATCTTCCCGTTAATGGTGAATCCTGCTTTGGTATTGCCCCAGGGATCTTTTACCACGCCGCCGAATTCTATATCCAGCTTGATGTTTTTCGTAACATCCCGGATGGT
The DNA here is from genome assembly GCF_900107795.1 of Chitinophaga terrae (ex Kim and Jung 2007). Classification (GTDB taxonomy): domain Bacteria; phylum Bacteroidota; class Bacteroidia; order Chitinophagales; family Chitinophagaceae; genus Chitinophaga; species Chitinophaga terrae. The sequence continues at coordinate 4,144 of NZ_FNRL01000007.1, forward strand.
CAGATCGCCGTACAGTTCATAGGAGCCATCGCCATCCACGCTTTCGTACCTGGTTGCAACAAAAGTGATGTTGCGGTAAGCATTCACATCAAAGAACTCAGGTGATCGCAGGTGTTTATCCCTGTCGGCGCTGCCCGTATTGATCGAATCAACGTCGATCGCTACCTTCACTTTTGCAGTCATAAAATCTTCTCCTTCCGTTTCCGCATCAACAGTAAAGTCATTGAACTTACCACTTACATTCGTGATCATCAGGTGACGGATCTTGAATCCAAGTTCACTGTGACTAGGGTCTAATACCCATTGTTGCTTCGCCATAATAGTAGTTGTTTTAAAAGTGATCAATAGCGTTAAATTCCTTGAAATCCGCTTCAGGACTATATTTTAACAAGATTTGCTAGTGTTTGTTCATTTACGGATACATCACAAATATCATGCTTCCTGCCCTACGCCAAAATGGATGATTTACAGTTAATGGTGTACTATTTACAGACAGAAATAAATATAAGGAATTTCAGGATAAGGGATTTATTATTATATTGTGTGCAAATTTTTTCAAATACTTCAAACATTATTCATGAAAGATTGTTTGGGTGTGTTAATGCCTTTAGCACCTTCTGACGAAATGAATACGTATGAGATATTTGTTATTTATTATATCCTTACACCTGGCCATACCAGCCCGGGGGCAGGACAATGGTAAAAAGCTGACTCTAAAAGATTGCTATCAACTTGCAAAACAAAACAATACCTTAGTTCAACAGGCCCAGAAATCATTGCAGGCAAGAGAATATTCGTTACAGGCCGAAAACCGGGCTTACTATCCCAACCTGGATCTGCTGGCAGGTTATAACTACCTGGGCAAACCGCTTAAAATAAACCTGCAACAGGTGAAAGACGGGGTATTGAACGGATCTGCATCCCAGAGCGTGAACACCGCCAATGCTGTATTCCAGCAGATCACCGGGCAACCATTGCCACAAAATGTGCAGGATGCGATCTACAATGGCACCAAAGGGATCATCAATACTTTCTACCCTGATTACAACCCCGAACTGGCTAAGCAATCTTATTTTACCGCAGCACTGGCGTTAAGGCAGCCCATCTATCTTGGAGGCAAGATCAATACCGCCCAGCAACTGGCTAAAACACAGGTAGCGGCAGGGCAGATCAACCAGGAAGTAGTGGAGAAGGGATTGTATTTCGCCATCAGCGCACAGTACCTGCGCATCATGTACCTGAACACCATCCTGTCGCATGAAGCTGTGATCGTAGAGGCGTTCAGGAAAAACCGCGATTATGCTACATCGTTAAAAGATAACCAGATTCTTCCTCCATACCTCTTAAACTGGGCGAGGGTTGCTTACGTGCAGGCCACGAACCGATATAATAACCTGGAACTGGAAAAACAGAACGCCATTCTTGAACTGAACCAGTTACTGGGGCAGCCTATCGAAACGCCGCTCGTTATTACCGATACCCTCACCTATGAACCGCACCCGGTAGAAAACGGCAGCAATGTACAACTGCTGGAACATAACCCGACCTACAGGCTTGTGAGCAATAAAACCGACCTGGCCAATGTTGCTGTAAAAGCCTCCCGTTCCCTGTCCCTGCCCAACATCTTTGCTATCGGTAGCTTGAACCTTTACCAGAAAGACCTGCCGGTAACCATCCCACCCTGGTTGATAGGAGTAGAGATGCAATGGAATATTTTCGACGGCTTCCAGAAATACAAACGGACCAAAGCTACCCGGTTGCTGGTAGAAGAAGCGAGGATGGCTGCGGAAAACACCAAAACAACATTGGAGTTACGGCTGAAAGTATCGCAGAATAAAATGAAGGCCCTGCAAAATGATGTGGCGTCGTTAGACAGCGCCCGTCAACAGGCCCGCACTACAACCATACTGGTAACAGACCGCATGCAGAACCAGCTTTCCTCAGTGAAGGATGTGAATGATGCCCTTCTGCAGGAAGAGGAAATGGAAAAGATCTACTATACAGCGGTAATGGGCTATTATCTCGCCATGGCCGACTACTACAATGTAATCGGGACACCGGAACAATTTGCTACATACATTGACAGATAAACAGCTTTTTTCATGAAAGATGTATTTAAAAATTATTGGGCTTTACTTATTCCTGCCGTCATTCTTGTGATAGCGCTGTTCTTTTTTGTGAAGAAGCCTGCCAGGGCCGATAACACGCTTATCGGGATGGTAGATGCTGATTATGTTGATGTAGCCGCAGAATTTCCCGGCCGGCTGGATAGCCTGCTGGTAAAACAGGGCGATACAGTGAAAAAAGGACAGTTGCTGGGCGTACTGCGGTCGACCGAGATCAATGCGATCCGCAACCAGGCCTTGGCGGCCATTGATGCCGCAAAAGGGCAGCTGTCGTTGCTTGAAAAAGGCGCCAGACCCGAAGCTATAAAGGCAGCTGATAATCTCTATAACATCACTCAACAGCAGTATGCCCTCATGCAGAAAACCTATCAACGTATGCAGAACCTCTTCAATGACGAAGTGATCTCCGGCCAGGAAAAAGACCTGGTATATTTCAAACTGCAGGCGGCAAAAAAAGAAATGGAAACCGCCAAACTGAATATGGATATGCTGCAGCAAGGTTCCCGCCCCGAACTTATCACTACTGCATCTGCCATTGTACGCCAGGCCGAACACGCGTATGAACTCACCAAAGCATTATCAGACAATACGTATATCCATGCCCCGGATGACGGTATTATTTCTTCTATGGTTATAGAACAGGGAGAAATTGTGGCAATAGGTTACCCCTTAATGACTATCCAGAAACCGGCTACCTATCACATCACTTATAACATCCGGCAGGATGATATGAAGAACTTTCCATTGGGTAAACAGGTGAAAGTAGATGTTCCCGGTTGTGATCCGGAACGTTTCGATGCAACCGTGCATAAAGTTTCGCCTTCCCTGACCTTTGCTAACTGGGTACCGGTAAAAGACCAGGGAAAATTTGAATTGAGAACATTTACAGTTGAACTCCGTCCTGTTAACCAGGCTTCCATTAATGGCCTGCGTCCTGGGATGACAGCTGCTATGACTTTACCATGATCAGGTCTGTATACAATATAATGATACGGGAGTGGAAACGTATCCTTACGCTTCCCCAGCTTTATGTGGTGCTGCTGATAGTGCCGCCTGTGATCTGCTTCCTGTATGGGTTTATTTATGAGAAGGAATTTGCCAGGGACCTGCCCGTGGCGGTCTGGGACGAAGCCCGGTCGCCCTTATCAAGGCAATTCACTTTTATGCTGGAGCAAACAGAAAGCATCCATATCACCCGGCAGGTGCACAGCGCCGAGGAAATAAGAAGCCTCATGGAGAAAGGAGAGATCCAGGCGGGGGTTCACTTCCCCCGGCGGATGGACGAGCACATTAAAAGCCGTACACCCGTTAGCATTACCCTGTATACCAACTCGGCCAGCGTGGTAACCGGTAAGCTGATCTATAAAGACGCCGCCAGGGTTTTGATCACCGCCGGTTCAGGAGTGATCCTCCAGAAGCTGGTGAAAACCGGGATGCCCGAAGGCAAAGCCATGGCGCTGGTACAGCCGGTAAGGCTTACGTCGTATTTCCTTTACAATGCCCAGTATAATTATATGAAGTACCTGGTGCCGGGATTGATAGCGGTAGGATTGCAGATGATCATTCTTATGGCCACTGTGATCGTGATCAACGAAGAGCTGAGAGATGGTACCATGCCAGAACTGATCCGGATGGCCAACGGCGCCGCCTCCAATATTATGGTAGGCAAGGGCCTGGCCTACCTTGGTGCAAGCTGGCTGCATTATATCCTGGCCACTTGCATCGTATACCCATTCTTCGCAGGCGGGCAGATAGGAGGCTCGTTTTCCCTGTTTATCCTGTTTAACCTGCTCATTATCGCCTGTATCAGCATTGGTATGACCATTTCCATTATCGTAAACGACGTGATGGTAGCCTGCGATATAGGGGTGTTCTATACATCGCCGGCCTTTGTTTTCAGCGGGTTTACCTTTCCACGTTGGGGAATGCCCTGGTACGACCAGTTCTACGCCTGGATCATGCCTTTTGCTCCCTTTGTGGATGGTTTTTTCAAGGTATTCTTTATGGAGCTTCCCTTACGGTATGCACATAAGGAAATGGCTATACTGCTGGTTTACACCGTTCTTACATTTCCAATAGGCTTGTTTGTGTTGCAGCGAAAGGTCAATAAACTGATGTTAAAGCATGCTTAGTACTTTCAGAAATATTATCCGGGTGTTCCTCAGGGAAATAAGGCTGGTCACCAAAGACCACAGCCTGTTGTTAACCCTGCTGATAGCCCCGGTGCTGTATGCTTTCTTCTATGGAAGTATTTATAAGTTTAAGGTAGAAGAGAAAGTGTTGCTGGCGGTAGCGGATGATGACAAGAGCGAATTGTCGCGCACTTTTGTTCAGGAACTGAATAAAATGCAGATAGCGTCCGTGGTAAAAGCCGGTTCTTTACAGGAGGCCCAGGAACTGATGTATTACGGCGACTGCCAGGGCTACCTGTATATTCCTTACGGGTTACAACAGAAAGTACTGTCGCTGCAGCAGGGAGATATTGTATTAGCCGTGAACGCCGCCAGGTTCCTGCCTTCCAGCGAACTGGCGGGAGCTTTAACTACCCTGGCGTTAACGGTGGGAGGAGGGGTGCGCCTGAAATACAACCAGATGCAGGGGTTGAACACGAAAATGGCTATGCAGGAAACCCAGCCTGTAAACGTAGATTACAGGCCTGTGTTCAATTCAAGGTCCAGCTACGGGGCCTTCCTGTTGCCGGGCCTGCTGGCGCTAATACTGCAACAGACCCTCCTGATAGGATTGGCCGAAAGCGTGGCGCTGGACAAGGAGAGGAGGCAGGTACCCGGACTGGTAGCCCTGGCGGGAGGCAGTTATTCCGCTACTTTATGGGGAAAGGGGTTGTTTTACCTGCTTCTTTACGGGTGCTATACACTGTTCTTCATGAATGTGAACTATTCTATCCTGGAAATCCCGTTCCGCGGGCGGGTGCCCGATGTTTCGTTCATATTTTTCCTGTTCTTTTTAACCCTTATCCCATTGGGCGTCTGGTTAGGGACTATTATTCCCAACCAGTTGATGGCCGCCCAGCTAATGGTATTTTCCACGTACCCTGTTTTCCTCATCGCGGGGTATGCATGGCCGTTTGAGGCGTTGCCGGTTTATATGCAATGGTTATCCTCCCTTATTCCCACAACGCCGTTCCTGAAGGTTTACATTTCCATTGTTCAAACCGGCGGAACCCTGGCCGATAACAGCATGTCCGTTATCCACCTGCTGCTGCTCTGCATGTTGTATGCGCTGCTGGCGCTCTGGGGTATCAGGCGTTTGGAGAAGCGACAACAATCCCTATCTTTGTAATGCATGTATGCAGTTGTAGATATTGAAACCACGGGCGGTCACGCTAGCGCGAATGGCATTACTGAAATTGCCATTTATTTGTTTGATGGAAAGGAGATAACCCAGCATTATCAAACCCTGGTAAACCCGGGAATACCCATACCATACTACATTACTACCTTAACTGGCATCACCAATGAAATGGTGGCGGAAGCGCCCCCGTTTGAGGCAGTGGCCCCCCTGGTCCACGACCTGTTGAAAGACCGGATCTTCGTTGCCCATAATGTGAATTTCGACTATTCCTTTGTAAAGCATCAACTGGCCCAATCAGGTTTCGATCTGCAAACCAGGAAGCTTTGTACTGTCAGGCTGGGAAGAAAGATATTTCCCGGCTTGCCTTCCTACAGCCTGGGCAATCTTTGCCGGCACCTGGGGGTACCGCTGAAAGACCGGCACCGGGCAGGAGGAGACGCCGAGGCCACAGCCAGGCTTTTCGGGCTCCTGTTGGCCAACGATGCAGAGAAAGTTATCGCTTCGGCGCTGAAGGTAGGATCTAAAGAGCAGTTCCTGCCTGCCAACCTGCCGCCGGAACAGGTGAAGTTGTTGCCTTCCGGGCCGGGAGTCTATTATTTTCATGATCAGAAAGATAAAGTAGTATACGTTGGAAAGGCCAAGAACCTCTATAAAAGAGTGAACAGCCATTTTACAGGACACAGCACCAGTCGCCAGCGTCAGAACTTCCTGCGCAATATTTACCGGATCTCGTACCAGGAAACTGCTACAGAGCTGATGGCGGCCATACTGGAATCTGTCGAGATCAAACGCTTATGGCCGGCTTTTAACTATGCCCAGAAACGGATAGAGTACCGGTACGGGTATTACCTGTTCGAAGATCAGTCGGGTTATTTGCGCCTGGCGATAGAGAGAAAGAGGAAGTACTCCAGTCCTGTTCATAGTTTCCAGTTGCTGGCCCAGGGGCAGCAGTTGCTGCGTTCCCTGATCCGGCAGTTCGGGCTATGCCCTAAACTGTGTTTCCTTCAAAAAGGGGAGGGAACCTGTTCGGGGATCACAGCGGAGATCTGCAAGGGAGCCTGCGAGCATAAAGAACTGGCGGAAGAGTATAACAGCCGGGTCAGGGCGGCTATAGCCTTCCTGCAGGAACAGCAGCCTTCGGTGACCATACTGGACAAAGGAAGGAACAGCTTTGAGCGAAGCTGCATCCTGATGGAAAAAGGAAAGTTCTACGGTATGGGCTATGTGCCGCTGGCAGTGGATACCAGCGATGAGGAAGCCCTGAAAGCCCATCTGACGATGTATGCAGAGAACGAGACCATCGTTAGCCTGTTGCGCCCCTATGCCAATAACAGCCGGAAGATGTCTGAAGCCCCTTTCTCCTGAAAAGAAAAAAAATCATTTGCCCATTTACACAAATGATTTGATTCGTGATTACTTTTGCATCCTCAAAATGAGCGATTCATCTTTAATTATTAATAATTTTTTATTCATGTTAGAGTCAAAATTCCAATTACCAGGTCAGACTGCCTTTTACAAAGGAAAAGTAAGAGATGTTTACACAATTGAAGACAGGCTGATGGTGATGGTAGCAAGTGACCGTATCTCCGCTTTTGATGTGGTGTTGCCGCGTCCGATCCCTTACAAAGGTCAGGTGTTGAACCAGGTAGCGGCCATTATGCTGGAAGCAACCAAAGATATCGTTCCTAACTGGGTAAAATCTACTCCACTTCCAAACGTTACTATCGGTTTGAAATGCGAAACATTCCCGGTAGAAATGGTTGTTCGTGGCAACCTCACAGGCCATGCCTGGAGAACTTACAAGTCGGGCCAACGCACCCTTTGCGGCGTAACCATGCCGGAAGGACTGAAAGAAAACGATTTCTTCCCTACGCCGATCATCACCCCAACTACCAAGGCGCATGAAGGCCATGATGAAGACATTTCCCGTGAAGAGATCATTGCCCGGGGCCTTGTCAGCAAAGAAGATTATGAACAGCTGGAAAAGTACACGCTGGCGCTGTTTGAGAAAGGCAGGGAGATTGCTGCGCAACGTGGCCTGATCTTAGTTGATACAAAATACGAGTTTGGTAAAAATGGCGATACCATCTATGTGATCGACGAGATCCATACACCCGATTCTTCCCGTTACTTCTATGCCGATGGCTATGAAGAAAACCAGAAAGCAGGTAAACAACAACGCCAGTTAAGCAAGGAGTTTGTAAGAGAATGGCTGATGGCAAATGGCTTCCAGGGTAAAGAAGGACAGCAGGTTCCGGAAATGACCGACGAATTCGTGAACAGCGTAACAGAACGCTATATCGAATTGTTCGAAAAGATTACGGGCCAGAAGTTCAAAAAAGAAGACGTACCTGCAGAAGAGGCAGAAGCAAAGATCATTGCTGAATTGAAAAGATTATAATACCAGGTCTGTCTCTACTCAGTAGAGACAGATTTATCCCTTTGTGTGTGCGATGAAAGTTCAATTAGTTTTAGCTATTAGTTGTTTGTTAAGCTTCACTGCCTGCAATAACGCAAACAGATCCCCCAAGGCAATAAGCAATACAGAAGTACTTGAAAGAGCCGGCAAAGCTCCCGGCATGAACGCGGGCAGCGGACGTTTTACGGTTGCTACACCGGCAGGATGGACAAAAACAGATACGGTTGTAAGCCACGTCCACTATACCTTTTTGAAAGGTCCCATGAGCGCCGACAGCCTGTTCCAGGTCAACGTAAATATCGTTTCCCAGCAAGTGAAAGAAGGGGTAACGGTAGATGATTATATGGAAGGCACAGAGTCGCAGATGGAAAGCATTTTTGATAACTACAAAAAGCTGGATACCGGCGAACGCCCTGTTACCGGCGTTACTGCCAAATGGCTGAAATACCGGTTCAGTAACAATGATGCAAGCCTTTGGCTGAGTGGGCAGATCAGCGTATTGGTAAAGAATAACATCACCTACGTGGTTACTTTAACGACGCCGGCAGACGAACTGGAAAAATATTCCCCGGTCCTGGACACGATACTGGATTCGTTCGTTGCTAACTAACTGAAGTTGCAAAAGCGTATCTTTGCCACAAATCGAATACGTTTGTGAAACATCTGGCCGCGCTTAATAAATACTTCATTTCTTATAAATGGCGATTAATACTGGGTTTGCTGTTTACTGCCATCTCCATTGTCTTCAGTGTGTTTCAGCCGATCATGGTGAGGCAGATCTTCGATCTTCTTTCTCATAATATCGACGAATACAGGATACTTTCCCATACCAGCTTAAACAAGATCTTCAGATCCGATTTTACAGGCGTGCTGGCGTTCTATGGCATTTCAATCCTGATATTTGCCCTGCTCAGTGGTTTTTTCCTTTTCCTGCAACGGCAAACGCTCATTGTAATGAGCCGGCATATCGAGTACGATCTGAAGAATGAAATATACCAGCATTACCAGCAACTGGACCTGAACTTCTTTAAGATGCACCGGACAGGCGACCTGATGAGCAGGATCACAGAAGATGTATCCCGTGTAAGGATGTACGTAGGGCCAGCTATTATGTATGCCAGCCGTACAGTTTTTTTGATCGTGATCATTGTATACCTGATGTTGCAGGTAAACCCTTTGCTGACGCTGTATACGCTATCGCCATTGCCTTTCCTGGCATTAACCATTTACTACGTGAACAGGATCATCCATCGTAAAAGTGAGAAGATCCAGGCCCAGCTTTCCAACATCACCTCTATTGCACAGGAATCCTACTCGGGTATCAGGGTAATTAAATCCTATATCCAGGAAGACGCCAGCGCCAGGCATTTTGAGGATGCCAGCGAATCGTATAAGGACAGCTCCATCAGCCTGGCGAAAACAGACGCACTCTTTCAGCCTATAATGGCGCTGATGATAGGATTGAGCGTTATCCTGACTATTTTTATCGGAGGCATACAGGTGATCCATGGAAATATCACGGTGGGCAACCTCGCCGAGTTCGTGATCTATGTGAACATGCTTATGTTCCCTTTCTTTTCCATCGGCATGGTTGCTTCCATGATCCAGCGTGCGGCGGCATCACAGCAACGTATAAACGAATTCTTACAGATACGTCCGGAGATCACAGATAATCCCGGCGCCGAAACAGTACCGCTGACTGGCGATATCAAACTGGAAAATGTCAGCTTCACCTATCCTCATACCGGTATCAAAGCGATCAGCAACTTCAACCTCCATATTAAACCGGGACAAAAAGTAGCCGTGATCGGGAAAACCGGATCAGGTAAAAGTACCCTGGCCCAGCTCCTGATAAGGATGTACGATCCGCAGGAAGGCAGGATCCTGATGAATGATAACAACATCCGTTCCCTTACATTAACCGGGTTGAGGGACCAGATAAGCTACGTACCGCAGGATGTGTTCCTGTTCTCTGATACGATCGCCAACAATATCCGCTTCGGCGATCCGACCGCTGACATAGAAAAGGTGCAACAAGCGGCTAGGCAGGCGTATGTGGAGAAAGATATCCTCTCGTTCAATGAGGGATTTGAAACAGAGATAGGAGAGAGAGGAGTGACATTGAGCGGCGGCCAGAAACAGCGTATTTCCATTGCGCGGGGATTGATAAAGAACCCGAATATCCTGATATTCGACGACTGTCTGTCGGCTGTTGATGCACGAACAGAAAAGGAGATCATTGGTAACCTTTACGCCTATCTGCAAAGTAAAACTGCTATCATTATCACTCACCGTATTTTCGCCTTATTCGAGTTCGATAAGATCATTGTTTTGGATGAAGGAAAGATAGTGGAAGAAGGAACACATGAAGAATTATTATCATTGAATGGATACTATTCTGAGTTATACGCACGCCAGCAAAGAAACGAAGAAGAAGGTGTAAATTCATAAAAATCAGACGGTTAACAGGAGCTGTTTTACCTTATTATGCAAGTGTTTTTATGATTTTTCAAAATCATTTAAAAATATTTTGATATTTGTAAAACAATAGTATATTTGTCTCTTATTGTAACAGGATTTGATTCGTTAACACTTAAATCTATCAACTGTGGCGTACGAAAACAACAATCAACAGGAAAGAAACAATGATAGCATCTTTTCTAAACGATTGAAAGCGGGTAAAAGAAGAACATACTTCTTTGATGTAAAGACCACTCGGGGAAACGACTACTTTCTTACTATCACAGAAAGTAAAAAACGTTTTAATGACAATGGCTATGACAGGCATAAAGTATTCCTGTACAAGGAAGACTTTAACAAGTTCCTGAACGCATTGACAGAAACCATCAACTATGTGAAGACTGAGTTGATGCCCGATTTCGATTTTGATGCCTACAACCATGACTATGTGCAGGAAGACCAGGACGAAGCGGATGCAGATGTATCTGAAAGCCGTTCTGAAGTTGCCGTACCAGTAGAAGCATCTATCGCTGCTTCTGCAAGTTCACATAGCTCAGACGAAGTAGACAAATGGTAAAATTTTACTTAAAATAATTGGTCAACCCCTGGATTTTTCCAGGGGTTTTTTTTTCACGCAAAGGGGCTAAGGAAGTAAAGAGCGCAAAGGATTTTTAGTAAGTAAAATAAGAAAGCAAAGGGGATATAAGAAAAAGGAAAAAAAGCAAAGAATCTGTTATACAACAATTTGCTCTCTTTCCTTTTTCTTATATCCCCTTTGCTTTCTTAATATAATCTTTGCGCTCTTTACTTCCTTAGCCCCTCTGCGTGAAAAAGCCGTTCGGCTGGCTAAACCTGTCTTTTAGCGATAAAAGCTGCTGTATATCGCTACTGTTTGTGATGGATACAAATTCGTTTCACCTTTACGCTTTCTTAACCCTGAAAGTGTTAAACCAAAAACGAAAAATCACAAATGGAACAATCACGAACAGCTCAGTTCAGGAGCTACAAGGGCGGATATTTCAGGACGCTGATCGCGCCGGAACAAACCGCCAACACGATAGCTTTGCTTGAACTTACATTGCCCAAAGGAGCGGAGCCTCCTGAAATACTGTCTGCCCCGCCGGCCCCGCCAGTTGAAGTATTGAAGGCGATGCAGCAGACGATGCTTGATGTATATAAAGTAAATTTTGATAATCCCAGAATAAATTAAACATGATCCGTAAAATCTATTCCCTGCTGCTGGCAGCAGTTGTACTTGGCGCCTGTTCCCGCAAAGACCCTGAGTTAACTATCAACTCAACCGTAGACGAAGGCCTTTCATCTGTTGAATGGAAAGGCAGCGCGCCCACTCATTTCCATAGAGGCGCTTTTAAGGTTTCAGGCAACCTGCAAACTGACAAGCAAAATAAAATAACAGGAGGGAGCTTTGTTATCCCGATTGCAAGTATTACCAATTTTGATCTTACCAACGAAGCGGAGCGGCAGCAATTGCTGACACACCTGAAAAGCGACGACTTCTTTAATGTAACAGTACATCCTGAAGCGAAGTTTGTAATTAAGAAGGTAGAAGATTACAGTGATGCAGCTTCTTCTGCTAATACGTTGATCACCGGCGATTTCACCATGATAGGGCAAACGCATAGCATCAGTATCCCGGCCCTTGTAAAGTCGGAGAACGACAAAATTGCTGCAGAAGGTAGTTTTAATCTGAACCGCCTGACATGGGGAATGAACAGTTTCAATGACCCTGAAGCGGACTTGTATATCCTTCCGGATGTAGAGATCTCCCTGAAGCTGTATTTCAAACCGGCAATGTGATAGAAAACAAAATAGACAGTATTTAAAAACGCGAAAGGATTGTAAAAATATATTTACAATCCTTTCGTGCTTTATTTTAACAAGGACAACTATTCCTTTTTCATCTTCTTCCACGCATTGATAAGGCCATTGGTGCTGGCGTCGTGGTTCAGTACTTCAGCTTCATTTTCCAGTTCAGGGAGAATTTTGCTGGCTAATTGTTTGCCTAGTTCAACGCCCCACTGGTCGAAGCTATAGATATTCCAGATAACGCCCTGAACAAAGATCTTGTGCTCATACAAAGCAATCAGTGAACCGAGGGTATATGGAGTGATCTTTTTAACCAGGAAAGAATTTGTTGGCCTGTTGCCGGTAAATACTTTGAAAGGCACCAGTTTTTCAATTTCCCCTTCCGGTGTATTGGCTTTCTTTAATTCTTCCCTTACTTCATCAGCAGTTTTACCATTCATTAACGCTTCCGTTTGTGCAAAGAAGTTGGAGAGCAGTTTCACGTGATGATCGCCGATCGGGTTATGGCTGATTGCCGGTGCAATAAAATCGCAGGGGATCAGCTTTGTGCCCTGGTGGATCAGTTGGTAGAAGGCATGCTGGCCATTAGTACCAGGTTCGCCCCATACAATAGGGCCGGTTTCGTAGGTAACGGGCTTGCCTGTACGGTCTGCAGATTTGCCGTTGCTTTCCATATTTCCCTGCTGGAAATATGCAGCAAAACGGTGCATGTATTGGTCATATGGCAGGATAGCCTCGGTAGCAGTGTCGAAGAAGTTGCCGTACCACAGGCCTATGAGGGCCATGATAACCGGGATGTTCTGTTCGAGCGGTGTTGAAGTAAAATGATTGTCTACGGCATGCGCGCCTTCCAGCAATTGTACAAAATTGTTATAGCCGATAGTCAGCGCAATCGATAAACCGATGGCAGACCAAAGGGAATAACGGCCTCCAACCCAGTCCCAGAATTCGAACATGTTGTTAGGATCAATTCCGAACGCTTTTACCGCTTTTTCGTTGGTAGATAATGCCACGAAATGTTTGGCAACGAACTGGTCATCTTTGGCATGAGAAAGGAACCACTCGCGCGCAGTAAGGGCGTTGGTCATTGTTTCCTGTGTAGTAAAGGTTTTGGATGCTATCAGGAACAATGTTTCATCCGGCGTAATTTTTTTCAGGGTTTCAGCAATATGGGTACCATCCACGTTCGATACGAAATATGGCTGAATGCCTTCTACCCAATATGGTTTCAGTGCCTCTGTTACCATCACCGGTCCCAGGTCCGAACCGCCGATACCGATATTCACGATATAACGAATGCGTTTGCCGGTATATCCTTTCCATTCGCCGCTGTGTACCTGCCTGCAGATATGATCCATCTTGTTCAGTACTGCTCTTACATCAGGCATCACATCCCTGCCGTCCAGCATTACTGGTTTGTCGGAAGTATTACGCAGCGCTACGTGCAGAACAGCCCTGTTCTCTGTAGCATTGATCTTCTCTGCATTGAACATCGCTTTCGCCGCAGCAGGTACGTTGCACTCTTCTGCCAGTTGCAGCAGGAGTTTCATCGTATCTTCTGTGACTATATTCTTGGAGTAGTCAAATAAAATATCTTGAAATTGCAGGGAAAATTGGCTGAAGCGCTCTCTGTTTTCCATGAACAAGGCACGCATATGCTGTTTTTTCATTTCTTCAGCATGTTGCTTCAATGATGCCCAGGATTTGGTAGTTGTCGGATTGATTGAAGGAAACATAAGTAGTCTGTTAATATTAAAATGCGCCTCAAAAATAATCTTTTAGATTTATGATTTCTGCTTCCTGTAAAATTGCCAGGAAATTGTTATGGCAATCAGCCCAATGGCGATAATGCAGGCATGGATGATGGCATTTTCTTCCATCACATCAGCAACCTTCCTTTTCAGTATAATGCCATAAAAAGCCCAGACGCTAACAAGCGCATAAACGATATTGTTGCGCAGGAGGATCATCAGCATGCTCAGGAGGGTGCCAATGCCGATGAACGCCACAGTGGTGGCGACTTGGGTCTGATGATTGCCTTCCCAGCCGGCAAATACCAGCAGGGCAGAAATATTGGCCAGAGTGGCAATAGCGATCCAGCCGAGGTAAAGGCCAAAGGGGAGATATATAAAGAGCTTTTCCTGCAGGGAAGCAGGGACTATGTTGATCTTATAGTTGAGGTGAATGATCACCAGCGAGGTGGCAAGAATTAACATTAAAGCAACACTGACGGGAACCAGTTCGTAATGCCAGGTAAACAACCAGCAGGCGTTTGCAACACAGGAAACAAGGAACCAGTCCTTTATACCCGTCATTACTTTCTGCAGCTTTTCTTTCTCCTTGTTCGAAAACGCCAGCCACAACTGGTAAATAACAAACCCCAGCAATGCCAGGTAAATGATCCCCCAAATGGAAAAAGTGATGCCCGCAGGAGTGAATAACGAGGGGTATGAGTCTGAAACTTCCGATGTAGTTTTGCCGTTGATGGGCAGGAAAACCGCCAGGGCATTGACGCCTATCATTATTACATAACCTATAGCATTGAAAATAGATTTGTTTTTCAGCTGGAGGGTTTCATGGTTCGCCATAGCGGAGATACATTTGCTTTTATGCGGTTTGCGACATGGTTACTTAATGTCACAACACAAAAATTGTGCTAGAAGGGTTATTAAAACAAGTATATATATATTACCAGATATCTACATTTTTGCATACTTTTGCCGGCTATGACATCTGAGCAATTAAAAGCTATGAGGGACCGTCTTTTTGTCCTGGGAGGTTTTCTTTAACGTCCCTGACCGGTTATCCAAAATAGAAAACGACAAACAATTAAGCCTGTCTCCCGGTTTCTGGGATGATAATAGCAGGGCTACCGCCATTCTGAAAGAGATCAAAGTAAACAAATACTGGGTTGATCTCTACAACCAGGTAAATGCCGCGATAGACGATTGTGCCGTATTGAACGACTTTTTTAAAGAAGGCGAAGCCTCTGAAGAAGAAGTAGAACAAGCCTACAATGCTGCATTGGCCGCGTTAGACGACCTGGAATTCAAATCCACGCTGAATCAGCCTGAAGACGAAATGCCAGCAGTGCTTACTATTAACTCCGGCGCCGGAGGTACAGAAAGCCAGGATTGGGCAGAAATGCTGTTGCGCATGTACCGTATGTATGGCGAAAAACAGGGCTGGAAAGTTTCCGAGATCGATACGCAATACGGGGATGGCGCTGGCATCAAATCAGCGACCCTGGAATTTGACGGCGACTTTGCCTACGGCCACCTGAAGGCCGAAAGCGGGGTGCATCGCCTGGTGCGCATCTCGCCATTCGATTCCAACGCCCGTCGCCACACTTCGTTCGCATCCGTATATGTGTACCCGTTAGTAGACAATACTATCGAGATCGCTGTAAACCCGGCCGACCTGGAATGGGAATTCTACCGTTCCGGCGGAAAGGGCGGACAGAACGTAAACAAAGTGGAAACAGCGGTAAGGTTGAAGCACATTCCTTCCGGTATCATCGTGGAATGCCAGCAGGCCAGGACGCAGGGCGAGAACCGTGAGAAAGCATTGACCATGCTGAAATCCCAACTCTACGAAGAAGAGCTGAGAAAACGCGAAGAGCTGAAGAATGCAGCCAACGCCAGCAAACGTAAGATCGAATGGGGTTCCCAGATCAGGTCCTATGTTTTCCATCCGTACAAGATGATCAAAGACCACCGTACCGATTACGAGGTCGGTAACGTAGGTCCGGTAATGGATGGAGAGCTGAACGGGTTTATCAAAGCCTACCTGATGATGCAGAAGGAAGAGGACAATAATTAATAAGTATCGATTAATAATTAATAAGCCTGTAGAAGCGGTAAACCTTAATTTTGCAAGCGGAAACAAATTATGTGGTCGTTATCAGCCTGGTTGCTGCACAGGCAGCCAGGCTGGTAAATATAAATTAAGGTTACAATGAATACAGGATATTTCGAATACGCAGCGCCTGCTAATGAGCCTGTGTTATCTTACGCCCCGGGTTCCCCGGAACGAGCAGCATTAAAGAAACAATTAGCCGCTTTTAAAGCCGAAGTTGCAGATATCCCCATGTACATTGGCGGAAAAGAAGTGCGTACCGGCAAAACCGTGGATCTGCGCCCGCCCCATGAGATCAGCCACAAGTTAGGTCATTTCCATATGGGCGACGCTTCTCATGTAAAAGAAGCCATCGCTGCAGCATTGCAGGCCCGCGAAAAATGGGCGGCAATGGACTGGGAACAACGTGCCGGCATCTTCCTGCGTGCCGCCGAATTACTGGCATCCAAGTACCGCTATCATATCAATGCCGCCACCATGTTAGGGCAAAGCAAAAACCCTTACCAGGCGGAAATTGACAGTGCCTGCGAACTGATAGACTTCCTCCGTTTTAACGTACATTACCTTAGCCAGATCTACCGCCAGCAGCCAATCTCTTCTCCCGGTGTCCACAACCGCGTAGAATACCGCCCGCTGGAAGGTTTCGTACTGGCAGTTACTCCTTTCAACTTTACAGCTATTGCCGGCAACCTGCCTGCTTCAGCCGCCATGTGCGGAAACGTTGTGGTATGGAAACCCGCCAATACACAGGTTTTTGCCGCCCAGATCTTCATGAAAGTGATGATAGAAGCCGGTCTGCCTGCCGGGGTTATTAACCTGGTATACGCAGAAGGTCCGGTAGTAGGAGATGTTTGCTTTGCAGACCCTCACTTCGCCGGCATTCACTTCACCGGTTCTACCGGCGTATTCCAAACCATGTGGAAGACCATCGGTGAAAACATACATAAATACAAAACTTACCCACGCATAGTTGGCGAAACAGGCGGAAAGGATTTCGTACTGGTACACAAATCCGCAGATGTTGACATTGCCGCCATTGCGCTGGCCCGCGGAGCGTTCGAATACCAGGGACAAAAATGTTCTGCCGCTTCCCGCGCTTATTTACCAAGCAATCTTGCAGACCAGATAAAATCAAAACTGCTGACCGAGTTGAAAACCATGAAAATGGGAACAACAGAGGATTTCAGCAACTTCATCAACGCCGTGATCGACGAACGGTCTTTCGATAAGATCGCCAGGTACATCGATAATGCTAAGAAAGATCCTGCTGTAAAGATCCTTGCCGGCGGGAACTACGACAAATCAAAAGGTTATTTCATTGAACCTACGGTGATCGAAACTACCGATCCGAAGTATGTGACCATGTGTGAGGAGATCTTCGGGCCCGTGTTGACCATCCATGTGTATGATGCGGAGAAATTTGAAGAAACCATCCAGCTGGTCGACAGTACATCAGCGTATGCGTTAACCGGTTCCATCATTGCACAAGACCGTTATGCAATTGAACTCGCTACACAAAAACTGGTGAACAGCGCAGGTAACTTCTATATCAACGACAAGCCAACAGGCGCAGTTGTTGGTCAGCAACCTTTCGGCGGCGCCCGCGCTTCCGGAACCAACGATAAGGCCGGTTCTATGCTGAACCTGTACCGCTGGCTGAGTGCAAGAAGCATCAAAGAAACCTTTGTACCGGCTACCGATTACCGGTATCCGTTCCTGAACGAGGCTTAGTAAATGTTCATGATTTATACGAAGGCGGTGGAAGCAGATTCCATCGCCTTTTTTTGTAACTTGCAGTTCATTTTACAAGCGATATGGAGGAAGAAATCATAAAGACCTATTTCCAGGAAAGGCATAAGCAGCGGCGGGTAGCCGACCTGGAACAACGGCTGGAAAAAGGCGGCGTGGCGAGGCCTGAAGCTACTATCCTTGCTGTTAAAGCTTTCCAGGCATATTTTAAGAAGGAAATGCGGACCAAAGGACTGAAAGCAGGTATCTTCCTGGCCATAGGCTTGTTCTTCCTGGTGAGAGTAATCACTATTACCAACCAGGAGCAGGGCAGCAGCTTCATGCAGGTATCAGGATCATTGGCCCTGGTAGCATTTGCACTGGTAGAAGGACTGATCTGGGGTATGCAGTTGTTTGCATTAAAAGAAGAGATCTCTTCATTCAGGGATCTGAGGAAGGTATAAATTTCGTATAAGCTTTACTGTTATATAGGCATCACCCATTATAAACCCATAATGGGTGATGTAAAGATCCCGTTACTGTTGCATCTTTTTCAAGGCATCCAACGCTTCTGTCACATGTTTAGGCCCGTCTTTCATAGAATTGAAAGTATGTACCACCACCCCGTTCTTATCCACTATATAAGTTACCCGCCCGGGGATCACAAACGTTTTAGGAACCCCGAATAACTTTCTTACATCATTTTTTGTATCGCTTAACAAGGTAAAAGGCAGCTGGTGATGATCGGCAAATTTGCGATGAGAAGCTACATCATCGCCGCTGATGCCTATCACTTTCGCGCCGTATTTCTGGAAGTCCTGGTAGTTATCCCTGAAGGAGCAGGCTTCTTTGGTGCAAACGCTGGTTTCATCTTTTGGATAGAAGTAGATCACCAAAGGCTGTTTGCCTACTACGCTTTTCAGGTCGAACATTTTGCCGTCCTGGTCCGGTAACTGGAATTCAGGTACTTTATCACCCACCTTGATCTGCGCATCAGCATCGGGGCTCCAGAATTGTAAGAAAGCCATAATTGTTATGATTAGCTTGAATATTTTCATATGAAATGATTGTCAACACTAAAGTACGAAGAGAATCATTATTTTTGGCTTCTAAAACATTGTGTTTTGAAAACTATACTTAACGGCAAGCAAATGGCTATTACGATCGACAGGCTTTGTCATCAGTTGATAGAAAACCATTTACAGTTTGAAAATACGGTGCTGATAGGATTGCAGCCAAGGGGGATCTATTTATCCGGCAGGATGCACCAGACCCTTATGAAACTTTTACCCAATACGCACATTGATTACGGTAAACTGGATATCACCTTTTACCGGGACGACTTCAATCAAAGCAAGACATTGCATGTGCCCAGCGAAACAAGTATCGATTTTTCTATTGAGAATAAGAAGGTAGTGCTGATAGATGACGTGTTGTATACAGGACGTACCATCCGTTCGGCCCTGGATGCAATGCTGGATTTCGGGCGCCCGTCGTCAGTGGAACTGCTTACGCTGATCGACCGCCGGTTTAGCCGTCAGCTGCCTATCCAGCCTGATTATACAGGTCGTACTATCGATGCCCTTATCTCTCAAAAAGTAAGAGTGTTATGGCAAGAACGGGATGGTAAAGACGAAGTAGTATTGATTGATTAAAAGAATCAGAATTTCAGAATTCAGGTTTCATCCTTTATATTTGCACATTAATGTCACTTTCTGTAAAACACTTACTCGGAATTCGCGATCTGCAGCGTCAGGACATCGAGCTTATTTTTAAAACAGCCGACCAGTTTAAGGAGGTGTTACAACGACCTATTAAAAAGGTTCCTACGCTCAGAGATACCACCATCGTTAATTTATTTTTTGAAAATTCTACCCGTACCCGCATCTCTTTCGAATTAGCAGAAAAGAGGTTGGGCGCAGATACCATTAACTTTTCAGCCTCCGGCTCATCAGTATCCAAGGGTGAAACACTGATAGATACCGTTAACAACATCCTGTCCATGAAAGTGGATATGGTTGTAATGCGGCATTCCGCTACCGGGGCGCCTCACTTCCTCGCCAGGCATATCAATGTACCGATCCTTAATGCCGGCGACGGTATTAACGAGCATCCTACCCAGGCCTTGCTCGACTCATTTTCCATCAGGGAAAAGCTGGGTGGGGTAGAAGGAAAGAAAATAGCTATCTGCGGCGATGTCATGCACTCCAGGGTAGCGCTTTCCAACATTTACTGCCTGAAAAAACTGGGAGCAGAAGTAACCGTGGTAGGTCCGCCTACCCTGATACCAAAATACATGGCGGAAGCGCTGGGCGTAAACGTTACCTACAACCTCCGGGAAGCCCTGGAATGGTGTGATGTAGCCAATGTACTCCGTATCCAGCTGGAACGCCAGAACACCCCGCTGTTCTCATCATTAAGGGAATATTCGCTTGCCTACGGCATCAACAGGGAACTGCTGGATAGCCTGAACAAAGAGATCGTGATCATGCACCCGGGACCCATCAACAGGGGAGTGGAACTGAATTCAGACGCCGCAGATTCCAAACAATCCATCATTCTTAACCAGGTAGAAAACGGGGTAGCTATTCGTATGGCAGCACTTTACCTCCTGGCTGGTGAAAGAAAGAAAATGTTGGAAACAGAGAACTAGATAATTATATTTTGTTGTCATTTTTTTTAAAAAGAAGAATGTAATTATTTGATATTCAAATCGCTACCCGGAAATGTCCGATGTCGGAATTCCAGGGTAGCGATTTTTGGGGGTCACTACATTGACGCCCATAAAATTGTAAAGCGGGATGTTGCAAAAGGCTACCTGATCGCTAATAATCATGGTTTCGAAAATGGATGGACAAGAACAATCTATGGCAAGGTTGTCACAGGCGAATACGCGAACAGGATTATTTACCAAGGTGAATGATCCTTTTTTATTTTAGAAACTAACACCCAACCCCAATGTATAGGATCTGAAGAACGGGTAGAGGTTCCCGTTATACCCGCCGGCCTGCTCCGGGTCGAAATATTTGATCTTCATTTTAGTTGTTTCCCACAGATCCTGTCCTGAGAAATAGATCCTCAGGTGCTGTATAAATATCTTCTTCAGCAATGCTGCCGGCAAAGTATAGCCCAATTGCAGGTTTTTCAGCCTGATATAGGCCCCGTTCATGGTCCAGTGGTCAGATGGCAGGGTGTTATGGGTATCGTTCATGTAAAGCCTTGGAAAGAGGGCGTCAGGGTTCTGGGCAGTCCAGTAGTCCTGGTTAATATCCCAGGGTTGCTGCCAGGTACCGGTGAATGGTACTGCATATCTTGGATCAGGCATTACATTCCGCTGCGCCACTCCCTGGAAAAATACGCTGAAATCAAACCCTTTCCAGGAAAATCCCGCCTCCAGCCCGTATGCGATCTTCGGATCGGTAGTACCCAGGTATACAAGGTCGGCATCGTTGATCTGGTGATCGCCGTTGATGTCTACGTATTTCAGATCGCCAACCCCTGTTTTGCTGCTTTGGAAAGCATGCTGCTGCACTTCCTGCGCCGATTGGAAGTAGCCATCCGTGCGGTAACCGAACAACGAGGAGTAAGGATAGCCGGCGATGCCCTGGTTCCAGCCGGCCTGGGCTTTCACGCCATCGTTTTTCAATACCTTGTTCTGGCTGTTGAAGAGATTGGCGTTAACATACCAGTTAAACGTTCCTTTATCATGACGCCAGCCAACATTGAACTCCCAACCCCATGCTTTCATTTCGCCCTGGTGAAAAGCAATGGGCATGGCGCCCTCGGTAGATGCAGTCAGTTGGGGGATCTGCATGTTGGTATTTTTCCTGGTAAAATAATCTACAGAAATGCTTAGCTGCCCGCGGATCAAAGAAGCATCCCATCCCCAGTTGCTGGTAGTGATATCTTCCCATCCCTGCGGTTGCGGAACAGGATTCTTGTAAATAAAAGGCTGCAACCTTAAATAATTATGGAAACTGAATACCTGGTAACGCTCGTCATTCGGGATGCTGTTCCAGCTATTGACATTTCCCAGCCGGCCCCAGGACCAGCGCAGCTTGAAATCGTTAAAGACAGGCAGCGCCCTGTTGAACCAGGTTTCGTTGTTCAGCCGCCAGCCGGCGGAGAAGGTAGGGAAGACCTGCCATTCCGTTCCGCCTTTGAATGAGGTGCTGTATTGGGAAAGATGGGCGCCGATCAGGTTTGCTTCAACCAGGTACCTGTTATCGTAGTTGTAATTGATCTTGCCAAAAACGGAAGCAAGTGTGCCGCTGGTACCAAGCATCTGCGTATAGGCCGGCACGTTATAGAAGTAACTGCCGTCTATCTCTGCCTGGGTAACATCGTACGACGCATCGGTATATTGAGTGGTGTTAAAGGTTTCCTGCGTATAACCACCCAGAAGATGCAGGTTATGCAAACCGGATTTCATATCGTAATCCGCCAGCAGCTGGAGATTACCGCCTTTTGAAACCAGCTTGCTTTTCTGCAGCATGTTGGCCCCCTGCACATAATCGACCGGCCCGACGCGGTTCCATAATGGAATGGTATTCCTGCCGAGGTTATCGGTAAGCGTGTGATTTTGCGGGCTGTAAATCGCCCTTAAGGTCAGGCCTTTCAGCAGGCTGTCGGCCTTCAGGGTGAAAACAGCATCCACATAATTATTCTTCTCATCTCTTTTACCTCCATCTTTCAACACTGCATAAACGGGAGCGCTTCCGGCGGCATAATGATCAGTGCCGGGTACATATACCGGTACATTGCCGGGGCCCCGGTAAAGTCCTGCCAGCAAGCCATTGGGTCCTTCCACGGTTTGGGAGGGAGAGAAGGTCTGGGTATTGGCGTACGAAAGCCTGGATTCGAGGCTGAAATGTTTATTGAACCGGTTGTTCAGGTTAATGCGGGCGTTGATCCGGTGAGTCCTGTCGGGGCCGATAGCCAGTAATCCTTCCCGTCCGAAATAACCCAGGGAAGCGGAGAACTGGTGACTGGTATCGCCGCCTTTAAGAGAAATGTTATAGTTGTTGATACCTGTTTTGCTCTTGGTAATAGTGTTTAACTGGTCGAAATTATAATAGTATTTATAATAATCCGGGTGGTCGTAATCTATGGCGTAATGATTTCCCTTTTTCATCAGCTCGATCTCGGCATCCTGCCAAACCGCTTGCAGTCCGGCATTTTCGGCGGCCAGGTTCTCCATGGCAGCGGCAGTATATGAAGGAACGCGGTTAGGAATACGTATAGGCGTTTCAAACCCGCCCAACATATTGAAATCGACCCTGAGTTTGCCTGGTGTCCCTGTCCGGGTGGTTACCAGCACTACGCCGCCGGCTCCGCGGGCGCCGTAGATCGATGCGGCAGAAGCGTCTTTTAAGATGGAAACTGATTCAATATCGTCGGGATTCAGTACGGCCAGGGAGCCGGGAACGCCATCGACTATTACCGGGGTGCTGCTGCCGGCGCTTACTCCGCGTACCTGTACATTAAAGCCTTCCCTGCCTGGCTGCCCGTTGCTGCGGGTAACGATCAGCCCTGTAGCCGTACCCTGTAATGCAGCCATGACATTGGAAACCGGGCGGCTGCGCAACCTGACCCCATCTACCTGGGAAATGGAGCCGGTGATATTTGCTTTTTTCTGGAGGCCATAACCCAGTACCACCAACTCGTTCAGGCGAAGCAGGTCGGGTTGCAGTTGCACCTGGATGTTCCGGCGCTCGTTAACAGGGATTTCCCTTGTTTCAAACCCGATGAGGGAGATCTGCAGAACTGCCTGTCCGCTGGCCACAGAGAGTTTGAATGTTCCCCGTTCGCCGGAGGCGGTGCCGTTGGAAGTACCTTTCTCCCTGATGGAAACGCCGTTCAATGGCTCGTTTCCGTCGGTGATCGTACCGGTAACGGTCCATTTCTTATTATCGGCATCCATTGATGTGGTGGGAGTGGGCGCAGTTGCTATGGCGTTGAGGGGGATCACGATGATCTGGCCATCTTTTATTTCGACCCGGTATTTATTGTCCGGAAATATTCTGGGCAATACTTCCTGTAGGGTAGCATTTTTGACGTGTAAGGTAATGCCACGGCGGTTTTCCAGTTCATCAGACGAGATGGCGAAGGTATAATGTGTTTGCCGTTCTATTTCCCTGATAACGTTTTTGATGCTGGCGTTATTGACGTGGAGGGTAATGTGGCGGGTATTGGCAGCAGGATTCTGTGCCGCTAATGGGTTAGCGGCAAATACCAGGATAATAACTAAAAGGAGAAGGAACACGTAACCAGACCTGGCATTGGAAAAACGCGCCTGTAGCATAAAATGCTGCATATTCAGACTGGCGCGTATTAATAGATTTCTACCAGGTCATTGGTTTTAGTGATGTTAATTCGTAATGTTTTGCGCATAATATCCAGTACTTCATCCAATGAAAGATCAGGGAAGGTAGCCAATAGTTTTTTATCAGCAAGCTGTGGGTTGCTGATTTTCACCTGCACATGATAGAAATCGGCCAGGGAAGCGGCTACTTCTGATAAAGGAGTTTCATCGAAGATGAGCGTCCTGGTTTTCCAGGCCAGGATATTATTGCGTTTGCTGTATGTTTTAGTGTCAATATCGTGTTGCTGGCTGTTCAGGGAAGCTTCCATACCTGGGGTAAGGATCACTTTTTTGCCTGTAGCTTTATAGGTAGCGCTTACTTTACCGGATTCCACGAATACTTTAACGTCGTGATTGGATGATTTCACGTTGAAAGACGTACCCAGTACCTGGATGGCTACTTCCGGTGTGTTGACGATGAAAGGAACATTATCCTGTTTGGTAACGTCGAAGAAGGCTTCTCCCTTATCGATCTTGATAGTCCGGCTATTCTTGCCGAATTCGCGGGCGTAACGTACACGGGTATTTGAATTCAGGTACAGCATGGAGCCATCGGAGAGGCGGATGCTGTCCCGTTGTTGATTGGTAGCGAATGTTTGGTAGCCGCCTGGTCCGAAGAATGTCCAGGTGCCGGCAGCGAGCAGTAATACGGCAGCTGCGGCCCACCAGTAGCGGCGTTTCATTTGAACAACCGGGGTGGGTTTGGCAGCTGGGGCAACCAGTTGCTGATCGAGCTGTTCCCACTGGCCATGTACATCATAGGTAGAAGACGCGGCGGGCAGGGGATCACCTTGCCACATCGCCTTCATATCCAGGAAAATATCCAGGTTGGCGTTATCCTGTTCAATCCAGTCATTGAGTTCAGCTTTGAGCTGCTCATTTTCCGGATCTTCCAGGTACCGAACTACAATGTCTATGTCTGTTGATTTATTCATGGCGTCTTATTAGTAATACAACCGGAGAAAGGGATACCATTAGTCTGTTTTAAAAAAAAATTTCCTGGGTCAGGATTTATTGATCAGATCAATGCGTAATCGTTTCAGGGCGGTTGTCAGATGTGCGTAAACGGTATTAATGGATATATTGAGTTGGGTAGCGATTTCTGTAGGAGTGAGTCCATTACCCCGGCTCATTTCAAAAACGCGGCGACATTGTTCCGGGAGTTTTTCCAGGGCCAGGTGATACTGGGCTTCCAGTTCTTTCCGTTCAAGAAGGGCTGTACTGTCGCTCACCGGTGTAGCCAGGTGCATTTGTTCTTTCGTATAGGTTTCTTTGCGTTGTTCTTTTTTTATCCTGTTCAAACAGGTATTTACAGTAGCCCTGGCGAGATAGTGATTAATAGGAGCTCTATCGTCCAGGTTTTCCGCACCTTTCCACAAGTTGAGGAAAACATCTTGCACCATATCATTCGCTTCGTCCGTATCCTGTACATACTTCACCGCTATATTATACATAGAGGGAGCATACTGTTTAAAAACAGCCTCAAATACATCTTTGTTTCTACTCCTGATGCCTTTTACAATTTCATCATTACTCAATTGCAACATTGCTTATTCGTTTGTATTTGTTCCGTGGTGCGAAGATAATTTTTAAAATACGAATTGGTATTCCTGATTTTTTTCACTTTAACATTTCTTTGACTAATGGTAAACCAATTATCGGATGTATTCTAAGTATAAGCCACCAACGAAAAGGCATTTTAACAAAAACCATGCTGATTCGTAAGAGGGTCGGCGACGGGAACCATTAAATTTTTCTTAACCATACAAAATTGAAAGCCATGAAAAAATCAATTGTAGGAACACTTGCTTTAGCAGCGATGGTAATTGGATTTTCCGCATTTAAGAGCGCAGATGCCAAAGTTTCAACAGTAGCTGCAGATTCAGCAGCAGCTTACGTTGCAGATACTGCGGCAATGGTAGCAGATACCGCCGCCATGGTAGATACCGCCGCAATTATTGACACTGCAGCAATTAAAGGCGCAGACACCGCCGCCGTTAACCTCACCCTGGCGCAGGATTCATTGAAAAATGACACTGCCGCTGCAGTTGCAGAAGCCGGAACTATCACCGGTAAAATCGTACCTGCCGATGGCGCATCAGAAGTAGAAGCTGTCAACGGCGATGAAAAACTGAAAGGTGCGGTATCTAATGGTGCGTTCACCATCCCAGCCGCTAAATCAGGCAATTATACTGTTACCATATTAGGTAAAAGCCCATACAAAAACGCTGTGATCAAAGATGTTAAAGTAGAAGAAGGAAAAGCTACTGATCTGGGCGAAATTAAACTGGAGCAATAGTATTGTTGCACTTGCCATAAGCAATAGCAATAAAAAACGTAATAGCAACCAACAACACAAAATCATCCACATGGAACCCCATTTGGTTTGATGCAGGGAGGCCAAGCACGGCTTCCCTTTTTTGTTGCCATTTCTTTTTCTTCCACCATCTTCCCCTATCTTTATCGCCTAAAGAGCCAATTTGAATGCGTACCATTATTTTACTGTTTATTTCGAACACCTTTATGACCTTCGCCTGGTATGGACATCTGAAACACCAGGATACCGCCCTTTGGAAAGTGATCCTCATCAGCTGGGGTATCGCTTTTTTTGAATATTGTTTTATGGTACCCGCTAACCGGTTCGGCGCACAGGAAGGATTTTCGGGCTTCCAGTTAAAAACCATCCAGGAAGTGATCACACTCACCGTGTTCAGTATCTTCGCTGTTACCTTTCTCAAAGAGCCGTTGCGATGGAATTATCTCGTCTCTTTTCTTTTCCTTATTGGTGCGGTGTATTTCATGTTCAAAAAATAGCTGTTTCACGCAGAGAGGCGGAGGGGGGCAAAGAAGCAGAGGGATTTTTGATGGAGGAGGGAGATATAGTTGCACGCAGAGCCGCAGAAGAAGCAAAGAGGCAAAGGATTTTGATGATATTGAGTGTAGTTGCACGCAGAGAGGCGGAGGGGGCAAAGAAGCAGAGGGATTTTTGATGGAGGAGGGAGATATAGTTGCACGCAGAGCCGCAGAAGAAGCAAAGAGGCAAAGGATTTTGATGATATTGAGTGTAGTTGCACGCAGAGAGGCGGAGGGGACAAAGAAGCAGAGGGATTTTTGATGGAGGAGGGAGATATAGTAGCACGCAGAGCTGCAAAAGAAGCAAAGAGGCAAAGGATTTTGATGATATTGAGTGTAGTTGCACGCAGAGGAGAGGCGGAGGGAGCAAAGAAGCAGTGGATTTTGATGTAGGAGGGAGATATACTTGCACGCAGTGTTGTAAAAGAGGCAAAGAAAATTTTGAAGGAGGAGGATTTTAAGAACCAAGGGATATTTTTGTTATCGGTTGATGATATCCTTTATAGATAAAAGATTTATATATTATATAATAGATAATGTATTTTATTATACCTTAATTAAAATCCTTTGCGCTCTTGCCAGTCCTTTGCCCCTTTGCGTGAAATCCACTATCTTTAGGCATTCAACCAAATGTAAATCACTTGAAGGAGGAAGCTAATATTCAGCTCTTGGCTGAGCGGATAGGGTCTTTAGGGGATGAACAGGCTTACAGGGCTTTATTTCGGATATTTTATAAACCGTTAAGCCAATTTGCCTATTCAATCGTAAAATCCTGGGAGTCAGCCGAAGAAATAGCGTCAGACGTTTTTGTGAACGTCTGGAAGAACAGGGAGCGCCTCCTGCAGGTAGAGAACCTCAAAGTATATCTCTACGTTTCCACTAAAAATATTGCATTAAACTATCTCAACAAAGCTGCCCGCACCCAACATTTCAGCCTCGACGAACTGGCCGTGGATATCAGCATTAATCACGCAACTCCCGAACAGATTTATATTTCCGGCGAAATGGTGAGACGCATTGAGGCGGCTATCAACGAATTGCCCCCAAAAAGAAAAATGATCTTCAAACTGATCAGGGAAGACGGCCTGAAATATAAAGAGGTAGCCCAGATCCTCGATATTTCAGTGAACACCATAGATGTTCATATGGCCCATGCGCTGAAAAAGATCAGCGAAGCGCTCAACTTCACATTTACCAGGTAAAAACTTTTTTTAAAATTTTTTCAGAAGGAGTAGTAGATTTTTAAAAATCGCTTGTCCTTTTATTTAATCATGCTTTTGAAGTATTAACATGGAACAGGAAAGAATATGGCTTTTGTTGGGAAGAAAGGTATCGGGCGAAGCCACGATGGGAGAGTTGCGTGAGCTGGAGGAGCTGCTTCAACAAGATGCTACCCTCAGGTATAAGGTTTCTGTTCTCAGTAACTGGCCGTCTGTTCAGCAAAGCGAGGAGTGGAAAAGCAAAACGGAAGACGCGCTGGAAAGACATATGAATAGAATGTCCGAAATAACGGCCGCCGAGAACCTGCCGGTGAAGAAAGCAGGCAGGAAATCACTGAAACTGGTAGCCATACTGTCTGTACTGGTGCTGTTGTTAGGAGGCTACTGCACATTTTTGCTGTTGAACAGATCCGGCGTCCGTACAGAGAAACCTGCCATCGCAGCCATACAGACGCGCGACGGTTCCAGGAGCAGGGCCCAGTTGCCTGATGGCACCCAGGTACTGCTGAATGGAGGCAGCCGGTTAACGTACGATCAGAATAAATTCAATACAGATACCCGCGAGGTAACACTGGAAGGAGAGGCGTTTTTCGACGTCGCGAAGAATGCCGATAAACCTTTTTATATACATACAGCCAAGCTGGATCTGAAAGTATTAGGCACTTCTTTCAATATAAAAGCCTATACGCAGGACCCAACCACCGAAGCTACCCTCATTACCGGGGCAGTGGAAGTGACAGTAAACGACGGCAAAGAGCATAATATTAAGTTGCTGCCGAATCAAAAGATCATCCTCGAACACGGAGCAGCCATTGACCCGCTTTCCTCATCCAGGCTGGTGAACAGCTACAGGGTCGAAAACCTCCGGAATACGCAGGACAACCTGGTATATGAAACGGCATGGTGCGATAACTACCTGGTGTTCGACAATGAAACCCTGACAGAGATCGCCCGCAAAATGGAAAGATGGTATGGCATCAAGATCCATATCACAGACCCGAAGCTTTTACAATATCATTATACAGGTACGTTTAAAAACGAATCATTCCGGGAAGTCCTGGAAGCACTGAAGGTTACAACAACATTACATTGGAGAACTGAGGGGAACGACGTGTTTATAACACAATAACAGCGATAAGTATAAAAAAGATACCAGGTAGTATCAAAAAGAGAGGGCAAATGCTTGGAACATTTACCCCTCCTGATTGAGATCATACGGCAGTAGCTTTACGTGGCAATGTTAAGTCTGTCGTAGTTTTATGACCTTTTACAACCTAAATGTATGGAAAAAATTCATACATTAAGTAATCCTTTTGCTTTTAAAAACAATGGGAAAAGTTGTATCGATAATGAAACTGGTGTCCTTAATTATTCTTATTACCTGTTTGCAAATAACCGGGGAAGCGTTTGGTCAGACAACCCATCGCATTTCCCTTAAAACAGATGCCTTGCCGCTGGGAAAGCTCTTGAAGCTGGTGGAGGAGAAAAGCGGATGCCGTTTCGTGTTTCGGAACGATCAACTGCCTGCAAACAAGGTCGCTGTTAACCTGATCAATCTGCCAATCGAAGAGGCGTTGAAAGTAGTACTGAAAAATACCGGGCTTACTTTCAAAGAAATTTCTGCCAACCTGATTGCTATTGGTCCGGACACAAAAAGCAACAACAACATCATTGTAAAAGGTGAAGTGAAAGACTACACCGGGCAACCCTTGCCAGGTGTCAGCATCCGGATAGCCGGGCAGAACAAAGGAACTTTCACAGACCCTAACGGAACTTTCCAGTTAGAAACAATGAACAATGCGGTACTCATTTGCTCCTTCATCGGGTATGAAGAACAAAGCGTACCGGTAAATAACAGAACACAGATCAGTATTACATTAAAGGATGATGCACACGGTCTGAACGAAGTAGTGGTAGTGGCGTACAGTGTGCAGCCAAAAAGTTCTTTGACAGGATCAGCTTCTACGGTCAATACCGCTTTATTTGATAAAGCGCCCCGTAGCAGCTTCCAGGAAAGCTTACAAGGTAACGTACCAGGATTGCAATCTACCAATGGTTCAGGTCAACCCGGCTCCATTCCAAGCGTTTACATCCGCGGCATTGGCTCCATAACCGCCGGCAGCGCTCCACTCTACGTAATAGATGGAGTGCCGGTAGTAACGGAGAGCCTGACCGATTACAATGTAAACACACTGGCAGGCATCAACAGCTCCGATATTGCCACCATCACGGTATTGAAAGATGCAGCCGCAGCCTCGATCTATGGCAGCCGCGCCGCAAACGGCGTAGTGCTCATTACAACCAAGTCTGGTATTGCCGGTAAAACCCGGATCGCCGCCTCCGTTCAACGCGGAATCAACGAGCTGACCATCCCTAAAGCCAACTATCCCCTGAACACAAAGGAAATGATAGAATTGTTAAGGGAAGGCTGGTTCAACAAAGGCGACGGCAGCACCGAAGCCGGTTTCCAGCAGGAGTTGAAAGCAAGAGGGGTGGATACAACAGTAAATACCAACTGGATAGATGTTTTAACCAGGCATGGCGCCTATTCCCAGGCCAACCTGTCGGCCGCCGGGGGAAGCGAGAAAACAAAATTCTACGTTTCCGGCGGATTCTACGATTCACAGTCTGCCTTAAAAGGCGTGGACTACCGCAGGATGACAGCAAGGCTAAATCTTACCAATAAAGCCACTGAAAAGTTATCGTTCAACGTTAACCTTTCATTGAACTACCAGCGTGCAAACGCAGTAGGCGATGTTGGCCTGATGGCCAACCCGGTAAGATCGCTGGCCCGCCTGCAGCCATGGTTGAAGATCTATAACCCGGATGGAAGCTACGACTTCAGCTACAACAATACCTTTAACCCGGTTGCCGTTCTGAACGATGTTTCCCGTACAGGAACCATATATGGACTCCTGGGCGGAGCCGGCGCCAAATACCAGATCACCGATTTTCTATCACTTGAATCCAAAGTGAGCCTGGATCTGAACTATGCCCGCAGCAATTCTTTTTTTGCACCGGGATTCGGAGATGGCAGGAATACCAACGGTTGGGTATCAGCAGCCAATAACCTCTGGACAAACTGGGTGGTAACCAACATCCTCAGATTTAACAGGCATTGGGGAGATCATGAGATCAATACCTTTGTTGGATATGAAGCTCAGAAAACCAGCGCTTCAGGAAACTCGGCCGCCGCGTCGAACCTGTTGCCGGGACTAAAACAACTGGCCGATGCTTCAAAGCCGGAAAGTGTTTCTTCCCTTTCTGCAGCCAACTCACTGACAGGATTATTTCTGAATAACAGCTACGACTACCGCCGTAAATACTATCTCACCACCTCCATCAGGAGGGATGCTTCCTCCAGGTTCGGTAACCAGCGGAGAAGCGCTAC
The DNA here is from genome assembly GCF_900107795.1 of Chitinophaga terrae (ex Kim and Jung 2007). Lineage (GTDB taxonomy): Bacteria > Bacteroidota > Bacteroidia > Chitinophagales > Chitinophagaceae > Chitinophaga > Chitinophaga terrae. Next base: position 35,702 of record NZ_FNRL01000007.1, read on the forward strand.
CTTCTGGTCTGTTGGCGCAGCATGGAATATTTACCAGGAGCCGTTTTTACAACAGGTCGACTTTATCAACGAACTGAAGATAAGAGCTAGCTACGGCAGCAATGGAAACCAGGCTATAGATAATTATGCTTCCTTGTCGCTGTACAGCCCGGGAAATGATTATGATGGGAAACCGGGGTATGTGCTTACACAATACCCCAATCCCTATCTCACCTGGGAACAGAACAAGCCATTTAACGTAGGCATTGATGTTACGGTGCTGAACAACAGGCTTTCGGGCTCCGTTGAATATTACAGCCGCATCACTTCCCGTTTGCTGTTGAATGTACCGGTATCCTCCTCCAACGGCGTCACCACGGTTTTCAGGAACAATGGAGAGATGAAGAACAGCGGTATAGAGATCGCGCTCTCTTCCCGCAATATTGTTGCTAAACGCCCGGGAGCCTTTAACTGGAGAACGGACGCTAACTTCTCTACCCTGAAGAACGTGATCACCCGCCTGGATAACCCGATCACCAGCGCTATTTACAGGAGGGAAGTAGGAAGCGATTTCTATCAGTTCTACCTGGCTGGTTTTGCAGGCGCCGATCCCAATACCGGTGAAGCGCTTTGGTATACAGACAATACCAAAACGAAAACCACCAAAGTATACGGTGAAGCGCAGCGATTCAACCAGGGAAGTGCATTGCCGAAATTCTTTGGCGGCATTACCAATGTGCTTAGCTACAAAGGTTTTGAGCTCAGTTTCCAGTTCTATTATAACTGGGGCAGCAAAGTTTACGACAACTGGGGGCCTTTCACAGAATCTGACGGCAGCGGAGGATTCGGAGGCAGTTCAAAGATGTCGAGGATCACTTACGAAAACAGGTGGCGCAAGCCCGGAGATATCACGAATGTACCGAAGGTCGTTTTTGGAGGTACCCAATCGGGGCTGAGCAATCAGGCTTCCTCCCGGTTCCTGTATGACGGAAGTTTCATCAGGCTGAGAGATTTGCTGATCGCTTACAATTTACCGCCACAATGGCTGAAGAGCGTGAAGATCGACGACGTGAAAATCTACCTGCGGGGAAATAATCTATGGACTTTCATAAAGGACAAGTACCTCATCATGGACCCGGAAGTGCCGGTGACAGGAGATTATGATCAACGACCGCCAGTATTCAGAACATTCTTAATTGGGATGGACGTAAACTTTTAAAACATTTCATGCATACTATAGTCAAATATGCTGTTACACTGTTCTTAGCCGGTCTGTTTGCAGGTTGCGGTAAAGATTTCCTTGAATTGAAACCGCCGCAGTCAACGCCCACAGAAGATGCCATTAAAGATCTTCCCGGACTTCGTTCCGCTATCAATGGCGTTTACTCACTGCTGCAGAACGAAAACTATTACGGGCGTACCATGCCCCTGTTGCCAGACCTGAGGGCAGATAACGAGTTTATCAGCGTGATAAACAGCAACAGGTACAGGAATCATGACCAGTATATTGTGACGGCCAACGATGCCTATACCACCGACAGCTGGAACCTGATGTACAGCGTGGTGGCAAATGCAAATATGATCATCCGGAAGGGAGGAAGTATTGCCATCCTGCCTGCAAAGGAAGACAGCATTGAAGCTACGAAGATCGTTGCCGAGGCGCATGCCCTGAGAGCGCTGGTCTTTTTTGACCTGTGCCGGATGTTCGCCCAGCCTTACAACTACACGGCGGATGCACATCATATGGGTATCCCGATAGTTACCGTAACGAATGTAGATTCCGTACAGGCGCCATCCAGGAGCAGCGTGAAAGAGAGTTACGACCAGGTGATCAAAGATCTTAACTCGGCGATCAGGTTGTTCGAGACCAGCGGAAGCCAGGCATTTACTTCCGGCAGGTTTAATATTTACAGCGCAAAGGCGCTATTGGCGAGGGTTTTATTGTATAAAGAAGACTGGCAGGGCGCCAGGGCGCTTGCAGAACAGGTTATCAGCAGCAATAAATACAGCCTGTTGACCAACGAAAAACTGTTGAGCGATTTTAAACAGACAGGAAATGGCGAAACAGTCTTTGAAGTGATCAATACAGGTGTAGATAACAGGAACACGGATGGCTTAAGCTATATGTTCAGCCAGGAAGGATACGGAGATGTGCTGGCAACCAACGATGTGTATAATATTTATGCCGGCAGCGATGTAAGGATCGGGTTCCTGAGAAAAGGTAAAAGAGCAGGAAATGGAGGCGAAGACCCTGCGAATATTATCACTAAATACAGCAATGTAACAACGTTTACGGATTGTATCAAAGTGATAAGGTTGTCGGAGGTCTACCTTATTCATGCGGAAGCAGCGTACCATTTGGGATTGGAGGATATGGCAAGGGAGGACTTGAATATCGTGATGAAGCGGGCGGATAAAAGCGCCTTACCTGAAACTGCTACCGGCAGTAGGCTACTGGACAGGATCCTGTTGGAAAGAAGAAAAGAACTGGCATTCGAAGGCCATAGGTTATTTGATCTGGTAAGAAATAAACGTTCATTCACCAAATATCTGGCGAGTAACAAAACGATATCAGTGGTTTGGCCCAGTCTGAAAGTGATACAGCCAATACCGCAAAGAGAACTGGATGCTAACCCCAATATTCGCAACCAGCAGAACGAGGGTTATAATTAGGATCTAAACCGCCTTTGTTAACATTGGTTTTTGCATAATTGCTGGTTGGTTTTTGCTTATGAAAAAAGAGGAAGGTTCCGGTATCATACCGGAACCTTTAATTTTTTGTACACTCATCATATTTCCTTTTTCCCCCTCCAATTAATTATTACTTTTGAAAATCTGTAAATCGCGTTAGTTTAATGTATTTGAGATACTATACCACACTGCTGTTTATTTTTCTGATAGGCAACAGCGCCTGGGCGCAACCGTCGCCAGCTTTAAATGCCGCGGATATCCGGCTGCAAATGAAAAAACTGGATACCTTTGGAAGCGTATTGTATATCGCCGCCCATCCAGATGATGAAAACACCCGTTTGCTGGGCTACCTCGCTAAAGAGAAGTGTTACAGGACCGGCTATCTTTCGCTGACCCGCGGAGATGGAGGCCAGAACCTGATAGGGAACGAACAATCGGAATTGCTCGGCCTTATCAGGACCCAGGAATTGCTGGCAGCCAGGAGAATAGACGGAGCAGAACAATTCTTTACCCGGGCACAGGATTTCGGTTTTTCCAAGAACCCGGCGGAAACTTTCACTATCTGGAACCGGGAGAAGATCCTGGGAGATGTGGTATACATGATCCGGAAATTCCAGCCGGATGTGATCATCTGCCGTTTCCCGGCCGACAGCCGGGCTGGTCATGGCCATCACACCGCTTCCGCTATGCTGGCTGAAGAAGCCTATGCCGCAGCGGCAGATCCTAAACGCTTCCCCGAACAACTTAAAACACTGAAACCATGGCAAGCTAAAAGGTTGCTCTGGAATACCTTTAATTTCGGATCTACCAATACCACCTCCGACGACCAGTTCAAGATCGACGTGGGCACTTTCAACCCGCTTCTTGGAAAAGGGTTCGGGGAAATTGCCGCTGAAAGCCGTTCCCAACACAAGAGCCAGGGATTTGGCGTGGCCGCTTCCAGGGGCGCTTCACAGGAATACTTCCTGACCATCAAGGGCGATACGCCGAAGAAAAGCCTGATGGATGGCATTAATACCACCTGGACAAGGCTGGAAGGCGGTGAGGCCATTGGGAAAATGGTAGACCAGGCGTTGTCAGCTTTCCAGGTAGACAATCCTGCCGCCTCTGTACCTGCTTTACTGGATATCCGCAAAGCGATCCAGGCTTTGCCGGAAGGATATTGGAAAAACCAGAAACTGAAAGAAACCGAACAACTGATCTTCGCCTGCGCAGGCATATGGGCCGAAGCCTACAGCAATGCGCCTGTTGTGGTACCGGGAACAAATATGGATGCCAGCGTACAACTGATCAACAGGGGAAATGTGAAAGCCTCGATAAAGGATGTAGTATTGCCGGGCAATACTTCCCTGGGCGCCCAGCAACCATTACAGGATAATAAACTGGTAACCCTGAGCCGAAACCTGCAGGTTCCGGCAGGTACGCCGTTCTCCCAACCTTACTGGCTGGCTACCGATCATCCGTATGGCATGTATAACACGCCTGACCCGGCATGGATCGGCTATCCCGAAAACATTCCGGCATTGCAGGCCCGCATCGACCTGTCGATCGGCGGACAGGATTTTACTATTTACCGTCCGTTGCAATACAAGTATACCGACCCGGTAAAAGGAGAGATCTATCAGCCATTGATCATCGCTCCGCCGGTAGTGGCGGATATCGCTAACCAGGTATATATCTTTACAGATACCAAAGCCCAAACAGTGGCTGTGAAGCTGCGGGCTATGGCGGATAACGTACAGGGCACGGTAGAACTTAAATTGCCATCTTCCTTTACTTCTTCCAATAACAACCAGCCATTTGAACTGGCACAGAAGGGAGATGAAATGACCCTGTCTTTTAACCTGCACCCGGTTAAGACGGTAACAACCAATAAAGCAGATACTTTCACCGTAGTGATGCATACCCAGGGCAAGAATTATAACCAGGACATGCAACAGATCCGGTACGATCATATTCCCCTGATCACGCTGTTCCCTACGGCAGCAGCGCGGCTTGTAACAGTAAACCTGAAACATAACGGCAATAAGATCGGGTATATTCCCGGCGCCGGCGATATGGTAGCCGCTTCATTACGCCAGGTTGGCTATGAAGTAACAGAGCTGGGTGAGAAAGAAATAATGAACGGCGACCTTAGCCAGTATGATGCGATCATTACCGGCGTAAGGCTCTATAACGTAAACGGACGTATGAAATACTGGCAGCCTAAGTTGATGGATTATGTGAAAAACGGCGGGAACCTGCTGGTACAGTATAACGTGAACGGTCCGCTGGTGATTAACGACCTGGGGCCTTATCCTTTCTCCCTGTCCAGAGACCGGGTAACGGACGAAAAAGCGAAAGTGACCTTTACCCAGCCAAAGAATGAAGTGTTTCATTATCCTAATGAAATTACAGACGCAGACTTTGACGGATGGGTACAGGAGAGGGGATTGTATTTTACGACAAACGTAAACTCAGCCTATCAAAAGATATTTACAATGAATGATAAGAACGAGCCGGCATTGGATGGATCTACCTTAATAGCGCCCTACGGAAAGGGTAATTACGTGTACACAGGCTTATCATTCTTCAGGCAATTGCCGGCAGGAGTACCAGGAGCATACAGGATCTTCGTAAACCTGCTCTCCATTAAAAAGCGATAATCAGACAAGATGAGTAAGAGGCATCAACAAAATCGTCCGCGTTTAAAAATAGCAGCAGGTCTGTGCATTGTCATAGGCCTGTTGCTGGGTATCACCATTAAACGCGTACAGGTTGGATTAGTGATCGGAATAGCATTGGGACTGCTTACTTCAGGTATGTGGACTAAAAGTAATTCGAGGGATTAAGTTATGGAAAATCAACACCCGGCAGATGAAAAGCCGCCATTATTTCCCAGCTGGAATTACTGGTATGTATTAGTGATTGCCTGGCTGGTATTACTGATCGTGCTTTTTTATTGCTTCACCAAAACATTTTCATGAGTATTTTAGATTGGGTGGTACTTGTTGGTACCCTCACCATGATCATTCTCTACGGCGTATGGAAAAGCCGGGGCCAGCGGAATATGGAAAGCTATTTCCTGGACAACCAGTCTATGCCCTGGTATATCGTATTATTATCTATCATCGGCACCCAGGCCAGCGCGGTTACATTTATTTCGGCGCCCGGCCAGGCGTATACAGACGGGATGCGTTTTGTTCAATACTATTTTGGTTTGCCTATTGCCATGGTAGTACTGTGCATCACTTTCGTTCCTATCTTTCATAAGTTAAAAGTTTATACGGCATATGAATTCCTGGAAAGGCGGTTCGACCTGAAAACACGGACGCTGGCATCCAGTCTTTTCCTTATCCAGCGCGGGTTATCGACAGGGATCAGCATCTGTGCGCCTTCTATTATCCTGTCTTCATTATTAGGCTGGAACCTTTACTGGACAAATATGATCATGGGCGGTCTGCTGATCATCTACACAGTGGCCGGTGGTACCCGGGCGGTGGCCTATACCCAGACCTTCCAGTTGGTGATCATCTTCGGGGGAATGTTCCTGGCGGGCTGGATGGTGGTTCACCTGTTGCCGGCTGATATAGGTTTTAAAGAGGCCCTGCAGGTTTCCGGTAAAATGGATAAGCTGAACGTGATTGTAACAAAGTTCGACTGGCAGGATAAATACAACATCTGGAGCGGGATCATCGGGGGATTCTTTCTCGCCTTGTCTTACTTCGGAACAGACCAATCGCAGGTGGGGCGCTATATCACTGCCAAATCAGTTAAAGAAAGCCGTTTGGGTTTGCTGATGAACGGTTTGGTAAAAGTGCCCATGCAGTTCGTGATCTTGTTGATAGGAGCGTTGGTGTTTGTGTTTTACCTCTACTTCCGGGCGCCTATTTTCTTTAACGAGGCGCAACTGGCGAAAGTGCACAGAACAGAGCAGGGGGCGGCTTTAATGGCATTGGAGAAAGAATATGACGATTTGGGGAAGATAAAGCAGGCGCAGGTAAAGAACCTGGCGGCTGCTATTGAAGGCGGAAGTCATGAACGTATTGCCAGCGCCAAATCCGAACTAAAGGCAACGGATACACGCTCACAGGAAGTGAGGAATTCTGCTATTTCCCTGATCAAAAAAGCGGATCCAACGGCGGACCCCAACGATACGAACTACATTTTCCTGCATTTTGTGGTAAACAGTTTGCCTAAAGGCCTGGTAGGACTTTTAATAGCCATAATATTCCTGGCCGCCTGGGGAAGTATTGCAGCGGCATTGAACTCCCTGGCTTCCACGACGGTAATAGACATTTATCAACGTATCTATAATAAAGAGGCCAGCCCTGAACATTACCTGAAAGTATCCAAACTCTGGACCCTGGTATGGGGCGTGTTCTGCATAGCAGTGGCGCAGTTTGCGGGTAGTCTTGGCAGTTTGATAGAAGTGGTGAATGTACTGGGCTCCTGGTTCTATGGGGTGATATTGGGAATTTTCATGGTAGCATTTTACATGAAGAAAGTGGGAGGGACAGCCACATTCTGGTCGGCGGTGGTTTCGGAGATTGTTGTGCTGGTCATTTACTGGACGGGCACAGTGTCTTTTCTCTGGCTGAACGCGATCGGGTGTTTGCTGGTTATTTTGCTGGCTTACCTGTTCCAGTTGTTTTTGGAGAAGCCCCGTGTTGCAAATTCCTGATAATAACAGCTTATAATAAAAAAGCGTCTCTACATCCCGGTAGAGACGCTTTTTTTATCAGGCAACTTATTTCAAAGTAGCCAGGAGCTTTTTGTTTAAAGTTACATAGTCGTCGTTTTTCGCTGCGGTAGCCAGTTCAATTGATTTCTGAGCTGCTTCCTTCGCTACGCTGGTATTCTTGGCCTTCGCATTGATACGCGCTTTCTGGTACCAAACCCAGAAAGCGTCCGGAGTTTGATTGGCGGCTTCGTTGATCCATTCAACAGCTTTGTTCAGGTCTTTATTATTTTCGAAATAATAAACGGCAGCCTGGAAGTAAGGCTTCTTATCCGACTGCATAGCTGATTCGATCTGTGAAGTGATAGTAGCGTCGATATCGGCAGTGATCTTCACAGGAACTTTTGTTTTATCCCAGATAATATCCAGTTCAACGGAGTTGGATTTCACGTTATCGAAGCCAATGAAGAAACTTTCCTGGCTGAACGGCAACGCCACTGGTTTAACCTGTACCCTGGCAACGTCGTTTTCGGGTTTATAGGCGGCAGGACTGGTTACGTCCAGGCTTTTGGTAAGTATGACTGTCCATTGTTTGGCGCCGGGGATGGTCAGCAAGCCATATGTACCTGCTTTTACCGGTGTGCCACCGAAGCTGATGTCTTCGCCGAAAGTGATTGTGGTAGCGCCGTTTGCGCCTGTTCTCCAAACTTTGTCATAAGGTACAAGGTCGCCCATGATCACGCGTCCGTTCTTCTGCGGACGGGAGTAGTTCAACTCTATAGACGAGAGGGCGAAGTCCTGTTTTACGGTTTGTTTAGGGCTTGGAGCAGGCATTTTGATTCCCTGTGCCAGTGCGCTGCCGGCATGGAGCAATAACATTGCGCCAGCCACAGCTGCGAAAGTTTTAAATGTTCTCATGATGTTGGTGGGTGTTTTTTATGGTTTTATACTACAGTAACAGTTATTCGATAATGCCGTTGCGGAATGCGTAGAGCACCAGTCCGACACTATTTTTTACGTTTATCTTTTCCAGCAGCTTCTGGCGTATACCTTCAACGGTACGGGGACTGAGGAATACCTGTTCTGAAATTTCCTGCGTGGTCAGTTCATTGCAGATGAGCTTTAATACTTCCCGTTCCCGGTCGTTCAACTGGATCTCGTTCTTGAGCGTAGGTTTAAACTGCTGTTTGTTCTTATGCAGTACTTTTTTAAGTAAGGCCAGGTTTACATTTTCGTTGAAATAGAATCCTTTTTCGTGGCTGATACAAATAGCTTCATAGATTTCTTCCGGATCTGCGTTTTTCAATAAATAAGCGTTGGCGCCGTTTTCAATAAGATGTACAATAAAGTTGTCGTCTTCATACATCGTCAGGATGATCACTTTAACCTGCGGGTATTTTTCCCTGACTTTTACTGTTGCCTCGATGCCGTCGAGATTCGGCATTTTCAGATCCATCAAAATTACGTCGGGCAACTCTTTTTCCATAAGTTGCAAAAGGTGTAAGCCATCGTCAGCTTCATAAATGAACTGGATGTTATCGTATGGGGTAAGTGTGTTGATTACCCCACTGCGGAAGATTTTATGATCATCCGCAATAGCCACTTTTATGTGTGCCATAGGTGGACAGTTTATAGCAGATTTGCCATTATTTTGTTTAATAAATTACTATAAGTCATGTCGTTACGACGGATCAACATAACCGGACGGCAATTTAGTAATAAAACAACATAAGTATCAACTATTCTGTATTGATAACTATATATCTACTGTAATTGTAGCTAAAGTACCTTTTGGTGTTCCTGGGGTGAAGTTAATATTTCCGTTGATAATATTCAGGCGGCTTTCGATATTTTTGAGGCCCAGGCTACCGGTTTTCTTACGTGATTGCTGTAAAGAATTAACCAATGCGCCATTACCATCATCGGCTACAGTAAGGATCAGTTGATTTGGGGTATGCTGATAGGTGATCGTTACGGTAGTGGCTTGCGCGTGTTTTAATATGTTATTGATCAGTTCCTGCACCACGCGGTAAATATTCAGGGCTTTGTCTTTATCGATGGCTTGCGCCTGTCCGTTATCATTTGTCTTAAAGGTGATCTGCACCTGTTTGTTCTTATTCATCAGGTTACAAAAAGAGTCAAGGGCATGTGAGAGGCCCAGGTTTTCCAGGGCCTGGGGGTGGAGGCTCTGGGAAATGAATCGTAACTGCTGAATAATGGTATCTGTAAAGTCTTTGGTTTCTTTTAATCTTTCTGCTTCACCATTGCCGGTTTTTAAGAGGGGTTGTAATCCGCCTAAGTTTAACTTAAGCACAGAAAGTTGCGCACCTACTTCATCGTGCAGGTCTTCTGCAATGCGTTTGCGTTCCTGTTCCTGTCCCTGCAACACGGCTATCAGTCTTTCGCGTTGCAGTTGCAGGTCTTTATTCTGGATGGTAAGTTTATGCTGAATTACTAATTTCTGTTGCCATATAACCAGTCCCACTACCATGGCGCCAAGCAGTACCATGGCAATTGCCCCAATAATTACTATTTCTACAAAACTCATTATCTCCTTTTAACTAATTTCAAGAATCCTATATAAAACAGAATCAGTTGCAGGATGCCTCCTATGAAACTGATACTTAGCGTAGCTTCAGGTAACGGTCCCCTTGAAGCAAGGTAGTTATAAGTGAGAGAAAAAAGAAATGAGCTGCAAAGGTAGAGAAATAAGCCGGAGTTATACCAGAAATCAGCCAGCGAGTTAATAAATATAGCGTTCTCAATCAGTTCACTATCATTTAATAACTGCAGGAAGAAAATGATCGCATATACCAGCAGAATAAAGGATCTGAGGGTTGTAAAAAGAGAGTTATAGTTTTGGATCCCTTCCAGTTTAAGCAAGTCCAGAATAAAAACAATTAACACCGGTATGGGCAAGATATTTATCGCCTTTCGAATCTTAACATTTTTGATTACAGCACTATAAAATAAGGATAGGATTAAAAATTGGATGAAATACATGATCGCAAAGAACCACATGTTATTACTATCCTTGGATAGCTTGGCAATAACCGTGCTGCCTATGGCAAAAACAATACTACTGATCAGATAATAATAAATAGTCTTGCTGGTCTTGTCGAGTGTTTTGTATTTCCATGTAAAAGGGATCAAAAGTAAAATTTCGATCCCTAACATTACAAAGAATAATATTCTGAAAAGTTCCACTTAACTGGTTTTAGTTACTGAGTGATCGCGGCCTAGCTTTTTCCTCCTTTGCCGCCTGTACAGTAGGTAGGGCAAGGGATACCAGCGTCCAGGATCTTGGCAGACAATTCTTTCGATTGTATGCCCTGGGCCGCAGCAGCTTTGGCTTCTTCCTGGGATGGAGGGAGAATATCGTTGCCTTCCTCATCCACAGCAACTAATACCATCTTTTTCTCCTTGATACCATCGCCATCTGTATCGATCTTAATACCATAATAGATTCTTAATGCCACAGCGCCGGGTTGATCCAAAAGCTCAATAACTTTGTCTCTACCAAAACACATGGCTTTAACATGTTGCCCTAAAGATTTTTGTGCAGCAAACTCGGCATCATGATTACTTGTTAACTCATTCATCTCTTCCAGGGTAATAAATGCACCCGCATCGGAAGGGATAGGTCTTTTTGAAGAATCGCTCATAGAGGTAGTTTTTAAAATTATGGCAATAAAATTATTACAAAATTGTTCACCTGCAATATTTCTGCTATTTATATTCCTGTAAAGGAAGGAGAATGGGAGAAATACTTATACCCAGGACCCTTTTGGATTTCCGCTATTTTTTCACAGCCTGACTGCAGTAAAGATTCAGTGTTTCTCCTGTATGGATTGCGTATTTATACGCATGATAAGTTGGTGATTAACCGGGACGGCCGACAATCGCCGTCGCATTACGTATAAATACGGAATGTAATTTTTCAGTTTTTAAACGCTTGATTCCATTTTAAATCTTACCAACCTTTGCAACTCAACCAAGCGGTAGGTAGAGTTGCCAAACTTTTTGTCACGCTTTGCTCCCTGTGGGAGTTGGTAATAGTAGTTTACTTCCTTTCATGCGTTAGCCCATTTTTCTAAAGTAAAAAACATTGATATGAGCTACTTATTAATCGGAAACATTTCAGCACTGATTGGCCACGACTGCGTGGAACCATTGGTCAATGCCCGGATCAGGGTTTACCTGCCAGCCCTGCAAGCCCGGGGGAACAAGCAGACGGCTAAAGATATGTTCAGCGACATGCAGCCGCTTTCTGCAAAGGAAGTATTATTGAAAGCCGACAGGTTGATCGCTGAGGCAGTGTTAGACAGCAAGGGTAATTTCAGCTTGTCGTGGAACGAGGTGCACCTGTTCACAGAGGAACTGGAACTGGATCTGTGCCTGGACCAGTTACCGGGAAAGAATGGAAGCACCCGGCCCCGGAATTTTCACCTGAGCAGGTTGGTGCTGCATTGGAAAAGGAATAACGCCGGTTATGTAGGCGCCTATGCCTATGTGATTCCCGCCGATATCTGGCAGCAGATCTATGCCAATGCCGGGGCCTGGGTTGTAACAGGCCTTGTAAAAGAAGCGCCCGGAAGGGTTGGGCAGCCAGGCCTGATGGTTGAAGCCTATAACGCCCTCAACGATGAAGTTATCGGTAAAGCCTATACGAATGAGACAGGGCGTTATTACCTGTATTTTTCCAGGAAGGAGATCGGGAAGGGAAGGATGATAACCGTAAGGAACGGACAGGTAGGTACAGGTCCGCAGTTGTATTTTAAGATATACAGGGATGGACAGTTGGTTTGGGAAGAAAATAAAAAAGCTGCCGAGCACCCAGAAAGAAAAGAACTAAGCCATTGCAGCCAGGTAGATATCGTATTTAAACCTTCGAGAGTTAAAAAAGCTTCCGACTGGTTGTCTGAACTTATGACGTTAAAGGGTACACGAAAAAAGAAGAGTGACGCATATCGTTTGTTAACCTATTCCAGTCTGTTGTAAAAGACGGTCATATTTTGTTCGAAAAGCCTACCTCCGGAAAGGGAGGCGAATACGCCAGGTGTTTGTGCCCATTATAGCAAAAAGGACAGCTACCGTTCCCCCGGTAGCTGTTTCCGTTTTTAAAAGCGGGGATGGAACTGCCGCAGGGTGTCCCTGAGGAATTCCCTGTCGATATGCGTATAAATTTCCGTTGTGGTAATACTTTCATGGCCCAGCATTTCCTGTACTACCCGGAGGTCGGCGCCGCCTTCTACCAGGTGTGTGGCGAAGGAATGCCGGAAGGTGTGGGGAGAAACCACTTTTTTGATACCGGCCTTTTCAGCCAGTTCTTTAATAATAAGGAAGATCATTACCCGGCTAAGGGCTCTGCCCCGGCGGTTAAGGAAGAGGGTATCTTCGTCGCCGTATTTTACAGGGAAGTTCGGGCGTATCCGTTTCAGGTAGAAGCTGATCTCGTTGCGGGCGGCAGTACCCATTGGTACGATCCGTTCTTTGTTTCCCTTTCCTATCACTTTTACAAAACCTATATCCAGGTATACCTGGCTGATCTGCAGGCTGGTAACTTCGCTGACCCGGAGCCCGCAGCTATACATGGTTTCCAGGATAGCCTTATTCCTGTATCCTTCATAGATGATCCCTTCATCTTCTTTTTTCCGGGGGTCTACCAGGTCTATGGCGGCTATCATCTGTTCTATTTCTTCGAAGGTAAGTACATCCGGTAGCTTACGTGAAGTTTTAGGGGCTTCCAGCAGTTGTGAGGGATCTTCCTTTGTCATGTCTTCCAGCAGCAGGAATTTGTAAAATGCTTTGAGCCCTGAAATGATCCTGGCTTGTGAAGTGGCTGACATGCCCAGGTCGAAGATCCATTTGATGCATTGTTGAAGGTCTTCCAGGGTAACATCCTGTGGTCTGTATTTTTCTTTCCCGTTGGCTTGCAGGTATTGTTCAAGTTTTTCGACGTCTCTGACATAGGCCTGGATGGAGTGATCGGATAGTGATTTCTCCAGCCGGAGGTAATTTTTGAATAGTGTTCTGAATGATTCCCACATGAATGGCAAGATAGGTTTTTTAGGAAAATGATGAAAATAGGGGAGAAGTATTAAAAATATTTATATTTGATAATGCTGTTTGCTAACTTACTTTAATTATAATATTGTTATAGTTTGAATATCAATTGTTTATTAGGATCAATAAATTTTCGTTTTAAAGGGTAAATTAAGGGGAAAACCGACGTTTTTTCGAGAAGATATTTGAAATAATTTAAAGTGTGTGAGACAATTTGGCAGAAAAGACTTCTTATTTGCTATTTTACTTTAATTAACATTCTTAATAAATTGATTATCAAATAAAAAAGCCGGTTAAAAAATAACCGGCTAAGAGATTTTAGAAAACAGTTGGAAATTAAAATTTTTCCAGGCCGCTGAAGAAGAAATCGCCTTCGATAGCTGCGTTTTCGTTGGAGTCAGAACCGTGAACAGCGTTACGGCCGATAGACTCAGCATATTTTTTACGGATAGTACCTTCTTCTGCGTTAGCAGGGTTAGTAGCGCCAATAAGTTTACGGAAGTCTTCTACTGCGTTTTCTTTTTCCAGGATAGCTGCCACGATTGGACCACTGCTCATGAATTCTACCAGTTCACCGTAGAAAGGTCTTTCTTTGTGTACTGCATAAAATTCACCTGCTTTAGCAGTAGATAACTGCGTCATTTTCATGGAAACAATACGGAAACCAGCCGCGTTGATCATGTTTAAAATGCCGCCAATATGCCCGTTTGCTACTGCATCAGGCTTGATCATAGTAAATGTTCTGTTGCTCATATATGTTTTATTCCGAATTACAGATTAGGCCGCAAAAGTAATTACATTTTCTTTAGCGGTAAAAAATTTTGAAATTCTGCCCCAAATAAAGAACTTCGCACTTCGTTTTCTGTTTCAACCACTTGTTGTGATTGGAAATCAACTCTTAACATTACAGTTTTTTAATGAAGCCGATCGAGGAAATTAAGCCTTTACTGGAGACCCCTAAGAAAGTGGTTATTACAATGCATCAGAAACCAGATGCAGATGCTATGGGATCTTCTTTAGCAATGTATCATTATCTGATTCAAAAAGGTCACCAGGTAACTGTAATTTCACCTACCAACTTCCCGGATTTTTTGAAATGGATGCCGGCGGCCGACCAGGTTATCGATTACGAATCGTCTACTGATCGGGCTTTACAGGCATTAGAAGGCATTGATCTGCTCTTTTGCCTGGACTTTAACGCCTTCTACAGAACAAAAAATCTGGCTCCGCATCTTGAAAAACTGAATTGTATCCGTATCTTGATCGACCATCACCTGGAACCGCAGCCTGATTTCGAATATGGGATAAGCGATACATCTGCCAGCTCTACAGCCCAGTTAGTATATGAAACCATCTACAAATTAGGAGACGAGCACTATATTAATATGGAGATTGCCCAGTGCATCTATGCCGGCACGGTTACCGACACAGGTTCTTTCAGGTTCGCTTCCACAACCGCCGCCGTTCACAGGATGGTAGCCGACCTGATGGACAGGGGACTGAAACACGAAGTGATCCACCAGGCGATCTATGACAACTTCCTGGAAAACCGCCTCCGGTTCCTGGGACATAGCCTGCTTAACAGGATGGAAGTATTCTATGAATACAACACCGCAATGCTGGCTATACCATATACTGATCTGAAAAGGTTCGACCTGCAGACAGGTGATACCGAAGGACTGGTAAACTTTTTACTGTCGATCCAAGGTATTAAATTGGCAGCCTTGATCATTGACCGTAATTCAGAAGTAAAACTGTCGTTCCGTTCGAAAGGCAATTTTGATGTGAATGCTTTTGCCCGCAAGTACTTCGATGGAGGCGGACACTTTAACGCATCAGGAGGCCGGAGCACCGACTCCCTTGAAAAAACAGCCGAACGTTTCATCAAAGCCATTGAAGAAAACGAAGCGCTGTTACAATAAATAACCACAGTATTTCAATCTACTAATACAATCAAATGAAAAAACACAATCAGTTTTTAGTTGCTACTGCTGCTTTAGGCATGTTCATGGCCAGCTGCGGTACAGGTGTTAAAAAAACACCGGGCGGTATTGAGTATACCGTTCACAAAACCGGAAGCGGTCCTCAACTGAAGGAAGGTGATACCGCCTTTGTGGATGTGTATCAACGCCTGAATGATTCCCTCATCGGTGAATCCCGCAAGGTTTTGGGTGCAGCATTCCCTATCGTCGTTAGCAAACCTCAGGGCAGATACGATCTGATGGAAGGCATCGCTCAACTTCACGAAGGTGACAGCGCTACCTTTATCGTGCCTTGGGACTCTATCCCAGCTCAACAACGTCCTCCTTTTGGTAAAAAAGGCGACAAACTGAAAATCACTTTCGTAGTAGAAAATAAGTACTCTGCTGCCGCTCAAAAAGCGAAAGAAGATAAAGATATCCAGGCATATCTCGACAAAAACAAACTGAAAGCAACTAAAAACGCTGAAGGTGTTTATGTAGCAGTTACCGAAGAAGGTACCGGCGCTACTCCTAATACCGGCGATACCGTAGTTGTTCACTATACAGGTAAACTCCTGAATGGTAAAGTATTCGATTCCAGCACCGATTCTACTATGCGTCCGGGTCCGCTGACCCCGCTCCGTTTCCCTATCGGACAAGGTATGGTGATCAAAGGTTGGGACGTTGGATTCAGCAGCCTGAAAAAAGGTTCCAAAGCTGTTCTGGTGATCCCTTCCCCGTTAGCTTACGGCTTCCAGGGTAGTCCCCCAGTGATCCCGGCTAACTCCACCCTGGTATTCGACGTCCAATTATTAGACATCGTACCTGGCAAACCAGCACCAGCGCCGGCTCCAACTAAATAGTTTCACGCAAAGTATTCACGCAAAGTGGCTAAGGAAGCCAAGAGCGCAAAGAATTTTAGTAAGTAAAATAAGAAAGCAAAGAGAGCAAAGATTGTGTTGTATAACATATTCTTTGCTCTCTTTGCTTTCTTAATATAATCTTTGCGCTCTTGGCTTCCTTAGCCACTTTGCGTGAAACTTCTCAAGAGTAGCCGTCTATCAACACTTCGTATAATTTTACTTTCAGGTCTTCCAGGGAAACGTCCTGGGTCAGGACTCCATCCATGGCGTAGGAGACAGTGCCTCGTTCTTCTGAAACGATGATAGCCAGGTTGTCGCTATGCTCGGTGATGCCAACGGCCGAACGATGGCGTAACCCGATCCTGGTAGGCAGGTTAGGGTTTTCCGACACAGGCAGGATCACCTTTGCAGCAAGGATCTTGTTGCCTACAATGATCACCGCCCCGTCATGCAACGGGCTTTGCTTCTCAAAAATACTTTCCAGCAACTTGGCGCTGACGTTACCATCAATAGAAATACTGGAAGCCGAATCGAACTTCACCCGGTAAGTGGTTGCCAATACGATCAACGCCCCGGTGTAGGTACTTTGCATACGGCTGACAGCCACAATAATCTCGTTAATAATATTTTCTTCTTCCTTATAACTCTTAAACTTATCAGGAAGGAACAGTTTGGTAAAAAAACTGTCCTTGCTCAGGGGCGTTTTCTTTCCTAATACCAACAGGAACTTCCGGATCTCCGGCTGGAAAATTATAATGATGGCAATGATACCAACATTGATAAAGTTCTGTAAGATATTGGTAAGAATAGGCATTTGCAGGTATCTTACCAGGAAGTAAGCTGCATATACCATTAAAAGACCTACGAAAATATTGAAGGCTAAACTACCTTTTAATAACCTGTAAAGCTGGATGATCAGGAAGATCACGATACACAGATCAAGTACATCCAGCCAGCGGTATTCCACTCCATAAAAATTAATGACTTCCTTCATACTTTTGTTTAAATGCTGATTTAATTACCGCGCATCATCTCCGTGATCTTTACCGCTTCCACAGCGGCTTTTACATCGTGTACCCGCAATATTTTTGAGCCTTTCTGTAAAGCAATTGTGTTTAAGACGGTAGTGCCATTCAGTGAGTCTGCTGGTCCATTCCCTAATAACTTGTAAATCATCGACTTTCTTGAAATCCCTGTCAACACAGGTACGCCAAGCACTTCTCCAAAGAGTTGGAGATGATTCATCAGGGCATAGTTGTGTGCCAGGGTTTTACCAAAACCAAATCCCGGATCTGCCACAAAATCCTTAATCCCTGCAGCCCTGCAAACTGCCAGCTTTTGCTTCAGGTAATCAAGTACTTCTGCCACGACATCGGTATACTGCGGCTTTTCCTGCATGGTAGCAGGTTTGCCCTGCATATGCATAGCAATATAAGGAACCTGCAGCTTTCCGGCAATGGGGATCATACCGGGGTCCAGGTCCCCCGCACTGATATCATTGATTATTGCAGCCCCCGCAAGTATAGCCCGCTCCGCAACCTGCGCATACCAGGTATCCACTGAAATGATCGCTTCAGGGTAGTGATTCAGAATAGCGTGGATAGCCGGCATCAGGCGGCGGATCTCTTCTTCGGGGCCTATCATCGTAGCGCCGGGACGCGAACTCTGTGCGCCCAGGTCCAGTATCGCCGCTCCCTCTGCCAGGTGTTGCCCCGCTTTTTCCACTACCCGGTGCAATTCATGCGTACCCGAGCTTTCATAGAACGAGTCTTCTGTCAGGTTAATGATACCCATCACCACAGGTTGACTCAATGATAACAATCGGCCTTTGCAATTGATCGCCAATGGTGAAGGATGGATATGATATGGTTTCACCGAAATTCTTTATTTTGCCAGCAAATCTAAGAATAAAGAATTAGGAATGATTGAATTATAAGCCCTCATTCCCCAAAAAAAGCTATGAACACATTAGAACAATACCAGGAAGCTGTCACCGGATGTAAAGATATTTTTATCAAGAAAACAAGGGATTACGGCACCTCATGGCGCGTATTACGTCCCATTTCAGTGGTAGATCAGATCTTTATCAAGGCACAGCGGATCAGGAATATCCAGGAGATCGGCACTCAGAAAATAGCGGATGATATTGAAGGGGAATTCAAGGGAATTGTCAACTATGGCATCATCGGGCTTATCCAGCTCGAACAGACAGGCAACCCGTATGAAGACCTGCCGGTAGATACCGTCGAAAAGCTGTACAACGAGAAAATGGCGTTTGTGCAATCCGTAATGGAAGCCAAGAACCATGATTACGGGGAAGCCTGGAGAGATATGAGCCAGCAATCATTCGTTGATCTCATTCTTACCAAATTGCTGAGGATAAAACAGATATTGCGTAACGACGGTAAAACGCTGATATCTGAAGGGATAGATGCCAATTATGTAGATATTATCAACTACGCATTGTTTGCGCTCATCAAAATCAGCGAACAGTAACGCGTGATTATAGTTATCTTCACTGATCACTTAACCATTAAACTATTTTATGAGAATTATCCTTAGCCTGCTTCGTATAATCGTTGGAGTCTTATTTATTTTCTCGGGCCTGATAAAAGCAAACGACCCGCTCGGACTCAGTTATAAGATGGAAGAATTTTTCGAGGTACTGCATCTCACTTTTCTTTCCCCTTATTCCCTGGCTTTCTCTATTTGCATGAACGCCTTCGAGATCATTGCAGGCGTAGCGGTGCTGATCGGCTACCGGATGCGTATCTTCTCTTTTCTCCTATTACTGCTCATTATATTCTTTACTTTCCTTACGGCTTTCGCCCTGTTCAGCGGTACCATCCGCGAATGCGGTTGCTTCGGCGATTGTATTAAACTCACACCGGTAGAAACCTTCTGGAAAGATGTGGCCCTGTTGGTACTGATACTGGTGATCTTCTTTTACCGAAAACAGATACCGCCGCTCTTTAAAGGCGCAGGCATCGTTATGCTGGCAGCAACAGTTTTCTCCTTTGCCATTCAATGGTATGTGTTCCGTCATCTGCCATTCATCGACTGTCTGCCTTACAAGGTAGGAAACAGCATCCCTGAAAAAATGAAACTTCCTCCGGGCGCTAAACCTGATGTATATGAAATGATATTTGTATACGAGAAAGATGGTCAGAAGAAAGAATTCACCGAAAAGAATTATCCGTGGGAAGACAGTACCTGGAAGTTCGTTGAACGTAAGGATAAACTGATCCAGAAAGGGAACGCAGAACCGGCGATCAAGGATTTCATTCTTACAGACTTTGACGGCGCTAATCAAACAGAGGCCATTCTCACGGCTGAAGTACCAACATACCTCTTCCTCGTTCAGAATGTAGCTAAAGCCGGTAAAGGTTGGGACGAAAAGATCAAAGCGCTGCAACAGCAATGGAAAGATCAGAAAATACTGATCTACGGCGTAAGCGCTTCTACCAAGGAAGAGATCATTGCGTTCCAGAAAGAACATGGCCTGGAATTCCCATTCGTACAGATGGATGGCGTAGCTATTAAAACCGCGGGAAGAAGCAACCCGACATTAATGCTGCTGGATCGCGGTGTGATCAAAGGAAAATGGTCTTATAACGATATTCCGTAGGTCATGATCCGGCTGCTGCTCAAAAAAACAGGATACGGGCTACTGGTACTTTTTGGAGTAGTGGTACTGGTATTTCTCCTGTTCAACGTTCTGCCGGGCGATCCCGCCAGGCTTACGCTCGGGCAGCGGGCAGATGTTACCTCACTGGAAAATGTACGTAAAGAACTGCATCTCGACCAACCGGCCGGGGTGCAGTTTTTATATTATATAAATGACCTGTCGCCCATCGGGATATACGAACCTGCAGCCGCGAAAGGGAACTTCAGTTTTATAGGGCTGTTTAAAGTAGGGGGCGACAAGGAACTGATGCTCAAAACGCCTTATCTCCGCCGTTCTTATCAAAGCAAGAAACCTGTATGGGATATGTTGCTGGAAGCCTTGCCCGGTACGCTGATACTTGCTACTGCGGCTATGCTGCTGGCAACTCTTATCGGGATTGCATTGGGCGTGTTATCGGCCGTTAAACAACATACCTGGATGGACACAGGCGCCATTCTGGCCAGTGTGGCCGGCATTTCCGCTCCCTCTTTCTTTGCCGGCATAGTGCTGGCATACCTGTTTGGCTTTGTGCTCAGCGAGTACACAGGTTTGCATATGACAGGCAGTTTATTCGACATCGATCCTTTCAGGGGAAGGATACTTAACCTGGGCAATCTTATCTTACCCGCTCTTACGCTTGGCATCCGCCCATTGGCCATTATCGTTCAACTTACCAGGAGCGCCATGCTGGATGTATTGCACCAGGATTTTATCCGTACCGCATATGCAAAAGGGCTTACCCGTTCCCGGGTGATCTGGCGTCATGCCCTTCCCAATGCCCTCAACCCGGTTATTACCGCTATTACCGGCTGGTTTGCCGAATTGCTGGCAGGCGCTTTTTTCGTAGAATATATTTTTGGATGGAAAGGCATAGGGAAAATAACCGTAGATGCTTTGGATAAATTTGATTTCCCGGTAGTAATGGGAGCCATCCTTTTTACGGCCGGCATCTTCGTGATCGTCAACCTGCTGGCGGATCTGTTATATTCCTGGATAGACCCGCGCATCAAACTGGAACAATAGCCTGGCCGGGTAATTTTACCTGCTGAAAAAAAATATCAGATTTTTTGTAACATCTTCTTTTTACAGTCGTCTTCTTACCAAACGCGCTATTCTGAAATGTCATTAGAACGATTCCTATCACAAGTTGTACCTGTCAGGCAAAAGCTTTACCGCTTTGCTTACCGCCTGCTAGGTAACGAGGAAGACGCCCAGGACATTACCCAGGACGCGCTGATGAAAGTATGGGACCAGCAGGAAAAAATGGCGGATCTGCAGAATGCAGAGGCCTGGTGTATGAGAATTACACGGAACCTGGCCCTGGATAAGCTGAAGTCGAGGAAATACCGCAGGCACGACGACCTGGATCACGCGGGGGAGCTGCCGGCCCAGCACCAGCAAAACCCGCATGCGATGAGCGAGCAGAATGACGTAATGAAGAAAGTACACGCCACCATTCATGCGTTGCCGGAAAAGTACAGGACGATCTTACAGTTAAGGGATATAGACGGGCATTCATACCAGGAGATAGCAGAAATACTGGACCTGGATATGAATGAAGTGAAAGTGAATTTGCATCGTGCCCGGAAAGCAGTCCGGGAGAAACTTCAAAATCTTCAGGTATATGGATTATAAATTGATCAGCGGGTTAGTGGAAAAATACTGGGAAGGTGAAACCTCCCTGGAGGAAGAAGCGATACTGCGCGAATTTTTCAGTACTCCGCACACGGCGTTGCCCCCCGATCTGGAGGAAGCTGCCCCCTTGTTCAGCTACCTGCATACAGAGGCGGTAAGGGAAGTGGTTTGGCCGGGAGAAGAAACAAAAGTGGTAAAACTATCGCCGGTTCAGCACTGGATGAAATATGCAGCTATGCTGTTAATGGCCCTGGGACTGGGTTACGGGCTTCAGCACAGGGGAGAAAGAGCAGAGATAACGGAAACAAGGATCACAGCGCAGCATATGGAAGACGATCCGCGTTATGCTCTTGAAGAAACGAAAAAAGCGCTCAGGTTACTGGCAAAGAACCTGAACAAAGGAACTACCCAGATGCAGAAGTTATCTTATTTCAATGATGCAACTGAGGTGATCGAAGGAAAATAAAATACTGGTCATTCTAAAACCTGATAAATAGTAAAGTCAAAATGAAACGATTCCTTTTTTTATTAATCGCGGTCATATCCAGCTTCCACTTGCAGGCCCAACAGCAGGCAAGCGTAGCGGAACGCTTCTTCCAGAAGTACGAGAATGACCGCAACTTCACCGTGGTGACCATCACCCCGAAAATGTTCGGGATGTTTGCCAAACTCGACGCCAACGATCCCGACTCCAAAAACCTGATGGCTGTGATCAAAAAGCTGAAAGGGCTCCGGATCCTGGCCCGGGAAAATACCAGGGACGGCGGCCGGTTATTCAAGGAAGCAGCGGCTTTCCTGAATAACGATTACGAAGAGTTGATGACCCTCCGGGATAAGGACAGCGACATGAAATTCATGGTACGTGAAAACGGCAAAGGCAACATCACAGAACTGATCATGCTGGTAAACGGCTCGAACGAATTCATGGTAATGAGCCTGGTAGGGGAGATCGACCTGAACGAAGTTTCGCAGATCGCCGGGGCGGTCAACATCCAGGGAATGGATAAACTGAAAAATGTCAAGAAAAAATAACCTTATGAAAAAATTATTATTGACAGCAGGCTGTTTGCTGGCCCTCGCAACCGCACAGGCGCAAACCAGGTCTATCAGGGCATTTAAAAACAAATACCAGGGCAGCGCCGAGGTACATTCCATCAACCTGAGCGGATTTACTATGAAACTGGCTGGTTTCTGTATCAATATCGAAGGAGATGATAAAGACGCGGCAGCATTGAAGCATACCCTGAACCGGGTGCACAGGGCAAAGATCTATACCATATCCAACAAGAACGGCGCTGTCATAGATCCAATGGATATCGCCGACCTGAAGAACACTTTAACCAGGAACGATCATTTTGATATGCTCATGGAGGTTAGAGACAAGGAAAGTGTTATTGAAGTGCTGAATAAAAGCGAAAATGAAGATGAATTAGGCAACGTAGTAATGCTGATCCGGGATAGCCAGGATTTTGTTATTGTCAATGTAGAAACTACGTTAAAGATCTCCGACGTGAACAAACTGATCAACCAGTTTGCATACAATAAATAAGTTGTTACTTGATCATCACTTCCCTTACTGCTGTTTCTCCGAGCATTTCGTTCACCAGTTTGATGATCTTCTCTTTCGAATAATTCAATTCCTGTTTTAAGGGGGCAACGGTTGTAGTTACGATCAATTTGCCATCTATCAGTTGTACACTTTGTGTATAGCGGGCTATTGTTTTGCCCATGAGCTGCTCCCAGTTTTCCTGGATGCGTACTTCGGTAAGACGGGGTTTCATCCGGCTTTTATCCATAAATTCCCGAAGTGCATCTCCAATACTTGTGGTTCCGTGGCGCATGAGTTGAATTTACTGCGAAATTAGAGTTTTTCCCGCAAAGCGGCAAGGGACGGTGGCACGCGGAGACGCAAAGGAATTTTTAGATCGAAGCGAATTTTAAGACCGCAAAGGAGCGGAGATTGTGTTATAGTTTCCTGCAAAGCTGCAAAGAAGCAAAGCAGCAAAGTTTTTTTAAGGAAAATAAGAAAAGCAAAGCAATAACATAATCTCCGCTCCTTTGCGGTCTTAAAATTCGCTTCGATCTAAAAATTCCTTTGCGTCTCCGCGTGCCAAAATCTTCGCTCCGATCCAAAACTCCTTTGCTGCTTTGCTTCTTTGCAGCTTTGCGGGAAACTATAACATAATCTCCGCTCCTTTGCGTGAAACCATCAGATAGCAAGTAGCTGGATACTGGAAGAAATATTTTGAAAGGCTTGCTGCAGGCGCTCTGCGTGGGTGTCTGTAATGAAGACCTGGCCGTAGCTGTCGGCGGCCACTAATTTGATAAGCCGGGAGATCCTTTCCTGGTCGAGCTTTTCGAATACGTCGTCGAGCAGGAGGAGGGGAGGCAGGTGTTTGAGGACTTTCAGGACCTCGAATTGTGCGAGTTTCAAAGCGAAGAGGAAGCTTTTCCGTTGTCCCTGGGAGGCGCTGGCCTTCATTGGGTGCTCGTTCAGCAGGAAAAGCAGGTCGTCGCGATGAATACCGGTGGTGGTGCGTTGTACCTGCATGTCTTTGAACCGGGCGGAGTTTAGCTGGTCGGAGAACGAGGCTTCTGTTAAAGTGCTGACGTACTGGATATTGACAGTTTCGTGTGTGCCGGCGATGTAGTCGTATAGTTGCTGAACCTTCGGAACGAAGGAGGCGAGGAACGACTTCCGGAGGTCGTGAACCGGTTGTCCGTGCATGACCAGTTGCAGGTCGAAAATATCGAGCAGCTGGTCGGCGTTCGGGCTGTCGGCCATATTTTTCAGGAGTGTATTCCTTTGTAATAAGATCTTCTGATAAATGATCAGGTGATCGAGGTATTCGGGATAGATCTGGGACAGGAGGCTGTCCAGCCATTTGCGGCGGTCTTCGCTGCCTCCGAGGATGATTTCAGCGTCGTCGGGGGCGATCATCACGGCTGGGAACTGGCCCAGGTGGCGTGAAAACCTGTCGTATTTCTCGTCGTTCAGGCTGATCTCCTTTTTCCCGTCTTTGACCATAACGATCACTTTATCGGTATGGCCGTTTTTGAGGAAGTCGCCGGTGAGTCTGAACCCGTTGGTGTTATATTGGGTGTTCTGGGTTTCGTTGCTGGTAAAATAGCTTTTGGTGAAGCAGAGATAGTATATCGCGTCCAGCAGGTTGGTTTTTCCGACGCCATTGGGGCCGGTGATGCCAACTATGCGGTTGTTGAATTCGAAGGTCGATTGCTGGTAATTTTTGAACTGGACCAGTGATATATTATTAATATAAAGCAAAGAAAAAAATTATGCGTAATAAAAAATATGCGAAAATATTGCACTTTATAAGTTGCAAAGATCCGCGCCACTCCGACACTCTCCGGGATTTTTATGCAATTAAATGCAAAACTCCCTGAAATTGATGAATTTGTATAATTTAATGCTAATTAGAATTGATATTTACATTTTACGATTTTCCTGTTATATTTGCGAACAAATTTAGAAAAGAGTGCAAACTAAAACAGACGTGAAGACGAAATTCACCAAAGAGACATATCTGTACTGGTATGAATTGATGCTTTTGCTGCGCCGCTTTGAAGAAAAGACAGGCCAATTGTATGGGATGCAAAAAATCCGTGGTTTTTGCCACTTGTATATCGGGCAGGAAGCAATTGCTGCAGGTTGCATGACGGCTACGAAACCGGCGGACAAATTCATCACTGCATACCGTGATCACGGTTTGGCAATCGCAAAAGGGCTTTCCGCTAAAGAATGTATGGCAGAACTCTATGGAAAGGCAACTGGTTGTTCGAAAGGAAAGGGAGGCAGTATGCACTTTTTCTCTAAGGAACACGGATTTTTCGGTGGTCATGGCATCGTGGGAGCGCAGATTGGTACCGGCGCCGGACTGGCATTTGCAGAACAATACCTGGGAACAGACAACGTAGTGCTTTGTTTCTTCGGTGATGGAGCTGCGCGCCAGGGTATCCTCCACGAAACCTTCAACATGGCAATGACCTGGAAGCTTCCTGTTATCTTCATTTGCGAAAACAATATGTATGCGATGGGTACTTCAGTAGAACGTACTTCCAACGTATTGGATATCTACAAACTTGCAGACGCATATGAAATGCCTGCCGACACTGTCGACGGTATGAGTTGCGAAGCTGTTGCAGAAGGAGTGGGAAGAGCAGTGACCCGTGCCCGTGAAAAAGGTGGTCCAACCCTTTTGGAGATCAAAACTTACCGTTACCGCGGCCACTCCATGAGTGATCCGGCTAAATACCGTACTAAAGAAGAATTAGAAGAATACAAGGAGAAAGACCCGATCAACCAGGTGCTGAAAGTGATCCAGAAAAACAAATGGGCTACTGAAGCTGAGATCGAAGCAATCAACGAACGCGTTAAGAAAGAAGTAGAAGACTGCGTGACCTTTGCAGAAGAATCTCCTTGGCCAGATGACAGCGAACTGCTGAAAGATGTTTATACACAGGCAGATTATCCTTTCATCGTTGACTAAACGTATTTAACCGTTAATTTTTAGCCTTTAATAAAGACAATCTAACCATTGCCTTTATTAAAGGCTAAGTGTTAACAGGAATGTGAGGCGATAAATACCTATTAAATAACCAAGCAAATCATAATTACACCTTAAAAATGGCAGCAACAAAAGATAAAGCCACAACACCTCAACCTGCAAAAACTGATTTTGATTTAGAGACGTCCATGCACCGGGTTGAAGACTTCTTTGACAGGTACAAGAAGAAAATCACCATCGGCGTAGTGGCTGCAGTAGTAGTAGTGGGTGGTTACTTCGGCTATAACCGTTTCGTAAAACAGCCTAATGAAACCAAAGCACAGGAAATGATCTTCCATGCTCAGAACTACTTTGCAGTAGATTCATTTAAACTGGCGCTGAACGGTGACGGTAATAATTATGGCTTCCTGCAGGTTATTAATAAGTATGGTAATACCAAAGCCGGTAACCTCGCTAAATACAGCGCAGGCGTATGCTACATTCACCTGGGCGAATACCAGAAAGGGATCGATATGCTGAAATCTTTCAGTTCCAATGACCTCATCCTCCAGCCTACCGCCTATGGCCTGATGGGAGATGCATACATGGAATTGAACAAAACCGCTGATGGTATCGAAGCTTATAAAAAAGCAGGTCACTATAACGATAATGAACTGACTGCACCTATCTACTTATTCCGCGCCGGTTTGGCACTGGAAAAAGCAGGTAAAGGCCAGGAAGCTATCGCTATCTATAAAGAGATCAAAGAGAAATTTCCTAAATCCAAAGAAGGTCTGGAAATGGATAAATACCTGGCAAGACTGGGTGAAGTAACAAATTAAGAAGTAAGAAATTAATAGATGTAACACTCAACGTTACGTTTACTAAATTGGTTTTTATGTCCGATTATAATAAAAGCTTACTTAACGACGCTGGCATTCTCAATTTAGAGGATGCCAGTGTTGTTATGGTGTATACCGAATGGAACGATACCATCGTAAATGAACTGGTAGCCGGCTGCGAAAGAGCGCTCACCCAGT
Organism: Chitinophaga terrae (ex Kim and Jung 2007); assembly: GCF_900107795.1. Taxonomy (GTDB): domain Bacteria; phylum Bacteroidota; class Bacteroidia; order Chitinophagales; family Chitinophagaceae; genus Chitinophaga; species Chitinophaga terrae. The sequence goes on from NZ_FNRL01000007.1 coordinate 62,769, forward strand.
ACAAAGTTTCAAGATCAGAAAAGATCGTGGTTCCCGGCGCCTTCGAATTGCCCTATGCCTGCAAACAGTATTGGGAAGCAACAGCAGGTACCGGAAAGCAACCTGGCGCTATTATTGCTTTCGGTTGCGTGATCCGTGGCGAAACGCCGCATTTCGACTATGTATGTAAAGCCGTAACAGAAGGCATCCTTCAATTGAACCTTCAATTACCCGTTCCTGTTATATTTGGAATTCTGACAGTAGACAACGAAAAACAGGCGCTGGACAGGTTAGGCGGCGCACATGGTCATAAAGGCGAGGAAGCCGCTATCACCGCACTGAAGATGATTGCACTGCAACGTCAGCTGGCCGGAAAATAATGCAGCTATAAAAAGGAAGCAAGATGAATGTACAGTTATTTATACCGTGTTTCGTAGATCAGTTCTTCCCGGAAACCGCCTTTAATATGGTAAAGGTCCTGGAAAAACTGGGATGCAACGTGATGTATAACGCGGAACAGACCTGCTGCGGACAACCCGCCTACAACGCAGGCTACCAGGACGAATGCAGAACTGTTGCCACCAAGTTTATCAAGGACTTTAAAACATATGATTATATCGTTGCTCCAAGCGGCTCTTGTACAGGATTTGTAAGGAACTACTATGGCAAATTGTTCGATAATTCCGCTGTACACAACGAAGTGAAACTGTTAAGGAAAAACCTGTTTGAATTCACAGAATTCCTTACCGATGTCCTGCATGTAACAGACGTAGGAGCCACGCTCAATGGAATTGGTACCTATCACGACGCCTGCGGCGCATTGAGAGAATGTGGTATTAAAACAGGTCCTCGTAAATTGCTGGAAAAAGTAAAAGGACTGGAGCTCAGGGAGATGAACGACAGCGAAGTATGCTGCGGGTTTGGCGGTACCTTTGCCGTAAAATTTGAGCCGATCTCGGTGAACATGGGCGAACAGAAGGTGCATAACGCTGCCAATAGCGGCGCCGAATACCTCATTTCTACCGACCTTTCCTGCCTGATGCACCTGGATGGCTATATCCGTAAACATAACAGCAATGTAAAGGTGATGCACATTGCAGATGTACTGGCAAGCGGTTGGTAATCCTTTATTCTATCTACCTAATCTCATAAAATTATGAACTACTGGTTGGTGAAGTCAGAGCCCTTCAAATACTCCTGGGAACAGTTTGTGAAAGACAAGAAAACATTCTGGGATGGCGTACGAAATTACCAGGCACGGAACAACCTGAAAGCGATGAAAAAAGGCGACCAGGTATTTTTTTATCACAGCAATGAAGGTCTTGAAATCGTAGGCCTGGCAACTGTTGCCAAGGAAAGCTACCAGGACCCCACCACACCCGACCCAAACTGGGTGGTGGTAGACCTGAAGCCGCTCAAAGCATTTAAAAAGCCTGTGACGCTTGCCCAGATGAAAGCAGAAAAAAAACTGGCTAACTTATCTCTTATCCGCCAGGGCAGGCTCTCTGTTTGCTCCGTTACCCCGGAAGAATTCGAGGTAATAATGGAAATGGGAGGCATGAAATAGCCAGATCATTATTATATTAAAAGGCATTTCTTGAAAAAGGAATGCCTTTTTTGTGGAATTTTATTGTTTTATTCATCCTGAAGAAAAGTTAAACCATGAATACCAGGACCTATCTTATCTGTATGCTCTTCCTTTTTCCCGCCTGTATGAAGAGTACGCCCAAACCGGAAATGACAGCGAAAGAAATAGCCATGCCTGCCCCGAGGGAAGAAGAAAGAGTAGCTGCCCAAAGCGACGATATTGCCCCGGCTATTGCCTCCAAGGTAATACAAACCGCGAATGTATCGTTCGAAACGGATGCTTTCAATAAATGTCGTGTAGCCGTAAACGATGTTATAAAGAAATATGGAGGCCAGGTCACGAATGAAAAACAGGATAAGGGAGAATACTCCTGGCGGAGTGAAACAACCGCCAAAGTGCCGGCCAATAAACTGGATTCCGCTCTCAACGCCCTGGAAGGGATAGCCGGTGTGTTCAACGAAAAAACAGTGAACACAGAAGATGTTACAAAGCAATACATAGACATGGACGCCAGGATGCGTACCCAGCAGGCGCTGGAGCAGCGCTACCTGCAGCTATTGCAAAAAGCGGGTACAGTAGGCGATATGCTTGAAATAGAAGAGAAACTGAGCCAGGTTAGAGCCGTGATAGAAGCAGCCAAAACCAATATGAAACAGATCGATGACCAGGTGGCTTACAGTACGCTGACCATCAACTACTGGCAGGTGATGAAGAACTCATCATTGAGACGGCCTGGTTTTGCTTCACAAGCCTGGGATTCCGTGAAAGACGGATGGGATGCGATAGTGGCAACAGTATTAGGACTTATTGCTGCCTGGCCTTTTATTATTGTTGCCGTAATTATTTTTATTTTTGTAAGAAGATGGAGGAAGAACAGGCGCCTGAGAAAACAGGTTGCCAGCCATCAGTAACGTTAACCTATAAACGAATTTTCATGAAACCAAAATTGGTGGTGCTGACCGGGGCCGGCATCAGTGCAGAAAGCGGGCTCCGGACGTTCAGGGATACCGATGGCCTCTGGGAAGGGTACGACGTGTATGAAGTGGCCAGTCCCCAGGGCTGGCAGAAGAACCCGGCGCTGGTACAGGATTTCTATAATTCACGACGCCGTGATGTAAAGGCTGCTGTGCCTAATGCTGCGCATATTGGCCTGGCAAAGCTGGAAGAGAAATACGATGTGCAGATCATTACGCAGAACATCGACGACCTGCATGAACGCGGAGGTTCTACATCTGTAATGCACCTGCACGGGCAGATCTTCAAAATGAGAAGCTGTACAAATGAGTCGCTGATCTATGATGTTTACGATGACATCAGGATGGGCGACCTGGCGGCAGACGGCGGGCAGCTAAGACCGCATATTGTATGGTTTGGCGAAGCCGTGCCGATGATAGAACCGGCATTGAAAGAAGTGTTGCAGGCCGATGTGTTCGTAGTAGTGGGAACCTCTCTGCAGGTTTATCCTGCGGCCAGCCTGCTGGAATATGTATCTGAAACAGTTCCTGTATATGTGATCGACAGGAAGATCCCGCTGATCGGCAGGCAGAATGTTCACCGGATAGAAAAGCCTGCCACCGCAGGCGTGGAAGAACTGCTGAGTATCTTGCTTTAACAAAAAACCTCCCCGGGGCCGGGGAGGTTGCACAAATCCTTCTACCATAGAGTCCACCATAGGAAAAAATATCTTTATTCAAAGCTTTCTTCAAAGCTGATATCAAATTCCTCTAATTCTTTCAGTACCGGGTTATAGATCTCTGGAAGAATGGGTATATGTAGTCCTGTTAATGAAATTTTTTCCTGGAGTAATAATTTGGCCATTATGCCTAGGGGTAATCCAACTGTTTTAGCCATCGCTGTGTGAACGTTATCTTCTCCCTGTACGATCATATAACTATGCATCCTGGTAGCCATATTCCGCCGCTCAAACTCCAGCTCATGCACCATCACTACCATGTCTTTGTCTGCCGGCTCCATCTTCAGTTTATTCTCGACCAGGTATTGCAGGATCCCTGCATTGGTTTGCCTACCTAAATTTATGATTTCTGTATTGAAAAGGCCAAGAAATTTTAGTTGCCTTATCACTTTTGATTTACTGCTGACACCCAGGAACTGCGCTATATTCTCTTCCGTTGCGTTATCTTTTACATCAACATGCTGGCTAGCCCAATTGTTGTAGGTCAGCTCATTTGTTTCGAATTGTTTGACATCGTCTGTGAGTCCCAGTTTCACCAGCGCATTCCAACCTTCGCAAAAATCCGGGAACCTGAGGGTTGCGCGCATAAACGTTGCCAGGTCCTGCAGCTCGTAGGCCTCCATATAGGTGAGGGAATCGCGGTTCGGATAGTAAGCCAGTTTGCCTATTCCAGGTATGAGGATGGTTTTGCTGTGATCAAACAGTTGATCATAAGCTACTTCCTTTACTTTTCCTTTCTCTTTGTAAACCGCTCCTGAGCTGCCGGCCAGCACTATATTACGGGCGTTCCAGGAAACTTTGTACTGCCACGGGTTATCGGCATGGTCGGGCGAGATCAGGCCGCCGCAGTAGGACTTGAAAGAAAATATCTGTCCTCCTTTCTTCTCGATTGAATGTATCAGCTTCATGGCCGACATATGATCGATCCCGGGGTCGAGGCCCATTTCGTACAGGAACAGTATGCCGGCGTCGTTGATCTCTTTCTCCAGTTTCTTTACTTCCGGGTCGATATAGGAAGCAGTGAGTAAATTCTTTTTATACTGAATGCAGTCTTTGGCAACGAAAATATGAAGAGGTGGAGGTAATAATGAAATAACCAGGTCTGTATCCCGGATGAGTTGTTGTCTTGCGTCCTGATCTTTAATATCTAGGTCTGAGGCGGTGGCGTAATAAGATTTTCCAATTTTAGATTTTATCAGCGCCAGATCATGATCTGCCACGGTCAGATGCCACTTTTGCCTGGGGGCATTGGTTAGCAGATAATCGATAAGACTGGTGGCCGATTTGCCGGCGCCAAACAACAGTATGTTCTTCATAGTCTGTTTAGAAAAGTGATTAAGAATCAGGGGAATAACAGCTCTTTTGATATTAATGTTCGAATTACGTATGAATTCGGATTTTAAGATATTATATATATGTTTTCCGTTGATTCGAAGTGTTGATTTTCAGTGGGTTAAGTACAAATACTTTGCCAATATCGATTTAAGAAATATATTAACTGTCGTTAATATATAGACTTTTAACCGAAATAGGATCGCCTTTGAAGATAACAAGGGAGATTGTAAATAGTTGTCTTCCATAGGGGAAAAGAATCATATATCCATCTTGCTATATAAAGCATTATCCCTATGGCGTTTTTTATTCACATTTAACGTTTTTTAGCTCAAAATAAGGGCTGAAATGGCTATATTTGCCTTTATCTGTTTTCAACAGAAAAAATTGTAAATCAATACACAAAATGACAGAGCATACGGAAAATCATCAGGAAGGGAGAATTGTCCAGATCAACATTGAGGAGCAAATGAAAACCGCCTATATCGACTATTCCATGTCGGTAATTGTCGGTCGTGCATTACCCGATGTTAGGGATGGTTTGAAACCTGTGCATCGCCGGGTTTTATTCGGAATGAATGAACTGGGCAACCACAGCAACAAGCCTTACAAAAAATCTGCGCGTGTGGTTGGTGAGGTAATGGGTAAATATCACCCGCATGGTGATGCTTCTATTTATGACACCATTGTACGTTTAGCGCAGCCCTGGAGCATGCGTTATCCGATGGTAGACGGTCAGGGTAACTTCGGTTCGGTGGATGGAGACATGCCGGCGGCTATGCGTTACACCGAGATCCGTTTACAGAAGATCGCTGAAGCGATGCTGGAAGATATCGACAAAGAAACGGTTGATTTCACCAACAACTTCGACGATACCCTGGAAGAACCAACAGTACTGCCAACACGTATTCCTAACCTCCTGGTTAACGGTGCGTCTGGTATCGCAGTAGGGATGGCCACCAACATTATGCCGCACAACCTCGGCGAAGTAGTGGATGGAGCAATTGCCTATATCGAAAACAGGGACATTACCGTTGAAGAACTCATCAAACACGTAAAAGCGCCGGATTTCCCTACAGGTGGCGTGATCTACGGTTTTGAAGGAGTGAAACAAGGTTTCGAAACCGGTAGAGGAAGGGTAGTGGTAAGAGGTAAAGTAACCTCCGAAACCGCCAAAAACGGCAGAGAAAAACTGATCATCTACGAACTGCCTTACCAGATCAATAAAGCAGTCTTACACCAGAAAATCGCACAACTGGTAAGCGATAAGATCATTGAAGGCATCTCCGATGTACGCGACGAAAGCGACAGGGAAGGTATGCGCCTGGTGATCGACCTCAAAAAAGAGGCGATCTCCAACGTGATCATCAACCAGTTATTTAAATATTCAGAACTGCAGACCTCTTACGGTATCAACAACGTGGCCCTGGTTAAAGGCCGTCCGCGTATCCTGAACCTGAAAGAGATGATCGCAGAGTTCATCGACTTCCGCCACGAGGTGGTAGTGAGAAGAACAACCTACGAATTACGCAAAGCAGAAGAAAAAGCGCATATCCTTGCCGGTTACCTGATCGCACTGGATCACCTGGACCAGGTAATTGCCCTGATCCGCGCGGCTGCTACTCCTGAAATAGCGAAAGATGGCCTCATGACTGAATTTGGGCTCTCCGAGATCCAGGCCAAAGCCATCCTCGAACTTCGTTTACAACGTTTAACAGGCATGGAGCGCGATAAGATCCGTGCAGAGTATGACGATATCATGAAGCTCATCGCTTACCTGAAAGATGTATTAAGCGATGAAGGCCTGCGTATGAAGATCATACGTGAAGAGCTGGAAGAAGTGAAGAAGAAATTCGGAGACGAGCGTAAAACAGAGATCCAGTACCTGGCCAGCGAAATGAGGATTGAAGATATTATCGCAGAAGAAGACGTGGTGATCACCATTTCTCACCTGGGATATATCAAACGTACCTCGGCTTACGATTACCGCCAGCAGAAACGCGGCGGCCGCGGTGCTATCGGCGGTAGAACGAGGGATGAAGATTATATCGAACATCTCTTTGTCGCCTCTACTCACCATACCATGCTGTTCTTCACAGAGAAAGGACGCTGTTACTGGCTGAAAGTATACGAAATCCCGGATGGAGAAAAAGGCGGTAAAGGACGTGCCATCCAGAACATGATCCAGTTGCCGACCGATGATAAGATCCGTGCGATCATCGATATTAAAGACCTCCAGGATAAAGACTTTATCAACAGCCATTATATTGTGCTGTGTACCAAGAAAGGTATTATCAAGAAAACATTGCTGGAAGAATTCTCCCGCCCTCGCCAGAACGGGGTGAACGCTATTACTGTCAACGAAGGGGATCAGCTGCTGGAAGCCCGGCTGACAACAGGCGACAGCGAGATCATGATGGCTATCCAGAGCGGACGCGCTATCAGGTTCCCTGAATCTACCGTTCGTGATACCGGTCGTGGCGCCATCGGCGTACGCGGTATCGAAGTGGATAGCGAGAACGATGAGGTAGTTGGTATGGTTTGTGTTGAGAAAGAGGACAACCAGAAAACAATCCTGGTAGTTTCTGAGAAAGGATACGGTAAACGTACCAACATCGAAGAGTACCGTATCACTAACCGTGGCGGTAAAGGTGTAAAAACTATAAATATTACGGAAAAAACCGGTAACTTGATAGGCATACTGGATGTAACCGAAAGCCAGGACCTGATGATCACTTGTAAATCCGGTATCACTATCCGGATGGCGGTAGCAGATATCAGGGAAGCTGGCCGCGCAACCCAGGGAGTAAGGTTGATCCGTCTCGATGGTAATGATGAAATAGCAGCTGTAGCACGTCTTGATGAACAGGAAGAAGATGAAAACCAGGAAGTTGAAGGAGTAGAAGCAGATCAATCTGCCTCCTCAGATTCTCCGGAAACGCCAGAAACACCGGGCACTGAATCTTCCGACGGTGAAGAAACTCCAGCAGAATAATCAGCAATTTTTCCGGGAGCAGTTGTTTCCAAGGCATAGCTCCCGGATCCTTGATAAAAAAAGTACAGTCGGCTTTAGTGGTAACATAAATCCTGATTGTATATCCATTATCAGAGCATCAAATCGAACTAAAGTAGCGGAGACGTTACTTCAATTGTAATTAGCAAAAAAATCAAAAGCATGAAACATTTATTGGTATCTCTTCTCTTTTGCACGGCCGCAACAACAGCAATGGCACAACGCGCAAAAGTTGCTAGTGCTGATGAGAACCTGAAGAAGGAAGACCTGGAAAAAGCAAAAGCAGACATTGATGCCGCATTGCAGAACGATAAAACCAAGAACGACGCGAAAACCTGGTTGGTAAATGGTAAGATCCTTGAAGCAATGGGCACTAAACAAAAAAGTGGTGCACTCGCAAGAGAAGCTTTTGCATCATTTAAAAAAGCTTTGGAGCTGGATCCGAAAATGAAGGAAGCCGTGCTGGAAATGAACCGGCCTTTGTTCAATGTTTACGCTACGATTGCTAACGTTGGTTACGCTAACCTGAACGAACAGAAATGGGATTCTTCTCTCATCAACTTCAAAGACGCTTTTGAAGTAGCCGACTTCTACAACAGCAAGAACCTGGGCGGTACTATTCCTACCGATACTGCATTGACCTTCTATGTTGGTTATGCTGCCAGCCAGGCTGGTAAAAAAGATGATGCATTCACTTACCTGAAAAAAGCAGCTGATCTGCAATTCAAAGGTGAACCTGCATTATATGTACTGTTAGGCCAACTGTACGAAGAAAAAGGTGATCAGGCTAACTGGCTGAAAACTATTGAAGAAGCTAAAACCATCTTCCCTAAAGATAAACGCTTCAACGACATGGAACTGGCTTACTACAGCAAAACCGGTAAAACCAACGAATTACTGTCTATGCTGGAAAAGAAAATGGCAGAAAACCCTAACGATGAAGCAATGGTGTTGGATTACGCCATCCGTGTTGATAACATCGCTAACCCACGCGACGAAAAAGGCAACGACGCACCTAAACCGGCTAACTACGAAGAGCTGATGGGTAAAGCAGAAGCAGCTTACAAAAAAGCATTGGAATTAAATCCAAACGACGCTACTGCTAACTTCCAGTTAGGCGCTTTGTACTTCAACAGAGCTGTTGTCTTCAACAAAGAACTGAATGCACTGGACAGCAAACAACAAACTTCTCCTAAAGCAAAAGAACTGCAAACCAAAGTAGAAGGTCTGATGAACCAGGCATTGCCTTACTTCGAAAAAGCTGATGCCGGCTTCTCTTCCAAAGGTAACCTGGAAGCGAGCGACAAACAGACTTACGAAAGCTGCCTTTACGCATTGCAAAAGATCTATGCGATCAAAAATAACAATGCTAAAGTAGAAGAAATGAAAAAGAAACTGGACGCATTACAGAAGTAATCACCGGTTTACAATATAATTTCAAAGGGCTAAACAATTGCTTGTTTAGCCCTTTTTCTTTGATGTGCATATTGGCAAAGGTTGATACGGCTACCCAATTCTTCAACAGGTTTGCTATGTTTCTTATTAACTTAATTGCTGCGTTAAAACGTTGCTATCTCCCTATCGTAAAATCAATATTTTATAAGTCTTAATCAACAAAAAAGGGCCGAACCTTTAAACAGTTCAACCCTTTATTGATTATTGAAGTGGATGCTAAATGAAAAGATCCCGGCAGGTTATGTCGGGATCCAATAAACTCAAAACGTTATAGTGTTTTGTATTAAGCCGCTTTCTTCTTAGGAGCTGGTTTTTCAGCTTTCTTAGCAGTGTCGGAAGCATGTTTAGCAGGAGCTTTAGCTTCAGTTTTTGCTTTTTCTTTCTTAGCTGGTTTTTCAGCTGGAGCTTGAGCGAAAGAAGCAGCAGAAATGCTCATTAATACTACAGCGGCGATCAGGCTTTTTTTCATGATGATTGTCTTTTTAAATGATTATTAAAGAATATTGTTTTTGTTGTTGAAGTAAAATTAAGGCAGGAGAGGAGGGATAGGAGAGATGTTTCGGTGAATCCGGCAATACTGTCGTTGAATATGGTAAAATGCACGGTAATGCAAGTACGTTAAAGCAGTAAATGAATAGCTTCCTGAACAGCCTGTATGCTCAGCTGCTTTAGTGTATTGAACTGTGCGGCAACAATTTGTGGATGATAACTATTTTCCTGCAGGCTTTCCAACAGATCTAACAAGGGGTATAAATGCTCTTCCAATCCAATAAATGCGACGGTGGTTTTTAGGGTATGCGCCGCAGCCCTGATGCCGCTGATATTTTCTGAAGCAATCGCATTCTTTAAGGCCGACAGCTCTTCTGGCAGCTGGGTTACAAACTGTTCAAGCATCGTCCTGACAAAGGTTTCATTACCGTTAGATAACTGCTGCAAATACTGCATATTGATGACCTGCAAAGGCGCCGCTTCAGCGGGTAAATGCGAACCGTTGACATGGTCCCTGGCCGGCAACTTGCCGGTATACAATTGTATCAGCCTGAAAAGTTCCGTTTCATTGATAGGCTTGGCAATATACTCGCTCATTCCCATTTGCAAACACTTTTCCCTTTCACCTGTCATGGCGTGGGCAGTCATAGCGATAACAGGAATGGTTGACTTAAGGTCATTGCGGATGCGCTGTATGGTAGAATAGCCATCCATTTCCGGCATTTGTATGTCGAGCAGCACCAGGTCGAAATGCTGTTTATCCAGCGACTGCAATACCTCGTGGCCGTTGTTAACGATCTTGTACTGCAGTTGCCAGTTATGCAACAGGTGTTTCAGCAGGTTCTGGTTCATCTTGTTATCTTCAGCAACCAATATCCTGACATCGGGATGGGCAGGCAGTATTTCTCCCTCCGCCAGGTAGTTTTGCTGATCTTCGGAGATGGAATCTCCCAGGGTGTATGGGAGTTCTACCTTAAATGTAGCGCCTTCTCCGGGCGCACTTTCCACGGAAATGAAGCCGTTCTGCAATTCAATCAGTTGCTTCACGATGGTAAGGCCCAGGCCTGTACCGCCAAACTTACGGGTGGCGGCGCTTTCCAGCTGGTTGAACCGGTCGAAGATGCTTTGTTGCTTAGCCGGGTCAATACCAATACCCGTATCTATAACGGTAAAGAGTAAACGTAATGCCTGGTCCTGTTCCCATACTTTTTCCACATGGATGGTAACGCTGCCTTTATCAGTGAACTTGATGGCGTTGCTGGTCAGGTTCACCAACACCTGGGTGAGGCGTACAGGATCGCCGTAGAGGATATCCGGAATGCTCTCGTCAACTGTTACACTCAGTTGCAGGTCTTTTTCCATCGCCTTGGGCCTGAACAAAGTATTAACGCTATGGAGCACGCTCCGCAGGCTGAAGGATACCGGCTCTATACGCATCATACCCGATTCGATCTTCGACAGGTCGAGGATGTCGTTAATGATATCCAGCAGGTTGTTGCCGGCGGTTTCTATTGCGCTTACGTATTCCTTGGATTGTTCGTTCAGCGGTTGGGTCTTTAACAGGTGAGTAAAGCCCAGCACGGCGTTCATGGGGGTGCGGATCTCATGGCTCATATTAGCCAGGAATTGTTCTTTAACGGCTCCCAGTTTTTTCTCCTTGCGCTGCGATTCGTCCAACGCTTCAATTAGTTGTTCCTGTTTATGAATGCGGCTGATTATATAAAGGAAGGCCAGGATGCTGGTAAGACAGGCAAAGAACACCAGGGTAGTGCCCCACCTGAGCGCCCGGTGCCCGCTGCTGTCTATCAGGTTGGTGGCCCTGTTGACCTCCGACTGCCTGGTAGAGTCGAGTTGGTGCAGTATATTGGTGATGGCTTCGCCTAAGCGTTTTCCTTTCTGGTTATTGATCATTTTTTCTGCAGCGCTTTTGCCATCGCTGTAGAAAGTGTCCAATACCATGAGGTTGAAAGAATTTTTTTCTTCGACGAGGTAGTTCAGTTGGGTTAACAGGCGTTCGGTACTGTCGTTCCTTAGTATCCTGTTGATCTCTTTCAGGTCGGCTTTAATGATCGCTACTTCCGCTTCAATTCCTATTATGTGAACAGTGTCCTGCGAGATAACAGCTCCTCTGACCTTACTGTCGGTTTTTGCCATATTCGTTTGCAGCTTCTGCAACTCGTTCTTCACATTCAGCTCCTGCAGCAGTTGTTCGTTACCCCGGATCAGTTTACGGATGTTGTTGGAAGAATTAAACTGCAATACAATAAATAAAATCATTCCGAAGATGAACAGTCCGAGTAGGTAATATTTGATTCGTTTAGGCTGCATGACAGTTTAATACGTAAGATGCGTGGATATAGGAAAGCCAGTATTAAGATACCTGATTTAAATTTTTCGGCCAACAGCTGTTATAATAAATTCATTAGCTATTGGCCGAAAAATTACAATAACTACCGGAAATGTAAATAGTTTCAACGAGAAACCCCATCGAAACTAAATACAGAAAACCCCTGTGGTAGAATTTATTTTGCTTTAGGTGCAGCGGCAGGAGCAGGTTTGGCAGCATGGTGATGATGATGTTTTGCATGTGCTTTAGCTGCAGGAGCTTTTTCCTGGTTAGCTGCGGTTTCTTTCTTCGCAGGCGCTGCTTCTTTTTTTACTTCTTTTTTAGGAGTAGTGGTTTGTGCAAAAGATGATGCACTCATAACCAGCATTGCTGCAGCGAGGACTAAACTTAACTTTTTCATATTTTCTTGCTTTAAAAGTGATCAATTGTTTGACGATATAAAGGTACGCCAGCGCATAGCCGGGTAGGCAGACAATTGGATCAACAGGCAAGAGCTGTCGGTTAACAGGGAATAAGTGTCGGCGAACTATAGTAAGTTAAGTTTGCTGTTTAGACTGTTGCGATAGGCGTCGGCAACTGGTATGGCATGCTTCTGAATAATGATGGTGCCGTCTTCTATGGATTCTATTTTGTCGAGCGATACAATATAAGACCGGTGTACCCGCATGAATTTAGAGGAAGGTAGTTTTTCTTCCAGCGATTTCAGGGTGGAGTGAATGGCATGGAACCTGGCAGGGGTGTGGAGTTTCACATAATCGCCCATGGCTTCCAGGTAAAGGATATCTTCCGTTCTGATACGTTTTAACACGCCGTTATCCCGGATGAAAATAAATTCTGCATCTGATATCTGCACGGTGCCCTGGCTGCTCTCGCAAAGCTCCTTTGCCTTTTCTATGGCTTGTATGAACCTGGCCGGCTGAACTGGTTTGATAAGATAATCTACTACATTCAGTTCAAATGCCTCTACTGCGTAATCCTTTTTTACCGTAGTGAAAATGATCAAAGGTTTGCTCTTGCCCAGGTTACGGGTCAGCTCCAGGCCGCTCATGCCAGGCATCTCTATATCCAGTAACAGGAGGTCCACTTTTTCCTGCTGAAGGAGATTATAGGCTTCCATGGCGCTGCCGCATTCCCCCACCACCTGGAGCAAGGATACATGGCTGGCCAATTGTCGCATAGCCGTACGGGCAAGTTTATTATCATCTACGATGAGGCAATTCATGCGGCTAAAATAAATAAATTTCTTACGTGGCCATTTTTATTTTCCATCTCTTCCTGCCATCATCTCCTCATTCTCTTATTATTAATAATAAAATATTTTTATATATTTGAAATTAATAATTAGTTATAGGATGAAATATCTAAAATGCTTGTTTCTCCTGGCAATTTTATCTGCCGTTTTTTCGGCGGCAACCGGCCAGGTACCTGTTGTATCACTAAGCGCTGATTTTAACGTGCCGGACGATGGATGGGACAAACTGCTGCAACTGAGGAATGGGAACACCTGCTACCTGAATTTCAGCCGGAAGAGCGGACTAATTGTTACCATGTATAATTCGAAGCATGAACTGACGGCGGTTGATACGACTGCAGCCCGGTTGTGGAAAGCTGATGACCTGGAATCTTCAGAGCTGGACGGGATCTTCGAGATCAACGGACAGCCGGTCATATTTATACAACAACTGGTGAAGAACCTCCCTGTGTTATACCGCCTGGTACTGGACCCTGTTTCAGGCAAATTGCAGCAGGAAGATAAGCTGGGCGAACTGCCGTCGGTACAGCACCGCAGTGTGCTGGTGGATGACAATCTTGCCTCCCATGATTTCTTTGTAGAAAAAGATCCGCGCAGTGATCACTATGCCATTGCTGCATTCACGGGTACGCCTATACAAAAAAATGATAGTCTTCGTACGCGGATCACCGTTACCCATTATGGTCCGCAACATGCAGTGCTGAATAAAGGACTGTTCTATTTAGCCGACACGGCTTATAACTATTTCAGTTATATCAATATGGCAGTAAGCGGGGATAGGATCTACCTTTCTACTGTTGGGTTCAATACAAAGAAAGAAACAGGCAACAATGTATCCAGGGTGCTCTTTTCTGTCTTATCGCCGGATTCTGCAACCTTCTCGCACCAGCTGTTGAATACCGGTAGGGAGCCTGGCAATGTAAGCGGCGCCGTTCAATACCTGCCGGCGCTTGACCAGGTTAGGCTGTTGTTGCATATACCCGGTCAGCAAACCGACGGGAATTCCGGTTCTGAGATCTTCCAGTTCTCCGCTTCCACAGGCAAGCTTCGCAAACATGCCAACCTGGTATTCCCGGAACTGGACAGGAACGCCCAAACCAACCTGGGCTACCAGCAGCCTTTTAAAGGTACTCCTCAACGCTGGCGGACGAACGAAGACGGCAGCAGTGTGTTACTGCTGGAAAACCTATCGTTCTTTAAGCAGGGAAACTCCCAGGTCAATAAGTTCCACACAAATTTCGGCGACCTGGGTATTGCCATGCTGGATAGCAGTGGCAGGGAAAATAATACAGTGGCCATTTCCAAGTACCAGGTAGTTACCGGTATTTGCGAACCTTTCCAGTTGCAGCGCAGGGTAAAAAGCGAATGGGTGTTCAGGAACAAGATAGCCGCCCTGAATACGAATACCTATATGTCGTACGATTTTGTGCAGATCCCCAACGCTTCGTTTGTTCTGTTCAACGATTACCTGCAATACCTGGAAACGGGAGGGGCGGAAAGGACCAGGAAGCCGCTGAAATACCCGGTGGATGCCAATTTTGTATGCTACCGTTTCTATAATGGTAAAATGGACAGGTTGTTCCTTTTCGGAACGCCTGAAACCACGAAAGGGTACGCGTGCCTTATGGGAGCAGCCGATTACGACGCCTCATCGAAGGTGTATGCAACCATTCTTATCAGCCGCAAAGGCCTGGAAAGAAAGGCCAACATCGCCTGGATACAATTCTAGTCAGCTTTCGTATAGCCTTCGTTTATCAGCCCTTTCCTGAAGCTGTTTACAGCGTTGTGCGCCAACCGTGTTGGTTCCGGCAGGCGGTAGTTCCTGATACTCTGTTGCAGGATCCGCAGGCTGGTTGGGATGTCGGTCAGGTGACCGGGAGAAACAAATATGGGCTTTACATTTTTCTTGCTTCTAAGCACGGTACCGATGGGCTGATCAAATTTATCGGTAAGCAGGGTGTGTTCATTTTGCTGCAGGCCAGGTTCTTCATATTTGCCGTATAATTTCTTCTTAGCGCTGCCGATGGTAGGATGTTGGGCCAGTACTCCAAAATGGCTGGCGATACCCATTTTCCGGGGATGCGCGATGCCATGGCCATCTACAACCAATACATCAGGTTTAACGGGTAACTGTTCCCAGGCTTCCAGCAGGGCCGGCACCTCCCTGAATGCCAGGAAACCCGGCACGTAAGGGAACAATACTTCTTTCCGGACCAGCGAATAACCAACGGGTTTCAGGTCAGGAAAAGTAAGCAGCACGATCCCGGCGTAAACGGTTGTACTGAACTTATTAAAGGAAATATCGGCGCCGCCGATCAATTTTATGTCCCCGGTAAAAGGGGTAACAATCACCTGGTCTTTTAGCGTTTTTTGTATTGCTGTTGCTTCGGGAACTGTCAGTGTATTATAATCAGTCATTTCAGAATAATTTTAGCTGTTCTCCGGACTTCGGATCTGCCGGTTTAGTAGCCTTACCAAAAACCGTGCGCCCGCCATATTTCCAGGAATCCTGTCGTTCCCGTTCTATTACTTTGTCGAAATTTGTATTGGGTTCAAAGTCTTTTTCGATCTGCTGTGAGAGCTGTGAAAGTTTCCTGATCGCATCCTTCTTTTCTGAGGCGCCGACTTTTGCTTTATCCAGCGCTTCTTTCAGGGTTTGAATGGTATTGTCGTAGATCTTCAGCGGCACGGGGAAGGGGTGACCGTCCTTACCTCCATGGGCAAACGAATACCTGGCCGGGTCTTCGAAGCGGGAAGGCGTACCATGTATCACTTCGCTCACCAGGGTTAGCGATTGTAATGTTCTCGGGCCTACGCCTTCCAGCATCAGCAGGGCTTCGAAGTCGGCCGGTTTGGTGTCGTACGCCAGCGCCAGCACGCTGCCCAGGCGTTTCAGGTTCACATCTTCCGCCCGCACATCATGGTGGGAGGGCATGATCAGTTTGATCTCCTGGAGGAGATGCGCCGGTTTTTCGCCCGTCAGGTTCAGTATCCCGTGCTGGGTCGGGTCGGCCGCCTTATCTGTCAGGTTGAGTATCAATCCCTGGTTTTTACCGTAGATAAAAGTATGGGGGGATTGGGTATATGATTCGAAAGATTTTGAATGCCAGTGGTAGCGGCGGGCCAGGCCATTGGCATCGTTCATTCCCTGTTGCACAACGGCCCATTCTCCGTCATCCGACAAGATGAAAGAGTGGAGATATAGCTGGAAACCGTCTTGTATAGCCGTGTTATCGACTTTAGCGGTCACTTTGCTGCTATAGACCAACTGTTCGCCGGGCAGGCCTGTTTTATCGGCAATGGCGCGCAGTTCGGCCGGGGTTTGTTTGCTATACTTGCCCTTTCCTCCGCAAATATAAATCCCCAGTTCCCTGGAATGAGGGTTGATGGCCTTTTTCAGCGCGCCCATAACGCTGGTGGTGATGCCTGACGAGTGCCAGTCCATTCCCAGTACACAGCCAAGCGCCTGGAACCAACAAGGGTCACTCAACCGCTTTATCACTTCGTTCTTCCCGTAATCGGTTACAATGGCCTCTACGATTGCGCCGCCCAAAAGACTCATTCGCTTGTAAAGCCAGGCAGGTACCTGGCCATAGTGCAGAGGCAGATCTGCGTATGATGGCATTTTTCCTGGTTAAAAAGGTGACTGATTACAATGGGTTAGCGTGCACCTGGTATTGGAATACATTATTGTTGTTCAGAAGAAATTCATCCAGCTGTTCCATTTTCGCCTTCGGTCCCCGGACTTCATAATTCACTTCTATCATCTTTTCCTTGCGTACCATGAGAATTCTCCTGTACTTAAGCTGGAATTGTTGTAGTAGCTTTTCGACATCAAGATGTGGAGCTTTTTCTTCATAAAAGAAAACGGTGTAGAGGCGTTTATCATTGACCTGCGAAATCTGCTTCTCCACGTATTCAAGAATGACCAGTACGATCAGCGAGCCAGCCAGGGCGGTTGCCGCCAGGAAGTAATTGCTCATACCTATTGCCATCCCAATGGCTGCCGCAATCCAGATAGAGGCGGCGGTAGTGATCCCGTCTATCGTATAGTCGTTCTTGAAAATCACGCCGGCCCCGATAAATCCCACACCTGTGAGAATGTTGGAGGCCACGCGATCAGGCGACCCGGGGAAGCCCAGCTTGGCGCTGAGAATGGTAAAAACCGCGCTGCTCATACAAATGAGGGTCATGGTCCGCATTCCCGCCGCTTTGCGTTTATACTCACGTTCGATTCCCAGTAATGCTCCCATTACCAAAGCTATCAACACTTTCAGCAACTGGTCATCTTCTATTATCTGCAAAGCTTCCTTCATGAGCGCAAAATAATTTCTATACAAATGTACGTGTTGGCACAATTCTTTCCTTCACAAAAAAAGTGTGAGAGAGAATGAGCGATGGGATAGATGAAGTTAATTGAATATGTCTGACCTTAAATATAGTTAATTGATGAAACCCTTTTTCTACAAGTCCTGCATCGTAATTTGCTTAGCAGGAATTCTGAGCCTCTTCCTCTTCTCCTGCAGCGGTTCCAAGCAAGCCAGCCAGGAAGCGGATTCGGCTGCAGTTAGCATGCCCAAAGTAGATAGCACCAGTGTTATCCCGGTTGATACAACCAAGACAAAACCAGATACTATACGTTAAGCGAGCCCGCAGTTTAGAGGGATAAGACCTATCACCTTTAGATTTTTCACCCTTAAACTGTAAAATCATGAAACGTTTGATCGCTCTAATGTTAACAGTGTCTGTAGTCTCGGTATTTGCCGCTTGCGGCAATGGAAACCATACTCCGCAGACGGACTCAGTGCCAGCCGATAATACCCTAGGAACAGATCAGCAGGATACAGTTCCCGGCGCACAAATGCCTCCCGGTGCAATCAACCCGGGCGAAGATTCATCCAGGTTTGGTACAGGAGCTGGAGATAGCTCCAAAACACAACGTCCTTAATTGGAAGTAAGATACCGCCCCTGATATCAGTAAAAATTACTATATCTGTGGCGGTATCCTTTTTTAAAATATATTTGGATATAGTTCGTCTCCCTAGTATTAAAGACTATATCCTGATGCAAAGAAAAGAAGATAATAACCCTGCGGCACATCCGATCAAGCTGTCGTCTCTCAAAAAAACCTTTCGACTATTCCACTATGTGAAGCCCTACTGGCCTCAATTCCTTGTAGGCCTAATGTTCCTGTTCGTTTCCAGCCTGGCAGGCCTGGCCTTTCCGCGGTTGCTGGGCGAGCTGGTAGGCGGGCAAAGCGATCAGCCGCTCTTTAAACACGCCAATGAGGCTGGTTTAGCCCTGGTACTAGTACTGGTAGCTCAAGCCGTTTTTTCATTTTTCCGGATCGTATTATTCGTTAACGTTACCGAAAAAACACTGGCTACCCTTAAACAAACCATATACAGTCACCTGATCAAGCTGCCTATGCGTTTTTTCCTGGAGAAGCGGGTAGGAGAGCTGAGCAGCCGGATTTCCGCCGATATCTCCCTGTTGCAGGAAACTTTTACGACCACGCTGGCTGAGTTTATACGCCAGATGATCATTATTATCGGAGGTATCACCATCCTGCTTTACACCTCCTGGCAACTGACCGTTTTTATGCTGGCCATACTGCCGGTAATGATGATAGCGGCGGTGATATTTGGCAAGTTTATCCGCCGGTTCTCCAAAGAAGTGCAGGAACAGGTGGCCAAAGCCAATACCGTGGTAGAAGAGACCCTGCAAGGCATATTCAATGTGAAGGCTTTTGCCAATGAATATTATGAAATAAACAGGTACCAGCAACGAACCAACGAGGCGGCCCGTATAGGCATGAAAGGAGGCCGTTTCAGAGGTGCTTTTTCTTCCTTTATAATTCTTGGTATTTTTGGCGCCCTTGTCTCTGTCATTTGGCGTGGGGTGGCCATCGGGATGCCTACCAGTCATTTGCTTTCCTTCGTACTGTATTCCGTTTTTATCGGCGGGTCTATAGCCGGGCTGGCAGAGGTATATACCAATTTGCAGAAAAGCATTGGCGCCACTGAACACCTGTTGGAGATCCTGGACGAACCGGCAGAAGACATCGCACCATTTGAGGATATTGCGCCTGAAAACAGGGTAGAAGGGCAGGTAAGTTTCAAAGAGGTTACGTTCTTCTATCCAACCCGTCCTGATCTTACCATCCTCGACAAGATCTCATTCGATATTTACCCTGATCAGAAAGTGGCCCTGGTTGGCCCCAGCGGCGGCGGTAAAAGTACGATCGTTTCCCTGCTGCTTCGTATATATGATCCCGTTAGCGGCGGCATTTACTTCGATGGAAAACCCGGCAATGCCATTCCACTTTCCCAACTTCGTTCACAACTGGCCATCGTACCACAGGACGTATTTCTCTTTGGCGGTACCATCGCCGAAAATATTGCCTACGGAAAACCCGGCGCCACGCCGGAAGAGCTGGAAGCGGCTGCCCGGCAGGCCAACGCATGGGAATTCATTCAACGTTTCCCCGATGGTATGAATACGATCGTGGGCGAGCGTGGCGTCCAGCTATCAGGAGGGCAACGCCAACGTATCGCTATTGCACGGGCGGTACTTAAGAATCCGCGCATCCTCATCCTCGACGAAGCCACATCAGCCCTCGACGCCGAATCAGAACGCCTCGTGCAGGAAGCGCTGGACAAACTCATGGAAGGCAGAACATCCATCGTGATCGCGCACCGCCTTTCCACCATCCGCGAAGCCGATAAGATCATCGTCCTCGATAAAGGCCATATCATAGAAGAAGGCACCCACGGAGAACTGGTCGAACTGGAAGGCATGTACCGCATGCTGAGCGACATGCAATTCCAAACGAGTTAATTTCACGTAGAGGTTTCACGCAAAGGGGCATAAGGAGCAAAGCGCGCAAAGGATTTTTATTAAGGGAAATAAGAAAGCAAAGGGAGTGGAGATTGAGTTATGTAACACCATCATCACTGCCTTTGCTTTCTTATTTTCCGCTTCGGTCCAAATATCGCCTTTGCCTCTTAAAATCCGCTTCGATCCAAAAATCTTTGCGCGCTTTGCTCCTTATGCCCCTTTGCGTGAAACCTCTGCGTGAAACCGCTAGAGGTATGGTTTCATCTCTTCGTCGATGTCTTTACGGAGGTCCATCAGTTTTTTAGCGTATTGTTCCAGGTTGATCTCATTGGCGGTTTGTGGTTGCCACTTAGGTACAGGGATGGGTTTCCCGGTATCATCTACTGCCGCGAATACCATCACGCAGTGAGTGGTTTTCGATTTCTGTTGCTGCCTCGGGTTTCCCGCAAATACATCTATAGAAATATGCATGCTTGTTTTACCGGTATAAATGATCTTGGCGTTGATCTCTACCAGGTCGCCGATGGAAATTGGCTTAAAGAACCTGATGCCGCCTACGTAAACAGTGACCGCATATTGCCCGCTCCAGTTGGCGGCGCAGGTATAGCCTGCCTGGTCTATCCATTTCATTACAGACCCTCCATGTACTTTACCTCCGAAATTAACGTCGGAAGGTTCGGCCAGGAAACGCAGGGTGATCGTGTGATATATAGAATCCATATTCTTGGTTTACGGCTGCCAAAATACAAATAAAAATAAAGGCGCAACATTAAATGCTGCGCCTTGA
Organism: Chitinophaga terrae (ex Kim and Jung 2007); assembly: GCF_900107795.1. GTDB lineage: Bacteria > Bacteroidota > Bacteroidia > Chitinophagales > Chitinophagaceae > Chitinophaga > Chitinophaga terrae. The sequence goes on from NZ_FNRL01000007.1 coordinate 83,544, forward strand.
TCTATGTACTGTTCTGATCTCCTGGTTTAGAAATTATCTCCGCCTCCCATATCTCCGCCGTTGTTGTCTCTTGATTTATTGTTCTTACGTTTGAACAGGTTGGTATCCATTTTTCCAAACCGGTAATTTACGTTCAGGCGTAACTCGCGGGTCGCTCTTTTACGGTAATATTCCTGCTCTGAGAAACTGGTGGTAGTATACGAAAGGCTGCGGTCTGTATTAAAGATATCGTTCAGGCCAAGGGAAATAGAGAGGGCTTTGTTTTTCAGCAGGTCTTTTTTAATTGCTGCATCAACAGCCCAGTTAGGCTTTCTTTCTCCCTGTGGCAGGATCTGTTTTGACTCGTATTGCCCGCTCACCTGTAAGGTAAGGTTCCATGGCAGTTTGGTGTTACTGTTCACTTTTCCGAACCAGATGAAACCCTGGTTGGAGAGGTTATCGCCGTTGTTGGAGGCGTTGATCTTTGTTTGCGCGAAATTGGCGTTGGCTGTAACATCCCAGCTTTTTGTGATCTGGCTTCTGAAGGTGAACTCCGCACCGTACGAGTTACGGGTACTCGCATTGATCGGGTAGTTCAGCAATACTTTCTGAGACTGACCATTTAGGTTCAGCGTAGTGTCTACATAAAAATCAGTGATCGCGTTATTGGTATTGCGGTAGTATAATGAAACCAGCAGGTTGTATTTCTGGTTGAAGTCTTTCAGGTACGACAACTCGAATGAATTGGTGAATTCCGGTTTCAGGTCAGGGTTCCCGGTGCTGGCGCTTTGACCGTTATAATCGATCGTTGGCAGCAGGTCGCGGAACCACGGGCGGCGTATCCTACGGCTGTAGTTCAGTTGCAATTCGTGATCTCCTTTCAGTTTCTGTGAGAGGAAAATACTTGGGAAAAAGCTGATAGGGTATTTAATACTGTAAGCAGCTTTGTTGCCTAAACGGGTTTCACCGTCGTAATTGGACTGTTCGGCCCTTAATCCTACCTGGTACCCGAAATCTTTTAACGCGCCGGTGTAGCTTACATACGCGGCGTTGATCTGTTCGCGGTAATGATAGTTATTGGAGAGTGCCGTGTCGAGCAGCATCTCGCCAGAGGGGTACTGTTTACCATAGGTATTGGTAAAGTTATCAAAGGTCCTGTTGTTGGTGCGTAAACCCATTTCAATTTTCGATTTCTCCGTCAGCGGTTTTACGTAATCTAACTGCCCGGTCAGGTAGATGGTTTTACCATCTCCGCCGCCTAAACGGTATTCGGGCGCTTTAGGATCGTAAATCGCATTGTTGTTCGGATCGAAATACTGGAGGGAATAAGTGGAGCTGTTATCGCTGGTCGCATAGTTGTAAGTGAAATCAGCGGTTAATTCTTCTCCTTCTTTTGCGAATGTATGTTTGTATCCCAGCTGGGTGGTATAGTTGCGGAAACCGTTGAGGGTGTTGTTTACACCGTTGCCGTAGCGTACCAGTTGCTGGTGAATATCTGATTCGTTAATGACCTGGTTATTATAGCGGTTGAAGTTACCTGCTGTAATATTTTCTGAAATGGTAAGGGTGTTCCGGTTATCTATGAACCAGTCGAACCCGATGCGGCCAGTCTGGAACCTGCGGTAAAAGTCGCCGTTTTCCAGTTGCTCTGTATAATTGGTGGTGTCGCTGCCCAGGTTCTTCCTGAACAAGCGGCCATTGGTAGGCGATTTCCTGTTCCTGATATTATAGTTGATAAAGAAGTTGAATTTTTCCTGGCGGATATTCAGGTCTATGCCGGCGTTGGTGCTTCCGAGAGAAGTTATGCCGGCGTTTGCAGTGCCGTTTATACCTGCTTTCCTGTTCTTTTTGAGAACAATGTTCAATATTCCGCTCATCCCTTCTGCATCATATTTGGCTGAGGGATTGGTAACAACTTCGATGTTCTGGATCGCATCTGCGGGGATCTGGTCCAGCGTAAGGGTAGAGGGGCGGCCATCGATGAAGATGGTAGGAGCGCCGTTGCGGACAGTAACGTTACCGTCTATATCCACGTTCACGGAAGGCACCTGTTTCAGTACGTCTGTTGCGGTACCGCCGATACTTGCCAGGTTCTTTTCTACATTAAATACCTTCTTGTCTATCGCCATGCTGAAAGCAGGTTTTTCTCCTACTACGTTTACGGCGGCGAGGGATTTTACGTTAGGGGCCAGTTTGATATTGCCCACATCCACATTGCTGGATTTGCCGGAAAGCTGAACAGGTTTGAAGAAAGGCTGATAGCCGATGAAATTTACTTTAATAATATAGTGACCAAAATTAATATTTTCAAAAATGAAGTCTCCGTTCGGTTTTGAGAGCATGCCTGTCTGAACACTTGAGTCTGCGCGCAACAAAGCTACAGAGGCATATTCAACTGGTTTATTGGTTTGTGCGTCGATCAATTTACCATAGATAGATCCGGCACCTGCATTTCCGGGTTTCCCGGCGCCCTGGTGCTGTTGTGCAGAAATGGTTCCTGTAAGCAATAATAGCCAGCCTGTAATTAGCAATACAATTTTTCTCATAATAATAGCTTCCAACTGATTTAATAGCGGGGGTAAAATTAGACCATATGCAGGAAGAATGCCTCGATTTTGGGATGAAAGGTAGGACGGAACTCGCTATAGCTGCCTGTTTCAACCATAATATCTTGTAAAATCCTTTCTGCTGGCAGTTTACGGCCAGGTGCTGCATTTCTGCCACAACTGTTAATTAATGTTAAGCAGGTATGTTGACGGATTGGCGGCGAGCCGGCTATTGTGGATAAAAAAAAGAGTTATAATGTTTTATCTGTTCCGTTATAACGTTGAGCTACGTATCTTTACAGCCTGGTGTTTGCGTTATTTTAATTTTTTTATATGCATAAGGATTACCGCCCGGACTGGGATATTTATACGTGCCATATTGAAGAAAGTCCAGCAGTAATAGGCCTCGACCTTGATTTAAGACGATTCGCGCCCTTGAAGGATAAGCCTAATGCCATATATATCACTGTATATTTGAATAATCCACGTGAAGACGGATTCCCTCGGGATGCTGAATTTGCCATCATGGGTGAGATCGAAGATAAACTGGTGGAAGCGCTGCAATCCAAATTGGATGCTCAGTTTGTAGGTCGTACCTACAGTAACGGCGTACGCGACTTTTATTTCTATACCGGGGATGTAACCTTGCACGACAAGTATATTTCCGATGTCATGATAACCTTCCCTGATTACCGGTATGACTACGGGGTGAAGGAAGACAATAACTGGGAACTCTATTTCGATTACCTGTTTCCTGATGTCTACGAATTTCAACGTATCCAGAACAGGAAAGTATTGCGGATGTTGCAACAGCACGGCGATGTTTCCGAAAAAGAACGCCCCATCGATCACTGGATCCACTTTAAAACAGAAGAAGACAGGTCGTTATACTGGGAACATATAAAGGAAAACGGGTTTTCACTGATGAAAGAAGATACTACCGAAAATCCGGAATTCCCTTTTAAACTTTGCATCTCCCGTAAAGATAAAACCAGTGAAGCGTCCATTAACAATGTGGTAATGGGGCTGTGGGAATTAGCACAGCAGGTGAATGGCATGTACGATGGATGGGAAACAAGCATCATGAAATAATATAGAGTTGTTGACCGGGCATTGCCTTGTCAACAACCATATATTTTATCTCCTTCCACTATCTTCTTACAGCACCTGCAATAATAGAAACCAAGAACAGCACAAGGAAAATAAAGAATAGTATTTTCGCAATAGATGCTGCGCCAGCGGCTATCCCACCAAACCCGAAAATGGCGGCTATAACAGCCACGATAAAGAAAATTAATGCCCAACGTAACATAACAAAATAGTTTTGATGGTGAATAATATTTCCATTAAGGATTTCCGTTAACCTGGAAACAATTATCATTCCGGTAGTACAATATTTGCGTAAGTGGTAAATCCATTTTTTTTCGATATAATTGTTCCGATTGAAAAGCTTGAGGTGTTTATCTAAAATATTGCCTACACTAACTGTCATTTGCTGGCTCATCTGCCAGTGTGGTATCGTCGCAGGCTATGCCCAGATCTATACCCCTGTGACGAAAGACACGATCATATTCCCTAAAGCGCTGAAATACAGGAGCCCACTGATTCCTGACACCTTTCCGCACAGGAATAGCCCTCTTTTTAAGCAGCCTCAGACCGATACCGGCAACCACAAAAACGGGCTTTTTAAGAAGCTGGGCGAGTACAGGGATTCCCTAAAAAACAAAGAATACCGGCAATCGTTCATTAAACGGATCACGAAACAGGACGAACCCGTTCCTTCAAATGATATCGATAGCTCTATCATCAAAAGTGAGAAATATTTTACCCCTTTTGCAGGTAAAGTGATCCGTAATATCCACTATAGAAAAGTGAAGGTTTTTGGTCCAAGGAACATCAACGATACCTCCTTTACCACGAGCATGAAACTGATAAAGCTGGCCAACCGGTTACACTATGATTCAAGGCAATGGGTGATCAGGCAATCGCTCTTCTTCCGGGAAGATCAACGGCTCGACCCTTTTGAAATGGCGGATAATGAACGTTACCTGCGTAACCGCCCATTTATCCAGGATGCCAGGTTATATGTAAAGAATGTAGAAGGGGATTCGCTGGATATAGAAGTGGTAACAAAAGACCTGTTTGAATATGGTGCGGATCTTTCACAGTTCAGTCCTACCGATATCAGGGCAAGTATTTCCAATAATAACCTTTTCGGAGCAGGACAGGGCGTCAGGGTGGGCGCCCGGTGGCGGAAGGATTATAACCCCATCTGGAATTCGGAGATCAGGTATACCAAGTATAATATGATGGGGTCTTTTGTTGATATGGCAGTCGGCTACACGACATTGAATAACTTCGCACAACTGGATACCAACGCCTATGAAGGCTCTGTGTATATAGAATTAACCCGGCCCTTATTCAGGAATGCCGCCAAATGGGTAGGTGGTTTAACCCTGGCCCAGAACTGGTCCATCAACATTAAAGGAATATTGCCTGAATCGGGCGACAGCATCTTCCGGGACTACCGGTACCGGATAATCGACGGGTGGGTAGGCTACAATCTTATCAATAATTACAGGCACGATGGCACAATAGGAAGTAAACCGAACCTGGCTATACTGGCCCGGCACTATAACCTGGCATTCCAGCGAACGCCTTCGCAGGAACGGTATAAAGACGACCCGGTGTACAATAACCATCGTTTATACCTGTTGGAATTACAGGCCTACCGGATCGACTATTTCAAAGCGCATTACTTTTTTGGTTTTGGAAGAACGGAGGATATCCCGTTGGGTTACAACATCAGCGCAACAAGCGGATGGGAGACCTGGAGGGACCGCCGCCGGCTTTACACAGGCATCACCGCCCAGAAGTACTGGATAACGCACTGGCAGGGATTGTTCAATACAACCCTGGAATTGGGCAACTATTGGCTGAACCATAAAATAGAGGACGCTGTTTTTCACGCACGGCTGGAATATTACAGCCGGCTGGTCTATGTCGGTACTTCCAGGTTCAGGCAATTCTTTAACGCTGATTACCTGAACAGTCCTAATCCTTATTTCAATAAACCGTTGAACATAAATATGGAATACGGGATATGGGGATACCGCGATACCAAGTTAAACGGGTACCAGCGATTAAACATGGAATCACAAACCGTTTATTACAGCCCGTTGAAAATACTGGGTTTCAAATTCAACTTCTTTGCAGACCTGCAGGCCTCCATCCTCAATCATAAACACGACGACCTGTTGAGGAACCCGGTACACCTGGGAATAGGAGGCGGTTTCAGGGTGAAGAACGAAAACCTCTCGCTCAATACCATCAGCGTTTCAGGCTACTATTTCCCGAATCCTCCAACGCCGGTGAAAGGTTTCAGGTTGGAGATCACTACCATTGTTGACTTCCGTTTTGATGTATCTGCATTGAAGGCGCCTTCTGTTATCCTCTTCCGTTGATAAAGATATTCTTTGTAATTTTATAACAAACTATTGGTCATGGAATGGAAGAACGAATTAACCCAGTTGCTGGGCATCACTTATCCGATCGTACAGGCGCCAATGTTAGGAATAACAACTCCTGCCATGGTTGCCGCTGTAAGTGAAAGCGGGGGATTAGGATCTTTGCCTGTAGGCGGCTTACCGCCTGAACGTGTGGCTGCTTTGATCAGGGAAGTTAAATCGCTGACGGCAGCGCCATTTGCAGTGAACCTTTTTGTATATGAACCTGCGCCATCCTATGACCGAAAAGCGTTTGAAGAAATGCAGGATTTCCTGCAATTTTTGTATGGAGCCAACAGGCTTGCCGTTCCCAGGGTGAATTTTGATGAAGTGCCGTTTTATTCCTGGAGAGACCAGCTACCGGCGATCTTCGCCGCAGGGGTTAAACTGGTGAGCTTTACTTTTGGCATGCCTGACGAAGCCGGTTACAAGCTGTTGAAAGAGCACGGCGTTACACTGATCGGAACAGCTACCAGCGTGAATGAGGCGGTAGTACTAAAGGAAGCCGGCACGGATATTATTGTAGCACAGGGAATCGAAGCAGGAGGACACAGGGGTTCTTTCCTGGGCGATAGCCTTCCACAGGTAGGCACCATGTCGCTTATCCCGCAGGTTGTGGATCGTTTACGCGTTCCTGTTATAGCAGCGGGTGGTATTATGGACGGAAGAGGAGTGAGGGCGGCGTTTAACCTGGGCGCAATGGGCATACAGCCGGGAAGCCTGTTCTTAAGGGCGCATGAAAGCCTGGCTACCCCGGGTCATAAAGCCGCTATTGGCCGCCTAACGGACACGGATACTGTATTAACCCGCGGATTTACAGGAAGATGGGCCAGGGGAATAAAAAACAAATTGCTGCAGGAAATAGAGGCTTCCGGTCTGCAGATCAGCGGTTATCCATACCAGAATGAATTGACACAGCCGATCAGGAAACTGGCCAGGGAACTGGACAATACCGACTTTGCAGTGATGTGGGCAGGTCAGTCGGCCGGCAAAGCCAGGGCCTGGAGCACTGCCGACATTTTTGCTGAACTGGTAAGAGATACCGAGTCGCCGAACCACTAATAATTAATCCTTTCAAATAACCCCGGGTAGTCTTTTACAATATAAAATTCATCGTACGGTAGCCGGGCGCTGAAATCGTTATCTACATTTTCATATAAATATTCATGCTGGGCAAGCCTGGTGTACCGTTGCTGCACCCGTTGCAATTCGAATTCAGGGAGCTTGATGTACAGCATATCGAGCACTTTGCTTTCATGAGCGTTGAATTGCAATCGCCTCACCGGCAGCGTGTTGGTGAAGGGGGTTAAAGAAATATCTATATCCATGCAGTTATCAAAGAGCGCAATGTGATTGTTGTCCTTATCGAACCAATGCCCTTCCAGGTCTGATGATAAATGCAGCTCCTTAGCCTGTACGCTTTCTTCTCTTATGTGAAACGCTGAAGTTCTCCAGTCTGAAGTCAGGTCAACTTTATACCTGATGCAGAAAGGCTGTTTCTCTTTTACGCCATTGATGCAACCAACTGCCGCCATGCCCTGGCCGCTGTTGTACAGGCGGAAATACTCAATTGCAGGCCATTCAAGGGCTTGCCAGATTACCGGATTCATAGAATTATTGTTGTTTAACTGCAGATCGCCTGATCTGGATAATAACGGATTTGGATACAGGTGTGTTGCTTTGATCGGCTACGCTGTTTACCGGAACAAGTACATTGGTTTCGGGAAAGTAGGTAGCGGTGCAACCAACCGGGATATCATAAGGGATAACGATAAAGCCTTCTGCAACCCTGGTTACGCCATCCTGGAAGTTGAAAAGATCCACGATTTCGCCTCCTTTAAAACCATTCGCTTTAACATCTTCCTTATTCATGAAAATTACCCGGCGTTCATTGTACACGCCCCGGTAGCGATCATTAAGCCCATAGATGGTTGTATTGAACTGGTCGTGGCTACGGATGGTCATCATGAGGTATTCATTTTCGCCGATCGCAGAATAGCTGACGCCTGCTATGTTGAAATTCGATTTGCCGCTGTAGGTGTTGAACCTGCCTTCCCGGGCGCCGTTAGGCAAATAAAAACCTCCGGGCCGCCTTACTTTTTTATTGTAATCTTCGAACCCCGGGATGACCTGGGCAATGGCTTCTCTTATATAATCATAATGCTGACGGTAACTGTTCCATGGAATTGGCGAATTGTTGCCGAACAGTGTCATGGCCAGCTCACAGATGATAACAGGTTCGCTTTTCAGATGGGAAGAAATAGGATGCAAATTGCCTTTGGAGGATTGTACAACGCCCATCGAGTTTTCGCAACTCACGAATTGTTCTTCTCCATTCACTATATCCCTGTCGCTGCGCCCAAGGCAAGGCAGGATCAAAGCGCTGCGGCCATGAACAAGATGACTCCTGTTCAGTTTAGTTGAAACATGAACAGTAAGATCGCAATTCCGTAATGCCTGGGCGGTGTAGTTGGTATCAGGGGTGGCCGACAGGAAATTGCCTCCCATCGCCATAAATACTTTTGCTTTACCTTCATGCATGGCACGAATAGCCTCTACGGTATCATAGCCATGGCGGCGGGGCGACCTGATCTTAAAAACAGTATCCAGTTTATCCAGGAACACGGCGCTGGGCTTCTCGTAGATTCCCATGGTCCGGTCGCCCTGCACATTGCTATGCCCTCTGACGGGGCAAACGCCGGCCCCTTTAATGCCGATGCTGCCTTTAAGCAATAGGATATTGACCACTTCGCGAATGGTATCTACTGCGTTCTTATGTTGGGTTAGACCCATGGCCCAGCAGGTAATTATTTTCTTTTTACCCGCGAGCGTCCTGGCTGCTTCTTTAAGCTGGTGAAGAGGTACTCCGCAGATCTTTACCAGTTCATCCGGGTTTAATGATCTTAAGTGCTCAATATATTCTACATATCCTTTGGTGTTGTTGCTGATAAAATCATGGTCGAACACCGTTCCCGGTTTCTTTGTTTCCTCTTCCAGTAACAGGATGGCCAGCGCTTTCAGCAAAGCCAGATCTCCATTGATCCTTACCTGTAAGAAGAGGTCTGTAAGGGGAGTAGGAATGTTCAATAAACCTTTTACGGTTTGTGGATTCAGAAAGCTGATCAGTCCTGTTTCTGGTAGAGGGTTGACGGAGATGATAAAGGCGCCGTTGTTTTTTGCTTTTTGAAGCGCGGTAAGCATACGGGGGTGATTGGTGCCGGGGTTTTGCCCCATGATCATAATCACCTCTGCTTCATGAACATCTTCCAGTGTAACGGAACCTTTGCCTATTCCTACAGCGGCCGAAAGTGCAACTCCGCTAGACTCATGGCACATATTGGAGCAGTCGGGAAGGTTATTGGTTCCGAACTCCCTGACCATCAGTTGGTACAGAAAGGCAGCTTCATTGCTTGTTCTGCCGGATGTATAGAATATTGCTTCGTCGGGCGATCGCAGTCCTTTCAGCTGGCTGGCAATAAGCCGGTATGCTTCTTCCCAGCTGATGGGCGTATAATGAGTTGCACCCGGTGCGAGGTACACAGGTTCTGCTATTCTCCCTTTTTTACCTATTTCATAATCTGTAAGTTCACCGAGGTCTTTTACGCTGTTCTGTGCAAAGAAATCGCCTGTCAACCTTTTTGTGGTGGCTTCTTCAGCTATCGCTTTAGCGCCGTTCTCGCAGTATTCAGCGATGGGCGACCGCTCATCGTCCGGGTCGGGCCACGCACAGCCGGGGCAGTCGAATCCCGATTTCTGGTTGAGTTTAAGCAATGCTTTCATTCCCCTGAAAACATTCATTTCTTCCAGGATATGCTGCATGCTCGACACGACGGCAGGCATACCTGCCGCCCTGGTTTTAGGCCTTGATATTTTTATGCCGGTGAATTTCACAGGATTTTCTGCTGCATCCATGATTGCACGATTTGAGTTACACGCGGATCCTTTCCGGCGCGCTATATATATTAAAACGCTGGGATTTTAAAAACCCTACCAGCGTAATATGCCATTTTTCCGCTACGGTCACTGCCAGGCTGGAAGGTGCGCCAATAGCTGCTACAACCGGGATGCCGGCCATTGCAGCTTTCTGGATCAGTTCAAAACCTGCGCGTCCGCTTAACAGCAGCAGTGAGCTGCCAAGGGCAACAGCGTTTTCTTCCAATGCCCTTCCTATTACCTTATCCACTGCATTATGCCTGCCTATATCTTCTTCCATCATCAACAATTCTCCCTGATCGTTAAACAATGCCGCCGCATGAATTCCGCCGGTTGTTTTAAACAGGTCTTGTTCCCGGTTCAGTATTTCCGGAAGATGAAATAAAACAGATGCAGGAAATTGAAAGGAAGAGGAGAGAGGCGTATTGATAACTGTATGAATATCGCCCATGGATGTTTTCCCGCAAACACCGCAGGCCGCGGTTGAAGAAAAGCTCCTGTCGATCCGCTTCAACTGGGGCTGAATGCCGGGATGCAGTTGAACGGTGGCGACGCTGCCTTCAGGAGTTTCGACAAGATCTACTGACTGGATTTCGGCCGGAGAGGAAATAATGCCTTCTGTGAACAGGAAGCCGCTGGCTAATACGGCATCTCTGCCGGGTGTGCGCATGGTAACAGCAATGTCCTGGGTCTGGCGGACGTTATTGCTGTAGTACGCCAGCCTGATCTGAAGCGGGGCTTCGGCTGCCAGCTGATCATCTGCCTCGAGGAAGCCAGTCTGATCAACCTTCTTAACGTGGGTGAATACTACCGCATTTGTCATATGTAAAGTTATGCTTTCACGATCATCTTACCGCTGTTCCTGCCTGAAAATAATCCCAGGAATGCTTCGGGTAATTTATCAAAGCCTTCTTCAATCGTTTCTGTGTATTTAAGTTGCCCGTCTTTCACCCAGCCGGCCAGTTGTTCAATCGCTTCGGGGAAATCCTTCGCATAATTGGTGCAAATGAACCATATGCGGCTGAACACGCGGGCCTACAGGCGTTTCTCTTGAGTTATACAATGCAATCTGGCCGCATAATGTTCTTGCCTGGGCGTCAAGTGATTTTAAGGTTGCCGGGTCCGAACCTGGTTTAAAGTTATCGAATTTGATTTAAAATAATTGAGGATAAAAGAAGAGCGATTCCCTCTAAAAATCTTGGCGCCTTTGAGAGAAACAACGTACATTAGGGTTATTAATTCACCCCTTTTATTTAAATTAAAGCAACTTATTTTATGCGTCTGGATGATGAAGAAATGAGTCAGAACGTCGAGAAGCGAAGTGGCGGCGGTATGCGTACCGTTGGCATTGGCGGCGGTATCGGAGGTATTATTATCCTGGTATTGGCGTTGCTCTTCAAACAAGACCCGCAACAGGTAATGCAGGCCGTACAACAGGCCCAGGGACCTCAGTCGGGCGGCGAGACCTCAGAAAAACTTACTTCTGCAAACGCTTCTCCCTTTGAGGTAATGTCTTCTAAAGTATTAAGAAGTACTGAAAAGGTATGGACAGCCACTTTCCAGGAAAACAACAAAACCTATGAAGCACCTGGAATGGTTTTATTTGAAAAAGGAACCACTTCCGGATGCGGGTTCGCTGAATCGGCTATGGGACCATTTTACTGCCCGGCCGACCAGAAAGTGTACCTGGATGTTTCCTTCTTTACGGAGCTGGAACAACAGTTCGGGGTAAAAGGAGATTTCGCGAAAGCCTATGTGATCGCCCACGAAGTGGGGCATCATGTACAGAACCTGTTGGGCATCAGCCGCAAGGTACAGGCTATGCGAAGCAGGTTAAGTGAAAAAGAATATAATAAACTGTCGGTAATGCTGGAATTGCAGGCCGATTTCCTGGCGGGAGTATGGGCTAATAAGGCCAATCGCATACTCGAACCGGGAGATATAGAATCGGGTTTAAATGCAGCCAGCGCCGTCGGCGACGACAGGCTGCAACAAGCCAGCACAGGCCAGGTTGTGCCGGATGCCTTCACGCATGGCACTTCCGCCCAGCGCATGTCATGGTTCAAGAAAGGCTTCGAGACCGGCGACGTCTCCCAGGGCGATACGGGTATCGGCCTCGGCACGTGGTAGGGGGTCACGCAGAGCTTTTCTCGCAAAGAGGCAAAAGGAGCAAAGAGCGCAAAGAAATATTGATTGTAGCGGATATTAGAGAAGCAAAGGATCAAAGATTGTGTTTTATAACTAATCTTTGATCCTTTGCTTCTTCTTTTCCCTTAAAAAATTTCTTTGCGCTCTTTGCTCCTTTTGCCTCTTTGCGAGAAAAGCTCTGCGTGAAAATTAAACGATGTCGAGCATCTCCCGGGCAAGGGTGATCATTTTGGGGTCGCCCGTGTATTTGCCGCTGGTGTCTGAGAGTTTGACGACTTCCGTCCAGCGGGGCGCATTTTCGGGGAGCGCTTCATACATTTTAATAACGATGTTCATAGCGGGCTGCCCTACGTCGTTCGTGAAGTCAGTTCCGATGCCGAACGACATGCCTATCCTCCCTTTGCAATGCTCTGCTATATGCGCCACTTTTTCGTAGTCCAGGCCATCAGAGAAGATGATGGTTTTGCTCAGAGGATCGATTCCCATTTTCTTGTAATGGGTGATGGTCTTTTCTGCAAAGATGATGGGATCGCCGCTGTCGTGCCGTACGCCGTCAAACAATTTGGCGAACTTCTTATCGAATTGTTCGAAAAATACGGTGCTGGTGTAGGTGTCGGATAACGCAATACCCAGGTCGCCCCGGTAGATCTGCACCCAGTTTTCAAGGCCCAGCATATTAGCCATTTTGAAACCGTATTTGGCGGCATGGAACATGAACCACTCGTGGGCATGAGTACCTACAGGCTTAACGCCGTTCTGCATAGACAGGTAAATATTGCTGCTCCCGATAAAGGAACCGGTGCCATATTGTTTGAGGGTTTGAACAACCAGGCGATGAACATCCAATGAGTAACGCCGTCTTGTTCCGAATTCGGCTACAGTAACTCCCAGCTCTTTATACTTTTCTATTTTCTCGCGGGTGATCCGGATAACCTCTTCATCGCCCACCCGCTGTTCGCCTGTTAGCCGGTAGTACAATTCGCAGATCAGCGACATTAAAGGAACTTCCCAGAGGATGGTCCTGTACCAGTAGCCGCTGGTCAGTACTTCCACGTCGTTGCCATGTTGCGAGATATATACTTCAGACGGGTCGTACCTATAACCCTGGAGAAAGTCCAGGTAAGTAGGATCCAGGTAAGGGCAGGTGATGGCCAGGTATTCTTTTTCTTCGGCTGTCAATTGTAAATGCCTCATATCGTTCACCGCTGCTTTCAGCGCTTCAGCAAAGCCGGGAGGGAAGGCATGCTTCCCGCGGTTAATGAAGGTATACCTTGCACGGGCCTTCGGAAACAGCTTGATGACAGCATGCTGCATGGTGAACTTGTAAAAATCGTTGTCTAAGATACTGGTAAGGATCATACAAAAAATTTATAGTTTGGCGCCACAAGTGTTTACCGTATTCGGCATCCGGATCATGCCCAATGCGATCAGTTTAAGCCCCCTGAAGATAAGCATCAGTCTTAATCATCAGCAAAAAATATCTATTGCCATGGATAGCCTCTACATGAAAGACAATATGCATAGCAGGCCAACCACCCCTAAAAACTGAATATATGCGTCCCGGGTTGGTGGCCGGAGACAGTCTATTGGTTGTGTTGTAGCCATTGTGTTAAGTTATGTTTTTAAAACAAACCTGGGATTAGTTATGTTTACCGGAAGTTGATTGAAAGATCAATGCCGCTTTTGAATTAGCATAATATTTTAACCAATCTATGAAAAATTCCGACATCAGCGAACGACTGAGAATTAACATTGCCAGCACGGTTATACGAATCCATACAGCCTACAGGTTAAGGTTATTACAGGTATTTATGCAGGCAGGTATTGATATCACTCCTGACATGTATTTTGTTTTAAAGCATTTATGGGCAAAAGATAACGGGAGCAGGCAGCAGAACCTGGCCGATAAAACGGGTAAAGATAAAGCCAGCCTTACAAAATTGCTTGAAAACTTAGAGAAAAGAGGATTGGTGAACAGGAAAACAGATGAAAGGGATAAACGGAGCAAAAGGGTATGGCTGACAACTACAGGGCGCAAGCTGAAAGAAAAAGTTTACCCGTTGGCGTTATCGGTGGTAGAGCTGACGGAACAGGGAGTTGGGCATGCTGACCTGCAACAGGCGCAATCAATCCTGGAAACAGTTTACAATAATATCAAACGTTGACAGCCGCTTTTTCATTAACTTTAGCCTATGCTAACAGGAACATTTATCAGTTTATATGAGCGGGATCTCAGTAAGCTGGAGGAAGAAATTACGGCGTATGAAAATGCCGGAGATATCTGGAAAGTAGTGCCGGGGATCAATAACAGCGCAGGCAACCTCGTTTTGCATTGTTGCGGTAACCTGCAGCATTTTATCGGCGCGGTACTTGGGAATTCAGGTTATGTAAGGAACCGCGACCTTGAGTTCAGCAACAAGGATGTACCGGTTGAGGAGCTGCTACAGCTTATTGGCAATACCAGGAGAGTGGTATTAACTACTATTGCGGCATTAACACAGGAGGACCTGGAAAAGGAATTCCCGCTGGTTATGTTTAACACCAGGATGCCAACCGGCGAGGTGCTTATTTACCTCATCAGCCATTTGAATTATCACCTCGGGCAGGTGAATTATCACCGTCGTATTTTAGGCTGATCGTGGTATGAAGAAATTCGTTAACAGTTTTCTGCGTGTATACAAGGAAGTGAAGGTCTTGTTATGGCCATTATTGGGCATACTGGCGGCGCTTTTATACTGGCGGTTGATGGTAGACAGGCCTACCGTTTACCTGCAGATCAACAGGCTTCATACAGCATGGGGCGACAGGTTTTTCCCGCTGGCAACTCACCTGGGAAGCGTTTCCGCCGCCGTGCTGATATCCTTGCTGCTGGTATTGATAAGACGACAGATGGGGTTTGTGATGGCCACGGCCTATATGTTCACAGCAGTAATAAGCTTTACACTTAAATTCCTGGTTGGTTATCCGCGTCCTTACAGGTATTTCTTTGACCGGCTGCACGACCTGTACCTGGTGCCGGGAGTGGAAGTATTGGACAACCTCAGGAGCTTCCCATCGGGGCATAGCATCTGTGCTTTTACAGCGGCAACTGTGCTTTCGTACTATGCCCGGAATAAGAAGTTTGCTTTGCTTTACCTGTTTTTAGCTTTGCTGGTGGCTTATTCCAGGATGTATTTAAACCAGCATTTCCTGGAAGATGTATCAGCAGGAGCGGTTGTTGGTGTTTTCTTTACCATGGTTTGGCTGAGTTTTTTCGGAGAAGAAAAAAAGACGCCCCGTCTAGGATAACAGATCATTTTTCTCTTCCATTTCTTTGATCAGCGCCGACTGGTGCTGATGTTGCAGGAGTGAACCGGGTGGGGGAGCCTGTTCATTTTTTTGTGGTTTTACATACCAGTCGGGTATCGGAACATATCTTGCCCACAGTATTTCATAGCCGATGTAGATCTGGTATTTACCATCTTTTACATGATCGGAATGCCCTAATCTTCTTTCTTCGCCAGGGGCAAGGTTTTCCAGCAACCTGGCCTGGCGGGTAGTGCCCATGTTGGTAGTGATGATCTGGTTCACAGCTACTGTTACGAACCGGTTTGGAGACAGGTTCTTTACGCTACGCAGGTATCTGGCTGCACTGAAAGCGCTGTTGATACGCCTACAATTCTGACTGCTTTTATCGCGTCTTCGCCGGGAACAGGCCTGTGTTTTTTCTCTTTGAACAGGTAGCCCTGGTTTCGTATAGTCCTGAAGTATAGGTACCACAGCATGAAGAATAAATACCGGTACAAGCATTTCAAATGGTTTTATAAGAGAGGGATGGAATGAAACATGAAGTCTTACGGTTTTGAAGGATATCTTTATAGTGGGCTAATTACTTCTTTAGTGTCATTTTGATAATACTAATCTAACGTGTTCCAGGCAGAGGATTGTAAATCGCATGTTAAATAGACTGATGTTAAAATAACCCCTAAAATGCGTTTACGGGATAAAGTCAATAATTTTTTCCCACATTAACAAATAGATCACAAATTTTTCCAGCAGAATCCTGCAACTTTGCTTCATCGATCGAGCAAGGTGTTTGTAGCCAAAGTCAGCTTTAGAGGTTAACCCCCAAATACTTAAATATTGATAATTTTTCTTGTTTTATAATGTGGAATGGCTATTTACACCTGGTGTATATAGGATGTTCTGACGTTAAGTTATCAAGCAATAAGTTGATAATTTGTAGGGGTAAAGGGATGGCGCCAGGTGCCAGACCTGTTGCATACTGTTATACTATAAATGCATGGAAGTCCTGTTGCCGGGTAAGCGATTTAATTGCCCGGGAACAGGGTTAATGTGAGTCCTACGCTTTTAAACTGGGGATTATAGGAAGGCATGATTATTTTGCTGGCGCCGGAAGAGTTGCCAGACTTGAAAAGTTTACGCTGTATCCATGGGTAAGCCCAGTAGGCAGCTTTAGTGCTCAGGATACCTAAACCAGCTCCCGCCACTACATCGCTTAACCAGTGTTTATTGTTATACATACGCAGTGCGCCGGTTGTTGCTGCCGCAATGTAACCGGTCATACCTATCCAAGGCGATACGTCTTTATATTCCTGCCACATGAATTCAGCTGCTGCAAACGCAGTTGCCGTATGTCCTGAGGGGAACGACAGCCAGTCCTGTTGGTTAGGGCGTTGCTCGTTTGTCCAGTTTTTGATGCCTACCACGGCTCCTGATGTCAACAAGGCCGACATGCCCAGGAGGATAGACCTGTCCCTGAGGTTATGTTTTCCCTTTACGCCAGCCATATTCAGGATATATACTGCCGCTACCGGGGCCACCTGCAGGTAGTTGTCGATCTTGGTGCGGGGACGAAAATCTGTGTTGTTAGGGATCTCTTTGAACCAACCTTTGGTATGATGGTTTACATCCCGGAGGGTAGGATTGTTGAGTGCATAGAAGCCATAACCCACCATGGCGGCAGGTACCAATACGCCTGTAAGCGTACATTCCAGGCTTTCTGTCCTGGTCAGCTGCTTAAATTGTTCTTTATTGATCTGGTAACTTGAATCCTTTGCAGGCTTTATAGAATCAGCTGCCTGGGCAAGTACGGTTGAAAAAGAGCAGGAAACAAAGCTGTAGGCCAATCCCGCGACATATATCATTTTCTTCATGCATCAACTCCTTCAGTTTTCAAATATAAAATAAAAATTCTGAAGAAATTCTGGAGTTGCCATTATTCGCCGCCTTTATCCATGGGACGGGGTAAAATAATCTCCGCCGCCTGGCTGGCGTACTTATTATGAAAAATAAATGTAATAAGTAGTCCTAATAAACATCCCACCAGTACAGATAACACCCTTTCCACCGCCGTATCCCAAAGATGAGAGCCCGCTTCATGGGTCATCACAATAATTGTTGCCGCCAGCGCGGTGCGGGTAGCCGGTTCCAGCCGGAGCAAATTACAAAGGAGCACAGTGATCATCACAGCTATAGACATCATTACTATCATATTCGGGTGAATAAGGATCAACAGGAAACCCGAAATGGCGCCAATGATATTAGCCTTAATACGTGTAACCGCCAACGTTACCGCATCCGAACCATCCGGCGATAATACCAGCATAACAGATATCAAAACCCAGACAACGTTATCATAATTGAATAGAAATGAAAGGCCCAGTACGGCCAGTACGCCGGTAACACATTTGGCTGCATAGATCAGCACCCTTTTTATCCTTTGTTTATCCATAGCTCCACAATGATAGCGTATTTCACGCAAAGGGGCAAAGTTGGCAAAGAGACATAAGATTTTTTATAAGGGACATAAGTTTTTTTTAAGAAAAGGCATAAGTTTTTTAAGTAGAAGAAAGAAAAATAAAGAGCGGAGATTATGTAATAGGTATTACACAATCTTCGCTCTTTGCCCTCTTAATATTCTTAAAAAACTTATGTCCCTTATAAAAAATCTTATGTCTCTTTGCCAACTTTGCCCCTTTGCGTGAAACACTTTTGCGTGAAATCAATACTTGGCGGGCTGCCCCGGCTTCGGAATGGATTTACGGATAAATTCGCGGATATCTTCGTTGCCTTTGCTCAGGTCATCTTTGCGGAGGTACATCATATGGCCGCTGCGGTAACCTTTCCAGGAAAGACGGTCTTTTAACCTGCCACCGGGATCCAGCTGCCACATGCTGTATTTGGCGTTGAAATAGTCGCAGGCGCCGTCATAATAGCCAGATTGGATCATGACATGCAACCAGGGGTTGGCTGCCATTGCCTGGCGCAGGTTTTCTCCTGTATTATCGTTATTCCTGTCCCACGGATGCACAGGGCCGAACATCATATATTTAAGGTCGGTATCAAATTTCAGTTCTTCCCGCAGGTAGATATTAATGGCGGGAGTAAAGGCATGAAGCCAGCTGGTGAGTTCGGCGTTGTAATCGGGGCTGTCGCCGGCGTCTTCCCGGTCTATTCCTTTGTACCGGGAGTCGAGGCGGCCTACGGTATATCCTTTATCTCTCAATAACTCTTTCCAGTAGAATTGCGGTGGTACTTTCAGGTTATGTTGCAGGATCACTTTCTCTGAAAGCCCAGAATAGCGCGACATCCGGGCTGCCATGGCTTTCCGTTTCTGATCGTCGAGGAAGCCGCCCTGGCTGATAGCTGGTATCAGTTCATTGATGGTGAATTGTTCCACTTCCGGAAGGAAGTCTGTCAGGTCTTTCGATTGCAGGTCCTGCGCCAAGGCATGATGGTACCATGCAGTAGCGGAATAGTAGGGTAACATCAACGCGGCGTCAACAGGTCCGTTCCTGGAGATGCCCAGCTCTGTTGGCGAAACGAGGATCACCCCGTTCAGGTACATCCATTGAGCGTTCTGCAATTCCAGCGCCAGTCCTGAAACGCGGGTTGTTCCATAGCTTTCGCCTATCAGGTATTTGGGAGAAGCCCAGCGGTTATGCCGGGATACAAAGGTATTGATCCATTCGGCCAGGTACTTGATATCAGCGTTCACACCGAAGAAATTTTCCCTGGCGGCGTCTTTGGCTAACACCCTTGAGAAACCCGTATTAGCCGGGTCTACATACAATATATCGGCTATGTCGAGGATGGAGTGCGGATTTTCGTGTATACCGTAAGGTTGTACCGGGTAGCCTTCGTCGTCTATGTTAAGCAAACGGGGACCGGTGTAGGCAATCTGCATCCAGACGGAGGGAGTGCCTGGACCGCCGTTAAAGGAGATCACCAAAGGCCTGGTACTACGGTCTTTAACATCGGTCCTTTCATAATAAGTATAAAAAAGACCTGCCATTACTTTCCCGTCTGCATCCCAAACGGGCTGAGTACCGGTAATGGCCCGGTAGGGGACTTTTTGACCATTGATCGTTACATCATGAGAGGTAATAACAGTGGTATCAGGATTCAAAGTAACAGACCTGGCGGGAGGTAGATCTGATGGGTTATTAGCTGTAGCGGGCCTTTTGTTCTGCGCCTGGGCGGAAAACAGGCTGAAAGCTGCAATGATGCAGGATAGTGTCGCATAAGTCTTCATTGTGCTGATTTAGATTTTTGCTGTAGGGACTAATTTGCAAAATCTTTCTCATAAATTCTATCATAATGTTATGTCCGGTTCTTCCGGTTCCCGTTGATCTTTATGCTGGAACTCACTGGGCCGTTTCCCTATGAGTTTATAAAAAGTATTGCTGAATGCTGAAACACTGTTATAGCCGGTATCCCAGGCAATTTCGTTAACCGTTTTCCTGGTTTCCAGCAGGTATCCCAGGGCTCTAATCATCCGGGCCAGTTTTAAGTATTGGAAGAAGGAAATATCCATTGTATTCCTGAACAGCCGGGTAAGGGTTCTTTCACTGAGGCTGAATTCATGACCTATGACATCGAGAGTGAGGTTTTCAGCCAGGTTTTCGTGTATGTACCGCAAAACCGGTTGCAGGCGCGGATGGTCGGTAGTGGGAAGATTAATAGGCAGAGGCGTTTTACTGATCTCAGGAAGCATTTCCTTCATGGCTTTCAGGAATGTGAACCGTTTATCCCCCGGCGTGATATGGCCATCCCATTGGCCTGTGTAAAGGATCATTTCCAACAGAAGGTTGTTAACCGGGTAACTGCCCGTTTTACTGTAGAACGGATCGTCATTGTCCCCTGGCTCTGCATAGAAGTAAATGTTCCTGACATAATTAGCAGGGTAGCGGTGAACGAAGTAGTGCTCAACGCCCGCTGGCACCCACATGTAATGCCTGGCAGGCAGGAAATAGGTTTTATCCCTGGTGTATAAAAAAGCAACGCCGCCTTCAACATAGGTCAGCTGTCCTTTGTTATGCTTATGGAAAGAGAAGTGATGTTCTGTTTTCCAATGCCATACGTAGGTAGATTCAGGTATTGCATCAACCTCAGCAAATATTTGTTCGGTAATTGGATTTTCCATTTTGGCCGGTTCTAGCAATTTTATGGCAATTTATAGAAAATAAATTAATGGCATCAATCGGAACTTTGCATCTTCATCACCTTAAATATGTTTATAAAAGTTAATAACTGGTTGGTCGTGGTGGTGATCACTATGATTTGTATCACTCACCAGGCCAGGAGCCAGGACCCTGAAAGAAGATCACTAACGTTAACGGATGTATGGAAACAGGCGGAGGTTTATAACAAGCAGTTGCAAATGCAATATCTCCGTGTCGAAAGCCTGGAAGAACGGACCAAAGCAGCAAAAGACGAACGTTTACCGGAAGTAAAGGCAAATGGTTTGTATGCGAGAGTATCTAACCTGGCCATATACGAAGACGGCCTTTTCAAGGCGCCCACGCAGTTTCCGGTAGTGCATGAGTACTATTCGGTAGGGGGAGATGCTTACCTGAATCTTTATAACGGCGGCAAAACATCCCGTGAAATAAAAGCCAGGCAAACGGAGGCGGAATTAGCCAAGGAACAGCAAAAGCTGACGGCCTCCGAGATCCGCTATAAAGCAGCGGCTTTATATCTTGATGTGTACCGGGGAAGGATGTACGAAAAGGTGCTCAACCAGTATATCCGTGACCGTGAAAAAGAACTGGAAGAGATCAGGCAGCTTTTTAAGAACGGAGTAGTATTGAAAAGCGATGTACTGAGAGCGGAACTGAACCTCTCCAAACAACGGATGTCGTTGCTGGAGATCAGGAACGGCATAAAGATCGCCAATCAGCGGCTGAACATCATGATAGGGCAGCCAGACAGCGTAGATAATCAACTGGCTATGGATACCCTGGTCGTAGATGCGCATGCCGACCGTAGCTACGAAGATTTTGTAGCCGACGCTTACCATAATTCCTTCGAATTCAAGATATCAGAAAAAGAAACACAGCTCAGTGAATTAAGGCTAAAGGACGTAAAAAGCAACATCCTGCCAAAGGTGGGACTCTATGCGGAGTATGGCTACACTTATCCGCAGATCCAATTTTATCCCTATGCCATTTCATTATACGGACTCGGACAGGCAGGAGTGAAGGCAAGTATGCCGCTTTCGGCTCTTTACCAGAACAAACATAAAAAAGCTGAAGCGAAGATCAACCTTGAACGGCAGGAGATAGAACATGCCGATA
This sequence comes from Chitinophaga terrae (ex Kim and Jung 2007), assembly GCF_900107795.1. Lineage (GTDB taxonomy): Bacteria > Bacteroidota > Bacteroidia > Chitinophagales > Chitinophagaceae > Chitinophaga > Chitinophaga terrae. The sequence goes on from NZ_FNRL01000007.1 coordinate 105,237, forward strand.
TCCAGGACCAGGTCAGAGAAGCGGTAAGAACTGCGTACCTGAGATATACTGAAGCGTTAACGCGCATACAGGTAGCCAATGATAATATTACCCAGGCTAAAGAAAATTTCAGGATTGTCAACAATACCTATTTCAATCAATTATCGCTGCTTACAGATCTGCTGGATGCTGAAACGCAGCTTCTGCAGGCACGTTTCGACCTCACCACCGCGGCTGTTACAGCACAGCTCCAGTATTATCAATTATTGAAAGCAACAGGCAACCTTTAGCATATGAACACGACGAATATCAATACCAATACCAATAAAACCGACAGGCTGATATCCAGGATCACCACGATTATCGCCATCATCGTGGTCATCTTACTATTAATCTGGGGAATTAAGACCCTGTTCCATCACTTTAATTACGAAGAAACAAATGACGCACAGGTAGATGAATATATCAATCCTGTTGTGGCAAAGGTTACTGGTTACATACAGGAGATCAGGTACGAAGAGAACCAGGAAGTGAAGAAAGGCGATACGCTGGTGATCATTGATAACAGTGAATATGCCGCCCAGCAACAGGAGGCAGAAGCCTCGCTGCTCAATGCCAAGGCGCAGGTAGATATTCTCAGGACCAATGTCACTACTGCATCGCAGGCTTCTAAAGTGAACCAGTCGCAGATTGCAGCTGCCAAGGCAAAGCTGGTGCACCAGGAACAGGAATACGACAGGTATAAAAAACTATATGATGTTGAATCGGCTACCAAACAGCAGTTGGAAAGAGTGGAAGCCGCGCTGGCTGTAGCCAGGTCTGATTACCAGACGGCGTTGGATGCTTACCAGGCTTCTGTAGCCAGGATCAATGATACGAGAGTGCAGCAGGAAGCGCTGGAAGCGGAGATAAAAAGAAGAGAAGCAGTGGTAACCAAAAACAATCTCAATGTTTCGTATACGATCATCACGGCGCCCTATAACGGAAAAATGGGAAGGCGTACCGTACAGCGGGGGCAGCTGATCCAGGCAGGGCAAGTGATCGCGTATATCGTTGATTGGGAATCAGGTAAGTGGGTTGTTGCCAATTTTAAAGAAACACAGATCCGTCATATGGCCATCGGTGAAACGGCGCATATTACCATAGATGCCTTCCCCGGACAAACGTTCACCGGGAAGATCGAATCGCTGGCCGGGGCTACCGGAAGCCGGTTTTCGCTGTTACCGCCTGATAATGCAACCGGTAATTTCGTAAAGATAGCACAACGCATCCCGGTACGTATACGGCTAAACGGAAAACCTGAAGAGTTAAAAGCGTTGGCGGCAGGAATGAATGCCAATGTATCAGTGTCTAAAGAATAATCAACGGATCGATGGGTAAGAAGCAAGTTTTTCGTTCGTGGGTCCCTGAATGGCTGATACGGTTAAACATCTTTTTAGTGATGTTTCCTACCGTTATGCTGTTCGCATTGTCGACCGCGAATGTTAACGCGGCAACAGGGTTTTATGGAGTAGAGCCGCATGATATACAATTTTCCATGTTGATCTACTATGCGGCGCTGGTGGCGTTTACGCCGCTGGAGAAGCGTTTTTTCAGTCGCATTGCTACGAAAGAATATTTCGTTATCTGCCTGGCGTTGCAGGTAATGATCACATTCTGGGCTTACCAGTCACGTGATTTGTATGGGTTGTTTGTATGCCGGTTCCTGCAGGGGATTGTGAACTGCGGCGTGACAAGTATTTGCCTCACTTTGCTGTTCAGCCGTTTACGTTCTGAGCATGCAAGAGAAACAGGGTATGCGATTTTTTATGGGATGATCCTTTGCGCCAGCTCCTTAACGTCTTTGGTGACGGCGCAGCTGGTAGATGATTATGAGTACAATGTGCTGTATAAAATGATGATCTATGCGTTTGTTCCCGGGGCGGTATTGCTGCTGCTGATCATGAACAAAGTGCATCTAACCCGCAAAATGCCATTATACCAGCTCGACTGGACCAGCTTTTTCATATATGCGCCTATGTTGATTATGATCGGGTACATCCTCATATACGGGCAGCAGTACTACTGGTTGCAGGACCCAACCATCAGGTGGTGTTTGGCGGGCGTTATATTCCTGGGAGTGGTGTTTGTTGTTCGGCAGCTGCACCTGAAACGTCCTTTTATTAATATGGCAGTATTCAGGTCGAGGGGTTTTGTATTCGGGATAGTGCTTTTGGCTGGCTTATATGTGATTCGCGGGGCTTTTAATGTAACAACCGCATACTTCAGCGTGGTGCTTGGGATGGATCCGTTGCATACCTACGAGTTGCTGATCTACAATATTATCGGGATCATCATCGGTGCAGTTACCGCGGCTAACCTGGTGATCCAGCGCCGCCCGCTTCAGTTTATATGGCTGGTAGGCTTTTTCCTGTTGCTGGTGTTCCATGGTTCTATGTACTTCCTGTTTGCGGCGGAGGCGGACCAGTCTACATTCATTGCGCCGCTGGTGATACAAGGTCTGGGAGCCGCCATGTTACTGACGCCGATCGTCTTGTTTATTATTTCGTCCGTACCAGAAAAGATCAGCGCTTCAGCTTCAACGGCGGGGGTATTCGTAAGATATACGTCGTTTGCTTTAAGTACAGCCTCCATTAATTATTTCTCTTTATTCTTTTCCCGAACTCATACCAACAGCCTGAGCGAGAATACTTCAATTTTAAACGTGCAGGCAGCCCAACGGCTGCACGCTTACCAGGGAGCTTTGCAAGGCCGCGGTTTAATGAGCGACCAGGCGGCGAAGGTGGCGCCGGCATTGTTAGACAAGGCAGTTCAGAAGCAGGTTTTCATGAAATATGCGATGGATTATTATGAGTTGATCGCAATATTGATCCTCGTGTTGATGTTGCTGGTTATTATGACGCCGTATATCAATCGTACGATCATTAATGTAAGATCGAACCAACCTGCGGCGGCTACGGTTTAAAATTTTTAGAAGGGGAGATAGATAGAAGAGAGGTTATTGAAGAAAGTTTTGCCAGGAAGTTGGCCGGCTACTGATGCCAATTCAAATTCCCGCTTTAATCAGTGTGAAATTTAAAAGCTTGTAAGGGGTTAGAGGAGCGTCTGAAGAAGAAAACGGGCTTCCTAAAACGCCTAAAAGTGGTTTTAAATGGGCTGTGCCCTAGAAGAAGAAAATGTAGGTAGTGTCTATATACCTGATATTCTATTTAACATAATATAAATTATAGGAAATATCGATCAACACGAAACCTTACAAAAAGCGAATCTGCCGATAGCCAACTTCTTTAAGTTTTAAAATCGGGCCGGCCAATTTTTGCAAACCTTTTTTGTGTGTAATTAATTGAAAATGAAAGCGCTGAGAATTGAATATCTGAAACGCGCCTTACCTGATGTACAGATAATTCAATTCTCAGCGCCTTGGAAGAAAGCAGCTTTTGGGGAATATTTTAACATGAAATTAAGTGGGCTTGACTCTCCCCTTGCCAAATTACTTTGCGGTCAACAAATCATTAAAATACACGATTATTTCATCAGCGTGGCATAATACGCAGCGCCCCATAAAGCAGCTTTATCGTTTGCCACGATATGTATCGGCACACTGCTCAATAACTCCGCCATTCGGTCGCTTTGCATATAATGATGATAGAATTCTCCTGTTTGCAGCAACTGGGAAATCCTTGGAGGTATGCCGCCGCCGAGGAATAGTCCGCCGGTTGCTTTCAGTTTCAACACCAGGTTACTGGATTCGCGGGCCAGGTAACGCACGAACAATTCCATGGTTTTATTACAGATCGGGATATCTGCTTCGATAGCGCCCTTGCTGATCTCGGCAGCTGCATCGCCATTGGCAATGGCAGTTCTTAAAGCGTAAGGTTCTTCAAGACCTTTGACATCTCTCAGGAATTCAAAAATATCTTTTAATCCGGGTCCACTGATCACCCGTTCGGCGCTCACGATCTCATATTTGTCCTGCAGGTATCTCATGAGCAGGATATCCAGGTCTGTTCGTGGTGCGAAATCTGTGTGCCCGCCCTCCGTAGGAAACGGATGATGCAATTTACCATCCCAGTATATTCCTGCCATTCCCAAACCGGTTCCGGGTGCTATGATCGCCATGTTCCCGGCTGCATTCTTTTCACCGGTATGTATAGTGGTCAGGTGACTGGCGGATAACGTGGCCAACCCGTATGCAGTTGCTTCCAGGTCGTTGATCAGCGCCACAGACTGCACACCGGTCGCCTTCCTGATATCCGCCTCGCTCAATGACCTGGAGAGATTGGTTAAATCCACTTCTCCGTCAACCACGGGCCCGGCAACGCCAATGCATATACGCTGGGGCGGAGTTTCGGGGCTTTCCGCGATAAATTCCCTGATCAATTCTGCGAAGTTTTCATGGTCTTTGGAGGCAAATTTCTCATCGCGGATCATGTCTAACTCTCCGTTTACCACGCTGCATATCGCAAGGTTTGTTTTGGTGCCGCCCAGGTCTCCCGCTACCAGGTAGATCTTTTCATTCTTCGCTTCCGGTGTAATAAAATGAGGTAAATACTGTTGCATCTCTGAAATCTGCATTGTATCGGTCTTTTTACTAAAATAAGGTATTAGTTTGATACCTCTCGCAAATTAGTAATCCGCCCGGAAGTATGAAGCTTTTCCGGCGCTCCCAGCTTGCCGGGTGATACTGCATCGTGTAAACAAGCCAACCTCACCGATCGTCTTCCATTACAATACACCCATTTCTCGCTAATCCGTCCAATAGTTCCCGTACAATGTGTTCTACGTCAGATCTTTTAGGCACTGGATTCTTCTGCAGGTAAAAGATCCGGGATTTATCAAAAAAGTCCACTAAATCATCGATGGTCGTATTATGATTTCTATTAGAATGAATAAAGAAAAGAATCAATGAGTTTAGCCAATGATAGTCGGATATTCTCACAATATCGCCTGAAGAGTGTTTGTAAAGAACCCCATATGGTTCCTCAAAAAACACACGATCTCCATTTATTACTAATGTTCCCGTCATATATCTTATGAATTAATTTCTTGTTGCTTACGGGCGTCGACCGCAATATCTGATGCATTTAAGGTGTGTCGGGCAGCATTATAATACATATACAAAAATTCATAGACCAAGAGTTCATGCAGTCGTTCTTTATGTGTAATTAACCTGTTTAACATCATGTGAACCAGGCTCGACATGAGACTGAATGGGTCAATTGTTAACCTTTGCTCTTCTTTAAGCGCTGAAATAGCTTTCAATTGCTCATTCAACGCCGCTTTACGCTGATTCAGCAACGGCATGATCTCCCTGAACCTGCCTGTCTGATCATTTTTCCTGTTCAATAACTCTGCAATGTCTTTTCTATGCAGCGCATATTTCTCGTTAACCTTTTTCATAAAGGGATCAAACTCCTTCTGGTATTCTTTCCGCACTGCGTCTGCAAAGTTGATTTTTTCCTGCAGCGTTAACCCCAGGTCAGAAAGCAGGTCATCTGTCAGGCGCAATCCGATCAAAAACGTGAGATTAGGATTGCTTCTGCGCTGTACATAGCCAATAATCGGCAAGGCAAATAAACTATCAATAAAAAATATGGATTCACATATTTCCATAGATGTCGATCCATACCGTTCAATTTCTCTCGAGTAAGTATCTGGCTGTATTTTCCATATCAGGTTACCGTATTCTGATTCGGAAATGGCAGAATTCAGAAGGTTTGATAACTCGCTTACTTTATCGGGGGTTGTAAGCAGGAAACGGAGCCTGATATGATAGTCCGGGTCCTGGTATTTAACAAAGAACCATTTGGAAGCAAGTCCCCCCTGCATGATCCTGTTCACCATTGGATGAATTACTTCACTCAGAATCAGGTCGGCAGAACTGATGCCACAATAAAGCTTGACATAAAACCATTCGCTTCCCAATCCGAAATTTCTTTGCGGCAGATTAGCGATATCAAAGGTCACCAATACTGGAACAGCTTTTGCCTCAAGAAAGCCTGTAATTTAAACATATTCGATATGGAAAGACATACCTATCAGACTGGCATTATTGGCAACTGTGCGTTTATTGCACATATCAACAAAAATACCAACCTGGATTGGCTCTGCTGGCCCCGAATGGACAGTACTTTTATATTCGGCGGACTGCTGGATAAAGAAAAAGGCGGTGAATTTTCCATTCTTCCTGAAGGCGGTTATACTTCCTACCAGTACTATATGGAAAACACCAACGTGTTGTGTACGGAAATTACCACCTCTGAGGGAAGCTACAGGATCACCGACTACGCGCCCCGGTTCTACCAGTACGAACGTTTCTTTAAACCGTTGATGATGATCCGCAAAGTTGAGCCCCTGGAAGGCTCGCCGAGGATCAGGGTTAAATGTCGCCCCGTTTGCGATTATGGCGCTTTCCAGCTAAAAGCCATGCGAGGCAGCAGCCATATCGAATTTGCAGGATGTGATGAAAATATCCGGTTAACTACGAATATCCCTGTCAGTTACCTGTTCGATCAAGAGTATTTTGTACTGAACGATACCCGTTACCTGGTGCTGACTTACGGACGCCCGCTGGAAGCCGCCCTGGTAAGTACCGCAGAACATTTCTTAAGGGAAACCATTATTTACTGGCGCTCCTGGATCAAGCAATCTTCCATCGCCAATTATTTCCAGCCTTACGTGATCCGCTCGGCCCTCACCCTGAAAATACACCAATACGAAGATACAGGCGCTATTATAGCCGCCAGCACCACCAGTTTGCCCGAATTTCCAAACAGTGGCCGAAACTGGGACTACCGTTATTGCTGGATGCGTGACACTTATTACGTGATCACCGCGTTGAATCACATTGGGCATTTCGAGGAAATGGAAAGATATTTCGGGTATATAACGGATATCTCCTTTTCCGGCGAAATGCGCTACCAACCGCTGTATGGGATTACCGGACAAAAAACGCTGACTGAAAATATACTTCCTGAACTGGATGGTTATTTAGGTAACAAGCCTGTACGAATTGGAAACCAGGCATATGAGCATATACAGAACGATATCTACGGCCAGGTCCTGATCTCAATGCTCCCCCTATATACTGATCACCGTTTCATCTTCTCGGAAAGAAAAGATTCTGCCAGGTGGATAGAATTACTTCTGAATAAAATAGAAAGGACCATCGATGAAAAAGACGCGGGGATCTGGGAGTTCAGGAATATGGCTAACATCCATTGCTATACGAACCTGTTCCAGTGGGCAGGCTGCAGCGCCGCAGAAAAAATGGCTAAGACCATCGGTAACGAGAACCTGCTGAAACGCGCTTCTGCCCTGAAAGCTAAAGCCGCCGCCCATATAGAAAGTTGTTATGATCCTGAAAGAAAGGTCTATACCAATGCCGCTGGCGGTAAAGACCTGGATGCCAGCACCCTGCAACTCATTATGATGAATTACCTGGACCCTTCTTCTCAAAGAGCCCGGGATCACCTGGCTGCACTTGAAAAAGAACTGAAAACACCGGAAGGACTTTTCTACAGGTACCGGCATGCCGATGATTTCGGAAAACCTCATACCACTTTCCTCGTGTGTGCATTCTGGTATGTAGAGGCATTAGCCTGTGTAGGCAGACTGGAAGATGCTCAAAGAGAATTTGCACAACTGCTGCAATATTCCAATCACCTGCTTTTATTCAGTGAAGACGTAGAATCTGCCAACGGCAGTCAATGGGGTAACTTCCCTCAGGCATATAGCCATGTAGGGTTAATGAACGCAGCATATCGCATAGCCATGAAAATGGATATGCCTATATTCCTGTAAAACATATAACTTAAAAAATAAGGAGCGGAGATCCAGATGTACAGGTCTCCGCTCCTTATTTTTTGCGAGCAATTATTTAGGATTTAGGCAGCGTGCGCAGGAAATGCCTTACTTCGTGGTAGCTACGCAGGTAGTACTGTGCAGCAGATACCTGGCTTCCTACTTTGATGGTAGTGGCTTCTAAGGGAAGCGCTTTAAAGATATCTTCATCTGTCACATCATCTCCCATAGCCATTATGAAATCATAGGGCTGATGATTCAACCAGCTCAATGCAGCTTTTCCTTTATTGATCTCTATATTCTTTACTTCTATCACTTTATCGCCAGGCAGCACCTGCAGGCCTTTTTCTACAGTAAAATAGCGAAGGGTGTTCATTAATTCATTCGCTCTCAGTTCTCCCAATCCGGATTCCACCTTCCGGTAATGCCAAACCAGCGAAAAGCTTTTCTCTTCTATAAAAGCGCCAGGGGTACGGTCTGTAGCCAGTTCCATGATTGGCAGGATCTCTTTTTTCCAGGTATCGCTTAAGCCGGGGAGCTGGTACCACTCTCCTTCCTTTGTCTTCTGCCAGGCGCCGTGTTCGGCAATAAGATCCAGTTTCAGATGCCCGAACCATTCTCCAAGAGTTACATGATTCCGGCCACTGATGATCACCACATCATTTCCGGGAACAGAAGATAACTCTCTCAGGAGCTGGTACAGGTCCTGGTCTGGCGAGGCCTGGTCGATATTCGACTGGAACCCTACCAGGGTACCATCGTAATCCAGGAAAATGATCCGTCGTTTGGCAACCTGGTATTGGTGCCTGATCAGTGTAGCCGTTTCCTGGCTTACCCTGCGGGCCAGCATATTCTGCTGCATTTCATTCACTTCCCTTAAACGGGTCATGAACAGCTTCACCCAGTGGTTGACATTAAACTTGGCCACTACTGTACGCATGGCCTTCATCCTTCTCTCCTGCTCTGCTTTCGGCATATTGATCGCCTCCACAATGGAGCGGGTAATAGCGCCAATATTATTCGGGTTAACGATGAGCGCATCAATTAATTCTTTAGATGCCCCAGCCATTTCACTGAGGATCAGTACACCATCGTTGTTATTGCGGCTGGCCACATACTCCTTGCTAACGAGGTTCATTCCATCGCGCATCGGCGTCACCAGGCAGATATCAGCGAAGTTGTAAAGCGCAGATAAGGTTTCTATAGGGAACGACCTGTAAAAATATTGTATAGGATGCCAGGCAAGTGTTCTGAAACGGGCATTGATATTGCCTACCAGTTTATCTATCTCGTCCCGCAGGTCTTTGTACTGCGGTACTGTATCTCTTGACGGTACGACGATCATATACAGTACAACTTTACCGATATATTCCGGGTGTAATTGAAGCAACAGCTCAAAGGCCTGTAAACGCTGGAGTATCCCCTTGCTGTAGTCGAGCCGGTCGATCGAGAGCACCAGTTTTTCCTGCTGGAAGTTTTCTTTGAGTCTCTCCATCTGCTTCTGTACTTCCGGATCGCTTCCCAGTTTCGAATACTTTTCGAAATCAATACCCATAGGAAATGTTTCCACTACAATGGCCCTGTCGTTATAGGAAACAACGTTGGCTGAAGTCTGGGCTGGCAGGATCCTGCTCACTGCGTTCAGGAAATGACGGGTATCGTCAAATGTATGGAAGCCCATCAGGTCGGCGCCTAACATCCCTTCCAGGATTTCGGCCCGCCAGGGGATTAACCTGAATAATTCGAACGAAGGGAAAGGTATATGCTGGAAGAAACCAATGGAGATCTCGGGAAGTTCGGCACGCAGCATTCCCGGCAACAGGAGCAGCTGGTAGTCGTGTATCCAGATGATGTCTCCCGGGTCGGCTATCTTCAAAATAATATCCCTGAATTTTTTATTCACCTGGTAATAGGCATCCCAATAGCCCTGGTCGTAGCGGGCATAAACGCCCATATAGTGGAAAACCGGCCACAGTGTTTCATTGGAAAACCCTTCATAATAGTTATTTATTTCATCCTGAGATAAGAAAACAGGCAACAGGTTCATTTTCCTCAGTTGCTTCGTAACAGTCTCCTGCTCTTTCGGATCGGAAATTTCCTGGCCGGGCCATCCCACCCAGATGTTGTTTCCTTCGCGGTAAATAGAGCCTAATCCGGTGGCTAAGCCGCCTTCACTTGGCTGTAAATTGTATTCACCATTCGATTCAGAGATTTTTACTGGCAACCTGTTCGATACAATAATAGTCTTTCGCATAGTCAGTTTATATAATCTATTATCAAATTACTTTCAATCGAGTCAGCACCAACAAAACAAAAAATGCACCCAAAAGAGCGGAACCGTATTAACAGTATGTAAAGTGCAGCGAAAGCGGCGGTGGTTCATCAACAGGGTTATCCCGGAGCGGGATAAAGGCCGAGCCCGTATAAGCGTGATACTTGCAAGATAGCCTTTTTCAGGGGTAAAAGGAAGGAAAAAGCAGATATTTTGTCGAAATACACGATATATCTGCTTCTTTATCAATTATTTACTTGTCTTTTTTCCTAATGTCATCAAAACAACGCCTGAAATGACAATCGCAGCGGCTACCCCAACTATCGGGCTTAATGCCTCTTTTCCTACCAGGAAACCTAAGATCAGGGCCACAATAGGGTTCACATAAGCGTAGGTGGCAGTTAACCTGGGCGGGGCATTTTTTGATAACCAGCTGTAAGAGCCGAAACCTACAAGCGAACCTACAAACACCAGGTAGAAATATGCCAGGATGCCTTCTGAGGTATTTTGGGAAATGGTATTAATGGCGCCTGGCTCCATCAAAAAGCTCAGCAACAAGGCAAACACTCCGCCTGTGAACATCTGGATACCGGTGCCTGTCAACTGCGCCGGCATAGGCAAACGCTTGATCAGCAAGGTGCCCAGCGCCCAACTGATACAGCCGCCTGTTACCACGGCTACCGGCCATAAAGGATATTCCCTGGTTTCGTGGTGCGAGCCAAATGGATTAAACAACAGGAACAAGCCGCAAAAGCCCACCCCAATTCCAAGTAATGTGAGCGTTGAAGGCCGTTGTTTGCTGAAAAATGCCCAATCAAACCCAATAATCCAGGCAGGTACCGCTGCTACTAATAGCGCTACCAATCCCGAGGGCATATAATGCACCCCTAAAGCGGTAACTGTATTACCCATTCCAATGAGCATAACGCCTATCAGCATCGCCGACAGCAATTGTTTTCTTTCAGGCCATGTCTTCTCTTTAATAATACCTATTGTCAGCATAATAGCTCCCGCGAGCAAAAAGCGAACAGCAGACAACATAAAGGGCGGGATGACCCCGGTGGCGATCTTCATTCCCAGGTAGGTTGATCCCCAGATAATGTAAACAGCTAACAAACATGCTACGAGCTTAGATGCATAGTTTCCTTTAAGATTGGTCATTGTTTCTTCTTTTTATTTTTCTGGTAATTCCGGGTAACTTTATCTATATCCCCGCAGGTGGACATACTGCACCATTTCCTTGACTGGTTTTTGCTTTTGTCGAGGAACAGCCAGCCGCATGCGGGACATTCCTTTAATTGCTTCAGCTCGTCGGAGGTCAACAACCCGGCGGCCGATTTTACCGGCCACCAATATAATTGCTCCGGAGCCGGCGCATTAAAATGAAGGACGCCCGCTCCCCTGTTCCACCCCATTTCAAGGTTAGAAAATGCTTCAGCAATGAAAGCATTGAATTGCAATTGCACATCAGTTGCAGGATTTTTTCGCTGCAAGATGGCTGTAAAAATGTCATACAACAGTTCTCTCAGTTGCAATGATTTTGCAAAAACCGCTGCCGCTTTTTGCGGGTAATCCTTTCCTAACCGTTCAATGGTATGCAGCAATTTTGGAGTCAGCATTTTCGTGTGCTCGTACCAGGCAACCAGCGATTTGAAATCTGCCAGGTAATCATGGAAAGTTTCGCGGTTCCGGTAATCAACCGTATTCACAAAATCCAGGCAAAAAATACCGCCGTCTAAACGCAGTGATTGAATGCTCTTGGTGGCTAACATATACTCCTGTTTAAGTGATGAATACAAAGATAAGAGAATTACTTAACCACCAAAACTTATTTTACTGGTTAATAAAAATCAGGGGTTTTATGTATGTTTCCGGCAACTAAAGTATCGCTATAGACCAAATAATAAAATAAGTTTAAATTCAATTAGTTATAAACTGAAAATAGCCTTCAAAAAGAAGGCTATCCCCAGCTATACTGATATAATTTTACCATGAAGATTTACGAAGATCCGGAGTAAATCGATTCATTTCTCCACAAGATACATAAATTATTTTACATATACTTCAATAATTGCATTTGTTGGTCTTCTTGGGGCCAGGAAAGTATCTACCTGCTGGTAATTTTTCTTCAGTTCTTCCCTCAATGCAAACGGGAAAAAGTTGTTTAAGGTCGGTGCATATTCGTAAAGGATGAGATCATAATGCTTATTCTGTACCTTCTCTTTAAATGCCGCCAACTGCCGGTTGAACATCCCTACCCCCAAATGATACCATAATGGGAAGTCGGGCCCCGTCTCTGTACGGTATGGAATAACAACCGCCAAAGGTGTCAATTCTGTCATGTTTAGCACTTTAATGTCTCCATTTTTCTTTTCTTTTACAACCGGTAATTGCAACAAACGATTTATTCCATTCACTGTAGAGGCCGGCATATAGATCTTTTTAAACGGAGCCAGATCTGTAAATACCCAGGTTGAAACCGGTACATCTGTGGTATCTGTGTTCACCATAAAATTCCTCCTGTTCACCACGTTCTCATGCTCCCCGTTTTTATCAGCAACAACTTCCTGCGCCGGGAACAGGCGGTCTGTAAACCGGCCGATGTATTTCCACCAGGTACCGGACCACCAGAACAGCACAAGCGCGGTAGCGCCCGCCAGGGCTTTAGTACGATCCAGGTTCAGTTGCAGGAGGTCGACCAGGTAGGTGGCAATAAAGGCAAAAGCGAAGCTATGGAAGAAGATATTGTTATCAGGCGGGGTATAACTGGTGACCTGGAAAATAGCCGCTTCTCCCAGAATACCTATTGTCAGCAACGCGAACAGCACATCCCGGCGCTGCCGGAACCAGGCGTTCCAGCTTTTGATGCCAGCCGCCAGGCATAAGCCTACCAATACAAGGTAGCCTTTTATCCAGTTGGAGTTACCCATGATCTCATCCGTAAAATCGTTCACCGCCAACCTGGAACTATGAGGCGGCTGCCCGTGGTTAAACCAATAGGCAAATCCCGGCATCAAAGGCGCTATAAATAAAATGGCAATTACCGCGTACATGCCAACAAATACCAGCAGGTCAACCCAGCGGCGGGTAACCAGGCAGTTGTAAGCCAGCAAACCTAAGCAAAGCATCAGCGCCATGCCCCCTCCATCCTGCTTCGTAAAGAGGGAAAGGAAAGTGAAGAATGCAGCGCCGGCCATCCAGGCATAACTACGTTTACGGTTATCCGAAAAGATAGCTTTCAGCAAAAAACTTAGTCCAACCAGTTCATACACGATAACCGTCTGGTTATACCAGGGCCAGAAATTGAAAAAGGAATACGATAATACAAACACCAGCACAGAGAGGAAGCGAACGCCAGGCCTCACCTGCAAACTTTTCAAGATCGACCTGAAGGCCAATCCCGAGATAATGTTGATGAACACCTGGGCTTTCACCAGTGAGATCATCTGGGGACCAAATATTTTAAAGAAGATAGCAGGAATGATCCAGTAACCATAACCTAAAGGCATCCCGAAATCCTTATATGGTATTTCGCCAATGGATAAACGGTATGCGCCTTCCCAGGAAAGAAAAATGTTGACACGGTAAGGAAATGTTACGAACAGTGGAACCAGTGCTAAACCAATAATAATACAGATTTCGGCAATCGATAAGCGGCTCTGCTTTAGGGACATCGTTGGCATAAAAGATTGGGATTCTCAGTTAATTATTATGTTACTGTTTAATGAACTGCGGCAAAAGTAATCGAATAAATTGTATCTTGACCCCGGAAAGAGACCAACTTTTTAAGTTCCCCATGAAATTTATCAGACTACTAAGGCCAAAACATTGGATCAAAAATGCGTTCCTGTTTATACCGCTTTTCTTTGCCGGAGAGATATTTCTTGTAGACAAAGTGATGACCGTACTGATCGCATTTGCTTCCTTTAGCTTAATTGCCAGTAGTATTTATATCCTGAACGACTACCGTGATATAGAAGCCGACAGGCAACATCCGGTAAAGTGCAAACGCCCGTTAGCCTCGGGAGAGATCTCTAAAACGGCAGCCCTGATGCTATTCATTGCCTGTATAGCCGGGGGTTTCGGATTAGGTTTCCTGGTTAAAGAGAAATTCGTCTTTGTACTGAGCATCTACTTCGTTCTCAACCTTTTTTACTGCCTGGGGCTTAAAAATATTTCCATTCTCGACATTATTATCCTCTCCATCGGCTTTGTGCTGAGAGTAAAAGCGGGCGGAGTTGCCTCGGGGATCGCCATGTCGGAATGGCTTACCATTATGATCTTCCTGCTGGCTTTATTTATGGCTATCGCCAAACGCAGGGACGATATCCTGATCCGCCTTGATTCAGGCAAGGAAGTACGGAAAGCCAGCAAAGGATACAACATGGATTTCCTGAATGTGATGCTGGCGGTTGTTTCGGCAGTGATCATTGTTGCCTACCTGATGTACGCCATTGCACCAGAGACACAGGCAAGGTTCCATACTTACCGCCTTTATTATACAACCCTGTTCGTTATTGGCGGATTATTGCGATATTTGCAAATAACCTACGTGGAGAACAATACCGGTTCTCCCACCAAGATCCTATATAAAGACCGTTTTATTCAATTAACCATACTCCTTTGGGTCCTGAGTTTTTATGTAATTATCTATTTACCAACAGATAAAAGCTTTTTTGAATAATGCAAAAACGGTTATCCAACTGGGGAAATTACCCGGTTATTACCAGTGAAGAAAATGCGTTTACCCAGGAAGATCAGTTAAAAAGATATGTAGCTGCTCATAAAGGTATCATTGCCAGGGGAAATGGCCGTTGTTACGGCGACGCTTCCCTTGGAAAGAACAACGTATCCATGCTCCGGTACGATAAAGTGCTGGCGTTCGATGTGCAGCAGGGAATTTTAGATGTACAGGCGGGGGTGACGCTGGATCAGCTGCTGGAGATCATTGTTCCGAAAGGCTGGTTCCTCCCGGTAACTCCCGGTACCAAATATATTACTGTAGGAGGCGCAGTAGCTTCCGATGTGCATGGCAAAAATCACCATGTCGACGGTACCTTCTCCAATCACGTGATTGATATGGATGTACTGCTGGCAGATGGTACAGTTATGACCTGCGGCCCCGACCGCCACACCGACCTGTTCCAGGCTACCGCCGGGGGAATGGGGCTTACCGGTATTATCACCCGGGTGAAGTTCACGCTTAAGAAGATCAGCACTGCCTATATCCGTCAGTCGCAATTCAAAGCGGCCAACCTGGATGAAGTACTTCGCCTGTTCGACGAATACAAGCACTATACTTACAGCATGGCGTGGATCGATTGCCTGCAGAAAGGCGATTCGTTCGGTAGGAGTATCCTCATCGTGGGAGAACATGCTACACCCGAAGAACTGAATGCGCAACAGCGGAAAGCGCCTTTAACGATCCCGCCTAAACGAAAGCTGGTAGTTCCTTTTAATCTTCCGTCTTTCGTTCTGAACAAGCTGACAGTCAAGGCATTCAACGCCTTGTACTACGCCAAGAACTATAAGAAGGAAATGCACAAAGTGATCCCCTACGAGCCGTTCTTCTACCCGCTGGACGCTATTCTGCACTGGAACAGGGGTTACGGGAAAGCTGGTTTTGTACAATACCAATTCGTTTTGTCGCTGGATCAGAAAGAAGGACTGGTAGCAATCATGAAGCGGATCAGTGAAAAAGGCTGGGGGTCGTTCCTTACCGTATTGAAAGTATTCGGCCCCCAGGATAGCCTCATCTCCTTCCCTATGGAAGGTTATACGCTGGCGATGGATTTCCCTGTAAGAAAAGGGTTGTTTGAATTCCTGGACGAGCTGGACGAGATCGTTCTGCAATACGGGGGGCGCCTGTACCTGTCGAAAGACGCCAGGATGCAGCAACAGATCTTCTGGAAAAGCTACCCTAACGCCCAGGCCTTTGCGGATATTGTTAAACAATACAACCCCGAAGCCCGTTTCGAATCGCTGCAGTCAGCACGTTTATTACTTACAAAATAATTATCTCGCTTACCATACATGCCAACAGTTTTATTATTAGGCGCAGGTTCGGACATGGCTATTGCATTAGCCAGGAAATATGCTTCCGAAAAATATGACGTACAATTAGCTGGTCGCAATACCAAAGCCCTCGAACCATTAATGCAGGATCTGCAGGTAAGATATGGCGTCAATGCATCTGTTCATGCTTTTGATGCTACAGACTATAACAGTCATGCTTCTTTCTTTCATTCCTTACCGGTGATCCCTGATACAACCATCTGTGTATTTGGCTACCTGGGCGACCAGGCAACTGCGCAGCAAAACTGGCAGGAAGCAGCGCAGATCATTCACACGAACTATACCGGCGCAGTTTCTATCCTGAACATTGCAGCGGAAACATACGAGAAGGCCGGAAAAGGTACGATTATAGGTATCAGCTCGGTGGCGGGAGAAAGAGGAAGGCAGAGTAATTATATTTATGGTAGCGCAAAAGCAGGTTTTACAGCATATTTAAGCGGTCTGCGAAACCGAATGGCAAAATCAAACGTACATGTAATGAGTGTTTTACCAGGCTTTGTAAACACACAGATGACGCAGCATCTTAAACTTCCCCCGCTTCTAACCGCGCAGCCGGAAGATGTAGCGAATGCTATCCGGAAAGCCGATAAGGGTCGAAAAAATGTTCTGTACGTTAAGTGGCAATGGAAGTTTATTATGCTTATTATTAAAACTATCCCTGAAGCAATATTTAAAAAACTATCATTGTGATCATTGCTTTTTTTGATTTTGATGGCACTATTACCCGTAAAGACACCCTATGGGAAATCATCCGGTTTCACCGTGGAAGCGCCAGTCTTTACGCCGGTATGGTGCAGTTACTTCCTTCCCTGATCCGTTTCAAACTAAACCTTATCAGTGCGCAATCGATGAAAGAACAGGTGTTAGCCTATTTTTTTGCAGAAATGAATTCAACTGCGTTTAAGCGTTGCTGTGAGGCTTTCTGTAAAGAGAAATTGCCCCGCCTCATACGCCCCCAGGCCCTGGCTGCTATCAAAGAACACCAGAGAAATGGTCATCATGTTGTAGTGGTTACCGCCTCGGCCCAGGACTGGGTAGCGCCCTGGTGCAGAACCGAAAATATCATCTGCCTGGGCACCCAGCTTGAAGTGCATCAACAGAAGATCACCGGCAAAATTCTGGGAGCCAACTGCAACGGGGAAGAAAAAGTGAACAGGATCAAAAAGGCATACCGCCTGGAGAACTTCAAAACTATTTACGCCTACGGCGATACGAAAGGCGACCTGCCCATGCTGGAGTTGGCGCAGCACAAAATCTATAAACCCTTCCGTTCTTAGCACGCAAAGGGGCAAAGTTTGCAAAGAGGCATAAGGATTTTTTTAAGAGACATAAGGAAATTTTATTAAGGGACATAAGAAGGAAAGGAAGAAAAGGAGGCGAAGAATATGTTATGTAATACAATCTTCAATCCTTTGTTTTCTTATTTCCCTTAAAAAAAATTTCCTTATGTCTCTTAAAAAAATCCTTATGCCTCTTTGCAAACTTTGCCCCTTTGCGTGAAACCTCGCGCCTCTGCGTGAAATAAAAAATGCCTCACCATTACGGTAAGGCACTTTTTATTATTGTAACAGATTGATTGTACTTGATTATACTATATACCCAACTAAGCGGCGTTCACCTTCTTCATTGGGGTGGCTGTAGCTACTACGGCTGGTTTCAGCTTAATGATACCGATAAAGTTCATCAGCTTCATCACCTGGTAGCTTGGGTCCAGCTCGTACCATTTTTTAGCGAAGTTCGGGCTGTCTTTAAACTTGTGGTGATTGTTCTGGAACAATTCTCCCAACAGTACTACGCCCCATGGTGAAGTGTTGCGGGAATGATCGCCGTTATCGAAATTCTGGTAACCATATTTATGTCCGCACCAGTTAACTACTGCGCCCTGTACAGGCCCCATCAGGAAATGGATAGGCAGCAAGAGGTACAGGTACCACATGCCGGCAGGAACAAAAGCTACGTAGAATGCGATGTAGGCAGCAATCCAGGCTAACCTGGTGATGTTGCTGTCACCGATTTTATCCATTGCTTTCCATTCCGGTAACGGATCGGCAGTGAACTGCGGATCTACAGTGCTGGTATTGTTTACGAAACCGTTGTAAATTTTACGGGTTTGAACCATCATTGTCCAAACGTCTTTGAAGAAGTGTGGAGAATGCGGGTCTTTTTCCGTATCACTGTACTCGTGGTGCATACGATGCATTACCCCATACGCCCTTGGGATCAGGTAAGATGATCCCTGGAAGAACCAGGTGCAGAAATAGAAAAAACGCTCCCAGAACTTGCTGGTAGTGTACATCTGGTGAGATGCGTACCTATGTAAATAAAACGTGTGAAAAAACAAGGAACAGAACCAGTGCACACAGAAGAATATGAGGATTACAGTCATTTCAGATTTTTATAAGTGACAATTAAACGCCAAAGGTAACGCTAAAGGATGGGATATGCCGTAAAAAATAGCGTTGAGAAGGTGAATGAAATGTTAAAAATAATTTTACTGTTTTACTTTCCTTACCCAGCGCAGTTCCAGCAGGTTCATGCCATTGTTGTATAAACCCTGTACATTGGGTTGCACCAACCGTATCACTTCATCATAAAACAGCGGCACCACGGCTGCATCTTCTGTGACCATCCTGTCCATCTCCCGGTAAAGCGTATATCGTATGCTGTCGTTATTCTCTTTCAGCGCCTGCTCGTATAGCCTGTCAAAAGCCGGGTTGCGGTAACGGGTATAGTTAGGCGGCGCGGGGTTATTCCCGTAAAAAACTGTCAGGTAGCTTTCTGCATCGGGGTAGTCGGCAATCCATGAGGCCCTGAAAAACAGCGCCAGCGACCTGGATGTTTGTTCCAGCAACACTCCTTTCTGTACCACTTCTACCTGTACACGAATCCCCACTTCCTGCAGCTGGTTAGCCACATAATTAGCCAGATCGGCGTAAGCCGGAATAGAGAGCAACCTGATCACCGGCAATCCTTTCCCTCCCGGGAAGCCCGCTTCCTTCAGCAGCGCCCTGGCGGTAGCCGGAGAATATGGATAGCCTTTGACTTTCTGAGGGTCGAAAGACGGTAACCCCGCCGGCACAAAACCCGACAATGCAGCAGTTCCGATACCGTTCCGCAGGTAGGTCATCATTTTCGTACGATCGATCCCGTAGTTGATCGCCTGCCGGATCTTTTTTATACGGAGTGGACTGTTTTTTACCAACGGGTTGCTGCTGTCCATCAAAATACCAAGATATTCCGTATTCAGGTAGGCATGTTTGCTTAACACCATCTTCCCCTCCCACTCCTTTTTCAACTTCCCCTGCTTGGTGAGCACTTCGTCTTTAAATGATGGTTCAATGTCGTTCATAAAATCCAGTTGCCCCTGGCGGAAAAGCAGGAATTCAGATGCCTTGCTTTCCAGGAAGCTGATCTGCACAGCCTCAAGGTAAGGCAGTTGATGCCCGGTACTGTCTTTCTCAAAGTAACGCGGGTTCCTGTGCAGCACCAGCGCCTGGCCCTCATCCCAGAAGAAAAACCTGAAAGGGCCGCTGCCACAGGGGTGATTCCTGAAATCCTTTCCATATTTATTCACCACTTCAAAGGGTACTATACTGCAGTATTGCATGCTGAGGATACCTAATACCGGATGGAATGGCTGGAACAGGGTAAGCTGGAAAGTACTGTCGTCCAGCGCCTGAAAACCCGTTTCAGGATTAAGGCGGCCATTGAAAAGCCAGGCGCCGGGAGAAGCAGTAGCAGGATCGAGCAGGCGCCGGAGACTGTACACCACGTCACCAGCCACCAGCTTGCGCCCTTTGCCACCCGGAAACGCCTCGTTATCGTGGAAATAAACATCTGTTCTTAAATGGAAGGTATAAGTCAAATGATCATCGGATACCTCCCAGGATCTAGCCACCGATGGCCGGATGGCCAATGCAGTATCGGTTTCCACCAATGTATTGTATAATAACTTCGCCGCCCAGATCACTTCCTGGCTTTTGGCAAATGCCGGATCAAGGCTGCTGATAGCATTAACGCTGTTATAACGGAAAACATCCAGGCTTTGCGACCGGCGGTTGTTGCACGATAAGGTCACCAGGAACAACAGTATCCAGGCGCTGCTTCTAACCGCTTGACAATAATAACATTTCATTTGACAGTAAATTAATATCTTTCCGGTTAAAACAGACTAAAATTAATTATGCGCGGAGCACTTACATGCTGTATAGCTCTATTATTTTCTGCGACGGCATTCGGCCAGCAACGATTCAGCCGTGCAGATACCCTCAGGGGTAGCATCACTCCTCAACGCAGCTGGTGGGATGTGACCAAATATGACCTGCACGTCACCGTTCACCCGGAAGATAGTACTTTCAGCGGTTATAACACTATCACCTACAAGGTATTAAAACAGGATTCTGTATTGCAGATAGACCTGCAGTATCCCATGCAGATAGACAGCGTAACGCAGGACAAACAGTCGTTGCGCGTGACCCGCGACAGCAATGCCTGGTTTGTTACTGTTAAAAGTCCCCAGCTTAAAGATAAATCCAAACAACTGACCGTTCATTTTAGCGGCAAGCCCCGCAGGGCGGCCAATGCACCCTGGAGCGGCGGCGTGATATGGACAAAAGATGAAAAAGACAGGACCTGGATGGCAACCGCTGTTCAGCATATTGGCGCCAGCTTATGGTGGCCCAATAAGGATCACCAGAGCGATGAACCGGAAGAAATGCTGATCAATGTGACGGTACCACAGGAATTGACAGATGTTTCCAACGGCCGCCTTAAAAAGGTTGTCGACAATCCTGATGGTACCAGGACCTTTACCTGGGTGGTGAACAGTCCTATCAACAACTACGATGTTGCACTGAATGTGGGCTATTATACGGAAATAAAAGACGCTTATTCCGGGGAAGGCGGTAAACTGGATATCAGCTACTGGGTGCTGGACTATAATAAAGACAAGGCCACTGAGCATTTCAAAGTGGTGAAGCCTATGCTGAAGTGCTTCGAATACTGGTTTGGGAAATATCCTTTTTATAAAGACAGTTACAAACTGGTAGATGCGCCATACTTAGGTATGGAACACCAGAGCGCTGTAGCTTACGGAAATAATTACCAGATGGGTTACAAGGGAACAGATCTTTCGGGTACCGGCTGGGGATTGAAATGGGATTTCATCGTGGTTCATGAAAGCGGGCATGAATGGTTCGGCAATAGCATTACCAGTAAAGACATAGCAGATATGTGGATCCACGAGTCGTTCACCAACTATTCTGAAACCCTGTTCGTGGAGTGCCAGTACGGTCGCAAGGCTGCTAACGAGTATGTACAGGGAATAAGAAAGAATATCAGGAACGATATTCCTATTATTGGTCCTTATGGCGTGAACGAAGAAGGCAGTGGAGATATGTACTATAAGGGCGCGAATATGATACATATGATCAGGCAGATCATGGAGAATGATGAAGCGTTCAGGGATATGCTGAGAGGCATGAACAAAACATTCTATCACCAGGTGGTCACTACCCGGCAGATAGAAGAATATATGAGCCAGTATGTGGGAATGAACCTGGAAAAGGTTTTTGACCAGTATCTGCGCCATACGACCATTCCAACCCTGGAATACCGGTTCATCGGCCAGCAGCTTCAGTTCAGGTGGGTATCTGATGTAAAGGATTTCAATATGCCGGTAAAAGTGAAGCTGAATGAGAATGGATTCAAACTGATCTACCCGGGCACCCTGTGGCATACTGCAAACTTCACGCTGTCAAACACGAAAGATTTCGAGGTAGACAAAAACTTCTATATTCATACGAAACAGGTAAAATAAAGAGTTTTAGGGGGCGTCTCCAACGTCCCTTAATAATTTGAAGGCATGTTTGGTGCTATCGTTCAGGAAACCATAAGCAGCCCAGAGAATTGAAAGGGGTTCTATACTCCTGCTCATTTCAATCTGCCCCATATCCGCAATATCTGTCCAGCCGATCTCGTGCAACAGGTTTATCACTTCCTTTTTTGCTTCCTGGCTGTTGCCTGCAATGAACATGGTAGGCGCCCCTGCCTGTAAGAGCTGGGGTAAGAGCATCCTTTCGTGGCCAACACAGCTTAAAGCCTTTACTACCCTGGCATCGGGAGGAAGCCAGGCCTGGATTTGTTCGCCTGCTGAATTATTATGTCCTATGGTGAAAGTTAAACGCCCGTATTTATCAGGGCCTTTGCCATCGAGGGGATTGGTTACGTCTACAACTGTTTTGGCTTTAAAGTTCCAGATACCTGCTGCTTCTATGGCCTTTTTAGTGCCTTGCCAGCTGGTACAGATCAGTAAAAGTTCTCCGAATTCGGCTGCTTGCCTGAAAGTCCCAAGCCGGACCTTGTCGCCGTAGTTCCGGGCCCATTGTTGCAGGGATTCCCGTGCGGGGTTACGGGTGCCAATAGTAATATAATGTCCTGTATGCATCAATCCTTTGCCCAGAGTAAGACCAACAGGACCGCTTCCAAGGATACCAATATTCATGACCCTCATTTAATGGTGAAGGTCATGAAGTTAGTTAAAATTGAGGATTTATGGTGATCCTTATTGTTCCTGCTGGAGATACGACAGGAATTTCTGCATCCCTTGCCGTTTTGCCGGTGTCAGCGGGTAGCTGATATCGCGGGTGTAATAAGTGGTCAGATCGTATGTTTCATACGGATTTTCGGCAACGACGGCAGGGATATTATGTACCCCGATGCTGTTGGCGTCGTTGAACTGTTTGATGAATTCAGCGGGCAACGCTTTATTGGCTATCCACGCTGCAAATACGAAAGGAAGGCTGGTAAAGCGGTTCCAATGTTCTGCCAGGTCATAGATAAAGGGAGAAACCTTTCTTTGTTCCAAAGCACGGTCGCCTATCACTACCCCCGCATCTGTGCCTTTAATCAGGTCCTGGAACCTGCCTTCCGCTTCGATGAAGGTTACATCCAGCTTCCAGTATTCTTTTACCAGCACCTTCAGCAAAGCAACAGATGTTCTGCTCTGGTAATCCAGGTAGATACGTTTAATAGCATTTAATGGCACTTCGCTGAACATACAAACGGAAGCTACCGGTCCTTCCGCTCCTATACAATAGTCAGAGATGATATGGTATTCTTTTAATTTAGGAATGATTGCTACCGGTACCAGGGCTACATCTACATCCCCATCTACCAGCTGCTGGGCAATTTTGGCAGGATAATCTACCGACAGATCAATCATATCCATCACCGGGTGGTCCCTAAATCCGAACAATAATGGCTTGGTATTCAAATAACTTACAGCCGCAACTTTTACTTTCCGTTCCAATTTCAGTACTTTTGAGGCTGCAAAAGTAAACAAATCCCTGTTAACAAATGCCAAAAGGCGAATTCTTATCCCGGTTCCAGGATGTGAATAGAAATTGTTATCATTAAAAATGTTAATTATAATATCGGAATATATACATTATGCAACTACAACCACTAACTGCTATTTCTCCGCTGGACGGGCGTTACCGCAATCAATTAGAAGAGCTGTCTAACTATTTCTCGGAATTTGCGTTGATCCGTTACCGTGTAATGGTTGAGGTAGAGTACTTTATCGCCCTGGGCGAGCAAAAGCTGTTCACCTTGCCGAAAGCCAAAGTTCCCGCCCTGCGAAAGATCTACCAGGAATTCACCATCGAGAATGCGAAGTTGATCAAAGACACTGAGAAAATCACCAATCACGATGTGAAAGCAGTGGAATATTTCCTGAAGAACGAGCTGAAAAACCTGGGGCTGGAAGCCCTGCTGGAGTGGGTGCATTTCGGTTTAACATCCCAGGATATCAACAATACCGCTACCCCGCTGTTCTGGAAAGACGCAATAGAACAGGTATATATGCCCGCTTTGGCTAACCTGATACTGGAACTTAAACAATTCGGAAAATCCTGGATGAAAGTGCCAATGCTGGCAAGAACGCACGGGCAACCGGCTTCTCCTACCATTTTAGGAAAAGAGATCCTGGTGTTCGTAGAAAGATTGCAGGGACAGATCGACCTGTTGGGTCAGATACCATTTGCAGCCAAATTCGGGGGCGCTACCGGCAACTTCAACGCTCACCACGTCGCATTCCCTAAGATCAACTGGGAAAAGTTCGGCGAAAAATTCGTTAACAAAACGCTGGGATTACAGCGAATGAGCTATACCACCCAGATCGAGCACTATGATAATATAGCTGCCCAATTTGACACCTTAAAACGTATCAATACAATCCTGATCGACTTCTGCCGCGATGTATGGACTTATATCTCCATGGATTACTTCAAACAGAAGATCAAGAAAAACGAGGTAGGTTCATCGGCAATGCCTCACAAGGTAAACCCTATCGATTTTGAAAATGCAGAAGGCAACCTGGGTATTGCCAACGCAGTTTTTGAGCACCTGAGCGCCAAACTGCCGGTTTCAAGATTGCAGCGCGACCTTACCGATTCAACTGTATTACGTAACCTGGGCGTACCTTTCGGGCATACGTTGCTGGCTACAAAATCCATCCAGAAAGGATTAGGTAAACTGATCCTCAACGAAGCGAAGCTGAAAGAAGACCTGGAAAACAACTGGGCGGTGGTAGCAGAAGCTATCCAGACAGTTCTGCGCAGGGAAAATTATCCTCAGCCTTATGAAGCGCTGAAAGAGCTGACCCGCGGCGGCGCGCAGATCACCCAGCAAACTATGCATAAGTTTATAGATGGCTTGAAGATCAGCGCAGCGCTGAAGAAAGAACTGAAAGCCATCACCCCGCACAATTACACCGGCATCTGGCAATAATACCCGGGGCCTTAAAACATATTATGCTGCCTTGAATGGAATATCCATTCAGGCAGCATAACTTTTTTTGAACAGAGGGAAAAATTGCTCCAACCTATTGCAGGTTGGCTGACTCTCGAAAGCAATCCCTGCTTGAACGATCTGACGTTACCTTTTCATTCACGTCGCTTGTATTAATTTTCTACCTGCATCATTATTAACTACGTGATAAAACCACGAAGTAAATAACCAGTTTTTTAAGGGAAGATTCCGGAATTTGATGGTATGTTTATACCAGGAGGCAGGTCGTATTTTACCCTGCAAAGATACCGCAAAAGCCAACAGATACAAGGTTTTTGACAGATTTTTTTGTTGATCAGAACACATCCCTGAAATGCACCAGTTCATAGGCGGCGCCCCGGAAAGTAATAGCAATGATGTCGAAACGGATCATTGCAGGTGCAAGATCATAGGTTAACAAATAAGCATCAGCGGCGGCCAGGATATTTTCCTTCTTCCGGGAATCAACTGCTTCTTCGGGCCATCCAAAAGTTCCGGAGCTGCGCGTTTTCACTTCTATAAAATAGATACAGGCATTGCGGCAGGCAACGATGTCTATCTCCTTTCTTCCATATTTCCAGTTCTGATGTAACACCTGGCAGTATTTCCGGACATAGGCAGCGGCGATTTTCTCGCCACGCCGGCCAATCGTTAAATGAGCGGGCATAACTTATCAGATTAACAAACATTTATCGCATTCAATAGCTATTTCACGGTTAACATGCTATTTTTGCAGCGGCACAAAGATATCGATATCCTTGTTACTCATAAAACAGACTACCCATATATGAAGTTATTTAGATTAGAGGGCAAAGTTCAGCATTATGCCTGGGGCGGATTTAAATACATCCCCGAACTACTGGGTCAGCCAGTGACAGACAAACCCAGTGCAGAATACTGGATGGGCGCCCACCCTAGTGCGCCTTCCACGATCACGCTGGCATCAGGCACTACTTTATTGAACCAGCTAATCCAGGAAGATCCTACCAATGCTGTTGGCCCTAAGGTTTGGGATAAATTCAGGGAGCTGCCTTTCCTCTTTAAGATCCTGGATGTAAAAGATATGCTCTCCATCCAGGTGCACCCTACCAAAGCGGAAGCTGAAAAAGGTTTTGCAAGGGAGAATGAAGAAGGGATTCCTTTAAATGCACCTAACCGTAATTACAAAGACAACAACCATAAACCTGAAATTATGGTTGCCCTCAGCGAGTTTTACCTGTTGCATGGATTTTTGCCGGAAGCGCAGCTGCTGGATATCCTTAAAAATACACCTGAATTCAGTTCCCTGGTTCCCGTGTTTGAGAAAGACGGGTATTATGGCCTGTACAAACATGTAATGGAAATGCCGCAGGAACAGGTAGAAACGATGCTTCGCCCACTGGCCGATCGTTTGGTACCAGACTACCAGGCAGGTAAATTATCTAAAACCACACCTGCCTTCTGGGCCGCCAGAGCCGTGGTGAATGATCCGCAAAGCAACACGAAACTCGACAGGGGTATCTTCTCCATTTACTTCTTCAACATAATGAAAGTAGAACCGGGAGGCGCCGTGTTCCAGGACGCCGGCATTCCGCATGCTTACCTGGAAGGCCAGAACGTAGAACTGATGGCGAATTCAGATAACGTATTGAGAGGCGGCTTAACGCCTAAACATATAGATGTACCTGAATTGCTGAAACATACCCGCTTTGAAGCTGTAACGCCACGCATCATCAACGGAGACCTGGGCGCCGATGGATTGGAAAAGATCTATCCTACCCCCGCCCCGGATTTCGAAGTGAGCAAGATCCAGTTAAAAGCCGGAGACACTTACAAACACGTAGCTAAATCTGCTGAGATCATCATCCTGATGAGCGGCAACGCTACTGTTAAAGAAAATGGTACTTCACTTGACCTGCAAAAAGGGCAATCCGTATTTACAGCATACCAGGCCAGCTACGAGATCACTACTTCTTCTGAAGCAGTGTTGTTTAAAGCAACAGCCAACAGTAACTTATAATTTTCTCTCTCATATAAAAAAGCAGGTTGCTAACTAAATAGCAACCTGCTTTTGGTTTGGAGGCATACTGATATCAAATCATTGTCCTCTTATTTTGATTTCCTGATAGGCTCTAACAAATACATCAGACCGTTCATTTTTATCACCAACATGGTTTCCAGGAGCATGCCCAGTTTACCTTTGGGAAATCCATTACGCTGGAACCATTCCAGGTAGCTGACGGGCAAATCGCAAAGCACTACATCTTTATATTTCCCGAAAGGCATTTTCATTTCCACCAGTTGCCTGAGGAACTGCGGGTCGGGCTGAAACATTTCCATATCCTTTAAGTTTAGGCTGTTGCAAATTTAAAGGATAATAGCAAGTAATTTACTTTAAGAGACCGGATTGCTGCAGTGCATCCGAAACCCTTGCTGCGTAAGCCTTCGCAAAAGATTCCAGGCTGCCAGGGTTATAGGTCTCCGACTGGCCAGACCATACCAGCTTACCTCCATCACTCAAATCATAAAGGTTGCTTTCCAGGAAATAAGTTTTATCGGTAGTGTAATAACCAGGAGAGTAAAGCGATCCGTACATATATCCATAATAACGCCAGAAGCCTCCATACCAGCCATAGGCGGGATAAGGAGCATAACCAACTGTACCTGGCACATAACGCAGTTCAGATTCTTTCCGGATCAGCGAAACTGTTAGCACTGCATTATACCCTTGTGAAGTGATCTTTTCGGTAGCGGCAGTTTTATCCTTTTCATCGAGGGGATTGAATTTTGGAGGGAAGATATCTACACTTCTTCCGGCCACCACGCCATGTTTCTGCAGGTCTGCCATCATTTGGGTTTCTACCGATTGTTTAGCTGCCAGGTTTGAAGTGATCGCTGCAACGAGGATGTTGTGAAACCCGCTGGCAGGCGCTTCCGGAGCCTTCCATGTTCCGGTCATGTGCACTGAAGTGCCGCATGCACCCAATATCAGCAAGATTCCAAGTATCGCGGAAGTGATAATTGCTTTCATAAAATATGATTTTTATGCTTAGTGTCTTATCTCTTAAACACGAGGACCTGAAAAAGGTTTATCAACGGAAAATACCCTAAATGCGATTTCCCATCAAGCTCAAATACAGTGCAGTGCAAGGGTTTGTTAAATTATTCAGTGAGGCGGCGCGCACAGGCTACCCGGTAAAACTCGTACCCTTTCTCTGTTCTTTCGGGTAAATAGCGTTGACGATAACTGGTAGCGCTTTCATCTTCTACCAGTTCGAATTGATAGCTGTTCAGGTAGGCCGGTAAAGCAGCCGGGTCAAAACCGGTCAGCCATTCCTCTTCCAGTTCATTAAGGTCGCTGAGTAATTTTTCTGCGCCTTCATAACGCGAAGGATCTTCTAAAACGTCTTTATTGACATAGGTGAAAATGACAGTAGAACCCGGGGTAAAGCGCCGCAGGAAATCGAAGGTATTGTCTATTGCTTCCTGGGTGAGGTAGTTAGTCACGCCCTCCCAAATAATAGTGGTGGGTATGGAGAAATTGAAGTTATTGATAGCGCTGAGTTGATCGAGGCTTTGTTTGTTGAAGTCGATCTGGTGGTAGAAGACTTTCTCCGGTATCAGGCGTTTAGACAGCCTTTTCAGTTTATAAGCGGCCGTGAGCGGATGATCTATTTCAATCACCTTCAGCTGTTTTAAGAAAGGCAATCTTAAACACCTGGTATCGAAGCCGGCCCCAAGTATAAACACCTGCTGGTTGCCTGCTTCTATTGTTTGCTGCAACAGGTCATCGATATACCTGGTTCTTGCCAGGCCGGAAGAGAGGGCGCCGGGGATGCGTTTACGGATCTGCTTTTCGACCATACCTCTCCAACCAGGTATGAATTTGCTTAAATATACATGAAGTTTGAACTGGTTATCAAGGAAGTTGATCGCAAAAGGGTCGGTGAATAATCTGTTATTCTTCGGGCGGGTAGTTTCCAAAGCCCTGAAAAGCGCCATATATTGCGCCGTTCGACTCGAGACATCATCTTTCATTCTACCTAGGATTTTGTGACCATAATTTAATCAAAAAAAATCATATAGGCGCGTCAAAATGGGGATATGCAGGGTAGCTCATCCGCTTTTATTTGGAATAATTCTAAAAAATTACATAATTTTAGAAAAAATTCTAAACCTGCTTATTAAAATGAGCCAACCGTTGAATATTGACAAATTAGATCTACAAATTATTTCAGAGATGTCTACAGACGCCAGCATCTCTTATGCGGAGCTTGGTAAAAAGCTGTTTGTATCTGGTGGCACTATCCATGTACGTATCAAAAAGTTGCAGGAATTGGGAGTGATCAAAGGTACCCGTTTGCAGGTGAACCTTAGAGCGATCGGCTTTGATGTTTTAGCGTTCATAGGGATTTACCTGGAAAAGAGTTCTTTATATGAATCAGTTGCCAAACAGCTGTTAAAGATCCCGCAGATAGTAAGATTGAATTACACAACGGGTTCATACAGTATGTTTGCAGAGATCATCTGCAGGGATAGCAGCGAGTTAAGGAAGATCTTGCAGGAAGACCTGCAGCATATCAAAGGAATTGAAAGAACAGAAACTATTATTTCTCTTGAAGAGAGTTTTTCAAGACCTGTGAATGTAAGCGAAGTAATGTAACATAAAAGGGAGCCGCTGGCTCCCTTATTTTTTATTTATCTTTTCTCCTTGTACCGGCATACAGCTCATATTCCAGTAACCGGCAGTCGAGGGTACTGTTATAGAATTCGATCCTCCTGTTTGGATTCAGTCTTATTTTCTTTGCCAATTCAAGGTTTCCTGTAAAGATATAGCCGAAATATCCCCCGCATTTTTGTTTAAGGAAATCGCCGATGCGGCTGTAGGTAGCTTCCAGCTCCTTTATTTCTCCCAGCCTAAGCCCATATTCAGGATTCATATATACGACACCGTTAGTATTCTCCGGCACCGGCGTGGCCTCGAAGTCGCAGGTTTTAAAAGTGATAAGATCTGCTACCCCTGCTGCTTTGGCATTTTTACGGGCGTTGATGACCGCCATTTCACTCAGGTCGCTGGCAATGATCTTCAACCCTGGCACATCTTTTATTTGTTTTTCCAACCTGGCGCGTTCCAGCAGGTATACTTCTTCATCGTACCCGATGAAATGCATGAACGCGTAGTTGTTGCGGAAGAGTCCTGGTCTCGTATTGGTGGCAATGAGAGCAGCTTCTATGGCTACGGTGCCGGAACCGCACATGGGATTGACGAAAGGGCTTTTACGGTCCCATTTTGTAGCGAGAATGGTGGCGGCAGCCAGCGCTTCCAGCATAGGAGCCCGTCCCGGGATCTTGCGGTATCCATGCCGGGCAAGCGAATCGCCCGAGGTATCAAGGAATACTTCGGCATCTTCATTCTTCCAGAACAGGTTGATCACGACGCCCGACAGCTCTGCGCCTGTAGACGGGCGTTTGCCTGTTTTTTCCCTTAACCTGTCAACAATCGCATCTTTCACCCTGAGGTTGGCGAACATGCTGTTGTTGATCGTATCATTCAATACGTTGCTGGTAATGGAAAGATATTTATCAGGAGAGATAATTGTTTCCCAGGGATATTGGTGTAAAGAATCGTAGATATCGTTGGCATCCTGCGCCTTGAACTGTTTAAGGCTGTACAGCACCTGGCTGGCGCAACGAAGATTGAGATTAAGCCTGATGCAATCGTTGATGGAGGCGGTGATCCTGACTCCCGTTACAAAAGTTTCTTCCACAACAAAGCCCAGCTCTTTGATTTCCTGTTCCAGGAAGGGAGTAAGGCGTTTATTGCAGGTAACGGTAACCGCTCCTTTTTTTGTGTATAAAGACATAAGGCGGCAAATTTACCACCTTTTGTCTTATTAATTCCAGATACCGTTGGCAGCGGTAAGAATAATTGGTTCTTTATCAGTTACTACGATGGTATGTTCGTGTTGAGCTACAAATCCCCCTTTGTTCCCTACCAGCGTCCAGCCGTCGTTTAGCTGGGCGGCGATGTTGGATTTGGTAGAAATGAATGTTTCGATTGCTACAACGCTGTTAAGTTGAAACCGCTGGCGGTTGTAACGGGAATAGCAGTTCAGCACATCTTCCGGTTCTTCGTGCAGTGAGCGCCCTACCCCATGCCCGCCAAGGTTGCGGATCACGGTAAAACCGGCGCCTGCGGCTTCTGTTTCGATCAACCGGCCTATCTGCCGGATCTTAACACCGGATTTGATATGTTGAATAGCTTTATGAAGAATGGCTTTAGAGGCATCCACCAACTTCTGATGTTTGTGGATATCGGCTCCCAGTACAAAAGATCCGCCGTTGTCAGCCCAGAAACCATTTAACTCGGCTGATACATCTATGTTTATCAGGTCGCCTTCCTGTATATATTTTTTGGCAGAAGGAATGCCGTGGGCTACTTCGTTGTTGACGCTGATGCAGGTGCAGCCCGGAAAGCGGTAGGTCAGATAGGGAGCAGACCTGGCGCCATATGATTTTAATACATCATACCCATAATCATCCAATTGTTTAGTGGACATGCCCGGTTGTGCGTATTCTCTCATCGCCTTTAAGGTAACAGCCACCACTTCGCTGACCTTTTTCATACCTTCCAATTCGGCCTGGTTCGTAATTGACATACTATATAACGTTTAACATCTTACATTAAAATCCCCCATTCTTCATCTCTTTCAGGATAGTCTTTAAATCTTTCACTTCCTCCCCTGTCTTTCCAGTCGGAATCGATCACCAGTTTGGAACTGATACCGCCGCGCGGGTTGCAGATAAGGGTGATCCTCAAACGATCCGGTTCATAGACTTCCATCATGTGATCATAAATGATGTTGATCAACCTTTCATAAGATACGATAATATCCCTGAGATGATAAACATAAAGTTTTAGCGACTTTAGTTCAATGATCTTGTTCTTGGGATAGAAAGTGATGTACAATTTAGCGAAATCCGGTTGTTCCTGAACACCGAGGAAGGTAAATTCAGGAACTTTTATCTTCATTTCATACTTCTCCTTGGATGGATTGGGGAGGGCTTTTAAGATCGATTTATCAATACTTTGATAGAGCTTCTTGGTCATGTTCCTTTATTAAACATTACGGGTAAGCTGCAAAGGTAGGTAAATGCCTTATTAATAACCAATCCTATTGCCGGGGAATGGAGATATACGCCGGGGGAACAAACTCCGTCAGCCAAACACCGTTATCCGACAGGTAAAACAGGAAGCCATCCCGGTGCATGCGTCCACTGTCGATAGTGAGGATCACCGGGGCGCCCCTCCGCCTGCCAACGTTTACGGCTGTTTCCAGGTTAGCGCTCAGGTGCAGGTGATTTCGCTGCATCTTCTGCAGTCCATCCTGCCTGATAGCATCCAGGAATTTCTCTACGGTACCATGATAAAGCGTTGCAGGCGGCGTGGCTGGCGCCAGTTGCAGGTCTACGGCCACAGTATGCCCCTGGCTGGCCCGGATACGGGACCCGCTTTCATCGATGGCAAATCGTTGTTTGTCATTTTCTGCCACCACTTTAAACAGTTCTTCTTTTGAAAAATGATAACCATGGATGGCGCATTGCTCCAGCAGGTGATCAACATCAGCCCATCCATGTTCATCGAGGGTTAACTGAACTGTTTCGGGCTTATGCCGAAGGATCAGGCTTAAAAATTTACTTATCTCAATCGTTTTCATGTTTTCTTAATTTATCCCTTACTTCCATCAGGGCAAATCCCAACAGGTTTTGCCCATTCCAGTCAGCAGGTTTTTTAACACGGGGATCGCCTTCAGCGAGGCCGATTCCCCAGATCCTGTCGTAAGGCGAAGCCTCGACAAGCACCTGGTCGCCGGTGTTTAATAAGAATTCTTTTAATGAAGGATGCTGAGAAAATTTGTGAAGATTGCCTTCCGCAACAATGTCAAATTTCTTTGCATCCCAGGTTGCAGGATCAAAGCGTTTCACTTTCCGGCCGAGGTTCTGAACGGTAGCGGGAGAAAGTGTATTGATGATCTTTTCCAATATCTCCGCGTCCGCAAATAGCCTGGCCTTGCACGCCATCATCCAGTGTTCGGCAGTATGATATCTCACGCCATCCACAACAAAAGCTGCTTCATACCACTGGCTGAAACAACTTTTGGAGACCTGTCCGTTCTTATCAGGCCGATGCCCCCAGAAAAACAAAAAAGGAGGCGCCTTATGATCGTTCCATTGAGCTATTACCCATTCGTTACTATACTTCATACTGTTCAAATATTGTTTGAAATGCTTTTTTATTCACTTGTTTATCTGAGCTGTCATACACCGCAAACACCACTTCCCTGAAAGCTCCTTTCAGTACCGGGTTAGAGGTAAGATGGAAGGCAAACCATGCGGCAACATCCGCCGGCTCGTTCCTGAATACCCCGCAGCCCCAGGCTCCCAACACCAATACAGACTGGTTGTGGATCACGGCCAGCGACAATAATTTCCCGATCCTCGACAACATCACAGGTTCCAGCAGCTCCAGTTTCTCCGGGCTATTTGTTCTAAGCGCTCCTGCATTGACAGCAGGAGCAGTAAGGATATCCACGGTGTAGTAGTTATCCAGCAACTCGTCATGGTCATTCCTGAAAACAGGGACATTGGGAGAATAGATCATGTGGTCTGAATACAATGCATCTCCATTCGCCCTGTTGTAATCATACATCGCCGGCCTGGCCTTAAGGGAGGCGTAAAGCCCGCTGGCTCTTGCCAGCGCTTCCTCCTGCGCCTGGGCGCCTCCCAGGAAACCGCCTCCGGGATTCTTCGCAGAAGCGAAGTTCAGGCAACAAACACCTGTTTTCTCTTCCTCTACTACCAATCTCCGGGCGGCTGCAAAAGTAGTTTCACCGGTGACGGATATACGGGTATCATATCTTTCCCGGTTATCCAGCAAGTTGTCGCGCCGCTGGTATACCGTTTCGAAATCGTCTGGCGTATAGTGAATTGTTTGTTCAACGCTGGATGAAAGGTCGGCCCGCAAATCGATCTGCTGCGATCTTGTATTTATATAACAGCCATTGTCGAGGATCTCCAATGTTTCATAAGCTGTTTTAATTCGCTGATTCCTGTTCATAGTCATTCATTTTTTACCGAGGGCGGAATACTGAGGTTAACGTCTTCCTTTTTCGGCTTAGGTTAGTATTTGTTTACGTCATTATGACGCAAAGTAAAAACAAAAAACCGGAACTGCAAAACGGTATAGGTAGCTTGATAAGAAATGAGGTAAGAAAACGGCTGGCGATACGGGTCAAAGTCTTGCCTTAAAATATTTATGGCTCCGTAGATTTAACCTCTGCCAACACCTTGCCCAGCAAAGCCGACAGCTGCTGCAACTCGGATTTGGAAAGAATTTCAGCCGCCCGGGCGGTCACATGATGGCGGAAATTCTCCGAATTATCCACCAGGAACTTACCTTTCTCTGTAACTTCCAGGAAGAATACCCTTTTATCGCCAGGGTTCTGCCGCTGAACCAGCAAGCCACTCTCTACCAGGAACCTCACCTGTCGGGAAATCGCAGGCTGACTTACCCCAAAGGCCCTGGCCAACTCGCTTCCCGTTACCATCCCCTTCCGGTATATAAATTCCACGATGTTATAATGCGTGGCTGTTACCCCGTTATAGTTGCCTTTATTCATGTTGGCAAGTATATAACACTGGAGGTCAGTGAATATCTCGAAAAACTGCTGCTTTGATTGGTCCATTGATAAATATACTTAACTTTGTTAACTATTAACAAAGTTAATAAATTTATTGGGTATGAAAGATATTGTTGTAGTGAACGCAAGACAGAATAACCTGAAGAATATCTCCATTAAAATTCCTAAAAACCGCATTACTGTTTTTACCGGTGTTTCTGGTTCAGGCAAATCGTCACTGGTCTTTGAAACCATTGGAGCGGAAGCGCAACGGCAGATCAATGAAACCCAGCACAGTTTTATCAGGAACCGTTTGCAGCATTACGGTGTTCCGGATGTGGAGAAGATCGAGAACCTGAACGTTCCCATTATCATCAACCAGAAAAGACTGGGCGGCAACGCCCGGTCGACCGTCGGAACAGCAACCGATGTTTATGCGGCACTGCGGCTCCTCTACTCCCGCATGGGCGAACCATTCGTAGGCTATTCCAATGTTTTTTCTTTCAATAACCCGCAGGGCATGTGCCCTGAATGCGAAGGCCTTGGCTATGTTCAAACCGTTAACGTTTCACACCTCATCGACAAAGAACGATCGCTGAACGAAGGCGC
This sequence comes from Chitinophaga terrae (ex Kim and Jung 2007), assembly GCF_900107795.1. Classification (GTDB taxonomy): domain Bacteria; phylum Bacteroidota; class Bacteroidia; order Chitinophagales; family Chitinophagaceae; genus Chitinophaga; species Chitinophaga terrae. Next base: position 140,463 of record NZ_FNRL01000007.1, read on the forward strand.
CATCCGGTTTCCCACGTTTCAGCCGGGCGGCTGGCGCTGGACCCGCTATGTTCATTCTGGATACTTTGATAATGATAAAAAGCTGAAAGACTATACGAAAGAGGAATGGGACCTGCTTTTAAATGCAGCCGAACATAAGCTGGAGCATCCGTCTCCCGAATGGGGTAAAACAGTAAAATACGAGGGGATTATCCCCCGGATTGAAAAAGCTTTCCTGAAAAAAGACTCCAAAGAAAATACCACGAGGAAAGATGCTTTGAAGAAAGTGATCACAACTAAAACCTGTCCCCGCTGCCTGGGAAAAAGGCTCAACGAAAAAATACTGTCCTGCAAGATCGGCGGGCTGGATATTGCCGACTGCACGGCTATGTCGGTAGATGACCTCTTGAATTTCATCCATTCTCTCCATTCAACTACCTACGAATCTATCCTCCAGGAATTAACGAGAAAACTGCAGAATATCATCAATATCGGCCTACCCTACCTCACCCTCGACAGGCGTACCGATACCCTTTCGGGGGGCGAATCCCAGAGGATCAAAATGGTAAAGAACCTCGGAAACAGCCTGGTAGACCTGCTCTATATCTTCGATGAACCGAGCATCGGCCTTCATCCCAAAGACATCCAGCATATTGCCAATATTATCAGGCAGATAAGGGATAAAGGGAATACGGTACTGATCGTGGAGCATGATCCTGACCTGATCAAAATCGCCGATCATGTGGTGGATATGGGACCAGGATCTGGTGAAGAAGGCGGAGAAATTATATTTGAAGGAAGTTTTAAGGAGCTGAAAAGATCTTCCGGGCAAACCGGCTCCTACTTCTCTCATCATCCTACCTACAGGAAAAATCCCCGGTCGGCAACCGGGTACCTGCAGATCAATAATGCCAATGCCCATAACCTCCGGGATCTGAGCGTTCAGATACCAACCGGCATCATGACGGTGATCACCGGCGTGGCAGGTTCGGGAAAAAGTACGCTGATGACGGAAGTACTGCCGCAATATTATCCTTCCGTTACCATTATAGACCAATCGGCATTTACCGCGGGGATACGCTCTAATTTACTGACCTACCTGCATCTTTCGGATACTGTAAGGGCGCTGTTCGCGAAGCAGAATAAAGTTTCGGAAAAACTGTTCAGCAGGAACAGTGAAGGCGCCTGCAAAAACTGTAATGGCCTGGGCGTCGAAAAAATTGACCTGGCATTTATGGATGATATAGAACAGCCCTGCGAAGTATGCGGCGGCACAGGCTTCGATCCTAAAGTGCTTCAGTATACCTACAAACGTCAGAACATTGCCGATATAATGCGGATGACCGTGACCAAAGCGCAGCAATTCTTTACTGAGCCGGCGTTTAGCAAAGAGTTTGAGCTGCTGATGCAATTAGGATTAGGGTATCTTACCTTAGGCCAGCGTCTCGACAGTTTTTCGGGAGGAGAAAGACAACGGTTAAAACTAACCCGGGAATTAAAGGAAACCAACAAAATACTGGTGCTGGACGAACCCAGTACCGGCCTACATCCCAGCGATACAAAAAAACTGCTTTCCTTCCTGGATCATTTGGCAGGTAAACAAAACACCCTGCTGGTCATCGAACATAACCTGGACATCATCGCCCAGGCCGATTGGATCATCGACATCGGCCCCGGCGCCGGCAAGTTTGGAGGCCAGATCGTTTTCGAGGGCACGGTGGAAGAATTACTTAAAAACAGGAAGTCGTTCACTGCTGAATACCTGAGGAAGCACCTGGCCATATAATATCGGGGGTCTTATCATGATATAAAAAAACGATAGTTTACACTATCATAGTTCTATATTAGTTATAAGAACCACACGAATAAATGAAAAAACTATTCTCGTTGCTGGCCGTGATCAGCTATCTCCCATCCCTTGCCCAGCAAGGCCCGGTACACGTAGAAAGCCTGGTCATCAACCCATACCAGACCTTTTCAAAGAAAGACACTTCAGAAAGGAAACAGATTGCAGGCTGGTGCCTATATATGTCAACCAACGAGGATTACAAACATATCACAGAACAGGCTTCGGCCAAATATTTTCCCGGCCCTGTAAAAGAGGGTGCGAAAAAGGTAAAGCGGACGGTGAACATCCGGCACCAGCAGTTACCGGATGAACAGCTTCCTATTGTAAGCCGCATGTCGTTCAGCGACCCGTTAAGAAGCACCATGTACAGCACCGGCCTGTATGCCGTAGCGGGGCAACCTATTGAGATACAGATACCAGACAGCCTGGTAGCGAAAGGGCTTCATGTGCAGATAGGCTGCCATACCGACCCGCTGCAGGCGGGCTGGTCGGCGTTCGAAGACTGGCGGCGCATGCCTTATATCATCACCGACATTGCACTCAATAAAACGAAAAAGAAGGTAACCAGTCCATTCGGCGGGCTTGTTTATATCAACTGCGAACCCGCAACCAGTTCCTGGAGCAGCAATATTACAATTGACGGCGCTATTGCGTCGCCCCTGTATGTAAAAGGGCAAACCAGCAACGAAGAATGGCAACGGCAATTGCAACAAAATAAAGCGCCCTGGGGAGAACTGATGGCGGATAAGATCATTTTGTCGCTGCCCGACAGCGTATTGCAAACCATTAAACATCCGGACAGCGTTGCCGCCCTCTGGGATCTGATCGTGAGCGGAGAAATGGAACTGGCGCAATTACCTGACAAGCCCTATCGCCCACAGCGCATGGTAATAGATGAACATCTCTTTGCCGGGTATGCGCATAGCGGTTACCCGTTCATGGTTCATCACAGTCCTACCATGCATATGTTGTCAACCGATATAGTGGTAGACCCGGGCAAATTGCTGGTTCCCAGCGAAGGAGGCGCCAACTGGGGTTTCTTTCACGAGATAGGTCACAACATGCAGAACTACGATTGGGTATTTGACGGCACCACTGAAGTGAGCTGCAACTTTTTCTCCCTCTATATGTTCGACCGGCTCACAGGCGGCAGGGATGGCGCGCATTCAGACATCCGCAATACTCATACAACAGCGTTGATGAAAGAATATTTCGCAAATGGAGCGAATTATGAAACCTGGAAGAACGAACCGTTTTTAGGGCTGATACTTTTCAGGCAATTGCAGGAAGCCTTCGGATGGGAGTCGTTCAAAACGTTTTTCCGGAAATGCCAGGAAGCTGCAAAGGCAGATCCGAAGTTTGAGAGGCCGTTATCAGATGCGGCCAAGCGCGACCGGTGGGTAGGCGATTTCTCGGCCATCACGCAACGCAACCTGGCGCCTTTCTTCGAAAAATGGGGCATTCCCATCAGCGACAGCGTTAAAGCTGTTGTTCAGCAATACCCGGTATGGATGCCATATAATTTTCCTCCGCAACCATAACAAAACAACCAGGCGATACAAATTGCCAAACCATGAAAGTACTGAGCATTTTAACGTCCCCTCCCTGGTGGAAGGTAGAAAATCTCTCACCTTCAAAAGAGGTAGCGGGAATTCTTCTTGCAGCGTCAAACCCGTAAATAACGCCTGTCGCCAGCTGATACTTTTTTCGTAGTAATATTTAAGGATTTTTTGTATGTTGAAACGTGGAGATAGAAATATCTCCGTACCCTACATATAAAAATTCCACGTATGGAGCAGTTTAACATTAACCGACGACGTTTTCTCAAAGGCGCTACTGCAACCCTGGCCTTATCTGCATTAGGGGCAAGCGGCCTTGACTTTATCTATCCTGCCAAACCTCTTCGTGTAGCCCTGATAGGTACCGGGTGGTATGGAAAAAGCGATCTTTTTAAATTGATACAGGTGGCGCCTGTCAACGTAGTAGCCTTATGTGATGTAGACGAGCAAATGCTGAAAGGCGCAGGCGAAATGGTTCGTCAACGCCAGGCTTCACACCAGACGCCCAAATTGTATAAAGACTACAGGAAGCTGCTGGCCGAAAACCAGCTGGATATTGTACTTATCGGCACGCCCGACCACTGGCATGCCCTGCAAACCATTGAGGCGCTGAAATCCGGCGCCAACGTATATGTTCAGAAACCTATCAGCGTAGATGTATTGGAAGGAGAAGCCATGCTGGCCACCGCACGCAAGTACAACAAGGTAGTGCAGGTCGGCACCCAGCGCAAAAGCACCCCACACCTGATAGAAGCCAAGAAAAACATCGTAGATGCGGGACTGTTAGGCAAGATATCGCACGTTGAAATGTGTTGCTACTATCATATGCGCAACAACGGCAACCCTCCTTTACAGGCTGTTCCTGAATACTTCGATTATGAAATGTGGACAGGCCCCGCTCCTATGCGGCCTTTCGACGGCATGCCTCATGTACGCTGGTGGCGTGCGTTTATGGAATACGGCAACGGGATCATGGGAGATATGTGCATTCACATGTTCGATACCGTACGATGGATGCTGCAACTGGGCTGGCCTAAGCGCATCAGTTCTACAGGCGGCATCTATGTTCAAAAAGAAGGTAAATCCAACATCGCCGATACACAACACGCCATCTTTGAATACGATGGCCTGAACTGCGTCTGGCAACACCGTACCTGGGGTACGCCGGCAGATCCCAAATATCCCTGGAGCTTTAAGCTGTATGGAGAAAAAGGAACACTATCGGGCAGCCCCATGTCGTACGACTTTGTGCCTGAAGGAAACGGCACACCTATCCATAAGGATGTTGTATACGAAAAAGAAAAATACCCTGAAGACCTGCAGGAGCCCGGAATTGAACTGCATGCCGCACCGGCTACCCGCCTGCACATGCTGAATTTCCTGGAAGCCATCCAGAAAGGAAGCAGGCCGGTAGCAGATATAGAAGAAGGGCATATTTCTACAGCCAGCTGCATCCTTGCCAACATTTCGATGAAGCTGGGCAGACCTTTAGCGTATGACCCTCAACGGAAGATCGTTATCAACGACCCGGAAGCCACCGCCTTACTGAAACGCCCGTATCGCGGCCCGTGGGTACACCCTTTCGCGTAGTTGCACGCAAAGAGGCAGAAGGAGGCAAAGAGCGCAAAGGATTTTTTTAAGGGAAATAAGGGAGTGAAGTTTTTAAGTGAAATAAGAAGGGAAGAATTTTTAGGAAAAATAAACAGGTAAAGGGAGCGAAGTTTTTTAAGTGAAATACGAAGGGAAGAATTTTTAGAAAAAACAAACAGGCAAAGGGAGCGAAGAATGTGTTATACAACATAATCTTCGCTCCCTTTGTTTTCTTATTTCCCTTACCTCCTTTTTTTCCTTATTTCCCTTAAAAAAATCCTTTGCGCTCTTTGCCTCCTTCCGCCTCTTTGCGTGCAACTACTTCCGCAGGATTTTTACCTGGGACGGCGCCTTGATATCCGATTGGATCTTGCCGTCGGGGAGCTTCCTGTGTTTGATGGTTACCACACCGTAGGGGGTTGGGAAGGTTCCCTCAGCGAAAGTAAGGTCGCCCAAATGCGGTACTATTCTCAAGACTTTACAGCCTGGTTCTACTACGCTTACACCTAAAACATGTTCGGTTAACCAGGCGGTAGGACCGCTTGCCCAGCCATGGCAGAGGCTATGCCTGAAGCCTTTATAGCAATAGGCGCCGTAATCGCCATGGATGTCTTTCTGGCCGGGCTTCACTACTTCATCGATCCGGGAAGCGTTAGGCAGCCAGTCCATATTGAAATCTTCCCAGAATGTAGTAGCACCGAGGTTTAACATGGCGCCCCAGTAAGTGCGGATATTGTTCAGGCTACCCTGGTAGTCGCCGGCCTTGGCTTTTGCCTGCAACATATAATAGCCGTAGAAGGTAGAGAAATCTTTTACGCCGCCTACTGATAATACTTCCTGGTTGATCTTTTCTGCGGGCGCCATATCGGCCAGCGCAAGCAATGCGGCAGCCTGTTTGGAGCCGTTAATTTCGGGAACATATTTTTTTAGCCTGCTGATGGCCTCTGCGCATTTTTCGGCAGTTGCATGATCGTTCAGGCGTTTGCTGAGATCTGCGCCAGCCTGTAGGGTCATTACCATCATTGCCTGCAAACCCGCATGAATGGCAGGTTTATTTTCGCTGGATGGCCAGTCGAGGAAGCGGGTACCATCTGTCAGTTTCTCCGAATTGGTAACCGGGTCTATTTTACTTACCAGTTGTGCCAGTAGTCCTTTCAGGTATGCGGCCTGCTGCTTCAGGTAGTTCATATCACCGGTATGCATAAACCAGTCGCGCTGTATAAGCACCCACCACATGGAGTACGAGATCATGCCGTTCATATAGCCGGGTAAGGGAGTAATATCTCTTGAGAGATCCAGGCTTTTAGGCACTACTTCGTTATTGCCAAACACGGCGCTGATAGTGGAAGTTTCAGGATGCATATCTCCTATCCAAACCAGGCGATCACGTTTGATACCGTCCCAGAGATAATCCTGCATATTCAGGTGAACCGTATAGGCGCCTGTCATCCAGATCTTATCCAACAGTGGATCGCTGGATTTAAAGCTACCAAGGTACGGGATATCACGGTATACGAAAATGGCCCTTACTTCCTTCAGTTGCAGTTCGGTGTTATCATCGAGCAGGTCTATTCTTACAAACCTGAAACCGGTGTTTCCTACTTCCAGTTTGCCGAGCCAGGGCACTTCAACGATCATATCGCGCATGGCGTGATCGTTGGTTGCATTTTTCTGCGGTTCGATGTCGCTCATTGCCTCGCTTACGGATTCGCCGAACCGTACCCGGAGCTTAACGGGTTTGTTTACCTTGCTCATACCGGTTACGATCTGCAAACCGCCATGGAGTTCAGTGCCAAAATCGAACAGCAATGCCGGATGCACGCTGCTGGTACTTTTCAGGATGCACATATCCTTGTTGGCCAGATCTGCCTGCCCGTTCCCTTTCAAAAGGAAACGGGAGGCATTGATCACGTTTTCGCCTTCTTTTCCTGCCTGCCAGACAATTTTAACGGGCGATAAATATTTTCTCACTGTAGGCGTGGTTTCAACAGTGGCATTCCTGCTTTGGTCGAAGATGGGGGGCAGCTGGGCGCTGGCTGTATAAGCGCTCAATAACAACGCTGCTGCCGGGAGTATATGCTTCATGTTCATCACTGGCTGTTCAGTTACAGAATTAATAATTAACGGATATTAAGGCCACAGGACCTGCAAGGCCTGCCGGCTGATAACTGTCGGTAGGTTTATAAGGATTGACATTAGACCAGGTTTTGCGTTCAGATTCCGGCAGCTTGCTGTCGCCTATCAGCCTGTTCACCCAGGTGTTCACCACTTCCACTTCCAGTTTGTTGCTGCCTTTCTTCAATGCATTTTTTACGTTAACACGGTACGGAGCCGTCCACACGGTGCCCAGGTCAACGCCGTTCAGCTTTACTTTAGCCATTACGTTAACGGCGCCCAGGTCCAGGTACAGAGCGTTGTTTGCCGGGATATTACTTACCTCAAAAGTAGTGGTATAAACCGCTGTACCGGAATAGGCCCTGATCCGTTCATCGCTGCTCGCTGTCCAGTCTGTGAGCTTTTCGAAAGTAACAGGACCTGATGGGCCGCGCTTCGCAGGATCAAAGGTAACCGTCCATGGTTTTTCCAGTGTCGTAAGCACTTCCGGAGCCGGGAAATTTTGTTTGCCGGAAGCCTTCTTCCCTACATTCTTTTTAAACACAATGAAACCGCTTTGTGCCGGTGCTAACGTTAACGGCACGACGGTATGCTGGCCTTCCACGGTATACTCTGGCAACGCTCTTGTTTCGCCGGTTACGGCATCCCACCACTCCGGTTGCATACCGGTTACCCTGAAAGCAGGCGATAACGTGAGTTCTCCTGCGCCTTGGTTGGTGATGAAATAAACTTCTCCTTCCGGCGTAGAGCGATGTATGTATAATGCTTCTGCGGGTAATTGTTTAACATCCGGCTGAAGGCCGATTTCGGCCAGGGCTTCCTCCATGGTCAGCCCATTCATTACGGTACCCTGTCCTACCTTTCTTTTGCGTTCTGCACTGTTACCCCATAATTCGGTGGCTAACTGCTGCACTTTCGTATCTGCCGCCGGGTAGTTCTGCAAGCTTGGAGAGCGTTTGGGAGCGGGACCCAGGATAACGGCGCCCTGCTTCACCAACTGGCTGATCTTCTCCAGCAATTCGGGCCGCATGGTTTCCAGTTTAGGCAAAACCATCATGCGGTAGCTCATCCCATCGGGTAATACGAGCCTGCCATTCTTTACCTGCAGCCTGGTTTCAATTACCTCGGCATTGATGTAATCGAAAGAATAGCCTTTAGGCAATTCCGGATCTCTTACCCCTGTCATTTTAGGAGCGTCTTCCCCAATAAAATAAGCAACGTCGTTCACTACTTTACCTTGTTGCAGCAGGAAATTACATCTCCTGATATAATCAACAAATGCCTTGCCCTGGTAAAACCAGGTGTTCTTGCGGTTAAATTCAGTTCCAAAACCCGCGTTCACACCTGGTTCACGATCTTCATACGGTTGCTCTATAAATACGTGCAATAATGTGTGGTTAATGCCTTCGGTAAACGACCAGTCGCCTCTTCTCTTCAGTAAGGCAGGATAGCGACCATACGCATTCCCGCCGGCGGTGAAGGATTCTGCCGCCACTCTTGTTTTGCCATAAATATGCGCAGCGGAGGAAGCCGCCCGGCATTCTATATTCCCCAATGAACCTTCGTTCCAGAATTCGCCGGCTATCTCGTCCGATTGTCCGCCATACTTCAGGAACTCTGAAGGAAATCCCCAGTGGCCGTAGTTTTCCAGCCAAATCTTCATACCATCTTTGTTGCTCACCTTACGAAGTCCGCCCACGTATTTATAAGCTACCCGGTCGGCTACGAGCCTTCTCAGGTCCCACAGGAACCTGTCTGACAGGTCCTGCGAGCCTACCACTCTGCCTCCCAATACGGGCAGGTATGGCAGGGGATCATAGCCGTATTTCTGTTTGAAGTCATCCGCCATATCGTCTGTCCAGTTCTGAGAACCGGTTTCGTAGCTATCTGCTACTACCCATTTCAGGGACTTGCGATCGGCAGGCGACATGCTGTTCCTGATCTTTCCTACAAAAGAATCATAGTGATGCTGCACATAGGCATCATTCATTTTATCCAGCTCCAGCCCTATTCCTTCCGGGGAGGCGGGTCCATTCTGCACGCCTGTTGGCAGCATGCCATATTGTATCACGATCCATTTGCCGGCAGGCGCATTCCAGTTAAGCGTTCCGTCGGCGGATACCTGTTTGGTCAGGTTGATGGCGGCGGATGGATTGATCACCAGCGCCGGATCATTTACCGTCGCCTGTTGAGGCCATTGGTATTCGTTCCACAAAGGCAGAGGAGTCTGAAACATTTTAGAGAGTTGTTTCTCTTCATATCTTTCAACGCGGGGCGCTGTGAGCAGTTTTGTTTCAGCAAGCATAATGTTGCCGCCCGTTACTTCCAGCCTGTATGATTTTCCTTTTACAGGGGCGAAGGACACAGCCACAGGGGCATAGGGTCTGAAACCTACGTTCCCCTGCGGATTGCTGCGGTCCATTTCAAAAGTAGTCACTGTTCGATATTGTTCACCGTCCTTAACCTGCAGGGCCACACTACCCTTGAATGGTTTAGCGGCGGGATAGATCACCAGGCTTCTTGCCGTGAAATCTGATTTTACTTCAAAATCGATATACGAACCTTTGCCTAAAGGCTTGGCTGTTTTAACTTCTTCCGCTGTATTATCATCTATCAATCCATTGATATTTGTGAACTGTGCATTGGAAGTCAATACCGGGTTATGCCTGGCTATTTCCTCCCTGTCGGCTGCCGGTTCGGGGAAAGCGATCACCGCTACCTGTTGAAAGTCCGTTGAGACAGTGGGGAACTTTACGTTCACCTGCCGGCCGCCGTCTACGCGCACCTCGTTACCTGCCAGGTAACGCATTGACTGGCCTGGTTTGATCCATGGGCCTCCGCTCTGGCTCCAGCCCGGGCTGTTGAACATGCCGATATCAATACCTTTATCTGTAGCAGTTTTAATGGCTGCATGCGTAGCTTTCCACCATTCATCCGAAAATAATTTTACGGTACCATAAGGCACCTCTTCTTTCGCATAACCAATGTTACCAATGAATGCACGACCGATGCCTACTTTCTGCATCGCTTCCACATCTTTTTTAACACCTTCAACAGAAACGTTATCGCTCATCCAGTACCAGTAAACGCTTGGTTTGATTGTTTCGGGAGGAGTTATAAATCCTTTCAGCATAGGCCCCTGCTGGGCGTTAACGGCAACAGAAGCCGTCAGCATACCAGCAACCAGGCTGCATCCGATTCTTTTTCTCAGTATCAGTTGATTCATAAGTAGAATTTGAAAACAGGGATTGGCTTACCCTGTTGGTTTTAGTTCATTCTGTATGTATAGGGCAAAAGTTTCCCTGTCTGCCATGCCATAGCATTTCAGGCTATCAACAACAATCCCTAAAATAGAAAAGAGTATTAGTATAACTGTCCTGTACCTCCCTGCAACAGGGGATTATCGGCATTCAGCATCCCTGTTCTTCCCAGCCATTTCATAATGATCTGCATCCATGCATCGCGCTGCAGTTTGAGCACAAATCCATGATCCCCTTCCGGGTAAAGATGCATTTCCGCCGGAACATGCGCACGACGTAATGCCTGGTAAAAAGCAATAGAATTGTCTACGTCCACTACCTTGTCATCTTCCGTGTGGAATAACAAAGTAGGAGGCGTTTGCAGGGTGACCTGGCGGTCGTTTGAATAGTATCTTACTTTATCTTCGTCCGGGTTCTCTCCCAGCAGGTTTCTGCGGGAACCGGGATGCGTGAGGTATTTTTCCATGCTGATCACCGGGTACACGAGTATCATAAATGCGGGTCTGAGATTCACTCCTGCATTTTCTGCCAGCACCGGCCTGTCGAAATGCGTACCTGCAGTGGAAGCAAGGTGACCGCCGGCAGAGAAGCCCATGATACCAATTCGGTTGGTATCTATATTCCACTCGGCTGCATGTTGCCTTACCGTTTTGAAGGCTTGCTGCACATCCTGCAACGGACCGCTGCTTTTGTCTTTCATGATCTTGTCGGAAGGCAGGCGGTATTTTACAACAATGGCTGCAATACCTTGTTTCAGGAAAAAATCTGCGATATCCGTTCCTTCGCGTTTATATACCACGGTGCTGTAACCGCCGCCAGGGCAGATCACTACAGCGGCGCCGGTAGCTTTTTCTTTAGGTGGAATAAAGAGCGTTAAAGTAGGTTCGCTCACCAGTCTCCTGTTGTCGCCATCATCTTTTGTTTCTTCGTTCCTGGCGGCAATCCCGCCGGGAGGCAGACCAGGATACAGCGGAATAACATTTTGTGCTTGCGCATGGAAAGACAGCAGGCAACAGGCAAGGAAGAAAAAGAAACGCATCTGCATAGTATGAAGCTGTTAAATTACACGTTAGATGGCGGCATCATGCGTAACGGAATAGTACTTGAGCTCAATCAGGTCGTTTGGCAGCGGTTTGCTATTCCAGGCATTATGAATAGCCAGCGCTGCTCCCATTGCTGTAGCCTGCGCCATTGATGCGGCGAAGATCTCAATGTCCGGGAAAAGTCCTGCCAGCAGGTTCATATAGATCGCATTTTTGCTGAATCCACCATCAACGAATATACGCTTTACCGCGGCTCCGTCCAATACTCTTTTGGTAGCAATATATTGCTGGTTGGCTATATCGATCATCAGTTGATGATAAGCTTCTACATCGGAGGAAAAAGCGCCCAGGTCGCGCTGCCCGAATACGGAGGTTTGCAGCTGCGTTTTATCAGGCGCCCGGTAAGTTTCGCCGGCGTTTCGTTCCTGCAGGCTGCGAACAATGCGGCTATCATACTCCACGCTCCTGTACCGGGCTGGTTGCTGGTTAAAATGAGCGGCAATACGCTTCACCTGTTGTTCGTGTTCATAACCGGCAAAAAGACGGGAAGCCTTAACGGGTTTCCCCTGGAAAGTCATATAGCATAAACAATCTGCCTCTAATTCTTCGTTGGTAAGAGGAGTGTCATTGAACGGGTTCAGGCTGATACACCAGGTACCGGTGGAAATAAGCACGAAAGGTTCATGGAAATTCACCAGGTAAGGGATCAGTGCAGCGCTGCTGTCGTGCAGGCCCACGCCTACTGCATAATCGCTTCCCGGGAATGTGGCGGGCAATACTTCAGAAGAAATAAGGAGAGGCGCCAGCTTTTCCAGCACCCCTTCCTTTGTTACCCACGTATGATAGTTATTTTGCTGAAAATCCCAGAAGTTGGTATGACAGCCGATGCTGGTAATATCAGAACAAGCCTGACCAGTTACCAGGTAGCTCATGTACTGAGGCAGGTGCAGGGCATATTTTACCTTCGCAAATACCTCCGGTCTTTCGTATTTCAACCGGTACAACTGCATCCCGCTGTTTAACGATCCCAATACAGGAGATGCTGTTTGTACCGAAAAAGCTGTTTTCCCGCCATAAGTATTGTAGAACTGCTCGCTTAACGCTTCCGGGTAGGCTTTAAGGTAGTTGTACAACGGGGTAAGCGGGCGGCCTTCTTCATCGATATACACCAGGCTTGCGCCGTAGGTCGAAAAGTTGATCGCCTTTATTGCCACGTCTTTACGCCTGAAAACCTCTCTTAACGAATCGAAAACGGAGAGCCTGAGACTTTCCAGGTTTTCACAAGGGTCTCCATCTTCATCAGTAGTTTCAGTAAATCTCGCGGTCCGTTCCAGGATGATCCGGTATTGTTCGTCGAACAGGAACAGTTTCTTGTTGGTTTTGCCAACATCAAAGATGGCTATAACGGGAATTTGACTCATAAATACGCTAAAAAATTACAAACCGGTTGCCATAGTTTTGGCTCCTCTTTCCTTAATCAGGTGGTCGCGCACTTTTTCAGACCTGTAAAGTGCAATTGGATTGATGGCGCCCCCTGCTCTTCTTCTTGCTTCTGCTACCAAAGAACGTACATCTGTCCGGAAAGCCTGTTGCAGTACTTCCTGCGCTGTTACCACATCATTCTCCTGTTGCGCCGCCAGCAGCTTATTGCGATCTACCAGCAAAGCCTGGGCATAGCTGATCATAATCGCTTCTACCGACTGCAAGAGATCTTCCAACGGATCTTTGACGTTATGAGAAGCATCTATCATCCATCCCAGATCAGTGTTATGATTCATTCCACGAGCGTCCATTCCTTCGATCAGCTCATTGAATATAAGAAATAATTGATAAGGTTTCATGCAGCCTACTGTCAGGTCATCATCTCCATATTTGGAATCATTAAAATGGAAACCTCCCAGTTTGCCTTCCATCAGCAGCAATGAAACGATCTGTTCGATGTTGGCATTGGGCAGATGGTGCCCCAGGTCTACCAACGTGTAAGCTTTAGGACCCAGTTTCTGCGCATAAAGCAGCGACTGGCCCCAATCTCCTACCGTAGTCGAATAGAAGTTAGGTTCCGCTGCTTTATACTCCACAAACATCTTCCAGTTATCCGGCAGGTGTTTGTAGATCTCCTGCAATCCTTCCAGGGTGTTCTGAAAAGCATGGCGGAAATTAAGCTGGCCAGGGAAACAAGAGCCATCAGATAACCAAACGGTTAAGGACTCTGATCCCAGTTCAATACCATGCCTGATCACTTCGATATTATGATCTATGGCCTGTTGGCGGATAGCTTTGTTCACGTTCTGCAATGAACCGAATTTGTAGCTCAACGCCTGTCCTGGCTGATCCTGGAAGGTGTTGGAGTTCATCGCATCAAAACGGAGGCCGTGCTGGGCGGCTAATGCCTTGATATGAGAAGGATTGGAAGGGATATCCCAGGGAATATGCAGGGAGATGGCGCCGCTCGACTGGTTTAGCTGGTGCAGCAGCCCTATATCCTCTATTTTCTCTTCCAGGTTGCGTGGTTCGCCCCCGCCGGGGAAACGGCCAAAGCGCGTACCGCCTGTACCTAAAGCCCAGCTGGGAATAGCTACCTGGAAATCTGTCAGTTTCCGGATGATGCTTTCCGCATCATTTATCTCGCCCGCCAGGAATTCATAGGCCCGCTTCAGCGAAGGGGCCAATGAATCATTATGTTCAGCGATTTTATATTTTTCGATCTGCATTGTTAATGTTTTAGTAGGTAAGAAAAGATAATCACTTTATCTCACAAAGGCCATTGCTACGCCGCCATCCACGTTCAGTACATTACCGGTAGCCTTGTTCAGCAACCCGCCTACAAATGCAAAGCAGGCGTTGGCAATATCTTCAGGCACGATGATTTCGTTAAGCAATGTTCTTTTCGCGTAGTAAGCAGGCAACTCTTCCACGGTAACACCGTAAGCCTTTGCGCGGCCTTCAGCCCATGCGCCAGCCCAGATCTTGCTGTCGGATATCACAGCATCCGGGTTCACTACGTTCACGCGTATATGATCTTTACCCAGTTCGGCGGCATTCAGGCGACTGAGGTGCAGCTGGGCCGCTTTTGCCGAACCGTAGCCGGCGTTGTTAGGACCGGAAACAAGCGCATTCTTGCTTACAATGTTCAACACATCTCCCCCTGTACCCTGTTTTCTCATGATCTCGATGCCCTGCTGGGTTACAAGGAACTGGCCTTTTACCAACACATCATATAACAGGTCCCAGTCTTTTTCTGTATGTTCTTCCAATGGTTTGGAAATAGACAAACCGGCGCAGTTCACCACGATGTCTACCCCTCCAAATGCCAGCGCCGCAGTATCATAGGCTTTGCGGATAGATGCTGCATCTGTAACATCCAGTACTTCCGCTGCGAACCCGTCTTTACCGAACAGGCGGTTAAAATCTTCTGTTGCGGTGCCGAGGCGTTGTGCATCATTATCGTTGATCACTACCACGGCGCCTTCTTCAGCGAATTTTTTTGCGATGGCTTTACCAATACCACCGGCGCTGCCCGTAACCAGTGCAATTTTGCCTGTCAGCGCTTTAGGCTTCGGCATTCTTTGCAGCTTCGCTTCTTCCAGCAGCCAGTATTCGATATTGAAAGCTTCCTGGCGAGGTAAGGAAGTATATTCAGATACTGCCTCCGCGCCTTTCATTACGTTGATCGCGTTGATATAGAATTCTGCGGCCACTCTTGCGGTTTGTTTGTCTTTCGCAAAGGTGAACATACCCACACCCGGGTAAAGGATCACCACGGGGTTAGGATCGCGCATAGCCGGACTGTTAGGGTGCTTGCATGCGTTATAATAGTCGGCATACATCTGCCTGTAAGCTTCGAAAAGCGGTTTCAGTCCCTCCTTCAGCGCTGCCACATTACCCAGGTCAGCGTCGGGCGCCAGGTTTAACACCAGCGGGCTGATCTTGGTACGAAGGAAGTGATCAGGGCAGCTGGTACCCAGCGGGGCCAGGCGATCCAGGTCTTTGGAATTAATGAACTCCAATACGCGGGCATCGTCGGTGAAATGCCCTACCATTTTCTGGTAAGAAGAGCAGAATCCGCGCAATACCGGCGCCAGTGCGGCAGCTTGTTTTTTACGGGCTTCAGGCTCCAGGGACTGTATTTTGGCGCCGCCAAACACCGGTTTGGTACGGCCAGTATGTTCTTCCAGGTAAGCGGCGCAACGTTCGATCACTTCCAGGGTATTGATATAGCTTTCGTAAGCTGTATCGCCCCAGGTGAAGAGACCGTGAGAGCCGAGCATGATACCGCGGATACCCGGATTTTCGTCGAGGCATTGTTTTAATTGCAGCCCCAGGTCGAATCCTGGTTTCTGCCAGGGCACCCAACCGATAGTGCCGCCAAACAGCTCTTCGGTGATACGTTTGCCATCTTTTGCCGCAGCAATGGCGATGGCGGCATCCGGGTGCAGGTGATCGATATGTTTGAAAGGAAGGAAGCCATGCAACGGGGTATCAATGGACGGAGCTTTGGAACTCAGATCATAAATGCAATGATTAAACAGTTCTACCATCTCATCTTCATGCTGAATGCCCCTGTAGATATTCTTAAGACTGCGAAGACGATCAACATATAAAGCCGCTAACCCACTTTTCTTCAGTGTACCAAGATCACCACCTGAACCTTTTACCCACATTACTTCTACCGGTTCGCCAGTGAGCGGATCCTTTGCCATAGCTTTACAGGAGGTATTTCCTCCACCGTAGTTCGTAAGGCGCAGATCTGCACCGAGTAAATTGGAACGATAGATCAGCAAGGCAACTTCATCACCAGCCATAGAGGCGGCTGTTGCTTCATCCCATAAATAGCTGACATGCTTGAATTGAGTAGTAGTTCCATCTAAAGACATACTATATAGTTTTTAACGTTTTTAATTTGCGAAATGCGCAGGTTAATTACTGAGAGAATTACCATACCCTACAAGCACTACAGATAAAATAATTGTGAATATACCGAGGGAAATAGTCGATAATGTTTTACGGCTGGCATTCTTCCATTCTTTCAACACAAAGCCCCAGACACCGGAGATCAGGATGATAAATGCCATGTGCAGGATCCAGGAACTGGCGTCATTGCCGAGGTTACTTTCTCCCATCCCGTAAAAGAAAAACTGCAAAAACCAGGTGGTGCCGGCCAAAGCCGCAAAGAAATAATTCCGGGCTAACGGGGTCGATTTATTCGTATAGTCACCAAACGATTGATTGCGTTTATTCAGGAACACACACCATATCAGGTTAGTAGTTAAACCTCCTAACATAATTACTACAAAGATGACATTATTTTTAAATAATGGGTTAGCATTATTTGCCACCGCAGCATCGCCCATGGTTTTACCTGCGGATATGGCAAAGCTCATGCAGGCGCTGAGGATACCGGAAACAATAGCCACCGCAAGGCCTTTGCGCAGGTTAAATTCCTGTATAGTAGCGGTTTTCTGTTCGTGCGACAGCTCCTTTTCTTTCATCATACCTGCCTTGCCGCAGATGGCAATTCCCGCCAGGCAAACCAGGGTACCTAATAATACGAACATGCCTTTATTGCTATGGAGCATGGCGGTAAAATTATTAGGATCATCAGAGAAGAATTCGCGGTAAATAGGCGGGATCAAAGCGCCAAATGCAGAACAGAAGCCCAGGGCTACCGCCATGCCCAACGACATGCCCAGGTAACGCATAGAGAGGCCGAAAGTTAATCCGCCAATCCCCCATAATACGCCCAGGAAATATGTCCAGAACAATACGTTGCCTGGGGTAGCGCCGATGATATCCATAAAGCCGGGTACAGTTAACCAGGCAGCAATGAACGGAATGATCAACCAGGAGAACAAACCACCAACAATCCAGTAACTTTCCCAATTCCAACCTTTCACTCTTTTATAGGGAATATAAAAACTACCGGAGGCGAAACCGCCTATAAAATGGAATAAAACGCCCAATAAAGCTTGCATAATGTTATCAATAATTTTATAACGTGGAGAACTTATGAGCATAAAAATATAACAAGCATTTTTTTAAACTGTCATGTACTGTCATGCTTCTGCTTTACCGTTTTTATTGTTGAATTAAATCCTTATCATTGCTGGGAATTCCAGCATAATTATAGCAGCCATTTATATATCTGCCGCGTATGAAGCAACATCCGATTTTTAAGTACCTGTTCATAGACGATTTCTCTGCAACACCTAAGTATTACCAGCTTGCCAATTCAATTATCAAGGCGATTGTCGACAAAAAAGTGCAGCAGGACGATATTTTGCCGTCTATCAATGAAGTGAGCTATGCATTTGAAATATCCAGGGATACCGCCGAAAAGGCGTATAAATACCTGAAAGGCCTGGGCATACTTGGTTCTGTTCCGGGCAAAGGATATTATGTACAACAAACAAATCTCGATCAGCGATATAAGATCCTCCTGTTATTCAATAAACTTAGCGAACATAAAAAGATCATATATGATTCTTTTGCAGATAAACTGGGTAAACAGGCGAACATAGATTTCTATATCTACAACAGCGATTTCAGCCTCTTCAAGAAGCTGTTATCCCAAAACCTGAACGAGTATACACATGTTGTTATTTTGCCACATTTC
Organism: Chitinophaga terrae (ex Kim and Jung 2007); assembly: GCF_900107795.1. GTDB lineage: Bacteria > Bacteroidota > Bacteroidia > Chitinophagales > Chitinophagaceae > Chitinophaga > Chitinophaga terrae. Next base: position 158,471 of record NZ_FNRL01000007.1, read on the forward strand.
CGGGAACGCTGGGAGCATGTGGATGAAGTGATCAATACCATTCCGAAAGAAAAACTCATCTTGCTTGACAAAAAGCTGAAAGGAGTGACCGGCGAATACGGCGCCGTATATGAAAACTTCCAGGAAGATATTTACGGGGCGCTGGAAAAGGCCAAGGATAAATTACAACGTTACCATACCCTGAAGATCATTTTTCCCGACAATACCTATTACCCTGAAGAAATTTATGAAGGCTTCGTACAATTCTGCCAGAACTATGCTTTCAACAGTAAAAAGGTAGATGATATTACGGTAGAAGAAATGCAGCCGGGAGATGTTTATATAAATATGAGGGAAAGCGATTTGGTACTGCTGATCGAGCGGATCATCTCCCTGGATCTGCAGATCGGCAAAGATGTAGGGGTGATCTCTTATAATGAAACGCCGCTGAAAAAATTCATTCTCAATGGTATTACCACCATTTCTACCGACTTTAAATCTATGGGCGAAATGGCGGCACAACTGATACAGGAAAATTCCCGCGCCCAGATAGAAGTCCCATTCTATGTGACGATGCGCTCGT
>NZ_FNRL01000007.1:159492-271361 GCF_900107795.1 Chitinophaga terrae (ex Kim and Jung 2007)
CTTTGCGGTCTTAAAATTCGCTTCGGTCTAAAAATCCTTTGCGCCTCTGCGTGCAAAACTCCTCCGCCTGCAAAAAACTCCTTTGCGAGCTTTGCATCTTTGCGGGCTACTACCTCCGCTTGAGAGCCTGGGCGATCGCCTTTTCCGCGAGGGGCGCCATTACTTCGTAGCCGGCTTTATTAGGGTGTACGCCGTCGTAAGTGAGTTCCGCTTTAAGGCCTTTCCGTTCGTCGGCCATGGCGCTGTAATAATCGAGGTACACAAGGTTGTGCGACTCAGCGTATTGTTTCAGTTTATTGTTCAGTTCTGCAATTTTAGGAACGGGTTCCAGGCCGGGGCGCCATGGATAATCGAATGCCGGCAATACGGAGGCGAGCACTACTTTAATATTGTTCGCTTTCGCCAGTTCGGCCATAGAAACGATGTTGCCGTAAATGGTTTCTACCGGCGTATAACCGGTGTTGCCCGCAATGTCGTTAGTTCCCGCCAGGATCACCACTACTTTTGGTTTCAGGTTAATAACATCAGGGCGGAAACGGATCAGCATCTGGGGAGTGGTTTGCCCGCTGATACCACGATTGATATATGGTTTGCCATTGAAATATTCGGGCATTGTTTTCAACCACCCGATGGTAATAGAGTTCCCCATAAATACCACCCTGTTTTCGCCGGCTGCAGGAGGCGCCACCTGGGCGTTAGCATCTGCAAAACATTTAAGGCAGGCCCAATCCTGTTTCATCCTTTCTTCCTCCTGTTTTTTCTTCCGGATAGCAGCGGAGTCGGCGCCATTCTGCGCCCATGCTGCACTACCTAACAGCATTAATGCCATTACTGGCAAGCATAGTTTTTTCAATTTCATGGATACTGTATTTCTCTTTTCGTGTACAAAATAGACAAAAAAATGAAGTTAAGCATACCAGTCCTGTAATTTATAAGCGCGACTGGCGTAGCATGCAGGAAATTACAAACAGGACAGTACAGGACAGTGCAGGATGCAACAGGACAGGAATCTTTTTTTTGCGCCCTATATTAGATCACCGTTAATGTAATACTGTTTTCTCTCACCAATTCCACATGTTATGATCAAAGTACGCGTTCTTTGTCGTAAAGGCACCCTATTTCCTGTTCGCAACATGGTTTTACTGTTCCTAACCATTCTTTATTGCGAAACCGGATATGCACAAAAGAACAGCATCAGCGGACAAGTTACCGACGCTGCATCCTCTTCGCCTTTACCAAGTGTTACCATAGGAATAAAAGGTAGCGCTTCCGGAACCTTCTCAGATGCCAACGGCAAATTCACTATTTTAGCCTCGCCCAGCGATTCGTTGGTGTTCAGTATGATAGGCTACATCTCTAAAACTGTCCACGTAGGCAATCGAACAAAAATCAACATCCAGTTAGAATCCAGCAACAAAGTCCTTAACCAGGTCGTGGTAGTTGGATATGGTACTCAACAGAAAAAAGATGTAACAGGATCTGTAGGACTGGTGACCATGAGAAACATCAAAGACATGCCAATCGCCGGCCCAGACCAGGCTTTGGCAGGTCAGATCGCCGGTATCCAGGTAAGTACATCTAACGGTATTCCGGGTGGCGGCCCTCAGGTCCAGGTTCGTGGCATTGGCGCTGTAGGCGCCGGCAGTCAGCCGCTGTACGTGGTCGACGGGTATCCTTTGGGTACGACTTCCGACCAGGTATCTGACCCGATGAACTCCATCAACCCGCAGGACATCGAATCGATGGCCGTATTGAAAGATGCATCGGCAACCGCGATCTACGGATCAAGAGGCGCTAACGGCGTAGTGCTGATCACTACAAAACGCGGTGCAGCAGGTATTCCTAACGTGCAGCTAAGCGCCAACTACGGCCTGCAGTCCATTCCTCAGAAAGGAAGACCCAACCTCATGAATGGACAGGAATTCGCACAATTCAGAAAAGAAGCAATTGAAGATAACATCCGTTTCACTGAACACCGGGAACCTACAATTGATGATATTCCTGAGATCTACCGCAATCCTGCCGCTATCGGGGAAGGCACCAACTGGTTTGATGCCATTACCAGGGTAGCGCCTATGCAGGAAGTAAACCTCAGCGTAAGCGGAGGATCAGAGAAGATCAAAACGTACATCTCAGGAGGATATTTTAACCAGGATGGCGTCATCATTAATTCCGGCTACCGCCGTTTCTCTGCAAGGGCCAACGTAGACGCCAATATCTCCGACAGGTTCAAAGTCGGGTTAAACATCGCTCCTTCTTACTTCACCCGCAAAGGAAATACCTCCGGTGAAGGACGTGGCGGCTTCTTCGGCATCGCAAGCCCGATAGAACCAGTTTATAACCCGGATGGATCTTATAACGCGTTTATCCAAAGCCCTGGTACTTTCGGCATGCCTAACCCGGTAATGTTCCTGAACGAAGTGACCAACAAGAATGAAAACCACCGTGTTTTATTCAATACATACGGAGAATGGGAAATTATTAAAAACCTGAAACTCAAATCTACCTTCAACGTAGACTACCAGGAAAGCGTTTATAACTTCTTCATTCCTTCCACGATAGGCGATGTAAATGCAGCGCCTCCCCGTATTCCTTCTGCGGCTTACGGCAACAGCAACTCGCTCAACTGGCTGAACGAAAATACGCTGACCTACCAGTATAATACCGACAATGGTCATTCATTCACCGGCTTGCTGGGATATACTGTTCAAAAACAAACAGAGAACTATGCGAACTTCAATGGTACCAACTACAGGGACGATGATATCAAAACACTGAACGGCGCGGCTACCATTACAGGAGGAACAGACAAGGCAGAATGGGCCCTGCTCTCCTACCTGGCCAGGATCAACTACGCATATAAAGACAAATACCTCTTTACAGGAACACTGAGAAGCGACGGTTCTTCCAGGTTCGGACCCAATAACAGGTGGGGTACTTTCCCTTCTGTAGCTGTGGGATGGCGTATTTCGCAGGAAGAATTCATGAAATCATCCAGGCTGATCAGCGATCTGAAACTGAGAGTATCCTATGGTTTCTCCGGGAACTTCAACATCGGCAACTACTCTTACATGAGCAACATCGGTACAAGCGATTACGTATTGGGCGGAGCTTTGGCAGGAGGCCGCGTAATGAATTCGCTGGGTAATCCGAACCTGGGATGGGAAAAGATGAAAGAGCTGAACATAGGTATTGACGTTGGATTATGGAAAGACAGGGTATACCTGACAGCCGACCTCTATAAACGCAATACCCAGGCGCTTTTGCTGAATGTTGAAATACCGCAGTCGAGCGGTTTCGGTACAGTAACCGAAAACAAGGGAGATATGGAAAACCGCGGACTTGAAATCGGCATCAGCAGCCGCAACATCGAAACAAAAACATTTACCTGGAATACGAACTTCAACATCGCCTTCAACCGGAACAAGGTACTGGCCTTAGGTACAGACAATGCGCCTATCTATTCAGGAAACAGCAGCGAGGGCAACCCAACCAACGTTACCATGGTAGGCAAACCGTTGGGTATGTTATTCGGCTATGTGTTTGATGGCATTTACCAGAACCAGGGCGAAGTTGATAAAGGACCTGCTTTCCCAGGCGCTATCCCGGGAAATATCCGCTATAAAGATATCAACGGCAATGGCATTATCAATCCGAGAGAAGATTTTGATATCATCGGCAACCCTTATCCTAAATTCAACTGGGGATTAACCAATACCCTGAACTATAAGAGCTTCGATCTTCGCGTGCTGATCGTAGGCTCAATGGGCGCCGACAGGTTACATGCCACCAACGACTATAACGGGAACATCGACGGCGTATTCAATGTGCGCAAAGATGTGGCAGACCGCTGGAGGTCAGAAAGCAACCCGGGTAACGGAAGAGTGCCTACAACCAACGGTTCCGGACGCGGAAGAGTGATGTACCGCGACGTTAGTTCTTTAACTGTTCAGAAAAATGACTACGCATGGATTAAAAACATCGCATTAGGCTACACCCTGCCGAAGATCAAGTTTGTGCAAAGTGCACGTGTATATGTAAGCATCCAGAATGCCTTCCTGTTCACCAAATACGACGGCAACCCGGAAGTGACCAACTACCTGGGTAAAGGAGGCAGCGGGGCGCTGGTACCAGGCATCGACTATTCCAACTACCCGGTACCAAGAATTTACACCCTGGGCGCTAACCTTAGTTTCTAACTATTACAAACACGAAGTATTATGAAATCAGCAAGAACATATCTAACCATATTTACCAGCGCTTTGCTTTGTGCCTGTAATCACCTGCTGGATGTAAAACCTAATTCATTCTCCAGCGGTAATAATTATTACAATACGGAAGAACAGATACTCAGGGCGGTGAACGGCTGCTATGGCTCCATGCAAACATTGTATACAGGCGACTTCTGGGCAATGACCGAAATGCGCGCCGACAACACCAACTATCAATACGATGAAAGCGACCGCGGTGCGCAGCAAAGGGAAGAAATTGATGAATTCCTCACCACTCCGAGCAATAACTACATCAACACCGTCTGGTCTCAGCTCTATTACAACATACAGCAAACCAACGTGGTGATCACCCGTATCGATGGCGTAAAATTCAAAAGCGACGAAACCAAACAGCAATACCTGGGACAGGCAAAATTCCTCCGCGCGTTCAACTATTTTCACCTGGTACGCCTCTTTGGCGGAGTGCCATTATTACTGAAAGAAGTTGGAGGACCGGACGAAGCCATCACGCCTAAGAAATCGACTGCTGAAGAAGTATATACCCAGATCATTGCAGATGTTACGGATGCAGTGAACAGTCTTCCCCCCAGCTACCCATCCAGCGAACGCGGAAGGATCACCAAGGGGGCTGCACTGACATTGCTGGGCGAAATTTACCTTACCCGTAAAGAATATGCGAAAGCAATTACCGCTTTGCAGGAAGTGACCAAACTGAATTATACACTGATGACCGATTATGCAGATTGTTTTGATCCTGCGAAAAAAGCTGCCAATACAGAAGCGATCTTCGAAATACAATACAATTCAGGACTGGAAACAGAGAGCAGCAATTTCATCTTCAACTTTGGTCCAAGAAACGGTAAAAAAGATTTGACCGGTTTCAACGGTAACCTGGGCGGCGTTAACATTCCTACGCCAAGCATCGTAAACGCTTATGAGGCCAAGGATAAACGGAAAGCGGCGTCCATCTACATGTACGACAGTCCTACCAACGCAGCCTTTGCAGAATCAGTAGCTTTCGGCGGCAAATTACCGCTCATCAAAAAATTCTACCATCCGCCATATGCGTTAGACGGCAGGGCGAACGAAAACTGGCCCGTATACCGTTATGCACAAGTATTGCTGATGCTGGCAGAAGCGATGAATGAAAGCGGAACCGGAGATCCATATCCACACCTGAATGCAGTAAGACAAAGAGCAGGATTAGATCCTGTCAACGGTTTGGGACAGGCGGCGCTGAGAGACACTATCTTCCATGAAACCCGTGTTGAGCTGGCGTTTGAAGACAATCGCTGGTACCAGTTGCTGAGAACAGGAAAAGCTATCAGCGTAATGACGCAGCATGGAAAAGAAGAAAAACAAAGGTTAACAAGACTGAGTCCTGCATCCTATAACATACAGCCGTTCCAGTTACTCTATCCAATCCCGGAAAGAGAGATCCGACTGAACGGGTATGAACAGAATCCAGGTTGGTAAAAAAAATAAGAAAAAAGAAGAAACGTTTTCTATCTTGGGGAAAGCGACCCATTGCTATAGTGAACGTATCATCCTGAAAATCTATTCAAGTACATATTTATGACCGCGTTAAGAAAAAAGTCTGTGCAGCTTTTATGCGTATCTGCTGCCTTTGTTGCAGCAATTGCCTGCATAAATGCCAACAGTTCAACGGAGCAACAGCAAGAGCAACAACTGACTGGCAATCCGAAGATCGACAAACTGAAGTTACCCGATAACTTCAAGGCAGAACGATTATACAGTCCCGGCGATAACAAACAGGGCTCCTGGGTTTCCATGACCTTTGACGACAAAGGGCGAATGATCGTTTCCGACCAATATGGTTACCTGTACCGTTTGCAACTGCCAGCTGTGGGAGAAGATTCTTCTAAACTGAAGATCGAACAGCTTAACATCGGTAAAACCGCCGATTCACAAAGAGTATCTATGGGATACGCACACGGGCTGTTGTATGCATTCAACAGTCTGTATGTAATGGTGAATCACAATTCCGACCAGCGCTTTGAAAAAACAAGTGGTTTGTACCGGTTGCAGGATACAGACGGCGACGACCAGTTTGACAAGATCACGCTGATCAAAACACTGGAAGGTGAAGGAGAACACGGACCTCACAGCATTATCCTTTCCCCGGATAAAAAATCACTCTATGTGGTATGCGGTAACTTCACCAAAATACCGCAGATGAATGGTTATAAAGTACCGTTCACCGCCGAACTGGATAACCTGTTCCCGTTCCTTAAAGATCCTAACGGCCACGATAACACGGTTGGCAAACATGGAGGCTGGGTAGCGCATATGGATTCTACCGGCGCTAACTGGGAACTGATCAGTTCCGGTTACCGCAACCCGTTCGATATTGCATTCAATGACGCAGGCGACCTGTTCACCTACGACTCAGATATGGAATGGGATTTCGGTACGCCCTGGTACAGGCCAACCCGTATCTGCCAGGTTACCAGCGGCAGCGAATACGGATGGAGACCGGGTACTGAAAAATGGTCGCCCGCCTACCCCGACAACCTGCCGCCGCTGATCAACATCGGGCAGGGCTCTCCTACCAACCTTATCAGCGCCAGCAATGCCAGGTTCCCTGAAAAATACAGGAAAGGCTTATTGGCATTCGACTGGAGCTTCGGTATCATTTACGCGATCGGTTTGCAACCTGACGGCGCTTCCTACAAAGCGACAGCAGAAGAATTCCTTTCAGGATCTCCGCTACCTTTAACAGATGGCGCCATCGGTCCTGACGGCGCTTTATACTTCCTGACAGGAGGAAGAAGGCTGGAATCAGATCTTTACCGCATATACTATAAAGACAACAAGGAAAGCAATGCCCCGTTAAAAGTAGCGGCCATTACTCCTGAGGCTAAGATCCGCCGCCAGCTCGAAACTTATCATGGCGGCCCTAAAGCCGGCGCGGTAGATTATGCATGGCAATACCTGAAACACCCGGACCGGTTCATCCGCTTTGCCGCCAGGGTAGCTATTGAGAACCAGCCAACCAGCGAATGGCAGGCTAAACTCCTGCAGGAAAAAGATCCTGTTATCCTTACCCAGGGCGCCATTGCACTGGCAAGACAAAGCAAGACAAACGTTTCCGCCCAGATACTGCCGCAACTGATGACCATCAACTACGACCAGTTAAATGCAGATCAGCAGATGGACCTGCTCCGTGCTTTTGAACTGGTAATAGCCAGGATGGGCAAACCTTCCGGCCAGCTGTACAACCAGGTAGTAGCTTACCTGGATGCGCACTACCCGGCTAAAGACAACGAACATAATAAATCGCTGAGCAAGATCCTTGTATACCTGGATGCTCCTAAAGCAACAGAAAAGACCATGGCCTTGCTTGCCACAGCAAAAGACGATACTACCCTGCAGAAAACAGCCATGCAATCCGCAGACCTGATCATGCGTAACCCGCAATACGGGCTCGATATCGCAGGCATGCTTTCCAAAACCCCTCCTTTACAGCAAACCTGGTATGCAACCGTATTAAGCCAGGCAAAAACAGGATGGACGCCGGAACTGCACGAACAATATTTCAAATGGTTCTACACAGCCTTTACTTACAAAGGAGGTCACAGCTTCATCGGCTTTATCAACAACGCACGTAAAAATGCGCTGGCAAATGCGCCTAAACAGGAATTCGCCTATTACAACAAGTTATCGGGCGATTCGCTGGCCAACCTGGGAGGCATGCAAATGGAAGGTTATGCCCAGCCAAAAGGCCCGGGCAGGAACTGGAAAGTGGACGAAGCGGTAAAAGTTGTTGAAACAGGCCTGGCCAACAGGAATTTCGAACAGGGAAAAGCTATGTTCCATACTGCGTTGTGCAGCGCCTGTCATGGCATGCGCGGCGAAGGCGGAACAGCCGGACCAGACCTCACCCAATTGGGCAGCCGTTTCTCGGATAAAGACATTCTCGAGTCGATCATTGATCCAAGCAAAACCATTTCGGATCAATATTCCGCTACAGTATTCGCACTGAAAAAAGGCGGTTCTGTAGTGGGCAGGATGGTAAGCCAGGACGCAGAGAAATATGTGGTTTCACAAAACCCTTTTGCTCCGCAACAACAACGCACTATCCTGAAAAAAGATGTGGCCAGCGTGAAAACATCCAACGTATCTGTGATGTTGCCCGGACTGATCAACAGGTTGAATGAAGAAGAACTGAAAGACCTGATGGCCTACCTGAAATCCGGCGGCAATCCTAAAGACAGCGTATTCCTGTCTGGCACCCAGATCACGAAAAACAAATAATAAGAACGGGCATGGATCTGAAGAATAAACCCTGGCACGATAAAGTTTCTCATTACTCGCAGATCGGCGGAATAGAAACATCGGTACTGGATAACGGAGCCGGACGGGGAACCCGTATAGCCTGGATCAATACAGGAACCGGGCTGCGTTATAAAGTAGTGATAGATCGGGCCATGGATATTGTAGATGCTTTTTACCAGCAATACAGCCTTGCCTGGATAAGTCATAATGGCGTTACAGCGCCGCGTTATTCACTCAATAAAGGTCTGGACTGGCTCCAGACCTTTGGCGGTGGATTAGTGACCACCTGCGGTCTTTCCCATGTAGGCGGACCGGAAAGCGACGAATACGGGGAAAGAGGGTTGCATGGTCCGATCAGCAACAGCCCGGCGGAAATCATAACAATTCAACAACCCGACCTTCGGACCGGCGACCTGCATATGAGCATCAGTGGCCTGATCAGGCAAACATCCGTGCTGGGTGATCAGCTGATCCTGAAACGCACCATCAGCGGAACATTGGGAGAAGCCAGTATCCGGATACAGGATGAAGTGATCAACGAAGGCAATACCGTTGCACCGCATATGCTTTTGTACCACCTGAACTTTGGCTGGCCGCTGGTTAACGAAGGCGCGGAAATATGCTGGAAAGGCTCCTGGCAGCCGAGGGCCGGCAACCCCGACATCATTTTCAGGGAAGGCAACAATTACAAAGTATGTTCGGCGCCCTTAGACAGCCATTCCGGCGGCAGCGAGGAAGCCGCCATAATTGACCCGGAAGCCGATGCCAGCGGATGGTGCACCTGCGGCGTGTACAACCCGGAACTGCAGATAGCATTATCCGTTAGGTTTAAAAAAGCGCAGCTGCCTGTTCTTACCAACTGGCAACACTGGGGAAAAGGCGAATATGTCATGGGCCTGGAACCGGGCACTCATCCGCCTACAGGACAGGCAAAGGCAAGAAGAGAGGGAAACCTGATCTACCTGCAGCCGGGAGAGCGCAGGCAATACGAACTGCAGTTCGGTATTCTCAACACCCCTGACGCTATCCGGCAATTTCGTACAGCACTATCATCAACTACACATAATTAAAGTCCATGGAAAAATTAAGCTTAGCTGAAAAAGCACTCGAACAGGGAAAAGGTATCCTGAGGTTGGCGCCAACCTGGGTACCCCGCTCCTTTTGTGTTCCTGGAAGAAGGATCAAATTACACCCCGACGACTATTACGTATTAGGGGGCGAAAGAGGCGGTATTGATGAACGTTGGCTATCCAGTACCACTCCTGCCAAGAACGGCCCTTTAACGGGCGAAAACGAAGGCATGAGCATGATCGTGTTCAACGATGGCGCCAGGACTCACCAGTTTTTATTAAAGGATGCAATTGACCTGTTGCAGGACAAACTGATCGGGAAACGGATCTGGGATACTTACAAGGCCTGGCCTATGTATTCCAAGTTCTTTGATAATATGGGTCCGTTGCCGCATCATATACACCACAATGATGAAAAAGCGGCGCTGATAGGCCAGGCCGGGAAACCGGAAGCCTATTACTTCCCGCCGCAACTGAATAATCACGGGGGCGACTTCCCTTATACCTTTATGGGAATTGCTCCGGGCACTACCCGGGAACAGATCAGGGAATGCCTGGTGAACTTCACGAAAGGCGATAACAAGATCACCAATTATTCGCAGGCCTATCGCCTGGAACCGGGAACCGGGTGGGACGTACCTCCCGGCCTGCTGCATGCGCCGGGCAGTTTATGCACCTACGAGCCGCAGAAAGCATCGGACGTATTTGCCATGTACCAGTCGCTGGTGAATGAAGCGATCATTCCTGAAAACCTTCTGTGGAACGGTACGCCGCCTGAAAGCATTGGCGATTATGACGCCCTGCTGGATGTTATCGACTGGGAACTGAACGTAGATCCGATGTTGTTCCAGAACCGCTTTATGCCGCCCGTACCCGCTGTTACCAATGCGGAAGGATACAAAGAAAACTGGATCTGTTATAAATCTGCCGACTTCAGCGCGAAAGAACTGACAGTAGAACCCGGAGCTACCGTAGTGATCAAAGACAGCGCGGCGTATGGACTCATTATGATGCAGGGACGCGGAACCATGGGCGTTTGGGAGATTGAAACACCAGCCCTGATCCGTTATGGACAACTGACGAACGACGAGTTCTTTGTTAGCGAAGCTGCAGCGATGGAAGGTGTTAAGATCACCAATACATCCAGCACTGATCCAATTGTGATGCTCAAACATTTTGGTCCCGGCAACCCGGATCTGAAACTCTGATAAAACGCCTGCGTTATGAAAGACAACAATTATCCTAAACTGCACAATGCCACCTGGCCTGGTATTGTAGGAAAGGGAGACGACTCACAACCCATTATTCCTTTCGATACATTGCTGCAAATGACAGCCGCCGCAGAAGTTGACGGCGTAAAATTCGACGGTATTGATATCGGGCTGTTTGATCCGCATGTGCCGGTGAACAGCTCGGATGATGAGCTGAAAAGACTGGCGGATAAAGTAGCCGGTTATAATTTGGAGATAGGTAGCCTGGTGGCTCCTATCTGGCCGCCGGAAGGCGGTTCTGCTATGGGCAGCAGGGAAGAACGCAACCGGTTTATTGAACAGGTTCGTAAAGCCTGCAGCGTAGGGCAACGGTTACGCAAGATCGGCATACGCCCGAACGGCATTATACGTATCGACTCAGCCTGTTCGCCGGAAGCCTGGTCAAAAGACCCGGCCGGCAACACCAAACTGATCGCGCAAACGTTCAGGGAGGCAGCAGATGTAGCAGCCGATTTCGGAGAGCAACTGGCAGCCGAAGGCGAGATCTGCTGGGGAGGAATGCATAGCTGGAAAGCGATGATAGATACCCTGAATGCCGTAGACCGTCCGAATGTGGGGTTCCAGGCGGATATGTCGCATACCTTCCTGTACCTGCTGGGATATAACAGCCCGGAAGACAGGATACTGCCGGCAGATTTCCAGTGGGGGGATCGCGCTGCGCTGGCAGAAGGTCTGAAAACGCTGACAGCAGCCCTGCGTCCGTGGACTATCGACTTCCATGTGGCGCAGAACGACGGAACAGTGTATGGAAGCGGTTCTCATGATAAAACAGGTCGTCACTGCCTGCCTACTGACCCGAACGGGAAACTGAATATCGGCGAAGATGCAGGCTACTGGCTGAGGGACGAGAACGGGCAACTGACCAAACGTTTCAGGCATATCTGCTGGGATGGTTGCATGTTCCCCAACGAGGTGATGACCCAGCAGAAAACATGGAATGATATCCTGGCAGCAATGATCAAAGTACGCCAACAACATGGCTGGCAGGAATAAACAATGTATTTAAAACCAGGGACTATGGCAACTAACAAAGAACTGAGAATAGGACTTATAGGATGCGGTTTCATGGGCAGAACCCACTCAAACGGCTATCTGCGCGTGAAGAACTTCTTCCCCGAACAACAATACAAACCGGTACTGAAAGCGGTTTGTGCACGAACAGAAAGTAAAGCCCGGGCTTTTGCTGATCAATGGGGATATGAATCTATTGAAACTGACTGGAAGAAATTAATAGCGAGAGATGATATAGATGCGGTAGACATCTGTACCCCTAACGACATGCACGCTGAAATAGCTATTGCAGCAGCGGAAGCAGGGAAAATGGTACTATGCGAGAAACCACTGGCACGTACCTACGAAGAATCGTTGGGTATGGTGAACGCCATTGAAAAAGCGGGAGTAAAAAATACAGTTTGGTATAATTACCGCCGTTTACCTGCTGTTACACTGGCCAAGCAGATCATTGACAGCGGCAAACTGGGAAGGATCTTCCACTACCGCGCCAACTTCCTGCAGGACTGGACGATCAATGCCAACCTGCCACAGGGAGGAGAAGGGTTATGGAGAATGGATGCGGCAGTAGCCGGATCGGGCGTAACAGGCGACCTGTTATCGCATTGTATTGATACCGCTTTGTGGCTGAACGGCAGCATCACTACCGTTAGCGCCATGACAGAAACTTTTGTGAAAGAGCGTGTACACCAGCTCACAGGAAATGTGCAGCCGGTAGGCATTGATGATGCCTGTTCGTTTATGTGCCGGTTTAAGAACGGATCGCTTGGCTTATTTGAATCTACCCGTTATGCACGTGGACATAAAGCGTTGTATACGTTTGAGATCAACGGCGAAAATGCATCTATCCGCTGGGACCTGCACGACCTGAACAGGTTGGAATTCTTCGACAATGCTGATCAGTCGGTCCTTAAAGGATGGAGATCCATACATGTAACAGACGGCGATCAGCCTTATATGAACAGGTGGTGGGTACCTGGCCTGGGTATCGGCTATGAGCACTCATTCGTTCACCAGGTAGCAGATTTCATGCAAAGCCTTGAAACGGGCGGCAGCTGCTCTCCTACCTTCCGTGAAGCATTGGAAACAAACCAGGTATGCCAGGCTGTTTTAGATTCGGCAGCAGAAGGCGCCTGGAAAACCATACATTAATCAAAAAAACATCGTCTTATGCGGAAAAGAACAGGCGTGCTTTGCGTATCAGCAGTGGCAGCCTTACTCGGCGCCGCCATTGCCTGGAAAACAACTAACAGTATGGACTACAAAAAAGGATTTGTATCCATATTTGATGGCAAAACCCTCAATGGATGGGAAAGTGACGGCGTTCACTGGCGGGTGGAAGATGGTAACATCGTAGGCGAAATAACACCTGAAACGCTGGTAAAAACCAATAACTTCCTCATCTGGAAAGGCGGGCAACCGGCCGACTTTGAACTGACCTGCGAATTCAAGATCAGTGCGGGCGGCAACAGCGGTATTAATTATCGCAGCGAACGGGTAGAGAATGTACCATTCGCTTTGAAAGGATACCAGGCCGATATTGATGGCGCCAACAGGTATACAGGGCAGAACTATGAAGAGCGCGGCAGAACAACCCTCGCCTACCGTGGCCAGAAAACCGTTATTCCACCTCCTACCACTTCCCTGCAGGATGGCATTAAGAACAATGCCTGGACGGCTGCAAAGGTAGTAGGTTCGCTGGGCAATATCGATTCGTTGCAGCAGTTCATTAAAGCCGAAGACTGGAATACCTGCAGGCTCGTTGTTAAAGGAAACCGCCTGCAACACTACATCAACGGTGTATTGATGAGCGATGTAACAGATAATGATAAGGTAAACGGCAAATCAAAAGGTTACCTGGGAATGCAGGTGCATGTTGGACCGCCGTCTAAAGTCGCTTATCGCAAGATCATGCTTAAGCAATTGTAGGCAGCCCGCATGCGAAAACAAATAGATTGTTGATAAAGGGCAATAAACAAGCAAAGGGGCGGGGATTGTGTTGTATAACATGATCTTTGCCCCTTCTGCATTCTTAATTTTTCTTAAAAACTACTATTTTGCAGAAAAAGAGAGAAACATGCTATCTATTGCAATTGACATGGACGAAACCATAGCTGACCCTATTAAAAAGGCAAGAGAATGGTACTTCAGGGATTATGGCCGCACCTTTACGCCGGAAGAACTTCATGGCAAAACCCTTTCTGATGTGGTACCCCCCGAACACCGCGATAAGATCAAGGAATACCTGAATACGCCGGGCTTTTTCAGGGACCTGGAGATCTTTCCGAACGCCCAGGAAGTATTAAAAGAACTAAATAAAAAATACAAATTATATATCGTTTCCGCAGCAATGGAATTTCCTGCTTCGCTAAGGGATAAATTTGACTGGCTGCAGGAATTCTTTCCCTTCCTGAGCTGGAGACAATATTGCCTCTGCGGCGATAAGTCCATTGTCCAGGCAGATATTATGATAGACGACCTGGAAAGGAACTTTGCCAATTTTAAAGGTAAACCGTACCTGTACCATGGACATCACAATGTACATGTCACCGGTTATGAACGCATCCTCAACTGGGAAGACGCAGCGAAGAAGTTATTGTAATCCTTAATTTTTACTTCCTTTATTATTACCTGGTTAAAATAATTTCAAAATTAAATTTCCATATATGTAGTTAACTACGTAGTTTTATACACAAATAATTGCCAAATGGAAAACATAGTATACAAACCGATAGGCGACCAGTATTCCAATGATGTCATTCAACTTATTTTACCTATTCAACAAATTGAGTTTGGCGTACCTGTTACGCTCGAAGACCAGCCCGACCTCCAGAACATAGAAGCTTTTTACTGCAAGTCGGGGGGCCACTTCTGGGGCGCCTTTGACGGCAACACACTGGTTGGCACGATTGCGCTTATTAATACCGGTCACCAGGCTGGCGCTATAAGGAAGATGTTCGTTAAAAAAGAATACAGGGGGAAACAGTTGGGGATTGCTCAACGGTTGCTTGACGGATTGCTGGCATACAGCAGGGAAAAAGGGATCAGGGACCTTTACCTTGGAACGGTAGAACAACTGAAGGCAGCCCAACGATTTTATGAAAAAAACCAGTTCACTGTCATTAAAAAAACAGATCTTCCTTCTTATTTTCCATTGATGAGCGCCGATAATGTGTTCTATCATCTGCACATGAAATAACTTATGACTAACGTAATTGACGAATCGGGCATACTGGCGATCTCGACCCGGCTGCAACGGCTGGCCGACGCACTGAGGAAAGAGGGACAACTGATCTACCAATCATTTGGGCTGGATTTCGAGCCCAAATGGTTCCCTGTAGTTTATACGCTGCACCTGAAATCTTCGTTGAGCGTAG
Source organism: Chitinophaga terrae (ex Kim and Jung 2007) (assembly GCF_900107795.1). Taxonomy (GTDB): domain Bacteria; phylum Bacteroidota; class Bacteroidia; order Chitinophagales; family Chitinophagaceae; genus Chitinophaga; species Chitinophaga terrae. Next base: position 174,753 of record NZ_FNRL01000007.1, read on the forward strand.
TAGAGATAGCCAATGAAATAGGCTATGCCCATCCTTCTACCATCAGTTTATTAAAAGAGCTGGAAAAACAACAGCTGATCAGATCAAAGAAGGATAAGACAGACGAGAGAAAACGATTGATCGTACTGACTGAAAAAGGGAAAACGCTGGTGAATGCCATGCAGCCGGTTTGGGAGAATATGCAACGGGCGTTGTCGGAGATTGCCGACAATAAGCATAACCTGATGAAAGCAATTGAGGAAGCAGAAGCCAAACTGAAGGTATCCGGCTTTTTCGAACGTTCACAGAAGATCCGGCAATCAGGAAACCTCTAAGAGGCCGGTCACCAGGGCTTTCCATTGCATCTTGGAAATGCCTATCGCCCCTGTTGACCCTATAACCGCGTTCCTGATCTTATCTTTCAGGTGAGGCGCGTCTACATTGGGCACCTCGTTGCGGCCATATACCGTTGCAGTTACGGTACGCTGGTTCCGCACTACTACAAAGGAACTGCTGGCTTCTTTCTTGAGAAAATGGGCGATGCCGGCGCTTTTCTGAACCGGATGTTCCGTAGGTCTTGCCCGCATAAAGAAAATCTCCTGGTGTTCGTTCAGGGTTACGTGCTCTTTTTGTTCGATCTTCACCCAGTCGTATCCTTTACCCGCACTGGGGCCTGGTCCGGGCAGGTCGATCTGCATGTACATACCTGTTTCTGCCGGCCCGTCAACCGGGCGGCCTGCCAGGTCTGTCAACTGAAAACTGACTGCCAGTCCTTTACCCGCGAATTCGTACCACTTATTTGCATCAAGCATCCGGTCTACAACTGTTTTGAAAAACGCCACAGCGGCATCTTCATGAACCAGCTCCCTGGATTCAGAAGTGGTAGTAGCTTCTCCTACATATTGTGCGGGTACAAATGGGGCTGCAATATCTTCGGCCATAGCAATGCAATTTTACAGTACAAACAATGAAATATCGGACAAGAAGATTCAATAACTATACCAGTGAGTCGAGCAGCAGCAATACCATTTTCATTATTAAAATGCTAGCCACCGCAATCCCGCCGGCCAATACGCGCAAGTCAAGTTTAATAGCCCCCGTTTGCCAGGTGAACTTAATGCTTTTGTTCTTATACCTGCGTGTCATGACAACAATAAACCCAATAATCGACGCTACATAGATAAATAGGAAAAGTATAAGGCGTAGCCCCCCATTTGGTTCCATAAAATATGATTTGCTGTTTTGAAGATACGGAATTTTGATATTTAAAAAATAATCACTTCAGTACAGGCAGCACAATCGCGGAAGCATTTCTTGCATCGTGATGAATATTAACGGTTTGCGGAATAAAATCCTCATCTGTTGCCCGGTAAATATCTACAAACTGCTGAGGATTCCGATCGATGAGGGGGAACCAGGTGCTTTGGATCTGGACCATTATCCGGTGCCCTTTTCTGAAAGTATGAGCGATGTCTGGCAACTGAAACCGCACGGTGGTGATCTCATTGGGCCTGAACGCTTCCGGTTGCTGAAAACTGTTCCTGTAGCGCCCCCGCATCACCTCTCCCCTTACCAGCATCTGGTAACCACCCAGGGGATACGGACCGCCCGCATCGCGGGTTTTATTTGGCGGCGGCGTATTGTCGTAACGGAAATCATCCGGCATTACGTCTATCACCTTTACTATAAAATCCGCATCCGTACCGGTAATGCTTACACGCAGATCAGCGGTAATGGCTCCCGCCACGGTTATATCTTCTGTTAATACCCCTGTTTTAAAGGTCAGCACATCGGGTCTCCTGGAAGCAAACCGCTGGTCGTCGGTCATATAATCCCTTGTCCGGTAGAAGTGAACATCCTCTGTATACGGCACCGGGTGGGCCGGATCGCTGACATAAGTACTTTTACCTCCTGCTGGCGGAGTAACCGCCAGGCTTCCTCCCTGCTGCAGGTAATAGGTTTGCGGAACAGCCGCCGGAGGCCATTTCGGGAACTGCCGCCATTGGTTTTCTCCCGTAAAAAATATAGTCGCTTCCGCAATACCCGACAGATCACCTTTACCAAGCAGGTAATAATTAAAGAAAGGAATCTCTATATGCTGCTGGTACCAGGCAGCAGTGTTACCGCCAAACTGTATATGCCCCAGGCGACTGCCATCATTGGAAGCCCATTGCCCATGATACCACGGACCCATTACTATTTTATTGAAAAAGCCTGCCGGGTTCTTCTTTTCAATGGCCTGGTAAAGATTCCAGGCGCCAAAACAGTCTTCCGCATCAAACAACCCTCCTACTACAAGCACCGCCGGCTGCAGATTCTCTACATAGTTCCTCGCATTCCGTTGCTGCCACCACTTATCATAATCGGGATGCTGCATGATCTTTTTCCAGAAAGCGAGGCTATCGCCCGTCAGTTTAGTGAAATTCGGGATAGCGCCTATATCCAAAAATGCCTGGTAATTATCGTTGCAGGGAAGTTGTAACTGCTGTGCGGGCGCCACAGCTATAGGAGCGGGATGCGGGTAACCGAACCCCTTGGTATAGAAGCTGAAGCAGTCCATAAGGCAGAATGCCCCGTTATGATGAAAATCATCGCCCATAAACCAATCAGTGACCGGCGCCTGCGGGCTAACCGCCTTTAAAGCAGGATGCCCGCTCAATGCCGCCATCGTGGTATAAAACCCCGGGTACGAAATACCGAACACGCCTACACGTCCGTTATTGCCGGGCACATGGTTCACCAACCAGTCAATAGTATCGTAAGTATCGCTGGCTTCATCTGTTTCCTTTCCTTTCTTTTTGGGATTAAAGGGCCTGACATCTTCAAACTGTCCTTCACTCATCCAACGGCCCCGCACATCCTGTATCACCAGTATATATCCCAGTTTCGTGTATTCGGACCAGTAAGTTTTCCAGAGATTAGACGTATAGGCTTCCCCGTAGGGCCCTGCCGAATAGGGAGTCCGCGTCAGCAGCACCGGGCGCCGTTGAATAGTGTCTTTAGGCCTGTAGATGCTGGTAAATAATTTCACCCCATCTCTCATTACTATTTGCTCTTCCTGTTTTACATAGTTGGCTGTAACCCATGCCGAGTCCTGCGCAAAGAGCGCCCGGGCCGGGAGTGTAAGCAACACTCCCAGCAGCACTTTTGTCATTCTTTTCATTATTCCTGGTTATGGATTCTGCGGAAAATTCACCGGATCGTTGTGTATATCTATTTCACTTTGAGGTAATGGGAATAATAGCCTGGCCGGCGTAAGAACGGGCGAAGAAAGGTTATACTCCTTCTGCAGGTGCGCCTGCATAATGGCCAGTCCCTTGCTATACCTGATCAGATCAAACCAGCGGTTATTCTCAAATGCCAGTTCTATCCTTCTTTCAGCAAAAACGGCATCGCGGAACGCCGACTGGTTGGGTAAGTCCAGCGCTGTTTTATCCGGCAGTCCTGCCCGTTTCCTCACCTGGTTGAGGAAATAAAAAGCGGTGCCCGGACCATTAGCTGCACTATACCCCTGTTCATTCAGGGCTTCCGCCTGCAGCAGCAGTACATCTGCATAACGCAGGACAGGAAAGCTGTTGCCTCCATCGTTTGTCGCTCCCGGCACATCAAGGTACTTCTTCACATAATTACCTTTCTGCGTAGCGCTGGCACTGACATTGTATATTGTATCCATTGACGCCGCAAACCTCAGATCGCCTTTTTCATAAGCAGCTGCAAGGTCTTTTGTCGGGCGGTTGTTCTGGGAACCTCCGTATTGTGCGCCGTTATAAAAGAAAGAGAAAGGCATCATGTCGGAGAAGAAGGTGTTGCCTTCCGATGGCGTAACTCCTTTCTTAAACCGGACAGTGAACAGGGTTTCGCTGTTAATAGCGGTAGCGGGATTAAAGAGGCTCGCGTAATCTGCAACCAGCGTATAGCCGTTGACGTTTCTCAGTACAGCCAATGCATCTGCCCATTTCTTCTCTGTTACATACACCTTTCCCAACAGGCCGTTTGCTGCGCCGGCAGTTGCCCTGCCATAACCGGCAGTGTTGGTATAAACCGCCGGAAGCAGGTCGGCAGCCTGTTTCAGGTCCTTCTCCAGCTGTGCATATATTTCAGTTACTTCATTCCTTTTATCTTTCAATGATTCGGTAGTAGATTCTGTTTTTACTACCAGGGGCACTTTGCCGTACAACCTTACCAGGTCGAAATAGGCTAACGACCTGAGGAACAACGCTTCGCCCTTGTACTGTTTTTTAGATGAATCGGCGATGGCCGCGCCATCTACCTGGTCCAATACGGCGTTAGCTCTTGATATGATAATATACTCTCCGGCGTATACGTCGCTCAGGAATGGATTGGTTGTGACTTCCCCGAACCAGTCGATCTGGGAAGCCACTCCTGCCAATGCGCCACGGTCGGTGATATCTGTATTATCGCTCCGTACTTCCATAAGATAATAGGCTGATTTACCATAGGTTTTGCTGCTCTGCAACCCGTCGTAGATCGCGTTCACCCCCTGTTCGAAGTCGGAAGCGGTTTTGAAAAATGTTTTAGTAGTTTGATTGGATACAGGGGCCAGATCGATAAAACTTTTCCGGCATGCCATCAATGAAACTGCTGCTGTGATATATAGAATGTATTGTTTCATGGGATCATTTTCTAGAATGAGAGATTAATTCCGGCAATAAAAGTTCTCGGAAGCGGGTAAGTACCGTAGTCTTCACCCTGGCTCAACGGGCTGTCAGGCCTTGCATTCACTTCCGGGTTGTAGCCGGTGTAATGCGTCCAGGTAGCTACGTTCTGTCCTGATACATACACCCGCAGGCCCTGAATTTTATTATGAAACAACTGTTTGTCGAATGTATACCCAAGCGTTACGTTCCGCAGGCGCACATAAGAACCGTCTTCAACGAAGAAAGAACTCGGCTGGGTGCTGTTACCGGTGGTGACGCGGTTAGCGCGCATAGAGTTCCCGTCCCCCGGGTCGCTGGGCGATTTCCAGTAACCCAGTTCTTCAATCATCTGGTTAGCGTTACCTTCACTGTTGTAGATGAAACGGCGCTGCAGGTTCATGATCTGGTTGCCATGGGATGCCTGTAGAGCGATGGAAAGATCGAAACCTTTGTATTTAAAATCGTTGGTCATCCCCCAGATATATTTAGGGAAATAGCTGCCTATTGTAGTCCGGTCATTGGCGTCTATTTTCTTATCATTGTTGTAATCAATGAACCGCCTGTCGCCCGGTTTGGCGCTGGCGTAATGCGGATAGGCGTCTATTTCCGCCTGGTTCTTAAACACGCCGCCGTTCAGGTAGCCGTAGTAGCTGCCAATAGGCGCCCCCACTTTGGTGATATAAAGCTGGGAAATAGTTCCATTGCCGCCATCGGAAATAATAGGCGCATTGTTAGCGCCCAGTTGCAATACTTCGTTCTTATTGGCGGAAATATTGAAGCTGGTGTTCCAGACAAACGGTCCTGTAAAGTTCCGGGTGTTCAGGCCAAACTCCACCCCGCTGTTCCGGACCTTTCCTATATTTTTCAGGGCGGTTGCAAATCCGGAACTATAAGGAACCGGCACATTCAGGAGCAGGTCAGAAGTAGTGGCACGGTAGTAATCGGCATTCAGGTAGATGCGATTTTCAAAGAGACCCAGGTCGATACCGGCATTCAGCTGCAAGGTCTTTTCCCAGGTCAGATCCGGGTTGGCAGGTTGAGACAAACCGGCGCCATTCACCACATTACCTGTACCTGGCCCTAATACATAACCGTTGGACGACAACAGGTCGTAGGAAGCATAGTTAGCGATCTGGAAGTTGCCCGAAGCGCCGTAGCTCACCCTGGCCTTTAATTCAGAAATTACGGGCACTTTGAAGAAGTGTTCGTTGCTGACCAGCCAGCCGGCGGATGCGGCCGGGAAGTAACCCCATTTGTTATTCGGTCCGAACCTGGAGGAGCCGTCGCTCCTGATGCTGGCAGCAATGAAATACCTGTCGTCGAAGTTATAGTTAACCCTGGCCAGGTAGGAGATCAGCGACCATTGACTTTCGGTAGATGTACCGCTTGTTACCGTGGCAGCGTTCAGCGTGTGTACGGCATCGTTAGGGAAGCCGGTTCCGTAGGTTTCATTTGCCCTGGTAACATTCTTTTGAGAGGTATAACCAGCCAGTACATCAAAGCGATGTTTATTAGCTGTAAAATTATAGTTCAGGGTATTCTCCCATAGCCAGTTTATGGATAAGGCAGATTGGGCCGCCCCTTTTGGAACGGTTGGAGCGCCTTGCTGTATTGGTTTATAAGTACCGAGAACAGATGGCCGGAAGAAGTTCCGGTTGAACTGGTTGATGTCTGTTCCGAAAAAGGTTTTAAACTTCAGCCCTTTAATGATGGTGTATTCGGCATAGGCGCTTCCCAGGTTGCGGAGGTGATCCAGCTTATCGTCTATCTGCGTAGCCAATGCTACGGGGTTTTCGCCGCCTGAATAGCCGTAGGCCCAGATGTTCTGCCTGTTGGTTGCCAGGGAGCCATCGGCATTATACACCGGGTAAACCGGCGATGCTTTCAGGGCGTTGCTCAGCACCCCGTCGAAAGTCCAGGGGCCTTCAGAGTTCACCAGGTCGTAATGGGCAACGGTTGGATTCAGGTTCACTCCTACTTTCAGGCGGTCTGTCAGGTTAGCTGTAAGATTGATCCTGGCGCCATAACGCTTGTAGCCGGAGTTGATAATGAGGCCCCGTTGATCCAGGTAATTGCCGGAGATATAGTACTGGAATTTTTCGTTGCCGCCGGATGCGGAGAGCGTATGATTTTGTACAGGAGCATTCCTGAACAGCGCATCCTGCCAGTCGGTATTTACCAATCCCTGTTCTCCTTTCAGGTATGGAAGGATCTCTGGAGGAAGCTGGTAGCTGGAGTTGGCCCTGGTAGCATTGTCGTCGTCGATGCTGGCGTTGGGCTTTGCATCCAGGTAAGCGTTATTCTTTGCATCGTAGGTGTATTTCGACCATTGGTAAGCGTCCATTAATTTGATCTTTTTGCTCACCTGCTGGAAGCCGGCGTACATGGAGTAGCTGAAGCTGGGCGGTCCTGCGGTTTTGCCCTGTTTGGTAGAGATCATGACAACGCCGTTGGATGCCCGGCTGCCGTATATAGCCGAAGCAGAAGCGTCTTTTAATATATCGATAGAAGCGATATCGTCGGGGTTCAGGGTGCTCAAAGGTTCGGGAGATTTCTGGAAGGAAGCCTGCCCGGTTATATTTACCATATCCGTAGCTCCTGTCAAGCCTTTCAGATCGTTGGACAAGGGCACGCCGTCGACCACGTATAACGGATCAGTACCGGCGGATATGGAGTTCAGGCCGCGGATACGTACACTGATGCTGCCGCCGGGAGCTCCTGAGTTCTGCAGGACCTGTACACCGGCTACTTTACCGGCAATAGCCTGCTGCAAACCTGTTACCGGCTGATCTTTCAGATCGGCTGCTTTTACAGAAACAACAGCACCCGTGATCTCTTTGCGGCGTTGGGTTCCGTACCCCACTACCACTACCTGGTTCAATACGGAGGTAGCTTCTTTCAGGGTGATGTTCAGCGTTCTGGCAGCGCCTTCAGCAAGGGCCAGGGGCGCCGATTCTACGGGTTCAAACCCAACAGCGGAGAAGAGCAAACGGTAGGTAACACCCGGTTGTAATCCATTGAGTACATAGGTTCCGTTTGCAGCAGTTTGAGCGCCTATCGTAGCGCCGGTTACATTGCTTTTGGCAACTACCGAGACGCCCGGGACGGGTTCGTTCCTTTCATTGGTCACACTACCTGTAACGGTACTACGTTTTTCCTGCGCCAGCAGGTGCAAAGGGAAGTAAAGGAGCAGCAGCAAAGTACTGATCCATTTCTCCCGGTAAGAAGAAATGTAAAGAAATTTCATAGGGTGAGTTTTAAGGCCCCGCGCAACAGCAGCCAGCAATTCATTCTCTCGGCTAACACATATCCGGGGGCCAGTTACTTAAACTGGTTCAATCCTGTGGTGATTAATGTGCGATTTTAGATTTTCGGATACAAAAATAATGAACAAGTTTTTAGTCTACAAATTTTATAGACTAATAAACAAGATTTTATTTGAATGTAGATAAATTGAGGATTATTTAGACCAGATAAGCAGGTTATCGTCGTCCGGGGTTAAATCGGTTAACTGCTCTTCCCAGCCGGGTAACAATGCAAACACAGTGGGCAAACCGCCTAACAGTTCGAGCCAGCCGCTCATTTCATCGCTCACTTCAAGCACTTCGCCTTTATTGGTCGTGAATACAAGAAAGGTGATCTCTCCCGGGTACGCATATACTTTATAGCCTGTTATGCGTATAACGTCTTCCCAGTTAATAATATCATCGATGCCTTCATCGTATTTTACTGCCAGCTCGTGGTCGTCAAATGCAATATCCATATTGCTAAGTTAGGGATTTAATTAATACCCTTAATCTTCAAAACTTTCCTGATCGCTTTCCCCCATTCTGTGCCTAATACAGCTGCGCCTTCAGGGTTAGGATGCAGATGGAAAATGCCCTGGCCGCCTTTTTCCTGCTGGAACAACTCCGGGTGTTTGCTGAAATATATGAAGCCTTTGGTATAACCTACAAATACTTTGGAAGGATAAGCAGCAGGCATTTTATCGAGCACGGGGAAATAGGTTTGCAAACGGGCCAGCCCTTCTGCCAGGTATCGTGACCTGTTCTGGGTATTGGGACTGTACCAGATTGGATGATGCAGGATTATGATGCTCTGAGGATACATTTTTAAGAGAGAGTCGATAATGGCTTTTACATTTTTCTCGTATTGAGCGGGAGATACCGGCGCCCCGTTCGGTCCTTCAATGGCCGAATCGTTGGTGCCCAACACCATAGAAAACACCAGTTGCGCTGTTGGATCATCTTTATACTGGTTGGCTGCATCTGTTACTTTATTGAACAACCGGTTTGTTGAAGGCAGGAAATCTACGGTGGTAGCCCCGTTTACACCCTGGTTGCTGAATGCCACTTTCCCTTTCAATTGCTGCTGTAACCAGGCCACCGCTTTAGCCGGCGCCGCTTCCTCAGCCGCATTGGGCAAGCCCGCTCCCCTGGTGATGCTGTTGCCTATAAAAACAATATTGACGTTGGATACCTGTGCAGCTACGGCAATAACTGAAAAAACAAAAACGGATAGTATAATTAACCTGCGGAACATATAGCATGATTTGAGCCGGCTAAAATAAGCTATGCGAAGAGGAAGTTCTAATAAAATTTATTTTTATTTTCGTAACCAAACGGTTACTTATGGATGTTTTCCAGGCAATCGCCGACCCCACACGCAGACAGATCATCAGTTTATTAGCCAATGCATCGCTGCCGGTTAACGCAGTGGCGCATAATTTTGACATGACACGGCCCGCCATATCCAAGCACCTGCGCATACTTACCAAATGCGGGCTGGTAACCATCCGCAAAGAAGGAAGGGAACGTTATTGCACGGTTGTACTCAGCCAGCTGGCGGCTATAGGCCACTGGGTTATACAGTACCAGCATTTCTGGACGGATGTACCCGATCCCGCCGCCTATCGCAGGCCTACCTATAAGCGAAGAAAAGACGACCAGTAAAATTCAATTCACTTCTGTCAGCAACGGCGATTCGAACATGGCCACCGGGGAAATGATCGGTTCATCGTATGGTATGTTACCCTGGTAAATGATCTCCATCTGCTTTTTCACCTGGGGGCTCGACAGGTCAAAGGATCTCAGCGTCTGTAAACGGCCGATCTCCAGTCCTGTAACTTCGTGGTATATTTTCCATACCAGTTCGGAACAATATATCCGCTGGTCGGACCAGCCAAAGTAAGGATCATAATCTTTCCCGTTATACTTCTCTCCTGCTTCTTTCATCCTGGCAATAACATCGGGCGTTAGCACCGTGTTGGCATTCTTCAGTCGCTTTATTACAAAATGATCTTTTTTGCCCCGTGCAATCCATTGACGTATAGGCGTGTATCGCACCGGTTGCAAGGCTTCATATACATACCAGCCGTCGGTTCTTTTAAAAATTATACCACAATGACTATATTTGGAATGTGTTGCTAATTGAATGGCCGTACTAAAATCTGATACTGATATCTGAAAAATAATATCACCCTCCTGAATATCAGGCAATTTGACAGCCTCGTGATTTTTGAAAACCAAATTCTGGCCCAGTAATATTCCGCTTAAAAGAAAAAGTGATAATACAATCAATGCACTTTTTAAAGATAATCGCATACCCAAAATTTAGAATAAATATAATAGCTTATCATCAATGGACAGCATTCTTATCGTGCCTGCAATCACTGCGGAAGCAGAGTTACTGCAAAAACTTGCCAGGCAAACTTTTGAAGAAGCCTTTGCCTCCTCTAACACTGCAGCCAATATGCAGTTGTATGCACAGCAAAACTTTACCATTCCCAGGTTAACCGCCGAACTATCAAACCCTGAATCTGAGTTCTTCTGGGCAATGCATAAAATAGACCCTGTAGGGTATCTTAAATTAAACTTCGGCAGCGCCCAGACAGAGTTATTCAACAGTAAGGCGGTAGAACTGGAACGGATATACGTAACTAAAGCCTGGCAGGGAAAAGGGATTGGCCAGCAATTGCTGGACCAGGCCATCGACAGCGCCATTGCGGTTAATGCGCCATTCCTGTGGCTGGGCGTCTGGGAACATAACAAAAATGCAATAGCATTCTATGAAAAGAACCGGTTCGAGGTTTTCGACAAACATCCATTCAAACTGGGGAACGAGGTACAAACCGACCTGCTAATGAGACTGGACCTGCCAGCTAAAAAATAAAGGAAAACAGGAAGGCGTCAGTTACCTGCTGCCTTCCTGTTTTATTTTCACTGCAATCACTCTGCACCCTTTACATTCATTTTTACTGTATAAATACTTTTGCCGGCGGTAACGAACAGGAGCTTCCCGTCTTTTCCACCAAAGCAGGCGTTAGCCGTCCAGCTTTCAGGAATAGGTATATGCCCGATCTGTTCTCCATTTTTATTGATCACCCTGATGCCATTGCCACACAGGTAAAGGTTTCCATCTTCATCTAACGCCATTCCATCCGTAGTAAAATTTGTAACTGCTTCCTGGTTAACCAGCTTTCCACCCTCTCCTACAGCGTACCTGTAGATCTTTCCTCCATCTATATCCGCCACATACACGGTTTTACCATCTTTAGTACCTATAATGCCGTTGGGCTTTTTAAAGTCTTCTGCCGCTATTACAGGTTCCTTGGCGCCAGGGGCCAGGTAATACACGCGTTGCTCTTTAATATCGGGCTGTTTGCGGTCCCAGTACTCGCGTTGGTAATACGGGTCTGTAAAAAAGATACCGCCGTCAGGTGCAACCCAAACGTCGTTAGGCCCGTTCAACCGCCTGTTGCCGAAATTATTCACCAATACTGTTACTTTCTTTTTAGGAGAGATCAGCCATAGTTCGTCTTTTTCGTCAGCGCATGCAATGAGGTTCCCTTTCCTGTCGAAATACAGCCCGTTAGCCCTTCCCGCTTTATCCAGGAACAGGGAAAGTTTACCTTTTGTGTCGTACTTCCAGATAGCATTGTTGGGTTGGTCTGTAAAGTAAATATTTCCCTTCTTATCTGCTGCGGGGCCTTCCGTGAATGCAAACTGGCTGGATACCAGGACAGGTTGCGCCCCCGCTGCCACTGTTTTAGGCAGTGAAGTCTGAGCCATCAGCTGCCAGCTACAGAAACTAATTACTAACGTGGAACAGAATTTAAGTCGCATAGCTAAATTTTTCTTGATTTATGCAATGGTAATAATTCTGTCTTGAAATTTTATCAAAAAAAAACGGCTGCCCTGTCGGTGCAGCCGAAAACTATGACTCTGTAAGATTTCCTTCCCCAAGGAAATAGTACAGAAAATACTGTTCATAAAAATGAACGGTCTACTTTAATAGGATCAAGAAATAGAAAAAACTTATTCAGATTTTGGTTGATGAAAATCAGATCTCATCATCCTTAATTTTTTAGTACAGTTGTCGGTTACAGCATCGTTTATATAGTCAATTTTCATTACCATATAATATTATTGGGGCTAAAACGATGAATGAAATTTAACCCTATTTTAGAATGGCAATTAAAATTTCAGGCATAGTAATAACATAACAACTGGCTCCGGCCAGTTGAGATAGCGGGCAAACATTCCTTTTAAATGTTGTTTTGGGTGAACCAGGCTCCTATTTGCCGGATCATGCTACCTCATGGAGAAAAGCCGTGTACTGAATTCGTTGCAAAATTATCTTGACTAGCAACCTCTTCATAGTACAAATACGACATTTTTTTACTCCATGAACTTATGTAGCCGGATAGTGGCTTTTAATTCGTCTTCCTGGATAAAGGAGGGAGTGATCCCGGCAAACCTCTTGAATTCGCGGATAAAGTGCATCTGATCGTAATACCCGCTATGGTAGGCAATTTCCGTCCATGTTTTCTGGGGAAACATTTCTTTCATCTGGTAGGCTTTGCAAAAGCGGATCAGCATGGCATATTGTTTCGGGGACATGCCCAGGCGTTCATTACATTTCCTTTCAAACTGGCGGAGGCTCATACAGGCCAGGGCCGCTATTTCATCCATCGATTTCCTCCCCTGGCTCCTCACCAATTCGCCCATGGCCCTGTCTACAGGCAATAAAGGCTTTATTTTTTCGATTCGTTTCAACAGGTAGAATTCCACTATACGGGTCATTTCATCCCAGTCCTCCGCTCCTTTCAACCGTTCTGTGATTTCATCTATTTCCGAACCCAGGAGCAGGCGGGTATCAATGTCTTTTTCATAAAGTTCCGGCATGGGGATCCTCAGCAACCTATGCAGGCCGCCTGGCTGGAAAGCAATGCAAAACGCCAGGTGTTTTTGCCCCATATCGAGGGTCACGGGTTGTTCCTGCGGACCGATTGTTACACAAACCGGCTTGGTGACATATCCTTCCTTTTCGCTTTTGAATACTTTAATGGGATCTTCCAGGTAAAAAATGATATAACGTTGGTAGGCGGGTACAAAGCGATAAATATTTGTCAGGTCATTGTTTTGGCTAAAGTCTACAGCATAGATACTAATACAGTGTACAAAATCCTGCAAAGCCGGATGCGGTCTGTAAATTTTGCTTCTCATCGTTGTGACGGCTAAATGATAATTCAGTACTTTTCACGACAAATATATAAAAAGCCCTCCATTGGAGCTAAAACCTTATCTTATGCTCCTATTTATTCAGAAAAATGGAGATTGCAATAACCGGGGCAACAGGATTTATTGGTTCGGCGCTCATCCCGATATTACTGGAACAAGGACATACCCTTAGGTTGCTAACCAGGCGGCCCATAACTGAAGCTCCGCCCGGCGTTGCCTGGGTGCATGGCGACCTGGAGAATGCCGCCAGCCTGGCGGCCCTCACCCGTGGCGCCTCTGTGGTTATTCACCTGGCAGCGGTGATCAGTGTCAGCGATAAACCCGATCCACGCGTTCACCATCTCAATACCGCAGGTACCGAAGCTATCTTAACAGCAGCCAGGGAGGCGGGCGTCCGCAGGTTTATTCACCTGAGTTCCATCACTGCGTTTAACCAATATCCCTACGATGAACCGATGGATGAATCAAGACCTCCTTCTACCTCTGTTACTCCCGGGTACGATTACTCGAAAACATTATCGCAGGCCTGTGCGCTGGCCTTTGACAGCCCTGAAATGGATGTTATCGTATTGGCGCCAACCGCCGTGATCGGCCCTCATGATCATGCCCCTTCACTGATAGGGAAAGCGGTCATCAACCTTTATAAGGGAAAGATACCCGCCTTGTTCCCCGGCGGGGTGGATTTCGTGGATGTAAGGGACCTTGGAATGGCTATTGTACAGGCCATACGCCAGGGCGCGAAAGGTCAGGTATATATTATCAGCGGTCACTGGAAAAGCCTGGCCGAACTGGCATACAGCATCGGCAAGTTAAGAGGAAGGCCTGTCAGGTTGCCGGTGGCGCCGTTATGGCTGGTGTTTGGCATGCTGCCATTGGTCAATGCCTGGTCACGGATTACAGGTGGCCCGCCCTATTACACCAGGCAATCCGTATATAACCTTATTTACAGCAACAGGAAGATAAGTCATACCAAGGCGGCCAGGGATCTCGGTTTTCATCCCCGGCCCTTTGAAACTACCCTGCAGGACACAATTAATTGGTTTAAAGAAACGGGAGCTATCTTATGATCAACAACTTTACATTTGAACAGTACAGAACATTTATATGGTGCTGGATAGCGCTGGCCCTGGTCGCCGGTATCTACCTGCTGAAGCAGGACGCTCCTTACGGGCGGTTCAGCAGCACAAAATGGGGACCGATGATCAGCAACCGGACCGGGTGGCTGATCATGGAAGCGACGGTGCTGGTTACCTTCTATTGCTGGTTGCCTCCCGGTTCAGTTAATTGGACAAGCCCCGCCGGAGTAATGATCCTCCTGTTCACAGTACACTACATTAACCGCAGCTTTATTTTTCCGTTCAGGATCCGTACGAAAGGCAAGAAAATGCCGGTGGCCATCATGCTATCGGCCATTGTTTTCAATACCGTGAATGGTTCCTTGTTAGGTTGCTGGTTTGCCAGGTGGGCTGTTTATCCATCCGGCTGGTTCTACTCCCCTGCTTTCCTGCTTGGCACATGCCTGTTTATTACAGGTATGTCCATCAACTGGTGGGCAGATCACCAGTTGATCCAACTGCGTGGAAAAGGCGATACCGGTTACAAAATACCAGAGAAAGGATTGTTTCAATATCTTACCTCGCCTAATTTAAGTGGAGAGATGCTGGAATGGGCGGGATTTGCAATCCTGACCTGGAGTTTGCCCGGCTTGGCATTTGCGGTATGGACCTGTGCCAACCTGGTGCCCAGGGCGATCTCCAACCACCGGTGGTATCGCCAACAATTTGCAGGTTACCCGGTTGAAAGAAAAATATTGCTTCCGTTTATCTGGTAATGATCCCATATGTCAAAGAAAAAATACAGTCAGTTAAAAGCAGCATTGGTGCTGGCAAAAGCCAGCTTGATAGCAACTATCAGGAGCCCTACATCCGTTGTGTTTGCGTTATTGTTCCCGCTGATATTCGTAACCGTTTTCGGCGCCATGGTCGACAATTCGGCTGTTAAGGTTTCGTTGGTCCTTTCTCCGCATAGCGATACAACCAGCCCTATGTATAAGGCCATCAAGGCTGTTCCTTTTTTCAAATTATCGGCGGGCGCCGATTCAGCCGCTATGCTTACTGCGCTAAGCAAGGGAAGGATTGCGGGTATCCTGCACCTTCATAGTCCTGCAATGAAGAACAACGTTCCTTTTTTCGGAACAGATCTTTTAGCCAGCAGCGCAGTGGCAGATAAACTGCCCTTGATAAAGGCCGCTTTACAGGAAGCCGCATCGGGCGTTAACCAGCAGGTATTGCCTGGCCAGCCGGTGGCCGCAAGCATCCAGGTGGTTGAAATACCGGGAAGGATATACAGGAAAATAGATTTTATCTTACCGGGGCAACTGGGATTCTCCCTGCTGATGGCGGGCGTATTCGGTTCTGCATTCCTCCTCTTTAATCTCCGGCATACCCTGGTGTTAAAACGTTTGTCTGTAACTCCCATTAAAAATTCTTTTTTATTGCTGGGAGAAATGATCAGCAGGTTGCTCTTCCAGATACTGTGTTTTATCATCATCACCGCACTGGGTTATTATGCCTTTAAATTCACACTGGTTAACGGTCTTGTCACCTTCCTTGAAATGCTGTTGTTATCGGTTTTTGGGCTGATCATTTTTATGGGGATAGGATTTATTATCAGTGGCCTTATCAAAAATGAAAGTTCTATAGCTCCTGTGGCCAATACCTTAACCGTACCGCAGATCCTACTATGCGGATTATTTTTCCCGATAGAAGATTACCCCGCCTGGCTGCGAAGTTTCTGTGAGCTTTTACCGCTGACATTCTTCGTGGATGGCCTTCGCAAAATTGCGTTCGAGGGGTTGCATATCTGGCAGATACCTGTGCAGCTGGCAGGTTTGGCTATCTGGTCTGTGATCGTTGCCTTCTTCTCTGTCAGGCTGTTTAAATGGGAATAAAAAGATGTCCTGACCGCCCCCACGATTGTCCTGTTCTACCGCCGGTGTAACAACAGGGCAGCCATATCTTTGTTTTGCAAAACAACATTAACAATGGCAGCAGTTAATCCTTATTTACAGTTTGACGGCAATTGTGAAGCCGCTTTCAATTTTTACAGGTCTGTATTCCAAACAGAATTCCAGACGTTATCACGATTTGGCGACGCGCCTGCAAACGGCGGCATCTGCCCCCGGCCCCGAAAACAACATCATGCACGTAGCGCTTCCGATAGGGCGTGGTACTTTATTGATGGGAAGCGATACTCCCGAAGGCAGTCCCGCCTTCCAGGAGGGCAATAATTTTGCATTGGCGCTGAACCCGGACAATGAAGAAGAAGCAAAACGCCTTTTTGCTGCGCTTTCTGAAGGCGGAACAGTGATAATGCCTATGGAAAAAACTTTCTGGGGCGCATTGTTTGGATTGGTGAAAGATGCGTATGGTATTTCCTGGATGGTGAATTACATGTTAGCTCAGTAACAGCATTTAAAAAAGCGCCGGGGAGAATATGTCCCCGGCGCTCCTGTTTATTTTATAACCTCTGCCAGCTTTGCTTCCAGGGCAGGGCCTCTCAGGTTCTTGCCGAGGATGCGGCCATCAGGTCCCAGTAAATAATTGGTTGGTACCCCTCTGACCCCGTATTGTTTGGCAACGGCATTATCCCAGTATTTCAGGTCAGATACATGCACAAAATCGCCTAACCCGTCTTTTTCAATAGCGCCTAACCACGCAGCTTTCTTGCCCGGCTGATCCAGCGATACGCTCAGCACCATGAAATTCTTTTCTTTGTACTTCCTGTATGCAGCCAGTACATTAGGGTTTTCCTGCCTGCACGGTCCGCACCAGGAAGCCCAGAAATCCAACAGTACATACTTACCGCGGAAATCAGATAATTTTACCGGGTGATCGTTGATATCATTCTGTACAAAATCCGGCGCCACTGCCCCTACTGCGAGTTTTCTTTCGGTGTCCATCGCCTTTTGGAATTCTTTACCGGCAGCGCTGTTTCTGACATCGGCATTCAGGCTGTTGAACATTGGCGTAAGCACAGACAGGTTCATGTTATTCATGACAGCCAGTTCTTTCAGGGCCACCACGCTGAAGAAAGAGGCAGGATGCTCCTTCACGTACTGCTGCTGCAATTGCTGTTTTTGGCTGATAGCCTCGTGATACCTTTTGTTCAGGCCATTCATAAAAACGGTATCTTTTTGCTGTGCCGGCGTAGAAGCGGCGAAGTCGCGGTTGATACCAGCCATAGCGCTGTCGAAAGCTGAAATATAGCGTTTGTAATCTTCAAACCCTTTATTAACCGTTCCTGATTCCACTGCGGCAGTAGAAAGAGAATTTCCCGCCAGCCTGATTGTTCCCGGTTCCAGGTAAAGCAGGCGCCTTTCGGGTTCCCCTTCGCCGTCTTTCTCTTTAATGATCAGCATTGCCAGTTCAGGAGCGCTTACTTTTCCTTTTAGCACAAACTGCCCGTTCACCAGGTAGGCCGAGTCCTGTATGATCTCTCCGCTGGTCCGCCTGTCGAGCAAGGCCATAGCTCCCGGTTTGCTGTCCTTGAATTTCCCCTGCAAAGTGAACTGCTGTTGCGCCTTTACAGACACTGACAACCCCAGAGCTGCCACAAATACCCATTGTTTCATAAACATTTAGATGATTGGTTATATGGAACAAAGAAAAAAACCGGTAAAATCTTAGCGCCCCGGCTAAACTTTCGTAAAAATATCCTGTCGGAGATTGAACAATAACCTTTACCGATAGGTTAGTGTTTATATCAAAGCTCACTGTTCAGTTTAAACGAAGTTTTAAAAATTATGAGGAAAATAGTTGCCGCTATGCTACTACTGGGGATCCTGGGAGCCTGCAAATCGAAAAAAGGCGGTACCGCGACCCAGGGGATCAAATCGTACCCGGTCATCACAGTACAACGGCAAAAAGCAGTCATCAACTCTGACTACCCGGCCACTATACAGGGTATCCAGAATATCGAGATCCGACCGAAAATAGATGGTTATGTAGAAGCTATTTATGTTGACGAAGGTGCTACTGTTAAAAAAGGCCAACTGTTGTTCAAGATCAACGCTCCCCAATACGAACAAAACGTAAACACTGCCAAAGCCAATATCAAGATTGCCATTGCCGATGTGAACGCCGCTACCATGCAGGTGAATAAAGTAAAACCGCTGGTAGAGAAAGATATCGTGAGTGCATATGAACTGGAATCTGCCCAGTATACCCTGCAGTCTAAACAGGCCGCATTGGCGCAGGCACAGGCCGCTTACCAGAACGCGCTGACCAATCTCAGTTATACAACGATCTACAGCCCTGCCGACGGGGTTATAGGCATACTCCCCTACAAGATCGGCAGCCTGGTGAACAGCAATACCACCAACCCATTGACTACGGTATCGGATATATCGCAGATCTACGCTTATTTCTCTATTAACGAGCGGCAGGGACTCGACTTCTTCCTTTCTTCCAAGGGAACAACCATGCAGGAGAAACTGAAAACCCTGCCACCGGTAAGCCTGGTGCTGGCCAACGGGATTGTGCTCCCGAAACCCGGACGGGTAGAAACCGCCAGTGGGCTGATCAACCCGCAAACCGGGGCGCTCAATATGAGGGCTACCTTCGAGAATCCTGACGGCCTGGTAAGAAGCGGCAGCAGCGCCATTGTAAGAATACCCCAACCAATCGATACGGCGTTACTCGTACCCCAGAAATCTACCTACCAGATACAGGGAAAACTGTTCGTGTATGTGCTGGATGCAGACAACAAAGTAAGATCCGTAGATATCGGCTCCAATGTAAATGCAGCCGGCCAGTCGTTCGTTGTGCAACACGGGCTGAAACCCGGCGATAAAATAGTAGTAGATGGTATCGGCAGTTTAAGAGAAGACCAGTTGATCGCTCCCCGGCCGGTGAATGCCGACAGCCTGTTTAAAAGCCTGTAAAAAGAACGCCATGCTAAAAAGATTTATTGAACGGCCGGTATTATCAACAGTAGTTTCAATCATCATTGTTACCCTGGGGATCATAGGATTGGTAACGCTACCCATCAGCCAGTACCCGGATATTGCGCCTCCTACCATCCAGGTGCAGACCAGCTACAGCGGCGCCAATGCGGATGTTGTGCTGAAAAGCGTGATCGTGCCGCTGGAACAGCAGATCAACGGGGTCGAGAACATGGACTATATTACTTCCACCGCCGGTAACGACGGTTCTGCAAATATTACAGTGAGCTTCAAGATAGGCAGCGATCCGAATATGGCGGCTGTGAACGTACAGAACGCAGTAGCCAGGGCCAATCCACAACTGCCGCAGGACGTTGTTCGTTCGGGCGTTACCGTGCAGAAGAAGCAGACCAGCAACCTGCTCATCTTTTCTATCTACAGTACCAATCCATCTTTCGACCAGACCTTCCTGCAGAACTATGCAGATATCAATATAACGCCGGTGATTAAACGCATACCCGGTGTAGGCGACGCGTCAGCTTCCGGAAATATGGACTATTCCATGCGCATCTGGCTGAACAGCCAGGCCATGGCCTCTTATGGACTTGTGCCGGCAGATATTACCGCTGCGCTGGCAGAGCAGAATATACAGGCGGCTCCGGGACAGTTCGGGGAAAGCGGCGGCCAGTCGTTCCAATATGTTATAAAATATCCAGGCACCCTCATAGATACTACCCAGTTTGGCAATATTGTATTACGTTCCAACCTGCGCAGCCGGTTGCTGAGGCTTAAAGATGTTGCCAGGATAGAGCTGGGCGCCCTGAGTTATTTCAATAGTACCCGCACCAATGGTTATCCGGCCGTTTCTATCAGCGTTGCACAGGTAGCCGGCTCCAATGCCCGCGACGTGATCACCCAAACGCTGAAAGTAATGGAAGATGCCTCTAAATCGTTCCCCAACGGAGTGAAATACGTGGTATTGCAGAACGTTGACTGGTTCCTTTCTGCATCGATAGAAAAAGTATTGCATACCTTGTTTGAGGCGTTCATACTGGTATTCATCGTTGTATTCCTTTTCCTGCAGGATCTCAGGTCCACGTTAATCCCGGCTATATCCGTACCCGTGGCAATTGTCGGCACCTTCTTCTTTTTAAAGCTTTTTGGTTTTACCATCAACTTACTGACCCTGTTTGCTTTGATACTGGCTATAGGTATTGTAGTGGATGATGCCATCGTGATAGTGGAAGCGGTGCATGCGCGGCTTGACCAGGGCGCTTCAGACGCCAGGCAGGCCAGCATCGACGCGCTGGACGAGATCAGCAGCGCCATTATATCCATTACCCTTGTCATGTCGGCGGTTTTCATCCCCGTAAGCTTTATTACCGGTTCTTCCGGCGTGTTCTATAAGCAGTTCGGGCTTACGCTTGCCACGTCCATTATTTTATCGGCCATTAATGCGCTGACGCTGAGCCCTGCGCTCTGCGCCCTGTTCCTGAAACCGCATGATGATAAACATAAAAAGCAAAACTTCCTGCAACGTTTTTATACTGCATTTAACGTAGGATTTGAAAGGGTTACGAAGAAATACACGGATACCTTATCCTTTTTCAGCAAACATAAATGGTTACCTGTGGCCATCCTTGTACTCTTCAGCGCGGGACTGGTCATACTGGCTAAAACGACGCCTACGGGGTTTGTGCCGGAAGAAGACCTGGGTACTATCAACTGTAATATCAGTTTGCCTCCGGGAGCTTCGTTGCAAAGAACGGATGTAGTTACCAGGAGAATTGAATCGCTGGTGAAAACTATCCCCGAGATCAATAACGTGCTGGCGGTAACGGGGCGCGGACAGCTCTCCGGAACCGGCAGCAACTATGGCATGGTAGTAATGCGGCTCATTCCCTGGGATCAGCGAACGAGAACTATCCAGCAGATCATCAAAGAGCTGAACCAGAAAACTGCCAACTTCACCGAGGCGGAAGTAAAGTTTTTTGCGCCCGGCACTATCCAGGGTTTCGGGGCATCCAACGGGTTTGCCTTCCAGTTGCAGGATAAAACAGGCGGCGATATAGCACATTTCTATAAAGTAGGGAAAGACTTCCTGAATGTACTGAACGAACAACCGGAGATACAGTTTGCTACTACATCTTTCAATCCCAACTTTGCGCAATACCTGATGGAAGTAAATGTGCCGAAGATCAAAGATGCAGGGTTGAAAGTAACAGATATTACCAGCGCCATGCAGGGTTACTATGGTGGTATTTACGCCTCCAATTTCAACCAGTTCGGGCAGCAGTACCGGGTAATGGTACAGGCTTCGCCTGAATACCGGACAACGCCGGAAACCATGAACGGAGTATTTGTTCGTACAGCCGATGGCGTGATGGTGCCTATTACTGAGTTTGTGACGCTGAGCCAGACCTATGGCCCGCAGTCGATCACCCGCTTTAATCTTTTCAATTCCATCAGTATCAACGGAACGCCCAACCCGGCATACAGTTCAGGAGAGGCTATCGCGGCTATCCAGAGGGCCGCGGCGGAAGCGCTGCCACCCGGCTTTGGTTACGAGTTTTCGGGTATCACCAGGGAAGAACTTTCCGGTAATAAGCAAACCATATACATCTTCCTGCTCTGCCTCATTTTCGTATACCTGTTGCTGAGCGCCCAGTACGAAAGCTATATTCTTCCGCTGGCCATCCTGCTCACTATCCCGGTGGGGATCTTCGGCGCTTTCCTTTTTGCGAAGCTCTTTGGCATTAGCAACAATATTTATGTGCAGATCACTTTCATTATGCTGATAGGGCTGTTGGCCAAGAATGCGATCCTGATCGTAGAATATGCCGTGGAAAGGCGACGCGCGGGGATGAGCATCCCCGAGGCGGCCATTAACGGCGCCAAGGCAAGGTTAAGGCCTATTCTCATGACATCCTTTGCGTTCATACTGGGATTGATCCCCCTGATGATCGCAACTGGCGCCGGTGCAAACGGCAACAGGTCAATAGGCACCGGGGCGGTAGGCGGAATGCTGATAGGTACCGTGTTTGGGATCTTCATCACCCCAACCCTTTTTATCCTCTTCCAGCTTTTACAAGAAAAAGTAAAACGGCCAAAAGCTGTAAAGATCAAATGATAGCACATGCGTTTGAATAAACAACTACATATTGCGATTTTGCTGATAGCTGCCGGAAGCTGGTTTTCCTGCAACGTCATGAAACCGTATACGCCGCCTGGTATTACGCAGTCGAACCTCTACAGGGACGCAGGCACGTCAGATACCAACACCATTGCTACCCTTCATTGGAGGGAGATATTTACAGATACCCTGCTGCAACAACTGATAGAAGCGGGTATAAAAAATAACCTTGACCTCCAGGTAGCCTATTCGAGGATGCGGCAGGCGGATGCTTCATACCGCCAAAGCAGGTTGGCATTGTTCCCTGCTGTTAATGCCGATGCATCGGCTACTTTTGCGGGAGCCAGCAACACCGTCAATACGCAACGCAATATTACCAGCCAGGTCTATACCGCGGAAGTAACCGCAAACTGGGAAGCGGATATATGGGGAAAGCTCCGGAGTTCTAAAAGGGCCAACCTCGCTGCCTTCCTGCAGGCCGGCGCCAATGCAAGAGCGGTGCAAACCGCCCTGGTAGCAGAGATAGCCAACAACTACTACCTTCTTCTCTCACTGGACGAAAAATTAAAAATAACCCAGCAAACGGTTGTTAACCGGGAAGCTACGGTGGAAGTAATGAAGGCGCTGAAAATAGCCGACGTAGTGACCGGCGCGGCAGTGGTACAGAGTGAAGCCAGCAGGTACGCGGCAGAAGTAACTATCCCCGACCTGAAACAGTCGATCCGGGAAACGGAGAACCAGTTGTGCATTTTATTGGGCGTACCCTCGGGCCCGATCGCTCGGGACAGCCTGAACGACCAGCTTCCTATTATGCTGCTCAAAACGGGGGTACCCATGCAGCTGCTGGCCAACAGACCGGATATACAGGAAGCCGAATATAACCTCAGGTATTATTTTCAACTGGCAAATGTTGCACGGGCTCAATTTTATCCTTCCCTGAACATCAGCGCTTCCGGCGGCTATTCGGCCTATCGTTCGTTCACCGGCCCGGGATCTTTTGTGAGCAACCTGGTAGCGGGTTTAACCCAACCTATCTTCAACCAGGGGATCAACAAGGCCAGGCTGAAAATAGCCAGGGAACAGCAACAACAGGCTGCGTTAGGGTTCCAGTCGGCAGTGCTGACGGCAGGACAGGAAGTTTCTAATGCCTTGTTCAGCTACCAGACAGCGATGGATAAAAGCAACACCCGGAGGCTGCAGCTGCTGAATCTTCAAAAATCCGTTGAATACACGCAGGAGCTGGTAAGATATGGATTTGCCAACTATACGGAAGTGCTCAATGCCCAGCAAAGTTTATTGCAGGCACAGTTGCAGCAGATCAATGATCACTTGCAAAGGCTGCAATCAATTGTTTACCTGTACCGGGCGTTAGGCGGGGGGTGGCAGTAACTATGCGTTCATGAACTTCATGATCGCAGAATAAATGTCTTTTTCCCTGAAAGGCTTCAGTAGCCAGCCATTGAAACCGGCTTGCCTGATAGCCTCTTCATCGGCAGCCGAGAGATTGGCGCTGAGCGCCAATGCGATCACGCTGGCTTTCCGCGGATCAGGAGATTGGCGTATCTGTTCCATGACCTCTGTTCCCATGAGGCCCGGCATATGAAGATCCAGCAATACAAAGTCGTAATTATTCCGTTGAAACAGCTCCAACGCTGCAGTACCACTGGTGGCCATATCGAACTGACATTTCCAGCGCGTAAGTATCATTTTCAGCAAGAGAAGGTTCATTTCCTGGTCGTCGGCGATCAGCACATATTTGCCCTCCATAAAAGCGCCGGTTGGTTCTTCCACGTCCCTGGGCGGTGTTTCCTGCATCAATGGCATTTCAACTTTGGGGTAAGGAATTTCGAATGAAAAAGTGCTTCCTTTCCCTACTTCGCTTTCTACCGTTATATCTCCGCCTTGCAGAACCAGCAAACGCTTGGTAATAGCCAGACCAAGGCCGGCGCCCTTTATCTGGTTGCCTGCCTGGAAAAACCTGTCGAACAGGTGAGGAATGGCCTCCTTTGCAATCCCTTCCCCGGTATCTATTACCGAGAACCTGAACAGCCTATTATCCGCGTCTTTCCCTGCGAGTGTAGCCTTAACCGTTACTGTCCCTTTTTCCGTATACTTGACTGCATTGCTGATCAGGTTCAGGAGTATCTGTTTAAGACGGAAAAGATCGCCATGTACCTGGCCTGTTTTATCGCCATCAAAAGTTGCTTCGAATACCAGCCCCTTTTTCAGCGCCTGCACTCTCATCATTGCAACGGCTTCATTGAATACCTGGTATAAAACGAATGGCTGAGGGTTAAGGGAGATATAATTCTTTTCCAGTCTGGAAAAATCCAGTACGTCGTTCGCTACCTGCAGCAGGTGATCCGCTGCCGCAACAATATGCTGTACGGTTTCTTTCTGGGTGATATTCAGCGGAGAATAGAGCAACTGTTCCGAGAGTCCAATGACTGCATTCAATGGGGTCCGCATTTCATGGCTCATGTTATTCATAAACTCCGTCCTTATCCGGGTTGTTTCCCTGGCTTCCTGCCGTTGTGCTTTTAGTTCACGGTTCCGGTTCCGGTTGATGATGGTGTTCCGGGTAATAACCAGGGTGCAGATAAATAATAAAGCCAATGCTATCCAGGCCAGTTGCTGCATTTTACGGGTGCTTGCTTTCACTATCTCCCGGGCGCCGGCACGTTCGGCTACAGCTTCCTCCCTTGCTCTTTCACGCAGCGCATACAGGAGGCTTTTAAGTTCGCTCATGATCAGCATATTTGTACCGGCCAGCGATGATTCTTCCTGGTTAAGCCGCAGGCGGTCGCTCAATTGTTCCCTGATCACGCGCTTGTAGTAAAGATTGATCTCGTTGATGATCCTTTTAAGTTGCTGAGAGTCGTAGGCCGATTTATCCAACACCCTGCCATCGGGTGTTTTAACAAGGATGGTTACCGCTGTACCAACAGTATCCATCCTGTTTGCCACGGCATTTCCCAATCTTTTAAGTATTCCTTTCTTTTTCTTTGGCAGGTTGGTAGCGGAAACTGTATCCATCGTTACTTTCTCCTGTTTTACCCGGGTGGCAGAATAGTCGGGGATCTTGCTGATGATCCTGTCGGCAAAGTTGCTGTTTCCCGCAACAACCAATAGCGAATCGGCGGTTGCTTTCAGCCTGGCAATATTCCTGGATACGTCGTCCCTTCTTCTTACCAGGTTATTCAGCTGCTGGCTGTTATAGGTAGCGTCGAGCGTTGTGCTGATCGTGTCGATGATGTCCAGTACGCTGCCCAGTTGCTCCGAGAACCGGGCCAGACTTTTCCGTTCGTACAGTGCTGTATATATCCTGAAATTGTTTTCTGCATCGTTTAAAGTAAAGATGGCCGAATCCAGCAGGTGAATGCTGGGATCGTCTGCCGCCAGGGTATCGGTAGCCTGCAATAGAGAGTCGGCGCTCCGCTGATGTACCCTGTATCCTATAAATATGACGCTGATAAGTGCCAGTAAAATGCCGACCAGTAGAACAATAAACAGAACGAACGATTTGCGCATATAGCTAAACAATTATGACTCTTATTCCGATAGTAAGGGGATCAAATGGCTATTGGACCTATTACAATAAACCCGCCAATTTGGTTGTAAACGTATGGTATATACGAGCAAATGAGCGATTCGGCTTTTATCCTTGCCGTAATATTTCTATCTTGTCAAAAACCACGTTACGATGCCAGTGAACAAAATTATGATAGCCGCTTCGATGATCGCGGGATTATGCAGTTTTACCTGCCAGCCTGCCGCAGCCCAGAAGAAGAAAGGCTGGAAACTGATATGGCAGGAAGAATTTAATTATACCGGCTTGCCTGACACCAGCAAATGGAGTTATGAAGTAGGCCATGTACGGAACCGGGAGCAGCAATACTACACCAATGCCAGGCCGGAGAACATCCAGGTAGCCGATGGGCTGCTGCATATCAAAGGGCGGAAGGAAGACTGGCCCAATGCGGCTTACAATCCCGGCTCCAGGGAATGGAACCGGAAAGACAGCCTGGCGAGGTATACCAGCGCCAGCATCAATACCAATAAAAAGTTTGCATTTACCTATGGCAGGATCGAAGTAAGGGCAAAACTGCCTGCCGGCGGCGGCATGTGGCCTGCCATCTGGATGCTGGGCGCCGACCATAGCCACGGTGGCTGGCCTATGGCAGGCGAGATCGATATCATGGAATTCATCGGCAATGAGCCATCCAATATCTATGGCACCATACACTGGGGGAAAGCAGGCGGCGGACATACCTCCAGTGGCAGCAAGATCAGTGCGCCGTCGCTGCACGACGATTTCCATGTGTATGCAGTGGAATGGAACAGGGATGAATTATCTGTCTGGTTTGATGACAGCGTATATCATCGCTTCCCTTTAGCAAAAGCACAGGCCGGGGATTTCAATGCTTTCAGGCATCCGTTCTATATACTGCTCAACCTTGCCATGGGCGCCGACTGGCCAGGACCGATAGACGATTCAGTATTGCCGCAGGAGTTGTTGGTAGACTGGGTAAGGGTTTATCAACCTAAAAAGAACAGATAATTACCGTTCAGCCAAAAAAATAACCAAATAATACATTTTTTCTTACGTTTGCCCCTTCCCTATTGGAGGGTCGATTCTTTTAATTGCAATAAATCAGCTTATGAATGGAATGAAACAAGCTGTAGTAGCAGGGCTTTTCGGAGCATTTACTGTACTGCAGGGGTTAACAGCATCCGCACAGGTGGTCAATGAAAAACCCAAATTAATTGTAGGCATCGTTGTAGATCAGATGCGTTGGGACTATTTGTACAGGTATTACGACCGTTATGAGAACGGCGGTTTTAAACGGTTATTAGGAGAAGGCTTTTCCTGCGAAAACACTTACATCAGCCATCTTCCTTCTTTTACAGCAGTAGGGCACAGTACCGTTTACACAGGTAGCGTGCCGGCTATTCACGGTATTACAGGCAACGACTGGCCCGACCAGGTGACCGGCCGTAAATGGTACTGCACGGAAGACACGCTGGTACAGCCAGTTGGCACTACAAGCAGCGCAGGCAAAATGTCGCCCCGCAACCTGCTTGCCAGCACAATCACTGATGAACTGAGACTTGCAACCAACTTCCGCTCTAAAGTAGTGGGCGTTTCATTAAAAGACCGCGCATCAATCCTGCCGGCCGGCCATACGCCTAACGGCGCTTTCTGGTTCGATGATGCAAATGCCAGCTTCGTTACCAGCAGCTGGTATATGAATGAACTGCCGGATTGGGTTAAGAAATTTAATAAAAGGAACGAGCCTAAGAACCTGATGTCGAAAGACTGGGAAACCTTGTATCCTATCAAATCATATAAGCAAAGCACTGCTGACGATGTAGAATGGGAAGGTTTGTCGGCCGGCGAGAAATCACCGGTTTTCCCGCATGAACTGAAAGACGTGTATAAGAAAGATCCCGGGATCATCCGCTCTACTCCTTTCGGCAATACGCTGACCCTGAACTTTGCCAAAGCGGCAATCGACGGGTACGACCTGGGTAAAGGAGAAGCAACTGATTTCCTCACCATCAACTGCGCATCTACCGATTACGTTGGACATAAATACGGTCCTAACTCCATAGAAGTGGAAGATACTTACCTCCGCCTGGACAAAGACCTGTCTTCCTTCTTCAGCTACCTGGACCAACGTGTTGGTAAAGGCAATTACCTGGTATTCCTGACTGCCGACCATGGCGCCGCGCACTCCATCAGGTTTATGCAGGAGCATCAACTGCCAGCCGGACAGGTAGAAAGAAGCAAACTTGCAGCAGGCCTGGACAGCGTGTTAACTGAACGCTTCGGGGTAAGCAAACTGGTTTCATCTATTATGAACTACCATGTGAGCTTCGATAAAGCAAAGATCAAAGCGTCCAAATTAGATTATAATGCAGTGAAAGCCGAAACCGTGAACTACTTTCAGTCACAACCCGGTATCCAGTTCGCTGCAGACCTGGACAATATAGGCAACAGCCCACTGCCGGAGCCGATCAAATCAATGGCGATCAATGGCTACAACCCTAAACGTACAGGCGCTGTTATCATTATCCCTGAACCAGGATGGTTCGAAGGTTCCCTGAAAGGTACTACCCATGGCAACTGGAATCCGTTCGATATCCATATCCCATTGGTATTTATGGGCTGGCATGTTAAACACGGTGCAACCAACGACACTGTACACATGACCGACATCGCGGCAACGCTGGCCGCAATGCTGCACATCCAAATGCCTAACGGCTGCGTGGGCAAACCCGTAAAAGACCTTTTGTAATTTCACGCAAAGGTTTCACGCAGAGAGGCATAAGGAGCAAAGCGCGCAAAGATTTTTATTAAGGAAAATAAGAAAGCAAAGGCAGTAGAGATTGAGTTATATAACACAATCTCTACTGCCTTTGCTTCTTAAAATTCGCTTCGGTCCAAATATCACCTTTGCCTCTTAAAATCCGCTTCGATCCAAAAATCTTTGCGCGCTTTGCTCCTTATGCCTCTCTGCGTGAAACCTTTGCGTGCAAGTTTGAAAAGTTGTTTTGAAAAGTTGTTCAATTTTGTACTTTTGTTTATATCTTTGTGTCATAAACAGTTTTCCATGCCCAGGGAGAAGAAAGTTTCTATGGATGCCTCCACGGAGGAAAGGATCATTGCTGCCGCCAGGATCGTATTTACCAGAAAAGGTTACGAGTCGGCCAAGATCAGGGATATAGCTGCGGAAGCGGATATCAATCTCTCGCTGGTTAATTATTATTTCAGAAGCAAGGAAAAACTGTTCCAGCTGGTGATGAGCGAAGTAGTGGAGCAACTTTTCACAGGCGTTACCAGCATACTGAATGACCGTAACCTGTCGCTCCACGAAAAGATAGAGCAGCTGGTCAGTTATTATACTGCCTTGCTCCTGCAGAATCCCAATTTCCCGCTGTTTATGGTCAACGAACTGTTTTCGGGCGGCGATACTATTTTAAAAGGTAACCGTAAAGACGCCATCTTTCAATCTCATTTCTTCCAGCAACTGGCTGCTTTACAGGCAAACGGCAAACTCTCAGTCAATCCCCTTCACATACTCGTTAATTTAATCGGCTTTATGGTAATGCCCTTCCTCGCAAGGCCATTACTGGACAGGAGTAATATCCTGAACCCTGAAGCTTTTAAGGCATTTATAGAAGATCGGAAGCAACTGATCCCTTTGTGGATCAAGAGCATGTTGAAATAATTCCGGGGCTATACTGATCAGACCTTGATCCTTTAAACTACTTATATCTGCTATCACATGAAGAAAATGAAGATAACAGGTTGGTTGGTGGCGATGCTATGCCCGGCGGCGATCGCAGCGCAAACCAATACACTGACCCTGGACGAGTGTTACAGGCTGGCACGGGAGAACTACCCGCTGATAAAGCAGCATGACCTGATCAGCAAAAGCGCTTCCTATGCGGTGGAAAATGCAGGGAAACAATACCTGCCGCAGCTCAGCATCAACGGGCAGGCCACTTACCAATCCACTACCGTTAATTTTTCGGATGTCATCCCTCCCCTTCCGGGCATTACATTTCCAAGCCTGAGCAAAGACCAGTATAAGATACAGGCAGAGATCTCCCAGCAACTTTACGACGGGGGCGTCAGCAAATTCCAGAAAGAGAACAGCCGGAGCAACGAGCAGGTACAACAGCAACAACTGGAAGTGAACCTGTACAGCATTAAAGAACGGGTAACCCAGTTATACTTTGGCATCCTCCTGCTGGAAGCGCAAC
Organism: Chitinophaga terrae (ex Kim and Jung 2007); assembly: GCF_900107795.1. Taxonomy (GTDB): domain Bacteria; phylum Bacteroidota; class Bacteroidia; order Chitinophagales; family Chitinophagaceae; genus Chitinophaga; species Chitinophaga terrae. The sequence goes on from NZ_FNRL01000007.1 coordinate 204,762, forward strand.
TGGAACAGAACCAGCTAAGAAAAGCAGACCTCCAAAGCGCGGCGGATAAGGCACAGGCAGCGCTGAACAACGGGGTAGCCTTCCGAAGCAATGTTGATGAGCTGAAAGCAGAAATAGGAAATGCAGATATGGCGGCTACGGAGTTGCAGGCTAACAGGCAAGGCTATATTAAAATGCTCAGCCTTTTTGTGAACCAGCCGCTTAACGACAGCATACGGCTTACCTACCCCGCTCCCCAGGCCAAGAATTTTACCATCAACCGGCCGGAACTTGCCTTATACGATGCGCAGAAAAGATATTATGACACGCAGGAAAAACAACTCAAAACCGGCTATCTGCCCAGGTTAAACGCATTCCTGCAAGGAGCTTACGGCAGGCCTACCCTCAATATTGTCGACAATAGCTTCGGCGCCTGGTGGATAGGCGGTATCCGGCTTAGCTGGTCGCTCGGCGCCCTGTACACCCTGAGGAACAACCGGCAGCAATTCGAGATCAGCAGGCAACTGGCAGACATCAGCAAGGAGACATTTCTCTTCAACACCCATCTGTCGCTCTGGCAGCAGGATAAGGATATAGATAAATTCTCGAAACTCATTTCGCAGGACGATGAAGTAATAGCCCTCCGGTCGTCTGTTCGCCAGTCGGCCCAGGCGCAGCTCGACAACGGGGTTATCACCGTCCATGAATACATCTCCAAGCTGAATGCCGAGAACCAGGCGAAGCAATCGCGTATCCTGCACCGCATACAGCTGCTACTGGCCGAATACAATTTTAAAAACACTTCCGGAAACTGATCAATCTTCATATATGAAATACAACCTAACAGCAGGCATTTTCTTAACCCTCTTTATAAGCAGCTGCGGAGGAGGCAAATTGGATTACGATGCATCTGGCAATTTCGAAGCGGATGAAGTGATCGTATCTGCCGAACAAAATGGCCAGATACTTTCCTTTCCCCTCCAGGAAGGCGCGCAAATAAAAGCTGGAGACATAGTAGGACAACTGGATGTTACCATCCCAACCCTGCAAAAAGAACAGGTGCAAGCCACTATACAGGCATTAAGCCAGAAGACAGCAGACCCGGTTCCGCAGACGCAGCTGGTACAACGGCAATTGCTGGTGCAGGAAGCGCAACTTCAGCAACAATACAGGGAAAGGATCAGAACAGAGAACCTTGTGAAAAGCGATGCCGCCACCCAAAAGCAGCTCGACGATATCAATGCGCTGATCGTTCAGCTGGAACGGCAGCTCAACGTTACCCGCCAACAGCTTAAACTGAACAATTCCAATACCGCTACGCAAAACAGGAGCATATTAAGCGAGAAAGCGCCGTTGGAAAAGAACCTGGCGCAGCTGGAAGAACAGGTAAGAAAAGGAAAGATCATCAATCCTGTTACCGGAACCGTATTATCGAAATACGCTTACCAGGGAGAGATGGCAACAATTGGCAAGCCGCTGTATAAGATCGCCAATATTGATACCCTTTACCTGAAAGCTTATGTAACCGGCGCAACCCTGCCGGAAATCCAGCTGGGACAGCAGGTAACGGTAAGGATAGACCAGGGAAAGACGGACTATAAATCCTACCCCGGCGTGATCACCTGGATCTCCGATAAATCGGAGTTCACACCCAAAACCATACAGACAAAAAATGAAAGAGCCAACCTGGTATATGCAATTAAAGTAAGGGTAAAAAATGATGGCTACCTGAAAATAGGTATGTATGCAGAAATGTTGATCAACAAAAAACAATCATGAGCGCAGTACTGCTGGATCATATCACCAAAACCTACGAAGAAGGGAAGGTAATTGCAGCAGATGACGTATCGCTGCAAGTGGAAGCCGGCGAACTGTTTGGCCTGATAGGACCAGACGGCGCAGGCAAAACATCGCTGTTCCGCATCCTCACCACTCTGCTGCTGCCCGATAAGGGAACAGCCAAAGTATTGGGATATGACTGCAATAAAGAATACCGGGAGATCAGGGCCAGGATAGGTTATATGCCAGGCAGGTTCTCGCTGTACCAGGACCTGACGGTGAAAGAAAACCTGGATTTCTTTGCCACGCTCTTTGGAAGCAGCATCCGTGAAAACTATGACCTGATCAAAGACATTTACCGGCAAATAGAACCTTTTAACAATCGCCGGGCCGGAAAACTTTCCGGCGGCATGAAACAGAAACTGGCGCTCTGCTGCGCGCTGATACACAAGCCGGAAGTGCTGTTCCTCGACGAACCTACTACCGGTGTAGATGCGGTATCGCGCAAAGAGTTCTGGGAGATGCTGCAACAGTTGAAAAAGCAGGGCATCACCATCGTAGTGTCTACCCCTTATATGGATGAAGCGGTTCTTTGCGAGCGGATAGCGCTTATGCAGGCAGGAAAGATCATGGCAATAGAGCGGCCGGATACCATTATCTCCCGGTTTCCTGATACCCTGTACGCTATTAAAGCAAAGAATATTTACGGCTTACTAACGGAGCTGCGTAAACGAAAGGAGATTGCCAGTTGCTACCCGTTCGGGGAGTATATCCATATTACCTTAAACGCTCCTGCATCGCCGGAAGAACTAGAACAGGCGCTGGTAAGGTCGGGCCAGGAAGACGTGGAGATCAAAAAGATCAGGCCAACGATAGAAGACAGTTTTATACAGTTAATGAACCGGGCAAATACGGAAGTATGACAGATAAAGTAATCAGTTGCCGGGAACTCACCAAGAGATTCGGCGATTTTTATGCGGTAGATAAGATCACTTTTGATGTGAGCAAAGGAGAGATCTTCGGGTTCCTCGGAGCAAACGGCGCGGGGAAAACCACGGCTATGCGTATCCTCTGCGGCCTTTCGTTCCCGACCTCCGGCCAGGCTACCGTGGCGGGTTACGACGTGTATACCCAACAGGAATCCATCAAAAAGAATATCGGTTATATGAGCCAGAAATTTTCGTTGTACGAAAACCTGACGGTAGAAGAGAATATCACTTTCTTTGGCGGCGTTTATGGAGTGCCTGCCGCCACTATCAAAGAACGCAGCCGGCAGCTCATCAGCAACCTGGGATTAACCAATGAAGCAAAGAAACTGGTGGCAGGGTTACCCTTGGGCTGGAAGCAAAAGCTGGCATTCTCCGTTGCGATCTTCCATGAACCAAAGATCGTTTTCCTGGATGAACCTACCGGCGGCGTTGATCCCGTAACCCGGCGGCAATTCTGGGACATGATCTACGAAGCGGCTGCCAACGGCATTACGGTGTTTGTCACCACACACTATATGGATGAAGCGGAATACTGCAACAGGGTTACCATCATGGTAGACGGGAAAGTGGAAGCGCTGGATACTCCCGGTAATCTAAAACAACAATTCAACGCATCCTCTATGGATGAAGTATTTTACCAGTTGGCCCGCCGGGCTACCAGGTCGGCCGATTAAAACCACTGCTATGAAGCAATTCCTTGTTTTCATAAGAAAAGAATTTTTCCATGTATTCCGCGACCGGCGTACACTGCTGATCATGTTCGGGCTTCCGCTGGTACAGATCGTGCTGTTCGGGTATGCCCTTACCAGCGAGGTAAAGAATATTACCTTAACGGTAATAGACAACTCCAGGGATGAGAACAGCAGGCAGTTGGTGAACAAGATCAGGTCGTCGTCCTATTTTGTGGTAGATGAATCCAGCATCGACTATAACGATGTACTGGCCGCATTCAGGAAAGGAAGCGCCAAATGCGCGCTTATCTTCCCCGCCGGTTTCGGGAATGATCTTTTGCACCAGGGTAAAGCGCAGATCCAGATCCTGACAGACGGATCGGACCCTAATACCGCCAAAACGGTGGTAAACTATATCAGCAGTATCACCACTGCTTACCAGCACGAGATCAGCCGGCAAAGGCCTTTAAAATACCTCATTATCCCTGAACCCAGGATGTTGTACAATGAAGAAGGAAATGGCTCGCTGAACTTTATACCGGGGGTAATGGCGCTGGTACTGATGATCGTATGCACTGCCCTTACTTCTGTGTCGGTGGTGCGGGAAAAAGAAACCGGCACCATGGAGATATTGCTGGTTTCTCCTTTTAAACCGCTGTTGGTGCTGATAGCAAAGGCGGTGCCTTACCTGATCCTCTCGTTGCTGAATATTATCATGATCCTCCTGCTGGCGGTATTTGTATTGAATGTAACCATTAAGGGCAGCATTATCCTGCTGTTCCTGGAAAGCATGTTGTTTATCATCACCTGCCTGTCTTTCGGCCTGATGATCTCCAACACTACCAACTCACAGCAAACAGCGCTGCTGCTTTCCATGATGGGCCTCATGATCCCCACCATGATCTTTACAGGGTTTATGTTCCCATTGGAGAACATGCCAAAGATCTTCCAGCTGATCTCCAACCTGGTGCCCTCCAGGTGGTATTTCCTTATTATCAAGGCGGTGATGCTGAAAGGACTTGGATTTAAATATATATGGAAAGAAACATTGGTATTGCTGGCGATGACATTGATCCTGCTCACTATTGCGCTGAAGAAATTTAAAACCAGGTTATCATGAAAGTGCTGGGTTATTTATTGCAGAAAGAGTTTAAGCAGATATTCAGGGATAAGACCATCCTTGCGATGATGTTTGCGATGCCTACCATACAGTTGATCATACTGCCGCTGGCGATGAACTTTGATGTAAAGCGTATCAACCTGGCGGTGGTAGACCATGACCATAGTACTTATTCTTCCCGGCTTATCAACAAGATCAATGCGTCGGGGTACTTCCGGCTGGTAGCCGGCGCCGCTTCGTTCGGCGAGGCAATCCGCTATGTTGAAACTGAAAAAGCGGATGTGGTATTGGAGATACCGCAGGGTTTTGAGCGGAATCTTGTGAGAGAGGGCCAACAGCCGCTGGGCATTTCCGTTGATGCCATAAACGGCACGAAAGCGGCTATCGGGGGCAATTACCTGCTGACAGTGATCAGTGACTACAACAGGGAAATCCCTGTCAATGCCAATGGTTTTACGAAGATGAATGAAATAGAGATCACCTGGTCGAACTGGTTTAACCCGTTGGCAGAATACCGTTTCTATATTGTGCCGGCGGTGCTGGTACTGTTGCTTACGCTGATAGGCGGGTTTATGTCGGCCCTGAATATAGTGAGAGAAAAAGAAGCAGGCACCATAGAACAGATCAACGTAACGCCTATTAAGAAGTGGCAGTTTATTTCCGGGAAGCTGATCCCGTTCTGGGTAGTGGGAATGATCGTTTTTACCCTTGGGTTGCTGATCGCCTGGGCGGTTTATGGAATATGGCCGGTTGGCAGTTTACTGACCATCTATGCGTTTGCGGCGATCTACCTGGTGGCGTTACTGGGATTCGGGCTGCTGATCTCTACCTATACCGAAAACCAGTTGCAGGCGATGTTTGTGGCTTTCTTTTTCATGATGATATTTATGCTGATGAGCGGGTTGTTTACAGCGGTGGACAGTATGCCCCGCTGGGCCAGGATTGTTGCGAACCTGACGCCTGTGACGCATTTTATTAAAGTGATCCGGATGGTGGTGTTGAAAGGAAGTTCGTTTGCTGATGTCGGGTTGGAATTTGCATACCTGGTAGGGTTTGCGGGTGTGCTGAATGGATGGGCTATATTTAATTACAGAAAAACAAGTTGAGTGTGCATATTATTTTGTACCTTTTATTACTCTTTTCCACTTATCGACCCATTTTTTCCCGCAAGAGCGCCCAGTAGATCAAGCGCGCAAAAAATACTCATCATTTGGAAATGTTTTCAATTAAGATGAAGACCTGAATGCCTTTAGAAGTGCCTGAACTTTTAAAGGCATTTTTGGTGAAACGCCCCTGCCCAACACATAAGCATTTTTTTCATATCAAATCAATTCTTCTTATTTCCAATTCATTTTCCCGAAATTGACAATTCGTTGACCAAATTCCAAAAATCTTCCCAAGCGCTGAAACCCTTGCCAGTATTGGATGTCTTTCGGGCGGCGAGGACCCTTCTTAGAAAAAATGTTGAAATAAATGATATTTTATGAATAAATTTGAACAATCAAGTAGCTACTTTTAAAATTGTAAAAAATGAGCATTAAACCCGCTACCTTATTTGACAAAGTATGGGATTCACATGTTGTGAGGAAAATTGAAGATGGACCGGATGTCTTGTTTATAGACCGCCATTTTATTCATGAAGTAACCAGCCCGGTTGCCTTCCTGGGAATGGAAAGCAGGGGCTTGAAGGTAATGTTTCCTGAAAAGACCTTTGCGACGGCCGATCATAACACACCGACCATCAACCAGCACTTGCCGGTTGCAGACCCGCTTTCTGCCAACCAGTTGAAAGCTTTGGAAACAAATACAGGTAAATATGGTATTTCGCATTGGGGCTTAGGTAATCCTAAAAACGGGATTGTGCACGTTGTAGGACCAGAGAACGGGATCACTTTACCGGGGATGACAATTGTGTGCGGCGACTCTCACACTTCCACACATGGCGCTTTTGGTGCTATTGCATTTGGTATTGGTACTTCAGAAGTGGAAATGGTACTTTCTTCCCAGTGCATTATGCAGCCTAAACCTAAGAAGATGCGCATCAGCGTAAACGGTAAACTAGGTAAAGGCATCCTGCCTAAAGACGTGGTATTATATATTATATCCCAGCTTACTGCTGCCGGAGCTACCGGGTACTTCGTGGAATTTGCGGGTGAAGCGTTTGAAAACATGAGCATGGAAGGCCGTATGACCGTGTGCAACATGAGTATTGAAATGGGCGCCCGTGGCGGTATGATCGCTCCGGACGAAACAACCTTCAACTACATTAAAGGCCGTGAAAAAGCGCCTAAAGGCGAAGCATGGGATAAAGCGCTGGCTTACTGGAAAACGCTGAAAACAGACGAAGGCGCCACCTTTGATAAAGAATATGTATTTAATGCATCAGATATAGAACCGATGATCACCTACGGAACTAATCCGGGTATGGGTATCGGCATCACCAAAAGCATTCCTACCGCCGAAGCGGCAGGAGGCAGCAAATCCAGCTACGAAAAATCGCTGCAATACATGGGCTTCCATGAAGCAGAACCAATGCTGGGCAAAAAAGTGGACTACGTATTCATCGGCAGCTGCACTAACGGCCGCATCGAAGATTTCCGTGCATTTGCATCCATAGTAAAAGGAAGAAAGAAAGCAGATCATGTTACTGCCTGGATCGTTCCGGGTTCTCACATCGTAGAGCAACAGATCAGGGAAGAAGGTATCCTGGATATCCTGACAGAAGCCGGCTTCCAGCTGCGTCAGCCTGGTTGTTCTGCCTGCCTGGCTATGAACGACGATAAAGTTCCTGCCGGCAAATATGCAGTAAGTACCAGCAACAGGAACTTCGAAGGCCGCCAGGGACCTGGTTCCAGGACATTGCTGGCCAGCCCGCTGGTTGCAGCCGCCGCTGCAGTTACCGGCGTTGTAACAGATCCGAGAGAACTGATCGCTTAATCTTAATTCTTCCAACACCACAGACAATATTAATAATGGCATACGATCAATTTACTATATTAAGAAGTACGGCAGTACCAATGCCTATTGAAAACGTGGACACTGACCAGATCATCCCTGCCCGGTTCCTGAAAGCAACCGAACGTAAAGGATTTGGCGATAACCTGTTCCGCGACTGGCGCTACGAATCAGACAACACACCGAAGAAAGACTTCGTACTGAACAACCCGATCTACAGTGGAAAGATCCTCGTAGGCGGCAAGAACTTCGGCAGCGGCAGCAGCCGCGAACACGCCGCATGGGCGATCTACGACTACGGTTTCCGTTGCGTGGTATCCAGCTTCTTCGCTGATATCTTCAAAAACAACTCCCTGAACGTGGGTATCCTGCCAGTTACAGTAAGTCCCGAGTTCCTGGATAAGATCTTCACCGCTATCGAAGCAGATCCGAAAACAGAACTGGTAGTTGATCTGCCTGCGCAAACCATTACCATTGCGGCAACCGGCGAATCAGAATCTTTCGACATCAACAGCTACAAAAAACATAACCTGATGAACGGTTATGACGATATTGATTACCTCCAGGCTATGAAAGAGGAAATCAAACAATTCGCTGAAAAAAGCATCTACTAAAACAGCCAAAACTACTATGCCAGCAACTGCTCGCCACGTTGAAATAATGGACACGACCCTCCGCGACGGGGAACAAACCAGCGGAGTATCCTTTTCACCATCTGAGAAATTGACCATTGCTCAGCTTTTACTCACAGAGGTAAAGGTTGACAGGATCGAGATTGCCTCTGCCCGCGTATCTGAAGGTGAATTAGCAGCTGTCAAGTCAATTACCAAATGGGCAAAGGCAAATGGCTATCTCAATAAAGTAGAGGTACTCACCTTTGTAGACGGCACAGTATCCATCGACTGGATGCAACAAGCCGGCGCAAAAGTAATGAACCTGCTTACCAAAGGCTCCCTGAACCACTTAACGCACCAGCTGAAGAAGAAGCCGGCGGAACATTTTGCTGAAATAGCCGCAGTACTGGCAACAGCCAAGAAAAAAGGACTGGAATGCAATATATACCTGGAAGACTGGAGCAACGGTATGCGCCACTCTCCCGACTATGTATATCAATACCTGGATTTCCTGCAGCAACAACCTGTCAAAAGGGTGATGCTGCCGGATACCCTGGGCATCCTGACGCCCGATGAAGTAAAGGAATTCATTACCGCCATCGTTACCCGCTACCCCGCCATGCATTTCGATTTCCATGCGCATAACGATTATGACCTTGGAACTGCTAACGTGCTGGAAGGAGTTAAAGCCGGGGCAAAAGGCATTCACCTGACCATCAACGGGATGGGTGAAAGAGCAGGGAACGCTTCCCTGGCCAGCGCCGTAGCCGTATTGAACGATTTTCTGCCGGAGGTTAAAACATCTGTATCAGAAACATCCCTGTACAGCGTCAGCAAACTGGTGGAAACATTTTCCGGTTTCCGGATCCCTGCCAACAAACCGATAGTAGGAGAAAATGTATTTACTCAGACAGCCGGTATCCACGCAGACGGAGACAAGAAAAACAAACTCTATTTCAGTGACCTGATGCCGGAAAGGTTCGGCAGGCAACGTAAATACGCGTTGGGTAAAACCAGCGGCAAAGCCAATATCGAGAACAACCTGCAACAGCTGGGCATTAAACTATCGGACCCTGATCTGAAGAAAGTAACCCAACGCATCATCGAACTGGGCGACCGTAAGGAAGTGGTTACGCAGGCAGATCTGCCTTATATCATTTCAGACGTACTAGATAGCAACCGGATAGGTGAGACAGTGGTAATTGAAAATTATGTACTGACCCACTCCAAACATTTACAACCTGCTGTGGCGTTGAAGATCTCGATCAACGGAGAACTGTACGAAGAACATTCCCAGGGCGATGGCCAGTACGACGCTTTTATGAACGCTTTGAAAAAAGTATACAAAAAGCTGAAACAGGAACTGCCTACCCTTACGGATTATACCGTACGTATCCCTCCCGGCGGGAAAAGCGACGCCTTGTGTGAAACTGTCATTACCTGGCGTTTCAACAACAAAGAATTCAAAACAAGAGGGCTGGATAGCGACCAGACGGTATCGGCTATCAAGGCTACTCAAAAAATGCTGAATCTGATCTAAATTCAATAAACCAACAGAATGGCAACCAAAAATATATTAGTAGTTCCTGGCGATGGAATTGGACAGGAAGTAACCGCAGTGGGCAAAAAAGTGTTAGACGCCATTGCCTCAAAATTTGGTCATACTTTCAATTATGATACTGCGCTGATCGGACACGTAGCGATTGAAGCAACCGGCAATCCTTTACCGGATGAAACGCTGGAGAAGATGAAAAAATCTGACGCTGTATTATTCGGAGCAGTAGGCCATCCGAAATACGACAATGACCCTACAGCGAAAGTAAGACCAGAACAAGGCCTGCTGAAAATGAGAAAAGAGCTGGGATTATATGCAAACCTCCGCCCTATCAAATTATTTGATGAGCTGTTAGGCGCATCCAGCATCAAACCTGAAATCCTCAAGGGAGCAGATATACTTTTCTTCCGTGAACTGACAGGTGATATCTATTTCGGTGAAAAAGGCAGGAAGAACGATGGCGACACGGCTTTCGACATTGCCGAATACAGCAGGTTCGAAGTAGAACGTATTGCCAGGAAAGCATTTGAGGCTGCACGGACCAGGAGAAAGAAACTTTGCTCTGTAGATAAAGCGAACGTAATCGAAACTTCCCGCCTGTGGAGAGAGGTTGTTCAGAAAGTAGCGCTGGAATACCCTGATGTGGAAGTAGAACACCAGTTCGTTGATGCCACAGCAATGTTGCTGATCAAAGATCCGCGCCGTTTCGACGTAGTAGTTACCGCTAACCTGTTTGGCGATATCCTTACAGACGAAGCATCGCAGATCGCCGGCTCAATGGGTATGCTGGCTTCCGCATCGATAGGCGACGGTACAGGCGTATATGAGCCTATTCACGGATCGGCTCATGATATCACAGGCAAAGGAGTAGCTAACCCGTTAGCTTCTATCCTCTCGGCGGCCCTGCTGCTGGATATTTCGTTTGGCATGCAGGCCGAATCTGCCGCTGTTATCAACGCTGTAGACCAGGTACTGAAAGCTGGCTATCGTACCCGCGATATCGCAGATGCACAAACGCCTGCCGATAAAATTTTAGGTACCGATGCCATTGGTGCAGAAGTACTGAAACATATTTAATAATTGGCTTTTTATTTTGTAAAGGCCTGCTGTTTTCAGCGGGCCTTTTTTTGTTGACGCAATCACCCCTTTTTATGTCCGGAACTGCCCTCTTCAAACTCAACGATCCTGGTTATGTTTGCAATAACAAAAAATCAGCATTATGGACAAAGCAGTATCCGCCTACCTCGAAAAGCTCCAGCCCTGGCAGGTAAAGGTTTGCAATGAGCTGAGGAAAATCACGCTGGCTGCGATCCCCAACGCAGAAGAACGTTTGCAGTATGGCAAACCTCATTACCTGAAAAACGGGCATTATGCCGCCGTTATTCATGCGGCCAAAGACAAAGTGTCTTTCATGTTATTCAACGCTACCGACCTGCCCGAAGTGAAAGGTTATTTCCAGTCTACGACGGCGGCCGACCGCAAAACAGCTTCTATAAAGGAAAACACGGAAGTTGATTACCAACAGTTGAAAAAATGGCTGCAACAGACCAGTAAATCACTCTAACCGATATAATATGAGAAAAATAGTTTCCTTTATGCATGTTTCCCTGGATGGATTCGTAGCAGGACCTAATGGAGAAATGAACTGGATAAAAGTGGATGAAGAATTATTTGAATATGCCTCCAACCGTACCAGTGCATCCGATACCGCTCTTTACGGCAGGAACACCTTCCTGATGATGGACAATTACTGGCCCACGGCAGCGGATAAACCGAATGCCTCCAAACACGATATTGAACATGGAACCTGGTATAATAAGGTGAACAAATACGTAGTATCATCTTCCATTCAATCCGATAATCCCCTGGTTACTGTTATCAGTAGAGACATGAAAGGACAACTGGAAACACTTAAGAACCAACCCGGCAAAGAGATCATTATGTTTGGAAGTCCCGGGCTGGTGCACTCCCTGCTGGAACTGGACCTGATAGATGAATTCTGGTTGTTCTATAACCCAATATTATTGGGCAAGGGAGTCCCTATGTTTGGAAAGATCAGGGAACATTTACCTTTGAAATTGATCAAGACAGAACAACTGAAATCTACCGGCGTGGTTTGTATGAACTATGAACGGGTAAGGTAAGAAAGGCGTTCAGCATGCTGCTGTGCAGTATGCTGATTTTAAAACCCCTGTTCCGCGCATTGATACAAGCCGGAACAGGGGTTATTCATTATTTTACAGGCTCCGGCCCCATCGTCAGTTCCAACACTCCACCGGCTGCAATATCCTCATATCTGATCGCATGATTCGTATATGGCTTACCGTTAAGGGTCATGGATTGAATGTATTTATTATTGGCGCTGTTGTTCTTAGCAACAACAGTGAACGTTTTTCCTTTGGCGTATTTAGGCTCCAGGCGGAACGTCACCTTATCGAAAACAGGACTGGTGATCTCGTACAGGTTATCGCCCGGGCAAACGGGATGCAGACCTGAAGCTGCCAGTACATACCAGGCCGACATCTGCCCTACGTCTTCATTTCCTACCAGGCCTTCCACAGAATTATGATAAGCTTTTTCGCAGATCACCCTGCTCCAGTACTGTGTTAACCATGGAGCGCCCAACCTGTTGAAAAGGAAAGGAACATGATGAACGGGTTCATTGGCATGGTTGTAATAATCGTTCCAGGAGAAGTTTTCAGGAGTTTTGTTGAAGAGATCTTCCAGGTCGGCAATTACTTTTTCTTTGCCGCCCAAAAGGCTTACCAGCCCATCCAGGTCATGCGGCACAAACCAGCCTTGCTGGTAGGCGTTGCTTTCCAGGGTTGGTTGAGCTATGCGTCCGCCGTTGTTCCATGGCTGCCAGGAACCGTCTGCATTCTTAGCCCTGAACCAGTGATGCGTGGAGTCGAAAAGGTTTTGATAGCTCTTCGCTCTTTGGGCATATTTGGCTGCATCGGCCGTGTGGCCCAATTGTTTCGCGAATTGGGATAGCGCCCATTCAGAGAAAGCATATTCCAAAGTCTGGGAAATACCATCAGCATATCCCCTTTCGCCATTCCCAAATTTCTCTACGGAATTCTTAGCCAGCGTATAGGCTTTAGCGATATCGAAGTTGCGGATGCCTTTACTGTAAGCATCGTTGATCACCACTACGGCAGGGTTGCCGATCATACAACCGCTGTAGGCATTTAGCAGTTCCCATCTTTCCAGGTAATTCTTTTTAGACTCAGTTCCCAGTTCAACCAGGGAGTTGATCATGTCATTTACCACCGTTGGATTGATGATGCTCTGCAAAGGGAACTGGCTGCGGAATACATCCCAGCCGCTGAATATAGTACGTTTGGTAAACTGCTGCTGCCGGTGTACCTGTCCGTCGCCGCCGGTGTAGAAACCGTTGACATCCGCTGCGCTTCTCGGGTCGATCATTGTATGATACAGGGCGGTATAGAATACATGTTTCTGCTCTTCGGTACCTCCTTCGATCGTTGCTTTCGACAGGGCCTGGTTCCACAGCTCCTTAGCATTTTTCCGGACGCTTTCAAAGTTCCAGCCGCTGATCTCTTTGGCCAGGTTCTCTCTTGCGCCGGCAACGGAAACAAATGAAATACCGGCTTTCATGGTAACTGTTTCGTTTGCCTTCGTTTCAAATTCGGTGAAAAAACCTATATGCTTCCCCGTTAGTTTCCTTGTATTGCGTACGATGGCGGCTTTTTCTACCAGGCTGTCGTAAGCTGCGCTTTCAATGGCTTCACGCTTGCGGCTTTGCCCTTCAGGAATATGCGCATTCCAGTAACCGTAGTTCTTTAGCGGCTTGCTGAACTCTGCGTGGAAGTAAACTATATAATCAGCTTTTCCGTCGCCATTGCCCCAGCCGCCCCCTTCGGGGGTGCATTTCATCCAGCCTTCGATGGTGTTGGCGTTTACCACTTCCACAGATTGTTCAATAGCGGTGCCGCCTACCCTGCGGGCCAGGTCTACCTGGATACGCGATTGTTTGTGCTGGGGGAATACAAACCTCAGCATCCCGCTGTGTGGCGCTGCAGAGGCTTCAACGCGGATGTCAGGGTTGGTGAGCATAACACTGTAATAGCCGGCTTCCGCTATCTCCGAGCTTTTATCATAACCAGATCTGTAACCTTTACCTGGCGCAGCATGCCGGCCGGCGATCACTCTCAGCGGCCCCGTTGCGGGTGTTACCAGAAAGTTTCCAAGATCTCCGTACCAACCGATGCCACTCATCTGGGTAAAAGCAAAACCTTCAATAAACTGGTGTTCGTAGCTGTAACCGCTGCCATTGTCGCCACCGGTGATGGTGTTCGGACTAACCTGTACCAGGCCGAAAGGCGTTGTAGCGCCCGGGAATGTTTTGCCTAGTCCATGGTAGACGCCCGCAGCGGCTGTAGATGTACTGGCGCCGATAAACGGGTTTACATAATCGGCAGGCGTATGCTGCTGGGCATAGGCAACTGGCGTGATTCCTATTAATAATCCTAGTAAATAGTTTCTCATCGTTGAAAAAAGTAAAGCCCATAAATATATACATTTATGGGCTTAAAGCATAAGTATTTTGATAGGCGGGGATAAACTATCGCTTGATATTCAGTTCGTTGAGGAGATGATTTACTATCCTGTCGCACCTGATCAGGTGGAATGGGAATACCAGGTCGTTTTTGTAGTAATTAGATACTTTTTCTTTCAACATCAACTTAGCCCTGATCAATCTTACTTTTACGTTAACCTGTGAAATGGCAAGGATTTCCGCTGTTTGCGCGACGGAAAGATTTTCGACCACCCGCAACAGGAAAACAGCTCGATATTTTTCTGGCAGCAGGAGCAAAGCTTTTTGCATAGCCACGCTCAGTTCTTTATTAAGAACGGCATTTTCCGGTGATTCTTTAATGTTCTGTGTTGCCGCGTCGTGCTGACTCAGATCTTCCTGCAACTGCTGTTTGCGTTTTCTCAACAGCTGGTTGCATTCATTTATCATGATCCTTTTCAGCCAGGTTCCGAATGCGGCTTCATTCCTGAAACTCGCCAGGTGCTGCCAGGCATTGATGTAAGTTGTTTGCATCATGTCTTCCACATCGGCATCATTCTGTAAAATGGACATACCGATCCGGAAAAGGCTGGCATTGTGACGGCGTATCAGTTGTTCGTAAACAGCCTGTTCTCCGTTTAAAACCCGGTTAATAAGGTCAATGTCGGTTTCAGAGGCAACGGTTAGTAGGGTACTCATTATTAAATAATTTGATTAAGTATAATCCAAAAGTTACAAAAATTGTTATAGGTTTTTGTAACCTATTTAAAAAAATTTACTCCAATAGTTATATAACCGAACGAGTATGCGATCAAAATTACAAGTAACAGGAGTAAAAATGACGACATTAACCCACCAGAAGGCACAATTGCTAAAAGAAACTGCCCGCGGGCAGGAAATTCTCCGGACCCCCGTTGATGAATTACCTGTACTGTTAAGAACTATGGAACAAACCCTCCAGGAACAAGTAGCTATGGTAGAAGGAATTGATGGAAATGAAAAAAGCCAGTTGCTTACAGCGTTGCTGGAAGATCATTTATACTGGGAGTTCGGCTATTTCGTGTTGTTTCTTAAATGGAGGGAAAACAACAGGGCGAAGGCGGGTTTCCCCGCCCCCACCGATGTAAAGAATTAAAGCTCGCTGAGCAGGGAATAAGTACCTGCTTCCAGTACATAGCCTTTTGAAGAATTCTTTTTAAGTACCCGGCCATTGAATGTTACCTTCCCTGGCAACTCTACCAGGGCTGTACAATTAGGCGGCACCGTAACGTTTAATGTAAGCTGTTGACCCTCCCGGCGCCAGTCGGTTTTTATAGTACCCGCCGAGGATTCAAATGTTGCTTTCGCCCAGGCAATCTGGTCTGCCTTCAGGTATGGAGGTCTTACAATAAATTTCCGGTATCCTTTGTCGCTGGCCGGGTCCTGGCGTATGCCCGCAACGCCGTTAATGTACCAGGCGCCGGGGTACAAATAAGAGCTATGAAGAAGAGAATGCCCCGGCAGGTCTTTCTCCCACATTTCCCAGATAGTAGTGGCCCCATTGGCTTTCATATACCCCCAACTCGGATAGGTTGTCTGTGATGTCATACTATAAATAAGATCATCTCTCCCTTCTTCCCTTAAAAGTTTAAACAACAGCGCTCCTGCCGTAATTCCCACATGAATATGCCCATTGCGTTTCACGAGGATCTCATTCTCCAGGCGTTTCATTACCAGAGGACGAAGATCGGCCGGCGGAACTTCCGCCAGCAAGGCTGCCGCCAGGTTGCCCATAGAACTATCGCTGTAACTATGATCGCCTGCATTATAGAAGCGTGTATTAATGGCATCTGAAGCCAGCTTGGCCTTCTTCTCCCATTCTTCGGCGTTTGCCTTCCTTCCCAGCACCCTTGCTATCCTGGCTGCCGTGCGCAGGTTATATACCCTGTAACAGTTATTCAGGCAGAGGGTTTGTGGAGAGTTATTATTCATCCCTTCAGCGGTAGCATTAGGCCATAGCCAGTCGCCCAGGAAATCCCAATTGCCCCCGAAACGTTGCAACAGGTTATCTTTTGTCTGGGTATCCAGGAATTCCAGCCAGAGACTGATCATTTCAAAGTTTTTTTCCAGTATCCGCTTATCTCCTTCCTGTTGATATACATACCAGGGCAGGGAAACCACTATTCCTCCCCAGGCCGGCCCGCCGCCTCCCGAGTAGGTAGGGGCTGTATGCGGCAAAATACCTTTATGCAAATACCTGCCGCTCATTACCGCTTTATGCGCAAAGGAAGTATCGTACATATTTCCCACTATCGATTCTGTACCCTGTACATCTCTCCAGTCTTCCATCCATTTCGTATAGAAAGCGCCCAGGTGGTAATTAAACATCCCTGTTTCGCAGGTCGAATGCGCATCTCCTCCATATCCCAGTCTTTCCCTTTGCGGGCAATCCACTACATAACCGCCAAGGGAAAGGTTTTCATACGTCCACCTGATGCGGTCGTACATCCAGTTCTGCAAAGAATCTGAGCAGCTAAACGTAGCAGCCGGTTCATAGTTGGTACGTACCAGCCAGCCCTGGATATCGTCAAGCGATGGCTTGTACGATAATCCCCTGATAGTGATCCAGCGCCCGGAACTGTAATTGAACCTGTTATGAAAAGTGCCGTGTCCCTCCTTCCCTATGATATAAGCACTGTGAAGATTGAAGGTCATATCCATCTTTTCCCTTTCTGAATACTGGAAAGTGATCTTGTCGCCCGGTTTACCGCGAAGCTTTACGGCCGTCCACCCGGCAAAATTAACGCCCATGTCTACACGATAACTGCCGTCGGGCCGGGCTTCGATCGCCACGGGTTTAACAGGAGTCAGCGCCCTGTTTGGTTCCACCATCTGCGCGGAAAGGACCAGGTCAGGATGATAGACCGTCGCCTGTTTCCAATCGCTGTCGTTGCATGTCAGCGCGTTCCAGTCGGGTATCTCTTTATTGGCATCCCATAATTCGCCTCCCATCCGTGCAAAGTCCCAGGTTTCCAGGAGCATGTTGGGGCTCGGATGAGTTTTCCAGGTATTATCGGTTTGAATAAGAACGGGAGCAGTACCGGCATAGACCGTGCCCTGCGCTTTTACAATAGGTGCGTTAGGCCGGCCCGGCGCAATGTAAGGACCAAAGATAGACCAGGAAGTACCCAGCCAGAGACCAATTACATTCTTCCCCGGTTTCAGGTAGGGAGCTATATCATAGGCCACGTACCTGGCTCTTTTTGCATGATCTGTTACCGCCGGCGCCAGCACATCTTCTCCTACTTTCACGCCATTCACATAGAGCTCATGATACCCAACAGAGGCTACAAAGAAGTTGGCTTTCTGCGGTTTGCCCTGCAACTCAAATGTTTTCCTGAACCAGGGGTCCGCTATGTTAGCGGTTCCCGCGCCTGGTTTATAGACGTCGCCGGACCCGATCCAGG
Source organism: Chitinophaga terrae (ex Kim and Jung 2007) (assembly GCF_900107795.1). GTDB lineage: Bacteria > Bacteroidota > Bacteroidia > Chitinophagales > Chitinophagaceae > Chitinophaga > Chitinophaga terrae. Next base: position 222,410 of record NZ_FNRL01000007.1, read on the forward strand.
ACGCTTTCCAGTCGGATGGCCGGAATAAACCGGTTGTCCAGGTAGCAACGGGGCTCCAGTCGGAGATCCGTCCTTTTTCATCTTTCACCCTTACCTTCCAGAAGTAGGCATTATCTGATTCCAGCGGTTTGCCTTTGTATTCGATATGCTGCATATCAGCGCTGTTAACCCAGCCAGATGACCAGGCGCTTCCCCGCCCTGCGTCCAGTTCGGCTTCCGATGAAGCTACCAGCACCTGGTAGGCAGTTTGCCGTTGCCCGAAAGCAGCGGCATCGGTCGCTTTCAACGTCCAGCTTAAACGGGGGAGCTTTTCATCTATTCCCCTGGGATTAACCAGGTATTCGCAACGTAGTTGTTGTGGAACGACGGAACTTCCGCCTGCTGCCAGGGCTATTTGTGTAACAATCAACAAAAGCCAGCACAGTACCAGTTTTCTCATAACAAAAGGGTTTCTATTTTCCTTGTATCTCATTTAGGTTAATTGACAATACCCGACCCATTTGCCGCCCGTTCCGGTAGGTGACCGCTTTTACATCTGAAGCGCCGGGAGGAAGCATGATGGGGCCACCTGTATATCTCGTGGCATATTGATCCGGTATCACGCCATCGAAGGTGTAATAAATTTCCAGGTCTTTCACTTCCGTGGTAAACGAAATTGTTGGTTTACCAGCCGCGTCTTTCTTCACATGGATCTGCGGATCATAAACAGCAGGCGCATAGTTGACCCCTGCATAATATAAACGTACAAAATGCTTTTCTACTCTGGAAAGAAATTCGGCAGTTGATCTCATTTTTTTTGGCGACCAGTAAATTTCTGATAAGGCAAAGGCTCTTGGCCAGGTCATGTACTCCGCCCTACCGGGAGAAGAGATAAACTCTGTCCACAGGTTGCCCTGCCCGCCTAAAATATACTGTTCATCCACTTCAGCGGGCACCGGTTCATACTCATATGTTCTTGTAAGGGTGAGATAGGCGCCGCCTGTTTGCTCGATGTGCATGTCGGTTTGCATATAATCGAGGTAACAGAAACTGGTTGGCGTCATCACTGCTTTATGCTGCGCCCTGGCGGCAGCAATTGCTCCTTCATAGCCGCGCCACGACATTACCGCCGCTCCGGGGGCCAATCCGCCTTCCAGTATCTCATCCCAGCCAATCACTTTTTTTCCATGCTTGTTCACCAGCTTGGTCACTCTTTTTATAAAATAGCTCTGCAATTCTTCTTCGTTCTTCAAACCTTCTTCCTTCATACGTTTCTGGCACAACTCGCAACGCTTCCAAAAGCTCTTATCCACTTCATCCCCGCCTATATGGATATACTCGCCGGGGAACATGGCCGCAAGGTCGCCTATGAGCGTATCCAATACTTCGAAGGTCCTTTCTTTACCGGCGCACAATACATTTTCGCCGGCGCCATCGTTGCTGCCGCTGTACATCTGCCTTGGTTTCCCCGAACAGCTGAGTTCAGGATATGCGGTAATAATAGCGGCGCTATGCCCCGGCATATCTACTTCCGGCACGATAGTAACATGGCGTTCCTTTGCATAACGGATAGCTTCCGCAATTTCAGCAGCGCTGTAAAAACCGCCGTCGTTGTTCCTTTCATCTTTGGCAGGCGGAGGAAAAGATCCCCATCTGCCCACTCTCAAAGGTCGCCATGCCGCTATTTCTGTTAAACGGGGATAAGATTTAATGGCCACTCTCCATCCCGGATCATCCGTCAAATGCCAGTGAAATACATTGTATTTGTATTTAGCCATCTGGTCTATATACTTCTTTACAAAACTAAGCGGGAAGAAATGGCGGCTAACATCCAGCATCAGTCCCCGCCAGCCGAACCTCGGGTAATCGGTTACTGCGATAACCGGCAACTGCAAGGCTGTTTTAATTCGTTCCCGTTTTTCTGTTTCAGGAGGCAGCAACTGGAGAAGGGATTGTACGCCATAGAATATTCCTGCCGGCGTGTTGGCAACAATAGCAATATTATTGGTATTGATGGTCAGCTTGTACCCCTCGTTGCCAATGGTTTTATCGCTGGCCGTATTCAATGATAATCGTATAGTCTTTCCCGTTGCAGATGGCTTTACAGGTATTTTATAGCCTGTAACCTGGTCAAGCAATTCTTTCAGGAAACCTGCTTCTGTTGCCAGGTTGGTTCCTGCAACAATTACAACATCCTTTGAAATGGTGAAAGCGCCTTTACCAACAACCTGCTGTACCGGTTGAGGAATAAGGGAGGGCGCCTGTTGCGCGGATACTGATCCTGCGGTAACAATGGAAAATAGCACTATAGCTGCAATTTTTTTAAACATCACGTCTCTTTTTAAGGTGTATGGGCATCCCGTCTTTTTCAGCAAAAGACGGATGCCCATACGGTGTTGATTAGAAAGCCAGTGAACAAGAAAAATTTATTACCAGCCCGGGTTCTGCCAATCCTGGCCAGATATCTGCTTTACTTTATTGACTTCTGACTGATCTATAGGATAGAGTAAGAATTTATTATCAGAACAATTCCTGTCTTCAAATTTAAACCTTGTATAAGTAAGATCTGCACCATTTTTAGTGATCCGCATGCCTGTTACGAACTTATCGGTTTGGTCCAGGACTTTCCAGCGGCGGACATCGAAGTACCTATGTCCTTCAAAGGCCAGTTCAACGGCTCTTTCGTTGCGGTATTTCTTTTCGAAATCGGCTTTTGACATGCCTGCAGGGAAAGGCGGCATTCCTGCCCGGGCCCTGACAGCGCTCACCGCGTCGCGGGCGCTCATTGAAAAACTGCCCACATTCACTACCGCATCCGGACCTACTGCCTGGTAGGCTGCTTCGGCAAAGTTGAGATACAGTTCTGCTAACCTGAACAACCTGATAGAACCATCCTGGTTGGTAGATTCGTTAGACCTGAAGCTGTTGAATTTGCGCATATAGTAGCCAGTAGGCGTATTCCTGAAATTACTAGCGTCAATGCCTTCTCTTCCGCCCACAAATGTTTCCACTTTTATACCATCCGGATCGTTCAGGTTGCGTACAGCCCCATTGTAATAGATAGCAGTATAGAAACGAGGGTCCCTGTTGGAATAAGGAGTAGCAGGATTGTAACCGGAAGCGGTATTGATGATCGGGTTTAGATGCGCCGCATCGCTGTAACCGGTGATAGGCGCCTCGCCATTGCTCATTTCATACCTGTCTACCATTTCCTGGGTTGGGCAGGCGCCTGCCGATGCGCCGGCAGTAATGGAAGGCAGGCCCGAATTTTTCCAGATCTGCATTTGTCCTCCAAGATGCAGGATCGTTTCTTTATCCCTCGACCGCTGGTCGTTAGACCCGATCAGGTGATAAAGCCCGTAAGCATTTTGAGAGGCAGAATTGGCAGGCGTTTCAGTGAATAGTTTGTAATCGTTGGCCAGGCACTGCGACAATGCTTCTGCGGTAATGTCTTTCGCTTTCTCCCAGGTATAAGTACCATCAGAATACAAAGGGCTTGCGGCATACAACACGGCTTCTGATTTGATCGCATAAGCGACAGCGCGGGACATGATACCATACTGGTTCTCATAGATCTGCCAAGGGAAACCAGCACGGGCTGTTGATACCTTCAACGCCGAATCACAATCTGCCAATATCAATGTCACGATCTCACTTACTTTATTCTTTTTGTCTTTAGAAAAATCATGATAGATGGTCAGCAAAGAATCAGTTAACGGCGCTTCGCCATAGCGTTTGATGAGTTGCAGGAAATACAGCGCCCTGAGTGTGCGGGCCTGCGCCGTCCATCCGGCTTTTTCTTCCTCTGTAGCAATAGTATTGGAAGCGCCTATATTAGCCAGGAAGTAATTGCATTTACGGATACCGGTATAAAGATTATCCCATGGATCTCCATCGGGTGATATACCACCGTAATTAATAGAGGTTACCGCTCCCGTATACCAGTTCCTGGTTGCTGTTACCCTTGGATCGGCCAGGTTGGCATCCTGTGCTTCGTCGCTGTAAACGGCCCTGTTGAAGGCAGGTGCAGGACAATAACCATAACAGGAGTTCAGGTAGGCTTTTACCCTGTCGTAGTTATCAAAGATCTCAGGCGTCGTTAAACGGCCATCCGATGGCAGGTCCATTTGCTTCTGGCAGGCAAATAACCCGATCACGGTACATAATATGATGATAATTTTTTTCATATCCTTCTAGTTAAAAGATTAAAACCCTACATTCAGTCCTACGTTGTATACACGATATACAGGGATGGCAAGATATCCGCCGCCTTCAGGACCAAAATCCTTTGTTTTCATATGATCCCAGGTGATTAGATTCTGGCCGCTCACCAATACGCGTATTTTATCTGCCGCTATCTTCCTTGCTACAACATCAGGCAGCGTATATGATAATTCCAGGTTTTTCAGGCGGATATAGGAACGGTTGTAAAGGAAAAAGTCGCTGGCCTGGAAATTGGTGCTTGTTTTCCTCGACAATGCAGGATAAGTGATCGTTTCCCCGTTCGCATATCTTTCCGGTGTCCAGGCATTGGCATGAAGCGCAGTAAATGTTCCTTCATAAGCGTTTTCATACACCCCGGTTCCTGAAAACACGGTATAAAATTCTCCTACGCCCTGGAACAGGAAATTCAGGTCGAAACTTTTGTACCTAACGCCACCGGATATACCAAACGATTTCCTTGGAAGGTCTCCATTCCCTAATGGCGCTTTATCTTTCTCATCTATCATTCCATCTCCGTTCAGATCCTTATAGATCAGGTCTCCCACTCTCACCTTACCTAACGCGGTGTAGTTCAGGTTACGTTTGCTGAGTTCCTCTTCTGAATTGAACATGCCATTACCGTTGCTGTAATCTACCAGGTAACCAAACGACTGGCCCAGCGAATATCCTTCGCTCCAGTGGCGGTATGCATATCCTTCTCCCTTATCAGCTTCGTTCCAGCTCACAACAGTATTCTTCTGGTAGCTGAGCATGCCGCCTACTGAAATAGTCAGGTCTTTATTTAGGTCTTTCACATAGTTCACTGAGATTTCATATCCTTTATTCCTGAAGATCCCAACATTCTTACGGGGATAGTTGGCTAGCGGGAAGCCCTGGTAAGCAGGGATTTCGTTGATGGCGCCTACTACCATGTTATCCATTTTATCCTGGAAGAGATCGAAGGAGATCGATAAGGCGTTGAACAAACCGATGTCTATACCTGCGTTTTGCTTGGTAGATATTTCAGCGCTGATAAAAGGATTGCCCAATGCGTTTTCGACGATGGTACCGCCCAGCGAACCGATTGGTCCTCCGCCTCCGCTCCTGATATCATCCAGGTAAGCATAACGGGTCACTCCTATCTGGTCGGTGGCTGTTTTACCCCATGAAACCCTTGGTTTCAATTGTGTTAACCATTTCTGTCCTTTCAGGAAGTTTTCGTTAGCCAGCTCCCAGGCCAAAGCTACAGATGGCGTGGCCGTCCACCTGTTACCTCTTACGAACTGGTCGGATTGTGAATATCCCAGGTCCAGTTTTACGAAGTAACGGTTATCATACCCGTAGGTAGCTTCCGCTCCCAGGCTTAACCTGTTCCATGGCAATACGTTGGGCATAGACGTTTCAGTCCTTGTCAGGTTCTGGTAATACATATAACCCAGGCCTGTTACATGGTGCTTGTTGAAAGTCCTGTCGTAGCCCAGCTTTGCATTATAGGTCAGGTGATAATAAAGCGAATGGCTTTTTGAATATCCCAGCGGCGTATTGGTTCCGCCGGAAGAAGGCCGCTGTCCGTTAGGCAAAACACGCTCATAATTCTGGGAAGCCACCAGGCTGCCTACTGAGTTGGTTTGATAGGCAAAGGTTCCGGTGAGGTCGAGTCCTTTTGTCAGGAAGCCCAGGTCTATATCCAACCCTGCCTGCGAAACGATATTGGTTACTGTATGCCTGGTGAAACCGGAACGGTTCAGGTATGCGTACGTGTTAGAGTTAAAAGAATTCGTCACCACCATCCTGCCTCCCGGATCTATTACTTTACCGGTAGCAGGGTCTACTTTCATCTCGCTGACCGGTCCGTAAATGTTTGGCGGCGTCTGGAGCATGCTGCTGTATACATTGGCAACACTGGCGCCTGCCGGAACGCGTTCTCTCTTTACGTTTCCTGCAAGACTCAGGTAAGCCTTGATGTACTTATGCAACTGCATATCCATGTTTGTGCGATAGTTCACCCAAACATCGTTTGCATCTGTTTTATACTTGGTTGTTTCGGTATTGAACTGTCCTCCCTGGTGCATAACGTTCAGGTTGGAGTAGAACTGCACTTTATCGTTACCTCCTGTGATACCCACATTGACACGCTGCATCAGGGCAAAGTCACGGAAGTATTTGTCGTACCAGTTGTTATTCGGGTACAGTTTGGGATCAGCGCCATTCTTATACCCTTCGAGCTGCTCATCAGTGTAGGTTGGCGCGCTGCCGTCGTTCTTTGCCGCTTCGTTGATCAGCCGTGCATAATCGTAAGAACTGTACCAGGTGGGCTTGGTCGTTACCTGTTGCCAGGCCTGGTCCAACCGTACATCTATTTTCAGATCCCCTTTTCTTCCTCTTTTTGTTTGTACCACTATCACCCCGTTGGCTCCCTGTATGCCATACAAAGCCTGGGTGGATGCATCTTTCAATACGCTGATGGATTCAATCTCGCTGGCTGAAATGTACTCCAGCGTCTGTGCGGTGTTATAGGCGCTTGGTATCCCGTCTATCACCACCAGGGGACCGTTTTTCCTTTCGGAAGAATATCCTCTTACGTTTAATTGTGTATTGGCGCGTGATGGTTCGGAATAGGTTTCCTGGGCGGTAAGACCTGAGAGCCTGCCAGCGAGCGTCAGGCCAAGGTTTGCCACAGGCGCGCGTTGCAACTCCTCTCCGCTGACGGTCGATACAGCGCCGGCCAGCTCCCTGCGTCGCTGCGTGCTGTACCCCAGCGCAACTATCTCATCTTTCTTATGTGCATCTGGTTGCAATACAACAACCGCCTGTTCACCGGCATGTACAGGAACTGTTTGCAGCAGGAATCCCTTCTGGTAAAAGGTGATCTGCGAATTATCCTCGCTTACTTCAAACTGGTATTCACCTTTTTTGTTGGTGCTGGTACCTGTTTTGCCATCCGGAGTATTTACCAGGACGCCCTGCAGCGGCCTGTTGTATTGGTCTGTCACCTTCCCTTTTACGATGGTGGAAATTTGTTGTGCTGAAAGCTGGGAGCCGAAGGCTGTCAGCATAACAAAAGCACTAACAAATATGGTATGTGGACTAAATTTTGATCTCATTTGATTATCTGTTATCGGCGTTTGTAAATGTGGTTACCATCCCGGGTTTTGCCAATCCTGGCCTGTAATTGCTTTCAGGCGGTTGGCTTCAGCCAGCGGCACTGGCCAGCGCAGGAATTTGTTGGTGTAGCACAAACGCTCTGATTCACGAACAGGGCGGCGTTTGTAGGAAAAAGTTCCATCCGGTCTTCGGGTGATCTCCATTGCAGTAACATACTTATCGGTTTTCGACAGGTCGCCGTTCGGGGCTGTCCACCTGCGTACATCGAAATACCTGTTCTCTTCCATGGCTAATTCAACCCGTCTTTCATGTCTTACACGGAGGATCATTTGTTCTTTGGTTAAACCGGTTGGGATATCGGGCATGTTCACACGGCGACGGATCTCGTTTACTGCAGCTGCGGCTTCATCCAGGTGTCCTGCTTCTGCGGCGGCTTCCGCGAAGTTGAGGATCACTTCTCCCAGGCGGAACAACTTGGTGTTTGCGCCGGCAACGATCACGTTTCCTGAACCGGCATTGGGGTGCTGGAATTTACGTTCGAAATACCCGGTGCGGGTAGCTTTTCTTACAGTCCCGCTAATCCCTGTCTGCGGCTCTCCCACCCAGGTAGCTACTACCCTTGTACGGTAACCAATACCTGCAGGATAGTTCTCTACGGATTCAGCTACTTCATTGAAACCCCACCATGCGGTTCTTTTTGACCCATTGTAATAGATGGAAGCATAGAAACGCGGGTCCCTGTTCTTATACGGATCGTCAGGGTTGTAGAGGGTATTCGCTTTATTGTAGTTAGGTTGGGTATGTTTTTCGTCCAGGTATGGATTTGCCAGGTCCAGGATCGGTTGGCCATCTATTGTTTCGTAAGCATCCACGAGCTCCTGCGACGGGCAGGTACCGGATTTATAGCCATCCTGTGCGCCTATGCCATCGATATTCCATACATTTCCCTGGTTATCCCGGCTTTCCCAGATGGTTTCCCTGTCTAAAGGCACCGATTCGCTATAACTAACCTTATTGGTGAAATATTCGTTGTATAAAGCCGCGTATTCGTTGTTATCGGGGCCAAAATGGGCATCTTCCGATTTATAGGTGGAAGGGAAATTCACCTGCCTGTAAAGTTCATATCCCATCTTTCTCAGGTTAGCCAGGGATGTTTTATTTACCTGGTAGGCTTCTTCCCAGTAATTTCCACCATCATTATTCAGCGGGCTGGCAGCAAAGAGGATCATTTTGGATTTGATGGCTTCCGCTACCGCTTTGGTCATCCTGTAAGGCTCGTTCCTATCCATGATCCGTTCAGGTAAATTCAGCGCCAGCGCAGCGTCACAGTCTTCTATAATGAATTTTACAACATTATAATAACTCTCCTTTTTAAGTTTGGAAAAGTCTTCTGTGAAGTTGTAAGGACTACGGGAGATAGGCAGCACAGGGCCGAACCATTTCAGCAGTTCAGAATAAAAATAGGCTCTCAGCAGGTATGCTTCTGCTTTATAACGGCTTTTCACATCCGGGTGGAGTTGTGCGCTGGCGGTATCTATACCGTTAATGATCAGGGCGCAGTTGCGGATGGAAGTCCAGTATTTAGCCCAGTAATCGCCGTTCCTGGCATCGAACGAATTCAACGGAGTGAAGTTCTCGGCCGATACGCTTCCGCTGTAAAGACGGCCGGAAGACAAGGTGGGTTCTGACTCAGCATCGGTATCCCAGGCTTCATCGCTCCAGACAACCGGACCACGGCTCCAGAAGTAATACCGCGTACCTTTGGTAGGTACGTTATCATAACATGTATTGAGCAGACCTCTGAGCTTGGTGGTATCTGTAAAAACATCGCCCAGTGAGATCTTCCCATCAGGGGCCATATCCAGGGCTTTATTACAGGCCCCGACAGACAACATAGAAAGCACGAAGAAATAAATATATAGCTTTTTCATAACTGCATATGTGGTTGATGGAATTAGAAAGTGGTATTCAGACCCAGGTTATACGTTTTGGTGATAGTGTAACCCAAAGGACCTCCATTTTCAGGATCCAGGTGAGTAGTGTGCAACTTGCTCCAGGTGAAAGGATTCTGGGCGCCGATATACAAACGCGTCGCCTTCATCCTGATAGGCTTCAGCCAGCGCTGTGGCAGGTTATAAGCCAGTTCCAGGGTTCTTAAACGAACATAGGACCTATCCTGTATGAAGAAATCGTTCGGCACCTGGTTGGTATTGGCAACTGTGCTCAATGCAGGATAAGTGATCTTTTCTCCTTTCGCATATCTTTCTGCCGTCCATGCATTTTTATGATAATCGAAATAGGTACCTAAAGTGGTTGTTTCGTATACTCCCTGGTCGCCATACTGACCAGAGAAACGGCCAACTCCCTGCAGGAATATTGTCAGCTCCCAACCTTTGTAACCAATATTCAGGTTGCCGCCGTAAACAGTACCGGGTATACCGGAATACTTGATAGGCGCCATGTCTTTGTTATCTACTACTCCATCGCCATTCAAATCGATATATTTAAAATCTCCCACTCTCGGTTTTCCAAATCCGTAAGTAGTATGCGCCAGGTATTCGTCCAGTTCTTTCTGTGAATTAAAGTAGCCGTTACCGTTACTATAGTCGATCTTATACCCGAAATTCTGTCCCAGCCTGAAACCGGTGGTGCGGTAGCGGTAAGCGTATTCGAGCCCGCTGATGGCTTCATCAAAGTATTTCACTACGTTATTATTGCGGGCATAGTTGATGCTTACATTCAGGTACAGGTCTTTGGCCAGGTCTTTACGGTAAGCTACTACCAGTTCATACCCCTGGTTATCCACCTTTCCCATATTCACTTTCGGGATATTTCCCAGCGGCACACCCTGGATAATAGGCACCATACCACGTGAGATGAGGATATCTGACCTGTTCTCAAAGTAGTAGTCGAAGTTCACTGTGAGGCTTTTGAAGAGCTCCAGGTCTATACCATAGTTTTGTTTAACAGAAGTTTCCCAGGTAATATCCGGGTTCCCCAGCAGTCCCTGGTTTACAACGCCGCCCAGGCTGCCCAGCGGGCCTCCGCTGGTTGTAGTAGTGATGTTCGACTGGTAGAGGAAACGGGTAGATCCCATTTTATCGTTACCCACCTTACCATACGAAGCTCTGAGTTTCAGGTTAGTGAGGTAGTTGTTTCCTTTCAGGAATCTTTCGTTGGTGATCACGTAACCAACCGATACAGCGGGGAAGAAACCGAAACGCCTGGAAGGCGCAAACTGTTCAGACCCGTTGTATCCCATATTGAATTCGGCAAAATAGCGATTATCATAACCATAGGTAGCCCTTCCTGCAACGCCTATCACGTTGAAAGGGATTTCACCGCCGGTAGATTCCCAGTAGTCGCGCTGCCCCAGGAACATTCCGCCGATGGCATGTTTGCCGAAAGTGCGGTTATAGTTGATACTGGCCTGGAGGTTAATGTTATAACGGGAGTCTACTCCTTTTACAATAGACAACCTGTCGTCGCTCTGTTTCTTTACGCTGTAAGAAAGTTCGTCGGTTTCATAATTTACGTTGGCGATGTAAAGCGGTTCGTATTTGCTGCCCTGCATCGCGGAGGTAGAGCGGGAATCGTAAGAGATCATTCCTTTCATGCTCAGACCTTTTGTTACCGCCTGGCTCAGATCCCATTCCATCCCGAAGGTGCTGTTCAGGTTGGAGCGGAGCTCATTCCTGAATCCCTGCCTGTTGGTCACTTCAAAGGCGCCACGGTCGAGATACGGCGGGTGCACTACCATGCCAGGTTTTACACCGTAGCCATCAATGGTAGTTGGGCCAGGAGTGATAGGCAGGATAGAACGGGCCTGGTACATGATATCGTTCATCATCCAGTCTGTGGACGAACCCGGATAAGTATTGGCAGAAGGCATATTCACTTTCTCTATATAACTGGCGATTTTGAGAAATGCTTTCAGCGTGTTGGTTACTTTATAATCCAGGTTGGCGCGGAAGTTAAAGCGATCCATTTTGAAAGAAGGATCGTAGCCGAGTTGTGATTTAGGTTCGGTTTTGATATTGCCGCCCTGGTGCAGGTAAGCCACGTTTGCAAAGTAGCTGGCGCGTTCTGTGCCTCCTGTCATATTCAGGTTCACCCTGGTCTGAGGAGAAAAACGGGCTACCAGTTCGCGGAAATAATCGTGGTCGGGATAGATATACTCCCTTACTTTTTTCTTCCGTTCGTAGTCAGGATCGTTAGGATCCAGCCCTGCTAAGGGATTCCTGTATTTATCAATAATTTCTTCGGAGAAAGGTAAAGGCAGGCCATCGTTGGCAGATGCCTGGTTGCGCAGTTCCAGGTACTCTACAGAATGCAGGCGGCCGGGTTCAGTAGTGAAGGCCGACATGCTCTGATCCACGCTTAGATTTAATTCTGTTTTACCGGGGGTACCTCTTTTAGTAGTTACCAGGATTACGCCATTGGCGCCTCTTACCCCGAACACTGCTGTAGCGGAAGCGTCTTTCAGTACTGTTACGGAAGCTACTTCGCTCGCATCCAGGGTACGGAGGTTATCGCGGGGTACGCCGTCGATGAGGATGAGAGGACTCTGGCCGTTGGTAGTGCTCACGCCTCTTAAATAAAGGGAGGCATCGTCACGCCCTGGTTGCCCGCTCGACTGCACGGCAGCCAGGCCGGGCAAACGCCCTGCGAGAGCGGAAGTTAAGCTGGCCGAGCTGCTTTGCCGCAGTTCCTGCCCGCCTACGGAAGCAACAGCGCCGGTAACCGAAACTTTTTTCTGCTGACCGTATGCCATTACCACCACTTCGTTCAGCTTCTGATCGGAAGAGACTAATCTTACCAGGAAGCTGGTTTTGTTATTGATGGATACCAACTGTTTGTTGTATCCAATAAAGCTGAAAATAAGTACGCCACGCGGATCGGCATCGAGAGTAAATTTACCATCGGGATTTGTTTGTGTGGCAGTGTTGGTGCCCTGCAGTTGTACGGTTACCCCCGGGATCGGCGAAGAACCTGCCGAATCCAGGACGGTTCCTGATACTTTGATCTTGTTCTGGGCCAGGGATGTTAGTGAGCTGACTATTCCGAATAGGAGCAGACACACCGTCACCCAACGACGATTGTTGTGTTTTTTCATATCGTGGTCTTTTAAGACTTCTGCTGACGCGAATTTTGGTATGATAAAATTGGTTAAAGATTGACGTGCTATTCCTGGTAGAGATAATTGAAACGGCCTGCCGGCGCTACGTCTCCGTTGACAAGGAAATCAATGATATTTCCCTCTTCCTGCATGTTGTCCGACCATTTAAATTCAAAATTCAGTCCTCTACCTGCTGCATCCAGGTAAATACGTGGAATACGAAGTTCTAACTGGTTACTGTTGTACTTAAATTCTACTTCTGCAACTTTTTGCCAGTTCCAGCCATTGATGGAACGTTCTAAAAATGCTTTGCCATTAGGAGTAACGCGGTTAACGACCAGGTCGTAACCTTCCCATCCGGTACTTTTCTCGCGATCTACGTCAATGAATAAACGCATCCATGCCGGATCAGACGAGGGCGTGAGCGGCGCTGCTGTTTCTACGTAGAAGTATACATAATCCTTATCCCTGGCCGTTCTTGCTGCTACAATATCGTTCCTGCCTGTTGTGTTGGTGTAGTGTGTTCCTTTAAATCCATCAGCATCCCTGTGCAGGGTGCTTCCTTTGTGCGCTTTGAAAAGCGGCGTTACGTTTTGCCATTCGGCAAATTCGCCATCGATCTTTATTGTTTTTTCGGGAGATGCTTTCCCTGGTGCAGGCATCCCCTTAAACCTGCGGATGTTGGCTACCAGCTGATAGTAATAGTTATCGTTATGTCCTCCTTTCATGGGCTCAATATCCCTGCTGTTCTCCGTATCGAATTCGTCCGGGAAAGCGTTTGGCTGTCCGCACCATACATCGTACCTGCCTGCTATCCATTCATTCCAACCTGTTACAAAAACCAGTTGTACATTTTGCTTAAGCGCATGATCCCATTGTTCCTGGAAATTAAGTCCATACTGGTATGCGTCCGGGCGCCTGTCGTGACCGTTCTTATCTGTATAACTGCGTCCGAATGCTCCCCTTGCATTCATGGGATTCAGACCATTTGCCTTCGTCCAGTTTTGCGAAACGCCCACCGTCATTTGTTCGAAGCTGCCGTCGTCGTTCTTTGCAAAACCGTGCTGCGGGTAAATTTCCAGCCATCCCCAATGGTCATTCCGTTGCGGTCCTTTGTTATAAACAGGCTGGCCCGGGCGGAAGGTGAAAAAGTTACGGATCTCAGGATCTGTGATATTTTCCGGATAGGCCATGATCAATGGTTTTCCCTTCCACATAAACCATAGATCTTTGTATTTACCAGGTTTATACAAGTCGTTATACACCTGGTTGATAGCGCTCTTTGATCCGGGCGTTGCGCCGAAAGCCATCATAAACGCGATCTGCGGCGTACGCATCCCATTCTTTCTCGCTTCCGTGAATACTTCGCAAAGGTTCTGATAGGCCGACTTCCAAACCAGGTCGCCGTTCGTACAATCGAACATGATCATATCCACACCGGCATCAGACAGCATTTCAGCATGTTTCCATACTACCCACTTATCCATGTTCGTGTAGTAGCCGAAAAGCGGCTCATTCCAGAAATTCATAATGCCCTTGGGCCACGCAGGATGATTAAAATCGTATAGGGCATCCGGATGTTTTTCCAGGAATGCTGTTGTATTATGAGGCAGCAGATTTTTGCTTTGCTCATAATGCCAGGTCCAATAAAACATACCTACAAATTTGTCTTTCTTCTCTTTTCCAACTTCCTGGTATGTTGGCAACTTCCTGCCGATTGCATCAGTGGCTGGCAAACCAGCGCTGTAGTTAATAAGCGGTTGTTGAGCAAAAGTTGAAGCAGCCAATAGTAATAAGATGCTGCTACATACTCCCCGCATCGCGTTTTTATTCATAGTGGAATTCTGTTCTGGTTGACCCTCTGACTTGATTCACTGTGCACTGCCTGGCTGTTAAGCACAATTCAATATTAGCTATATAATTCAGCGCCGGCAACCTGCCCTATCATGTACTATCCTGCTCTATCATGAACCATCCTGTACTGTCATGCACTATCCTGTACTATCCTGATCTGTATAGAAGAAGAGATTAAACGGGGAAAATCAATATGTTAAGAAAGGAAATGAGATTAGTGTTTGAAGGGGCTAACGTGAACGACTATTGGTAAAGGCAATAAAAAACCGGGTAATTATTTTTACCCGGTCAATGTTTTAAGATTTTACATATATCCCATTCTCTTCTTCCAGCAACTGTTTTTGAAGATCTTTGCTGGTAAGGGAATTACCGTCATGACTCCAGCCGGGCGGATTAAAAAGATATCTTATTTTATCGATGATGGAAGGCGTTTTTTTCATGTCTTTACCCAATGCAATAAATTCATGGAAGATGATATTTACCGGTCCACGGTCTTCTACTTCTTTTACCAGCCCATATCGTACCTCATCTTCCGGCAATTCTTCCTGGAAAGTTCCGAACATCCTGTCCCAGATGATCAGCAGCATACCCATATTTTTATCAAGATACCTTGCGTTGCTGGCATGATGCACCCGGTGATGAGAAGGCGTCACAAAAATATATTCGATGACGGGGTGCAGTTTCCCGATGGTTTGCGTATGTACCAGGTTCCCGTATATCTGGGTAACGTAATAGGCAAACAGGATATCGATGGCGCTGAAGCCCAGCAGTGCCAGCGGCACAAAGAAGAACAGGCGATACATGGGTTCAAACACGCTGGAACGGAAGCCAGTGGTAAGGTTAAAATGTTCGGAAGAATGGTGTGTAACATGTACGGCCCAGAAAACACGAACAAAGTGACCGGTGGTATGAAGCAACCAGTAAAGGAAATCCTGCAGCAGGACCAATACCGTCCAATACCAGAAAACGTTGGTAATGCGTACCATGCTGTAATGCTGGTAGCAGTAATCGAGGAACAGGAAAGTTCCTGTTTTCATAACGAGGTTCACCAAAAAGTTTACGCCCATCAGGTAAATAGTAGTGAGCGTATCTTTGGTTTCATAAAGCTTTTTATCCTGTTTATAGCTGAAATAAGATTCCAGCAGGCTTAATACAACGATCAGCCCAAACAGGTAAAAAATGGCATCACTTAAGTGTTTCTCCGTCATCATAGGTAACGTGTTTCCAGGAATATTTACTCCTATAACCAAACAAAAACATGACTCCAAGAATTACAGTGTATTCATAGCTCGCCGTTTTGAGGTAACTGGTTCATAACCCAGAATTCAGCATAAAATGGTACTGAAGCATGGTATGAATGATGATTAAGGCAGCAATTCCCACATTCTCTAAAGTCGGGGCCGAAATTACATTAATTGTCAGGAAGTAACAAGACGCTTGACGACTTTTTATTATTTATACGAACCTATGATTAAACTTTAATTGAATTTTAATATGCTTTGCCTTCTTTGGAAAGTTCCCGGAGGATGCCACGCTCGAGTAAATGCGCGTTTATTTTATCTTCTTTTCCTGCCATGGCAGTGAGGCAGCAGTAATGCGCGATGTTAACAATATTGGCTCCGGACAGCTTATAGCGCTGAGCAATGAATTGCAAATCGATGCTGGGGCAGGGCGCCAGCTTTTCGGGGAATGCCTTCTCCCATATTCTTAACTGTTCTTCAGGAGTTGGATACGGAAAATGGATCACTGACTGGAACCTTCTTACAAAAGCATCATCCATATTTCCTTTGAGGTTGCTGGCTAAAATTATCAGGCCATCAAAAGTCTCTATTCTTTGCATCAGGTACGATACCTCCTGGTTAGCGTACCTGTCGTGTGCATCCTTTACCTGCGTCCGTTTCCCGAAAAGGGCATCCGCTTCGTCGAAAAAGAGTATCCAGTTCCTGTTGGTGGCTTCTTCAAACAACCTGCTCAGGTTCTTTTCCGTTTCCCCGATGTATTTGGAAACGAGGTTAGAAAGGTCTATCCTGAAAACTGTTTGTCCGAACTCCTTCCCTAAAATGGCGGTAGATACAGTCTTACCGGTACCCGGAGGACCATAGAACAAGGCCCTGTATCCCGGGGTGACCTTGTTGCCCATACCCATATTCTCGGTCAATACCCGGTTATGAAAATGCCAGGCCCTTAATTCAGAAAGCTGATGACCGGTTTGAGGATTCAATACAACATCGTTCCAGGTTAATTTTGTTTTAAGCTCACCGGCCGGGAACTGCGAACTATAAACGGGCAGGTATTCTTCCCCGGTTGTGAAGAACGTGATCATTGCCTGCGTGAGGATCAGTTTACCACTGATGAGGGGTTCTCCTTCAGGCGGAGTTTCCAGGGTAAGCACCCGTTTTTCTGCGAAGAAATGGTTAGGATGAAAAGTTTTATGGAATAAGAGATGCCGTTCTTTCCAATTCTCTCCCACTATCAGGAATAAACCTGTTTCGGCAGTTGGCAGAAATCCCCTGAACTGCCGGCCTCTCAGGCCGCCGATAGGCGGAAAATCGCCCGGTTGCCCCAATGCTTCCTGGATCACCTCATCGAAATATCCGGGCCTGATATGCGGACATAGCGCTATCAGCAACCAGTAGTGATCAGCTAAAGTAAGTTGGTGCTTCCGCACATAGTCGGCCAGGGGCCCGCTGGCATGGTCGAGGGATGGCAGTACCAATATCGGATCGCCTGCTTTGTTATGGAGGGCCTGGCTGATACGGGCATTCAGAAGGCCAGACAATGCCTGGAAATAGTATTCCCAGTTACTATCCTGTATCTGCATAAATAAAAAAATTATGATTTACCTGATGCGCTATCCATATTCGAAGCGGATGGCGGAAGAACTTTTTTCTGCACGGGTTTCTCTTCTTCCTTCTTATCGGCCTTTTGTACAGGTTTCTCTTCTTCCTTCTTATCGGCCTTTTGTACAGGTTTCTCCTCCTCCTTTTTATCAGCCTTTTGTACAGGTTTTTCCTCTTCTTTTTTATCAGCTTTCTGTACAGGTTTATCTTCTTCTTTTTTACCAGCTTCAGCACGTTGTAAACCGCCAAAGAACGGTTCTTTCGCGCCCTTATCGAAGAAGGGGCCCTTTTTCTGGATGGCGGGGCGTTTTTTCTTACGGATACTTTTTGATCTCATATTACCGGTATTATGTGATTAACTATTTCCGGATGCCTGCGGTGCGGCCGGTTGCGCCTTCTTCTGTTGTTCCAGGGCATAGAGTTCAGCAGTGAAGCCATCTATATCGCCAGGCGATACCTGGTGCCTGAACATCCTGAACACCATTATTCTTGCAACCTTTTTCTCCAACGGGTCATCCGATTTTCTCAGTTCGGCCTTTAGATTTTCAAACTCTTCATACTCCTGGATCTTAACCTCTTCGTTAACGGAATCCAGTATAAAGGTTTGCATTTCCGGGTCATCTGCATATTTCTTTTGCAGGCTCTTAGCGTATTCGGATGGAGAAAATTCATCATCGTTAACAGAAGCCTTCATATCCCGTGATATGTCGGCCCTTAGTTTATCTTTAGCCAGCTTTCTTTCATTTTTGGCATCGCCGTTAATACCGCCGTCCAGCGCTGCCCGGCCCTGCTCTCCTGAGAAATTAGGCTGTTCTACATTCAGCTTACTAAAATCGTCGGGCGGTATGAGATTTCCATTTTCGTCGAACTTAATTGGTACGCCCACTTTAAGACTTAACCCGCTCAGATCGGCGTCGCCTTCTGCCAGCACCCATTCCTTGTAGTACAGGTTAATGGTTGTCAGCCAGAGATCCAAATCAACGCTTACGCTGCCAGTAAGCCTGAAAATCGCTTTCGGGTTAACGGTGATGTAAGCCAGTATTTCTTTTAACTGCAAGCCTTTTTCGTGGTTCCAGGTAGCGGTCATTTCCCCGCCCACTTCTCCTTCTACTCCGATACCTGCCTGGCCGCCAAGAGAGCCTTTAATAGTCGCTACCAGTACCTGGGCGCCAAGGGAGGCCTTAATCTCCATATACGCTTCCGCCAATGCTTTAGAACCAATCTTGCCTTTGATATCTACCTGGGCGCTGTCAATTTCATTAATATCAATTTCCCTGAATCCGATGGTCAGTTCCTGCAACACCAATGGCTCCCAGTTAAAGTTGAAATGTGCGCCACCGCTGATCTCAAAGAATATACTTACGCCAGGAATGCCTACCAGCGGTATTTTGATAGAAGGAAAATCAAAGAGCTTATGATGGAAATTGACACCCGGACCAAACGGCTGGATATTGTTCACACCAATTTCGCCGGCCACAAGCAGTTTCTTATCAGGGGTGAAACGCGCTTTGATAGTACCTTTGACGCCTTTGAAGATTTCGACTGTCAGCTCGCCGTAGCCAAATACCAAGACCTTTCCGTCCTGCGGTTCTCCGGTCAGTTGTCCTTTTTCATCTACTCCCCTGTTAGTTAATCCAAGTTCCAGTTTTCCAATGAACCTTCCTTTGTTGTAGTCCACAACCGCTCTTACATCCAATATTCCTTTGTCGTAAGAGAAGGTTACATTTGCTCCCAAACCCGGTACGCCAGGGAAGTCCGGCACTGCATTTCCTTTCACAGCAAAGCTCAGGTCTTCTCCTTTTTTGGAGGCGATTGTAACAGTAACGTTTCCTCCCTTCAACCCGGTCACTTCTCCCAACGTTGCTTCCGCTACGATCACAAAGTCGCCGTCTTTACCAATATTGGCGCTGATCTTCAAGGTTTTCAGGCCGGGCACTGTGAGGTTAGCCGTACCCGTTACAATGATCACGCCTTCCGCATAATCGAAGTTCACCACGGCGTCTTTCACTCCCTTTACTTTACCGGCTCCAATCCTGGCTGTACCGCCGAACGACCATCCCTTCTCGCTATGATAGCCGACCCGCAATTCTCCGTCGAACTTGGATTTGTCGAAAATAAATTTACCTGTCAGTTTAAATGCTTTACCGTCCGTACCTGCGGTGATCTCGCCTTCACCCAGTTTATCCACCCTGAACCTGATCATACCGGAGAGGTCTATCTGGTCTTTTTTGGTAGAGTAGCTGATCATCAGGAACGCGTTCGTAACATTGAACAGTTTAGGGAAATTCTTCACGATCACGCCCATCGGTATAACAACCGTGAATTGCAGATCTCCTTTACTGATCAGGAAATCGAGGTAGGCCCCTTTCAGCAGGTCTATATCCGGTTCGATGGTGCCTGTTACTACCAGGCCATTCTTCTCATCGATATAAAATTCGTTGACCGTAACAGGGCTCATACCTTTAAAACGGCTGCGGGTAAAGGCCCTGGTAGTTTTTATATAGTAGGTGTTCTTACGATTCGGAAGCTTTATTAGTTGTAATGTAATGTCGGGCGATTGTATCCGCTTGCTAAGGTCCTTGTTTAACCGGAACGTGATGTTGCCGTTATTCTCTGTATTCTGAATGGCCTGGAGATCTGAACTCACATAATCCAGCCCGGGGTAAAAGTCTTTCACCTCTCCCTTCAGCGCATCATAGGCTTTCTTCATAGGCGTTCCCAGGCGCGCGCTGACATACAGGGTTACCTCTTTCTCGCTTCCGCCAAGGGCCTTCTTCTCCGCATCGTTCATCTCGCCTATCTTATTGATATGTTCCCCGTTCTTTATCTGGCCAAGGTCCCACCGGTTGCTGAAAGTACCTTTTGTCTGCAGTTTCCAGTCGTCAATTTTAAAGAAGACGGTTATCTCGGTCGCCGGGGCATCGAGGTTAGGCAGGTCAGGAAAGAAGCCCGGCGAATTTTCGTTCACGCTGTTAAATTCGCTCATGGCGCCGGCTATGCGCTTATTCCTCTCAATACGGATAGAAGAACCGCAGGAAGTATTTACCACTGCATCCAGCAATTCGTAGTTGGTATGGTCGTCTACCCCGCCAAGTTGTTTCTCAACAATATGATCCACGTGGTGCGGCGTTCTTTTCCCGCCAACGTTCCAATATGGGATATATAGTTGCGCCTTAATGGCATCGGCCGTACCGATAATATGATAGTCGGCCTGTTCATTCAGGCGGAAGAAATAAACGCCGCTGCTATCCGGTGTTGCTTTGGCCAGTACTTCATCGGCTTTCTTATCTACTTCTACTTTAACTTCCTTTTTCCAGTTACTTACCTGTTTGGATTCTTCAGGTTCGGCGGCTGTTCCGCCCTGCTGTTCTTCTTCAGCTTTCTTTAAAACATACTTTAATTCTTTACCATTGTAATAGCTCTGCCGGGGTTCTTTTCCCTGCGGCATAGAAAGGCCAAGGCCTTTAAGGGTTGAAGAGGTCAGCTCCAGCTTTTTATCGGTTCCCGGGTAGGTAATTATTTTCGTACCGTTTTCGATGGATGCCACTCCTTTGTCCCGGCTTTTAGGCCCTCCTCCCTCGCCGGCTTTCTGGATAGCTTTCTTTTTTGCCACTCCCCCGTTCTGTTGGATGGTATGGGTTAATTCATGGGCCAGCAGATGTTCTCCTTTTGCTGTAGCAGGTTGATATTCTCCTTCATTGAAATAAATATCGTTGCCATGCGTAAACGCTCTTGCGTCTATGGCATTGTTCATGGCGGCGGCATCGGGTCCTGTATGGATCTTCACATCGCTGAAATCCTGGCCGAACGCTCCTTCCATTTGGCTGCGGGTTTCTTCTCCCATCGGCGTACCGCCGCCTTGAGAGGCGGCCAGCTGGGATTCGAGGCGCGGCGGCGCTTCTGTGGCGTCTCCTTCTGCCTTCCTTTGCAGGTTAACATTTTCAGGGGCTGCAGCAGCATGGTTCTGTTCCAAAACAGTTGGACTTTCAAATGCCCGTTGCCGTTGGATATTGCGGAACGCTTGTACACCATTGCTTTCTTCCCCACTTTCGGCAGTCGCCTGCTTTCCCTGTACTACTTTGTCGGCCATGGCGTCCGCTTCTTTCTCGAACACATCGTCCGACGGGTGCACTTTCAGCTTTGCCTGAACAGGAGGCTGGCTGAAAAAAGGAACAGCCATGTTGCCGGGTTGTTCAAAACCTCCTTTCCCCGCATTCGAAAAGAATGGGCGGCTGCTAACGCTACGTTGCAGTCCTGATTGGAAAGGAGATTTTGAATCAACTTTTTTCATAATTATTTTTTCTTCCTGAAGATTAACCAGAGCAGCAGTAAAATAATGAAGAGGATTACCCAAACCGTCCATGCCGGCAGGCCTAAAGAAAGTAACCAGCAAACCAGTTTACTCCACCAGCCAGCCTGGTTGTTGTAGCAGCCAAGCGCTGAAGCATTGCCGTTGAAAACGCTGATGCCGCCTATCGTAATACTTCCACTTCCTTCCAGCTTTCCTTTTACAAATACTTTATAAGTTCCATCGCCCAGGTCGATCACACTGTCTATTGCCGCTCCGGGGAAATTCACCCCGATGCCGCCTGCCCATCCTGGTCCCCAGAAGATACCGGTGCTGGTCGCAGGTCTGAAAGTAATTACTGTCTGGCCTGCATTATTCTGTAAAATAGAAACGCCGGATTGTGAGAGGTCAACGCCGCTATGCGTCACCATTACGCTGTTTTGCTCGAAGCGCTGAATATTACCTTCTACACTGTCTTCTGCCATCACGCTGTACAATACCTGGTAAACGCCAGAAACATTCAACTGGTTAAAATCTCCCTTATACGTTTCTGTGGCAGGATCATATACTAGTGTGATCTCATTTTCTTTTGCCCTGAACTTACTTGCATTCGCGGTGTCCTGCATTAATTCCTGCAACTTTTGCAGACCGGGAGAACCCGGGTCGCCCGTTTGTGGCGCAGCGTAAGTTCCCCCGGCCCGGGCAATGAAATCTCCGAAATCTACTCCCGGTGCAAATACGCCAACTTTGATGGTAGCGTTTTTTATTACGGCGCCGTTACGGGTCAGTTTTACGGCAGGATGCAGGGTTTGACCGGTTGTAAAGGATTTACCGCCTACAGAATAATCCAAATGCACCTGGTGATCATCTACTGTAAAGGAAAGGTAGTAGTGCGGTTTTACTGCAGCAGGGGCAGCACCGTGAGAAACCCCGATCGGTGGTACTGAATAGTCCCTTACCATCCCGCTAATTTCCCATGTTCCGTCTGGCGTTAAAACCGGGTTCGAAGCCAAAGGAAAGTTCACAACAAAAGTCCTGTATCCCTGGCCATAACGTTTAACCGCATAAGGCAATACATTGGTACCGTTTAAAGTCAGGCTGGTAATTGTGTCTCGTCCGATCGGTTGAGAAACCATTGATATGAATACTTTATGCACGCCTTTATTGACAACAAACTGTTCTTTGAAAACATAATCAGCCCCGCTTTGCGCATAATCCTTGTTCCGTATACCTACGAACTGGGGGCTGTTCCCTTTCAGTATCTTGTTCACCATGGCGTCGAGCCCTGCTTCAATCTTCGCCGGAAACTCAGGATCGAAATTTTCCAGGATCAGGTACCTGTTAGGGTTGCTGTCTGCTATTGCCGCCATCAGGTGAGGGTAGTCACCCACAACTCCCAGGCATACCGTATAAGTGGTAATTGTATCTGTAGTAGGATAAGTACCGCGCAGGTCGATGTTGCCGGTAGTAAGGAACCGGGGGTTAGCGGGATTAACCAGGTTACCGCTGTTCTGCTCTCCATCGGAAAACACGAACATTACCTTGGTATGGCCCTTAACGGCAGGTGCATTCAGCAACTGGTTACGGCCCGCCCTCATGCCATGCCCCAAGGCAGTGTTGCCGCCGGCGTTCGTATCATTGACAGTCGATTGTATAATACTGAGGTTAGTATTTGTAAGCGGAACAAGGCTTCCTTTTAAAGTTGGGGAAGCAGGCAGCACGCTGTCATAGTCAAAAAAGCGGATTCCTATGGAATCGTATTCCGTTCCAAATTCGGCCAGTTTGGTAGCCATGATGCTTACTCCTTTTTTCAAAGCGTCCATCCTGCTAACATTGGGATTAGCCATAATGGTGCTCATACTGCCGGATTTGTCGAGGATCAGGGAATAATCGATGGGGTTGCGGACGGTGACAAGTAAAGTTGTATCCGCGGTTTTAATAGTGCCAAGATCCGGGTCGCCCGCATTCACCGTTACTTTACACAACAGGCTGTATGATGAACTGGTATTCACAGTAAACTGGTTAACAGTACCTCCTTTCAACTGGGGAGTAGAGCAGGGATTCAGCGGGGCAGAGTTGCAGGTAATGGGGGTGATCTTCCATTCCACAGGTTCTCCCGGCGAACCGCCGGTATACACAAAATCAAGCGTCACAGGCGGCGCGCCTCTTACTACTACCAGTGAGAATATATTACCGTCTTGCCGTACATTCGCAGGCTTCTGGATCAATACCTGGGCCCGTACGGTAATAGCACCGAGGGACAGGAAAAGTATAAGGGCAATTTTTTTCATGATCGTATGTTGTTTTTGAGGTTATCGGTTTTTAAATCGCGCCAGGCCATTCAGTGACCAGCAATTCCGGCATCCATGAATGTCCTATTATTCCAAAGCTCCATGGGATGGTTTCCAATAGTATATCGATCGCTGATGCCTGCACCAATAAATGCCAGTTGTCTTTCCTGGAAAGTCTTCCTTCCCTTAGCAGGAAACCTTCTCTAAGCCCCGCAATACTGGTATCTCCCAATATGGTCCAATGACTGATAACAGCGTTCAACATATTGTCTGCTTCCTGCATTTCCTCTTCCTTTAAATCGAGGTATGAAGAAATTACAGCGGTTGGAGGCAAGCCGCAGAGTATTTTAGGCAGGCACAATTGCCAGTCAGGATTTCGCGGTTCTCCGTTCGCAATAAATGCAGTAAGCAATACAGCCTTATGCCTGGCTGGCAGATCAGCGAATTCTCCTTCCTTTATATATCCCAGTTCTGTGAACAGGGCAGGCAGGTAAGCTGCTATCAATACCAACCCGGCATTCTGAATAAATATTTCCTCTACCGGCTGGTTTGTCTTTACCGCGATGTCATCAACGGTTAAACGCGCTGTCTGAGCCGCAGCGCTGTCTTTACCTGATCCAAGCGGCGGGCGGACAAGTTGCTGCAGCAACGTTAAAGCGGCGTAAGGCAATTGAATTTCGCGGGAAGAAATAGCGGCTGAGAGACGCCAACCTGTATAACCGCCCCGTTGCTGCAAACTGATAAGATCAAGCACTGCGATCAACGCCCGCATATCTGTCGGCAGAATATTTTCCTTTCCTTCGGCTAACAGTTGTTTATCCCATAAGGGTAAGAGCTGTTTCCATTCTGTTTGCGGAAAGCGATGCAACAACTCTCCTGTAATCGTGTAAAAGAGTATTTCGGCGGGTGCTTTGCCTGCAGCTCCCAATAACAGTTCCAGCACGCGGGCCTGGTAAACTGCTTCTTTGCCCGTTATCAGCAACAATACCCTGAAGGCTTCCAGTATTTGCCGCTGAACACCGGAAAGCAGCTGAAAAGCAGCTATAAGTTTTGATATGAAAGATGATGAAAATACCTGTAACAAACGCTTTAGCGGACCCGGTGAGCCAACTGCATCTTTCACAAGATCTTTTACTTTATCCCTTGTTCCATCCTGTTCCATTGCCACTAACAGATCCTGCTCCCACAAGGCATTTGACGGGTATTTACTTGCGAAGTTCCAGGGCATTATCCCAGTATGGAGATAGTCGTACCAGGCCTTCCATATTGCAATAGAGGTTGGGGTGATAGCTGCTGCCGGCGCCTGCCCTGCTGTTGATAAAAGACCAGATAAACTGGCTGCCAGCAGGCTGGCCATTCGTCTGGGGAACTCTGTCTGCAACTCTTCCAGGCTGATCACGCCCAGGTCGATCTCGAGCCTGTTGATGCTCCAATGGCCGGAGGATGGGGCCAGGTCATCCATCACTGCAGCAAGTTGCTGCCGCCCTGTTCCCTCCATCAGGCTCCCGATGCTATCGGCTATCGCATGGAAGTCTTTGCCCTCGCTGAGAGACAGATCCACTACCTGTTTATATATCTGGTGCAAATTCATTTCAGTATTCACCCCTATTTTGAAGCCAGACAAAAATTTTGTTTATAACAGCTACCAGGTCATTTTTCGCCGTATTAAAATTCACCTCAGGTGTTGCAGGCGTACTCAAAGCAATAGTGTAAGTTTCCCAGGCATTTTCAAATTCATACATCAGGAAGATGTTCAGCCATAACACCCTTACCTGCAGCCAGGCAGGAAGTTCTTTCCTTATGACTGCCGATGCGACCTCCCGGTAGCCCGGATCGCCAAATCTTGAACCTGCCCCCGGCAGTACTACCAACAGGTGAGAGGAATACAGGTCTGTTCCGAAGCCTTCGGCTACAGACATATCCGGTTGCAATGGAATTTCCAGGAAATCATCTTTCAGGGCAGGATTCACATAAGACCTGGGGCGCAGCAGGATGGGCTCTACAAAGTGCATTCCCTCTTCAGGCAGCCAGTTGGAAATAATATAACCAGCCAGGTTATAGGCTGCCGTTGTGGCTAATGCCGCTGTTGCGTAGGTATTGATGGAAGAAGCCAGTATATGTTGCTGATCGTCCATCAGCACAAAAGAAAAAAGACCCGCATTTTCAATTATCCTGTAATTATCCTTTTTTACCCCGAACAGAAAGAAGTCGGTAGTACCATCTTCCGCTTCATACGTAAAAGCGTAGTTACGGCTTATCATCGCAGGATTGCTGCCGGCGTCGTATACCGTATAAGCGATGTTAAACGGGGCGCCGGAGATGCTGAACAAAGGAGCGGGGTTCTTCCATCTGCGTTTAACCAGGTTATCCGGCAATTGGAATAAATGAACAAATTTCTGAAGGATAGCCGGGGCGTTGGTTGTATTGAGTACCGGCATCGTATAATCCGCTGCCTGAAATCTTCGGGGCGCCAATACCGGGGCTGCCTGCAGGAAGTTATATTTAGCGCTGTTAGCTGCAACCGGAGAGAGATTGTTCCAGGCGGCATAATAACGGAAATCTTCGCCTATCCTGGCCAGCAGGTGATCCAGCAGCAAACTTCGTCTTGCCTGGTTTTCTGCTGTTGCCGGGGCCAGCGCCGTTTCATAATTGCTATCGAGGTACGCATCGTAAAAAGGCAAAAGTTGGCGCAGGTTAGCAGGAAAACGGGTTTCCGCTGCTGTATTATTTACAGAGAGCAACTGCATGCTATGCTCCCATTGCGATTTGAAGTTGGCCAGTACCTGCTCAAAGAAAAAGAAATATCCCCGCGCCTGCGCATTGGCCGGCGTACGTTCATCTAACCGCAGTTCATAACAGGCAGGCATTTCGTATTGTACCGGGTAATAAGCCTGAACAGGCGCAATATCTTCTATAGGGGTAATGGGAGGAAGTAATGAGATGACCGGACTGGTGACAACTGTATTCTTCAGCGCCTGGTAAGCGTTATAGACCTCTGTAATGCTGTAGGTCCTTGTCACGCCCCGCTGCCGGATATTAACGCTGGATTTAAATATGTTGAGCCTGGGCCTCCAGGTGAAATCATCCGGCAATTGCAGGCAATTCTCTGCGCTTTCACTGGCCAGTTTGTTATTGATATAGCTCTGCAGGCTCAGGTTGAATATGGCAATGATATCAGGATTCCTTTGGTGTTGCCGCCCTTCCAGCATGATGTGCAGGATGTCTGACAGGAAGATGCTTCTACCGGGAGGCATCTGCAACTGCGTATCTGAGAGGTAGCCATGCAGCAGCTCGGGTCCCTCCCAGCTTTTGTACAATTCATCTTCTGCCGGCGTTTCGGGCAGTATAACTGGGCTGATAAATCCATCCAGCACAAAAAATATTTCTGCTAAAATCGGTACTACATCAACTCCCGGCGTCAGTTCAATATCGCATTGCACGCCTATTTCAAGGATGTTAACAGCGCTTAGTTCTGCAAAATCCTCTGCCAGGTTCCTGTTAGCCATCAGCAGCTGCCGGGTTTGGGCAGCCAGCACATTGCATTGCTGTATAATTTTATTATACAGGATAACCGGCCCGTTCAGGTCTGTCAGGTAAGCCTCGTACACCGCCTGCACCGCAGCCTTTTCGTCGTCTGTAGACATGGGGGTATTGACCCGCAGGATAACGCTTAACACTAAATGCTGTATACCGTTATAGGTAATATCCAGGTCGGCAAAAAAGACGCCCTGGCTGGCAGCATCAGGTTCCAGGTTACCGCCTGCAATGGTGATACTATTAAAGGCCATAGCATCTCTGAAGGCGATGAAATCACTGTCTGTGGTATCCCAAACGAAAGGAAAGATCAGGTCGGCCCAGTAAGTGGCGCTGCTGCCATTTAGCAAATTAACGGTCCGGGACAGGGAAAGAATATTGCCGTTCAACTCGCCCAATATTTTATCCCTGTCCCATTGTACCAGGATATTATAAATCCCCCGCAGGTCTACAAGCGTACCTGCGGTATAGTTATAACTGTTATTTTGAAGAAAAAAAGAAGGAGCATATATCTTGCGCGGCGTGATCCAGGCATTGAGGATGCTTTCCTTGTCTATCAGCCATTTCCTCCAATCCAACAAGGTAACAGGCGCGTTAAACAATACCTTTTCAGGGCTGAAAAAGTCTGTTGCTATGTTATCTTTCCTCAATATCTGCAATTGTTCTTCAACCGGCAGGTCAGTAAAATACTGCTGTTCCGTTATTGCATAGCAAAGCGCTTCCAGTATGGTAATGCCTGGGTCATGCTCGTTGTGGTCTGTCCACACTTTACCGGAAAGCCTGATCACCTGTTGCATGGCATCTTTCAGCAACTGGGCATACCGGCTGTTGCTCTTATCCGGCGCTAATTTCTGGAGAAAAGGGATCATGAAACAACTTGTTTGGTATTGGTTCCATTACGCTGCGTTGCGCCAACCGTTTGTACGGCCAGCTGCGGGCCGAGCTGCGCCTGCAGATTATGGATAAGCTGGTGTACCTGGATATAAGGAAGATTGCTTAACGCTGTCAGGATAAGGCTTGCTTCTTCCGGCGTGATTTGTAAGTGCAGGGGTTCAGACATCTTTCAGGATTTTTGTTGCAATTGTTCAATTTTACTATCCAGTTCTTTGATGGCGTTGACCATTACAAACATCAACGGGCTTACATCCAGGAGGATCATATTTTCGGGGTACTCTTCAGAGCCCGGGTTCCCACAACGTTTAACCATATACGGCATTATTTCTTCCACCTCCTGCCCTACCACTCCTATTTGGGTTTCACCAGCCGTAGTTCCGCATTTCCCGTTATAAGTATAACTAACTGTACGCAACGCTTTTATTTTTTCAAGTCCATCGTCAAAGGCCGCAATATCTTTTTTTGCCCGCAGGTCGGAAGTATACAGCCAGGTGCCTGCGCCTGTTGTTTTGGCGGCATGACCATGTACGTGAAGCAGCACAGGGCCCGGCGGCGAAACGGTGAGGCCGGGAATTTCCGTTGTGTTGCCTAACATCATGATCCCGTTTTTAAACTGTGCAAACGGGATACTGTTGTTGCACAGGTTAATAGGTTTGCCATTGACTGTGTTGATGCTCACTGATCCGTCGCTATCCTGTCCTATGGCGAAATTCAGGTCTACATTCCCGGCATTGGGCGCAGCTATTGGATCTCTCAGCGAATTATGGAAGAACAGGGCTTTGCTGGTTCCTACGCCATTGTTGCCGATAACTGCGGTACCGGTCCTGATGGTACTTTTAGCGCTGACGGTGCCCACTTCAAGATTATCTACCAGGGCTGAAGGCGCCGGACCTATATTAATGCCTACCTTTCCGCGATAAGCGATATCAGACAATACAGTAGGCGATTGTGAGGCCAGCGGGGTAAACGCCTGCGTATCGCCGCCTACCGACTTCCAGGCTCCTCCTACGTAATACTGGATCACGCTTCCGTTAAAACGCATGCTGCCATTCTGAGGAGTGGCCGAGAAGTTACCCAGCGTAAAATTCCCAATGGTAGTCTGATTATTCGCAAAGTTGAAATTATCATCCAACCGGTGAACAAATGAATCGAATAAGTCAGAGAAATCGTTCCCGTTAGGCCTCGCGCCATCACGGAACAAAACTTTTAATACTGACCGGTTTTTTTCCATAATATTAGTATTTAGGGGTACATCAACTTTTACTGATAATAAAATCAATGTTCACTGTCATCATTCCTATTCCCAGGGCTATCACGCTGTTGCAGGAACGGGAGCTGTCGACCACTGTGATTGCATGCCTGGGTACAGAAACCAGTATGGATGCAGGCAAAGAAGGGGTCACCACTTCCCAGTCTGTTCCAACTAAAAAATCATCTCCTATTGTCATCACATCTATAAAAGGATTAGGTTTCCTGCTGATGCTGAAGTCTTTTCCTATTTTCATTTTACCAATAGCCGAGCTGCCATTGTCCGTTGCCTCCAGGTGAAATAACCGGAAGTCTGTTATATAATCGACATACGGCAGGTTCTCTATGAAATAAATGATCTCCGACCTGTAAACCGCAGTATCGAAATGCAGCCTGGATGCTTCATCAAATGCCCAGGGCGATATGTACCTGATAAGATCCGTATTCAATTGCTCCAGGTAATAAGCGGGGTCGTATCCGGCCAGGAACTTGACCATAAAATCTGCCAGCAGTTCTTCATACACCGGGTTCAACACCTGTATACCGGCAAAGGCAGGCAGGTAGCTGCGCAAACCTGAGGCGATATTATCCAGCGTATAGCCGTTAGCTTTAGGTTGCAATCGTTTGGCTAAAGGCTGGTGCATATTCACTTTTGGGATGATCACCACGGTAGTAATACCCGGACTGACCGTAGTACTGGCATTGAGCGATTTTATCTTTGCTATTTCGGGGAAGGCCGCCAGCCCAATACGTTCAATATCCCAACTCTGTATAGCACGGTTCCGGTGTCTCAACCTTTCCGACATCCTCGTCATGAAACTGCCTGCACTTTCTGCCGGCCTTCCACCATAAGACGCATAAGGTTGCATTACTCTTTTCAGCGCATTGCTGCCCGCAGGCAACTGGGCGATACCCCCCGGTGGCAGACCGGCGGTAAGATGGGCAGCCAGGGTATCGGGGAACTCTTCCAGTGATGCAATATCCAGCACCGCCTCTACGGCCTGGGTGAAAATTCCGTCTATCGGTGCAATGCGGTTCAATCCCTGCTGTAGCGCTGCACGTAGCCAGGTTAACCGGCCAGGCATGGCGGCTGCGTTATTATTCGCATCGTCGCCGGTCTGGAGGGCGATAATACCCGTTTGCCTGAAAGCCGCCGTCGTATCCAACGCAACCTGGTCGGTACGCAAACGTTGCCAGGTATTGCCGGCCAGGTAACTCCAACTAATAACCGGGTCTGCGTAGCCCGATGGATCAGTACCCGAAGGAGGCACTTCATCAGGCGCAAAATGGAACAGGGTATTCACCTGCTGTAAAGGCAACAGGTTATCGAACCCTATATAGAGGTAACCATAATCCGGGAAAGAAGGGAACAGCGATATACCCGCTTCTTTCTGCTCTTCAATACCAAATGGAGTGATATGGAAAAACCTGTCTGAATCCCCGGGAAAAACGGTATCTGTTGCCGTATAATCCAGCGATACTTCTTTCAACACCGGAGTATAGGGCGCCTGGGGAATAGTATGAGTCCCCGCAGGATTCTGGATCATAGCCTGTGTTGCCGCTGCCAGTGCATTAGCATAGTTATTATGCCCGAACGCTGTAAAGCTGGGATAAGTGGGCCCTGAAAGGGTCAGGCGAATGAAGCCGCGGTCTATGCCTGGCACGTAACCGCCCGACAGGTCAGGGATTTCCACATCCCTTGCCAACGGAACAGCGCCGTTGGCCGTCTGGATCTTATTCTCCGTCAGTTCAATACTGGCTTCCAGGTCTTTGCTGCCGCCCTGGAACATCAATCCGTCTTCCACCAGTTCATGCCCGTCGAATGTCCCGTTAAGCAGCATATCTATATTCACTTTAAAATCGGTATACGAGAACCAGGGAACAATTGAATACCCTGCATAGTATGCCGCAAAATTGACCGGCGGGTTTTGCCATTTCAAATGAACGGTTGCCTGGGTGATATTCTTACTGAAACACTCCCTGCATCCAATATAAAACCTGGAGCCAATGGCAGGCCAGGAGCCGAAAATGGCAAACGGGCTATTGGGATTCAACAATCCCTCATCGTTCTGCACTACCAATTGTTTCAACCCTTTCACCGTAACAGTGACCGTTGCCGCAGCAAGCTGGAAGTTCAGCAACTCGGCCGGTATCCCGTTCTTTTCACTGCCCAGCACTTTGAGTACCGGTATTCCTTCTGGAAAATTGCCTGTGTGGATCGCATTGCTGAATCCTGTAACCGCCCCTGAGCCCTCCAGCAACAATAATGTCCAGCGCAATTGTATGCTGTTGAAAGGCGCTGCTATCATTTCGGCAGCCAGGATCTGAGGCGTGATCCAGCCTTTTTCGCCAGTAAGTGCCAGCGTGATGCCTGATATATCTGCCAATGCCGGCGCCACAGGATACGATACCGAAGTTAGTGTGATGGTAACCTGTCGTCTACCTCCTTTCATCTCCAGCAATTGCGAGGCAACAGCCCATCCCACTGTAGCGGGTTCCATTACCTGGGCGGGGTTTTCTGTACTGCCCTGCGGTATTCCAAAAGGCAAAAAATTACCTTGCAGGCTGGTAAGATCGTATACCTTCTTCCAATATTTTGTCCCGGAAGGGAATCGTTCCGGAAACAGTGAGCAGGCTGTCACTGCCTGCGCGTGGTTCACCACTATATCGCTCATCGTCAGGTAGCCAAGCGATATACCGTCTTCTGTTTTTCCTGCATTCAATAAAGTGTTTGCACGGATTAACTGCGGCGCCGCATTCTTATTCAGTTCAAATAACACCTGCACCTTGTCTGGAACCGGTTCATGCAGAGGAAATTTTAGCAGCTTGCTGTAATACCACTTTGCATGTGCTGATGGCAGAGCGTTGAGATGATCTTTTAGTTTGTTATAGAGAGATAAAAAAGTGAGCAGCAGTGTAACCTGCGGGGGCAGGTCCTGTGTTTCACGCCTGCTTTCCGCCACTACTTCTATTGGCTCCAGTTGCGGGGTAACGGTGTTGGCCAGCAGGCTTTTAAACAATCCTGTCCAGTTACCCGCATCGTACCCCTCTTTATTGAAAAACACCAGTTGTTTGGATAACCCGTACAGGAATTGCAGCAATTCGTCCGGGTCCCGGTCTTCCAACTGCACATAGTCATCACGCAAGGCCGACAGTAACCTGTCCCATTGCCCGATGCCGTCGGAATACAAAAGCGCCTGGTATATTGATTTTAATTCTTCCATTACTTAATTGTTCCTTCATTCAGGTAAAAAGGATAAACAAGGTTGTACCTGGAGTTAGTTGACAGTATGGTATAATCCAGGGATATCAGCAACAGGCCGGTTAATTCATCAACCTGTGTTATTTTGATAGTATTCAGCTCAATCCTCGGTTCATAATAAAGGATAGCTGTTTGGATAAGGTCTTTCACATATGCGAGCATGCTTGTTGTAAGCGGCTCAAACAACAATACATCCAGGTTGCAGCCATACCTTGGCTGCATCACTCTTTCGCCCTGCCTGGTGCCAAGCAGGATCTGGAGGCTTTGACGTATATCCGCTTCTTCGGATGCCATCTCTACATCTCCTGTTTGTTGAAACGATATGGGAAAGCTCCATCCGTTACCTAAAAATGATTGATCTGTATTCATAGTGATCTGCTATTTTTCAACCTATCAATACGGTGAATTCTCCGGCGATTATTTGTCCGCCATGCGCGGTTGGATCTCCCATTCTTGCCGCCGGTTTGCCTCCTATAAGAACGGTGACCGATCCCTGTATGATCGTATCCGGAGGCCCTGTACATACCGCCATGTCGCCTACTACCACTGCCGGAACTCCGCCAATGAGCACCGATGGCACCCCAGGCCCGCTACAGGGTCCGCCCACATGCGGAATAGCCGGCGCCCCCGGCGTTACCTGGGGACAAACGTGCATATCAGAAAGCCGGGCTGCGGGTTGTCCCATACCTGGTCAGTTTATTTGTACCAATGAACCTTTTAATTTCGCTACTGCGCTGCTGCTTAGTTCTATACCTGTAGTGCCTTCCGCTTTGAACTGGGATTTGGCAGCATGCTTAATATTCAATCCTGCTGTTTCTACATCTCCGCCCGAGGAATTAAACGAGAGCTTTTTAGCCGTCTGCAGGGCGATGCCATCCTGGTTCATGACCAGTTTATTCCCGTTCTGATCCTGGATCGTAATACCCTTGTCTTTTTCTGACAGGAGCATACTATTGCCGCCGGGCGTTTCTATAAGAATACTTTTGTCTTCTTCCTGGAAAACTACTTTCATTTTGCTGTCGCTATAAAAACCTTTCTCCTTATTCTCATCAGTTGCCGCTACCGGCGCAGGTTTCCTGCTGCTATTCAACATTCCCAGTATCACTGCCTGCCGCGGGTCATTCGAGATAAATCCGACTATCACTTCATCATCAATATCTGGCCTGAAGAATGTACCGCTGTCTTTACCCGCATCCAGCGTTGCGATCCTGGCCCAAAGGCCGTCGGATGCATTAATGGTAGGGATCTTCACCTGTACGCGATCTTCTCCCAAAGGATCTTTTTTTAACCGGGTTACGATACCCGTTTGCAAACCATGTATCTGCGGCAGCAAGCTACTTGCTGCAATGCGTTCGCTACAGGCGATTTGCTGTGCATACCACTCCTTATCCATTCCCAGTTGGGCTGTTGTAGTCCAGCCGCCGTTGCTGATATCGTGGCGGATACCGGATACGAAATGCTTGCCGTTAAACCGGTCGCCCATCCCTTGCAACTGTACCAGGTCGCCGGGCTTAATCCCTGCAAACCCGTCGAACATTACAGTGCCACAGATCTTGGCCAGCATGGATTTCTGCCAGGCGGTATTAGCCCAGGCCTGTAATTCTTCCCGGGTCAGGTTGCCGCCGTGTCTTAACACTAATTCAGGCAGCCCTGTTACATCAGCCAGTTTGGAGGATGCTACGTTTCCCGGTTCTTTTATTCCTGTCGGAGCCTGTGCATCAACTTCCAGCAACTGCTGGTCTGCCGGGCTCCAGCCGGTTGCTTTCACTCCGGCCAGTTGCGTTCTTGCATCCATCTCTGCGGTAAATTCCAGTATGGTTGCCCCGTACTGCAGCGTAAGTACAGGGTCCGGTTTGAAAGAAGGCGCTTTAACAGACACCGCACCATCATTCACTATTACCAGTTTCCCGTTCACGTCCATCCGTTCCAGGATAAAATCCCAGTCTGAACAGTCGTATTGCACCAGTTCTGCGTGTTTATAAGTTGTTTCTTCTTTTTCTGCAATACTGACGTTATAATTGCCAAAGAGCTGCGTAGCCACGTCTGTATCCTTTACTTCCGTGTAAATAGCCGCTTTGCGGCCAAGGGTCATGCGCATGGCAATATCACGACAATCCACTTTCAATTGCGAACTACCATTCTTTCTTACGGATATTCCGTGTTTGACAATGATCCCTTTGTAAATGCAATCTTCCTGCGACTGGTGCCCGGCGTATATTTCAATTGCCGCCCCGGGCAGGAACAGGCTGTCATTGCTCGCTGCAAATGATTCCTTAGCCGGTTCTCCGTCTATCAACGTTACTTTGGCCTGAGGAATGCGATTGGCAGCTTTAATAACCGTAACGGCATACACTTCATACGACCTTGGGATCTGGTTTCCATCGATCTTTACAGTGAAGGTTACTGCGGCGCCGGGCACCCTGCCTGGTATGTTTCGGTTATTAGACATGTTATTGTTTTTGCAATGGGGGGAAGATCAGTTCCATCCCCGGTGTCAGGTTCCGGAAGTTTGCGAGCCCGTTAGCTTTGGCAACCTGGAGATAGTAACCCGGATCTTCGTATACCTTGTAGCAAAGCATAGGCAGCGTATCGCCGGCCTGTACAATGCGTTTATGCGTGATATCGGGAGACTTATCCGATTGTTGCCTTACTCTCAGTTCATTTTCAACCGTGCTGGCAAACTTGGCCTTTACAATGGCCCGTATAGGAGTTCCATCAGGCCTGAAGAGTTTAAAGTTTACGGACATCTCCTTCAGTACACACTTAAAGATCAGTTCTCCCCAGGCGATCTTCAGATAAGGAGGCTGATGTATCTCGCCTTTGTAATCGTACACCACTTTCTTGAACTGTTCCAGGTCTGGCCAGATACCTTCCTTGCTTTCCTGCTGTATACCCGCCTGGTCTTTAGATTTGAATGTGCCGGGGAGTGCGCCTGTCTTGTCAAACACAAATTCCATATCAATATCTTCCGGTTCTACCTTATCGAACTTCATTTGCTGCGACTTGGTTCCGGAAGCCTGCTGTTCCTTGTATTTGATCTTATAAGAGCGCGTATAGCCTTCAGGGTTAATAAGCACTGTGAATTTGCCTGAAGATATCTTCTTATCTTCTTCAAACCCTGACGATTTGTAAGCAGTGATTTCTACTTTATTCAGTTCGGCAGACATAGATTTATCTTTCCTGTTTGTCTTTCAAAACCTCTAATACTTTTTCAACGCAGATGGCGATGATGTCATCCTGTTCCCGGGGCTTGTCCGGGGCCGCTACGTTAGCAGCGGTTTCGCCAGGCCGTGATGATGGCGGCGCGCCGGCCCCGGTATCAATTACCGCCTTTATATAAAGTTCTCTTATTTCCAGGGGCATAACAGTTGATTAAAGAATGGTAAAAAACTGGTAACGCAATTCAAGGGATTCGATCAATATCTTACTTTCCATAGCCGTCAACTCCTCTGTTGACCATTTTTTCGGCCATGCCTGTTTCACCGCCCAGGTGATCAGCGGCTCATGTTTTTCGTTTAGTAGTTTCACTTCCAGGTCAACCGGCCGGATCTCCAGGTGTTCAAAGGTGTTCAGGCACCATTTAATAAGGGCAGAATCCTTTACTATGCCTCGTTTCAGGACGAGGTTAGGGTACTTGGTACGTACCGGCACTTCATGTTCAAACCGGTTTTCGCCGCCTTCTTTAAGGGCTTCAGTTTGCAGGTCGGTCGACAAACCGCCAACCGACTGGAACATGATATCCTGTTTCCCTGCCGTTACGCCATGCAGCGCTTCTGTAAACCCGAATTCCACTTTGAAGTGAAATGAAACAGGCGGATAATAGATGTCAGCCATCTGCCAGGAATTATTGTTTGGATACTTTTATTCCCTCGTGTGCAATCTCCATGGTTTCGATAGCCACTTCGTTGCCATCTGCTTTCAGGTCGCTGGATTGTACCTTTACCGGCCATGCGTTCAGTACCTGCCAGGTGATCACCGGTTCGTGCTTTTCGTTCAGCAGTTTGATAGTAACATCCCTGCGGGAAACGGTATTCATGGAAATGGTTTCCATCCATTCATGAAAGGCTATATCGCCCTGGAATGTTCCTCTTTTAAGCGTGATGTTGCTTAGCTTCTGTAGCCCGGGCATTTTGATCTTATGAAATTCGGGGCTGCTTCCTTCCCTGTATTCGATCACATCGGATTCCATTGTAAGACCTGTCACTTCGGTGAAACCTATCTTGGTTCCTGGTCCCCATTCTACACTGAAATGGAATTTTGGCATTGGATAATTTGCCATACTTATAGAATTTTATGATGAATAATCTGTTATCAGGATTCCTGCATTTTGTGTGCGAACCGTAAGATGATGAATTCTGCAGGCCTTACTACCGCCATACCAATTTCAACTATCATCCGGCCCTCGAGAATGTCCAGCGCTGTCATCGTTTCTCCCAGGCCGATCTTCACATAGAAGGCATCGTTAGGCTTGGCTCCCGCCAGCGCCCCTCTTCTCCATTCAAGTATGAGGAAGTTCTCTATCATCGCTTTTACCCTGATCCAGGTGTTGATATCGTTTGGTTCGAACACAAAAACTCCCGTAGCCTTCTTGATAGATTCTTCGGCATAGTTAAAGAAGCGCCGTACAGGGATATAGCGCCATTCATTGTCGTTGCCGGCAAGCGTACGGGTACCCCAAACAATGGTGCCTTTTCCTGTAAACGCCCGGATCACGTTGATCGACTTACCAGCATTATCATCAACATTCAATGATTCCTGGTCTTTGGTATTCAGTAATAAGTAAGGTCCAAGCACAGAAGCAAGACTTACGTTGGCCGGAGCTTTCCATACCCCCCTGTTATTGTCGACATTGGTATAAACACCTGCAATGGCAGCACCTGGCGGCAGGATCATCAGCGACTGCCCTGCTTTGGTCATAAAGGTTTTATAGTTTCCGAATGTCTGCATAAGACTTTGATCAAATACGTCTTCATAGGTGGAAGCCGTATTCACCAGGCTTTTATAGTAGCCAACAACTGCTGGTCCTACGTTCCCTGCCACACCGGCAGCTATATAAGAGTATTCTTTAGCTTCCACAGGCGTGTAGGTTAAAGCGTTTGCCACGTCTGCCTTTACAGTTCCGGTAATAGCCGCTGCATTGGCTTTCTGCTGCGCATCCACAAATACCTGGACCATCGCGGTGATGAATGCGCCCGGAACTCCCGGCGGCGTTGGCACCAGGTCGTTAGTGGCGGCAGGCGCTTTCACTTTATTCTCTTCATCTGCATATGATTTAGCAATTGCTACGATCACTTTATCCTTGTCTGGCGTTGCAACGTTGGTGAGCTTATTATTCAGGTTCGTGATTACCGCGGCCGGGTTTGCAGCACCCGCCTTAGCTGTGGTGATCTCTGCATCGATGCTGGCTTTCAGCGTGGTAAAATCGGGTATCACCGCCAACACCGCATCCCGTCCGTCGGTCGCTGTCGGCCCTACCGATGCGCCGTTTGCAATCTTGGACAACTGGTCCATCAGCGCGATCTTTGCAGCCAGTATCCTGTACAATACCTGTACAGAAGCATCTGTAGGGATATTTGCCAGGGTAGTTGGCAAACCAGCCAGGGTCAAGGCTTTTATAACATTGGCATTGGCCGCGTCTATCAGCTTGCCTGTACCGCTTTTCTGCAATATTTCCTGGTGATGCGTAGCAAGGGAAGACAATAGCTGCTTGAATTGGGTCACTATCTTCGCGATGTCATTGCGCATCTTGAATTCTACTGTCTGGGAAAGGGATGGCGCCGGCACTACAGGGCTGACGATAGTTGGCAACCCATCGTTGATGGTCTTTACAGCTGCGATGATATCTGCAATCCGCTGGTAGATAGCTGTTACGCCAGGCAGCATTAAGGTATAGTTGTTTTTGGCGGGATCGTTGTACAACTGCATGTAGTTCTGCTGCAATTTTTTCAGTTGTGCGTCCACATCTGCAACCCCGGCATCTACAAATCCGCCGCCGGGCTTCAGGTTCTGTTGAAGTTTGTTGACAGTATCTACGGCGTTGGAAAGATCATAAATCAATTGTGAGAGCGCGCCTGTAGTTGTCATACCTGTGAGCAGGGCCAGTGAAGAGGTGGCTGTGGGAGAAGGGTCCGATTCCAGTGCGAAGATCACGTCCCTGAAGCGGAGGCCTGCATCCAGCGACGTCTGCAACCATGGCGTATAGGCGGCGCCGTATTTGAGGAAGTTAATGCCGATATTATCCCTGAATTCAGCAACCAGGTCGTCATGCGTTTGCCCGGTGGTATGCTCATCGTTCTTTCTGAGATCGCAGATCAGGAAACGGTCCTGCAGGTCGTTACACTGCGCAAGCGCCTGCACCTGGAAGGTATAAAGACCCGCGCCCAGGGTTGTTGCGTCGGGGCTGAGAATAAGCGTTGGCTCATCATATTTTTCCAACGCTTTCAGACCACCCAGAAGGCCGGTCGACACATTTCCTATAGCTGGCGGCTTATCATAACCTCCTACGGCAACGATATAACAGATACCGCCTCCGTTGTCGTAAAACAGGCGTATAGAATCGTATAGCAGGAATGTATTTCCTTTCTGTTCCGTGTAAAGGTATTGGTTAGCCGCATTCAGGCGAATGGTCACATTCCTGGATGGAGGACCGCCAAAATACTGTTCGAATTCAAGGAACGATTCTATACGGGTAGGTACATTGAGAAGGGATACGCCATTCTTTTCAGCTATTTCCGTGTATCCGATAAAAGCTGGAATGGCTGTATCTACAGCAGCTACCGATGGAGGGAACTTTGAAATTTCCTCAACATAAACGCCTGGGGTTTTATAAGTGCTTGGCATGATAAGCAGTTTAATTAGCTAAATATATTTTTGAGTAAATGTTTTTTACCAGATGAGTGACGGGGTTGATTTCCGGGACGATCCTGGCAGGTGTCGGATCGGGCATGGGTATGGTAGATCCCATGGGGCCTGGTACAGTGTACCCGGAATAGAACCATGTCAGCGGCCTCGGATCCGGAGGCTGGTCGAAGATCGACTGGTCCTGGCGCAGGTATTGCCAGTGAGTCAGCCGGTTGCGGAAACGGATCATAAATGTTTTATTTGGGGTGTCTATTATCCATTTCTGGGTAGCGGGATCTTTTTTGCAGAAGGTGAACGCCGGGGAGGCCCCGCTGATGAAGTATTCGCACACGCCTGCAATTGGCGGCCCTCCTAACTGGTTATAGTAGTAGAAAGATAATTGCGCAGGCGCCGGCTGTTGCTGGATCACCATCCGGTAAGCCCCTTGTTCAAGCCATCCGAGGTCCAGTGTTATTGCTACCTGTTCGGAGGCTTTCATACTTGTTCTGTATGCGGTTGTACCGGTAAACTGTACAGGGTTGTTATTACAATCAAATAACTGCCAGGTGATCCATTCGCCGGGTAAAGTATTGGGCCGCGTATAAGTGAACCTTGTACCTTGTTGCAGCAGCCTGTCGCCGGGGTTGATGTAATTCACTACGGCGCTGCTGATCTGCTTCCATTTCGCCGCATTTGCAGCGTAGTTGACCAACGGAACATCTTCTTCTATCGCCTCATAAACCTTTCCTCCCATTACCATTGTATCGCCTAACCAATAGGATGTTTGCCCCGGATAAGCTGTTCCGAATGCCGGTACAGCCTTATTCAGGTAGGCAACGGCGCCTATGCTTGTTCCTGTACGGTTAGACAGGTAATACAGGGAAGCAGTAGGTTCATTGACCCGGCAATTCGTATAATTGACAAACAACGGGTCATTCAGCGACCAGCAGAAAGAAAAACGGTCGTTAGGTTCCGGATCAATATGCAGGGCATAACTGCCGGGGCTTACTTCGGTTACTTCGGCCATTACTGCAAAACCCCTGGCCGTATTCCTGAAAACCATCCTGTATTGCTGCATTAACCGCTGCGTTCTGTCATCTGGCCAGATACTCACCAGCCGGCGTACATCATAGATACCAGGATACTTCATCACAGGCCCCGGTACCAGGAAGTAATCGTGGTGCCACTGCACCTCAAATATGTTCCGATAGATTATTTGCATACCAGTTAGTTGATGAATATTTCTGTAACAGGTTGTCCGGCGGCCAGCATCCTTGCGGCGTCAATCTCGATCTGCCTGGCCTTGAACAATAAAAATGGCTGCTGCTTTCCACCCAATGAGCCCCAGAGATAGTTTACCTGTTCGAAGGTGAGGCTCATGAGGTCCAGCGTGATCCGGATATCATTTTCCGCCGGCCCGGGGTTGGTAAACACGCCGCTTGCCGGTACCGGTGTCTGTGAAATAGAAAAGGTCCGGTTGCCCTGCAGGAATTGTAAAACAAGACCCAATACTTTTAACGCGGTGCTATAATCTTTATGGTTGGCAGAAAAAAGAATAAACAGGTTTAAATACATAGGCGGGTTGACGTACGCCATTGGCCTTATTTCACTTTGCCTGACAGCGCCGAGATTCCTGTAAGTAGCTTCTTCTTCCACATTGACCATTGTCATATATACCTGCGCAGATTCGTCTACCAACGTGGTAGCAGGATTATCG
Organism: Chitinophaga terrae (ex Kim and Jung 2007); assembly: GCF_900107795.1. Classification (GTDB taxonomy): domain Bacteria; phylum Bacteroidota; class Bacteroidia; order Chitinophagales; family Chitinophagaceae; genus Chitinophaga; species Chitinophaga terrae. The sequence continues at coordinate 263,584 of NZ_FNRL01000007.1, forward strand.
GGCGTAGCAAAGGCAATATTGCCCAGCACTACCGGTTCGGGATTGGGGAGTGGAATAGCAGATGCAATAAAAGAGTTCACATTCTGCCTGATTAATTCCATTGCCTGGAAAATCATAACAAAAGGAGATTAAGGGGTTATTCGTCTTGCAACACAGTTACAATACCGCACGAAAATGCTGAAAAATTAAACCTATCAACTCTAAAAGAAAAAGTAAGCTAAATGGAAAACTATACTAACGCATCAATTCTTTTGGGGCTGCTCTGATAAACGGCGGCTGTTCAATATGGTTTTCTCTTTCTATTTGGAGTTATTCTACGATCCTATTTTTTTGTGTCTCAACAAACAGTCGATAAGTTGATTTAAAAGTAGAAAATAATTTTGAATTAACAACAATCATAAAAGGAATTTTTCCAAAATGCGTAGTTATACGTTAGTTAATAGTTTGGTTACCTGACAACTAAATAATTGATATCCTGCCGCGATGAAGGAATGGAAAATCATTAACAGCAAACATGATAACAGGTTGCTACTGCTATCCTGCAACGTTAAATTCTTTTCAGCTTAGTGAAGTTGATGGATGTCCTTTTACGGAATCCCATATATTCATAAAGGCTGACCGCTCTTTCATTGGCAGCCGAAACATGCAGGAAGGAGGTAATACCGGCGGCTTTATGTTGTTCGCACAATGCGATGATCAGTTGCTGGGCATACCCCTTCCCTGTGTAGGAAGGATGAGTACATATGGCGCTTAGTTCAGTAAACCCGCTCATTCTCATTCTTTCACCGGCCATCGCCACCAGTTTTCCATTATCATGGATACCCATATAAGTGCCTAATTGCCTGGTATCTTTCAAATAATAACCTGGTTGCAGGCTGTTGATCAGTTCATACATCTCTTCTCCGTCTGCTTCTCCCAATATCCGGATAGGCGCATCTCCGGACCTGGCATTCCTGTTCAGTGTTGTTAATACCATTTGAAAACAAGGTAGTGTGAACTCCACCTTCCAGTTACCCGGTATAGCAGGCAATTCTCCTATCATATAAAATGATTCGCCGGCTTCCAGCCATTCGTCCAGCCTGGCCGGATCGGAATTACCAGGATCAGCGCAGGCGGCAAATGAAAGTATGCCGGGCTGATACCTTTTAAATACTTCATTTCCCCTGGCAAAAAATGATTGTTCAGTTGTTAACGCACTCCACGCAGGGTTATTCAGTAATACTTCGTTGTTCATCTGCTAAATATAGTAAACATTCGATACTGTTCCTTACAATAAATTCAATGATCCCTTATGCTTTCTCCCCCACTTCTCCAGCTCTTTAATGATCGGCTTTAATTCATATCCAACAGGCGTTAGCTCATATTCAACACGCGGCGGCACTTCCGCATACACTGTTCTTTTAACAATGTTGTTTTCCTCCAATTTCCGCAATTGCAGGGTTAACATACGCTCGGTGATATTCGGCAAACATTTTCTCAGCCCGCCAAACCTTTGCTTTCCGTTTATAAGGTAACAACAAATGGCTAATGCCCATTGGCCGCCGATTATATTGGATGCGTATACTTCCAGGCACTCGTTGGCCAGGGCCTGCTTGTTCGCATAGTTCGTTGATGTCTTCTTTATCTTCGTCATTACTTACATTTTTTATATTACCATACAACTGGTCGCTAACCTGCAAATTTAGCGTTTAGGCCATTACTTTTGCCAACATACATTTCAGATGAAGCGAGATATGAAAACATTGGTAATTGTTATCCATCCGGATATAGAAAAATCGGTGATCAATAAAAGATGGATAGAAGAATTGAACAGGCATCCGGACAAATTCCATGTCCATCAATTGCACAAAATTTATCCTGACGGGAAAATAGATGTTGATGCAGAACAAAAGCTGGTAGAACAATACAACAACATCGTATTCCAGTTCCCCTTCTACTGGTTCAACTGCCCTCCGTTTTTTAAACAGTGGCTGGATGATGTTCTTACCTATGGCTGGGCTTATGGCCAGCAGAGCGGGTATAAAGTTGCCGGCAAGAAAATTGCCCTGGCCATTTCTCTCGGCATCGATGAGAAGGAATATGCCGCAACGGCCAAATACAAGTATACGTTAACGGAACTCACCCGGCCCTTTGAACTGACCTTCGAGTATGTAAAAGCCGATTACAGGCCATTATTTGCCTATTACGGCATAGAACTTAACAGCAGGAAAGAATGGATTGAAAAAAGCGTACCGCGGTATATGGAATTTTTAAACAGCTTTTACAGGGATGTGCAACAAGAATAAAAAAGCGGAAATAGTGTGGAGATAAACCACAATATTCCCGCTTTTTAACACTACCGGGAAGGAGAAGAACTATTTCTTCTGATCCCACCATACTTTCGAAAGATAACTGTCTTTATTCGGCATTCTTGAAACAGCCTCATTATAATTGTCCGTATTCAGCAGCGCTTCCTGTGTGGAATAAGCAGCCCGGCGGGGAATGGCGCCATTGGTAGATCCCTTATTGTCGCCCGGCGTTAATTTCGGATAACCGGTACGGCGCCATTCTGCATACGCTTCATAATCGCGCCCGAACAGCATCAGCCATTTCTGGGTAAGGATCTTCTCCAACTGCTGTTCTTCTGTAAGCCCGGCCAGCGAGAACTCAGCATCGATATAGGACTGCGGGATAACGGTAATATTATAAGGCTGCTGGGCCATTGCTGCGCGGATGCCTTTCTGGTAAAAACCTTCAGCATCGGCAGGCGCGGCGCCCCATCCTTTCAGGGCCGCTTCCGCCTGGAAAAAGCAGACTTCTGCATAAGTGAACACATAAGCCGGGATCGGCGCGGCCAGGTTCTGGTTAAACCATGTGGTCATGGAAGCCGTAGAAAAATTATCCTTGATCACACCAGCCAATTGCTCGTCTGTCAACGCCACTCCTATTCCTTTGTATTCCAGCGTACCTGCTTTCTGTGAATTCACCGTTGGCGCAGCGATCATCGTCAAACGCGGATCGTTTTTATCTGTCAGCGTTTTCACCAGCGCAGAAGCCAGGTAACGAAGATCGGGGCTGCCGGTCAGGATCTGCTGAAGTACAGGATTGGCATTGGTTGTTTGCGCATTATTGAAAGTTGGAACAGCAGCGTTATCCCGGTTGTCAGACAACAGCGGCTGCGCCATTGCTTCCCGTACCGTTTTTTCTGCCAGCGCAGGTGCGGCGTATTTAATGCGCATGCCTAAACGTAGTTTCAGGGAATTGCCCAGCTTCTTCCAGTTATCTACCGCCCCTTTATAATAGAAGTCGGCATTGCCATAAGAAGCGTCGCTGGCGTTGAGTTTCCCGATCGCTTCATCCAGGTCGGCTATCAATTGCTTATAGATATCCTCCTGCTTGTCGTACTTCGGTTTATTGTTCACTGCTCCTGCAAACTCCGTGGTTTGCGAAAACGGCACGTCCCCGTACAGATCTGTCAGCCGTTGCCAGACGGAGATTTCAAGTATCCGGGCAATTGCCAGCTTTGTTCTGCCCCTGGGATCATTTTCAAGGCCCTTCAACTCCTGGTACCTGATCTGCCCCAGGTTCCTCAGCAACGTATAATGAGCCGCCCATATCTGGTTGTCTGTTTTGCTTACCTGGAAATACCTGCTGGTAGGCGCCACAGCTCCTCCAGCCCAATACTGGATCCAGGAACCAACGTGGATGTTTATACTTTCTGTGCCTTCAGAAAAAGCGGCGTCTTTCTCCACTTTCGACAAAAGGATGCCCGGGTCTATACTGGTTACAGAGGTAGGCGGCGTATTCAATTCGTTAAAATCCTTTGTACAGCCTCCTGTCATCAATGCGCCGGCTACCAGGAATGCTGCTGTATATTTTGCTGATAAATATTTCATCACTTGCTTTTTTGATATGATTAAAAATCAAGACTGAGGTTCACACCAAAATTCCTCATCATTGGCAGAGAAGTAGATTCCAGCCCCAGCGATGAGTTGTTTACGTTAAACCCTGACGCTTCGGGCGAAAATCCATCTGTGTGGCGCTGGAAATAAAACAGGTTCCTTCCGTATAAACCTACACCCATCCTCTTTACTATCTTACCAGCAAACAGTTTTGCCGGCAACTGGTAACTTAAACTGATCTCGCGCATCGCGATGTAACTGGCATCATTGATCATTTCTTCCGATACTACATTCTCTTTATCGCTGGCCACTACGTTCCAATAGTCCTGCGCTTTAACGCCAATATTGTTAGGCTTGCCGGTGCTTACCCAGTTGCCGTTCGCGTCTTTCTGCGCCAACATACCTGAAGCGATATAACCGCCCTCTCTTCCTTCGAGGGTACGACGCGTAGTTCCGTATATCAGTTCTTCCCTGTTGCTTTGGGAATATACGACGCCGCCCTGGCGGATATCTACCAATGCACCCAATGAAATTCCTTTATAGCGGAAAGTGTTGGAGAAACCGCCTGTCCAGTCGGGCAATGCGCTGCCCAGCTCTGTCAATGTTGCGGCGGCTGTACGTAAAGGCAGTCCGGTTGTTGGATCGATAAGGCGATTGCCCTGTTCATCTTTCAACCAGGCGAAGCCCGTGCCAACCATGGTTCCGAAAGGCTTGCCGGGCGCGGCTACCACGCTGATACCCCTATCGCTTCCCAGGCTGAAGGTTTCTACTCCTTCCGCCAGGCTAACCACTTCGTTGCGGTTGCGGGAGAAATTGAAGGCGCTCTCCCAGGTGAAGCCGTTCTTCAGTTTTACAGGCGTTCCATTAACGGATACCTCTATACCCCGGTTCCGGATTTCGCCGGCGTTGATACGGCGAGCCTCGAACTTGCTGGACGGCGGCAATGGCACATCCAGGATCTGGTTTTTAGTAGAGGCGTTATAGTAAGTAAAGCTGAGTCCCAGGCGGTTGTTGAATAGTTTAACATCCGTTCCAAATTCAACGGACGTGGTCAATTCGTTCCTCAGGTTAGGATCAGGGATCACCGATGTAAAGTAACCCAGGGGCTGGCCGCCATGGGTGAACTGGTCGAGGCTATATGCACCCGTTAACTGGTAAGGATTTCCCGAACTTCCTGCCTGCGCAACAGACGCGCGGATCTTCCAGAAAGGGATCGCGTTGCTCCGTATGTTAAGCAGGTCGGTCATGATCACACTGGTGCTGACTGAAGGATAAAAGAAAGAGTTGTTGGAAGCAGATAAAGTAGAAGACCAGTCGTTACGGGCAGAGAAATCCAGGAACCAGTAGTTGCGGAACGACAATTGTCCGAAACCATATACGGAGTTGATCTCCGACTCCTGCAGGTCAAACAGGTAACTGTTGGTAAGTGTGTTGTTAATCACATGCAGGTTAGGCATGATAAACTCTTTACCAGTGTTGCCGGTCAGGCGCAGGTATTTTTTCTGATGGCTGCTTCCGGCATTCAATCCCAGGCTGAAATCTTTATTCAGTTCAAAATTGCCGGTGAGCAACACATCATAGTTATCTTCCCTTACCCTGATCACTTTTTCTTCTATATCTCCATTCCTGTTAGTGCTCTGGTAAGTGCCTTTCGCTCTCCAGCGCAAACGTTGTTCGGTATAGAAATCTGTACCGCCGCGGGCAGAGATCTTCAGCCATTTTGTAAGATCATACGACAACCGGAGCATACCCAGCACCCTGTCCCTATGATCGGTATTGGATGTATGGTTGATAGTCCAGTAAGGGTTTGCGGTGCTGCTGTTGGTTGCATAGGTTTTCTCGATACCCGGCGTAATGCCGCTGAAACCAAGTTGTTTGGCCACATCTTCTGCGGTCCAGGTATCATTGGCCAGAACGCTGAGTGGCATACTGCGCGGCATGCTGATAAAAAGGTAAGCCGGGTTATCGGAAGCATCAGATAAAGTAGGCCTGTTCTTTCCTTTTTGCGAGATGTAGTTGACTTTGGCGTCTAGCTGGAATTTAGGCGTGATACTGGCCTGGGTACGCAGCGTAAAGGTATTACGGTCTAACGTGTTGGTAGGCACATAGCCGTCAACGTGCGTGTTGGAATAAGAGAAGCGATAGTTCACTTTTTCGTTGCCACCATCTGCACTGATGTTGTTCACCCGTTGTTTTTCTGTATTGAAGAAATCTTTGTACGTATTAGGCTGCGGGGTCAGTTGCAGGATATTCCCCCATTGGTCTTCATAGGTCTGACCTTCCATCTTCGCGCCCCAGCTGCTACGTGCAATACGATCGCGGCCTGCGCTCATTTTAGGCATTCCTTTGATGCCCAGTTGTTTGGCCTGGGCAATGGTATATATTTTACCATCCTCTCCCCTGAAGTGGGTAAATTCCCCATTCAGGCCCTGTCCATATTCGTTTTGAAAATCGGGCGTCACCAGCGCATTGCCTATAGAATAGTCGCTGCTGAATTTTATGCCGATGCCTTTACGTGCAGATCCTGATTTTGTTGTGATCAGTATCACCCCGTTGCTGCCTCGTTGCCCGTACAATGCTGCCGCATTGGGGCCTTTCAGTACAGAAATGCTTTCTATATCTTCCTGGTTGATGTTGGAAATACCGTCACCGAAATCGATCCCGCCGGTACTTCCGGCCGCGCCAATATTCTGGTTATCTAACGGCACCCCGTCAATTACATACAAGGGTTGGCTGTTACCGACCAGGGAGTTGTTGCCGCGGATCACTACTTTGGAGGAACCGCTGGCGCCGGAGGCAGGGCGGCTTACCTGTACGCCAGCCACTTTACCGGAGAGCGCATTGGCTACGTTGGCTTCCTTACCCTGCGAAAGGTCGGCCCCTTTCAGTTCAGCAACGGTATAACCCAGCGATTTGGTTTCCCTTTTCACGCCGAGCGCTGTTACTACCACTTCCGAAAGGCCTTTGGAAGCCTCCGCCAGTTTTACATTGATATTGGTATTGCCATTTACTTCAATCCTTTGTTTGGTAAAACCTATAAAAGAAAATACCAGGGCGTTGGCGCCAGCAGGCAGTTGCAAAGTATATTTACCAGAAGCATCTGTTACCGCACCACGGGCCGAGCCTTCCACGGCAATAGTAACGCCAGGCAAAGGATTACCTTTTTCGTCGGTTACCTTTCCTGTTATCACGGTATCAGCTACTGCGGTTACCGTTGCAGGCTTGTTCGCTTCTTTCAGGGTGATGGTACGATCGATGATCTTGTATGCAAGCGGCTGACCGGCAATACACATATCCATTACCGTTGTAAGATCCGCGTCTTTTACCTGGATGCTGACAGGAGATGTTTTCTTAAGCAGGTCGTTATTATAAAGAAAATAATAACCTGTTTGCTGGCGGATGGCTGTAAACACCTGTTCCAGGGGAACCTGTTTAACAGACAAGGTTACTTTCTGAGCTTCAGCAAAAGCGCTCAGCGCCAGGGTGAATAGCAGCAGAACCAGCATATTAGCCGTTGCCCTGGCTCTCGCAGGCAAAAGGAATAACATTCCCCGCCGGAAAGCGGAAATAGTTCTTTTCATCATCGGTTAGTTTAATTAAAAGCGATTGATTTGATTGTGTACGGTATTACAGGTTTTATATTATTTTTCACTATTGTCCGACTAAAATAATGTTTTAGGATGAAAAAAGGCAGTTCCGAAGAACCGCCCAATTTGGTAAGTTTGAGTTACCACACTTAAAATTACCATGGGCGAAAATAAAAGTTTTTCCGGACAGCCGGTATTATCTCAAATATTAGATGTAATACCCAGTGCTATAATCAATGCGGCAAACAGAAAGCATCAATCAAACCGTTATTATAAGCGCTTACCCTTGCGGGTTCATTTGGTAAGCCTT